>CANMKX010000025.1 GCA_947498595.1 uncultured Aquimarina sp.
TAGAGCACAATTTAGAGGTGTCAAAAATATTGAATTCTTTCTTTTTAGATTAACTCAAATTTTTGCATAAACACAACAATTGTTCTTGATCCGATAAAAAAGGTCGCCTAAAAAGTAAATTTTTAGGCGACCTTTTTTATAAATAGTTAGGTGTTTTATTATAGGGATAATTTAGCTTATAAAATATCTAGAATTCGTTCCAACTTAATCCCTCTAGATCCTTTAATTAATATCGCTTCGGAAATAGTGCTTTTATATTCCTTCTCTAGATCATTAAAAGTTGAGAAATATTTAATTCTTTCATCCTTGCTGATAGTTTGTTTAAAATGATTTCCGATAAGGAAGATATTTTGAATAGAGCTTTTTGAAATATAATCAACAACATATTGATGTTCGTGTATTGTATCTTTTCCGATCTCTAACATATCTCCCAGAAAAACAGTTTTTGTGATTTGAGGCAATTGTATGAAATTGTCTAAAGCAGCTATCATACTTGTCGGATTCGCATTATAAGCGTCTAATATGATTAATGAGTCATCTTTTTTTATTAACTGCGACCTGTTATTGCTAGGAGTGTATTTTCTTATAGCATCAACGATGGTTTGCGTAGGGATCTTGAAATAATGACCAATTGCTACTGCTGCTGATATATTAGTGAAATTATATGCTCCAATAAGTTGACTTTCTATAAGAGTAGAATCGTAGATAGCGGTAACCATAGGGTCGCTGCTTTCTAAAGTTATTTTAAGATCACTTTCTGCATGTTGTGAGAAAGAATAGGTGTTCATCTTAGAAGAAGCATTGGTGAGCTTAATATCATCTTTGTTTAAGAAAATTAAACCCTGATCAATATCGATATGTCTATACAATTCTGTTTTGGCCTTTAAAACTCCATCAAGACTACCAAATCCTTCTAAGTGAGCTTTTCCTATATTAGTTATGTAGCCATAATTAGGCATTGCAATTTTGCATAATAAATCAATTTCACCAGGATGATTTGCTCCCATTTCTATAATCCCTAATTCGGTATTAGATGACATAGAGAGTAATGTGAGAGGAACTCCTATATGATTATTAAAATTACCAATAGTTGCGGTAGTATTATATTTGGTGCCTAAAACAACATTAATAAGTTCTTTTGTTGTTGTTTTTCCATTACTTCCAGTTAACGCGATAATAGGAATATTCAATTGCTTCCTGTGAAATAAGGCTAAATCTTGTAGTGTATTTAATACATCTTCTACTAAGATTAAGTGAGGGTGGTGCTCTTTAGGTGATTCATCGATGATAGCATATTTAGCTCCTTTTTCTATTGCTTGTAAAGCGTATTCATTTCCATTGAAATTTTCCCCTTTAAGAGCAAAAAAAATATCATTTGATTTTATTTTTCGTGTGTCTGTACAAACAGAGTTACACATTAAAAATAATGAATAAATTTTTTCTATAGTCATAAATACAAAATTAAAAAAAGCCCTAACACTATAGAGGTGTAGGGCTTTTGATATTATTAAACTACGGTAGTTTATCTACGGTGTTTAGGTGTTTTCTTAGTTTTTGATTTAGATCCTACACGAGACATTGCGTTTCTAAATCCAATATAATCGGTAGACATATCTTGTGGTAAATATCTTCTTTGAGCTGGATCTAACCAATATGCTCTATCTTTCCAAGAACCTCCTTTATATACACGAACTGCATCATCTACAAGAGTTGTTCTTTTATCAGATTCGTCATATTTCTTATCAAGAGTTCCATTTTCATTAGGTGTTACTTCATGTATAGGAGCGTTGTACATACGCTTACTTGGAGAATCATTTTCTTGAAATCCTTCATAATATCTTCCAGAACTCTTATCTCCATCTCTATAGTTTCTGTTTTCACTTTGATCAAAATTAGTTCTTAAATAAGTTTCATTTTCATCAACAGGAACTTGTGCAATTTCTCCAGGAAGAACTCTAGCAACAATACGACCATTACTTAAAGTATCGTATACAACAGAATCTGTAGTTACTACTTTTACTGTTCCATCAGAGTTAATTGCATTCTTAGTATAAACATTACCTCTATAGTAGTTAAAGTCATTGAATTCATCATCAACAATAGGTCTGTAAACATCAGCTACCCATTCGGCAACGTTTCCAGCCATATCATATAATCCAAATGAGTTAGGAGCATATGTTCTTACTTCAGCAGTAATATCAGCACCATCATCACTCCATCCAGAAATACCTCCGTAATCACCATCACCTTGCTTAAAGTTAGCTAATTGATCACCACGTTTTCTTCTATTTCCATCACGAGTATATTGTCCATTCCATGGATATTTTTTTCTTCCTCTATAGATATTATAACTTCTTATTTCTACTAAACCTAGAGCAGCATATTCCCACTCAGCTTCTGTTGGTAGTCTATAAGATGGTAAAAGTAATCCATCCTTACGACGAATATACAAACCAGTTGAATCATTATTTTTACTATAATTTTCAGAACGTTTACCACCTCTAGTAGCTTCATCATTTCCACCATATACTTGGTTAGGAGTATTTATATATGTTTCTGTATCAAATGTACTTTCTGCAGATACATCTTCATACATAACATTTCTTTTAGTGAAACCTTCTTCTTCTAGAATAGATTCATTTACACGATTTGTTCTCCAATTACTAAATTCAACAGATTGAATCCAGTTAACTCCTACTACAGGATAGTTTGCGTAAGATGGGTGACGAAGGTAGTTATTAACCATTACTTCATCATAACCTAAACGGTTTCTCCATACTAATGTGTCTGGTAAAGCTCCGTTATAAATGTTTCTGTATTTTTGTTCAGATGGTGGGAAAACTTGTTTGATCCAATCTAAATATTCAAGATACATAAGGTTGGTAACCTCAGTCTCATCCATATAAAAAGATTGTACGTGCTGCTGAGTTGGAGTGTTGTTCCAGTCATGCATTACATCATCCTGAACTCTACCCATAGTGAATGTTCCTCCTTCTATGAATACTAATCCTGGACCAGTTTCTTGTTCTCTGTAGTTAGTGTTTACTTGGAAACCACCTTCTTTGGAATTAAACTTCCATCCAGTAGCTCTTGAACTATCGCTATAGTTCCTAGAGTTGTTACAGCTCACTAGTATAACACTAATAATAACCACTAAGAGTGATCTGAAGATAAATGTGTTCTTCATAATTTAAGTTCGTTAAAGTAGAAATTAGGGTTTGCAATATAATAATTAACGCTAAATTTACCCATTATTTTTTATGATAATTACGGTGGCGCAAAATAAAAACAATTTTGCAATGATTTTCAATAAACGCAATATTTATTTGAATATTGTGGATACATACGAAAAACTCTAGTTTAAAAGATACTATTATGTATATTTAACTCGTTAATAGCTTATGATGAAGAAAACTATATTTTTATTTATATTGCTTCTATGTCTTTCTATAAATGCTCAACAAAAATTACATGTTGATATTACTTGGGAAGAAGTTACTGTAGCAACATCTAAATCAACATTTACAATACCAGGATTTGATAAAGAATTTTTCGATTATTCTGAAGATAAAGGAGTTCAATACGTTTTGCAATGGAATGAATCTGGTTTAATAAATGAAACTTCTATTAGATTAATGAATGTTTCTTATGAAACTATTACCAAGCAACAACTAAAAGATTTAGAATTAAATTTAATTCCTAAGGCAATATCATTTGAAGGAAGAACTATAACTGCTAGAGGAAAAAATAAAGGATATATTAGTTTTTCTCCTATTATAAAAGAAGGAAATCAATATAAAAGAATACAATCTGTTGATATATTGTATGATACAAGTCAACAATTATCAGTGAAATCGGCTGCAAAAATAGCGGTAACTAATTCTGTTTTAGCAACTGGAAATTGGCATAAATTTTATGTTGATAAAACAGGTGTGTTTAGAATCACTGCTTCTTTTTTGAATGATATAGGAGTAGATTTAAATGGAGTGAATCCCCAAACAATCAAAATATACGGAAATGGTGGAGCAATGTTGCCATTAAGAAATAGTGAGAATACAGAGTTTGACTTAAGAGAAAATGCAATACAGATTGTAGGAGGCGAAGACGGTGTTTTTTCTGGAGATGATTATATCTTATTATATGGAGAAGGAACACTTGGATATAACGAAGAGAGTGAAACTAATATCAACGCTTATAGTGACAGGTCATATTATTATGTAACAACAGGAGGAGCAAATGGAAGGAGAATAACACCATATGTAGAGCCTTCTGGAACCGCAACTACAATAATTAATACTTTTACAGATTATCAATTTCATGAAATGGATGATTTTAATTTAGTAACAGTTGGACGTAGATGGTTTGGAGATCGATTTGATATTGAAGCGAATAAAAGTTTTGAATTTAATTTTCCTAATATAGTTACAACAACACCTGTTGAACTTAGAGTTTTTGCTGCTGCGACAGCAGAATCCTCAACAACAATGAATATTCGAGTTAATAGTCAAAACATAAGTACATTATCTTTTTCTCCTATTAATAGCACTAGTCTAGCATCAGGAAGAAACATAACAAGAGATGTTACACTTACAGATGAAAAAGTGACTGTAGATTTATCATATAATAATAATGGAAATCCAACAGCAACAGGTTATCTAGATTTTATTAGTATTGAAGCAGAAAGACAATTGATAGCAGCTAATGAGCAGTTTTCATTTAGGAATAATAATGTAGCAACGATATCTGGAATTGGACAGTATCAAATGTCGAATACTGCTGAGATTGAGCAAATTTGGGAAGTGACTAATCCAGCTTCTATTAGTACAATCATAAATCAAGGAGGACAATCTACTATAAATTTTAAAGCGAACTTAGGTCAACTTAGAGAATATGTTGCAATAACCGCAAATAATTACTTTGAACCATTATCCGATGGAAATACAACAGTTAGTAATCAGGATATAAAAGGAACTATTTTCTTAGACAATCAAGGACAGTTTTTGGACGTAGATTATTTGTTAATTACACGTAATGATTTATTAGCATCAGCAAATAGATTAGCAGAATATCATCGTTCAACCAATGGCTTAAATGTTAAAGTATTAAAGCTGTCAGATATTTACAATGAGTTTTCAAGTGGAAAACAAGATATAGGTGCAATTCGTAATTTAGTCAAGTATGTGTATGACAATGCATCAGAACCATCAAAACGATTAAGATATTTATGTTTATTAGGAGATTCCTCTGTAGATTATAAAGATAGATTAGATGGGAATAATAATATAGTACCTACGTTTCATAACCTGTTGAGTTTTTCATTAGTAAGTTCTTTTGCCTCAGATGATTTTTATGGTATGATGGACCCTAATGAGGGAACAATGACAAATTCTGATCAATTAGATATTGCAATTGGTAGAATCTTGGCAGATACCCCTCGGTTAGCAGATCAAATGATTGATAAAATATTAAATTACGAAAATGAATTAGCTAAAGGAAGATGGAGAAATAATGTAGTTTTAGTTTCTGATGATGTTGATCAAGCGTGGGAAGAAACTATTCAAAGAAACTTAGATGAATTAGGAGAAGATCTTAATACAAGAAAACCTTTTCTTAATATCGAGAAAATATATGCAGATACTTTTCAACAAGAATCATCAGCTGCAGGTAACCGTTATCCAAGAGTTAATGAAGCGATTTCTAATGCTATTGAAGCCGGAAGTTTAGTAGTAGATTATTTTGGACATGGTGGAGAAGATGGATTGGCAAGCGAATTTATATTTAATCAAACGAATGCTAGGGAGTTGAACAATGAAAATAGATTTCCAGTTATTATTACGGTTACATGTGAGTTTACAAAGTTTGATAATCCACTAAGACCATCAGCAGGAGAATTTGTGTATTGGAATACAGATGGTGGTGCAGTAGGGCTTATAACAACAACAAGAGAGGTAATTGTTAATTTCGGAATTACAGTAAACGACCGATTGTCAGAATTCTTGTTTCCAGATGGTAATACATATCCAACAATAGCAGAAGCTGTGCGATTAACAAAAAATACTTTTACAGTTAGAGATAGAAGAGCGGTTTTCTTTTTTGGAGATCCAGCAATGAAATTAGCAATTCCTAGACCTAATGTTAGATTAACACATGTAAATGATGTTGCAATAGGAAATGCTTTACCAACCTTAGAAGCATTGAGTAGAGTGAAAATTTCTGGAGAAGTCGTTACTGAATCAGGAACACTTATAAGTGACTATAATGGAATCTTAGCAACGACAATTTATGATAAAGAAGTAAATAGAGAAACTTTAGGTAATGATGGAGTTGTTACTTCAGGAACCAATCAATTAATAACATTAAATTTTAGAGCCTTAGGAGAAATTATATTTAGAGGACAAGCTTCGGTAACGAACGGGAAGTTTGATGTAGAATTTATTGTACCTAGAGATATTGCGATTCCTGTAGGACAAGGAAGGATAAGTTTTTATGCTTCAAAAAATGGAAGCTTAGAAAATCAAACAGGAGTAAATAAAGATATTGAAATAGGAGGAATAAATGAAAATGCTCCAGAAGATAATATCGGGCCAGCAATACAATTGTTTTTAAATGACGAAAGTTTTGTGTCAGGTAGTACGACTAACAATTCACCTATATTAATAGCGAAATTACAAGATGCAAGTGGAATTAATACGGCTAGCGGAATTGGACACGATATTGTAGCAATATTAGATGGAGATGAAACAAATCCGTTTATCTTAAATGATTTCTACGAAACTGAAGTTGATGATTTTACAAGAGGGATTGTTAATTTTAAATTGAGAGATATTGAACCAGGATTACATACTTTAAGTGTTAAAGGATGGGATGTTTATAATAACTCTGGAACACAAGAAATACAATTTGTTGTAGCTGATGGACAAGGATTAGTTCTAGAAAATGTTTTAAATTATCCAAATCCATTTATTAATTATACAGA
This sequence comes from uncultured Aquimarina sp., assembly GCA_947498595.1. Lineage (GTDB taxonomy): Bacteria > Bacteroidota > Bacteroidia > Flavobacteriales > Flavobacteriaceae > Aquimarina. The sequence goes on from CANMKX010000025.1 coordinate 6,977, forward strand.
ATTTTGGTTTACGCATAATAGTCCTATAAATGATATTTTAGAAGTACAAATACAAGTGTTTACAGTATCAGGAAAAGTAGTTTGGACAAAAAATCAAACACTTTCAGGAAAGAGCACTTATCGAGAAGATATCCAATGGGATGGGCGAGATGATTTTGGAGACAGAATAGGAAAAGGAGTCTATGTGTATAAGATATCAGTAAAATCAACGTTAACTAATCAGCGGATAGAAAAGTTCGAAAAACTGGTTATCCTTTAATTAAATTACTAAATAACTATATATTTGTCAAAATTTGAATTCAATATGAAGAGAATCATAATCTTTGGATTGGTGTTTTTAGCACTATCAAAATTTCAGGGGCAAGCACAACAAAATCGTGCGATTACAACAGCAACACCATTCTTATTAATTGCAGCAGATGCTAGAGCCGCTTCATTGGGGGATCAAGGGGTAGCAACTTCTGCAGATGCATTTTCACAGCAATGGAATCCAGCAAAATATGCTTTTGCAACTAGACAGCAAGGGGTTGGTGTAGGATATACACCATATTTAAGTGATTTGGTAAACGATATTTTCTTAGGAAATGTAAATTATTATAACCGACTAGATGAACGTAGTGCTTTTGCAGTAAGTTTTAGATACTTTAGTTTAGGAGATATCGAATTTAGACAAGGGCCTAATGATGCGCCTAACGTTCAAAGACCAAATGAATTAACATTGGATGTTTCGTATTCATTAAAATTAAATGAAACATTCTCAATGGCAGTAGCAGGTAGATATTTACGTTCAGACTTAAGGCTTCAGGGGACAGGAGCTGATGCGAGTGCAGCAGGAAGTTTTGGAGTAGATATTGCAGGTTTTTATAGAAGTAAAGAAATCGCTTACGAAAAATTTAATGGTAGATGGAGAGCAGGATTTAATATATCTAATATTGGACCTAAAATCAAATATGATGATGCTGGTCAAGAAAACTTTATACCAACAACATTTAGAGCAGGTGTAGGTTTTGATTTTATTTTGGATGAGTACAATAGAATTACACCAAGTTTAGAGTTTACTAAATTATTAGTGCCAACACCGTTAGATCCAGATACAGATGGAGATGGAACAATTACTCCAGAAGAGCAACAAGCAGCTAATGCAGAGTATAATAGTATAAGTGAGTTTGGAGCTATATTTTCATCATGGGGAGATGCACCAGATGGATTTAGTGAAGAAATTAAAGAATTTACTTGGTCATTAGGTGCAGAGTATAGTTTTAAAGAAGTATTTCAGTTTAGAGGAGGATATTTTAATGAAAGTGAAGAAAAAGGGTCTAGAAAATTTGCTTCTTTAGGATTAGGATTTAAATTTACATCAATTAATATAGATGCTTCTTATTTATTTTCAACATCTAAAGTTCAAAGCCCATTAGAAGGTACGCTTCGTTTTGGATTGACATTTAGTTTTGGAGGAAACTATAACGAGAATTAAGAAGTATTTTTAGAGAAAAATATATATGAAAGTATCAAATTTTATAAATTTGATACTTTTCTTGTCTCTTGTCATTAGTTACATCATATAAAAATAGTTTTAAAATTAGGGAAATAATGATGTAAGTGAAAAAGAGAAAGTAAGACTAAAATGGAGATTTAATATGATAGAGAAAAAAATAGAATTGACTTTACAGGTATATGATTCATTAGATGATGTACCAGCAGATGTGCAAACATTAATGCATAAATCGTTTGAAATAAGAGATAAAGCATATGCTCCATATTCAGAGTTTTATGTAGGCGCAGCGATAGAGTTAGAAAATGGAGAAGTAATTTTAGGTAATAACCAAGAGAATGCAGCGTATCCATCAGGATTATGTGCAGAACGTAGTGCTATTTATTATTTAGGAGCAAATCATCCAGGAGAAACAATTAAAAGAATGGCTTTGTCTGCTAAGTCATTAAAACATGAGCTAACTACGCCAACTCCACCATGTGGAGCATGTAGACAAGCTATAGCAGAATATGAGCAGAAACAAAAATCACCGATAGAAATTTATTTTATGGGAGAAAAAGGAAAAGTGGTAAGAACAGAATCTTTAGCGAATATTTTGCCATTGATTTTTGATAGCTCTTATCTATAACGTTTTCGCTTATTTTTATGAAAAACTACTTTTTCCTTATAAACGAATGTGTTATTTTTGTTTTTCGCTAAAATTTAAAATTTAGTACTTAAAATTGTAAATACGATATTATCAGTTGAAGAACTGAACGTATATTGAAATATCATTAATGATTCGATGAGAAAAATTACCAAAGAAGTTTACCTTAACTGGTACGAAGAGATGCTTTTCTGGAGAAAGTTTGAAGACAAACTAGCTCAAGTATATATTCAGCAAAAAGTAAGAGGTTTTTTACATTTATATAATGGACAAGAAGCTATTTTAGCAGGAGCATTACATGCTATGGATCTTTCTAAAGATCGAATGATTACTGCTTACCGTAACCATGTTCAACCAATAGGAATGGGAGTTGATCCTAGACGTGTAATGGCAGAATTATATGGTAAGAAAACAGGAACTTCTCATGGTATGGGAGGATCTATGCATATATTTTCTAAAGAACACCGTTTTTATGGTGGACATGGAATTGTAGGAGGTCAAATTCCTTTAGGTGCAGGATTAGCATTTGCAGATAAATATTTTAAAAGAGATGCCGTTACATTAACATTCTTTGGTGACGGAGCAGCAAGACAAGGATCACTACACGAAGCTTTCAATTTAGCAATGTTATGGAATTTACCTGTTGTTTTCTGTGTAGAAAATAATCAATATGCAATGGGAACTTCTGTAGAAAGAACAGCAAATCATTCAGATATCTGGAAATTAGGATTAGGATATGAAATGCCATGTGGACCAGTAGATGCAATGAATCCTATTAAAGTTGCAGAAGCATTTGATGAAGCTATAACAAGAGCTCGTACAGGTGGAGGGCCAACATTTTTAGAATTAAAAACATATCGTTATAGAGGTCATTCGATGAGTGATGCTCAAAAATATCGTACAAAAGAAGAAGTAGCAGAGTATCAAAAGTTAGATCCTATAACTCAAGTGTTGGATATTATAAAAGATAAAGAATATGCTACAGAGGAGGAAATCAAAGTAATTGATCAACGCGTGAAAGATCGAGTGAAAGAATGTCAAGAATTTGCAGAAAATTCTGATTTCCCAGAAAAAGAACAAATGTACGATGTAGTGTACGATCAAGAAGATTACCCGTTTTTAGCACATAAACCAGTATAAATTATGGCGGAAATAATAAATATGCCTCGCTTGAGCGATACTATGGAAGAAGGAGTAGTAGCGACGTGGCTTGTAAAAGTAGGAGATAAAATTAGCGAAGGAGACATTCTTGCCGAGATTGAAACAGATAAAGCAACAATGGAGTTCGAATCTTTTCAAGATGGAACACTATTATATATTGGTATTCAAGAAGGAGAGACTGCACCAGTAGATCAATTATTATGTATTATAGGAGATGAGGGTGAAGACATTTCTGGATTGTTAAATGGAGGAACAACTGTAGCTAAACCGGTAGCAGTTGAAGAAGAAGTAAAACCTGTATCAGTAGCAGTAAGTACAGAAATTCCTGAAGGAGTAGAAGTAATTACAATGCCAAGGTTGAGTGATACCATGGAAGAAGGTACTGTTGCTAATTGGTTGAAAAAAGTAGGAGATGTTGTAGAGGAAGGAGATATTCTTGCCGAAATCGAAACAGATAAAGCAACGATGGAATTCGAGTCTTTCTATAACGGAACTTTATTACATATTGGAATTGAAGAAGGTGGAACTGCACCAGTAGATGAGCTATTAGCAATAATAGGCCCTGCAGGTACCGATATTTCTGGTCTTAAAGATGGGAATTTACCTACGACAGTTGTAAAAACAACAGATAACGTTGTAGAAAAAAATACATCAGCGAATACAGAAGAAGTAGTAACTGTTGTTGCTACTGAAGGGCGTATTTTTGCATCTCCATTAGCTAGAAGAATAGCAGCAGATAAAGGAATTGACTTAGCACAAGTTAAAGGAACTGGGGAAAATGGACGTATAGTGAAAAAAGATGTAGAATCTTTTAAAGCTGTACCAGTATCAGCACCATCAGAAAAAGCAGCTGCAAAATCTAATGTAGCAACTCCAGTACCAACAATCCAAGCTTTTACTCCAGCAGGAGAAGAAAGTATAGAAGAAGTTAAGAATTCGCAAATGCGTAAAGTAATTGCAAAGCGTTTAGCAGAATCTAAATTTACAGCACCACACTATTATTTAACAGTAGAGATTGATATGGACGGAGCAATAGCTTCTCGTAAATTAATCAATCAACTGCCAGATACAAAGGTATCTTTCAATGATATGGTTGTAAAAGCGAGTGCAATGGCATTACGTAAACATCCTCAAGTAAACACTAGTTGGAATAATGATACAACTGTATATAATAAACATATCAGTGTAGGGGTAGCAGTAGCTGTACCAGATGGATTGGTTGTTCCTGTGTTGAAATTTACTGATACTATGAATTTAGTTCAGATTAATGGTACAGTAAAAGATTTAGCTAGACGTGCTAGAGATAAAAAGCTAACGCCACAAGAAATGGAGGGAAGTACTTTTACGATTTCTAATTTAGGAATGTTTGGTATTCAGGAGTTTACTTCGATTATCAACCAACCTAATTCAGCAATTTTATCTGTGGGAGCTATTGTCGAAAAGCCTGTAGTTAGAGAAGGACAAATTGTTGTAGGTAATACAATGAAAGTAACTTTGGCATGTGACCATAGAACTGTAGATGGAGCTACAGGAGCTCAGTTCTTACAAACATTAAAACAATACCTAGAAAATCCTGTGACTATGTTAGCATAGTATTTTCTTAGTATTCTAATAAAAAATAAAAATCCCACTTCTTCAAGTGGGATTTTTTATCTTTATAGAAATTAGAGAATATAAAAATGAGAAAAAATATTATTACAATTTTCGCATTAGGGGTAATGTGTAATTTTGGAATTCAAGCACAGAAAAGTAATGTTACATCAAAAGAAGTTGGTGAGATAGTTACTTATTTAACAAGCGATGAATTACAAGGAAGAGATACAGGGAGTGAAGGTTTAGAGAAAGCCGCAGTCTATATCGAAACAATTTTTAAAAAGAATAAAATAGCTCCTTATTTTAAAACATATAGAGACATCTTTGAAGTTGAAGGTGATAAAACATTTAATGTTGTAGGCTTTTTAGAAGGGAATGATAAAAAATTAGCAAAAGAGATTGTTATTCTTGGAGCTCATTTTGATCATATAGGAAAAGGTAAAGAGCATAACGGAGATGTGATAGCTAATGGAGCAAATGATAATGCAGCAGGAACCGCCGCAGTAATTACATTAGCAAAACATTATGCCAAAACAAAATCAAATAAACGTAGTGTTCTATTTGTGTTATTTGGAGCAGAAGAAAAAGGACTTTTAGGTTCCAAACATTTATCCAAGATTTTGAAGGATAAAGGAATAGATCTATATACAATGATTAATTTTGAAATGATAGGAGTACCTTTAAATAATCAACCGCATAAAGCTTATATTACAGGTTTTGAAGAGTCTAATATGGCTTCTAAACTTAATGAATATTCAGGAGAAACATTAGTGGGGTTCTTAGCAAAAGCAAAAGAATATCAGTTGTTTAAAAGAAGTGATAATTATCCTTTCTATAAAGAGTTTAAAGTGCCAAGTCAAACAATCTCAACATTTGATTTTACAAATTATAAATACTATCATCATGTAGATGATGAAGCAGAAAATTTAGATTTCGAGTTTATGGCTTCATTGATCAACGATTGTGCGCCTGCATTGGAAAAAGTATTTAATAGTGAAACCAAAGAGATAGTATTAAATAATAAATAAAGAAGATCAGAAACATTGAAAAATATTATAATTACGGGAGCAAGTAGAGGGATAGGTTATGAAATGGCACAGCTTTTTGCAGCTGATGGTCATCAAGTTTTAGCTTTATCTCGTAATGAAACTCCAATTAAAGCATTAGGAAATAAAAATATTCATGCCTTTTCTTTTGATATAGCAGAAGATAATGATCTGGATAAAGTTGAAAAATATATAAAAGAAAACTGGAAACAGGTTGATGTATTGATTAATAATGCTGGTTGTTTGATTAATAAACCATTTACTGATTTAACTAGAAAGGATTTTGAACAGGTTTATAATGTCAATGTTTTTGGAGTAGCGGAATTGACAAGAAGAATGATTCCTCTTTTGGTTGAAAATAGTCATGTTGTTACTGTAAGTAGTATGGGAGGTGTAAGAGGAAGTCTTAAATTTCCTGGATTAGCAGCTTATAGCTCCAGTAAAGGAGCTGTAATTACACTGAGTGAACTATTAGCAGAGGAATATAAAGAAAATAAAATAGCATTTAATGTATTGGCATTAGGAGCTGTACAAACAGAAATGTTAGAAGAGGCATTTCCAGGGTATCAAGCACCGTTAGAAGCAAAAGAAATGGCTTTATATATTAAAGATTTTTCGTTGAACGGTAATAAATTTTATAATGGAAAAGTTTTAGAGGTATCAAGTAGTACGCCTTAAAGAAAGATGTATCTAATAAAAGAGAGAAGAGGTAATGGTCTTAACTATTACCTTTTTTTGTACCATTCCAAGTATTGAGGTATAATTGAGCGACTTTTTTATAGTGATGTTCCTTTTCTATAAATGCTCTAGCGTTTTTTTCGATTTTTATAATCTCGTTAGAATGTAAAATAAAAAGAAGGTTTTTTATTAAAAAGGGGGATATTCCAACAATTCAGCTACCTTTACCCGAATATTTTTACTATATGACTTTTAAAGAAATAGGGATTGTTGAGCCGATCCTTAAGGCATTACAAGAGCAAGGATATACACATCCTACACCTATTCAAGAACAATCAATACCTATTTTATTAAGAGGAAAAGATTTACTCGGATGTGCGCAAACTGGAACGGGAAAAACAGCTGCTTTTACAATTCCGATATTGCAGCAACTTTATTTAGCTAAAAAAGAAAATACGCAAAAAGGTACTCGAAAAATAAAAGCACTAATTGTAACTCCCACAAGAGAACTAGCAATTCAAATAACAGAGAATTTTAAAGTGTATGCAAAGTATACAGGAATAAGAAGCGCTGTTATTTTTGGAGGAGTTAAGCAAGGAGGACAAAAAGAAGCATTGCAAAGAGGAGTAGATGTACTGATCGCAACACCTGGAAGATTATTGGATTTAATGCAACAAGGGATTATTTCGTTAAGAGATGTAGAATACTCAATATTAGATGAAGCTGATCAAATGCTTGATATGGGATTTATTCATGATATTCGAAAAATTATAAGTAAGTTACCCGCTAAACGACAATCACTATTCTTTTCAGCAACAATGCCTCCTGCAATTTTAGATTTATCTAAAAAAATACTAGGGAACCCTGAAAAGGTTACTATAAAACCTAAACAAGCAACAGCAGAAAAAGTAGAGCAATCTATTTATTTTGTAGCTAAAAAAGATAAAATAAGTTTACTAATCCACTTATTAGAAACTGAGTTGTTGAGTTCTACAATAGTATTTTCAAGAACAAAACACGGAGCTGATAAGATTGTTAAAAAACTAGGGAAAGCCGCTATTGAAGCAAAAGCAATTCATGGTAATAAATCTCAAAACGCAAGACAGCAAGCATTAAAAAACTTTAAAAAAGGAGTGATAAAAGTTCTTGTCGCAACAGATATTGCGGCTAGAGGAATAGATGTAGACGAATTATCATTTGTAATAAATTATGATTTGCCAAACATACCAGAAACATATGTTCATAGAATAGGAAGAACTGGAAGAGCAAATGCAAGCGGTATAGCATTGTCATTTTGCGATATGGATGAAAGAGCTTATTTAAAAGATATCCAAAAATTGATAGGACAAAAGATAGCTGTGGTAAAAGAACATCCTTATCCTGATGATGAAACAGTTGTTACTGCAACGAATAAAGAAGTAGCAAAAACTGCTCCTAAAAATAATAAATCAAGAAATAGGAATAGACGTCGACCTTCATCAAGAACAAGAAGAAAAACAAATTAAGATCATTTGTATATCGATAATGAAAAAAGAAAGCGTACTCGTAAGTTTGAGATATTACGATTTACAATTTACGAGTACCATATCTTTAATAATTTCATTAGAATCTAAAACAGTTAATTTAAAATCTATGTGATAGGCCTGTTTTTTATCGATAATCATTTTTGCGGGAGTAGCTTTTAGTACAACTTTATAAGTTTTATTTGCATAGATTTCAATCCAGGAATCTCCTGTAGTACGCTGTTGTTTTCTTGAACGTAAAACAGGAAGAATAGTTTTTAGACCTTCTTTCTCTAATTGTAAAATAGCTCCTTCACTATTTTTTAGACGGCCAAAATATAGTTTTTGAGTAATAGTATTAGGTTTGGGCTTAATAATAAATAGACAATCACAGTTATTAATTTCATCCCAAGTGAAACTTAATTCATGAAGAGAGAATTTTTCAACAATAGAAGGCTTCTCTATAGATTCTGATTTAATAATTGGTTTTTGTTTTTTTACATACGGATTAAAAAAAACATTCGTAGTACTATATGATTCTCCATCAATGATGGTCTGAGAAGATATTATTTTAGAACGAATAGAATCGATTCGTTGTACATTATTAATCTTAAATTTAATAATAGTTTTAAAAAGCTTAGTACTATCCGTAACTATAGAAAGAGGACTTGAATCGATTGATTCGATAGAGGAATTAGTGTCCAAAAATGGGAATAGTGAATTAACATCTTTATGGGTTGAAAACTCAGGGTGCTCTTTCATTAGTTTTTGTCGGTCAACGTATTCATATAATTTTTGATTAATTAGTAATGAATAAGCTTCTTCTTTTGTAACAGAAGATTTTTTCTCTAAGGGAACTTTTTCTAATTCGAGCATAAAAGATTGGTTCTCTTTTCGATTAGAACAATTATAGAATAATATCCCGCAGCATATAAAACTTAAATAGATGAGTTTTTTCATTTCTTTGTTCTGAATTTAAGTTTAACAATTTGCTTATGATTTCTTATCGTTTCAATAAATTCAATATTCTTTAGACTATTTGTAGGAGTTGTTAAAAAATTAATGAATTGATTTTTAGAATAAATTTCTATACCTAAATCATGTGGCAAAACTTGAAAAATAGCAGCCTTATCAGCTATTAATTTTTGTAGTTCAACTTTTCTGTCTTTCCAATCATTGATTTTATTATTGGCATAATAATGTAGCATTAGTGCATAGTCATCTGTCCGTAAAAACACTTTTTCTGCGGAGTGATCTTTATAAGTACGATATATAGTATCAGTTTTATAATAAGGAGATTGAACAACAAAGTGTATATACTCATTTTTTGTAGACCAACTAAAACATCCCAACGAATCACTTCTGCGATTAAAAGAAGATTGCGCTGTGTTTAAAATAATAATGTCAATAGGATTATTGACGATGGATTGATTACGATCAGGATCTACAAAGCAAAAATGGAAAGTATGCTCTTTGGGAGATAAAAAATATATAAGAATCATAACTAAAACAAAACTTCCACCTATAAGTTTCCAAAATATCGCATTATTATAAAAACGAATAGTCCTCTTCTTATCAAAGGTTTTTATAAAATCATTCCAATGTTCGTACCCACAATACTTAGAAAAAAGATTAAGCATATCGATACGAGGCAATTTTTTAGGGTCATTTTTAAAATAACTATAAAAAGATTTTTCACTAATACTACCTTTTACAGACACTCTTAAATCTTCTTGAAATAATGTAATATCCTGACCTTTCCATAAAGAAATATCTTTATCCGAAGGTGCGTGAGTTTTCGAAAAGCGTGAAGCGATTAATTTTTTTAATCGATCGAAAGCTATTTTTTCTGTTGGACTAATAATTATATGTTTTTGTTAAAGAGTGAATTGTGATTTGTAAAATGATTTACAATGTATTTACAACGCGTTTACAAAGCTAAAATTATAAACAAAATTAAGTTTGTTTATTCAAAAAATAAAATCAAAACAATGAAAGTAAGAATAGTAAAAAAAGTATGGTGTATAATACTATTGAATAGTGTATTGCTAAACTCGTGTGCAAATGTAGATAATAGATACGATTCAGTTATGACTGAAGAAATAGAGATAGAATCTAAAAAAAGTACAATCAATAATAATGGAATTGAAAATAGAGTAGGTAATGAAGATCAAAGTACAATAAAGATAATTAGAGATGCTAGTTGTAGAATAAAAGTAAAAGATATTGATGTAAGCTTACATAAAATTAAAAAAATAGTAGAAGTTTATAAAGGGTATATAGCAAATGAAGAATATGTACAAGAGGAATATATAAAAGAAAATAAAATCATTATTAGAATTCCTCAATTAATGTTTGATAAAGCTTTAGATAGTATTAATAAAATAAGCACATTTATAGAAAATCGAACCATAAAAACAAAAGATGTAACAGAAGAATATGTAGATATAGAAGCAAGGTTAAAAACTAAAATTGAAGTAAAAAATAGATATGAAACTATTTTAAGAACTAAAGCAGAAACGGTAGAAGATTTATTAAAAACAGAGTCGAAATTGAATGAATTACAAAGTACGATAGAGGAAATCCAAGGTAGACAGCGTTATCTAAATTCTAAGATAAGTTATAGTACAATTAGTATAGATTTATATGAAGAGGTTAATTTAAGAGACGAATTAGAAAAAAATAAACCAACATTTCTAATGAAAATTAAAGAAGGAATTGTATTTGGATGGTCTTTTTTAGCAATGTTATGTATAGGTGTTTTTTATATATGGCCTTTGCTAATTTTGATAATTATACTAATTGTTTATTTGAAAAGAAGAAAAAAGAATTGATATAAAAAATGTAATTTAGAAGCATTTAAAGAGTAATGGTATAATGAAAAACAGTAAGACATTAGTAATATTAGCTGCCGGAATGGGAACTCGTTACGGAGGATTGAAACAATTAGATACGATTACAAATAATGGAAATACAATAATTGATTTTTCTATTTATGATGCAATTCGAGTAGGTTTCACAACAATTGTTTTTATTATAAGAAAAGAAATTAAAGAAAAAATTGAAGCTCTTTACGCAGAGAGAATACCAGAAAATATTAAGGTTGATTATGTAATTCAAGATGTTTCCTTAATTCCAGAGAAATATAAAAATGGAAAGAGAGAAAAACCATGGGGAACAGGCCACGCATTGTTATGTGTGAAAAATGTTGTAAAAAATAATTTTGCAATCATAAACGCGGATGATTTTTATGGATACCATGCTTTTAAGATTATGAGCAAAGCTTTAGAAACTTCGGAGAACGAACAATATATGGTAGGCTATCAAGTAAAAAATACATTATCCCCTTATGGTAGTGTTTCTAGAGGAGAATGTCATGTAGAGAGTAGTGGTGTACTCAATAGTATTATAGAGCGAACGAATATCAAGAACCATGAAAATAAAATTGAATATACAAACATAAATACTGATGATAAAGTAGTATTGAATCCAGAGACAATCGTTTCTATGAATTTTTGGGGATTTACGACAGATGTTTTTGAATATGCAGAAAAAGAATTTGATCATTTTTTTAAAGAAAATGAATCGAGTGATACAGCTGAATTTTATTTACCAACAATAGTAAATGCAATCATAAATAAAGGCATTTTAAAAGTAAAAGTTTTAAAAACAGAAACCGAATGGTTTGGAGTAACTTATAAAGAAGATAAAGAAAATGTAATAAATAAAGTACGACAAAAAATTGAAACAGGAGAGTACCCAATGCATCTATGGGAAAAATAAAATAAAGAATGGATACAATTTTTTTAGAAACTATTTATAAGAAATTTCAATGTCAAGAAACATTGATGTGCGTAACAGAAATTACTTCAGGACATATTAATGACACATATTTAATCGAAACAGGTGGGAGTGAAAAATATATTTTGCAGAGAATCAATGATACAGTTTTTAAAGATGTAATCGCATTACAAGAAAATAAAATAAAAATTACTCAAATAATAAAAGAATATATACATAAAAATAAACTGACGTATGATACTGTTTCATACGTACCAACTATAGATGGAGAATATTATTATAAAGATTTAAATAGTAAGTATTGGAACGTAATGAAATACGTTAAAGAGAGTATTACTATCGATAGAGCTACAGATGACAAGCAAGTTTATGAAGCAGCAAAATTATTTGGACATTTTTCTTTAGCAACAGCTACCATTGCAACAACAGAAATAAATGAAATATTACCAGATTTTCATAATATGAATCTTAGGTATAAGCAATTTGAAGAAGCTATGCTAATAGCTACAGATGATAGAAAAGAACAAGCAGCAAAATGGATAACTAGCGTTAAGAAAAAGAAAGAAGAAATGACTCAGTTAACGAATATGATGTCTAAAAAAGAACTTCCGTTACGAGTAACCCATAATGATACTAAATTGTCGAATATTTTATTTAACGAGCAAGGTAAAGGTAAATGTGTGATAGATCTTGATACAATTATGCCTGGAATTATACATTTTGATTTTGGAGATGCGGTTCGTTCTATTTGCTCAACAGCAGTAGAAGATGAAGAAGATGTAAATAAAATAAGATTTAATCTTAAGTATTATCAATCATTTTGTAAAGGGTTTGCAAGTGTATTAAAAACTGAATTAACGTTATTAGAAAAACAAACACTAATACTAGGAGTTAAAACGATGCTTCATATCATGGGGCTTCGTTTTTTGACGGATTTTTTGAATAATGATAATTATTATAAAATTGAATACCCAATACATAATTTGGTACGAGCCAAAAATCAATTCATTTTATTAGAAGATGTAGAAAAAAACCTTTTAAGTATACAAGAAATTACTCAAAAGGCTTTTGAAATCTAAATAATTTTAAATTGTTCTTAATACTTCAGCTTTACGTTTAGTTTTCCAAGTTCCTCCTGTAAAATCTGGGATCGTAATGCTCGTACTGTTATTCGCAACAGAAGTTTCAGATAATGGAGTAATAGCACTCCATAACACACTATCATATACATTAATATCAAGAGGAATTCCTTGGTTAAGGCATCTGATAAGCCTATATATCATCACAAAGTCCATTCCTCCATGACCGACTGATTTGTCCGAAATTTGCTGTTTCAATTTATCCCATAAAGGATGATCATATTTTTCTCGATATGCTTTGTATTCTTCATCTTTAAGCCAGTTATGCCCCCAGTATTTTAGCTCAGGTTCATTAATAAATAATTTAGAAGGATATCCTTGATGAACTGCTTTAGTCCCAGTGATTGTATTAAGTCTAGAGTATGGACGACCAGTATGTACATCAAATTGTAGCATAATACTTTTTCCTAGTTTAGTTTTGATTAATGTAGTATTCATATCTCCGCAGGCAAAATTTTGAAACTTGCTATCATGAGCTTTAGCAGCTAGGCTGAGACTACGTTCTTTAGAACTCATCGAAACTAAGTGATCATAAGTGTCACCACGACCAATATCCATATAAAAGCTTACAGGCCCTAACCCATGTGTAGTATAAAAGTTACCATTACGATTTTGATGATGTTTTATACGCCATTGATCTTCATAATATTTTTCATCTAATAAATGCTTGCGTAAATCATGAATATAAGCACCCTCAGCATGATTTACTTCTCCAAAAACACCTTGGTCTATCATGTTTAAAATCCATAATTCTTCGCCATTAAAACAGCAGTTTTCTAGCATCATACAGTGTTTTTGAGTACGCTCAGATACTTCTATGATTTTCCAACAATCCTCTAGAGTGTATGCAATAGGAACCTCACAAGCAATATGTTTTCCATGTTCCATTCCATAAATAGACATAGGAGTATGATATTGCCACGGAGTAGCAATGATTAATAAATCAATATCATCACGCTCAGCAACTTTTTTCCAAGCATCTTCTTTACCATAATAAAGAGTAGCTTCTTCCTCTTGTATTGATTTTAAATAATCATTGTTTTAATAACTTTTTCTTCTTTTAGATCAGATAAAGCAACAATTTTTGCATGCTTATTCTTGATTAACCATTCGTGCATATTAATTAATACGGAACCGCGATTACCCAAACCAATAATTCCAATCCGAACTGTAGAAATAGGAGTGTTTGTTAACGAGAGCGCGCTTCCTGTTGCTTTCGAAGAAAGCAATGCTTCTTTTACTTGATCTTCTTCAATACTATTAATAGCATTATTTTTACAAGCAATCAATGAAGGGGTTATACCAAAGAATAAAGAAGCTTTTGTACCTAAGTTTAAAAAAGTTTTTCTGTTCATGATGAGGTGTTTATATTAAAGAAGGTTTTTTGCTATTAAAAATAAGAATAAAAAAAGAATCAATTTTTTACCGCAGAAAAAAGACGTTGCTTCCATAAAAAGGATAGCATAAATGGTATTTAAACGATTTTTACTAAAAAATAACGCTAAAAATTGCAAGATGTGATTAGTATTTTTTAATTTGTTAATTACTATGTATATCAAAGTGAATTTTGATTAGCAAAAGAAATTAGTACAATACATTGAAAGAAACATTACTTAAATATATACCAGAACAAGCAGTTACACCTGCGTTTGATTTGATAATGAAATACAATGTTCATTTGAAAATAGTTAATGAAAGAGTAACAAGGCATGGTGATTATAGAAGAATGTCTAATGGACAGCATTTAATAACAATAAATTCATCGTTAAATTCGTATCGCTTTTTGATAACACTTATTCATGAGATTGCACATTTGGTAGCATTTGAAAAGTATGGAATACGAATCAAGCCACATGGAATAGAATGGAAATCAACTTTTCAACGATTAATGTTACCATACATAAATCCAAGTGTATTTCCTTCTCAATTATTACCACTAATAGCAAGACATTTTAAAAACCCGAAAGCAAGTAGTGATACGGATGAATATTTATCTGTAGCATTAAAGCGATATGACCCACCTAACGATAAAAACTATATCTTTGAAATTCCTCAAGGAAGCGTATTTAGATTATATAATGGAAAGGTTTTTAAGAGAGGAAATAAAAGGGTAAAGCGATATGAATGTACAGAGTTGAATACAGGTAAAGTGTACTTGTTTAACCCTAATGCAGAAGTTGAAATTATAAACGTATAAAAGAATCTAGATGAGTAAAAATTATTATGCAATTTTAATGGCAGGAGGAATAGGGTCAAGATTTTGGCCTGTAAGTACTTCAGAGTTTCCTAAACAATTTCATGATATGCTAGGTACAGGAGAAACATTAATTCAGCGTACTTTTAGTAGATTATCTAAATTGATTCCAGCAGAGAATATATTTATACTTACCAATGAACGTTATAATGATTTGGTTTTAGAACAATTACCAGAAATTAAGCAACGACAGGTAGTAACAGAACCAGCAATGCGTAATACAGCACCTTGTATATTATACGCATCAATGAAAATACATAAAGAAAACCCGGATGCAGTAATGGTTGTGGCACCGAGTGATCATTGGATCGAAGACGAAAACGCATTTGTAGAAAATCTAGAACAATCTTTTAAAGCTTGTAGCAAAGATGATATCTTAATGACTTTAGGTATCCAGCCAACATTTCCAAATACAGGATATGGATATATTCAATATGTAAAAGAAGAAAACGCTATAAAAGAAGTCTCTCAGTTTACCGAAAAACCTAATTACGAAAAAGCAAAAGAATTTCTTAGTGAAGGTAATTATTTATGGAATGCAGGTATCTTTATTTGGAGTGCAACAAGTATTTTAAAAGCATTTGAAAACTATCAGATAGAGATGACTCAGCTTTTTGATAAAGGAAAAGAATATTACAATACATCAGAAGAAAAAGAGTTTATAGGGACGAATTATGCTTTGGCTGAAAATATTTCCATTGATTATGCAATATTAGAAAAAGCATCAAATGTATATGTTTTACCAGCTACTTTTGATTGGAATGACCTTGGAACTTGGGGGTCATTATATGATAAGTTGGATAAAGAAACCGAAAATAATGCTGTTGTAAATGCTAGAGTTTTATTAGAAGATGCAACAGGAAATATGATTCGAACAGAAAATAACAAAGTTGTTGTAGTCGATGGATTAAAAGATTATATAATAGTCGATAAAGAAGAAGTACTTTTAATTTATCCAAAAACAAAAGAACAGGATATTAAAAAAGTACTTACAAATGTAAAAGAAACTTACGGAGAGAAATACGGATAAAGAATGTCAGAACAGATAGATAATAGTGATTCTCAAGAAGAGAAAGATAGTCAAGAGCAAAAAGAGGAAGTAAAAGCTGAACAACAGAAAGTTAACGAGCAAAAAGAAGCTATAAAAAAAGATGCAAAAGGCTTGTGGCTAAGCGGAACAAAATTTTTGCATGAACTATTAGATTTTAGACAAGATACAGATCGAGAAAAAACTATTGAATTAATAAAAGCAGATATTCCCTTTAAAGGAGCAACAGCTTGGATTCTGATTTGTTCAATTTTTGTAGCATCTATAGGACTTAATGCGAATTCTATACCAGTGGTAATTGGAGCGATGTTAATATCTCCTCTAATGGGACCAATTTTAGGAATTGGAATGTCTATTGCGATTAATGATATAGACACGCTTCGTAAATCACTTATTAATTTTGGAGTGATGATTGCATTGAGCATTATAACAGCATACTTTTTCTTTTGGGCATTTCCTTTAAAAGAAGAGTCCTCAGAGTTATTGGCTCGAACAAGGCCGGATATAAGAGATGTATTGATTGCCTTTTTTGGTGGAGCAGCCTTAATTATTGCAAAAACTAAAAAAGGAACCATAGCAAGTGTGATTTTTGGTGTAGCAATTGCTACAGCATTAATGCCGCCTCTTTGTACAGTAGGTTTTGGATTGGCTATAGGTAAATACGATTATGCATTAGGAGCAATGTATTTGTTTACAATTAATACGATCTTCATAGCATTAGCAACATTTTTGGTTTTAAAACTTTTACGTTTTCCAATGTTGCGTTATGCAAATTCTATACGTCGTAAACGAATAGCGCAATTAGCATCTTTTATAGCTATATTGGCAATGGTACCAGCTGGAGTTACATTTTGGCATGTTTGGCAAACAAGTAATTTAGAAGGTGATATACGTAACTATATAAAAGATGAGATTACTGCAAACGATAATTTATATTTATATAAACACACATATGATTTAGAGGAAAGAGTTTTACGATTGTATTTTAGTGGTGAAATTCCAGATGCTACCGATAGTGATTTAAGAAAAGAATTAGCGTCATATAAATATATTAATGATTTTAAACTGAATATTGATGGGAACAAAGCAAGAGGCTTAGATCAAGTATCAAAAGCATACGATAGAGCTATAGTCGAAATCGAACGCATGGAGATAAAAAATAAAAAGTTAAATCAAGAAATAGATAGCTTAAATAGCCAAGTGGTACGATTAAAAAGTCAGTTGGTATCATATGATAAAAAGAAATTGACAAGCTTACCATTTAATAATATCGCTAAAGATGCAAAAATTAGGTTTTCGGGATTAAAATCTATTGGATTTGGTAAAGTATTGCAATCTGATTTTATAAAAGTAGATACAGTAGCTGTGATTTTTCCTAAATGGAAATCTACTATTCCTGATAGTGTAAAAGTTATAGAGAATATTAAATTAAAAGGATGGATAAAAAGTGAGTTGAAAGTTAACGAACTAATTATTCAAGAGTAATATAAAAAGAATACTCAAGAACAGAAAAACCCTGACGATAATCAATAGTCAGGGTTTTTTAGTTTAATATATAAAGATTTTAGAGACCTTTTAACTGAGCATCTCGTACTTTTTTAAAGAGATTCGAAGAATAAACAAAATCTGTAACAGCTTTGTTATCTGTTTGGAATATCTGAGATTTATCACCTTCCCATTCTAAATGACCTTTTTGTAGAAATACAATCTTTTCACCAATTTCCATTACAGAATTCATATCATGAGTATTAATCATGGTAATGATATCATATTCCTCAGTGATTTCTTTAATAAGATTGTCAATTACGATAGCCGTTCTAGGATCAAGACCAGAGTTAGGTTCATCACAAAATAAATATTTAGGACGAGTTACTATAGCTCTAGCAATTGCTACTCGCTTTTGCATTCCTCCACTAATTTCTGAAGGAAGTTTTTTTTCTGCATTTTCAAGATTGACACGTTGTAAAACCTGATGTACACGATCTTGCATCTCATCTTTTTTCTGCTTGGTAAACATTTGTAAAGGAAACATTACATTTTCTTCTACTGTCATAGAATCAAACAGAGCACTACCTTGAAATACCATTCCCATTTGCTCTCTTAAATCCCTCTTTTGTTCGGTGTTAAGATCAGAATATGTGGCACCATCATAACAGATGTTGCCTTGTTCTGGGGTAAATAAACCTAATAAGCATTTTAAGAAAACAGTTTTACCACTACCACTTGTTCCAATAATTAAATTTGTTTTACCGCGTTCAAAAGAGGTTGTTATTCCTTTTAAGATTTTTTCACCATTAAAACCTTTATGTAAGTTAGTAACTTCAATCATTAGCTTAAAAGTAATTGTGTTAATATATAATTAGCAATGATAATTACTACAGTTGTCCAAACAAAAGCAGTAGTACTTGCTTTTCCTACTTCTAATGCACCACCTTTCATATAATATCCATGAAAAGAGGGGATTGTAGCTAATAAAATTGCATAAATAAATGTTTTGATAAAAGCATATACCAAATGATATGGAATAAATTCTTCTTGTAAACCAGTAATAAAGTCAACACTAGATAAAAAACCACCATATACACCAGCAATATATGCTCCAAAAATCCCTACAAACATAGCTATGGCAATTACAAAAGGATACATTAGCATTGCTATAATTTTAGGAAAAACTAAATAATTAAGAGAATTAATCCCCATTACTTCCAAAGCATCTATTTGCTCTGTTACTCTCATAGTCCCAATACTTGAAGTAATAAAAGAACCAACTTTACCTGCCATTATTACAGATAAAAAAGTAGGAGCAAATTCTAAAATAATTGATTGCCTTGATGCAAAACCGATTAACTGTTTAGGGATTAAAGGGTTTGTTAAATTAAGAGCTGTTTGTATTGCAACAACGGCTCCTATAAAAAAAGCTAGAAAGACAGTAATTCCCATCGATCCTATTATAAGATCATCTATTTCTTTTAGAATAAGATTTCGTAACACTGATCCTTTAGTCATTCTACTAAAGACACCTTTCAACATCAAGAAATAACGACCAATATCGTCTAAGTAAAACATATATTTTTAAACTATAGTATTAGGCTAAAATAGAAAAAATATTAAGGAGAAAGAATACAGATAAGCTTAATTTTTGAAATGTATCATAGTGATTTATAAAATAGCTTATAAAAAGAATTATAAGAGTGTAAAATATGATATAAGAACTCGTTTTTAACATTTCTATAAATACATTAATTTATATAGTTATAGTACATTTGTTATCTAAACTCGAAGTATTATGTTTAAAAAGTTACTTGTAGTTGCATTTATAGCTACATTATCTATTCAATGTAAATCTCAAAGTGAGGCCTTAAAACCTTCAGGAAAGATTACAAATAATGAAAACCCGAAGTTAGTAATTGGGATTGTAGTTGATCAAATGAGATACGATTATTTGACACGTTTTTACAATCGATTTGGAGACGGTGGATTTAAGAGGATGATAAATGATGGATTTAGTTGTAAAAATAATCATTTTAATTATATTCCAACATATACTGGGCCAGGACATGCATCTGTTTATACAGGGACAACACCTCAAAATCATGGTATTATATCTAATTATTGGTATAATAAATTTGAGAATAAAGATGTTTACTGTGCCTCCGATATAGCAGTAGATCCCGTAGGAACTACAGATAGAGCAGGGAAAATGTCTCCACATAGAATGAAGGTTACTTCTATAGCAGATCAAAATAGATTACATACACAATTAAGAGGAAAAACTATTGGAATTTCATTAAAGGATAGAGGAGCAATTCTTCCAGCTGGACATACAGCAAATGCGGCATATTGGTTTCATGGTAAGAATGAGGGGAAGTGGATCACAAGTTCTCATTACATGAATAAATTGCCTAAATGGGTAACTCTTTTTAACAAATCAGGAAAAGCTAATTCTTATATAAAAGAATGGAATACGTTATATAATATTGATAGTTATGTAGAGAGTGGAGATGATCTTAATAATTTTGAAGGAGGTTTTGTAGGGAAAGAAAAAGCAGTGTTTCCTTATGATTTAAAAGCATTAAAAGATAAAAACAAAGGGTATGATATTATAAAAGCAACTCCTTTTGGAAATGATTTAACAACGGATTTTGCATTAGCTGCTATTGATGGAGAGAAATTAGGAGAAGATACTATAACAGATTTTTTAACAGTAAGTTATTCAAGTACAGATTATGTTGGGCATAATTTTGGAGTGAATTCAAAAGAAATCGAAGATACTTATTTACGTTTAGATAAAGCATTAGAATTATTATTTAATGGATTAGATGAAAAAGTAGGAAATGGTAATTATACTGTATTTCTTACAGCTGACCACGGAGCAGTTCAAGTTCCATCGTATTTGAAGTCATTAAAAATACCAGCAGGATATTTTGAAATGGATGTATTGTCAGAAAAGTTGAAAGAATACACAAAAGAAAACTATAATGTTGACGATTTGATTATAAAGCTATCTAATAATCAAGTATTCTTTGATTATAATAAAATTAGAGCAAACAAAATCAATATTGCAGATTTACAGAATGATTTATCGCATTTTTTACTACAATATAAGCAAATAAGTCATGTGTATACACGTGAACAGTTAGAAGCTAATGAATATATAACAGGAGTATCGTATTTAGTTCAGAAGGGATTTAACCAAAAAAGAAGTGGTGATATTGTATTTGTAATGGATCCAGCGACAATTTCTTATTCAAAAACAGGATCTACTCATGGTAGTGGATTAAATTATGATACACATGTACCTTTATTATTTTATGGAAAAGGAATTAAAAAGGGAGCTACTGTATCAAAAACAAAAATCACAGATATAGCACCTACAATTGCAGCATTATTAGGGATTTCATTCCCTAATGGAGCAACAGGAGATGTATTACCATTTGTATTAAAGTAATCAAAATGATATAATAACTGACTAGTCCTAAATAAAAAGGGAATTCTTTCAAAGAATTCCCTTTTTATTTATTGTTAATTTGTTTTAGCTAAGGTACCAGAATCTGTATCCCAAGTAGCCCCAGTAATCCATGAATTTTGATCAGAAAGGAGAAAAGTAATGCAATTAGCAATATCTTTTGTATCTTCTGTTTTACTTATAGGATGAAACTGATAGAAGCTAGCTAATGTCTTTTTTGCGTCTTTTTCACTATCAAAAATACTGTTATAAAAAGGTGTTTCAATGTTAGTAGGTAAAATTGTATTTACTCTAATACCATGTTGAACTAATTCCATAGCCAATTGTTGTGTCAGTGAACACATACCAGCTTTCTGCATAGAAAATGCAGCAGAAGGAATCGTATTAAATGCTTTGTTTGTATTTAAAATAGGGCCAACATTTATAATGACTCCTTTTTTTATTTCCTTCATTTTTTTAGCAACAGCTTGAGTAATGAAGAAAAAGCTTTTATTTAAATTAAGATAAGAATCATAATCATCTTCAGTGTGATCCAAAAAAGATTTGGAACAAAATTTATCAGCTATATTTATTAGAAAATCTATTGTTTTTAAAGAATTAATGAGGCTTATTAATTTTTTTATATGCGAATGATCAGTAATATCAAGATCATGTTTTGAAATCAATACATGATCATCAATATCATTGATGTTTTTATCTATAAAATGAACTTTAACTCCTAAGCTGATTAATTGTAAACAAGTAGTATGACCAACTCCATAGGAATCACCTATGATTAGAGCTGTTTTATTTTTAAATTTAATCATCTATTGCAAATATACAAGATAGACAGAATAGTCTGTCTGTTTTTGAAAAAAAATTATTGCAATAGAATTTTGCACGTAGCTAAAGCTGCATCAATGGGCCAAATATTTTTCAATAATTTAGATTCATTAATAGCACCTTCATATAATAAATAAATTTTTTGAGCTAATAAATAATCTTCTTCTGAAGTGTTTTGAGGAACATTTTCTGAAATTAGGTGTTGAATGAAATTTATAAATTCATGTTTTTTTTGTAAAATTTGATTTCTTATTAAAACATTATCTTTTGGTATTTCTACTTCGGTGTTTAAAAACCAACAACCATTGAAACCTTCTTTATTACAAAAGTTTTTAAGAAAATAGAAAAAAGCGAATAATCGATCTTTTCCTTTTTTGTGAGATTGTATGAAACTTTGGAATTCAGCTTGATAATTAGCATCTTTATGTTGTAAATATGCAAGACAGATTTCTTCTTTAGATCCAAAATGATTGTATAAAGTAGCTTTGGCTACTCCTGCTTCTTTAATTATTTCATTGATCCCTGTTAAATTGTATCCATTCGTGTAAAATAGAGTAGAAGCAGTTTCTATAATGTGCTGTTTGATTTGAGATCTTTTCATCTCACAAACTTATTATGTTTTTAGAGAATAGACAAATAGGGGTATATTATAAATAAAATAATCTGATGATATTACATGTTAAAATTTTAAAAAGCGACTTCTGATTTTTTTCCACCTAAGAGCACGAATGAATTTGCCTTCTGTTTTTGATACTAAAAAAGAATGGTTTTCATACATCGCTTTAAAAAAACCAATGATGTAATCGAAAATTAATTGCGGGCGTTTTTTTAATAATGCAAGTTTTATAGAGGCAATAATAGTTATGAGTAACCCATATCGCATTTTATAAAAAGCAATTCCTTGTTTGTATTTTGCTTTTTTATTATAAGTATTTCCTGTTGGTTTTAAATGCTTGACATGTAGCTCAGAGTCAGTTTTAATTTTCCAATGATGGAATTGTGCTAATAACTCATCAATAGTATCCCAACCCATAGCTGTTTTTAAGCCACCTATTTGTTCAAAACACTCTTTTCGATACGCTTTTAAAGCTCCTCTAATATGATCCTTATTTGTTAAATTTTCTAAAATCCAGGTATCTAAATTAGATTTTATATAACAAAAACCACCTGCCATACCAATATTTTGATCTTGTTTAAAATAAGAAACAATTGATTCTAGATAATTATTAGGAAAAATTAAATCCGCATCAAATTTACAGATAATATCATATTCATTATCTACTGAGTGAAAACCTTGATAAAAAGCATTAATAACTTTACTACCGGGTAAATGTTCTGTAGAAGAAAATGTATTTACAATAGAAATGTAATCATGCTTCTTTATGAAATTAGAAACTACTGTTTCTGTATTATCAGTTGAATTATCATTAACGACAACAATCTTGGTAGGAAGATAGGTTTGTTCTACTAAAGAGGTTAATGTCTTTTTGATTAATAATTCTTCATTATGAGCGGGGATAATTATATAAATTCTCAAAGTAAAAGAAGTTTATGATTAAATACGTTCTGCGTAGACGATATAATAACGAGGTGTAAACAAACGTAGTAAAGGGCGTACTCCTAGTTTTTTAACAGGGTGAGTCCATTTTTCTCGAGCGATAATTTTCCATCCTGCCTTTTCTAATAACCAATCAAATTGCCAATCTTCAAATTCGTGATAATGACGATCCCATGGATCTGTTTTACTTTTATAAGCAGGAGAAAACCATAGTCTTAATGGAACAGAAGCAACTAATCTATTGGCTTTTATAGTACTTAAAATAGTATAGGGAGAAATTAAATGTTCAAAAATCTCGAATGCGGTAACTATATCGACATTATTATCTAATACAGCAGAAGTATCTATATCTAAATCCTCTCCAGATGTATTAGATACACTGTAACCTTCCTTTTCCATGAAATCAACAAAAGGATTTCTAACACCTAAATCCAGAATAGAAGCTGGAGAAGGAGCATGTTTACGTAAAAAAGTTAAAGTATTTTGAAATCTTTTATGAGGAAAAGTGCCTTCGTACATTGATTTGATTATTAATAAAGATGTGTAAAAATAGCTAATTATGGAGATTAACGAAGTATTGAAGAGTTTATTTTTGAGTATTAAATAAAAGCGGTAAACAAAAAGAGGTAGTTGTAAACTACCTCTTCTTTATCATATTATAGTATAATGGATAACTAGGCATCCATATATTCTTCAATAGGAGCACATGTACAAATTAAATTTCGATCTCCATAAGCATCATCAACTCTTCTTACAGATGGCCAGAATTTATTTTCAGCAACATAAGCTAATGGATATGCTGCTTGTTCTCTAGTGTAAGGGAAATCCCAATCATCACCAGTAAGCATAGCTAGTGTATGAGGTGCATTTTTCATGATATTATTAGGTTCACTAGCATCTGATTCTGCAATTTCTTTACGAATAGATATTAATGCATCACAAAAACGATCTAATTCTGCTTTGTTTTCACTTTCAGTAGGCTCTATCATAATAGTACCAGCAACTGGAAAAGAAACTGTAGGAGCATGAAAACCATAATCCATCAAACGTTTAGCGATATCGGTTACTTCGATACCATTAGATTTAAATGGACGACAGTCAATAATCATTTCATGTGCAGCACGACCGCGCTCACCTGAGTATAATGTATCATAATGACCATTAAGACGCTCTTTAATATAGTTTGCATTTAAAATAGCGTTTATGGTAGAAGATTTTAAGCCATCTTCGCCCAGCATTGTGATATATCCATAAGAAATTAAACAAGCTAAAGCTGATCCCCATGGAGCAGCAGAAATAGCTGTGATAGCTTTTTCGCCTCCAGTAGCTATAATAGGATTGCTAGGTAAAAAAGGTACAAGTTGCTCAGCAACACAGATAGGACCTACTCCAGGACCACCACCACCGTGAGGAATGGCAAAAGTTTTATGTAAATTTAAATGACATACATCAGCACCAATAGCTCCTGGATTTGTTAAACCAACCTGAGCATTCATGTTAGCACCGTCCATATAGACTTGACCACCATTATCGTGAATGATCTGTGTAATTTCTTTTATCGCAGACTCATAAACACCGTGAGTTGAAGGATAAGTAACCATTAACGCAGCAAGATTGTCTTTATGCTTAAGAGCTTTTTCTCTTAAATCATTCACGTCAATATTACCTTCTTCGGTAGCTTTAGTTACAACAACTTTCATTCCAGCCATAACCGCAGATGCAGGGTTTGTACCATGTGCAGAAGAAGGAATTAAACAGATGTTTCTATGATGATCATCACGAGATTCATGATAAGCTCTTATAGCCATTAGTCCTGCAAACTCTCCTTGAGCTCCAGAGTTAGGCTGTAATGAAGTGCCTGCAAAACCAGTAATTTCAGTAAGTTGATCTTCTAATTTTTTAAGTACTTCTTGATATCCTTGTGCCTGATCAATAGGAACAAAAGGATGAATATTTCCCCAATTAGGATTACTTAAAGGCAGCATTTCTGCAGCAGCATTAAGTTTCATTGTACATGATCCTAATGGAATCATAGAATGATTTAATGATAAATCTTTGCGTTCTAATTTCTTAATATAACGCATTAACTCAGTCTCAGAATGATACTGGTTGAAAATTTCATTAGTTAAGAATTCTGAATTTCGTTTATATGCATCAGTAATAACAGTATTCTCAACTAAAGAATCAATTTTTGAAACAGTTTTACCAGTAGCCTCAGCAAAAATAGACACGATAGTATTTAAATCCGAAATCGTTGTAGATTCATTTAATGAAATAGATATCGTTTCTGAATCAACGTAATGGAAATTTACTTCATTTTTTTCTGCAATTTCCTTGACTTTTTTACTGTCACCTTTAACAGTAATAGTATCAAAGTATACAGAGTTGATTTGAGAAACACCTAATTCTTGAAGAGTGTTAGATAAAGTTTGTGCAGAAGCATTTACTTTATTAGCTATATAAGTTAATCCTTTTGGTCCGTGATATACAGCATACATACCAGCCATTACAGCTAATAATACTTGAGCAGTACAAATGTTAGATGTAGCCTTATCTCTTTTGATATGCTGTTCTCTAGTTTGTAAAGCCATACGTAAGGCTCTATTTCCATTAGTATCTTGAGTGATACCAATAATTCTACCAGGAATGTTTCTTTTATATGCTTCACGAGTTGCAAAATAAGCAGCGTGTGGACCTCCGTAACCTAAAGGGATTCCAAAACGTTGTGTAGTTCCTACTACAACATCTGCATCAAAACTACCAGGAGATTTTAATGTTGTTAAACTTAAAATATCAGCAGCCACCGCAACTTTTATTTCTGCTTTATGTGCATTTGCAACAAACTCGGCATAGTCATATACTTGACCGGATTTTCCAGGATATTGTAAGATTGCTCCAAAAAAGTCTGAAGAAAAATCAAAATCTTCATGATTTCCTATTACTAATTCTATATTAATAGGCGTAGCTCTAGTTTTAAGTAATGATAAAGTTTGAGGTAATATTTCTTCAGAAACGAAGAATTTATTAGCATTATTCTTCTTTTGAGCTCTAGAACGTAAAGAGAATAACATTCCCATTGCTTCTGCAGCGGCAGTACTTTCATCTAATAATGAAGCATTAGCTAGTTCCATACCCGTTAAATCGCAAACCATTGTTTGATAATTAAGAAGAGCTTCTAGTCTTCCTTGAGCAATTTCTGCTTGATAAGGAGTATAGGCTGTATACCATCCTGGGTTTTCTAGGATATTTCTCTGAATAACAGCAGGTAAATATGCTTCGTGATATCCTAATCCTATATATGATTTATAGACTTTGTTTTTTGCAGATAATTTTTGAATATGAGCCAAGTATTCTTGTTCACTTAAGGCAGGGTCAAGGTTTAAAGGCTGTTTTAAAATTATATCATCGGGGATTGTTTCGTAAATAAGTTGATCCAAAGAATCAGCTTTTACCGTAGACAACATACCATCCAAATCCTTATCTGAAGGACCTATATGGCGAAGTTTAAAAGAGTCGGTTTTCATGTTATAAAACAGTTGAGATTTTGGTGCGTAAAAATACATATTAAAAGACTAATATTATCACAATATATTATCAATAAATGGTAAGTTTTTAACCAAAAAGGTAGGTTATTAACAGAAAGCTTATTTTTGCAAGAGAAGATCATGAAAAAAATATTCAGTTTTTACATAAATAGTAGTATTCACGTAGCCTTATCTGTATGTGGATTGATTGGAATTACCTGGTTAGAGTTTGAATTATTATATGATTTTAAACTTATTTTATTTAGTTTTTTTGGAAGTATAACTGCGTATAATTTTGTGAAATATGCAAGTATTGCAAGACTTCATCATAGCAAATTAACAAAGTCATTAAAAGCGATTCAAATATTTTCGCTTTTATCATTTATTATATTAATTTATTATGCTTTACAATTAGATTTAATACTGCTTTTAAGTATCTTACCTTTTGGTTTTTTGACACTATTATATGCAGTTCCTGTTTTTTCTAAAAGTAGAAATCTAAGAAGTTTACCAGGACAAAAAGTACTTGTGATTAGCATAGTGTGGTCAGGAGTAACTGTATTGATTCCTATCATTAACGCTAATTATATTATTGATGCTAATGTTTGGATTGAATTTATAAAACGATTTCTTTTTGTGATAGTATTGATGCTACCGTTTGAGGTAAGAGATTTGGCGTATGATAATTTAAGATTGAAAACTATTCCTCAGAAATTAGGTACACAGAAAACTAAAATTCTAGGGATTTTTTTATTGAGTCTTAATTTAGGGTTGACTTTTTTTAATGATCAAAAAGAAGGGTATGATAAGATTAGTGTTTTATTGATAACAATAATCACACTATTATTTTTGTGGAATTCAAAAGAGAAACAATCGAAATACTATAGCTCTTTTGGAGTAGAAAGTATTCCGATTGTTTGGTTTATTATTATGTGTGTAACTAAAGTACTATTTAGCTAATTCTTTCTCAAGCAATTTTTTCATTGCTTGTTTTTGATCTTCTTCGATTGATTGTACTTGAGAATTGTTAACAAGCTTAGTGAGTTTATTATTGTTTGCAGAATATTTTCTACATGCTTTACAGTATAATAAATGTATACTAAGTTTTACTTTCTCAAATAAAGATGCTTCTTTGTATTGATTTTTATCGCAATAATGATTCGCTTCATGACATTCAACGAATATTTTATTTTTGCCCATAATTTTATGATTATAACTATCTACTAAAATTGTTAATGATAAAGTTTAATAACTTGATAATTAACAGTTGTTGTCTATTAGACGAAGATATTTCTAATTCATTACACAAAAAATATAAAAAAATTATATTTTTTTTAATAATTAGAATCGTTTGTTTTGATATGACTATTAGAAAAAACGATCGTTACATGTAATTGACATATAACGATCGTTTTAATTTATATATAATGCTTGAAATCAAATTATTTTCCAGATAATTCTCTTTGTAATCGCTCTTTCATAGCCTCTTTATCATTGGCGCTGATTGTCTGAACTTTTGAATTTTTTGTGAGCTTTGTTAGTTTTATATTTCTTGCAGTATACTTTCTACAAGCTCTACAATAAATAAGATGAATATTTAACCTTACTTTTTCCCAAAAAGAAGCTTCATTGTATTGTGCTTTATCGCAAAAGTGATTTGCTTCATGACATTCTACAAATATTTTGTTTTTACCCATAATTAAAATCTTAAAACCAATTTTTTTCAAGACAAGCAGCTAAGGCTGTACGTGCTCGATGGATAATTACCCATAAGTTAGACGCAGTTATAGAGTACTCATTACAAATAGTTTCCGTATCAAAACCTTGTATGGTTTTCATTTTGAAAATAGTAGCTTGTTTTTCTGGAAGTTTACCAATACAATGATGTATGGCAGTTCCTAATTCTTTATTTTCAATTTCTCCTTCAGCATTAGCGTCAAAAGGATCTGCTACCCTTTCTTCTAACCAGTCACCTTCAGAATCTGTATCACTATTGTAATTTAAACGTACTTCTGCTTTTCCTTTTTTACTATTTATTTTACGATAGTAATCGATGATTTTCCTTTTTAAAATAGAAATAAGCCATGTTCGTTCACTTGCTTCTCCTTTAAAATTCTTCATAGACTTAAGACCCGCTAAAAATGTTTCCTGTACCAAATCCTGCGCGATCTCTTTATCATCAACTCTTACTATGGTGTAATTGAATAGATAATCACTGTATTTATCTACCCAAGTATTGGGGTCTATAGTATTTGTTAGCATAGTTGTTGTTTATTGTATTCACCAAAAATATAATAAAAAGTTGAATCTAGATTGCTTAATATTTAAGGAGTAGTAGGTTACTACGGCGAAACCTTACATTTTAATCTTATTTTTAGTTTTTTGCTTAAAAATTAACAAAAGATTAAAAAGAATCAAAAGACTCATTAAATTTGAATCGCAAGCATATGTCTTATTATACTAGTATTTTTGATATATAGCTCTGTTTTATCAACACAAAAGTATAAAAAAATTAACAATACATTAACAAGGGGTTTTGGTGAATTGAGAAAGATTAATAACTAGGGTTATAACTTTCTGTATAAACCTTAATAAACGAATTTCGTTTTCGAATAAATTTAACAAGATGACGTTTTAAAATGCAAAAATTAAAAAACATTCCAATAAAATAACCTGGAACTCTATAATCAATAATATCTATTACTAAAGTATTCTTTTTATTTATAGGGATAAATATATGTTCATGATTGAATGAAAGAAAAGCTCCTTTTGTCATGGTATCAGTGAAGTAGTACGGTTGTGACATAGCTGTGATTTTACTTTTGTGAGTAAAAAAAAAGCCTAAATGTTTAGCTCTCCATGTAACTGTTTCTCCTAGATTGATTAAACCAGAAGTAATACCATCAATAGCTTTTTCTTTTGTATTTGAGCTTGAAATTATATGTAGATCTATGCTCCTAGAATTATCATAAACTAATTCGATAGGAGCATTAATATATGTGCTGATAATTATTTTTGCCATCTCGATTACTTAGATTTAATAATAGAATGTAAGGCTTGATCTATTTTTGGATATAAAAAATTGAATCCATAGAATTTTAATTTATTCGGAATTACATTTCTACTTTTAAGCACTAATTCTGCTTCTGTTTTGATAAAAAAAGCACCTATTTTTAATGCTACTACTGAGATTGGAATCCTAAAAAGTGGTTTTGAAAATTTAGACACATGTTTCATGAAATCGGTATTGGAAACAGGAGTTGGACTTACGATATTGATTGTTCCATCAATATTTTTATTAGTAATAATATGTTCTATCGATCGAGCAAAATCTAATTCATGAATCCAACTTATTTTTTGATTTCCTTTTCCTTGTTTGCCACCAAATCCTAATTTGACTAATTTTAAAATTGACGGTAAGGCACCTCCTTTAGTACTTAATACGATTGAAGTTCTGATGGCAATTTTTCGAATGCCAGGTAATGAATGTTTAAAGAATGTACGTTCCCATTCTTTTGCTACATTAACAGAGAATCCATTTCCAATTTTTCCGTTTTTCTCATCCATTTGCTGATATAAAGAATGTTCATATATAGTAGCTGTTGAGGAGTTAATCCAAATTTTAGGAGGAGTATGACATTGTAAAATGGCTTTGTGTAAGATTAAAGTACTTTCAATTCTAGAATTTAAAATTAAGTCTTTATTTTTTTTATGATATCTACAGTCTACCGATTTACCAGAAAGATTAATAAGTATATCTGTTTTGTTAATAACGTAAGTCCAATTTTCGATGGATTTTGTATCCCATTGGACGTATCGAACATTATGATGAGAACATGGTTTTTTTCGAGTCAATACATAAATTGTTTTTACTTTATTTTGAAAATAAGAAATAAGAACAGAACCTAAAAAGCCAGAACCTCCAGCTATGGTGATAGTAAGTGTATTCATAATAAAGATCTATTATTAAAAAAGATTAAAGCACATCTACATTAAATTAATAATAGAATGAAATTGATTTTATGAGATATGCTTCGAAATGTGTTATAAAAAGAGAAGAAGACTAAGACGGTATCTCTTCCTTTCTAATTCTATTTTTTGAAGATTGATGCTTCCTTCCCCTAAAGAAGAAAAACAAATTAATGAATAGCATTATTCCTAGATAAATAGAGAACCCGCCAATTTTATAACTAAGAGCTTCGATTAGTTCTTGATATGAATTATTGTATAACGAGCTGATTTTTAAAATAAGAAGAGCCCAACCTATATTTACTAAATAAAAACCAACTTTAAAAAGACGATTCGTAGCCAAAGCGATGTCTTCTCTACCTTTAAAGATGTCGAGCATGAAGGTTTTTCCATTTTTAAATAAAGTTTCAGAAACTAGAATAGTAAGTGTAATTACGATTGGTAAATAGATTAAATAACCAATACTTATTTTTGAGAATTCCATATAAATGATATTAAAAATTAGTGATTTTTTTGATGAATTTTGTAATCCAGAATAAGTTGAAATAATGAAGAAAAGCAAGAATGAAAATAATCATTGCTATATGATAACTAAGCGAAATAATCATTTGCTGATATGTTTGGATTAATTGCCAAGTTGCAATGCTAAAAATCGCATAACCAATATTTATTAAATAATAACCAGTTAATAATAAACTATTGATACGATTGCAAAAATCAATGTCATGCGGAATTAGATTGGAAATGTAGATTTTTCCATTGTCGAAACAAATGCGACCTATTTTGATTATAATGAGTATGATAGTTAAACTATAAATACAGTATGTTATTAGATTGTAGTTCATTTATCTACGTTTTTTGAAGTTAAAGAAGTGATATACAAAAAGTAAAAAGCAATTAATAAAGGAATTATAACATAAACGATTGTTAAACCGATAAAGGAGGGCACCTTGTTATAAATTATAAAAAAAGGGATAGCGTAAATAAAAACGATTATAGTATATTGAATCAGATGCTTTTTACTTTTGTCATTTAAATGAGCCCATGAGTAGTACAATATAATCGCAGAGATTAGCTGAATTATTCCTAGTGCAATTTGAGCTAAGAGACCATAATATATTGTGATATATAGAAAAATTGTTATGATTAAACTCCATTTGTTAATATTGTATATTAATTTCATATTTTTAATAATTTTAAAGTTTCAGAAAAAATTGAAAGTTTGGGTTAAAAAATAAAGGAAAATTAATTCCTTTGTAAGCTGAATAAGTAATAAAAGGGTTTATTTTAAGAGTTTTACTAATGTTTTGGTGATCCAGTTTTGATCCTGGTTTACGATGTTGTTCATTATTGTATCAGCAGTGTCTGCAAGTTCATGAAGAGCTTTTGTTTGTTTAATAAGTTCTTTTGTCTTGGTTGTACCATCATCTTTCATAGTTGAGACTTCTTTTAGAACTCTTAATGCAGGTTTTATTTCTCTTCTACTCCTTTCTTTTGCTATTTGTCTAGCTAATTCTTGTACATCTTTTTCAGAAGCAAAATATTCTTTTCGTTCTCCAGTTTTATGTTCTTTATATACAATACCCCAATCCATTAATTGTCGTAGATTCATGCTGGTATTACCTCGAGATATTTGTAGTTCTTCCATGATTTCTTCCATAGATAATGATGTTGGAGATATAAATAAAAGGGCGTGTATTTGAGCCATCGCTTTATTAATTCCCCACATAGAACCGAAAGATCCCCAGGTTGTGATAAATTTCTCTTTAGCAGTTTGATAATCCATGTTACAAATATAATAAACTTTTTAAACTTTCAATAATAATTGAAATATAGATTAACTTTTTTTTAAAGTTTACACTTGGTGTTTGTTAAGAAAATAAATAAACAGTTGTAATATTGTGGTTTAGCCATTTTTCTTACTGTTTGATTTTGTGTAAGTTACTAAGACTAACACAAACTCATTTTATTTATGAAAAAAAATATTTTTATGATAGGAATTGTCTGTATGATGATTACCTATTTGGGATATTCTCAAGAGAAGAGCACAACTTTTTATGCGACAATGGAAACTAAAGATGCGAAAGCACTGAAAAAAAATCATCCATCAGAGATAGAAATTATAGCCACTAACGGAGAAAGTACAGCTGTATTATTAACGCAAGAAGGAGCAGAAGAATTACATCATAAAGTATTGGTTCATGGACCAGGTTTTATTTATGAACCAACAAAAGAATCTGCATTAGCTACGATAAAGAGTACTTTAAGATTGCAATCAAAAAATAGAGCAGTGAATTACACAATTGATCAAGACCAATTAGTGAATCAAAGCTTGAACTTAGTTAACAATGTAAATATTGCAAATCAAATACAAGAATTAGAAAACTATGGAACGCGTTACCATACTACTAATAGCGCAAGACAAGCTATTTTGGATTTAAAAACGAAATGGGAAACAATGGCAGCTGGTAGAAGTGATGTATCGGTTAGAATAGTAAACCATACATCAACAAATATGCCATCAGTTGTAATGACAATTACAGGTACAGAATCTCCAGATCAATATGTAATCATAGGAGGACATGCAGATTCAACTGCTAGCGGAAATAATAATAACTCACCAGGAGCTGATGATAATGCTTCAGGAATTTCGACAATAACAGAAGCAGCAAGAGTTTTATTTGCTATGAATTTTAAACCTAAACGAACTATAGAATTCATGGCCTATGCAGCAGAGGAGGTAGGACTAAGAGGATCTAGAGAAATAGCAGAAGATTATCGAGATAGAAATGTAGATGTAGTTAGTTATGTACAATTTGATATGACTAATTATAAAGGATCGGCACAAGATGTTTTTATATCTACTGATACTTATACAAATAACACTTTGAATAATTTTTTAATGCAATTGATGGATCATTATAATGCTACTGGAACACATGCAGTTACTTATGGTACTTCTAGATGTAATTATGGTTGTTCTGATCACTACAGTTGGTCTCAGCAAGGGTATGATGTGTCATTTCCTTTTGAAGCTAAATTTTCAGAAAGTAATCCTAATATTCATACCTCTAATGATACATTTGATAGATCTCCAACACCTAATGCAACTCACGCGGCCAAATTTGTGAAATTAGGATTAGAATTTTTAATAGAAGTTGCCAAAGGGACAACGACAACAGGAAATGTATGTGCTACTCCATCAGGATTAAATGCAAATAATGTAACAACTAATTCTGCAACCATTTCATGGAACGGAGTAAGTAATGCGCAAGGATATGATTTTGAATATAAGAAAAACACCACAAACTCATGGACATTAGGAACAATCACAGGTACTTCTTCAACTATTACAGGATTAGATGCTGGAACAAATTATGATATACGTATTCGATCGAATTGTCAAAATTCTAATTCAGGATATAACACCGGAACTTTTTCAACACAAAGTACTGCACCAACATGTTCAAACGAAATAAATAACTATCCATACTCACAAGGTTTTGAAGGATCAATTGGAAATTGGGAGCAAGCAACAACAGATGATTTAGATTGGTTGATTGATAGTAGTGGTACCCCTTCTAACGGGACAGGGCCGAGTAGTGCTACAGAAGGGACGTCTTATATTTATGTTGAAGCATCAGGGAATGGAAATGGTTACCCTAATAAGAATGCAATTTTAACCTCACCATGTTTTAATTTGAATGGAGTGTCATCACCTAAGTTTCAATTTGAATATCATATGTTAGGTAGTGCTATAGGAAATCTATTAGTTGAGGTTAGTAATGATAATGGAAGTTCATGGACAACTATTTTTACGAAAAGTGGAAGTCAAGGTAGTACATGGAACACAGCAGATATAGCATTAGACGATTACATTGGAGCAACTATAAAAATTAGATTTAATACAACTACAGGGGCTAGTTGGCAAGGTGATGTTGTAATTGATGATGTAAAACTACTAGATGGAACAGATAATACAGATATTTGCCAAGGTATTAATGAATATAACTCGTCAAGTACATATCAGGCAGGTGATCGTGTAACATATTTAGGAAGCCTTTATGAAAGAACAACGACTGGTTGGACATTAATAGGAGCTTGTGATGCTACTAATAAAGGAGAATTGTCAATAAATGAGTTGAAAGATGATAATGAAGTTTTAGCATTTTATCCTAATCCAATAGGAGATAATTTTGTTAATGTTACAGTTTATAATCAATTATGGAAAGAAGGTGCTATTGTGATGATTGATATGAAGGGTAATATTCAAAAAGAAATTAAGTTAAATGAAGAAACTACTAGAATTGAAATTTCAGATTTAGCTTCAGGAATTTATTTCGTGACATTATCTCAAAAAGGAAAAATATACAATAAGAGATTGATAAAAAAATAAGAATAATTAGCCACTAGTTTATAAAAGGTGTTCTAGAATATAATTCTAGAGCACCTTTTTACTTTTTGAGATTACAGCAATCCAGCTCTTTTTAATAAAGCATCTGGTTTAGGTTCTTGCCCACGAAAACGTTTATAGAGTTCCATAGGATTTTCAGTTCCTCCTTTAGATAAAATATGTTCTTTAAACTTTGTAGCAATTTCAGTATTAAAAATACCTTGTTCTTTAAAATAAGCAAAAGCATCTGCATCTAATACTTCTGCCCATTTATAAGAATAGTACCCGGCAGAATATCCTCCTTGAAAGATATGAGAAAAAGCTGTACTCATACAATTTTCGGTTACATCTGGATATAACGATGTATTTGCAAAAGCAGCTAATTCATGAGATTTAACATCTGTAATATTTGATGGATCTTGACCGTGCCAAGACATGTCTAATAATCCAAAACTTAATTGACGTAAAGTAGCGATGCCTTCTTGAAAAGTAGCAGAATCTTTTATTTTAGTAATTAATTCCATCGGAATTACCTCATCTGTTTCATAATGTTTAGCAAATAATTCTAAAGCTTCTTTTTCGTAACACCAGTTTTCTAAAACTTGACTAGGAAGTTCTACAAAATCCCAAAATACGCTTGTTCCAGATAAACTAGGATAAGTGGTATTTGCTAGCATACCATGCAATGCATGACCAAATTCATGAAATAATGTAGTAACCTCATTAAATGTTAATAAAGAAGGTTTACTAGGTGTTGGTTTAGTGAAATTACATACAATAGAAATATGAGGACGACTATCAACAGTATCTATTTTCATTTGTGATTTATAAGATGTCATCCAGGCACCATTTCGTTTTCCAGATCTAGGATGAAAATCAGCATATAAAAACGAAACAAAATTACCTTGATCGTCAGTAACACTATACGTTTTTACTTCTTCATGATATTTGTCTATCGTATCAATTTCCTGGAAAGATAATCCATATAATTTCTCAGAAATAGTAAACACACCATCAATTACATTTTCAAGTTTAAAATATGGTTTTAATTGCTCGTCATCTAACTTGAAAAGTTTCTGTTTCAATTTTTCTGAATAATAAGCACCGTCCCATTTCTGTAATTGATCGATATTATCTAAATCTTTTGCGAAATTTTGTAAACGATCAAATTCTTTTTGAGCAGCAGGCTTAGCTTTATCCAAAATGTCGTTTAGAAAAGAAAAAACAGCCTCTGGTGTTTTTGCCATTCGTTCTTCTAGTATATAATGCGCATGAGATTGATAACCTAGCAGTTGAGCTCTTTGATAACGAAGTTTAACGATTGATAAAACATTGTTTTGATTATCTAAATCATCATTGTTAAATCCTTTTGACGAAAATGCTAATGCTAGTTTTTCTCTTAATTTACGATTATCAGCATACGTCATAAAAGGAATGTAACTAGGGTAATCTAGTGTAATTAACCATCCATCTTTATTTTTTGTTTTAGCTAAAGCTTTGGCAGCTTCTTTAGCCCCATCGGGTAAACCAGAGAGATCTGTTTCTTGAGTAAGCAACATCTCAAACTTATTTGTTTCAGCAAGAATATTCTCTCCAAAAGAAAGGCTTAATTGCGCCAATTGCTTATCAATACTTCTTAGTTGTTCTTTTTTTTGATCAGGCAAATTAGCTCCATTTCTAGAAAAAGATTTGTAACGTTTTTCAAGTAATGTTACTTGCTCAGGAGATAAATCTAAATTACTTTTTTGTAAGTAAACAGTCTCTATACGTTTGAATAATGTTTCGTTTAAAGCAATGTCATTACTGAATTCTGTAAGTAAAGGAGATATTTCTTGAGCAGCTTTTTGAATGTCTTCGTTAGTTTCTGCACTATTTAAATTGAAAAATGTACTAGAAACACGATCTAGTAATGCTCCGCTATAATCCAAAGATTCAATTGTATTTTTAAAAGAAGGAGCTTCTTTAGAGTTAACAATCTTGTCAATTTCATTTTTAGCAATGGTGATTGCATTTTGTATAGCAGGAAGAAAATGCTCTGATTTTATTTGAGAAAACGGAGCAGTGTCAAATGATGTTAATAAAGGATTAGTCATATACTATAGTTACTTTATGAATATGATTT
This sequence comes from uncultured Aquimarina sp., assembly GCA_947498595.1. Lineage (GTDB taxonomy): Bacteria > Bacteroidota > Bacteroidia > Flavobacteriales > Flavobacteriaceae > Aquimarina. The sequence goes on from CANMKX010000025.1 coordinate 44,691, forward strand.
ATAAAAAATGTTTTTTATCGATAAAGTATGATCATTATCGAGTATTTATAATTTAAATCCGTTCCATTAGAATGAGAAATGGAATAGAAATATAAATTTGTTCCAAGTTTATTAGGAAAAGGTCTTATTATATAGAAACGTATATTGCTATTTTGGGGTATGGAATCTCGATATACAGTTTCATAAGACCAAATATATAGAAAGAGTCACATTTTGTGACTCTTTTTTTATTCAATTTATTTCATAAAATATAAAATTAATGATCAGAATAATATGATTATTGGTTGTTTAATAGATTTAAATACAAGGAAAAAAAGTTTACAATGCCTTTTGTCGAAAAAAAAAGCATTTCATCGAAGGTAATATGTCTTTTTTTAGTATTTTTATCAGGCTAAGATGTAAGATGTATACCTTTAACTCAGGTTTTAAGAGTAGTGGTTTTACTTTAAAAGTTTGTAATATATTTAAGTTGGTTAATAAATAATATTATATTAAAGTAAAGCCTGATATTGAAAAAAGAGTCACATTTATGTGACTCTTTTTTCTGTTTATATAAAAAAGTATTAAGAATCAATACTTTTAGCTCCTTTAATAACCTTTTGCTTAAGATTTTCTTTATAGGATAGTATCTTATCTAAAATGATAGGATCATTTGCTCCAATAATTTGAGCAGCGAGAATTCCTGCATTAAGAGCTCCGTCAAGAGCTACAGTAGCAACAGGTACACCTCCTGGCATTTGTAAAATTGAAAGAACAGAATCCCAACCATCGATAGAATTTCTTGATTTAACAGGAACACCTATTACTGGAAGAGGAGATAATGAAGCGACCATACCGGGTAGGTGAGCAGCTCCACCAGCCCCAGCAATAATGACTTTGATTCCTCGAGTATGAGCATTTTTGGCATAATCAAACAACTTCTCAGGAGTTCGATGTGCAGAAACAATATCAACTTCTACTTCAATATCAAAACTTTTTAAAATATCGATAGCTTGTTGCATGACAGGGAGGTCACTAGTACTTCCCATAATAACTCCTATTTTAGCCATAAGAATATAATTTAAAATATGTTGTTTTATATGTGACTAATCACTTTAATTGTTTTCTTAACATTTTCGGCAATGATTCTAGCCTGTTCTATATTTTCATGAATAATTGTAACATGCCCCATTTTTCTATAAGGCCTTGTTGTTTTCTTACCATATATATGAGGAGTAACACCTTCCATTTCCATGATTGAAGAAATATTTTCATAAATAACATCACCAGTATAACCTTCTTCGCCGACTAGATTGACCATAACACCACCTACTTTATTAGCAGTTTTACCTAAAGGAAGACCTAAAATAGCTCGAATGTGCTGGTCAAACTGATTTGTGTAACTAGCTTCAATACTATAATGACCACTATTATGAGGTCTAGGGGCAACTTCGTTGATAAGAATATCATCCTCTTGAGTAAGGAACATTTCTACAGCAAGAATCCCAACATGCTCAAATGCTTCAGAAACCTGTTGAGCAATTTCTCTAGCTTTATTTCTAATAGATTCATTAATTCTAGCAGGACAAATGACATATTCTACTTGATTGGCTTCAGGATGAAACTCCATTTCAACAACAGGATATGTTTTTACAGCACCTTTTGAATTACGAGCTACAATAACAGCTAATTCATTCTTGAAAAAAATCATTTCTTCAGCAATACACTCTGTATTAGGTAGTTTTTCTAAATCATCTATAGATTTGATGATAGAAACGCCATTTCCATCATACCCTCCTTGAGTGCTTTTCCAAACAAATGGTAATGTTAACTTATCAGAAAGAATAGCTTCTGTTAGCTGTAACTTATCATCATATTGAATGAAATCAGCAGTTGGAATTTTTTTATCTTTATAAAAAACCTTTTGTAATCCTTTGTTTTGTATTTTTTGTAATGTAGCTACGCTAGGAAAAACTTTTACTCCTTCTAATTCTAATTGCTTAAGAGCATCAAGATTTACTAATTCAATTTCTAGAGTTAAGAGATCTACTTTTTTTCCAAAATTATACACCGTAGTATAGTCCATCAAATCTCCTTCTTCAAAATGATCACAAGCAATATTACTAGGAGCATTAGGATTAGGATCTAAGACATGTGTTTGTATATCGTATTTGCGAGTTTCGTAGAGCATCATTTTGCCCAATTGTCCGCCGCCCAAAATACCAAGTTTAAAGCTAGAGGAAAAATAATTAATCATTTGTTTGTTGTGCTAAAGTGGTTTATGAATGCAAAAATAATTTTTTCCAATCTAATAGCCTTATAAAAACAGATAGGATTTAAATGCAATATTTTATAAACAATAAATCATATTTTAATCACTATCTTTGCGCCTTTTAACAATTAGATCATCTTTAAGATAAAATAAAAGCTTATGATACAGCTACACGATTTACAGTTTACACCTTATATTTCGGAAGAAAAAATCATGAATTCGATAGAGGAATTAACTGTAAAAATAAACGATGATTTAAAAGGAGAAAAACCATTGTTTATAGGAGTTTTGAATGGCTCTTTTATGTTTGCTACAGAAATAATAAAAAGATTTGATGGTGATTGCGAGGTAAGTTTTATTAAAATGTCTTCGTATGAAGGTACAGCAACAACAGAAGAAGTAAAAGAATTAATAGGGTTAAAAGAAGATATTGCAGGTAGAACAGTGGTTGTTTTAGAAGATATCGTAGATACAGGAAATACAATAGAAGTACTGATCGAAAAATTGCAAGAAAAAAAATGCAAAGAAATAAAGATCGCTACATTATTCTACAAGCCAGAAGCATATAAAAAAGAAATTAAAATAGATTATATCGGGATTTCGATTCCAAATCGTTTTATTGTTGGATTTGGTCTTGACTATGATGGATTAGGACGAAATTTAACAGATGTATATCAATTAAAATCAGATAACAACATGACAAATTTAGTGTTATTCGGACCTCCAGGAGCGGGTAAAGGAACACAAGCTGAAGTATTAAAAGATAAATATAATTTAAAGCACATTTCTACAGGAGATGTATTTAGATACAATATAAAAAATGCTACAGAATTAGGTACTTTAGCAAAATCATATATTGATAAAGGGCAATTAGTACCAGATGAGGTAACTATAAAAATGCTTAGTGAAGAAGTTGATAAAAATTCTGAAGCGAAAGGATTTATTTTTGATGGATTTCCAAGAACAGAAGCGCAAGCACAAGCTTTAAAAGTTTTATTAGAATCTAAAAAAGCTTCTGTAAGTGCTATGGTTGCGTTAGAAGTAGATGATGAGGTTTTGGTTCAGCGTTTATTAGAAAGAGGAAAAACTTCTGGAAGAGCAGATGATGCAGATGAAAACGTTATACGTAATCGTATAAAAGTATATTATAAAGAAACAGCTATTTTGAAAGAATACTACGAAAAAGAAGATAAGTATTTTGGAGTAGATGGTTTTGGAGAAGTGCCAGAAATCACAAGTAGACTGAGTAAAGTTATAGATAACTTATAGGCAGTAAGAAATTAAATTGTAGCGGTAAATAAGAAAAGGATATGACTGAAGGGAATTTTGTTGATTATGTAAAATTACATATTACTTCTGGTAACGGAGGTAAAGGTTCTACACATCTACATCGAGAAAAATACATAACCAAAGGAGGACCAGACGGAGGAGACGGTGGTCGAGGAGGACATGTTATTTTGCAAGGAGATACTAATATGTGGACATTGTACCATTTAAAATTTAAAAGACATTTTAAAGCTGGGCATGGAGAGCATGGAAGTAAAAATAGAAGTACAGGTGGGGATGGCGAAGATGTTTATGTAAAAGTTCCATTAGGAACCGTTGTAAGAGATACAGAAACTCAAGAGATTCTATACGAAATAACAGAATCAGGTCAAGAAATTATTATCGCTAAAGGTGGTATGGGAGGAAGAGGTAACTGGCATTTTAAAAGCCCGACAAACCAAACTCCTAGATATGCCCAGCCAGGTACTCCTGGAGAAGAACATGGGGTAACACTAGAACTTAAAATATTAGCAGATGTAGGTTTAGTAGGATTTCCTAATGCAGGGAAATCTACATTACTGTCTGTGATTACTTCTGCAAAACCTAAAATAGCAGATTATGAGTTTACTACTTTAAAACCTAATTTAGGAATAGTAGAATATAGAGATTTTCAGACTTTCGTTATTGCAGATATCCCTGGAATTATAGAAGGAGCTGCTGAAGGAAAAGGAATTGGACACCGTTTTTTACGACATATTGAACGAAATTCAACATTATTATTTTTAGTACCAGCAGATGCAGATGATATAGCTCAACAATATGAAATCTTATTAGATGAGTTGAGAAGGTATAACCCTGAATTGCTAGATAAAGATAGATTAGTTGTAATATCAAAATCAGATATGCTTGATGATGAATTGCAAGCAGAACTCAAAATAGAGTTAGATGAAAAATTACAAGCACCGTATATGTTTATCTCATCTGTAGCGCAGCAAGGATTACAAGAATTAAAAGATAGACTTTGGAAAATGTTGAATAATTAAAAATATATTTCCTTAGAATGAAAAAAGCGAGTTATTTATAGCTCGCTTTTTTTATGCTATAAAATTAATAACAGACTAAAAAACTAATTATCTTTACATATAGATAAATCCATAAATAATGCGAATACATTTTATAGCTATAGGAGGAAGTGCAATGCATAATCTGGCTATAGCATTACATAAAAAGGGAGAAAAAGTAACAGGAAGTGATGATGTTATTTTTGAACCATCTAAATCTAGATTGAACAAATATAAGTTACTACCGACAGAAGAAGGATGGGATCCAGCAAATATAACAGAAGAAATTGATGTTGTTATTTTAGGAATGCATGCAAAAAGTGATAATCCTGAACTATTGAGAGCGCAGGAATTGGGATTGAAAATATATTCCTATCCAGAGTTTTTATACGAACAATCAAAAGAAAAAACAAGAGTAGTTATTGGAGGGTCTCATGGGAAAACGACAATAACATCAATGATACTTCATGTATTACATTATCATGATCGAAATGTGGATTATATGGTAGGAGCTCAATTAGAAGGGTTTGATACCATGGTTCACCTTACAGAAGAGAATGATTTTATTGTTTTAGAAGGAGATGAGTATTTGTCATCAGCATTGGATAGAAGACCAAAATTTCATTTATACCAACCTAATATAGCCTTAGTAAGTGGGATTGCTTGGGACCATATTAATGTTTTTCCAACGATAGAGAATTATAAAGAGCAGTTCAAGATTTTTATGAACTCTATCATAAATGGTGGAGCATTAGTGTATAATGAAGAAGATGTTTTAGTCAAAGAATTGGCAGAAGCAACAGAAAATCCGATACGTAAATTTCCATACGAAACACCAAGTTATAGTGTAGAAGATGGAGAAACGTTATTAAGTACACCTGAAGGAGATATGCCGATAGAAGTATTTGGAGCGCATAATCTTAATAATATTGCAGGAGCAAAATGGATTTGTCAGCATATGGGAGTGGATGAAGATGATTTTTATGAAGCTATAGCAACTTTTAAAGGAGCATCAAAGCGATTAGAAAAAATAGTTGAAACTGATAACAGTGTAGCATTCAAAGATTTTGCTCATAGTCCTTCAAAAGTAGCAGCAACTACAATAGCTGTAAAAGAACAATTTAAAGAGAAAAGACTTGTAGCGTGTCTAGAATTGCATACGTATAGCAGTCTTAATGCAGAGTTTCTTAAAGAATATAAAGGGGCTTTAAAAATGGCAGACGAAGCAGTTGTATTCTTTTCTCCAGAAGCTGTAAAAATAAAACAATTAGAAGAAGTTTCTGAAAGCCAAATAAGAGAAGCTTTTGATAAGGAAAGTTTGAAAATTTATACGGATCCAATTGCTTTTAAAGAGTATTTATTTAAGCAAGAATATACAGATACAGCATTGCTATTAATGAGTAGCGGTAATTACGGTGGACTTGATTTTAAGGATGTAGAAGCGATACTGAATTAGTTGATAACATAGTAGTGACGCAAAAAAAAAGAATAAAAAAGGAGATTTCTTTAAGAAATCTCCTTTTTTATTTTCCAAATTGTCTTAGATGATGGTCTAGATGTTTGTATTGTAATTTTCCCCATTGCTCAGAGCTAAACTTACCAAAAATGGGATGCTTTCCCCATGGATCTTCTTTCTTATGATAAATAGTTTCAATTAATGAAAGTAAGCTACGCTTTTCAGTTTCAAAAACTTTAGGGTACATAACTTTTAGTTTAGAATGAGTCGGTAGATTTTTTCGCCAAGGACGATCATTATAAAGAGATTTTTTAAAAAAAAGAATAGCAAAAATATTGGGACGTAAATCTAAATTATCCTCTTGTAAAGCTATTTTTAATAGATATTGACAATGGAAAAGCATTTGAGATACATTCATTTTGCCCCATTTAGCCTGATCTTTATATGACAAATTATTAATTCTATCAATGATTTCATTCTTTGTAACTTCATTAAATAATGATTTCATAGGTATGCAAATATTTTAATGATTAAATGAATAGTTCCCTAAAATTGAAGAGATGAATTGAACTATTAAAAATAATTTGGGTAGTTTAATAGATAATTCTTTGTAACCAAATGTAAATTATATTTAGTGGTAAAAAAAATAGAATATTTAAGATATTATGTTAATGCAATTTTCTTTTGATTTATGCCACAAAAAAAAGGAACTATTTTAAATAGTTCCTTTGTCGTATTATTTAGAAAGATATTTTACTATCCTATTTCTTCAATGATTAATTTAAGAACACCATTTAGATCAGAAGTAGAAACGATATTTGAAGGAGTTCCAATAGTCATAAAAACACTTTTATCTTTTATTTTTCCGAAAAGGAAATATTGATATACAGAATGATCACCATCCTTTTCTTCAAACTTATAACCTTTTAATACACCTCCATATGACTTAACGGTAAGAGGAGATTTACTCGCTCCAGCCATTTTTTCTTCATACGAAAGTATTAATTGATCTGAAACAGCAGATAATAAATCATCACTATAATAAGACCATTGTACAGAGGTACCATCACATGCAAGCAATTCATATTCTGACGTTGCACTACATCCTTTAGGAACTTGAATGTAATTTCCTGCTAAATTTAAGAAACCTATTCTTTTTTCTCCTTGAGCAAAAATGCTAATCGAAACAAATAGTAAGATTAGAGTAAAAATTCTTTTCATAGAATCAAATGTTTATTATTAGTATTAAGTTCTGTTTTATGGGGTGTTCAACATAAACTAAAAAATGATCTTTTTAAGATATATGCAACGTGTAAATTTAATGTTTTTTTGAAACATTTATAAATGTTTAAGAGAAAATGTTAATAAAAAATCATAAAATATTGAAAATGAGCTTTGTTTTTTGCTAAAGATATTTTGTTGATATAGATGTTCCTATGATAAAAAATAGTTGTGTTATAACGTTTTTTTTGAGTTTATGTGTTTGGTTAGTAGTGTTATAGGGTGGTTTTGGGTTGAAAAATAGAAAAAAGGATTATATCTTTAGAAAAAAGAAAATTATGCGAGAAGAATTACATCCATTATCAATTAAGAGTTGGAATGAAAATGATCAACCAAGAGAAAAGTTATTAAATAAAGGGAAAAATGTTTTAAGCGATGCAGAGCTAATTGCAATTTTGATAGGCTCAGGTAATAGAGAAGAAAGCGCAGTTGCTTTAAGTCAGCGTATATTAGCTAGTACAAATAATAAGCTATATTCATTAGGGAAAATTTCGATTAAAAAATTAATGAAATTTAAAGGAATTGGGGAGGCAAAAGCAGTTTCGATAGTTGCCGCATTAGAGTTAGGAAAACGTAGAGGACAAGAAGAAATCCCAAAATTACCCAAAATAGGAAACAGTATGGATGTAAATAAAATTATGCAACCTATTATAGGGGATTTAGAGCATGAAGAATTTTGGGTATTATATCTTAATAATTCAAATAAAGTATTGCATAAGAAACAAATAAGTAGCGGAGGAAAAACAGGAACTGTGGTGGATATTCGTATAGTCTTCAAAATAGGATTGGAGGTAGGAGCTACAGCAATGATATTAACACATAATCATCCAAGTGGATCGATGATACCTAGCAAATCTGATAAGGACCTAACACAAAAAATAAAAAGGGCAGGAGAGACCTTAGATATTAATTTATTAGATCATTTAATTATTAGTGAAAAAGCGTATTTTAGCTTTGCAGACAAATCAATTCTTTAAGAATAAAGTAAATTAATGCTATTAGTCTATACTCAAAAAAATACTCCAAGAATTTTATACACGTTCAAGCAAATTTGTAAAAGAATTTTAGGGTTTGATATTGGTTTTACGTCAAAAATTGAAAAATTTATAGCCCATGATCAAGCAAAACTATCATATGGAAAACAACCATTAGGGAAAGAGCTTTATTTTCAGAGTGTTGACTTGCTATTCGAACATGGTTTTAATGATGTAGAAATTCAAGTCTCCACATGGGAAGAAACAAAATGTTTTTTTCAAACGAGCAATAAAAAATCAGCATTACCCTTTGATATTTTTGCAGCTACTTTTTATTTATTATCCAGATATGAAGAATACTTACCACACGTAAAAGATGAGTATGGGAGATTTATGGCAACAGAGAGTGTTGCTTATCAAAATGAGTTCCTTCATCAACCAGTGATTGATATTTGGGCTTATAAATTTAAAAAAGTACTACAAGCTAAATTTCCAGACTTAATTTCTGTAGATAGATCGTTTAAAATTAATCCTATTATAGCCGTCTCTCAAACTTTTGCATACAAGAGAAAAGGAATTTTACGTTCAATAGGAGGGGGGATAAGGGATATAGGAACGTTTAAGTTCAAACAAGTATTAGATCGTATCAATGTTATTTTAGGAATTCAGAAAGATCCTAATGATACATTCAAATATTTAATAACTCTTCAAAGAGATAAGAGGAAGAAATTTTTGGTTCTTTTTGGATTAGGAGATTATTCAAATTTTGAAAAAAATATAAATGCTAATCGTACAGAGCATAAAATATTGATTAAATATGTTGCTGATTATATAGAAATAGGATTGAAAGTTTCTTTTGAAGCAATAAATAATAAAGGATTATTAAAAAAGGAAAAAAGTAGAATAGAAAATATAGTTAATCGACCTTTAAAGAATGTATTGTGTGCATTTTATAAAATTAATTTGCCAGAAGCTTATAGGAGTTTTGTAGAACTAGAAATAGGTAAGGATTACTCTATGGGATATTCTCAATATAAAGGGTTTAGAGCAGGTACTTGTACCCCGTTTATGTTTTATGATTTGGATTATGAAGTCCAAACACCATTGAAGATAAATTCATTTTGTTTTACAAATCAAGCACTTGAAAATGTTGAGGATTTAAAATTGGCGAAAAAAGAAATAGCATCTTTCATTGATACGATAAAGAATGTAAATGGAACTTTTACACCAATATTTAGTAATAGCTTATTTGGAGAATTGAATGATAAAGTATTCTGGAAATCTATATTTGAATTTATATTAGATTTAGAAGAAAAATAAAAAATGGAAGAAGGAATTAAGCATGTTTTTTTTGATTTAGATCATACATTATGGGATTTTGATAAGAATTCAAAAATAGCATATCAAATGATTTTTAGAGCTTATAATATAGATCTTGAGTTAGATTTGTTCCTGAAAGAATATGAACTTATAAATCTAGAATATTGGAAAAAATATCGGAATAACGAAGTTTCTAAAATAGCATTGAGAAGAGGAAGGTTGAATGATAGTTTCAATAAGTTTGGATTAAAATTTACTTTAGAAAAAATAGATCAAATAGCAGAAGATTATATAAAATACCTCCCGTTAAATAACCACTTGATAGAAGGGACTAATGATTTATTAACATACTTATCTGATAAATATCAATTGCATATCATAACAAATGGATTTAAAGAAGTTCAACGTTTAAAACTTAAACAGTCTGGAATTGAGAAATATTTTTCGACAATAACAAATAGCGAAGAAGCAGGAGTAAAAAAACCGAATTCCAAAATATTTGCACATGCATTAGAAAAAGCAAAAGCTAGTAAAGTGGAAAGTATTATGATTGGAGATAATTTTGAAGCAGATATACAAGGAGCAGAATCCTTTGGAATAAAATCAATATGTTTTAATTATCATAACGAAATAATAAGTTCTAGATATAACGTTATAAATAATTTATCAGAAGTTAAAAATTACCTTTAACAATAATTTATAAATAATATTCGTTTCTCAAATAAATTAAGTCCCCTTAGATGAACAAAAAAACAATTTTTATTCGATTATTACTACTAGTAATATCGTTAACAACCATGTCTTGCGTTAAAGATGTTGATTTCGATCAAACAGATGAAATTGTATTAACACCAGTTTTTGAAGCAGATTTTATATATTCAAAAATTAATACTGAAGACATTATTGACATACCTACCAATACTGTCATTCCAGTTGTAAGAGATACCATTGCATTTGATTTATTAAGTACAGATGTGGCAACAGAAAATTTAGAAAGAATAGAATTATTCTTTGATTTTGAAAATACAATTGAACGTAATATTGATTTTACCTTCATATTCACAGGAAGTGATTTTGCACCATTACATAGTTTTACTGTTACAGCAAATATGGGGACTAATGCAACTCCAGTTGAAACCGAAGAAACAGAGATTTTTGATCAAAACCTAATTAATACATTATCAAATGCAACTAAAATCATAACAGAAATGAGAGTTGCTAATACTACAGGTAGTTTACAAGGTGAATTAGAAGTTAAGTCAAAAGCAACCTATTTTGTACGTTACGAACTATGAGAAAGAATATTTATCTACTATTTATTTTGATAGCAAACATAGTATGTGCTCAAAATAAAGAATTGTTATATGATTTTACAGATCTTCCACAATCATTATTATTAAACCCAGCAGCAGATGTAAAAATGAACAAACATTTAGGAGTTCCTTTTTTATCTCAGATACATGCAAATGTGGGATCTTCAGGAGTATCGATTTACGATGTTTTTGCTGATGATGGAAGATCAGTTAATGAAAAAATAGAAGAGGCATTAGCTAATTTAAGTAGTCATGATTATTTTACAGTAAATCAGCAGCTTGATATTTTAAATTTTGGATGGAGAGCTGATAATGATATTTATTATTCTGGTGGAATTTATCAAGAATTAGATGTGATAGGATATTTCCCTAAAGACTTGGCAGTTTTAGCGTATCGAGGAAACAGAGATTTTGAAGGAGTACCATTTAGATTATCAGATATAAGTGCTACAGCAGAGTTAATGTCAGTTTTTCATTTTGGTTACAATAAAAAAGTGAATAGGAACCTTAGATTTGGAGCAAGACTAAAAATTTATTCAAGTATTTTTAATGCTAGAAGCACAAGAAATAGAGGAACCTTTACAACTATAGAAACACCAAACGGAAATAATATTTATCAACATATAATAAGTGGAGCAGATGTAAGGTTGCAAACAGCAGGATATGCTTCTTTAAGAGATATAGAGTCTGAAGATGATGTAGATGGAGGGAAACAAGTGACTAAGAAATTTATTAATAGAGCGTTATTAGGAGGGAATTTAGGATTAGGAGTTGATGTTGGATTTACATATGATATAGAAGAACAGTGGAGAGTAACAGGTAGTGTAACGGATTTAGGAATGATATTTTATACTAAAGATGTAGAAACTTATAAAGCTATAGGAGATTATGTTTTTGAAGGGTTACAAGCTCCAATACAATCTGAAGAAGATGTTAACGATGTGTTAGACGAATTAGAAGAGGCTGTATCTTATGATACAATTCATAATAGTTATGCAGCATTTAGACCAATGAAACTTAATGGATCTTTAAAGTATTCATTTAATAGGTATAGTAGTGGTAATTGTGATTGCTATTTGGATGGAGAAGATGCGCCATATACAGATGCAATAGGAGGACAAGTGTTTATGCAATTTAGACCACAACGACCTCAATTTGCCTTATCTCTATTCTATTATAAAAGACTATCAAAGTATTTAAAAGCTAAAGTTAACTACACTATAGATGATTTATCATATTATAATGTAGGATTGATATTATCTACGCATATTAAAAAATTTAATTTTTATATTTCTGCAAATAATTTGTTAGACTATAGTAATTTAGCTAAATCTAATGGAGCAGCTGTCCAATTAGGGTTTAATATAATAATGTAAATTATGCGTATAGTTTTTATACTACTTTTTGTAGTTTTATTTTCAACAAAAGTAAGTTCTCAAAATAAGGTCAATGATTATGAATACATAATAGTCCCTGAAAGGTTTGATTTTTTAGATGCTGATGATAAGTATGAATTGAACTCTTTGACGAAATTTTTATTTAAAAAACATGGATTTAAAGCTTTTAAAGGAACAGATTCTTATCCTGATGATTTAATGAAGAACTCGTGTAAGGGGTTAAAAGTTAGTGTTCTGAAGTCTTCTTCTTTGTTTTTGACCAAATTGGAGATAAGTTTAAAAGATTGTAATGATATTGAAATATTTAAAAGTTCAGTAGGTAAAAGTAAAGAGAAAGATTATAGAAAAGCATATCACCAAGCCTTAAGAAATGCGTTTGAAGATATTAAAGCTTTAAATTATAAATTTAACGAGAATAATAAAATAGGTAATTCTGACATAAATAAAGGAATTACAAAAGAAAAAAACTCTTCTGAAATTTCTGTAGATAAAGCAAGTGTTATCGGTAATGAAAAATTATCATATGTGTTTTCTGATATTAATTATATAATGAAAAAAGAAACATATGGATATGAACTGATCAAAAATGAAAAAGGGATAGAAATATCGATCGGTAAAATATATAAATCAAATAAAGGAGATGTTTTTATAGTAAAAGCAGAGAAATTAAATGGTTTAGGTTATTTTGACGAGTTTTATAATTTTATTTTAGAAAGAATTAACCCAGTAACAGATCAACTAATTAAAGATGTTTTCGCAAGAGAATAATAGGTTATTAACCTGAATTCGATCTAAGGGTTTATAAGAATAGTGTTAATTGGTCTGATTTGGTAGTTTCAAATTTGATAG
>CANMKX010000026.1 GCA_947498595.1 uncultured Aquimarina sp.
CGTAAAACCCATAGCCATTAAATCACTAGCAATACGTGGGTTTTAGTCAACACTGCATTCAGATACTGCTCTACGAGTAGTCCGAATGCTTAGTTATTGCCAGTAGTATTTATTCCATTCGATTCATTTCGGTTGCTCCTTGTACAGCTCCAATTGATTCAAGAACTTCTTCTTGGTCTTGTTTTTCAGCCCAACCTATTTTTGATAGCTCGTCTCTGACTTGGTCTTCTGTTTTTTCCTTTACAAAGTGGTAAATCGCGAAATCCACAACTTCCATTGGAACTCTTTCAAGTGAATAAGATATTAGACTTGAAGACAGTCTTAAAACACCAATAAAATAGGTGATTACTAATTGTAACACCCAACTGATTAATAATCCTATCCAACCTGTGTTGAGTTTTTTAATTGTTAGTCCTGCATCAAATCTAGCTTGCGTAAACTCCCAAAAGTTAAAAGGTTGAAAGTTGTTTTCATTTAGTATTATTTGGTACTGAAAATATTGATTTGAAGTATATGTTATCAAAATCATTCCAATTAGCAGATAGTGCAAATGGTCATAAAAAGTGTAATTACTTATTTTTATAAGTTGTTTTAGCACAAATCCCATAACAATTGCTACTCCTAACTCAAAAAGACCAATTATATAGATCCTTTGTGTAGATAGAAAAGCAACGATAAAACCTAATAATAGTGCAGTAATTATTCCACCAACAATTGCAATCCAAAATTGTGGCTCTTTTCTAGTTTTTGGTTGCGGTAAACTTTCGGGTATTTCATAGTCATCCCAATTATTTTTCTTCTCTACTTCTTTTTCAAGTTCAGCTAAAGTTTCTCGGTCAAATTCATTTTCGGTGTTTAGAAATGCGTGAATAAATAATTTCACCCTTTTAGAATTTCTTCCATTATCCCACATTTCATTTCCAAGAGAAACACTTTTAATTATCAATTTACCATAATCGTAAGAAATAGAGATTTTTTCAGTCCAACGATTCCAGTCGCCTTTTCGTTTAGCTTCAGCATTTTTTTCGTCTTGGTAAATTAAATCCCAACCTAGCTTTTCAAAAGTTTTTAATACAATAGGAATTATTACCGTTTTATTCAAATCAGTTCTTATTTCCTCCTCAAATTTTGGTGTCCAATTAAAGCTATGTTTCTTCTTTATTGAGGATTCGTATTTTCTTAGTTCGTCTGTCATTTTATATTACTGGCAACACTAAGTGTAAGATGAGCAATAGCGTCGTTGATTAAATCGTTAGCGAAGACAAACTATTTAATCAATGCAATCTTACATAATGTTATGTGCTTTTCTTTTTTGATTAATTTATTATAAAATTAAAAATAAAATCTCAGTTGTTCTATTTTGGTAAACAAAAAAACATTCAACTTTTTCGGAGCCATCCAAACCTATGGATTTATAGACCAGTCTATGATCCGTTGGTGTAGGGAACTGATACTCCGTTTTCCATTCTGATAAACATTCCGCAATTCCGCTTCAAATTTGACTTTGTAAAAAATTTTCGCGACCTTGATCAAGTATTTTATAACGTGCTAACGTTTGGATAGTGTAACTCTCCACGATATCATCTCAAAATACTTGGGCAATTCCTTTTCACAAAGTATTTGTCCGTACTCTTTATCAGAAGAAAACTCCATAATCCCAGCGCATCCCTCCGAAAAAATTGTCAGATCAAAATGGACAATTACACCTACCAGGAGTTTGCTAAGAAGTCCTATTTGTTACTTTATGGTTTTATAAAAACTAAATATAGCCAATATCAAGCAGCTTTAAAATGGATTTTTGTTTCTTTTGAAAGGTGCTCTTTTTTGACAATAATTCTTGAAAATTATTTAAAAAGACAATACATGTTCTTTATTTTTTCATCAGAGTAAATATGAATCCCCATTGTCTTTTTAAAGTACCAAATTGATGCTCTGTTAGTTGTTGTCGCAATCTATAGTATTGGGAATTAGAATCTATTCCTAATAAAGTCGTATTATACTTTTTTTAAAGAACATTAATTTTATCAACTGATTCACCTAAACACGGAAGAAAACTTTTTAAAAAGACTTTTCTTCTTCTTTATATTTTATAGTTATTAACTTGCGCAACAATTACTATTGTTATGTGTTTTTTATTTTTTCAACTAGATCAATAGTTAATGAGTCAAATTTTATTTCTTTTAATTCGGATGAAGATGCAATTTCAATCAAGGGTTTTTCATCTAAAGTCAAATATCTGTTATCCAATTAATTAATCCTGTATAGAAGTTCTTCAATTGTCCATTTTTCGTTTTCAATTAAGCTCTTAATTAAAGAATCTGCATGTGAATTCTCTTTAAAACAGTTAATATGGAATTTTGGAAACTTGTCCTCATAAATTATCCATTCATCATAGTATTGGTCACCAAGGTCAATATATTCTTGATTTCCAGTTAAAGTTTTGAATGTTATAGTGCTATACTTCATTTTTATAGTCCAAAAATTTGTGGTGGATTAATACCAATTTTTGGTAAGGCGTTATGCATTACTCTGTTAACTGAATTTTCTATTGCATATTTTCTTCCAGAAGGATCAACTCCAACATTTAGAATTGTTATTTCTAAATTAATTCCATCCTTTTTATATCCATTAATCCAATTTTTCTCAAATTCGTTTTCAATTGCTTTTAATGTTTTTTCATCGTTTAATTGAATGCCATGGCCACGGTTAATTTTTGCTTGTCCAGACCTCTTAATTTCAATTGTTATATCGGAATAGACTCCTTCTGTTCCTTGTCCAAGGATAAATTTGTTAATTGATATTGTAGAATTATTTGTTTCCATCTAATTGCAGGTAACGTGAGTCTGCGCAGAAACTCCTGTTTGTTATTTTATGGTTTTATAAAAGCTAAATATAGCCAATATCAAGCAACTTTAAAATGGGTTTTTATTTCTTCTGAAAGGTACCCTTTTTTGATTTTCTTTTAAAGTTTCTTAATAAATGGGACGTTCTATAAATCGACCATTTTTATTGGTTGTAGATTCACTTAAACACAGAATAAAAGCCTCTTAAAAAGGCTTTTATTCTCCTTTATATTTTATAATTATCAACTTGTGCAACGATTACCGGTGTTACCACACGTTTTTTTATCAGAAGTCATTGTCATAAATAGTTAAATTCAAATTTGTTGGATTCGATTTTGCAATGTCTCTTAATTCTTTATCATATTTTTCAAAAAATGATGTACACTCAATTTTCAATTCCTTAATATATTCAGCTAGTTTTTTTTCAGTAACTACAGTTAAAACACTCAACCCATTTTCTTCAAATGATTTAGTAGAGACAAAGGTTGAAACAAATTTTTCTTCAAGTTTTATTTCATTATCATTTGTTAGACTTCCGTCATAGAGTTCTCCTTTAATTGCTATAATCGGAATATAAATATTACAAAACTTACTGTTAGACTTGTTCGATTTATTAACTAAATAATCAGTTGCCTTTATAACACTTTGACTTGCAGAATAAGAGGAATCATTTTTTTCTGAGAAAGCAGTCACTATGTTATATCCATAGTTTGTCAAATCAGGAAATAGAAGTGGTGAACGAAACTTGGATTCAGAAAGGATTTTTTTAATTAATAACTGAGCGTTATTACTTCCAAAAATTGGTAGTTTATCTTTTTGAGTTTGATATTCAGAATCACTTTTTAAAACAATCCACGGTTTTCCGACAATTTTTTTACATTCGACTACAAATGTCAGATTAAACCAAACTTTTTCTACAGATTTCGTTACGTGAGCTATAATATCTGTTTCTCTATATTTTCCAGTTTCAGAATCTTTGAATAAAATTGATTGTCCGATTTGAAAACCTCCTTCTTTGAAAGCTTTGGCTACTTTCATTTCAAATGGAAAACCACCTTTATTAATCCATTTTTTGATGCTTTTAATTTTGTTCTCCATAGTTTTTTTCAAATGTTTGGTAACGTGAGTCTGCGCAGAACCCCTGTTTGTTATTTTATGGTTTTATAAAAGCTAAATATAATCAATATCAAGTAGCTTTAAATGGATTTTGATTCTTTTGAAAAGTACTCTTTATTTAATAATAGTACTTAAAAATGATTAAAAAAAGAAGATTTAAAAACAGTTTGTGTTTTTAATGGAAAAGCCCCTCCAAAGCATTGGATAGACCAACTAAAAAATCAAAAAACAGCTAAAAAAATTAAATGCTAAGGCATCATAGGATACCTATCTCCAAAAATAAAGATGATATTTGAATTGTTTTGAAAATAGATTTTTCAACAAAAAAACAGTGTTATCAATATGTAAATAATCTTACTATCCTCAAGAAAAGAACTTTTATTAGTTCTAATATACCTCCAAGAAAAAGCTTCGTAAAACCCATAACCCTTAAATCGCTAGCAATACGTGGGTTTTAGTCAACACTGCATTCAGATACTGCTCTACGAGCAGTCCGAATGCTTAGTTATTGTAAGTAGTTGTTTATTCATATTTTTTCATTTCTTCTCTAATTTGACCTATTTGATTTCTCAATTCTTCATCAAACACTTTGTAACCTTCAGCTACATTTTTCATTGCTTGAGCCATATAATCTTCAGATTGTTGGTATATATTAAAAGCTTCTTGTTCTTGTTCAGTTCCAATAAATCTCAAATATTGTTCGTGTGTTATTTCCACATTTTCTGAATAAGGAGCCAACATATTTAAATTATCATAAAATCCATTTAAAATTTCATTCGCTGTATAATTTGAAGTTAAGTCAAAATAAAGTCCAATAGAACTGGATAATGCTAAAGAGGAACTATTAGCTTGAGCTATTTTTTCATCTATTTGTTTCAATAGATTATCATTCAAATTTTCGCCAACTTTAGTTTCACCTTCTTTATATCGTCCAAATAGGATTATTAATTGATTTAAAGCGTCTGAAAAAAGAGAGTATTGCATAATAGCCGCTTCGGCAGCTTGTAGTTTTTTACTGAAAAATTGTTTTTTTAAGTCATAGGTATATTCATTCTTCTTTTGAACTAAATCAAGAATTTTAGTTATAACAACTGTTAGGATTGAACCAATCAATCCTCCTAAAATACCAATCATTTGTTCGCTCATTTAGTTCGTTTTTAATTACCTACAACATAAATATATAGTTACCATGGTAACTATATATATCATATATTTCTCTTTGATTAAAGATAATTAAATTAATTAGTGACCAAAAATTATTTACTAGTTCTTTTTTAATGAAGTTAGTAAAATCAATAGCTGACAAAGATTCTTAGCATTTTTAATTTTTCCTTAAAATCTATAGCAGTAGATGTAAATTACTTCATACTATATTCAGGTTTAGGTAACACAAGAAAAGATATAAAAGCTACAGAAGTAAAAAGATATCATGCTGTCAAGTATTTTTGAAAGCATTATAGAAGAGTAGTTTTATAAATAAATCCAATAAATACATTATTCATATTTTAAAATAATGTCGCATACTAATGAGGATAAGATTTTTGTCTACTACTAAATATTGAAGACAAATAAAACGTTTTTAAAATTCGAATTTATTAATTTTAAGACCAAAATGTTACAGTTGAATCACAAGCTTAACAACAAAACTAGAATTGAATAAAATGGTTTTTAATAAAGAAAAGCGAATTCGATATTTAGGATTTAATGATGTATGGTTTTCGATTATTGGTATTTTAATCTTAAGTCTTAGTACAGATTATATCTTTAATAATTCCTTTGGAAACTATCCGTTAACAATGGCTCTGTTTAGTTGGAGTGCTTCATTATTCATTACTATTTGTGATTGGTTGATCATACGTAGATTTTTGATTTTTTTACGTAAAAAGTACCCAGACTTTCGTGATGATATAAAACGAATCAGCATTTTTTTCTTAACTATTGTCGTTACAATAGTCATTGTTGATTATGTGGGAGGTAATACACTCGAATATATATATCGTCTTTCAGGCAGAAACGCGAATTATCATACGCAATTTAAAGTACTATTGCCAGTTATTTTGGTAACTATAATGATTATGGCAATATATGAGGCTATGTATTATTATATAAGATTAAAAACATCCATTAGAGCCGAAGAACAAGCAAAGCAAGTAAGCATCCAAGCGCAGTTGGATACATTGCGAAATCAAGCACAACCTCATTTTTTATTTAATAGTCTAAACACGCTACAAGATATCATTGAAGAAGATACTAAAGAAGATGCTAAGGAGTTTGTAAATAAACTCTCAGATGTATATCGTTTTATTCTAGAATCTAGTAATGCAAACCTTATTACATTAGAAGAAGAATTTAAATTTGTCAAGGCGTACATTCATATTCAGAAAGAACGTTTTGGAGATAATTTAAAAGTGCATTGGGATATTGCAGAAACGCAGTTTTTGGCTATGATAGTCCCAATGAGTTTACAGTTGTTAATCGAAAATGCAATAAAACATAATGTTATATCCAGAGCCAAACCCTTAGAAATTACAATCAAGATAAAAGACAAAAGATTGGTTGTCTATAACAAAATTCAGTTGAAATCTACAGTAGTACCTTCTACCAAAATTGGCCTCAAAAATATAGAAAAGCGATATGCTATCATATCTAATATCCCAATAGAAATCAAAAATAACGAAACATATTTTGTTGTCTCTTTACCTTTATTAACCTCATCAAATAAAAAGAAAAACGATGCAAATACTCATCATTGAAGACGAACCACGCGCAGCGAGACAATTACAAAACTTACTTAAAAAAAGTGTTCCCGACTTTAAACTATTAGAGGTTATAGATACAGTTGAGGATGCGGTAATATGGTTTACACAACAATCAACTCCAGATTTAGTCTTTATGGATATTCAATTAGCAGATGGACTAAGTTTCGAAATTTTTCAAAAAATAGAAGTTACGGTACCGATAATTTTCACCACCGCTTTTGATCAATATGCTATTCAAGCATTTAAAGTAAATAGTATAGATTATTTACTAAAGCCAATTCAGCAAAAAGATTTGGAAAATGCTGTTGGTAAGTTTAAGAAATTGAATCAAGCTACTAGTATCGCTCCAGTGATTTTGAAGGAGTTATTGTATACCGTGCAATCCACGCAAAAACGATCAGAAATATTAGTAAAAGAAGGGAGTGGTTTTGTGCAAGTTAGAGTTTCAGAACTGCTATATGTATACTCTCAAGAAAGCATCACTTTTGGCGTTACTCAAGACAAACGTTATATCATAGACGAGACAATGGATCAATTATATGGTTCTTTGGACGAAAGTAAATTTTATAGAATCAATCGCGGACAAATTATCTCCAAAATAGCAGTGCAAAAAATAGAACCTTATTTTAATCATAGAGTTAAACTTACTGTTTCTAGTCCAAGGGATCAAGAGTTTATTGTAAGCCGACAAAAAACTAGTGATTTTAAAGAATGGATGAATAGATAAAAGTAAAATAACAATTCAAGTATCAAAAACTATGTTTCAACAGAAAGCGCTGTTATTGAGCTAATAATCAATACATCTTTGTGGTATAATCATCAAATAACATTATATCATGAAACTAAAACATACACTTATTGCTCTTTTTTTTACTACAACAGTATCATTGGCGCAAAACACAGCAAATAGATATCAAGAGATTGTAACACAAACGGCTACAATTTATGAAAGATTAGTTGAAATCAGACGAGATTTACACCAACATCCAGAGATTTCTAATCAAGAGCAAAGAACAGCCAATGTTGTTGCAGAATATTTAAGAGCATTGGGGTTAGAAGTAAAAACAGGAATAGGGGGGAATGGAGTTGTTGGAATTTTAAAAGGCGGTAAAAAAGGTCGTAAAATAGCTTGGAGAGCAGATATGGATGCCGTACCAACAGAAGAACCTGATGTGGTAGATTTTAAATCAGAAAACGAAGGAGTCAGACATATTTGCGGACACGATGTACATACTACGATAGCTTTAGGAATCGCAACAGTATTATCAAAACAAAAAGAAGAATTAAAAGGAACAGCATACTTTATTTTTCAACCTGCAGAAGAAGCCTATACAGGAGCAAAAAATATGATCAAAGACGGACTTTTTGAGATCATCAAACCCGATGAGGTCTATGGTTTACATATAGGGCCTGAAACTGCTGGAACGATCAACTATAAGGCAAATGAATTATTTGCATATAAAAGATCATTAAAAGTAGATTTTAAGCCTAATGCAAATGAGAAAGAATTAGAAACTTTTATGAATACGATCATGAGTAGTTATGTACGTACTATTGAGAGTAGTAATTCACCTTGGGATATCATTAATAAGATTGGAGATCCTAAAATTGGAATTACAAATAAGGAGACGATTTTTAAAGACTATTTTATCTTAGAAGGCACTCAACTCTATACCGAAGATAATGGAGATAGAAGTTATAATGCAGCTTTTTTAGAGACCAATCGCAAAAATGTAGATAACATTCTAGATCAAATAAAAACCAAAATATTAGCTTCTAAATTTAAAAAGAATTTTATTTCAATTGAATATACAGGAGGCTTATTAACACCTATCAATGATCCTAAGTTAACTGCGATAGCTGAAAAAACAATAGGTAGTTTTTATGAGAAAGAGAAGTTTCAACGATTATACGGACAAGTACCTTATTTTAGTGAAGACTTTATTTTTTACCAACAAAAAGTACCTGGAGTTTTCTTTTTCTTAGGAGGTTCTAATCCTGAAAAAGGAATTATTTCGATGCCACACACGCCAAACTTTGCAGTTGATGAAACAACAATAAAATATGGAGTCCAGAGTTTTTCTACTTTACTAATAGAACGTGTAAATGGGTAAGGGGCTTAAATGATTAATTAGAATATATTTTATAAACACGTAAAAAATGGTTATTAAAACTATCTCTTACGTGTTTTTTTATAAGCAAAAAAGAATAAGTTGGCTTGAATCTAAAATTTAAAAGCACTTTCGTTATAATCCTTATTCAAAAATCTTTTATCGATGAATCGAAAATATAGTTATTAACTATATAAAGTTTAAATAATTATCAATAACTATGTTTTTCTATTTTTGTAAAAAAGTAAATCAGCGTAGATGATTGATAATATACCGTCTTTACTTGAAGAGATGAATATCTCTCGATTTCAAAAGCATAAGGAATTTCATATTCTAAAATTTAAAGATCATTTAGATGACATTCCAATGAAAACCGAGTCGAGACAATGTGATTTTTTTCAAGTAGTGATTACAAAAAATCATAATGTAGATGTTATTGTAGATAATGTATCTTTTTCGGCTATGGAAGAGAGCATTACCTTTATGGCACCAAAACAAATGTTATCAACAGGAGTCAATAGTATTGAAAATGCGGGATTGGGATATATGTTGATGTTTACACCAAAGTTTTTACGTTTAGGTGTTTCAGATTTCGAATTACTACAGAAGTTTCCTTTTTTTAATAGCAATTATTCTCCAGTATATTTCTTAAATGAAAATAAAGAGTTGTTTTTTCATATAATGGAAACAATGTATCATCATTTTCAGAGTTTTAGTGAAGATAATCTTGAAATTATTCGTTCGTATTTAACTATTTTATTGTTTGAAAGTAGAAAATCACTACTAAAAGGTAGTATCAAAAATAGTTTTACATCGAGATATAAAGAAATTGCTTTTTCGTTTGAAAAGTGTATCAAAACGAGTGATGATAAAAGAATGCCCTTGGATTTCTATGCAGAAAAACTCAATATCAGCACAGTTTATTTATCAGAATGTGTAAAGAAAGCTACAGGAAAAACAGCCAAACAGATTTTGATCGAATACGTAATTCTTGAAGCAACTTCATTATTATTACAATCCACAAAAACTATAGACGAAATTGCAGAACAAGTAGGATATTCTAATACTTCTAATTTTGGATTGTTCTTTAAAAAGCATACAGGAGTAACACCTTCTGCATATCGAAAAACGTATAAATAATAGATATAACTATAGAAACCTTGTTTTTAATTGTTTTAGCCTAATTTTTAATATTAAAAAAGATGTATATCTGTAATACTTTTGCAGCGTAATAATTAAAAATTAGACTGATGTTAGACGTTTTAGATATAAAATCCAAAAGAGATTTTAATTGGTTAATGATCACTTTTATTTCACTAACAGCCTTGGGAGCTGTAGAATTGTTTGAACAGATAACTTATGTGATCAACTGGCTTGTGGGGGATCCGATTGTCAATGCAGAAAGCTTTAGAAAGTTTCACCATGTGGTAGACGCTGGAGTTTTTCATTTCCCAGTGTCAACAATTGTATTGATAGGTTTTATAATGCTTGTGTTAAAGAAATCTGGTTTTATGCATAATGCTAAGGAGAAGAGAGTTATTTGGACTGCATTTATAGCATTTTTAATTACATATGTGATTTCTGCATACATTATTACAGCTATTAACGTTCCTGTTTTTAATGAAAATAGTGTTCCAGAAGAATTGATTGCAGGTAAACTAAAATTGTGGGGAGTGTTAAATGTATTCCGTGTGTTATTACCAGCATATGCTTTATATAAGTTAACTACATTATTTAGTTTAAAATCCCACTGTTAAATAATCGAAGTGCATAACTTTTAATAGTGTTCAAAAAACCAAGAATTCAATTAAATAGGATTCTTGGTTTTGTTATAGATACTTAGTTTTAGTTTGTAATATGTGTTTACATAAGTATTATAATTATTGTAAATTACATCAATAGTATGATTATTTAAACAATTTGATATGTCTATCATAAGAAAAACAATCACATTTACTGAGAAGCAAGACAAATGGATCAAATCTCAGATTAGTGCAGGAGAATTTACAAGCGATAGCGAATACCTTTGTGATTTAGTAAGACGAGATCAGGCTCAAAAAGAGCAATTTTTCGTATTAAAATCCGCTATAACTGAAGGAATGGATAGTGGTATTAGTGATAAATCAGTATCGGATATTATGAAAGAAGTTGAAAAGCGTATGAAAGCAAATGGACGTTAATAAATTATGATAATATGAAACTTATGCTATCCTAATTTTTGAAATACTTCCGTCATATCCAGCAGCATATAAATTATTTTTTATGACAAGAATATCTTGCAAAAAATTATTAGAAACTAATAAGGTTTTTGATTGTCGATGTTTTTCATGAATTGTAATCACTTTATTGTCTTCTCCACAGCTAATAATATGTTCATTATGATAAATAATGGATCGAATAATATCAGTATGAAGTTTTGTTTTTAAGACTTTTTGAGTAATCATACATAATTCGACTAATGTACCATCTTGAGATCCAAGAAATATAGTATTCTTCTTTTTTGTACATAAACAAAATAGCGCATAATTATGTTTATAAATACATGTGGTTTCCTCTGATTGTATATTAGTTAAATATACTTTGCCTTTTTCACAACAACTAAGAATTTTAGTGTCTGATAGCAATGAAAGGCTCCAAACCCAACTGTCATGTACTTTTATAATTTTAAGAATATCTAAAGTTGAATTTAGAACATAAATTTTTCCGCTAGTTCCAGTTGCGATGATTAGGTCATTTGATGTATAGGCCAAATTTAAAATCATTTCATTAAGATGAATAGTAGAGAGTACATCACCTGACAAATTCCACTTTTTTATGGTAAAATCTCTTGAACATGAGATATATTCGTTCTGATTAAGTGACACTATTTTAAGTACAGAATTTGAATGTACTTCTATGGTATGTTTAAGCGATAGAGAAGTATTCCATCGTTTAATTTTTCTATCTCTACCACAGCTTAAGAATTGTTCATCGTTCAATTTTATTAGATTCCATATATAACCTTGATGATGAGTATTATGATGATTGCTTTTAATCATAATATCAGACCTCAATATATATTTATTACCATGGGTAACTTTAGCTCCCTTATGCCATAATTGATGATCAAAAATAACTAGTTTTCCTTTTTTAGGTATTATAGATTTTATGGGTAATGTATCAGTTTTTGAAGTGTAAAATTCAGTTGTACCTCCATTAAAGTCTTTATGATCATTAAGGTATAGAAGAAAAGTATATTTTGATTCTTCTTTTACATTAGGATAATAAATACCGTCTTGATGTTTGGAGAAAGATTGATTTTTTTGATATCTACAAAACCTAAATCGTTTGTTTAAACCTACAATTTTGTCTTCTGTATTTAAGATTTGTATGTTTTTTAGTTTTTGAAAGAATTTATGAGATAAGTCTTTATTATCTTCTACAAGACGATCATTATTTCTATAATATTTAGGATAATGGCTAATTGCTTTTTCAAACTGTAATTTTCTAGGAATTAAAATTTCATTTAATTCTTCGTTGGACAAGAAATTCTCAATTTCAACGACAAGTAAATCATTTATTTTATAAGATGTATACATATAAAAGGATTGTTTTTCTAAGAATCAAAACTCAGAAAAACAGAAAAAGAATGCATTGATGTATGGTAAGATTTACTTTTTTAATGCAGTTTTCCTAATCCTACTTAATGATTCTGGTGTAACTCCTAAATATGAAGCAATATAATGATGAGGAATCATGTTAAGAAGATCAGGATATAATTTGATGAACATTTCATAACGATCTGTTGCACTTTGATATTGCAATGATTCTATTCTTTCTAAGGCAAGGATATAATTAAACTCAGCCATTAATCTCCCAAAAGTATTAAATGATTCACTTATAGTATATAGTGATTTCCAATAAGCATAATTAATAGAAATCAATTTTCCTGGAATAATACATTCTACAATTTCATTACTGGGTTGTTCTTTTAATAAACTAGCAAATGAGGCAACAATAGGATTTCGAGATTCATAATTAAAATAACTCGTGATTTCTTTACCATTTCTTATTAGATAAACTCTATACACACCAGAAATAACAAACTTTATAGATTTACAAATTTGTTCTGGTTTTACGATAATATCGTCTTTTGTATAGTGTTCTATTATAAGTTTTGATTGTAATTGATCAATATCAGTTTTTGATAATTCGACCCAATTAGAAATAAAGTCAATTAATTTATGATATTCGCTGTGTTTATCCATGATGGTAGTAAAACTAAAAACTTTTTAAATATTAGAAATGTTTATCCCCACTTAACTTTTAAATCTTTGTATTTAGTTCGTCCGATAGGGATACGTTCTCCATTTTTTAGTTCAGCAATATATTTACTTCCAGAGGCTACGCTGATTTTTGCAATTTCGGTCATTTTTACTAAGTAAGATTTATGAATACGTTCAAAAGAAGGAGCTAATAACTGCTCAAGTTTTTCAAGTGATTTATCGTGTAATTCTTTTTTACCATCAGTAAGATAAAGTTCGGTATAAACTCCAGCACCTTTTATATAGACTACATTTTCAATAGGAATTAGCTGCACTTTATGTCGTTTTTTTACTGCCAAAAATTTAATAGCGTTTGCTTTTGCTGTATCTTTTGTATGAATGCGATGAAAAGCTTTTGCCAACCGTTCTTGATTAAAAGGTTTTGGAACAAAATCGAGTACACCATATTCAAAAGCAGTAATAGCTTGCTCTTTATAAGCAGAAATAATAATCGTGTGAAATGATGAAGAAACTGCTGTAGTCAATAAATCAAAACCATTATTACCATTAAGATTTAAGTCCAAAAGGATGAGATCTAAGGTGTTATTTTCGACAATCTTTACTGCTTCTTGAAGTGTATTGCTATACTGTATTGATTGTAAGGTGTCTCCTAGAATATCACGTGTCATACGTTCAATCCTTTTGGCAATTCTTGATTCGTCTTCAACAATTAAAATATTCATAGGTTAAGCATATATTTTTATAATATTTTTCCATCCGTGATCAACAATCTCTGAGCTAAAATCCCATTGCGTATGATAACTCTCTGTGAGTCGTGCTTTGATATATTTTAGCCCAGTACCTTCTTTTGTAGTGTTTGTTTTTTGTTTTATGCTAGTAGCAAATGTTAAAAACGTATAAGATTTGTAATCATTATTTACGCTATAAATAAGCTTAAATTTGATAGTATTATCCTCTAGAGGTAGATTGTGTGTGATTCCGTTTTCTAATAAAGTAAGCAGAATTCCTGGAGGTATTTTCTGGTTGGTATCAATATTGTCTTCTTCCCATAGGTAGTTAATTTCTTTTCGATATTCCATAATCTCAAGATGCCTACGACAGAGTTCTATTTCTTGAGTGATAGGAATCAAGGTTTTATTTTCTATCTGATTAAAAAGATCAAATTCCTTGGCTAAAGCTTCTATAAATAATACTCCTTTTTTAGGAGATTCTTCGATCCAATCAATTAATGACGTTAAGGTATTCATTAAAAAATGAGGTTGAATATTCTTTTTGAGTAACTCTAGACGTAGCCGTGTAGATTGAACCAAAGATGTTTCATAAGCCAATCGCTGCTCTTTGATTCTAAGCGAAAGCAAATAAAACATCCCTAGAAGAATAATACTAAAACCTATGAAAATACCAACTTCAAAAGAAATACTAAAATGTATGAGTAGTGATAAAAGTAATGTAAGCATTACAAGACGAGCACCTTTCTTTTTTTTATAGATACCAAAAATAATGATTCCAAAAGAAAACACCCACATATTTAAAGCCATATTACGAGCTGTAAAATCAATGAAACTATGTTTGATAAAGAAAATGAATACTAGAATTACAGCATAAATACCCAAAAAGATTTTTCGCTTAGGAAAAGGAAATTCTTTAGAAAAATAAAGAGGAATCAAAAATGAGATACCAAATATTAAAACACCTTTAATCTCTAATCGTATGTGATGATAAGCATAATGTATTGGGAGATACGTAGTAATAAATTCCGTTAGGTTTAAGATAAAAAAAAGAAAACAACTACTGCTAAAAATAAGCATGTTATATTCTTTTTTATCACTTAGATATAAAAAGAAAAAATAAATAGCAGCGATAAGAAAAGCACCTGCAAAAATATGCATATAAGAAGTTTCAATAAGTCGATCTGTCAATAAATCATCATAATTGTCAATAGTTACTCTCATACCTACATGATCTGGAAAATAATAAAGACTTGTTCGTATAGCCAACATATGTTCACCTTCATTAGCTAAATGAGAAGGAATGATAAAAGTAGCTAACATTTCTCCTTCTGGATCAAGTACTGCTTCTTGACCAGGATTTCCATTCTTTCCAATCATAATACCATCCCAATAGACTTCATATTCGCCATAAATATGAGGACGAATAGCATAAGGATGCAAAGATTTTGGAGCTTTTAAAATATCTATTTGAGTTCTAGACCAATAGACTTCTCCAGATTCTATTTCAGGTTTCTTTTTATCCCAATCTTCGTCATTCCAGTTTTTTGCTGCCCATTCTTTTTGATCACCTATTTTGGAATACGTTTGATATTCCTTAAAAACAGGGGTTTGAGAACAGGATGTCGCAAATAATACAACGCATAGTAAAAGGAAATTAGATAAAAATTCTGAGCGCATTTTTATAAAGTTTACAGCTGCAAGATAACCATATAAAAACGCTTCTTAGAGTTGTTCATTAATACATAGAGCAGTTGGTATAAAATAGATAAGAAAAATGAAATTTAAAGGCATTCTTTGTAAGTATAAAAACAATTAAATTTAATAGGGATGATAAAAGGATGCTACGCTACATTGCTACTTATAGTAGTTATGTTTCTTGTGAGTTGTACTACAAAAAAAGAACAAGCAAAAGTTACTGATTTTTCAGATTTAGAAGCACCCTATTTTGGAGAAAAACCACCGGGCTTAACACCTAAACTTTTTGATCCTAAAATAGTATCACCAGAAGGAAGATTTGAAGGAGGTATGTTTTCACCAGATATGAAGGAATTTTATTTCACGAGAAAGAATGGGAAGTATAAAAAGCGTACATTTTTTATTATTCAATACGAAAGAAATGGTTGGGGACAGGCATCTGAGACTGATATAAGATGGCCACAATTCTCTGCTGATGGTACTATAATGTACGTTGGAAAAGAATATAGAAACAAAATTGATACTGGCTGGTCAGCACTTAAAAGCGCTGGAGATTTTTTAAAAGAACAGGCGCATGGGATATCAATATCATCAAACGGGACGTATTATTTTCCTTTTTTTAAAAAAGAAGATAACGGACATGGTAATCTTGGTTATTCCCGATTGATAAATGGTAAATATGAAGCCCCTATAAAATTAAATGCGGAGATTAATACAGGAGAATATATAGCTCATCCCTATATCTCGCCAGATGAATCTTATTTGATGTGGGATGTAGAACGAGAAGACGGCCATGGACAATCAGATATTTTTATCAGCTTTAAACATCAAGATGGTTCTTGGTTAACACCCATAAATATGGGATCACTAATAAATACGGAACTCCAAGAGAGTTCTCCACATGTGACACACGATGGAAAATACCTGTTTTTTACTAGGGGAGAATGGAAAGTAAACGAAGATGGAAGTCGTAATTATATAGGAAAAAGATATTGGGTTGATAGTAAGATTATAGAAAACTTAAGGCCTGACCCGAATCCTCAGGTTATTGCTTCTACAGAGTATCCTATTGCATATGGATCAAACGGGATTTGTCTTACCAATACTAAAGGAACCTCAACGATTAGACTAACCAATGGCAATCATGGATATCCTGCTTGGTCACCCGATGGAAAAAGAATTGCTTTTTATGGTAAATACGAAAATAAAAAAACATGGTCCATTCATACAATGAATAGTGACGGAACAAATAAAAAACGAATAACACACGAAAAAAATAAATGGGATAGTATGCCAACATGGTCACCAGATGGAGAAAAGATTGTTTTCGGAAGAGAATATAAAGATTCGGATAATGTTTGGCAATATGAAATTTGGATTATGAATTGGGACGGTAGTGAACAAAAGCAAATAAAATCATTAAGTGGTGGTGGTCCTAGTTTTATGCCAGATGGTAGACTTCTTTATCATTCAGAATATAAAGACAAAGAAAGTGAGATTAGTATAGCAGATATTGATGGTAAGAATATCATTCATCTAACTGATAACGAAACTGAAGAATGGGATCCTAAAATCTCACCAGATGGTAAGCAAATCGCTTATATGTCCAAAAGCGAAGGGAATCGTGAAATTTATGTGATGGACATCGATGGTGCTAATAAAAAACGATTAACTACTAATCCAGGTTCAGATGGAGGACCTTGTTGGTCTCCTAATGGTACTCAACTTATATTTCATTCGGAAAGGAAAAAGGACGGAAAAGACGATAATGGGTTATATATCATGAATAAAGACGGTTCTTCTGTTAGAAAATTAGTAACCAATGCTTGGCAACCTGCAGGATTTGCTCCTTCAAGACAATAAGGCTTTATTAATTAAACAAAATATACATTGAAAAATAAATTATTTAAATTTTTAGCATTGACATTTTTAATACTTTTAAATGCTTGTAAAACTGAGAAATCTAAAGTGTTAAAGAATGATTCTTCCTCAAAGGAAAAACTATATTTTGGATACAAACCACCAGGATTAATTCCTGAAGTTTTCATTCCTAAAAAGAATGCTTCGGAGAATTGGAAGCTAGGAACTACAGATTCTTTGGATATGAAAGAATTTTATTTCACTTATACAGGAAATAATCATTTTTTTAACCCTGTTGTTATTGTCTATCGACAAGAAGAAAGTTATTACAGAGTTAATAAATATACTTTTGATGCTAGAAGTGCTAATAATAACATATTATATTCGGGACATAATTATATCGAACGTACAGATTCTGGATGGTCAAAAATAAAAACTTTAGGACCTATGTTTGATAGGGAAGATTGGGGGATAATGGTATTATCCGTTTCTTCTAGTGGAACGATTGTCTTTGATGATTATAAAAATGGTGATGTTATTCGTATCTCAAGAATTAAAAATGGCATACGAGAAGAACCTAAACTACTTGGTAAAGAGATTAACTCTGGAAAATGGACAGCACATCCTTTTATCGCACCCGATGAATCTTTTTTGATATGGGGTAGCGAACGAGAAGATGGATATGGAATGTCTGATAATTACATCAGTTTTAAGCAACAGGATGGTTCATGGGGACCAGCGATTAATATGGGGGATAAAATAAATTCGGAATTAGTAGAAAA
Organism: uncultured Aquimarina sp.; assembly: GCA_947498595.1. GTDB lineage: Bacteria > Bacteroidota > Bacteroidia > Flavobacteriales > Flavobacteriaceae > Aquimarina. The sequence goes on from CANMKX010000026.1 coordinate 18,163, forward strand.
TGGCGCGAAGTTAACACCTGACGGGAAATATTTACTTTTTAGTAGATCACAAGAAAAAACAAAGGAGGATGGAAGTACGTATTGGATATCAAAAAAGTATTGGGTAGATGCCAAGATTATTGAAACCCTAAAATCAAAATAAAAAAAGAAAAGTAGGTATTGAATTACTTACTTTTCTTCACTTTAAACACTACAATAAGTATAAATGGATCTTTAGCTTCTAAAAGAATATGCTACACGATTATCCATTATAATAATTTATTGATAGTAGCGTAAGAAATGGCTTCATAGATATTAGCTACTCCTAATTTCTCAAAAAGTTTTTTTCTGTGAAACTTGATAGTATTTGATGAAATATAAATCTTTTCTGAAATTTCGTTTATAGTATAGCCTCTAATAGAATATTGAAGTATTTCTTTTTCTCTCATAGAGAGTTCAATATTTTTTATGGATTTCCAACAATCAGCGGTTAAATCGTAAACGATTCTTTGCGTAGCATTTTTTTTAGTGATAGTGATATTACCCGAATTTTGTTGTGTTGATAATGAAACAAAACAAATTGCTTTCCATATTTTACCGCTTTCTGTTAAAAACATGGGAGTTAATTTTTGATTGATTAAGATCGTTTTACCTTCTTTATTTTTTAAATGAAAATCATAAGAGATACTATAATCTTTACGATCTTGAAGAGGTATTTTTTCATAAAAATCAAAACCAATAGTATTTATCTTTAAAAGCAATTCTAAATCTTCTTTAGGGACATATTTAAAATAAAAATCGTAGCCCATTTCTTTAACTTCTGAAGCTGTATTTCCGCACAAAAACAAAGGATTGTCTGAAACATAATCAAACCCTTGAGTTTCATAATCAATAACATAAATACTCTTGTAAGTAGTTCTCGTAAAAGCTTCTATAGCTTCGAGATAATTTTCAGTTTGTTTGGTGTCTTTATCAGTAAGATTTCCGATGGTGTTATTTAAAGTAAAAAATGAATTGATGTCTGCCATAGCCGCAAATATAAGTTTTAAAAAAACTACTCTTTGGTATAGCTGTAATTATTAAAATAATTTAAAATATGAATAATAGATTTTAAAAACTACTCTTGAGTGTAGTTTTTGAACATTCATATACATTTAGTTTTGGCAGCAGAAAATAAGCTTGATTAAATGAAAAAACAGGCATGTTAACTCATTGTATAACTGAAAATAAAGTTGCTTTTATAGCAAAATGTTCATAAATAATTTAAAGAATCATACATTGCAATCGGAGCAATTCAAAAATAAAAAGAAGTACTAAAAATGCTAAAGAACTTTTTATCCAAAATAGTTAATTAATAACTATTGAGCACTTCAAATCATCGAACGACTGTTAGTTAAATGCAGATGTAACCAAAAGGCGTTATGTCTGCATTTTGTAAAATTAACACATTTAAAAATTCTAAAAGCAATAAAATGGTATGAATTATAATTGTATTGTTATTGCTTATGTTTAAAACATGGTTTTTGCTAAGAGATCCTTTAAGGTTCTTTATCAAATCATAAAGAACTAATAAACATATTTGTTTGTAATAAAGCTTTGTTTATTAAAACTATTTACAATTCGTGAGTATTAGTTTTTAATAGATAAAAACAACATTTGGATTAAAAAGGTTATTTTAGATTTTCGATACATTATATTATTGAAATCTGATTGTGAAAGAGCATTTAAAAACATATATACAAGGAATCGTTCCAGAGTTTGTAGATCAAGAAATTAACCTTTTTTTGAAATACTTTAAGCTTAAAAAAGTTAAGAAAAAAGAGTTCATTTTAAAACAAGGCGAATGTGTTAAATACGAAACCTTTATTTGCGAAGGTTGTTTACATGTATTTCATGCAGATTGTAATGGAAACGAACATACTTTGTATTTTGGTATAAAAGATTGGTGGCTAGCAGACATTGATAGTTTTATAAACGAACGACCCTCTCAATTCAATATTCAAGCAATTCAAGATAGCAGTGTTTTAATCATCAATAAAGAGGACAAGGATAAAGCCTTTAGAGAAATTCCTAAAGTAGAAAAACTCTTTAGAATAATGTGTCAAAAATCCTTAATTGTTTACCAACAAAGAATCATACAATACAATAGTATGTCTGCCGAAGATCGTTATATTTTTTTCATAAAGAAATATAAAGACATCGCACAACTTATCTCAAATAAAGCCATTGCTTCGTACTTGGGAGTTACTCCAGAATATATAAGTAGGTTAAGAAAAAAGGCAGTAAACATCGGCTAAGCTATCACAATTGTATTTCTTGATCTAGTTCAATTTTTTATTATTCATGCCTAGATATCTTTGCGATGAATTAATAAAAACATACTATGAAAAAGATCAAACTTACAGTATTTATGTCTCTAGTATTAACAATGCTATCATGTGGAAATGATGATGATGCCACTACAAATCAACCAATTCAACAAAGCAATATTGAATTAGTTAGAGACGCGCTTACCCTAGTTAATGATGCTTCTAATGCATCTTTAATTTTGGATTATTACGACCTCTCAATTATAAATCAATGGGCAGATGCATCGCTCGATATCGCAGGTTTCTCAAACTTATTGATAGAAAGAAACCAACAAAATACCACGATAAATAGAGAAATATTTAGAATAGTAGCCGAAGGGGATTTGGTTATGACACAATCTAGAGTTATTATAGGAAATGATGCTCCGTTGGCAGTTGCAAGTGTATTCAGAATTGCAAATAACAAAATAGTTAGACAATGGAATGTTAGACAAGAAGTGCCAACTCCAGAAGTATCTATAGCAAATGGTAATACCTTGTTTGATGGAGCAGGAGATACTTCTATCGAAATTTCAGAATCAGATTTAGAACGAAATAAACAAACAGTTAGAGATTTCTTTACTTTAGGATTTATGCAAGGAGATGCAATTGCTATGGAAGCTCTTTTTGGAGATGAATATATCCAACATAATCCAGCAATTGAAAATGGACAAGATGCAGTTTTAGCTTTTATTGCTAATGGTGGATTTCCGGTAGAAATTAAACAAATAGCAGCACAAGGAGACTTAGTATTTGTTTTGGCAGATTACAGTGCATTTCAGAGTAATATAGTGGATATTTTTCGATTAGATACTAATGGGAAAATAGTTGAACATTGGGATATTGCTGAAGCAGCCAGTACAAATACAGATTTTTTTAACTAATAAAATAGCTATTGATGATGAATTATAAAAGATTTAAATATGTTGGGTTTATAGTTTTATTCTTGATAATTATACAAGCCTGTTCTAATGATGATACTATAAATTCAGATCCAGTAAATGAATTAACAGATACCGCCGTTTTTGTAACTCAAGAAACAATGCTTGACGCTCCAACGCAAAGACTAAGAGATAATAAGAGATTGGCATACGATTTCTGTCGTATAGTTGTACAAGCAGGAAGAGCCGAAGAAAGAGCTGCAGATTTTTTAGCAAATGATCTTATAGAGCATAATCCAAACCTACCTAGTGGATTAGACGAATTTGTAGCTGCGGTGAGTGAATTTGCAGAACCATCAGCTATTCAAGACCAAATAGTACCATTTTTTGGGAGGACACTTATAAGCATTACCGCAGAACGAGATATCGTAATGCTTGTATTTTCTTTGGATGTTCCAGCAGAAGGAGCAACTCCAGCTTACAGTACTGCATGGTTTGAAATGTTTCGAATCGAAGATGGTAAAATAGCAGAACATTGGGATCCAGCGACATTACCTATTAATTAAACCAAACATTAATAGCTCAATACTAATACAAAAGAAAGACAATCTGTAAACGATTGTCTTTTTTGCGTAAACATGAAATTAGCGTAATAGAAAGATAATTCTGATTTTGCTTATCCATGCTATAGCCTTTTTATTTTTAAAAACTTTTGAAAAGCGTCACAACAAAACTAGGTAGTCCAATACATCTAAGATACTATATTATTACATTTTAACAACTATAAAATCCTTAACTAAATGACATTGGAGGTCTAGGAGTGAAATTCCCCTTTTCCTACTCGACTGGCGGTAGTTGTTTATTCAGATTTCCTTTTCATTCCAAAAAGTACTCTTGTGATTCTAAAAGGATAAATTATAAAACGATATATAAGTACAATTACGATAAATGAACTAGTAAAAAGTATTGTCATTTTGATTGGAATATTTAAATCCATTTGAATAATAAAATAGGCAAAAACTACAATTATTGTTTGGTGTAAAATGTAAAATGGGTAGATAGCCTCATTCATTTTTTTTAGCCATAGACTTGGCCTATTTAAATAAGTTTGACCATATCCCAACAATGTCAATACAAAACTCCAGCCTAACAAGCAGCACAAGCCATACCAAATATCCCAACGAATTGAAATGCTTAAATGTGGTTCTACTATATTATTTGGAATGAAGTAGTAACCGTAAAATAAAAGTGAACTAATTATAAAAACGATTAAATGAAAGCGTCTAAACTTTTTTAGATTGTCCCAAAATAATTGAGAGCTTGCAAACAGAATACCAGTTATAAAATAATAAGTGTAGAAAAAAGTCTCGGAGAAGTTTGTTAAAGAAGAAGATCCTGTTGGATAATATTTTTTAAGTAGAATAGTGAAAATGATTAAAGGAAAACCTCCTAATAATAAACCGGCTTTATATGAACTCATTTTCACAAACCAATTCTTAAAACTTTGAGATTTTTTAGATTTAAGAAAAATTATTAATGGGATTGCGACAATTGAAATGACATATAGATTCTCTATAAACCAAAGGTGATTTGTTTCAAGTCGTCCATCTTTATATATCTGCCAATAGGAACTAAATTCATTAATGTATTGATAATAGGTTTGAGGTGGTACAATAAATAGTACACCAAAAATTAACGGAATTATAAGCCTGCCTGTTCTTTCTTTAAAAAATTGTTGCCAATTACGCTTTGAAAATGCAAGTACTGTTCCAGTCCCCGATATTAAAAAAAGTAAGGGTAGTCTAAATTGTTCAAAATAGACCATAATATCGTCGAGTACTTTACTGGATTCGGAATTCATAATATGAAAGCCATCACCATTGAAAGGCATACCTATATGGTGACAATAGACTGCTAAAATAGCTATGACTCTTAACCAATCTAAATCGTATCTTCTCGTTGTAGTATCCATTAATCTTGTTTTTTTTGGCAATTATAAAAACAAAATCAATGTGATTTATGGTCAAGTGACAATTGACAAACCAAAGTGACGAAATGCAAGCTTGTTAGTTACTTATATCTGAATAAAATCGATTAAAGTCTTGAATTTTAGACCGAGAAACAGGAACAGTTCCTTGATTGTATTCTTTCAAATTAAGCACATAGCCTTGGGCGTTTCCCGAAATAGATGTGATAGCTTTTAGATTAACAATGTATGAGCGATGCACCTTAAAAATGAAAGGGAAAGAACTTAGTTGGTTGTCAAATTCTTTTAAAGTTAGTCTTTTTAAGTGTTTTTCAAATCCATTTGAAGTAGTGTAAAATATTTCGAGATAGTTTCCATCCACTTTTGCAAAAAGAAAAGTTTGTATATCCAACTCAAAATTTTCTTCTACGGTTAGTGTTTGAATTTGAACAACTGTATTGACTTCTTTTAAGTTTTGCTGATTAATAGTTGTTTTTTTTAAAACAGTCGAGTGTTTATAAATTAAGCGCTCTAAGTTAAGAGGTAATATGATTATCAAAAGTAAACTTCCAACTAGAAAAGTATTCCAAATTTCTTCCCAGAAATATTTAAAAGACCAATTATCAGGATTAGTATAAATAAAATCTCTAATTAAGAAGCTAGCAACACCTATAAGAAAAAGTATTACAGCCAAATGCAAAAACTCTTTACCTAAAGTCCAGTTTTCAATTTTTTTAACGGATTTTTTTAGAAAATAAACATAGACGAAAGAAATTGGTATCGGAATTACTGAATGTAAAACAACAATCCAAAGACTATTTATTTTGTGTTCAGTAACATTTACAATAAAGGGTTCAAAGAGATAAGTAAATAGAAAACTACCTATTGCAATACAACAAAGAATGAAAAGCACTTTTTTCAATTCCTCGTAATAAAAGGGGTATGGTTGTCTTATGTAGGTTTCAATTTTCATTTACTATTCAAAGTCAATCTCGGTCGTTTTTTCAATTACTACCAACGTGAGTCTGCGCAGAAACTCCTGTTTGTTATTTTATGGTTTTATAAAAGCTAAATATAGCCAATATCAGGCAGCTTTAAAATGGATTTTTATTTCTTTTGAAAGATATTTATTTTTATTCAATCAGTACTCTTGAGATTTTGCAGGCTCTGACGGTTTTATACATTAAAAGTAGTTTATTTTAAGATAATTACATATTGAATTGTATTGAGTCAAATTTTTGGGATTGAGAAAGATCAATACTATAGGAATCCACCAAGCTAGCAAAGTAATGATGCTTTCTGCTATTGCCTATAATCTAAAAAAGTATCTGAAATTTTCTAAAAACCTGAGCAAAAGTATTGCCAAAACTAAGATGCTTTTTATAGATGATTATATTCTTAATAAAGATGTATTATACTTCTTTTAAAGAACTTTAATTTTATCAATTGATTCACCTAAACACAGAATAAAAGCCTCTTAAAAAGGCTTTTATTCTCCTTTATATTTTGTAATTATTAGCTTGTGCAACGATTACCATTGTTAGCAGCTTTTTTATATTTCACTAGAAATCGTTCTTGATTTAGTAGGGTTCTTAAAAATACTTTGGGGATACGAATCTAAATATAATTCATTAGACTTTAGGGTTACTTTGTTCAAAAAATCCTCAACATTTATTTTTAAGTTTTCCAGCTCTTGTTCTGTAATATCATTGGAAGATGTTTTGAATTTACTTGATAGTGAGCTAAATGTTTTGTAGGCAATGATTCTTTTTCCGTGAACACATATTAACCTTTCTCTTCCTGATAATTCTTTACTTTTAATATCTAAGACTTCATCAATTACTCTTTGTATTTTAACAACTTTCCAAAGTCTTGGACCTTGTAGTCCATTATTAAACAAAGATTTGTAAGGTGCTTTAGTTATGTCTTCCCAAAGTTTACCTATTTCACGTTTTACTTGAATAGCATAGTCAACACTTGTACTACAAGCAAGGGCAATAGTTGCATCTTCTAAATCAAAACCTTTTAACTGATTAATTATTTTTTCTCCAGATTTATATACATAATCAACATCTTCTAAAGATAATTCAGTTTTAATTCTTTCTTGTTCTGGGTCAAGAGAAACAAAGTCTCTTTTATCAATTTTATTCTGAGTATTATTATATTTAGTTACATCTTTTTCAAATCCATCTGGACATTGGTCTAATGAAATAAACCGGATTAAAATTTTTGAACTCGCTAGTTGCTCTTCATGTTCAATCTTTGATTTAGATAAAGAACCTACAGTTTGAGCACCATTTACAATTTTTAATCCTTTTACCTCAAAAATACCAGTCTCTCTTGTATTTCCACCAATTGGTTTTTTTTTTATAGAATTACATAAAGCGGTTATTCCGTTATTATAATAAAAAATATTATGCGGTTCCATTGCTACGGAATTTATTATGCTTTCATTAACAGTAGTGTCTCCAAGAAAAACTCTAATGTTTGGATCAAATAGTTTTGACTGGTGCATTTCATACCAATTTACAATGTCAAGAGCAGGTACTTGTCCATAAAATGCTTGATAAGGTTCTCTTATTTGTCCCCATTCAGAAATTGATACATCTATATCAATTGGGTTAGTTTGAGTTCCCTGAGATATAATATTATAAATATCACGTTGCTTTTCACTTTTAAAAATAACTAGTTCAGTGGGGTCATTCATTTCATCTAGAAAATCTTTAATATCTTGTAATAAATCTTCGTGAATTGGTTGTATTCCTGTATAAGTGAAGATTAGTGAGATTTTTATTCTTGCATCATCAAGAGCTCGATTTATTAAATGGCTTTTATTTTGAACTTTGGAATTGAATCTTTCTAATCTAGCGTTAAGTATATCTTTTACGCCTTTTAAAAACTTTTGTATGCCTTCTCTGTCAATTCCTCCATTCCCGTCAGAAATCCATTTAGATTGAACTAGATAAAGAATATAATTATTTGTATCAAAATGTACTGCATCAATTCCATTATCACCATAACCATCTGTTACTGAATTCGCAGCTATTTCAGGAGGTATGTTTGCATTATGCATAATTGAAAAAGCTGCGTTAGCTCTAGTATTAAAATTTGTCTCAAGTTCATTCTCGTTTTTGACATCTGAAAGGTCTATCAAATTTTCAAATGTGCTTTTTAAATAGGCTTTTATCTGTCTAATATGTAATAAACTCATTATTAATTTTTGGTTTTTATTGCTGCTAACGCCAAATATATGAATCGGAGCAAGGCAAGGAAGCCTGAACCAATCGATCTATCTGTGCATTTTTATTTCTTGTTTAATTTATAAAAATCTAGCGCCATAGCAAAAAGGAAATGACCTTTCGATCTAGCACTAAAATTTGCTCTGATTTTATATATGATGTTGTAAAACGTTTTATTTTAGACCTTTAATTGTTTCTTTCAAATCTTTTATTTCAGATCTTTCTTCGTTAATTCTTTTTATAACAAAATCTAAAAGCTTTAATATACTTTTGGCTTTTTCCAGACATTCTTGTTCAGTTAATGAATGGAGACCTTCTGATGTTTGATTGTAAAGTAATTTTATTGGGTTAACCCCTAATACTTTAAGTGAATTTGGAAGATGTTCAAATATATTATCATAAATGGTACTTACCTTAGGATATTCTTTATGCTTTTCTAATAATTTGTCGATTTCTACCATATGAGAATCTGGAAGAGATTTAATATCTTCTATAATATTGATCAATTCCTTTTCAATAATCCTTCTAAAGTATGCATACGAACCTATTCCATAATTTTCATTCAAGGTGTTAATTCCCTTAAAATACCATTGATTAGTTTCTCTATTAAAATATTTAGTAATAATTTTACTTGGTAAAATCTTTATTTGAGGAAAAGCACCAACTTTTTGGACATAAATATGTGTGTCAGGTAAATTCCACTTGTTTTGGTCTTCTAATGCAATATTTCCAGTATTGTTTAAAATATTAGATATCGGATTATTAGAAAAAACATTAAGTAAAAAAATGATGTTGTGATTATTACAGGATTTACATTTTCCAATCACTTTGAAAGTGTAATTTAATTTGCTTTCAATTAAATTTTCTCTTGGAATTTTAGTACCATCTTTAGAACCGAAGTAATCTTTCGTAGCTTCATCTAAATCCAATTCAAAAGTTCTAAAAGCTTCTTCTTTTTCGCACTTATATTGGAATGTTTTTCCTATAAAATCAAAAGGGGTAGTGTAATCTTGATTTCCAATAGCATAATGTTCTAAAAGAGTATAGATTTGATATAATCCTATTTTTGATAAAAATTCTTCCATTAAGTATTTTAGTAAATGTTTTTACAACATGAATATATAGTTACCATGGTAACTATATATCTCTTATATTTTTCTTTTATTAAAGGTAATTAAATTAATTAGTGTTCTGAAATTATTTACTAGTGTTTTTTAAATAAAGTTAGTAAAATCAATAGCTAACAAAGGTTTGTTAATGATTACAGTATAATTCTTTTTTGACATTAAAGAAAAATGCATGAATAGGTAGTTATTTGTAGTATCTCATTATTTGAATAACTTTATGGTATAATCAAATAATTCAGTATCACCCCATTTTCCATGCCCTGGAATGACAATTTTTGCATTAGGATACTTTAATTTAATTTTTTCTACCGTTTTTGACCATTCTTTAACATTGGCGTCCTCTAAATTTCCTTTACTTGCTCCAACTTTCTTGATCAAACATCCTCCAAAAACTGCATTGTCATTTGGAAAATAACCTATAATATTATCTTTTGTATGACCTTCTCCAAAGTATGCTGCATAAACTTTTTTGTTTCCAATATCTAAGGTAAAATTAGTAGTAAAACTTTTTATTGGGTTATTGAAATTTGGATTGTTTTCTTTTAATAATTTTATAGTTTGCTCAGATGCATAAGTTGGAATATTATGTTTTTCAAATTCTGCTATTCCACCAACACAATCATTATGAAAATGGGTTGGAATAAGGGCAATTATTTCAGATTTCAGTTCTTTAGTAATATAATTGATCAATTCTGTTGAACTTTTGTTATCTGTTGAAGTATCAAAAAGGACACTTTTATTTTCATTTATAACAAACATTCCATTACAGGTGACTCTTCCAAAATCGTTTGTATTTAAATATGAAACATGTTTATAAACGTGTTTTGAAAGTTGTGTAATGATTAGATTTTCTTATTGATATTTTATTAGATTATTTATTGAAGGTTCACTAGTTGTTTTATTGCTATTGTTTTGATTTTCCTGATTATGTTTTGAAGGTGATTTGTTGCACGAAATAAAAGTCAAGCTTAAAAGAAGAGAAAGGATAAATAGCAATTTCATAGTTAGTTATTTACAAAATGTTCATTTTTTCACACAATTTCTTCTTGCAATTTCTAGAAACAGGTAAGAATTTTCCATTTTTTATAATAACATAGTTACCTTGTTCTTTGATAAGAGAATTTATATGATTTAAATTTACTAAATAAGACTTATGGATTCTTAAAAAACCATAAACAATTAATTTCGATTCAAAGTATTTTAAATTTCTTGAGATAATTATTTCCTTTTCATCATTCATGACAAAAGTAGTGTAGTTTCCATCACTAACGCAATATAAAATATCAATAACTTTAACCATATGTATACCTTTAATATCAGTAATAGATATTTTTTGTGTATCCATTGTGTTGGTATATAGTTCTTCATGGTCATTTTTGGTATTTTCTTTGGATCTTATTTGATCTTTAAATCTATACATTTTATCTACTACTTTGATTAATCGTTTTGGATCTACCGGCTTCAATAAATAATCTATAGCATTATATTGGTATCCATGGATAGCATATTTATCAAAAGCAGTTACAAATACAATATAAAAATCAATATTATCTATTTCGCTTAGAACATCAAACACTGATATAGTTCCTAATTGGATATCTATAAAAACTATATCTGGTTTTAATTCAGATAATATTTTTAGAATAGAATTTCTATCTTTTGCTTCACCTATAATTTCGACATGTGGACAGTATGCATCTAGAAGAATCCTGAGATTTTCTCTATCTTTTTGTTCATCATCAATGATTATACTTTTAATTGTTTGTGTCATTTATTTTTATTTAAAATCGATATAGTAATAATAACTTCTGTTCCTTTGGATTTTCCAGAATCATCAAATAAATCATTTATCTCTACGCTTGCTTTGTTATAACCAACTTTACTTAAAATGCGTAATCTTTCATCGGTATTTTTAGTTGCAATAGATAAATGGATGGTGTTATTACTTTCATTTTGTATCCGTTCTGCTTCATCTCGTCCAATACCATTATCAAGAATTTTACAGATTATGGTATTACATTTTTTATGGATAGATAAAATTAGCAAGCATTTCTTGTTAGAATGCGAAAAACCATGAATTATTGCATTTTCTATGTATGGTTGTATTAGCATTGACGGAATTGTGAAATTAGAATGAAGCAGTTCATTATTAATATCATAAACTACTTCAAAATTATTATTAAACCTTTCCTGTTCTAATCTAATGTAGGACTCTATAATTTGCAATTCCTCTTTAAAACTAATATAGATACTATCTGAACTTGATATGACGTTCCTAATTAAGTCAGAGAGTTCTATCATATATTCATTGGCTTTAAGATTATCTTTTTTTAGAATATAATTCTGGAGGGTACTGAAAGAGTTAAATAGAAAATGAGGATTCATCATAAACCTAAGTGATTTTAATCTATTTAGACTCAATTGCTCATTTAACTGATAAAATCTAATTTTATTTTTATGTTGCCGATATAAGAATGTAGATATTGCAACAAACAAACAGAGGCCAAGAAAATAACTCAACAATCTATTTTTATTTATAATTTCTCCTATTTTAAAGTTTTTCTGTTCTAGATCATAAATCTGCTTCGCTTTGTTTTTTAGAATTTTTTCATTTTCTATTCTGGCAATTTCTCGAGTAATTTTAAGACTATCAAGTTTTGAAATAAAAGGTTTTATCTCTCTGAGTATATCTAAACTAGCTTTTAGATTACCTATTTTTTCATATACCTTAGATAAATCTTCTTTTACAATTATGAGATTTGTAATGTCATTTCTTTTTTGAAAATATCTATGTGAAACTTGAAAATGTTTCAATGCTTTTATGTAATTACCATTTTTATAGTAAATTGCTCCTAATGTATGCATTAACGCTGGATATAGACTATCCTCAAAACTGTATTCAATATTAGTTAAATCTATATTTGTATTAATTATATTCAAAGCTTCTTCTGGCATCCCTTTTAGAAAAATAGCCCATGCCAAATTGTTATAGGCAAGATTACAGTGTCTTGAAGTTTTATCATCATGACAATCTCTTACTGCTAATCTGGAATAATAAACCATGGAGTCAAATTTCTTATCTGCAAATGAAGTAGAAATATTTATATAGGTTGAACTTCTTCTATTGTAAATTGAAGCTTTTTCTGTAACGTATCCGATTGCTTTCTTAAAATCCTTTCGACTTTGAGTGAAATCTCCTATATTAATTAGAAATAAACCTCTAGATGTCAAAGCTTGCCAATAAAGATCGGGGTTTTCCCTTTTTTCAACTTGTTGAATTGCTTTATTAAAATATTTTAATGCATCTATAAAATGTAGTTTTTTTTTACTTAATTCTCCATATCTAATAATAGTTAGAATTTTACAATCCTCATCCTGCTGTTCTGTACAATATCCTAACAAAAAGTCGATGACTTTTTCGGCTTGTTGATGTTTGTCCAAAGTTGCGGAAAGAAATTGTGATAATTTAAATCCTGTAGTTACTATATCTTCTTTTACATTTTTTTTTCTAGCCAGATCAAATGACATTTGATAATATTCTTCTGCTATAAAAATGTCTTTAGAACTAGCTAAGCTATCAGCTATCTTCAGTAGTTTACTAACAGAATTCTCACCTATCGATAATATTTCTTTAAATTCTTGATTTGTATTTTTTTGGCTAAAACCAGTAAAAAAAAATAGTATAGCTGAAATCAAAATACATATGTGATTTTTCATAGTTGCAAATTGGATTTAAACAAAATGGATTTTCTAAAACGATGATTGTTATTTTATAGAGTTTTCGTGACCAATCAACCAACTTTTCTAGTTAAATCCTGTATATTTAAATTAATACGACTTTTATTCATAATCTCTCATCTTAATAATGTTTCGATAGTATTGCCTAGCTATCTCCATAATTTTTTAAAAGAAATATTCTTATACTATTATTATAGAAATAGCAATAATATAAATTATTATATTTTGTAAGATATTCTTCGTTTGTATGTTCTCTTTCTTCTGGATCTGATTCTTCTCTGATAGAGGTTTCGTCTCTATCGATTGCTTGTCTTGATTGTGGAGTGATGATGGTCTCATATAAACTGTTTTCTTCATTAGTGTTATCAGTCTCACAACTTTTAAAAAATGATATAATTAAAAATAAAAAAAGAACAGTAAATACAAACGAATATGCTTTTATAATGTAATATTTGATGAAGATAAATGTTAAAATGATCAATCAATTTTTTTTACTTGATTGATTTATAGTAATGAAAATGTTTAATTTTCATTAAAAAACGATAGTGCATTTGAATTGTTTTTATGGTAATTTCGCGTCTTTCTTTAACGAAAATTAACGTTTCACAAAGTGTTTTGTTCTTAATTATTTCTTGAAAGAGGTAGGTATATAGCACTATTTTAACCTATCATAAAGAGATATTACAGTAGTGAAAATCGCATAAGTATGTGTAATGATTACTTTTAATGTGTTAAAACCATAAAATATTTGATCGACTAAACATTTTTTCTAGCCTTATAAAATCAAAGTAATATTATATTTTAGCTACCTTTATTACTTGTTTTTGTTTTATACAAAAAGAGAAGTAACCTTTTAAAATTCTACGAGTATGAACGTCAATTATAGATAGTAAATATGCATTTCCCTAGTTTAGGAATCAATAACATCTTGACGTTCATTTCTAAGCATACCATTGGACGTGAAATATTCAATACACTTCAAAAAATATAACTAAGTATTTCAAAAGGAACAAAAAGTAACTCAAAATATGAATAGAAAGAGTAATTGTTGGGATAACGGTATGACATGAAGATTAGTATTATCAGGCAAAACAGTAAATGAGGTTTGCTTAGAATATAATTTAGGTACTAGTATGGTTAATCGCTGGAAACGTGAATTTAGTGATAATGCTAATGGATTAAAGACAGTTCAAAAACTCTCAGAAGAACAGAAAGAATTAGCAAAATTACGTAAAGAACTGCGAGAGGTCACCATGGAACGCGATATCTTAAAAAAGGCAGTAGGCATCTTTTTCCAAGAGCGACAGGTAAGATATGAATTCATTACTACCCATAGGGGTGAATATCCTGTTGAAAAGTTGTGTATGTGTATGAGAGTAAGCAAGAGTTCATACTATCATTGGTTAAAAACAAAAGACACTAAAAAGCAAAAACCATCTTTGGTTTATTTGAAAAAACGTATTAATATCTTGTTTGACGACAACAAGCAAATCTACGGTAGCAAACGTATAAAAAAGGCTTTACAACGTGAAGGTCTGCATTGTTCGGTCTCTTACATCTCCTCTCTTATGAGATTGTTAGGATTAAAAAGTGTTCTGAAAAAGAAATATATAGCACTACTGATTCTAAACATGATTTAACAGTAGCAGAGATCTTTAAAACTATTAAATACGAGTGCCTTAATAGATGTAAATTTAGTAATTAAATAGAACTTTACATTACATCAATTGGTATAATTATAAACGATTACATTCTAGTTTAGATTATATCACCAGCTGAAATGGAACTAAAAATTAAAATAAATAAATCAATTAAATTAAATAATGTAGCTTAAAAAATCGCACCAAATTTTCTAGGTAGTTCATATTTTTAGCCCATCTTTTTAAATTAAAAACCGCTAAAAAGAAAAAGACTGCCTGAATGCTTTTCAGACAGTCTTAATTTAACAAGGCATTTTTGGGGAATTGCCTTATTAATAGATTATAGGATATAAATTTTTTAAGGCTATCTCATCAAAAGAATTGAGAATCCCAGTAGCTTGTTCTATTGTATGACAAGCATTCATTACTGATTCTTGTGTGATAACTCCAGGAATACTAGGTAGTGTCCCAAAAATAATTTCGGGAGCAGGATCTTCCACTGTTGTTTCGAGTTCTGAACCTGAGTCTACACATGATTGTCTGCTGTTCCAATCTGTATGGCGAAAACCAATAGCGTGTCCTAATTCATGAGTAAATAGATGTCTTACAATAAGAGAGAACTCTTCTGAAACTTGATTTGCATCTGGACTTATTATAAGAAAATCTCCAGGATTACCATTTTCATCCGGGAACCCCGCCATCCCTGAAAGACCATCTAATGTTGGACTTACCAATATAGCTGTTTCGAAAAAATCCAGATCAAAACTGGCTTCTGAAGTGAAATCCACTTTCAATTTTAGTTTAGAATGTACAGAATTCCAGGTATTTACTGCGTTTATTAATTCTCGTTGTGCTATCTCGGATAGCCCTATTGCAGTTGGAACACCATCAGTAAAAATTGTCTCTCCAGTATACGCTATAAGATTTACTTCTTCGTGAATATCTGTATCTATAAGAAACTCTGTTTGATACTGTTTAGAAATACCGCCTTTATCAGTACCAATCTTTAAAAACCTACTTTTCTTCATGGCCATATCCCCTGAAATTACAACTAATTGTGTTGTGGTTCCATCAAGGTTTCCCATATCTTTTACCGTAAAATTTTTGGGGTTTAATTTAAGATCATGAATCTTAGTCAAAACATCATTTGGAAGTTCGTTTATACTAACTTCTTCTGTGATTTCTACTCCTTCAGAAGAACAAGAGGTGATTAGTAAACTAAACGTGGTTAGTGTTGCTAACCCAATTTTTAAGAAAATCTTTTTCATTAGATAATATTTTTTTAAATTAATTTTAAGTAAAAGTAAATACTTAATATAGTTTTGTTATAGCCGAATGTTTTAACAGTATTCATTAGTGTATTAAGTGTCTATTTCCATAGATTTGCATGCAAAAAAAGGTAATAAAGGTTCAAGTTTTTTTTCTTTAGGATTGGTTTTCCTAGTTGCTCTTATAATTTTTTTAAATAAGATTGATAGCTAGTACTAATTAAAAAAACAAAATGACGAATGAAAACGAATCCTTTTCAAGCGCTGCTATCATTGGTTCGGAAAGAATTGATGCATTTCCTCAGATCTATACATTGCTTAGAGATGCTATTCATGAAAATAAATTCTTAAATATTTCAGAGGGAAAGTCAAATCCTTTTCAAGCGCTGCTATCATTGGTTCGGGAAGAATTGATGTTTTTCTTCAAACTTATATACTGCATAGAGGTGCTATTCATAAAAATAGATAGTCCAATCTTATAAAAACTAAATATAGCCAGTATCAAATAGCTCAAAAATAGCTTTTGCTTCTTTTGATAAAATCAAAAAATTAAATACTAAGATATCATAGGATATCTATGTCCAAAAATAAAGATGATATTTGAATTGTTTTGAAAATAGATTTTTCAACAAAAAAACAGTTTTATCAATATGTAAATAATCTTATTATCCTCAAGAAAAGAACTTTTATTAGTTCTAATACCTTCAAGAAAAAGCTTCGTAAAACCCATAGCCCTTAAATCGCTAGCAATACGTGGGTTTTAGTCAACACTGCATTCAGATACTGCTCTACGAGCAGTCCGAATGCTTAGTTATTAGGCACTGGCTTTTTTTATTTTTAGTTGATATATTATTCCGTAAACCAATCCGATTATTCCACCAATATAGCTGAAGTTATGCATCGTTCCAGCTATCAAAAAACTTTTTCGGTCAATCAATTCAGTTGGTAGATTCCAATTCGTATTTAAGTTCGAGATTAGAAATTTTCCAACTAAAATCCCTATGATTCCAATTCCGATTGCTATCCCTAAAGCCAGAAATATTGCTCCGATTCCACTTTTCCACATAATTTTAGAATTCGGTTGAAACACTCCTACAATTCCAATAATCATTCCGAGTAAAAGTCCGAACCACCAAGTAGATACAAATCCGACAAAAGAGATTGCAATTCGTTCGTTTTCTATTTGATGTAACCATTTTCCAATTTGGTCAAATTTAAATTTAGTAAAATATTCAGGTGAGATTGAATAAGAAATCTGATTATGTAAAATTCCGTAAATCGAAGCGAGAATTATAGAGATAATTACGATTGATATTAAAATTCCAATTTTTTTCGTCATCAGTTTTTTTAGCTTGTGCCTAACAATTAGATATGTGTATCAGTATACATATTTCCTTTATATTTTTTAGTGTACACACTATAATTAAATATGCGCAATTGCATATTTCTCTTTTATTAAAGATAATAAAATTAATTAGTGTTTTGAAATTATTTACTAGTGTTTTTTAGTAAAGTTCACAAAAGTTATAACCCTTTTAAGAAGTTTGTAATTTCGTATTGATAATAGTAAGTAGGGGTTTAGATTAGTTAGTAACAGTTGCTCAATAAAAGAATAATAAAACTGCGAGGTCGCAGAACATAGTATTAAAAAAGGTTTAAGAAAATAATCTAAGTAAAACAAATAGAAAACTGTAATGAGTATTTAATGGAAAGATGCTTATTTTTAGTTTTTGTATTAATTGTAAATAAATTACGACAAAAGGGAACTGTAGACTGTAATAGCTAATTAATGAATACTCATATTGATAAAAAGAAAGAACGTACGAGTAAATCAGCTACAAACGATTTATCTCTTACTGATAAAAGAGAAGGATCAACGCTTCAATTTGTTGATCACAAGCCAGCGGCAATTGCACAAAGAAAAATTCAGGAAATGGCGAATAACAGTTCGCGTGCAATTCAGCTTAAAGCTCTTCAGGAAATTGCGAATAGCAGCCCACAATCTAAACAAATCACTCAACTACAGTCAATAGCAGATCGAGAGGAGGTACAACAGCAATCCTTTCAGAAAAAAGAGAATACTACAGGACTCCCAGATAATTTAAAAACAGGTATAGAGCATTTATCTGGATTATCATTAAATGATGTCAAGGTGTATCGTAATTCTGATAAACCAGCTCAATTGCAGGCACATGCGTATGCGCAAGGCACAGAGATACATTTAGGTCCGGGGCAAGAAAAACATTTGCCTCACGAAGCATGGCATGTTGTACAGCAAAAACAAGGGAGAGTAAAGCCAACGATGCAAATGAAAGGAAAAGTAAATATCAATGACGACGATGGTTTAGAGAGAGAAGCTGATATTATGGGGAATCGCGCATTGCAATTGGCACATTTTGATAGCTTGAATGTAGACAATTCTATACAGTTGAAAGTTGATAAGACTTCTTATACAAATGCACCAATACAAATGGTTAAAGAAGCAGAATTTGTTGCGGATCCTGAAGATTTTATGAGTAAGAATGTTATTCTTTTTGAATATGGAAAAGGTTTTTATCTTAAATTTCCTAATACAGTCGAGGCTATCAACGGAGCTATATCCGAAAATAATTTAGTAGCCAACATCAAGCTGTTAATGGCAAGTAAAAAAGATGAAATATCATTTTATTTGCAGGATTCAGGAACTACAGCAACGGATGATAAAACGGTTTATTTTACAACACCCGCATTAGGATTATTAACAGATGTTGAAATAAAATCTATTTTTAAGAATGGAAATACTTTTTTAGACAATGCGGACGAATTAGTGCGTATACTTAAAAGAGAAAATGGTCATGGAGATAAGATAAGAGCTAATTATGCTCCCTATATGATTGGTAATCCTAACCTCCAACCAGATGGAAATTTTGATGAAGATGTCTGGAATAATGTTGGAAGTACAGTAGTAGATCCCACAGTTACCAAATTTGTGTTTACAGATGCAATGAATGGATGTGCATACGGTATTACAAAAGTTAATGGATCAGACATTAAATTTGAAGCATGGCATTTCCAGAGTGAAACTGATAATTTTAGCCAAGCTTCACATTTTAGAGCTACCAAAAAAATAAGAGATTGGTTTGGAGTAAATGATTATTATATTGGAGATGGTTCTACCAATCTGGCAGCTACTAATATTATTTGGAATAGTGATGGAGGAAGTAAAATGCTAAGTCAAAAAAATGTAATTCCGTTAGATGGTGTAGGTAAAACTGAATTCTTAGAAAGTACGAGTCACGATCTAAATGTTACTGACGATATTTCTGAAGAAAATTTGGGGTTAATTCATGAAAAATTAATGACTGGAACTAGAGGGAATATAAAACAATCTGATATCATTAGTATAAATAAAGACCTTGAAGCGTTAAGTACGAGAAAGACAAATGTGAATGCGAGTAAATCCTTAGAAATAATTAAAGATAGCTCAGATAAAATGGAACAAAATGAAGTTACTGAGCTTTATAAAATTTCAAATAATATAAAGAGTTTTAAAAAACAATACACGGCTACTAATTTAGGAATCTATGTTTCGGGTCTTGAGTCGATAGGGGATGGGCTTACTAGTTTGTCAAGTAGTAGTTTTTTTGGAGGTATAAGTTATACTAAAGATGGAATAATACCTTTGAAAAGGAATTTTAAATTGCTTACAAATGCTTTTTTGAGTGAAGTAGTATCAGATATTGGAAATAGTAAACAAGTTGTGATTACAAACAGTCATAATGAATTGAATGAAAATGTGATAGAACAGTGTCTTCGAATTAAATTTCATTATGATATCTACGAAGATTATGGAGATGAATTTAGACGACTCGATAGAATTATAAATGGACTTAATAGATTAGCTTCAAAAAAGAAAGCTGTTACAAAAAAACAAACGATGCTTACTCAAGAAAAAAAGAAATTATTTCCTTAAGATTATAATAATACATCAATATAAAACTTTCTCTAATAAGTAAAAAACACTTCTGTTTTACAAAGACATAGGTATTAATAAAAGAATAGCGAAAATAATACAAAGCTGTGCTGTAGAACTACTTGTTTTTAATCTTCCCGTATAAAAGCGGATGTACAGCGATCTCGATTTCTTCAATTTTGTAATATAAATCTTTGGAATATCATGAAGAAATTATCAAAAACATATCAATGGATTCTAATTCCGCTCAGTTTAATTATAATAACAGGAGTTTTACGCGGCGTATTTTTATATAGCAATTTAGGATTAGAAAGTAAACAAAGGGTAATAGCAATTACCGAAAAAGAAGTAAGAAAAGAATTAAAAGAACTAGAGATACAGTTGCAAACTGATTTTGAATTCACTCAAGAGATTGCAGATACTTATGCTAGAAAAATAGAAGAACATCTTTTTGATTTTAGTGATATTGCTGCATCTTTTCCAGAATTGTTTACAGTCTTTAATTTTTCATCTATAGGGATTCATCCATCTGTAACTTATAGCGAAAAGTTATTAAAACAAAACGATATATATCGAGTAAAGAGTAACGAACGTTTATGGTCTCCGTTTTATAAAAAAGGAGAGAAAGCAACAAAAGCATTTCCATATGATTATACAGATATCAGAACATCAGGAAGACACTGGTATTCTGAGAACTTAAAAAGTGGTAGTTGGACAACCCCTTATATGGAAACTTCCAACGAACGATTAGTTATTAGTTACAGAACGCCTATTGCTTGGGATAAAGCTAACGGAAAAAACAATGGGGTTGTTTGTTTAGATTATGGATTGGATCATATACAAGAAGAAGTTGCAAAATTGAATTTGTATAAAAAAGGATATGGAATTATTATAGATGAAAATGATGTGATTATTTCGCATCCAACATCAAGTCATTTAGGTAAAAAGATAACTGAAGTGCTATCTAAAGAAGAGTTTTTAAAAATTGATAAGTTGCCAGAAAATCAATTCTTACCAATTGATGAATATGCAGATCGTATTGTGGATCGCAATTTGTATTTTAAGTATACCATAAAAACTACACATACTAAAAACCCTATTGTATATACGGCCATTATTATTTTAAAAGAAAGTGAAACTCTAACGATTTTCAATGAGGAAAACAAAAGCCCCACAGCATCGGTAAAATCATTGCGATTGCAAATAATATGTGGATTTGTTTTAATAATATCATTACTCGTTTTTTGGTATTTTATATTATTTAAAAATACAACAAATTGGTTGCATATAGCTTTACAATCAGCATTGTATATCATAGGGACTTTAATAATCATTTACATTCAATTAAAAACACCGTTATATTCTTTTTCTAAAACAGACACAGAGATTATAAATAAAACCGAACTCGATGCTTATAAAAATGCGTTAAGTAGAATTACAAAAGAGCAAGCTCCATTAATGATTAAAACAGGCTTTTTTATTCAGAATGTGAAGTTTTCTTCAGCGAATGATTTAAATGTTACAGGATATTTTTGGCAAAAAATAAAAGATACAACAGCACTTACTTCTAAATATCAAGGTAATACATTAGCAACTATAGTGAAACCAGATTTTCCAGAGGCCGAATCCTTGACATTGGATTTGATAAGCGATGACAAAGGAGTTGTATTATGGTATTTTTCTGCTGAGATACGTCAATCATTCGATTATTCGAATTATCCATTTGATGAAGAAGCAATATGGTTGCGAGTACGTCCTAAAAAAGCATACCAAGATGAGGTTTTATTTATACCTGATTTTAATTCGTATTTTAAGTTTGCTTCTCAAAATGACCATTATCTTAATCCTGATATAGCCATAGAAGAATTAAAAAATGGCTTAGAAAAAGATTTGTTTATTGAGGGATGGGAGATTATACGCACATCTTTTTCGATAAGAGATCGCTTATATGCAACTTCTTTTGGCAAATTTGATTTAAAAGAGCAATATAGTTATCCCGAATTGTATTTTAATATCAGTATCAAACGTCGTTTTCTAGAGGTTTTTGTTGTTTATTTTATTCCAATCTTGGTAACTGCATTTTTGTTATTTACCGTTTTAATGACTTATACACGCAATACCATAGAGAATGAGTTTTATGGATTTAGTGTTTCTACTGTTTTAGGATTTTGTGCAAGTTTATTTTTTGTAATCATTGTATCGCATATGTCATTACGAGAATCTTTGCAAACAGGAAGTATCATTTATTTAGAATATTTTTTCTTTTGCTTGTACTTTTTAATCACTGTTGTTTCCATAGGAGCAATATTATTTTCTTCTTCAATAGGATCTGTTTTTTTAAGAAAGATGATGGAATTGTTCTCAAAATGCTGTATTGGCCGCTCTTCTGTTTTATTATTTTTATGTTGACTACGTGGCATTTTTCTATAATCTAAGAGTATAATCATGAGAAATTACATTATAATTTTAATACTCTTGCATGTTCATAAAAACTACGGTCAAAGATCTATTTTTGAGAGTATAAATCAGCAAGGGATAGGTACTTTTAATGCCAATGGACGAATGCTTACTATTAATCAAACAATTAATTCGAGTAATGATTTTGAAGAAGCTACAGATTTTAATAGAGAAAGTGCTACATCAGTAGCATTTACACTAGGATATAAGAGTCCTGTATGGAAGCATTTTACGTTTTATTTATCCTATTCACAAGCGGCAACATTTCAAGAAACTTCTAGTGATACCGATATATTAGAAAATGGAACTTATGGTGTTTTAAATACAGGAGGGTTTAAGTATCATTTAAAAGGATTAGGGTTTAAAGAAGGAACAATTACTTTGGGACGCTTTTTATTGGATACAGAATTTATGACTGACAATCAACTGAGGCAAAAAAAACAATCATACGAAGGTGTTTTTTTGAATATACCTACGTTAGAACATTGGAGTTTTAAGTTAGGATATCTTTCAAAGTTTAGTTCATGGAAATCAACAACCACTAATTTTAAATCCATAGAAGCAGCTTATGGAATTGAAGGAGAAGAAGGTGCTACTGAATTATACAATGGG
The DNA here is from genome assembly GCA_947498595.1 of uncultured Aquimarina sp. Taxonomy (GTDB): domain Bacteria; phylum Bacteroidota; class Bacteroidia; order Flavobacteriales; family Flavobacteriaceae; genus Aquimarina. The sequence goes on from CANMKX010000026.1 coordinate 41,370, forward strand.
AGTCAGTTTTTTACCGAAATAAGATATCTAGAACCCGAAAAAATGGATTTGATATTATATTATATACAAACAACTCATAAACTACATATAACGGGATTTAGTTATCTAAAACATATATTTTCTATAATAGATGCACAAACTCATTTTGCTTTTAAAGCTAAAGGAATTTTTCAATGGGGTACACATAAAAAATCATTGATTACCTCGATAGGAGGCTTACAAGCAGGAGTGCTATTAAAACGTAATAGTCTAATATTTGAAACAGGAATATTTACGATTACAGGGAATCAAAATAAAGATGAAAATAAAATAAGAGCACCCTTTGGTCCTAAATTGATTATTTCAAACCCTTTGTTAGGAACAGATTCAGATTATAAGGAAGGGAATGATTCTTATTATATAGAGAGCAGCTACCGTTTTTCTAATACAAAATTGTATGCATTATACTTACACACTAATAGTTATCAATCTAACCATAACGAAATAGATTTAGTTGTAAATCAAGCTTTTAATAAACATATTAATTCAAGTATTAAAATTGGATATTTAGATCAAAGTGGATTTAATCTTATTGACAATATTGGATTGGAAATTAATTTGTTATACGAATTCTAATAGATGATTACATGACAGTTATTATATAAACCTAATGTCATTAAAGCTTGTATCAAAAATAAAAATACTGGATAAATAATTTCATCAAAAAAATAAAATATGAAAAAAGTACTACTAGACTTGGAAGATTTAAAAACAAATTATTTTATGGTTTTAGTTGCTTTTAGAAACCAAGCTTTATTACAACAATGGTCTCATAATGATATTGAAAATGTATTAAATGAAGCTAGAAGTGGTGATTATCAACATATTTTAAAAACCATTAAAAAATATTGTATTAAACCTACTCATTAATTAAAATAAATATATGTCAATTAGTTCTATAAAATCCCCAATGCTGGCTGAAATTAATTGGATTTACAGCTTGATATTACAAGCTATAAAACCTATAGATAAAGAAGCAATTGTAAAACCACCAGTTTTACCACCTGAATTAGCATATGCAAAATTTTTAAAGGAAAATAACGTGACCTCGTATGAGCGTATTATTTTAGGATTGGCACATTGCTTTCAGTTAACACCTAAACTTTTTGCCAAATTACAAAATGAAGAACAGCAAAATGAAATAAGTATCGATTCTTTTGGATTGATAATTAATTCAACAACAAATTTAGTACAACCTACATTACATACAGCTAATTGGCTATGTGATGTATGCTATATTGAAACAGCGTTTATAGATGATCATCATTTTTTGTTTACAGATCAAATACTTTCGCCCTTAGTATATTATCCATCGATGTTTAATTCACCATTAATTTTTACAAAAAAAGCACAACATCTATTTTTTGGAGATATTGAATACCTTCCAGAGTATAGCAAAGAATTCCCTGCTCAATTATTAAAAACAACATTGGATAAAGAAGATGTAATTGTATCTAGAACAATTGCAAACGAAATCAACGAATTGATCACTGAAATTAAACAAGCAGGAGTTTTTGAAAAAGATAAACATTTAAAAAAATGGATACGACCTGGTTTTAGAGCTTTGTTTTATGGGCCACCAGGAACTGGAAAAACGCTTACAGCTACGATTATTGGAAAAGAAACAGCTCATCCTGTTTACCGTATTGACTTGTCAAGCCTTATTTCTAAATACATAGGAGAAACTCAGAAAAATTTGGCAAAAATATTTGATAGAGGAGAGCATAATAACTGGATTTTGTTTTTTGACGAATGCGATGCTATTTTAGGAAATAGAAGTAATACAGGGACAGCAAACGAAAGGGGAGCTAATCAAGAAATTGCTTATTTGTTACAACGAATAGAATCTTATAAAGGAGTAGTTCTACTTGCAACCAATCTGAAAGAGAATATCGATGAAGCTTTTTTGAGACGGTTCGAAATGAGTATACAATTTTCTATGCCTGATGCTACTACAAGAATAACTTTATGGAGCACTATATTCTCTGGAGATTATTCTATTCCTAACGATTGGATACATAAATTAGCACTTACTTATAAACTCACAGGAGGTGCATTGATCAATGTCTTACGATTTATAGCTGTGTCAAAAGGAAATGGAATAAATGAAATAACACTGCCTTTAATTTTAGAAGGAATTAGACGAGAATATCATAAAATGGGACAAACAATGCCTAGTTTAAGAGAATAAACCCTTTTTTAATTTTAATATATATACTATTGATTTTGAAATCAATAAAGAGTTTTTATTAAAGTATTTCACAACAAATAATCATTATTTGTTGTGAAATGCATTTATACTTACGCAAGTACAGTGATTAGATCTTCTTTAGGTTTTCTAACTTTAGGAAGATTTACCAACCAATCGTTCTCGATGTCTCTATAACCAATAGGAAGCATTACACAACTTTTTAATCCTTTTTCTTCTAGACCTAAGATTTTATCTACAGCTGTTGGATCAAATCCTTCTAAAGGTGTACAATCTACTCCTTCAAAAGCAGCAGCAGCTATAGCTTGAGAAAACGCAATATAAGCTTGTTTTGCAGCATGATTAAAATTCTCTTCAGCACTACGTTGTGGATAGCTATCTAATAGCACTTGTCGATAATTTTCCCAACCTTCATTTTTAAAACCTCTTACAGTATTTGTTAAATCAAACATTTTATTAATACGATCTGCTGTATACGTATCCCATGCAGCAAATACAAATAGGTGAGAACAATCAGTTACTACAGATTGATTCCAAGATACAGGTCTGATTTTTTCTTTTAATTCTTGATTTGTTATCACAAGCACTTCAAAAGGCTGTAATCCGCTTGATGTTGGAGCCAAAGAAATAGCTTCAATAATTGCATCTACTTTTTCTTGAGGTACTTTTTCACCATTCATGGCTTTGGCCGCATAACGCCAGTTTAGTTTATCTAATAATTCCATAGTTAATTTTTATGATTATAATTTGTATAATACGTACTATTAATTAGTTGCTAGTTTGATACTATCCCAAGCAGCATCAAATGCATTTTTAAGACAATTTTTATTAAAAACATGTCCCTCTCTTTTTTGAATATTCATTAAAAACGCAATAGGATATATTGTATAAGCATATAAAAGATAAAGAGAAATGGGTTTAATGACATTTTCTTCTTTACCACGTTTCCATAATTCGGTAAGAGGCTCTAAGAGTTCAATACCTTGCTGCAAGGTTTCTGCATCTACCATAGGTGTATTATCGCATTGCGAAAGAAAATATGACTCTCTAGATTCATTTAATTTAAATGAAGCGATATTATACCAAATGATTTCAAATCCTTTTTTTGTAGGTAATAAAGGATCATAATTATTAAAAGCAATTGAGCAAAACTGCTGTTTAGTATTTAGATATAGTTGGTTAATTAAATCCTGTTTATTCTTGAAGTATAGATAAATTGTAGCAGGAGAGACATTGGCAATTTTAGCAATTTTTGCCATAGATGCAGCCTGAAATCCACCTTCGTTAACCAAAGATATGGTAGCATTCAAGATAGCATTTTTTTTATCAATACTTTTCTGAAGTTGTGCCATAGATCTATTTGATATTTACAAAACGATTTATTTTCCAAGCCCATGCAATAAATAAAAACTGTACAGGTAAACGAATCAAAGCACCAGTATGAGAACCTATTGCAGGAGTTTCTGTAAAAACATCCCAAATATGTATAGGTAGATAAAGAAGCATTAATAATAAAATACCCTTAGCTCCAATTTTTGCATAAGGAGGAATACATAATAAAACTCCTAAAAGTATGGCAATTAGACCTGATATATAAATTATAGTCGTTTTAAAAGGCAAAAAATCAACTACAAATGGAATATAAAAATCAGGCTTTAAAAAGTGCTGAATTCCGCCTATAATCATAAATACAGCTAATAGAATTTGTAATAGCTTCCAGAATATCTTCATGTTGATTTTAAAATTTTCAACAAATATATAAAAAAGAATGAACGTTCAGTTTTTTGTTGATTATAAAGATTGAAAAATTTTTGATTACGAATCAGTAAAATGTATACACTTTTCCTTGAAATATATACATCCCAAACTTTATTTATTAAAATATTTGCAAGTATATCATAATAGGATACTATTGGTGTGTATAACAATATGTTCATCTTTTAATCGATACCCGTTTATTTCAATCGAACATTCGTTTAATTATTAAAAAAATTAAGTAATGCTAAAAAGAATTATTAAAAAAGTGTCAAAAATAATAGCTTGGTTTTTAGCTTGTTTGATTGTATTAGCCATATCAATAATTGTTTACACTCAAATTGATCCTGTTTTTGGTGGTTCCCCTAATAGAGCCTCTATGAAAAAGATAGAGGCTTCTAAAAACTTTGATGGAGAAATATTTATTAACTCTGAAAAAACGGCCATGATGCATTACCAAGAAGATACTCTTGCTTGGTTTCAAGAAAATGATGGTTTTTTAGGACAGTTATTTCCAGGAAAAGATAAAAACCCTCAAAAAAAATTATTGTCAACTAAGTTTGATAAACATAGTTTTAATTCAGGAAGCTTTGCATGGTTGGGACACTCTACATTACTTATGAATGTGGATAATAAACATATTATTATAGACCCTGTATTTTATAAAGCCTCTCCTATATTTTTAGGAGGAAAACCTTTTGTATTTCAAAACACTACAACAATTTCAGATTTACCTAAGATTGATTATGTACTAATAACACACGATCACTACGATCATTTGGATGCTGAAGCAATACAGGAAATGAAATCATTGGTAACTACATTTTTGGTACCCTTAGGAATAAAAGCACATCTATTAAAATGGGGTGTTGAAGATGAAAAAATCATAGAATTTGATTGGTATGAAAAATTTAATGAACGTTCGATTTCGTTCATCTTTACCCCCTCTCGTCATTTTTCTGGGCGTGGTATTTTAGGCCGAAATACTACGCTTTGGGGCGGGTGGATTATAAAAGGGAATACTCAAAATATATATGCGTCTGGAGATAGTGGATATACCAAAGAATTTGCTGTTATAGGTGAAAAATATGGTCCTTTTGATATAGCTTTTCTAGAAAGTGGTGCATATAATAGTGAATGGTCGCAAATACATATGTTTCCAGAGCAATCTGTGCAAGCAGGAATAGATCTTAATGCAAAAATCTTATTTCCTATCCATTGGGGAAAGTTTGATTTATCATATCATAACTGGAAAGAACCTATCCAACGATTTACACAATATAGTATACAAAAACAACAAAAGATAATTACACCTTTGGTAGGAGAAACATTCAACCTTACAGAGACTTATCAAACCAAATGGTGGGATGATAATCGTTAAAATGTATACATCCTTCCTTAAAATATATACATCTTAAACCACAAATCTTCGGAGTTTTGTATTGTAATCACAAAAAAAAAATTAAATGAAAAAAACAGTTATAATTACAGGAGCCAGTAGTGGTATAGGAAAAGCGACAGCAAAATATTTTCAGATAAAAGGATGGAATGTTATTGCGACGATGCGAACTCCTGAAAATGAAAAAGAGCTAACAACATTAAAAAATGTATTAGTAACCAAGCTTGACGTACTTGATCTTGATTCTATTAAGACATCAATACAAATGGGAATTGAGGCATTTGGTAAAATAGATGTTTTGATAAATAATGCTGGTTATGGTGCCTATGGACCTTTAGAAGCTTTTCCTAGAGAAAATATATTAAGACAATTTAATACTAATGTCATTGGTCTTCTAGATGTTACTAGAGCCCTATTGCCTCATTTAAGAAATAATAAATCAGGAACAATCATTAATATATCGTCTATAGGAGGAAAAATGACTTTTCCACTTGGAGCTTTGTATCACGGAACGAAACATGCTGTTGAAGGTATTTCAGAAGCGTTGTCTTTTGAAGTTGAAGCTTTTGGAGGGAAGGTGAAAATCGTAGAGCCAGGAATGGTTACAACTGACTTTGCAGGTCGTTCTTTTGATTTTCAAAATAATTTAGAATTGGAAGAGTACCAAGAAGTAGTAAATAATGTAATGCAAGGTTTCGCCTCGACAATAGATAAAGCTTCTTCTCCAGAACTTGTTGCAAAAGTAATTTATGATGCAGCAATAGACGAGTCTAATCAAATGCGTTTTATCGCAGGAGAAGATGCTCATCAATTATTAAGTGCTAGGAGATCATTAGATGAAAATGTTTTTATAGAAAACATAAAAAATCAATTCCAATTATAAAATAAACGTAGCCTAAATACAGCAGTATACGTTACTATCCTTATTAAAATTCAAAAGAATGCTATAAACCTTAAAATACGTAAGGGTAGATAAGTACTGTCTAAAAACAAGAAAAAAAGAATATTAAAATTGTAATAAATGATTAAAAAAATAAAACAGGTTCTGTTCTTACTAAGCGCAACGATGGTTTTGGTTTCGTGCAGTGATGATGATCAAGACAATGGTTTAATAGCCTGTACGGCTGAAACCGAAACAGGAATGATTACTCAAGTAAGTAGTGATGAATCACACGTATATACTTCTATAGTAATAAATGCAACTCCCAATCAAGTTTGGTCTGTATTGACCGATTTTGATACAATGCCTAGCTGGAGTACTACTTTTCAAGGACTAGAAGGAGACATAAGAGATGGAGGTCAAATAACAGCTATTTTTCCGTTGCCTAATGGAGAAAATATAGCATATCCACATCTATTAAATTATACAGAAAATGAGAGTTTTGGATGGTCAGACCCTATTATTGGATTAGATGGAATTGTCGATAACCACATGTACACTGTAACTTTTTGTGGAAATCAAACAGAGTTTATACAAACGGATGAATTTAGTGGAAATAACCAAAATGTATCAGCCTTAACATTAGCAACTATTGTATTGACAGACTATCAAATTTTTAATCAAGAATTAAAAGCAGAAGTAGAAAAAAAATTTAATTAAAATATTATGAATAAAATAAATAAATGGAATCTTTTAATGCTAATCGTTATTAGCATTATATCATGCGACACTAATGATGATGAGACTAATATCGAAGTAGAAAGCAATGTTTTTAAATCGATAAATAGCAATCCTAAAGCTATATTGTTATATAAGACTACAACTCAAATTACAGGATTAGAGAGTTATGGTGCAGAATTAACAACACCTATACCTATTAATGGAAGACGTACAGATTTTATATTTGAAGGACCAGTAAATGGAAACATCGAAGGTAATCTAACAGGTACTGATTATGCTACAATTCATTCTAATGGCAATATAGATACAGATGTATATGGTACTATAGAGACAACAGATGGAGCAAGTATAGCTGTTCGATTTAGAGGAGAAACAATCCCTAATACTGCGACTATTTCAGATTTAAGAGAAACAGGAAGTTTGATCAGTAATCATCCATCATATACATATTTAAACGATCTATATGTTATTGGAATCGGATTTTCTGACACTACTACAAATACATTGACTATAAGTTTTTATGGCTTTGAAAATGATCCATTTAATGGAGATTTTTACAGGTCAAGTACCAATCCCTAATGAAGGAATCCGTATGAATGCAGTTTTTGCTGGAACTACAGAAGGTGAGCTAAATGGAGTAATTGAAGGAACAGATTATTTAACAGTATTACCTAATGGAAATGTTATAGTAGATGTTAGAGCAATTATTACAACAAATACTGGAGAGAAGATATCTGTAAAAGCTAATGGGGTATCTATTCCTAGTGGTACACCTGCGGTTTCTGACTTTTATGAAACGGCAACATTGCAAAGTAATACAGCAGCTTTTGAGTATTTAAATCAAAAATATAGTATCGGTTTAGGGACTTCAAACAATGCTACAAATTCGCTTAATCTTCGCTTTTATAGATTTGATAGCGATCCATTAAACTAATAATGTTAACATGAAAAAAATAAAAACAATAGCATTTTTAATTATTTGTTTTACAGTAAATAATGCTTTTTCTCAAGTCACCGAAACATTAGAAGATAAAAAGAATAAAATGAATTTTTCTTTGGGTGCAGGTTTTGCTTTTATACCAGAGTATGAAGGATCAGAAGATACAATGGTAATTCCTTTTCCGGTATTTTCCTTAGACTGGAATTCTGGACAATATATCAGATTAGTAGGTCTAGATATTGAAGCAAATTTATTGAGTAATAAACATAGAAAATGGGAACTAGGACCTAAATTAAGTTTTAAACCAGGAAGAGATGATGAAGTAAGTAACATAGATGTTGCTAATCTTGAGGAAATCGATTTTAATATCTCTGCAGGTCTTTTTGGCCAATACAAATTTGCAAAAAACTTTGATGTTAAAGCAGAATATACACATGATATCAGTGGAGTAAATGATGGTGGTGTTGGAGCACTTGAGATTGGATATACTTTAATAAAAAAGAAATGTGTATTCAGAGTTGCTGCTACTTCATCGTATGCTACAGACAATTACATGAATGCTTATTTTGGAGTTAATCCAAATAACATTGGAACAAGTCTTTTTTCTTACTACGAGTTGGAAAGCGGTATCAAAGATGTTGGAGCTAAATTTAATACTACATATTTTTTAAATAACAAGTGGATTTTAGCAGGTCAAATAGGCTTTTCAGAATTAGTAGGAGATGTTGTTGATAGCCCAATTGTTACTTCCACTAGTCAATTTTCTGGTGGAGTTAGCGCCATGTACAGATTTTAATTAAATAATACATATAATGAAAAAAACAATAAATATATTACTCGTATTGCTTATCAGTATTCAAATGGGATATGCTGAATCTGTTTTAAGTGAAAATAAAAAAATAATATTAATCACTGGAACTGCTTCAGGAATGGGAAAAGCATTTGCAGAACAATTGATTAAAGACGGACATATAGTTTATGGAGGTGATGTTCAACATCAGAAGAATCAATATTTGTCAAAAATAGGTGGATTTCCCTTAAAATGGACGTTACTAATGATAATGAAATACAAAAAGGAGTAAAAAAGATAATTAAAAAACATGGTAGAATAGATGTCTTGATAAACAATGCAGGTTATGGGTTGTATGGACCAGTAGAAGAAGTTACTATGGAAGACGCTATGGCACAATTTAATGTTAACTTGTTTGGAATGGCAAGAGTAACTAAAGCTGTTTTACCATATATGAGAAAGGAAAAATCTGGAGAGATTATAAATATTTCTTCTATGGGTGGAAAAATCTACACTGGACTTGGAGCATGGTATCACGCAACTAAACATGCTGTAGAAGGTTGGAGTGATTGTTTACGATTAGAAGTTAAAGAATTTGATATTGATGTTGTTATTGTTGAACCAGGATTGATTAATACAAATTTTTATAATGTAATGATGGAATCGGTACGTAAATACGCACCAAAATCCAATTATCAGCATATGTTTAAGCGACTTGCAGAAGGAGCTAACAATATGCCTAAAATGACTGAACCAGAAGAAATAGCTATACTTATTAGCGAAATTATTAACACCAAAACTCCAGAAACACGTTACGTAAAAGGAGTAATGGCAGAACAATTGATAAATTTCAGGAAGCAATATGGAGATAAAGCATATGATACTTTAATGCTTAATGGGCCACAAAACTAAATGTTTGTTAATTAGAAATCTTCCTTTATATTAAAGGAAGGTTTTTTGTCATAAAAAGGAGTATTTTATAACTAAATTTCAAGAGCATGCACATTCATATAGAATCTATTAGTCGTATCCATAAAGGATTAAATTTAGAAAAACCTAAAAATCCATTAATTAGCATTATTGATTTTGAAGATTTTAAATTTAAGGAAGATTGGATTGATATAAAATACACTAGTTCGCTTTACACAATAACACTTAAAGATGCGAGTTGTGGATTAGATTACGGAAGAAATACATACGATTTTCAAGAGGGAGTTATGAGTTTTATAGCGCCAGATCAAGTATTTAGTATTACAGCAAAACCAAATCAAAAAATAAAAGGGTGGATGTTAAATTTACATCCTGAATTATTAAGAAATACATCCTTAGGGAAAAAGATGGATACATATAACTTTTTCTCTTATGATGTTCACGAAGCATTGCATTTATCAGAACAAGAACAACATACTGTAACTGAATGCATACGAATGATTGATGAAGAAATTCAAGAGCGTATTGATAAACATAGTATTAGTGTGATTGCTTCAGGATTGGAATTTTTCTTTAATTTTTGCACTCGTTTTTATGAAAGACAATTCAATACTAGGGCATCAGAAAATAAGGATATCCTATCCAATGTTGAAGCTTTGTTAAAAGCATATTATGTCTCAAATAAAAATACAGGATTACCAACAGTATCGTATTTAGCTAAAAATGTAAATTTATCTGCTGGATATTTAAGTGATTTATTAAAAACAGAAACTGGTAAAACTGCAAAAGAACATATTAATTTATATTTAATAGAAAGAGCTAAAAATATTTTATTAAGTAGTGAATTATCTGTGAGCGAAGTAGCTTATGATCTAGGTTTTGGATATCCACAGCATTTTAGTAAAATGTTTAAATCTAAAACAGGATTAAGCCCTAGTGAATATAGAATTTCAAATTAGTTTTAGTTTGCTGAAAAAGTATACATAATCATAAAGTAATAGCATTGTTTTTTCACATCAGATAAACAATCACTTTTTAGAAAATAATAATGAATAGTTAATTAATAGTATTTTAATTGTTAAAATAGCTGCTTAATATATTAAGAATTAACTTATAATTTATTGATATCTAAAAACAGGTGTTTATACTCATTTCAATAAACGCATAGTTTACATAATTTTATTTGGAAAAATTCCTCGAATGTTTTGCATATTAAAACATAATGGAATTCACATAAAGAAGAACGATTACCCTCTTTATGTATAGTATAGAAATATTGAATCAAAAATAGAATCTTCTATAATAACGCCATTAATTTTATGACAACTAAAAAACTCTTTAAGTTCACTAAAAATGTTACGCCAGATAATCTGGAGGATGTAATGCAACAAGCTATAGCATTAGAACTTGCTACCATTCCTACGTATTTATCTACATATTACTCGATACATAGAGCACAGGATCAAGATAAACTATACGCAAAAATACATAAACAGCTTTCTCAATCTGGAACACGACCAGCTTCTGAGGTTGATGCGTTGGCGCAAGAATTAAAATTAGACATATTAGTATACTCTAATAAATCTGCTGCATTAATAATGAGCGTTGTGATTGAAGAAATGCTGCACTTAGCATTGTCCTGTAATGTTAAACAATCAGTCTGTCAAGTAGCACCTGATTTAATGGCAATAGGTAAAGTGTTATCTTTCCCTACTCAGTTAGACGGACATATTCCCGAATTTCAGATTAATACTTCAAAGTTATCGTTACAACAACTAACGACATTCTTGCAAATTGAGAGTCCAAAGCCCTTTGTAGATCCTTATGCGGATAAGCAAAAACGATCTGTTGTAGAATATCAAACCATAGGAGGTCTGTACAAAAAAATTGAACAATGTATAATAGACAACTTTCCTGGACCTTATAAAAAACGTCCACAATTACTTCCTCCAGAAGCAGGAGCTGGGCCAAGACCTTTTTATTCTCAAAATTCTATGAATACCGTTCATTATGATAGAGATCATAATCCTCATTTTGCTAATGAAAATGATAGCGGAGAACTAGTAGGTGTTTATGATAGTAAAACAGCTGTAGAAGCATTACATCTAATAGTGGAACAAGGAGAAGGAAGTACAACTAAACAGAATGAAAAAAAACAACACACGTTAGAGTGGGGGCAAGATAAAATGCCAATTCCAATGGAGATTGTGGTTGACGAAAATAACGTGCCATCGGTTGTTTTTTGGCCTGGAGATTATGAAGATGAAGGAAAAGAGTTAGCGCATTTTGCAAAATTTTTAGAAGCATATAGTCTTGGTCGTTATTACGAAGAAAAATTTAAAAATATTCAAGGGTTAGAAGATTTCAATAGTTATTTTGTTTATGACCAAGGAACTAATCCTACCCAAGCAGATTATGATGCTCCTACAGGAAACAAAGCATTAGCACTAGCAAACAAACTAGGAAGCGCTGTATTTGCATACATCTTATTAATGATAGAAACCTGTTATTACAAAGAAGAAGATACGCAATACGAATTATTTATGTTTGGTATTCATAAATCAATGATTTGGTTATTAAGTGAAACAGGAAATCATATTAATACATATACTTATAGTAAGGATGATCAAGCTTATAAAGGAGCTTTAACTTTTGAACCTTATTCATTTGAAAATAGTTTCTTAAGACCTAAAGAGCAGATTTTAGAAATTTTAGATGAATTAGGAAAAGTAGATTCTTATTGGGCAAATTGGGGCGAAAATTATTTTCCATCACTTCCTGATGTAGGAATGGACCACAGCATCATTAAAGATATACCAAAAGTACCAAGTACACCTTACAAACATTAATATCAAAAAACTAAAAATATGTCATCAGAGTTAGTATCAAGAGAGTTACATGTATGCATGGGACTTAATTCATGTAAAAATGCAGGATATTCAGGAGATAATGAATGTGCAGGTCAAGGAGATTGTTCAACAGCAGTAGAGCACCCATGTCATACATTAAATGCTTGTAAGGGCCAAGGAGCTTGTGGGATTTTTGGAACAACAGAAGAATTTTGCCACCCAGGAGAAAATGATTGTCGTTATCAAGGAAGCTGCGGTGTACCAATTTTAAATTCCCGTTTTATGGCGCAGGGACCTAATAAAGGAAGAAGTGTTTGGTTGCTTGCAAGAGCACGTTTTGAGGAGAAAAGAAAAGCAAATAATCAAACTTTTGGAGAAGCACCAGAACCATTTGGTCCAACGGAAGAATTTGTAAATAAATTACGTGGTACAACAGGACAAAATTACTCGTCATGCGCACAAAGTGGATCAAGAGCATGTTCTTATATTAATGATAAGGATAAGAGAAAGATAGCTATGGAAGAACGAGTTCTGAAAATGGAAGTTGAAAGCTTAGAAAAATTACCAGATACTCTTAAAACTTGTCCTAAAAATAATGAATAATAGACTTGGATTGCCTAATTTGAGATTAGGATTAGGTTTAAGAAGCCAGCATTTTGACTATATTCTTGAGCATACACCAGCAGTAGATTGGTTTGAAATTATTTCGGAAAATTTCATGGATAGTTATGGACGACCACGACATATTTTAAATCAAATAGCAGAAAGGTATCCTGTTGTAATGCATGGAGTATCCATGTCTATTGGTAGTACAGATCCATTAAACTTTGAATATTTAAAAAGCCTAAAAGCATTAGCAGAGGAGGTCAAACCTGCTTGGATAAGTGATCATTTATGTTGGACAGGAGTAATGACAACAAATTCTCATGATTTGTTGCCTTTACCTCTTAATGATGAGTCATTAATACATGTTTGTGAACGTATTAATCGCGTACAAGATTATTTAAAAAGACCTCTCATTATAGAAAACCCAAGCACTTATGCCGCATTTAAAAATTCAACTATTCCTGAATGGGAGTTTTTAAAAATGATGACAGAAAAAACAAGTTGCGGATTGCTTTTAGACGTAAATAATGTTTTTGTATCAGCATTTAACAATGATTTTGATCCGATTGAGTATATCAAAGGAATACCACACGATAAAATAGTTCAGATGCATTTAGCAGGACATCAAAATTGTGGAAATTACATTATAGATACACACGATCGAGAGGTAACCAATCAAGTTTGGAAACTATTTCAACTAACGTATCAATTGGCAAATGAAGCCTCAATTTTATTAGAATGGGATGGCAATATACCTGAGTTTAGCGTCTATCATTCTGAGCTGTTAAAATCAAAAAAATATATGGATCCATCATTCAATGGATTTGAAAATGATATAATAAATAAGGATCAAAAAGAGCAAGTTTCAAACCCATTGAATCTAATGTCTTTAGAATTGGATACATAGAAGCCTTAAAAATTAAAGAGTGAATATACCTTTGAATAACTTTCAGCAATGGATGCAGCAATTGCTATTGGATCCATTTCAACAAACTACTGTTGACCCTAAAAAGTTTCTTCCAGATCCTTTGGCATTAGATGAGGTGATATGTCATTCAAAAAAAATGACAGCGCAAGAACATTTGGGAATTTACCAACGAAGTTATATTGCTCGGTTACGTAATTGTATGTCTCAGCAATTTAGTGCTTTAGAACATGCTTTGGGAGAAGATATTTTTTGTGCTTTTGCAGATGACTACTTAGCAGCTAAACCATCATATAATTACAATTTAGCTTTATTAGGTAAACATTTTCCAGAATACCTAGAACTTAATAGACCTGATAAAGATGAAGCGCAAAAAGAAGATTGGATAGATTTTATTATAGAGTTAGCTAAGTTTGAATATGATATTGGAGTTATTTTCGAAAAAAAAGCAGATGAAGATTATCAACTTGCAATTGAAGATTCTTTAGAAGAGAAATTAAAACTAGTTCCAATTTGCGAGCTTTTTAAATTTCAGTTTCCTGTGCGGAATTACTATACAGAATTCAAACATGGAGAAAAACCAGATTTGCCATTTGGTAAGGAAAGTTATTGCGTGGTTTTACGTTATAAATTCAAATTAGCTGTATATGATATTCATAAAGAACAATATGACTTTTTGAATTATATGAAAAATGGATTAACCGTTTCTAATGCAAAACGTGAATTTGTAAAAGAGTATAAAATTGATGCAAGTGAATTTGAAACGATATGGCATAGTTGGAAGACACGCTGGATAAAAGCTAAGGTTTTTAGAACTGAATAAATAAAGCACTAATGCGTTTAAAAGCTGATATGGTGTATAGAAAATTGTAGACAAAACGAGTTTAGAACCAAAAGTGCTCAAATTTTATTTATACAAAATATTTGTAAATATGAAAAGAAATGTAACGCTAGACACTAGTGATTTAACAAAAGCTGTATCAATTACAGTTTTTCAGTTTGGTACAATGCCAGCTCCTACTAAGTCTTATGAACTATTAACAAACTCGGTTAAAGTAGGAATTAAAAATACAGATGTATTTTGTTTTGAAGAAGATATAGAAACTCCTAATGATAAATTAGTGCGTTATAATTTGCGATTTCAGGTTGATATACACAATTCTGTAAATTTACAATTATGTTTATCTAATAAACCTACGTTGTGGCGTTGGACAGCTCCAATAGGAATATTAGGAGTATGGAGTAATGAAGAACAACAAGCTCCTTGGCATGATGGAAATATAGATTATTGTATCAATATTTCTCCATCTGATTCGGGAATTACAGTTAAATTAACTGAGCACCCAGAAACTTCAGGTTGCCTGTGTGCTATTATTCCTGTTAGTACAAAAGTTATGCATACAAGTGTTTGAGAAATAAAAAAAGTAAGTGTTATTATATCGATTTATATTCAAAAGATAAGTAATGCTTTTTTTGAATATAGGTTTATATAATAAGAAGTGGTGTAAAAGTAACGGTTTTTAAATTAATTCAAATATTTGAAAAAGTATAAAGATAAATTATTTTTTACTTCTATTTCCTCCAAATTCTGAGAAGAAATCAGAAGTAGAATTGTCAATAGAAGTACTATTAGTTTATTCAATTTATGAGTTTTTTAAATTTCGGACAACAATAGAAATTATCTAGTTAAGTAGACTTTTCTTTATTCAAAAAGAGGGTGTAAACTAAACTCTGTCTGAACTAAATTTAATTGTTAATTTTAATCAGACAGAATTCGAGAAAAAAGTACTGGAACAGTTCCTTTCAGGCAAGAATCTTTTTGGTAAAGACGGAGCTTTTGCTCCGATGCTAAAAAATGTAATTGAAAAAGCCCTTGAGTCAGAGAT
>CANMKX010000027.1 GCA_947498595.1 uncultured Aquimarina sp.
TTCTTCTTTTCTCATAATTCTGTCTGATTAAAATTAACAATTAAATTTAGTTCAGACAGAGTTCAGTTTACACCCTCTATCCTTTTTTCCATTATAAAATTTATAGATTGTCTTTTTGGATATTTTGCATTTGCAAGCTATTTTATCCATTGTAATAGCTTTAATTTCTTTACTTAAGAACAAAGAAAAAGCAACATTAAGTATTTTGTTTTCAACTTCTATTTTCTTTTTAAATTTTAATATTTAGTTGATGTAGATTGACAGGGCTCTCTTTACCTTTTAATGAAACTCTACCTAATGAAGAAATATTTTTTAAGTGCTGGTTTTCTGGATTTAAAAGTTTTATAAAATCACTTGTAAGTAATAATTTAGCTTTGTATTTGTTACATAAGCCTTGAATGCGAGAAGCTATATTGATAGCATCTCCATGATAAGCTATTTCTGATTTTGGTTGCCCCACCTGTGTTACCATAACTTTCCCGATATGAATACCAGCTTTAAAGACAGGTAGAAGCTTATAATTTTCGTAATAATACTCTTTTTTAGAGTTTAATTTATTGGTAAAATCTAAGAAACACTGAATGCAATAATTGGGATTAAAATGTTTATTGACTTTCCATGTTAGAACTACCTCATCACCAACAAATTGATAAATCTGTGCTTTATTTTTAATTACTGCACCTGATAAATGGTTAAAACAATCTTGTGCTAATTTTGAGTATTTAAAATGCCCAAGTTTTTCAGCATAAAAACTTGAAGATTTTAAATCTATGAATAGAAAAGCTCTTAATTCTTCTCTAGGATTTATGTATTTACCAAGTAGAAAATTTAACAATACTCCCTGTCCCAATTTTTTATCCATTTCATAAACAAATTGATATAATAGAGCAACAATAAAAGCATGAGTAAGAAGAACAATAAAAACTCTTGATCTGTAAAATTGATGTAATTGATTTAATGAATCTGGGATTTTTTTAAGATCTATAAATTGATTTAAAAAATATAAGAAAAACGCTAACATAAATGCACTAGTAGTAATTGTAATTACTATAAATGTTACTCTAGTGAAATAGTTGGGCAACTTATTTCTAATGAATATGTTTATTTTAAATATACTACCCCAAAAAAAACCTATAAATACACCTGACCAGATTGAATAGTTTAATATTTGTGATATAGATAACGTATTGTTTTCAAACTGTAATAAACTTAAAAGAAAATAAGCTACAATCCAGATAATGATGTTTATAAAATAGTACGATACTATGTTGTTTGTTTTTTGCATTAATCTATAGCTATTAGTCTATTGAATTAATATATTCAGTGATTAACTTTAAACCTTCTTCATCTACAACGGATGTACCTACTAGAGGCATCTGTTTCGTTTTCATTTGCTCCACTATTGAGTGCTTTCCCCACCAACTATCAATTTCTGTTTTAAATAGAGGCGTGTTATAGTCAAATTCAAAACCCATATATGAAGCCATTCCTCCTTTGGTATGGCAATGCGCACAATTTATATCTAGATAAGCTCTAGCTCTATCATTTATAGGAAGAGTTTCATCCTTATAAGACGGTAGCTTTTGAAGATTATTTAAAGGAAAATCATCTAGTGTCCCAGTGTCTTGAAAATGAGATAGTTGGTTTTTAGATGTGTTATGTATTAAAATATCTCTATTCAAATTTTTTATTTTTGGACCAATAAGAACTATTTCTTTATTTATTTGATGACAAGAAGTACATTCTTTAGAAGTAGGAACGTGATAAGAAGCTAGACTTTTAGGGTTTCCTTTTAAATCTACCCAATCAACATTAGTATCATAACCATCTTCAATATATGTGGCGTTTGTTTGTTCCTTATTCCAGAGATAAGTGCCAACATTCCATTTGTTTTTATGTTTTACAAGCAGTCTAGTTTCAATAATATTTTTTCCTAGGCTAGGTGTTCTTTTGTCTTTAAAATAATAAAAGGTTTTCGCTACAATGGCTCCCTCTGGAAAGTTTAACATATCATCATTTTGTTTAATGATTTTTGTGCTGTCAGGAAGTTTAATAAGCCTTTGTTTTTCGGCATAATCAGTAAACAAGGATGATGCTAGTTTATAAACCTGAACACCCTTAGCAGGTGTCAGGTTTTTCATTTGCCTTTTAAAAAGATTTAGTTCAGACAAGTTTTTAGGAAAATTAAAAGTGTTTACAGGCTGAAATCCTACTTCTACTTTTCCAAATGATGTATAAAAAAATAAATATGTAAACAATAAAACTGTTGCTATACTTCCTATTATAATTAACTTATTTCTCATTTTTATAGGATTTAATTTTTACTACCTCCGCCAAGTGCTCGATACAACACAGCGTTATTCTGTAATTGTAATAATTGCGTATTCGCACGTTGCAGTTGTATGTTTAATAAATTTCCTTGTGCATTGAGTACATCTAAATAATTTGCTAAACCAGCTTTAAGCAGTTCTTTAGAATCATTAAATGATTTATTGAGTAATGTTTCTTGATTGGTGAGTATATCAAGATTCCTAGAAGTTGTTTCTACAGTTTTCAGCACATTACTAACTTCAGTACTAGCATCTAAAAGCTTCTTCTGAAAGCGCAGTAAATTTTGTTCCATTTGAAGTTTAGTAACTTCTTTACGCGTTCGTAATTGCCTACCGTTAAAAATCGGTGCTGTAATCCCTCCAATTAAGGTACTTGTAAAACTTCCACTTTTAAATAGTTGAGAAGGCTCTAAACCTTGAGTCCCAAAATTTGCGGTAAGCCTAATAGTAGGGTACATGGATGCTCTGGCAACATTATGATTTTCAAAAGCAATTAAAAAATCAAATTCAGCTTCTTTTACATCTGGGCGATTAGATAAAATTTCTAAAGGAACTCCTGCATCTATTGAAGTGGGAATTATTTGTTCATCAATAGATGTTCTGTCTAGATACTTTAATGGTTTTCCAACTAATCCTATTAAGGCATTTTCAAGAGAGAAAATTTGGTTATTGACTGACATCAATAGAATTTGCACTTGCATTAATTGCGATTCAGCCTGATTTACAGACAGGATATTACCTTGACCAGCCTCTTTAAGATTTCTTAGTGTGCTCACACTTTGCTGTCTTACTGATATGGTTTCCTCTAAAATCTGTTTACGTTTATCAGCTTCTAACAAACTATAATACGTTGATGCTATGTTTGAAATCAATTGTGTTTGTAATAACTTCTGAGCTGTTTTTGATTTAGAAAAAGCAGCTTTACTTGCCAATCTTTGACTGTTGATTTTACCCCATAAATCTGCTTCCCACGAGAAGTTTGCAGCCCCTTGATAAAAGGTTAAATCTTGTTCAAAAGGTACATTAGATTTTATCTTCTGTGCATTTCCATCCAGATTTAAGGTAGGTAATTGCCCCAATCTAGCTTGCTTAAATTGCGTATTGAATATCTCAATATTTTTATATGCTATTAAATTATCTCGATTGTAAACCAGAGCTGTGTCAATATATTGTTTTAATTGGTCATCTTTAAAAAACTCTTTCCAGTTTTGCTTTCCTATTTGCTCACCAATTCCAGATAAGCTATCTAATCTAAAAGCATATTGGTTTTCGGTAACTTCAGGTGATTTATACGTTTTTGTTGCTACACAAGAGGAAAGAGTAGATACTGTTATTAAAATAATCAGAGTATTGATTGCAGCTTTTTTACCCTTTATGGCTTTTTTTGTTACAATTTTTTCATCCAACCATTGGAATATAGCATATAGTACAGGGATAAAGAATACACCAATTATGGTTCCTACTAATAAACCACCTGCAGCTCCAGTTCCTATGGAACGGTTTCCAAGTTCTCCTACACCAGATGCAAATACTAAAGGCATAAGTCCTAAAATGAATGAGAAAGCTGTCATTAAAATTGGACGTAAACGTTCTTTAGCTCCTTCAATAGCTGCTTCGTATATTAATAAACCTTCTTCTCTTCGTTGTTTTGAAAATTCTACAATAAGAATAGCATTTTTAGCTAACAACCCAATGAGCATTACCAATGCGATTTGGAAATAGATATTGTTTTCCAAACCAGTAACCATTGTAAAGAAAAATGCGCCGGCAATACCTATTGGCAAAGACAATAACACAGCTAATGGAAGCATAAAGCTTTCATATTGTGCAGCTAAAAAGAAGAATGCAAATAGAATACTTAATGATAAGATTATTGGCGCTTGTCCTGAACTATTAATTTCTTCTTTAGTGATACCACTATATTCAATATCATAACTTACAGGTAATTCTTTTTTTAATTCGTTAATGGCTTTAATGGCATCCCCCGTACTATGCCCCCAAGCTACATTACCATTAACAGAGACTGCATTATATAAGTTGAATCTACTTAATTGTTGTGGACCTGATATTGATTTTAACGTTACAAATGATGTTATTGGGGTCATCACACCTTGATTTGTCTTTACAAATACTTTTGCTAAGTCTTGTTCATCTTTTCTAAATTTAGGCGACGATTGCATAAAGACTTTATAAGGCTTACCAAATTGGTTAAAATCGGTAATATATGCACCTCCAAAATAGCTTTGCATGGTGTTCAATATTTGTGTATTACTCACACCTACACGTTTTGCTTTGGCGATATCTACATCTAATTCATATTGCGGGAAACCTAAGTTAAGCGAATTAGATGCAAACATAATTTCTGGTCTGCTATTAAGTTTATTTAAAAATTCACGTGCTGTTGCATCTAAATCATCAATACTTCCTGCTTTTTTATCAATGAGCTTAAACTCGAAACCATCTGACGTACCATAACCTGGAACACTTGCAGGTGCAAAGAATAAAATATTAGCATCAGCAATACTACTTGCAATACCAAATAAAGCACCTTCTAGGTCTTTAATTTTAGAAAGTTCTCCTTTTCTTTCAGACCAGTCTTTTAATACAATAAAACCCATTCCATTAGCACTTCCGTTTCCGTTAAAAAAATTACTACCAGCGATGTATGAAAATGATTCTACGTTTTCTAGATAAGAAATCTTTTGATTAAGCTCTTCTAAACTTGCTTTAGTACGCCCTAATGAAGCTCCAGGAGGTAAATCCATATTCATAAACAATACCGCTTGGTCTTCTGAAGGAACAAATCCTTTAGGAGTGTATGTATTTCCTACCCAAATAATACCAACTGAAATCAATAAAATTAAAACGGTAGCCCATTTGTGCTTTAATAAACGTTTAATACTATTGGTGTAACGATATTTTACACTATTAAAAGCAGTGTTAAAAGCGATAAAGAAACGATTAATAAAACCTGATTTTGCTTCACCTTCTTGATGCATTGGTTTTAAAAATATAGCGCATAAAGCAGGAGATAAAGTTAAGGCGTTTAATGCTGAAATAAATATGGCTACTACCAGCGTAATACCAAATTGTTTATAAAAAACTCCTGAAGGTCCTTGTATAAAAGTAATAGGTATAAATACCGCTGCCATAATTAATGTGATAGAAATAATAGCGCCGCTAATTTCACTCATCGCTTTTTTTGAAGCTTCTGCTGGGTCTGAAATACCTTTTTCCATTTTAGCATGTACTGCTTCAACTACAACAATAGCATCATCTACCACAATACCAATCCCTAAAATAAGCGCAAACAGTGTTAATAGATTCATGGAGAAACCAAATATTTGCAAGAAAAAGAAAGCACCAATAATAGAAATAGGTACAGCAATCGCTGGTATAATAGTAGAGCGTAAATCTTGTAAAAAGATAAAAACAACTATAAAGACTAAAATAAAGGCCTCTATTAATGTTGTTGTTACTTTACTTATTGAAGCTTCTAAGAAATTATTAGTATTGTAGTTCTCTATAAAATAGATTCCATCAGGGAACTGTTTTTCAAGTTCCTTAATTTTCCTTAAGACAGCTTTATTGATAGCTTGCGCATTTGTATTTGGTAGTTGAAAAACACCAAATGTTACCGCAGGATTACTATTCTCTGCTGCAGAACTAGCATAAGATAATGCATCCATTTCTACTTTAGCAATATCTTTAACATAAAGAGTACTACCATCATTTTCGGTACGAATAATAATATTCTCAAATTCTGGAGCATCTTTATAACGTCCTTTATATCTAAGCGTGTACTCGAAAGTTTGTCCAGAGTTTTGCCCTAATGTACCTGGGGCAGCTTCTCTACTTTGTTCTAAAATGGCTTGTCTTACTTCATTGGGAGTAACACTATAATTGGTCATTTTTATAGGGTCTAACCAGATACGCATAGCATAATCTTTACCACTAAATACATCTACTTTGCTAACTCCGTTAATACGTTGTAATTCTGGAACAATATTTAGCTTTAAATAATTCTGAACAAAGGTCTCATCGTAGTTCTTGTTTTTTGACGCTATAGAAGCGTATAATAATGCAGAACTCTGTGTTTTTTGAACCACAACACCATTTCTAATAACTTCTTGTGGTAAGACAGCATTGGCTCGCGATACACGATTTTGAACATTTACTGCTGCTAAATCAGGATCTATTCCTTGGTTAAAAACAATGGTAATAAGTGCAGAACCATCATTGTTAGCAGTAGAATTAATGTATTTCATTCCTTCTACACCATTCACTTGCTCTTCAATTGGGACAATAACACTCTCGATAATTGTTTTTGCATTAGCTCCAGGAAAAGAAGCTTTTATTTCTACTGTTGGAGGTGCAATTTCTGGAAACTGTGATACTGGTATTGTATAAAAACCTATGATTCCAAGTATTAATGTAATGACCGCTATTACCGTTGAAAGTATGGGTCTATCTATAAACTTCTGTAACATCTATACGCTTATTTAAATAATGGCTGAAATGTGTTTACTAAACTGTCCATTGAAACTTCTCTAGGAACAATGACACTATTAGGGTATATTTTTCCTAAACCTTGAGCTAATACGGTTTCTCCTTCATTTAGACCAGAGTTGACAATTAAATACCTGTCCGCTTTTCCTTTAATTTGAATTGGGCGCATACGAAGAGTATCTCCTTCTGATATAGTATATACCATAATCTTACCTTGCAAGTTTAAAGTGGATAATGCAGGAATCGCTATGGAATTAGTATATACCTGAGGAATTTTTATAAGTCCTGTATTACCACTTAATAATATTCCGTTTGGATTATCAAAAATGGCACGTAACTGAATTGCTCCTGTTTTAGAAGATATTTTACCTGTTGATGCCTCAATCTTTCCTTTTAAGGAATATGTTGTGCCATCACTTAATTCTAAAGTTAATTGAGGTAGTTTCTTTAGTTTTTCGTTTATATTTTTTCCTTCTAAACCCTTAGTGATTTTATGAATATCAGATTCACTCACCGAAAAATAAGCATAGGCTTGTTTCGTATTTGAAATGGTAGTTAAGTTACTGGCAGATGATGGGCCAACTAAAGAACCTTTTCTGAAATTGAACTTTCCAACATAACCATTTACGGGACTCGCAATTCTTGCATATTCTTGATTCGCTAAACTCGCGCTATAATTTCCTTGAGCTTGAGTCAATCTAGCTTTTGCCTCATC
Organism: uncultured Aquimarina sp.; assembly: GCA_947498595.1. Lineage (GTDB taxonomy): Bacteria > Bacteroidota > Bacteroidia > Flavobacteriales > Flavobacteriaceae > Aquimarina. The sequence continues at coordinate 7,555 of CANMKX010000027.1, forward strand.
TAACCTAGCCTGAGCAGTTTGTAGCTGTATTGGACTAATAATGTTTTTATCTACTAGAGGTTTTAAACGATCTACTTCTATTTGAGCCGTATTCACAGATGCTTTTGCTGATTTAATAGCCGCATTTGATGCTGCCGAATTTTGTGAAATAACATTTGTTTCCAGTTGAAATAATACTTGTCCTTTTTTTACAAACTGTCCTTCGTCTACAAATACTTTTTCTATATATCCGTCAATTTTAGGGCGTACCTCTATATCTTGAATTCCTTCAAGTATAGTTGGATATGAAATGCTACTTGAGTAATTAGCTCTTTTAACTTTAAATACAGGTAATTGAGGCGCTTGCCCCCAACTTCCTTCGTTCCAATTACCGCCACAGGATGTTAATACTATGGCAGAAAAGATTAGAGGGACTATTGATATCTTCTTTATAAAAGCGTCTCTATAAGCAACACGTTTTCTATTAAAAATTTTGAATTTATTCATCATACTTAGATTTTGATTGCAAAATTACTATACTAATAGCCTTGATTTTATATAAAAAAATATGTGAAAAATATAAAAAACTATGTTTTTGTATATTTGCTAAGTAATTAGCTGAAATTAAACATGACTAAACCAAATAGATTAAAAGGGATATCAGAACTTTTGAAGTTTATGAAGCTGGAGAAGTTTCAAAAGCTTGATAATTTTCACATATTTAAATTTGAAGAGCACCCAGAACAAATGGGCGCAGAATTTCATGCTATTACTGAAGATATTTTTGAGATATCTATCTCTAAAAATTGGGATATCACTATAGGTGTAGACGATAAAGAGTTTAAAACCAATAAAAATCATTTAAGTTTTATACCGCCTGGTAAAGAGGTTTATATTCGAGAACATGAAGTGGTGGGAAAGAATTTAGGGTATATGATTTTTTATACATCTGATTTTTTAAGATTTACTCCATCTTTTTATAGTATGATTAAACGTTTTCCCTATTATAACATTCATCATGCACCTGTTTATGGTTTAAATAATGAAAACTATGTTTTTTATAATATGTACATGGAGCGAATTTATGAAGCTTTTCAACAATTAAATAAAGATAATGTTGAGATGATAAGAGCATATTTAACCATTTTATTATTCCAAACCAAAAATCTTTTAGCTTTGAACGTATTACAAGAATCTAAGTATTCTAGAGCAGAGGAAATTACTTTTGAGTTTGAACAATTATTAAAAAGCACTCCCCATAAAAATCAAAAACTATCTTACTACGCTTCTAAGCTTAACATTAGTGATGTATACTTGTCTGAATGTATAAAAAAAGCTACTGGCTCTTCTGCTAAACAACTTCTTACGGAATATATTATTCATGAAGCCAAATATTTATTGTCAGAATCTTCCCAAATACTTGATGCTATTTCAATACAATTAGGTTTTAAGGAAACCTCTAACTTTATTAATTTCTTTAAAAAGAATTCAGGTTTAACTCCTAATCAATTTAGAAAATCTATAAATGGTTAAAATACCTAGAAAAATATAACTAAAACCTTGAAAACCATATTTTAATTAGGTATTTGTAGCTGTAATTTTGCTTTCGGAAATCTAAAATATAATAGATATGGAAGTAAGCGGAAAAATATATGGAGTGATTTTTAGTGCAGCAATTAGTTTAGTTATGTCACTCTTTATGTCATTTTTCATGATAGCAATAAATGTAGGTTTTACTAATGAGTTTGTAACAGCTTGGTTGATGAGTACTCTTATTGGATTTATAATTGGTCTACCTGTTGCTGCTATTGCTGTTCCCTTAATCCAAAAAGGTTTGAATAGATATATTACAATTAAGCAATCCTAATATTTTGGTTTCTATTTTTCATTATTAATAACTTAAAATTTTATTATTTACTATGCGTGATATAATGTTAATTGTACATTTCATTGGAGTAGCAATGTTTGTTGGTACCGGTTTTGCTTTTATGTTCTTAGAAATAGGTAATTCAAAATTAGAAAAAAGCGAATCTGTGAAATTTACGCTTCGCACTTTTGCTTTAAGTCGAATGGGACATATTGGATTATTTCTTCTTTTAATATCAGGTTTTTATTTAATTACTCCCTTTTGGCAAAGTTTGGGAAGCAACCTTTTATTAATAGTCAAGTTAGTATTAGTTTTAATATTATCTCTTGTAATTGGGATTATGGCTTCCCTTTCTAAAAAAGCCTTAAAAGGAGATACTGAGAAGTACTTAAAAAAACTGGAAGGATATAGTAAAATTTCATTTATACTCAGTTTAGCTATTGTAGTATTAGCGGTATTAGTGTTCCATTAATTATTTTATAATGGAAAGGATATTTTTAAAGATATAATTTCAAACTCAAATTTAATTTATGAAAGGTTATTCATTTCCAAAAACACCAAACGGTAAATCAAGTATTGTTCCTTCTCCTCCATGGCATTATGTTGGGACAGCAATGGCAATTTCTTTTGAAGCTCAAGCAGAAAAAATCGAGCGCTTTCTTCCTCCAATTTTAGAGTTAGATTCTAATAAGTGTATGGCTTATTTTGTAGAATGGCAAGCTGTTAGTGGAGATAATAAAGAATATCTTGACCCAGTAAGAAGTCAATATAAAGAAGCCTTTATTCTCACTTCTGCCAATTATAAAGGAGAAAAAATGTCATACTGCCCGTTTATTTGGGTAGATTCTGATATTGCTCTTGTTCGAGGACATTTTCAAGGTTGGCCAAAACAATTAGGGGCTATCTGGATGACAAATGCATATGATTTACCGTCTAAAGCAAATCCAGGTATTTCTAATGGAAGTAAATTTGGAGCCACATTATCAACTAGAGAGCATAGAATTATGGATGGAAAAATCAAATTGGAAGAATTGACTGACTCATTACCTAGCCCAAATTTTGAAAAAGCGGTAAACATAAGAATATTTCCTGATTTAGTAAGAGGTAATGAAAACAATCCATTGGTACATGAACTAGTTCAGTTAGATTCTCGAGATGTGAAAATATCACCTATTTGGAAAGGGCAAGGTGAACTCAAATTTTACGAACATCCATATTTAGAAGCACAGGAATTTGAGCCCTTATCAGTTGGTAATGGTTATCGATTTACTTTTGCAATGACTGTAGATAATCTAATACCATTACAAGATTTAAAATAATTTAAGAACAATCAATATAGAATGTAAAGATATATAATGTAAAGATATATAATGTTAGTTCTATGAGAATGATTGTTAGAAAATGTTTTCGGATCAAACCCAAAAGTTGTGTGAGAATTGAAATGGACTTCCTCGTTGATATTGATAGAAGTTTTAGTCTTTATCATGAAGATATAATAAAAAAACTAATTAAATGATTTTTCTAAGTGCTTAAAATACTAGAGCCTTCTAGAAAACCAGAAGGCTTTAGCATTATGTTTAATCAAATAAAAATCATTAACATTTAAAGAACAGTAAACTGCCCCATCATTCCATGATCTTCATGCTCAAGAATATGACAGTGATACATATATGGATATTGATCTGTCGCCTCATAATCAAACTTTAAGAGTACTTCAGCTTCTCCGTAAGGCATTATAACATCTTTCCATCCTTGATCTTCAGGAGGAGGAGGGGTACCATTAATTGAAAGAATGTAAAATGAAGTTCCATGCATATGGAATGGATGACGACCTGAACTTATAACCCATTTTTCTAGACCACCTTTATCTACTCTTTCATTAATTACGTTCATGTCCATACTCAAACCGTTTATAGTCATTCCTTCAAGAGCAAAATATCTTGTTGCAACTATATCATTTACATCATAAGCTTGTATTGTATTTAAATTTTGAGCTAGAGTTGTATTGCTAACAGTCATAGAATCATCCACCTTTAAATAAAGTACTCGTTCTTGTGGATCATTAGAGTTACCGTGCTTTGATTTTGCCTTTAAATAATATGCCATAAGTTCTATGTCTCCTTCAGACATATCAACCACAATTTCATTTCGTTCTCCAGGAGCCATTGATAAACGTGTTAAAGAAACTGGGCTATCTAAAAAACCACCTTCAGTAGCAATTTTATAAAATGGTCTATTCCCTTTAATAAAAAACTCATATGATCTCGCATTTGAAGCATTAAGTAATCGCAACCTAACGTTTCCTCTTGGAACAGAAATAAAAGGATCAACTGTACCATTGATAACTAAAGTAGGTTCCCTTAGATCATCCATAGTTCCTTGTGGGTATGCTACCATTTGCCCATTATCAAAAGTTCTGTCCTGAACAGCTAAAGGAATATCATCAATACCATATTCTTTAGGAATATTTAAAGCTTGTGAATTATTATCCTCTATGATGTAGAATCCAGCAAGACCAGAATGAACATGTTCGGCGGTTTTCCCCATTAAATGAGGATGATACCAATTTGTCGAAGCTTCTTGTTTTATAGGTAATACAACATCCCATGTGTTTCCTGGTTCTATTCTTATTTGTGGACCACCATCTCGATCACCTGCTATATGTAGACCATGTCCATGAACCGTGGTTACCTCTCCTATAGTATTAGTAAATAACATACGAGTATCTTGATTTTGATACATACGAATAGTAGGTCCTAAATAATCACCATTAAAACCTCTGGTATCGCTTGTTATTCCATCAAAAAACTCGTGATTACCATTTTGTATAGAAATAGGAATGCCATTTGGATACATTTGTGAATCAATCAAAGGAGGAATATATAAATCATTCATTTCTTCAAATGATTCTGACATGTCTACAATATCATCTTTTTTACAAGAGAAGAAAATACTTCCTAAAAGTATTGAGGTTATTAAAAGGCTCGTTTTTCTTATTATCATAATTCTTTAGTTTTATTTAGAATATTATTTTTTGATTCAAAAAAACAAACTCTATCTATTTAATTAAAAAAGTATCAATAAGTCCCTTTATGATTTCTGTAAAATGACAAATAATTTCAATAAGAAAATTAAATAGTCATTCACAGAAGAAGCATCCAAATTCAATTTTTGAAATTGATAATGTAAGTATTGGATCAATCCCATGAAAACAGCTTTTAGCTAGAAGTAGGTACTTACTTTATAAATCCCCTAATAATTGGACGCAAAATCAACACATACGCTCCAAGTTCCTCTTTGAACAGTATCCAGATATTAAAAAGGCATACGGAATATGTCAAAAACTTAGAAATCTTTTTAACAATAAGACAATCACAAAAAAAATTGCCTACACAAAATTAGCGCATTGGTTTAAAGAAGTTGAAGATTCAGGGTTTAAAGATTTTAATAGTGTCGCAAATTCTATTAGTATAAATTATAAATCAATACTCAATTATTTCGATAATAGAAGTACAAACGCATCAGCAGAATCTTTCAATGCTAAGATAAAAGCTTTTAGAGCACAATTTAGAGGTGTCAAAAATATTGAATTCTTTCTTTTTAGATTAACTCAAATTTTTGCATAAACACAACTTTTGTTCTTGATCCATTTTTTACGTTATAAAAACTTCTTTACAAAATCTGTTGACGGTCTATTTGATTGCAAATGAGATTATTTGACTTTTACGTACAAATATAATTATTAAAAAAACATAAGATAGAAATCTGATATCGTAGGTTACGGAGTTAGAGTCTCATATCCTGGTTTTTTTGTTCAACAGATTAACCTGTTTTTAAGATTCATTGAACTTATCTTTGAACTTGATAACTTTATCCAAGATTTTCTTTTGTTTTTTTAATTCTTTAAAGTTGGTAAGTTTCTTATCCAAAAAAAGATTTAGTTCCTCTGTAGAATCAATCTTTCCAGCAAATGAAAGGTGAAAATTGAAAACTAGGTAATAAAAAAAATCTTGGTTTTGATAACATAAAGCCTTTGGATATAATAAATTCAATGTCCCACCATGCACTAATTTATTACGATATTGCCTTAACCCCTCCAGTACCAGTTTAATGTAAGCCCTCTCGTCTTCATAAAACATCGATGAACATCTTTTTATCAAGAGATCATTGGAATCTGTACTCAAAATTTTTTCTAAGGATGTCCAAGATTTCAAAAAACATGAATACATATCTACTTCATCAAAAGCCGTGACATAACTTATCAAAGATTGAGACAAATGCTGTTTATGTTTAACACTACACTTGTTTAGTCTATTAATTGTTGGCCTAAGACTCTTTTTTATACTCTCTACTTCTCTATCTTTAAGATGATATATTTTGACTTTCTTGTTATGGTTAAACCAATATTCTTTTTGATTGAAGGTTGCCCCCGAAGAAGTATGAACAGTAAAGAAATTACCGAAAATCATCTTGTTGATAGGCTTTTGTTGGCGATCTCCTAATTCAATTTCATTACTTGAGTTTATTTTAAGTGAAATAAATGCTCGAAAAATATCCAAAGCTTTTTCCATTTCACCGAAAGTATCATATACATCCCTTCCTGTACATTTTACTAGGACTTTTAGATAGTCATCAGTTTCATTTGCTCCATACTTGCGATTATATAAATTAGCTCTATGCTTTCTAAACTTAGTGGGGAATTTTCTGCCCGTTATTCTAATCTCGCAATCATTAACAGTAATCTTTTTGATAGGAAGGCTGTTTACAGATAAAGAGCATAACAGCCAGTATTCCTTATCTTTCTTTTTGTAATGATTAGTAATTATTTCATTAAAACTCTTCAAAAAAGCTGTTTTATCCTTTATCTCTTTCACGGAAACTTCTTTTATAGCTTTATCTATTAGAACGAGTTTATTGTGCTCACTAATATCAAAACCAAAATCAACATTCGTTAAAAGAGTCCACTTAATTTCTTCAAATTCAAAAGCAGGATATGAATATCTCCCATCTTCATTTTTTTTCTTTATTGAATGAATTTTATCTAGTACTGGCTTAATATCTATTTTGTTATTAATGTATTTAGCTTTCATAATTTTTAACAAACAACTTCTTTAATCATATCCTGTCAATTTTTGACCTTTATCATAACCATTTCCTATTCTTTTTATCTGAGTTTAGTTGCGTGGCCTGACATGAGCTAAACTTTGCCTTAAGAATTAAACACTTATATGTTCAACATTAATTTCATTTAATCTATTCAAATCACTTTGATCAACCTCTGGTATAGATATAAATAAATTGTTCATAGCTCTACTACAGCCGACATAATAAATTCTGCAATCATCGTCACATCATCCATATGATTTTGTCCATCAAGTATATAGTTTTTAACTTCATTTAAAGTTTCAAAATGAACTAGAGCATTCTTAAATTCAGTTCTTTTTGCACTATTATATAAGCTAATGTTTTTAAATAAACATAATAATTTGTTTTATTTCTGTTGTACGCTTTTTGTACTCTTTTTACTGTAAAACTACGTTTTTTTACTGTAAACAAAGAAAAAAGATGTTTTTTAAAAAGTCTGGAAATTAAAAAACCCCAGTAAAACTGGGGTTTCGTTGGTGACCTCGGCAGGATTCAAACCTGCAACCTCTTGAGCCGTAATCAAGTGCACTATTCAGTTATGCTACGAGGCCTTTTGTTATTTTTTGCTAAACATTGTTTCGTTTTGCGGTTGCAAATATATGTCTTTTTGTAGTTGTGGCAAAGAAAAAAGGCGAAAAAAAATATTTTTTTTCGCCTTTTTTAAATACTGAATGGTTAATTCTTTGTATTTTAGTGGGTTGTAATTTTTTAAATCATAAAATTATTTTTTAGTAGTAACGATGATTGCACCATCTTTTGCTTTTTTTCCATATATACTAATAGCCGTTTTGGATTTTAGAAAATCTACAATATCCAACTGATCATTAGTAGCGAGTTTATCTAGAGTTTTAAAATCTGACTCTTTTCCATCAATTATAATAAGTTTATTGATATCAGGATTGTCTACAAAATTATATTTAGTAGTTTTTTTGGATGTGTTTTTTATATAATCATTGAGATTAATACCATTAATCACAACATTACTATTACTATCAGAAAAAGATTCTTTAATAATTTCATGAAGTGTAGTCATTTGATCTTTCATAGCATCCTGATCAAAATCAAAATCAAATGCAAAACCATTCTTTTGAAGTAAACTATCAATATTAGGCATAGTCATTTGATTAATATGTATATTGTTTTTTAGAGAGGCAAGAGAAGAATTACTTTTGGTTGTTACGAAAAGAGAACCATTTTTAATTCCTAATTCTATATCTGGAATAGCTAAATTAGACGATGAAGAATACTGACTTTTATTTGTACCTTGTTTAATAATGATATTAATAGCAGTAATTTGATTGTCTGTATTAAATTTTACATTTTTTAATTCTAATTCAATCCCATTATCTTTAAAGAAACGTTGAATATCGATTAATTCTTTTTCGGTGGTACTCTTAGTAATAATCGCAGTTATTTCATTATCTAGAGTAGTAGTGTGAATAATATTTGTAGGATCAACACTAGTAAAAGCAGATAAAGAAAATATACCTAAGTAACCAATAAAGAGAAGAATGTATTTTTTCATGATTAAAACGTATTATGCTTGTTATACGATTTAAAGACGAATAAATATTTAAGGTGTTACAAAATATAGTTTGAAAAAAAATGAAAATAGCCTCGATATAATTTTACAAGGCTCGTTTAGTAACGTATAATCTCCATCCAAAAATTGCCAATTGAATTTTTGAAGCTTGACTAAGATCCAAACGTTTTTTAGTAAAACTTGGTAAAATAATTTTATTAACGCGAGCTAAAAATTTAAATACGTTTTTTTTCAAAATATTGATTTTGAGGCAAAAATATGAAATACAATTAGATATTTGTGAGACATTAGAAAGAAATACTATTTTTCTATTCTTTAATATGTTGACTAATTTGAAACGAGCAATTATTTTTTGTAAATTATAAAGACTCTTTTTAGTACTAAATACTTATCATATCTTCGCATACAAAATTTAGAAAGTATGATTGTTAGTATTCTATATGTAATTATAGGCTTTGTATTGTTAGTAGTTGGGGGAGAATACCTTGTGCGTTCTTCTGTAGGACTATCTTTTAGGTTGAAACTCTCAAAAATGGTTATAGGATTAACGGTAGTATCTTTTGCTACTTCTGCGCCAGAGTTATTAGTGAGTTTACAAGCAGCTCTTAATGGATTATCAGATATATCTTTAGGTAACGTAATAGGGTCTAATATTGCAAATATAGGATTGGTACTGGGGATTACAGCTATCATAGGACCATTAGCTATTGATAAAGATTTTTACAAATTTAATTGGCCTGTCATGGTTTTATTATCACTAGCATTATATGTAGTATTAGACAACGATGGTGTTTTGAGTAGAATAGAAGGAGGGCTTTTATTGTTAGCATTAATTATATATTTAATATTATTAATTAGAAGAGCTCGCAGAAATACTGATGCTATGGTTGAAGAAGTAGATGAAGCATTAGAAAAAACAACAAATTTTAAAATTGTGATATGGTTACTTATAGGAGCATTAGCATTATATTTTGGATCAGAGTTGTTGGTAAGTGGAGCAGAAGAAATAGCCAAAGCTATGGGAATTAGTGAAGGTGTAATTGCAGTTACTTTAATAGCCGTGGGAACAAGTGTGCCAGAGTTGGCTGCATCTGTAATTGCAGCACTAAAACAAGAAAAAGCAATCTCATTAGGAAATTTAATTGGATCAAATATATTTAATATTGCATCTGTATTAGGAATAACTGCATTAATTCAACCAATAAAGGCTAATGATGCAGCATTGATGGATGTTAATATTTTATGGATGTTAGGTTTTGCTTTAGTATTACTACCTCTAGCGTTTTTACCTAAACGAATGACGTTGGGTAGGATTAAAGGTTTTTTGATATTTGGTGCTTATTGTGTTTTTGTAGCAATGGTATTTTTAAAATAAATAGACGATTAAATAGTATTAAAAATAATAACTTTTTTAGAGTTTATAAGACTGGTTTATCTTGTGTACAATGTATTTAAATAAGAACTTAATTGTTTTGTTTAAAGTATTTAGAAAACTAATTATTACTGAATTTTGAATGCGACTTTATGATACTATAAATTGTAATTCAGTTTTTTAGAATAGTAAATAAGGGAAATAGAAAAGTGATTTCAGAATAAAATTTACACAAACAAAAAAGGCGATTCAAATTTGAATCGCCTTTTTTGTTTGTGTTCTAAATGTAAGTAGTAGATTTTAATCAATTATCGTTTTAGTGAGAAATGATTCGTAAATACTTCATCAGATAAAGTAACTTTAAACCAATAATCTGTTGAAGGTAGAGGTCTACCATTATAGGTTCCATCCCAACCTTCAGAAACAGAGTTTAGGGATGTTATAAATTTACCATATCTATCAAAAATTTGTATTTGGGCTTCACTTCTGTGAATGATTCCTTGAATTTGCCATCTTTCATTAAACCCATCTCCATTAGGAGTGAAGAACCTAGGATAATCCAAAATAAAGACTTCTTGTTCTACCATTCCACAACCATAAATATCTCTAACTCTAACAATATACCTTCCACCAGGAACTCTTGTAAATGTATGACTTAGTTCCTCATTAGGAGTTGTCCAATCATAAGTGTCTTCTTCACCTTCTAATTGTACTTCAAAATCACTGAAACCACTCGTAACAATTACTTGAACAGTATTAGTTCCACCTCTAAAATTCGTCACGTTTACAGCTTCAATAGGAGGAACTTCTTCTCTTGTAACTTCTACAGAAGTTGTATAGTTACAGTTTGTAGTGTATAGTGTATGCGTAACAGTAGCAGCATATGTACCATTGGTATCTACAGTGATAGAAGGACCAGTTTCTCCAGTAATTATTTGACCATCCAAAGACCATTCAAAAGTGTAATTGTCAATAGGGAAACCAGTATCAATGATAGCAGTTTCTGTAATAACACCATCAGTTGCACATAGTCTTATAGGACCGTCTAAAGAAAAGATAGGAGTAGGTCTTAATAACAATTCTAAAGGCCTAATTACACTACAACCAGAGTTATTTGATATAGTTCTATAAAAGACCGTTTGAGGATTGCTAGTATTCTCAATCTCATCTGGTAACTCATTTTCTTCGTTTTCTGCATCTTCTTGTGTCGCATAGTATCTAACAGTATAATCACTAGGGTTTAGACCATTTAATAATTCGGTTACTCTCGTAGTTAGATCAAAAGTTTCAACATCATCATTTTCATCATCACAAAGTTCATAAGGACTTAAAGTATGAATTACTCTAGGAAGTACTTCTATATCTACTTCAAATGAATGTGTTTGAAAACAATTGGTAGTTGTATTTGTTACACGAACAAATAATAATTCGGTTACAGTATTATTTGTGTATGGATCAGGTAAAGGATCAACATCATTATCTGCATCATTTTGATTTGCATGATATGATATAGTCAAACCTGTTGGATCATCAATTAATTGTGCTGTAAATTGATCATTAGGACTATAGGTAAAGAGTCCATCCTGTGTATCATCTGTATCACAAATTAAGAAATTAGTTACATTGTTGATTACAGGTAGGGGATTTACAATTAAATCAATAGGCACCACAGTGAAACATGCAGGAACACTTTGTACTCTAGCATAGATACGTTGTGTAGCAGGTTGCTCATTTGTATAGCTATCTGGAGTCGTTATCAATGTAGTTGAAGTAGCATTAATAGCGTCAACTTCATTCGTATAATAAGCAGCAGTTAAGCCTGCAATTCCTCTAAAAATATCTAAGCCTGCAGCATTTTCTACAAGAATTAGATTAAAAGTACCTAATTGATCTGTATCATTTCCATTTGTGTCATCACATACTTCTAAAACTAAAGGAGTTGTAATAGCAACTGGTTGAGGATGTAAGATTAAATCGTAGCTAGCAGAAGTTGGACATAAACTACCAAGATCAACAACACGTACATATATAGTTTGTGTAGTCGCATTGGTATTATAATTAGTAGGGTTAGTAATTGCATTAACTCCATTTAGAGCATCATCTTCTGATAAGTGATACGTAAAAGGCTGTTCTAACGTTGTAGGATCTAAACCATTAAGTATAAAAGTATCATGTACTGTTAAATCAAAAGTTTCTATCATATTATTATCAATATCACAGGCCTCAAGATCATCTGGGTTTGGATTGATAGCAGGAGGAGGAAGTACAATTAATTCAAAAGAAGTAGTAGCAAAACAACCTGTGACATTATTTTCAACTCGAACAAATATTGTTCTGTTAGGAGCAGTGTGATTATTCGCTAATCCGATAGCGTTGGTACCATTGACAGCTCTATCCATTGTTGTGTGATAGGTAACAGTCATTCCAGTTTGTCCACCTAAAATACCATCACGAGTGGTCGTAAGATCAAATGAAGCTTCTCCATCAAAATCTGTATCACATTCAATTAAAGGATCAATACTTGGGTTTCTAATTTCTGGATTAGGAACTACTAAAAAGTCAAAAGGAACAACTTCAAAACAATTTGGGTTAGGTATAAATTCAAGCCTAGCAAATAAAGTTCCCATATTAGGAGAACCTGTATTGGTGTAATTTGTAAAATCGGCAATGGTACTTGCTCCCCCAGCAGTTGCATCAGCCATATTTTCATAATATAGTACTTGAAATTCAGCATCATTTAATGTATCAATAATATCATCATCATGCTGTGTAAGATCAAAAGTAGTGACACCATCGATAGTTCCATCCTCACATGCTGTTAATGTTTCAAGCATTGCAGGAACAGGAACGTCATTAAGAGTAATTAAAATTTCGTCTTGAGAGGTACAAACAAAACCACTTTCGTTGATTGTAACTTCAACTCTATAAGTACCAGTAGCACTAGCAACCAAAGTTGGAGCAGTATATGGCATAGGAGGTACAGCACCATCGGTAATCTGTACACCGTCTAAAAACCATTCATACATTGCAGATGGATTGATTAAAGTAGCGTCTAAAAGAGTATTAGCAGCCGCACCACATAAAAATTGATCAGCTCCTAAATTAACTCCCGTATTAAAACTATCTGCTTCAAGAAATACAGCTACATCATATAACTGATCTCTAAAATCGGCTACTATTAATTTTATTTCATAATCAGTTCCAGCAACAACATCAGTAGAAGCAGTTAAAACTTCAGTTCTACCATTGTAATTTGTGTGACCTATATTATAACCTTCAAAAAAACCTTCGTTAATAGCAGGACACTCTTCATCTCCTGAATTAGGATCATTAATAACAGGATGTATATTTGTAACTGTAACTGGAGTTGTACCATCAGGAAGTAAAGCTATATTTCTATAAGGAGCTGTTGATCCAGCTTCTCTAATAAGAAAAGCAAAACCATCAGAAAAATTACAAGGAAACGCTCCACTATATTCTTCTGAAGCTAATATATAATTAAAGCTTACAAAATCAGATAAAGCTGTAAAACCAAATACAAGTGACGTTGTATTTTGTAATCTAGCATTAGGATCCGTAATATTTAACGCTTGTCTTAAATCTAAATCTTCATTAATCCAATTATCGCTTTGATCACTCAATGTACCATTAATAGGAGTGTTTCCAGCACTAAATGCTTTACCAGAGGTAAGAATAAGCCCTCTGTCAAAAGGAAAGCCACTACCGTTGCTAGTAAAATACCCATAACTTTTATCAGCAGAATCTGCTGCTGTAAAATCTGGATTTGATTCGTCGCTGATCCATTGCAAATTTACACAATCATCAACCAGTACATTTTGTACCAATTCTTCAGGTGACATAATTGCTTCTGGAGTCATAGGGTCATTTACTTGAATCATTTGAGACCAAGAAAACTGACTAATAAATAAGAGTAAAATGGTTAGGGGGAAGCTAACTCGTTGGATATAATTAGTAAGCATTAGTAAGTATTAAGTTAGGTTTGAATTCAGTCAAAGATAAACAGTAGTAAATAAAAAAATAATGTAAGATACGTTTTTTTATGTATTAATATAGGTAATGTGTTGATTTATAGTTGTTTTTATTGTTGTGTGTTACAAACTTAAATAAAATGATAACATTTATTTAATATATGGCTACTTGTTTAGTATGGTGCTGTTTTAATAAGGGTGTGCTTGTGTTATTTTGTATATTAAATTAATTTAACCGTATTTTTAATAGGGGTGTTTTGTGTTTTAATGTTGTTTTTAAGATAAAAAGGGTATATTTGTTGAAAATGTATATACCATGTCAACACTAAGATTTCAAGCATTAAAAGAAACTTTAAGTAGAAAAGCAATTCATATTGAAGAATCAGAAAGACGTTCCGCTATTTTTGGAGAAAATGTATTTGATCAAAATGCAATGCTTCAATGTTTAACAAAAGATGCCTATAATAGTGTAATGGATGCTATAGAAAATGGATCTAAGATTGATCGAAAAATAGCAGATCAGATTTCTTCATCAATGAAAGATTGGGCTTTGTCAAAAGGAGTGACTCATTATACACATTGGTTTCAACCATTAACAGGAGTTACAGCAGAAAAGCATGATGCCTTTTTTGAAACTGTAGGAAATGGAAGAGCAATTGAAAAATTTGGAGGAGGACAATTAGTACAACAAGAACCAGATGCATCGTCATTCCCAAATGGAGGTATTCGTAATACTTTTGAAGCAAGAGGATATACAGCATGGGATCCTACTTCTCCAGCATTTATATATGGATCGACATTATGTATCCCTACAGTATTTGTATCGTATACAGGAGAAGCATTAGATTATAAAACACCTTTATTAAGAGCTTTACAAGCAGTTGATGGAGCTGCTACAGCTGTTGCTAAATATTTTGATAAAAATGTTAAAAAAGTAAATGCATCTTTAGGATGGGAACAAGAATACTTTTTGATAGATAGTGCATTAGCTGCATCTAGACCAGATATTGTAATGACAGGAAGAACACTGTTAGGACATTCACCAGCTAAAGGACAACAATTAGATGATCATTATTTTGGTAGTATTCCTGTTCGAGCACTATCATTTATGAGAGATCTAGAAATAGAATGCATGCGTTTAGGAATTCCAGTTAAAACTAGACATAATGAAGTAGCACCAAATCAATTTGAATTAGCACCTATATATGAAGAAACGAATTTAGCAGTAGATCATAATTCGTTATTAATGGATGTGATGGGGAAAGTTGGCGCAAGACATAGCTTTAAGGTACTATTACATGAGAAACCATTTGCAGGAATTAACGGATCAGGTAAGCATAACAATTGGTCTTTAAGTACAAATACTGGAGTTAATTTATTAGGGCCAGGAAAAACACCGATGAGTAACTTGCAGTTTTTAACGTTTTTTATAAATACAATAAAAGCTATTTATGAAAATGAGGAATTGATGAGAGCAGGAATAGCCTCAGCAAGTAATGATCATAGATTAGGAGCTAATGAGGCACCACCTGCAATTATTTCGGTATTTATAGGAGAACAATTATCTGCCGTATTAAAAGAATTAGAAGGAGTAACTGATGGAAAATTATCTCCTCAAGAAAAAACAGACCTTAAATTAAATGTTGTTGGTAAAATACCTGAAATATTATTAGATAATACAGATCGTAATCGTACATCTCCTTTCGCATTTACAGGAAACAAATTTGAATATAGAGCAGTAGGTTCTACGGCAAATTGTGCTAATCCAATGACTATCTTAAACACAATTGTAGCTAAGCAATTAAAAGAGTTTAAGGTTGAGGTAGATACACTAATAGAAGAAAAAGATCTAAAGAAAGATGAAGCGATTTTTAATGTACTAAGAGAGTATATTAAACAATCAAAAAATATTCTTTTTGAAGGTAATGGATATGGGAAAGAATGGGAGAAAGAAGCTGAAAAAAGAGGCCTAAGTAATAATAAAACTACTCCAGATGCATTGAAAGCTAAAGTATCAGAGAAATCGATTGCTTTATTCAAAGAAATGGGAGTAATGAATACTGTCGAAGCACAAGCTAGATACGAAATTGAAATTGAAGAATACGTAATGCGAATCCAAATTGAAGGAAGAGTATTAGGAGATATTGCTAGAAATCATGTAATACCAACAGCTATTAGATATCAAAATATATTAATTAACAACGTTACAGGATTAAAAGATTTATACGGTAAAGAATATAAGAAATTTGCTGAAGAACAATTAGAAATTATTGAATCGATTTCGAAACATATTAGTAAGATTAATAATAATGTTACTAAGATGATAAATGAACGTAAAAAAGCAAATAAATTAGAAGATCTAGAACAAAAAGCACAAGATTATTGTTATAAAGTGAAACCATTCTTTGAAGAAATTCGATATAGTTGTGATAAATTAGAGTTATTGGTAGAAGATGAATTATGGCCATTAACTAAATATAGAGAGTTATTGTTTGTAAGATAATGAGAGAAAAATCCTACTTAAGTAGTTGTTTTTCTTTTAGTTATGAAAATTTAACATATCTGCGATAACCGTAATTAAAACCACAAAAAACCGTATGTTTTTTGTGGTTTTTCGTTTTGCAGTTTATCGAATAGTATGAGAAATTTATTTTTTAAACTATTTAATTTTATACTTTAGTACTGTTGAAATATTAGAACAATATACAACACACCCTCCCCTAAATAATATCCCAATTATATATCCCCGAACCCCATTTATTGACATTGATATATTAGAATAATAATATTCTATTATCGGTCATTGTTGTACCCCATATTAAAATTGAATTTTAACCAATTTAAATATATTACACGATGAAAAAGTTAGTATTAGGTATAGCGGCGATGCTAGTATCGGTAGCTATGGTTGCTCAGGCAAATACGAGTAACGTGAATCAATCAGGAACAGCTAATGGAGCTACAGTTACACAAGCCGGATCAAGCAACACTTCCGATGTAAATCAATTTGGATTAAACGGTACAGGAAGTGGTATTGAAAACGAATCAGTAGTGAATCAATCTGGTGCAAGTAATGATTCAAAAATTAAACAAGCTGGAGATTATAACGGAGCGAATGTGTTACAAATAGGAGCTACAAACTCAGCAGAAGTCGATCAAGGAGTTGGATATGCCGAAGATAACAGTGCTATGATTACTCAAATGGGAAGTGATAATAGTGCATTTCAAAGACAACGCTATGATAATAATAGTGCAGAGGTGATCCAAATGGGAGATAATAATAGTTCACGACAACTTCAAACAAGTGGACCAAACCAATCAGCAGGAAATACCGCTTATGGAGAACAATGGGGAACAGATAACACATTGTTACAAAATCAACGAGGACATACCAATAGTGCAACATCATACCAAGGTAGCGGAGTTTTAGATTCTAGTAGAGGAGGATTAGTAGAACAGTTACAAGATGGAGATGACAATACAGCGTATGCAGAGCAAGAACAAGACGATAATACTATTTACCAAGAGCAAATAGGAGATGATAATAGTGCTAGAGCTACACAAAATTTATCTACTGCTGGAGGAGAAAATGAAGCAGATCAATATCAAGAAGGAGATGCTAATAGAGCGTACTCAAGTCAAGAAGGTTCAAGAAATATGGTAGACCAAGATCAAGTTGGAGATCGTAACTGGGCAAGATCTAGACAAAGAGGTGATGATAATGCTAGTAGTATAGATCAAGATGGAGACCGTAACTGGGCAAATTCAAGACAAAGAGGCGATGATAACTCTAGCGATATAGATCAAGATGGGTACCGTAATAGAGCAAGTATGAATCAGAGAGGCGATGATAACACAGCTTCTCAAACTCAAGATGGAGCATTTAATAGAGCAAGCGGAGTACAAAAGGGTGATGATAATAGCCTAATTCAAGATCAAGATGGATATAGAAATAACGCAAGATCACGTCAAGGAGATATGGCATCTGCATCTAATAACGGAATTGTAGAACAATACCAAGATGGAGTACGTAACGATGCTTATGCAGAACAACATGATGAGAGTAACGAAATCTATCAAGTTCAAGTAGGAAGAAATAATACAGCAAGTGCTATTCAAAATGCTTCAACTGCAGGAGGAAGTAATCTAGCTGTTCAACTTCAATTTGGTATAGGAAATTCAGCAACAATTACTCAAGAAGGATCAGGACTTTTATTAGGAGAATCTAACATAGCAGGACAAGTTCAATTTGGAATAGGAAATACAGCAACAACAGCGCAAAACGGAGCAAATAATGTAAGCGGAATGTTACAAATAGGACTTGGTAACACAGCAACAGATACTCAAATAGGAGATGGTAACTTAAGTTTAGTAGGACAGTATGGAGCAGGACATATTAGTACTGTATTACAAACGGGAGTAGGAAACACTTCACTAGTATTACAAAGTAACTAAGATATCGTATAATTATAAATAAGAGGAGTGCAATTAGGTGCTCCTCTTTTATTTAAAAAACACTCTGATGAAAAATTATATCAAAAAATATAATACTGTATTTGTAGTTATTGTGTTGATATTTTGTAACTTAGGGTATGCTCAGGATATAACAGATTCAAATTATAAAGAACTAAAACAAAAGGAACTTGAAATTTTAAATCAAACAACTAAGCAAACTACAATTACAACAAAACAAACGAGTAGCTCATCTGTTTTTATACAACAGATAGGATATAAAAATACAATACAGACAGAAATTGATGCTTCGTATTCTCAAATTCAAATAGAACAACGAGGAGAATATAATCAAGTAGAAATACGCGAAATATCAAAAGAAATAACGAAAACTATAAGACAAATAGGAAGAGATAATCGAATAGGTGACTTTTCTATTGACTCAGAAGTTATTACAAATTTAGAATTGAATCAATCTGGAAATAATTTAATTTTTGAAAGACAAGGGATCAATGAATTATCAAAAAATATGAAATTTTCAATGTCTGGAAATAATAAGACCATAATAATAAGGAGTTTCTAAAATGTTTAGACATGAAATTAACGATAAAAATCTTGTTGTTATTAATATGTTTCTTAGGAGAAGCACAAACTACAAATACCGAGACTGTAGCAAAGATTAAAATAAAAAAAGTTGATGATATCATATCTGTAATAGGAACAGTAACAAATACAACCGGAATATACAAAAGTCTTACGTATAGTTTGTTAGTGGTTAAAGTAGGAGGCGAAACTAAAAATGTTTCAAAGAATAAACAAGAAGGAAGATTTACTTTAGAAGCAGATGAAACCAAAGAATTATCTGTGACAGAAATTAATAGTAATGAAAAGGACAAGATTACAGTACTATTATTGATATACGACGATGAAAAAATTATAGGGAAAGATAGAATAGTCTTTAATGAAACTAAAAAAGATAAGAAAAAAGAAACAAATCAATCAAAAGATGACGGAATAGAACTAAGAGGTATTGTAATAGAAGAAACTAAAACAAAACCCGGAAGAGATTTTTATGAAGCGTTTTATAATGCCTATTCATTTTATAATGTTAATGGCAATAAAATAGTTGGAGTATATGAAAAATTGAGTTTTGGAAGAAGCACAATTATTCAAGTAAAAGTTGAAGATGTTTTAATTCAAGAGTTTTTAGGGAAACCAGATTTAGAGTATTTAGAAGAGATGGCAAAAATTGCGTTGAGAAAAGTCTATAAATATTTTAATGATTTAAAAAAGCAGGAAACTAATATTAAACAATACTAATCTACTTATGAGATATATTATTCTAACAATAGTATTAGGCCTATGTTATAGTATGAACTTAAGTGCACAAGACTTAGTTTATAGGCCTAAAAATCCAGCGTTTGGAGGAGATACATTTAATTATCAATGGCTGTTAAGCTCCGCAGAATCACAAAATAAATTTACAGAAGAAAGCAATTTTGGAAGAGAAGAACGGTCCGATCTAGAGCGCTTTACCGAAAATTTGAATAATCAATTGCTAAGTCAAATATCAAGAACCCTGTTCAGCGATCAATTTGGAGAAGACGGTTTGACAGAAGGAACCTATACCTTTGGTACATTATTTATCGAGATATACCCTTCTAACGAAGGCTTGGTAATAGATATTTTAGACACTAGCACCGGAGATCAATCACAAGTTGTAATACCTAATTAATCAACAAAAATAGATGCAAAACAAAATTTATAAAGGGATTTTATGGGCGATTTTTGCGTTAATGTTAGTTAGTTGTGGAGCATATTTTAATCAACCAATAGCTGTAGAAGAAGCAAGATTAGGAGAAATAACACCTGCAACGCAAACTTTAAAAGAATTTCCATTACCTGTAGAACCAGTAGTAGTTGGAGTTTACAAATTCAGAGATCAAACAGGACAATATAAGCCTACAGAAAATGGAAGTACTTTTAGTACTGCTGTAACTCAAGGAGCTACCACCATTTTAATAAAGGCACTTGAAGATTCCAAATGGTTTGTACCCATAGAAAGAGAGAATTTAAGTAATTTATTAAACGAACGTAATATTATAAGATCCACTCGAAAAGAATATAGAAAAACAAAAAATCCAAATGAACCTCAGCTTCCTCCCTTGTTATATGCAGGGATTCTTCTTGAAGGGGGAGTAATTTCATATGATTCTAATATTATAACTGGAGGTTTAGGAGCACGTTATTTTGGTGTAGGCGGATCAACGCAATATAGACAAGATAGAATTACAGTGTATCTAAGAGCAGTTTCTACCTCTAGTGGTAAAATCTTGAAAACTGTGTATGTTTCTAAAACCATATTTTCTCAAGCATTAGATGCTAGTTTTTTTAGATATGTAAAATTTAAACAATTACTAGAAGTTGAGACAGGCTTTACTAAAAATGAACCAGGACAATTAGCTGTAACCGAAGCTATAGAAAAAGCTGTAGAATCATTAATTATTGAAGGAATAGAAGATAATTTATGGAAACCCAGAGCAAATCCAGCAGTAACTCAAAAATTGATAGAAGATTATGAATCCGAGAAAAATGAAGCTGAAAATACAGGTTTATATGATCGATATTTTCAAGAACGTAGAGGTAAAAGATCCTTTTTTGTAAAAGGAGGAGGAGCATTGATAAGCGGCGATTATAATAATGCACTATTATCGTATTCATCCACAGTAGGAATGCGATGGTATGTAAGCCCTTATATTAATATAAATGGAAGTTTAGATAAGTTTGAATTGCGAAATGATAATGCGTTTTCTAATGGATTCAATGCATTTAACCTGAATTCAGAACTAACAGTATTACCTTATGAAAAACTAACCCCATTTATATCTGGAGGAATTGGAATCGTTAATAATGATGAGTTCGATCAAACTGCATTTAAGTTTCAATATGGTGGAGGAGTTGAATATCAAATGTCAAATAAAATTGGACTTATGGTAAGTGCTACGCATAACTTACCGATTAGTGATGAATTAGACGGGATTAATCAAGGTAAGAGAGATGATCAATATTTTAATTTCTCTGTAGGGGTAAACTGGTATTTTGATACACCTATAATTCGAAATAAAGAAAAAAGAGTTCAATTAAGAGAAGAAGGCCATGCTATTCGTAAAAAAAGTAGGCAAGTAAAAGCATCCGCAATAGAGTCTGAAAGAACATATAAAAGAGAAAAAAGAAGAGAACTTAGAAAATTAAGAAAACGTAATCGAGAGTTAATGGAAAAATGGTTACGAGATTACAATTAAGGAGATCACAGGTTTAAAACTGAAAGAATGAAAAAAAATCTTATATACATATTAAATGCCTTCATCTTAATTATGATGATAAGTTGTAGCGAAGATACTATTGATATAGAAGGATTAGGAGTCATAAAAGGAAAAATAGTTTTAGAAGGAACCAATGAACCCTTAGAAAATGTAAAAGTTTCTACAAACCCTAATACCAGTACTGTATTTACAGATGAAAATGGCTTGTATCGATTAGAAAATGTACCTGCAGGAGATTATTCTTTATCAGCAGAAAGAGAAGATCTTTTAGCCGAATTTGAAGCTGTTTCTGTTTTGACAGATGCAGAAATAGAAATTGTATTTGAAATGGATATTGCTACGGCAAATAACAAACCACCAAATACACCAGAATTGATTAGTCCAGCAGATAATGCAGAAAATATAGCTGTAGAAACTACATTGATATGGAGAGCAAGTGATCCAGAAGATGATGTTTTATCATACACATTAACGTTACGTAATGATACTAATAATACAGTAGAAACTTTTGAAAGTATAACTGATACAACATATACAGTGTCTAATCTGTCATATGGAGTGAAGTATTTTTGGCAAATCGCATCAAACGATGGAATTAATGAAGATGTAAATAGTGAAACATTTGCTTTTGAAACAGTTCCTGTACCTAATAATAGAGTAGTCTTTACACGAATAATAGATGGTAATAATGTAATAATTTCTACAAATGAAACTGGAGAAGAAGTACAATTAACATCAGAAAATCGAAATAGTTTTAGACCTAGAAGAAATACAACTGTAGCAAAAATTGCTTTTTTAAGAACAGTAGGAGCAGAGACGCATCTGTTTATAATGAATCAAGATGGAACAGAGACAGAGCAAGTAACCTCTAATGTATCTGTATCTGGATTTAACTTAGGTGAAATTGATTATGCATGGGATGATAATGGAGCGAAATTACTATTCCCTAATCAAGATAAATTATATAGTATTAATACAGATGGAAGTGGATTAACATTATTATATCAAACATTAAATGGTAATTTGATAACAGAAGTAGATAAAAATATAGCAACAGGAAATATAGCTTTAAAAACAAATGATCTAGATGGCTATAATGTTGAAATTTTTACGATTAATGAATCAGGAGTGTTACAAGAAACAGTTTTGACAGGAGAAATGGGAGCCGCTGGAGGAATTAATTTCTCTATAAATGGAACTAGATTAGTATATACAAGAGATGTCTCTGGGTTTGAGAATCCAGATTATAGACAATTAGATTCTCATATTTTTATGTATACATTTAGTAGTGGTAATAATCTTGATTTGTCTATAGAAAAATTAGCAGGAACCAACGATTTAGATGTAAGATTTTCGCCAGACGAAGCCAATGTTATTTTTACAAATACATCAAACGATGGAGTTTCTCAGCAAAATATAGAAACTATTGAGATAGCAAATCCAGATAATAGAACAACAATTAAAGAAAATGGAGCAATGCCAGATTGGGAATAATTTATTTATAATATAGTAAATCAAAAATCACTTAAAAATTATTTTTAGGTGATTTTTAGGTGATTTTTAGGTGATTTTTTTTACGGGGAAAAGACTAGTTGTTAATTGTTTTTTAAATGTAAAGCATTTGTTATTAATGTGTTAACTATGGTTCTTTTACGGGAGATACGCAGACGAATGCAAGTGTTTTCTTTCTAATTTTGATATTAGAAATCAAAAAACGAATCAAAGTTGTGGTTATATTCATCACTTTTGGATATACATAACATGATTTTCTCGAATCAAAATATTTTAATTAGCGACTTTAGGATCCAAAGTATGTTGATTTAAATAGAACTTTATGGAATATTATTCATTGAGTTAAAATAAATGTTATGCGCAAATTATCAATTTATCTATGACTTGCTCGAATTTTGATTTCATTAAAACACACTAATCTTTTAAAATTAAAATTTAATGAAACATTTAAAGTTAAGAATATTAACAGGAGTAATTATAATACTAGGTGTATTGTCTTGTGAAAAGGAAAATGTAATAGAAGAAAAGCAATTGGATGAAACGTTAGAAGGAGAAATAATTCAGGTTGATCAAGATTTTTCAGAAGAAAACTTTTTTGATTATCAGGCAAATGAAGAATTAAAGGCTTTGGCTGAGTTAAAATTATCTAATGGTAATAAAATTCATTTTTACGGAGAGAAAAATGTGAACTCTGGAATTCTAATATTAGAGAAAGGAGAATGTAATGAATGTTCTGCTTTGACAGATATAGAAAATTTAATGAAAAGAGAATTGAGTGCCATTGAAGTTTATTGGGCTTTATCTGAATCAGGAGAAGCCGTTCCTGATTTAATTTTAGAAAAAGGAGGGAGTAAAAAACTGAACAAAGAGCAAGGGTGGGCTCGTAATCAGATAGGTAGATTTTCCGTTGATAAAAAAAGGAGTAACAAGACTATAGATTTGGCTTGTAATAATACTTCTTTTACAAGTTCTATAACAGGAGGATTTAATGGAGCACCAGATTATATAAGATTAGATAAAACTCCGATATCATTTTCTGATTTTAGGAATGATTGCTATAATCCTGCTGCAAATGGAGAATGTTGGGGAGCACCAAGATATAGGTTGACAACTCAATTGTCAAATATTAAGAACTGGAGAGGTAAAATTTGTACAAAAAATGTAGAAAGATCTTATAATACACATTGGGTAAGATGGTGTGGTTCTTCGTGTTCTGTAGACCCTAGATGTAATGCTAATGTTAGCTGTAATCGCTATCAAGGACCTGTAGTAATGTTTCAGTATTATTGGAATGGAAAATGGAGACTAATGAAGAGTGGAAGTAAGATTGCTGCTTATGAAATACCAGCTAATAAAACATATACATATAACTGGAGATGGTACACTTCAAAAAACACAAGTTTTAGACTTAATATAAGATATGCAAAGGGATATGATCAGTTTGATTTGATGATGGATAAGTAAGATAAAAAAGAACTGGTTAGATTAAAAGTTAAAGCCCAATAAATAATTTAATATTTAATTGGGCTTTATTAATAATGAAGATGAAAAAGTGTCTTACTGAGTATTAATAATATTTAATAAAGGTCAAAATAATGGATCAAATCGTTGTTACTTCCATTATGATTCAATTTAAGATAGTATTATAGTTATTTTTATAATATCTAAAGAAAGTACTCAGACTTGCGTTATTTAAAAAGGAATGAAAGCAGATATTTTGTAAAATTCCTTAGAATGACCAAAATTTGTAGCGAGATTCTTTCCAGCGGCAATTCTAAAAGAGATCCCTTTATCGAATTTTAATTTAAGGTAACCTCCTAACCATTGATAAACGCTATCTTCCATAATGAGATCGTTAGTAGAGCGAGTCAATACAAATTGTTCATAATAGGCACCAAAAGAAAAGTTTTTGTGAATGTCAACACCAGGAGCAATCCAATTTAGTAAGAAATCTCTATTAACAGGGCCACCTTTTCGGATAGCTCCATAGTAAGCTAGATAGGCTTCAAACTCGAATTTACCTTGGTTATAAGTAGTAAATATACTTGGTATGAGCCCTTCTGCAAGTAATGTTGTGTCACCTAGAGATAAAAATTTACCATGTCCTAAACCCAAACTAGGATTAAGAAATAATTTGTCTTGAAATAATTTAAAACCAAGACCTATACCAGTTTCGACAAATAAATCGCCACCGCTAGGACTAGGTTCTAATCCAAAAGCTGTATTGGTCCAGAAAATACTATACATAGTAAGATCAAGCTTGTCATTAATAGGAATGCTACCTAAAAAGACAGGAGAAAATCCAGCGGCACTATTATGGATGATTTGAGCTGCAAATGAAGGCTTACGTTCTTTTTTAGGAGTTAATTCTTGAGCATAAGAGAGTGAGGTACTCATTATAAAAATGAGTATTGTACATAAATTTTTCATAGTGTAAATGATTTGTGTATTATTAAATTATTTGTGAGTAAAGAAGGGTGTCCTTTTTTCTATAAAAGCTTGCATTCCTTCTTTTTGATCGCGAGTAGCAAAAAGCGCATGAAAGTTTCTGCGTTCAAATAAAATGCCATCTCGTAATCCTGTTTCTAAAGCGATATTGATTGTTTCTTTAGCCATAATAGTTGCAGGTTTACTATAATTAGCGATTAGATGTGCTGTTTTAATAGTTTCTTCAAGTAATATATCTGAAGAGAAAACACGAGAAACTAAACCTGAACGTTCAGCTTCTATAGCAGGCATTAAACGACCTGTTAGTATTAAATCCATAGCTTTGGATTTACCAATTAACTTCGTCAATCGCTGAGAGCCGCCTATACCTGGTATCACACCTAGTTTTATTTCTGGCTGTCCAAACTTAGCAGTATCGGCAGCAAAAATGATATCGCACATCATAGCCAATTCGCATCCGCCACCGAGCGCATAACCAGATACAGCAGCTATTTTGGGAGTTTTTATAGCAGAGAAAGCTTCCCAACCAGAAAAATAATCTTCTGATGCCATATCGGGGTATGATTTGTTTTTCATTTCTTTGATATCAGCACCAGCAGCAAAAGCTTTTTCTGATCCAGTGATAATAAAACAACCTACTTTAGGATCTTTATCCATATTGCGAAGCGCTGTAATTAATTCATGCATTAATTCTGTATTTAAAGCATTGAGAGCTTGTGGACGATGTAATTGCACAATGGCAATTCGTCCTTTTTGTTCGATAGATATCGTTTTCATAATGTTTGATTTTTATTAAGAATCCCAGATAGCTCCATAAGCAGGAATGTTTCTACTTTCCATACCGTATACAACTTGCCAGGTTAATTTTCGATTAGAGATGCAAATGATAGCTTCAGCATTAAAATCTTGATAAGCCATATATGCCAGCTTTACCATATCGGGTTTTCCATGAACGTCAGTATCCCAAATAATGGCATCAGGTTGAACAGATATTATTTCGTCAACAAGTGCGTCTCCATATGTTTTTCTAGGATTTCGGGTAGCCCAAACTAATCGAGAAGGAGTTTCTTGTGTTAATAAATGTGGGATACATGGTCCAATACCACTCCCTGTAGCTACCCAAATAACTCGATTAAAAAGTTGATCGATATTACCAACACCAGCAGTAGGAATACCTTTTACCCATACATGAGAAGGCAAATCATCGATTAGGTCTCCTGTCCAATCTCCCGCTCTAGAAATCGTGAGACGGAACCCCTCTTTTTTAGGAGTAGGGACATTGGCAAATGAATGCCATTCGGTTAAAGGATTACGGCTAATAGCAGTTGAAGAACCGGCAAAAGGAGTAACACCATAATCAAAATTAGCAAGAATAACATGAGAAGATGGATTGGTGATATTTATAGGAACTTTTTTGAGATGTAGCCAAGGTAAAATGATACTAATAGTAAGAGTTGTTAACATCCAAAAATTAGGAGCAGTAAGTAAATGATAATAGAAGTGATCATTTGAGGGTAATTGACTTTTTAGAAAAAATATCATTTGTGCCCAAAAAAGAATAAGAGCTAACCAACCTCCAAAACGATGCATTTTTTCAAAACTGTTATGAAAACGAGCCCTGAATGGAGGAATAGCCATGGCAATCATTAAAATTAAAATGGTTAATAATGCATAAGTTGTAATAATAAGATCACTTGAAATGTTATTGAGATTATAAGAAAAAGAATAGGTAAGAGATCCTACAAATAACATAAACCAAATAGTTCCACTAACAGTGCTACCACTATGAAAACCACCAAAATGATATACTTTTCCTAAGAATCGCCGAATACTTAAAGGTGCATTTGTAGATAAGCTAGTAGCGATTTTGAAAAATAAATTAATCAAATGTTGTTGTCGAACTAGAATACCAACAAAAAAATTGATCAAAACAAGATTAGCTATAGATGATAATTCAATTTGTTGTGTTGTCCACCAATTAGCATTAAATATCCCATAACCTAGAATGGATAGATTAATTAATGCTATTAAAGCAAAAATTCTATGGTAGAGCATAAAAGACTCTGATTTCCAGATTCGCCTATAAAAAGGAAGTTGTTTAGGGAGTTCAACAGTTTTTAGATCTATTGGTTTATGATGATTAGATTTTGATGCAGAGTTCATTTTTAGATTTCTGCTTTTAGCAATATTCATTAACTTACGTTTATCAACTTTCCCTCTAGCAGTCATAGGAAACTTATCCATGGCTATAATGATTTTAGGAATACAGTAATAAGGCAAAGTATCTTTTACTACTTGCTTAGCTTCAATAGGAGAGACAGAAGAAGGACTTACAAAAGCTACTAGGTTTTGTAGATCAAGTTTTAATGTAACAGCGTCTTTACAATTGGTCGTTTTTTCTAGAACAGAAGAAACAGAATCAAGCTCTACTCTAAAACCACGGATTTTTACTTGATCATCAACTCTTCCATAATGTTCTAACTCACCATTAGTGTTCCATTTACCAAGATCCCCTGTATTAAACATCATACTTCCATCGTTAATAAAAGGATCGCGAGCATAACGTATATTATTAAGTGTTTCATTATTGATGTATCCTTTAGAAACACAATAACCACCACCCCACATTTGTCCTACTTCACCTATAGCACATGGTTCTTTATGTTCATTTAAGATATAAACAGTATTATTAGGAGTTGGTTTTCCTATAGAAATAGAGGTAGCATTAGGGAAACAATGTTGCATTGTGTTTACAATAGTTGTTTCGGTAGGACCGCACGAATTATAGAAATTGCAAAAAGCAGCCCAAGTGTTTGCTAATGGAATAGGACAAGGTTCACCAGCAACAGCAACAGTTTTTATTTGTTTGCAATGATTTGGATTGATCGTGCTTAATACTGAAGGAGTAGCGATTATAACATCGACTTTTTTAGCAGTTTCATTAATATCTTTACCTCTGATGACTAATGTGGCTCCATTAGCTAAGGAACCTAAGATTTCCCATGCTGCCATATCGAAAGCAATACTTAATATTTGCCCGACTTTTAAACCTGAACGCATCCCCAAATTCCCAGGTGCTGTTAATAATATATTACAAACATTTTTATGAGAAACTTGAACTCCGTTTGGAGGACCTGTTGTACCAGAAGTAAAAATAGTAAAGCAAGTATCATTACTAGATATGGTTATATTTGGGGTAAATACAGAAGGGTTTTCTGAAGTCTTTTTAAATATATTTTCGATTAAGGAATCGACTGCTAAGCAAATAGTGTTCTGTTGTAATGGGATATGATGTTCGAATTCTGATACTGTTAAAACTACTTTCATTTTAGTAGTCTTCATGATTGTTGATAATTGAGACTCTGTTGCAACACCAACATGTTGAGGTACATAAGCAGCTCCTGTTTTTAGTGTAGCCAAAATACCCACTACCATAGGAATAGAACGTTGTAAAAACACACCTACAAAGTCACCTTTTTTAACACCATTTTGAGCAAGAATTAATGCAAGTTTATTCGCTTGATAATTTAATTCTTTATAAGTAATAGTTTCATGACCATGCTCTATAGCTATTGCTAACGGATTAGCGATTGCTTGTGCTTCAAAAGCATGATGAATACATGCGTATGGAAGATCTATAGAGATACCTTGCCCATATTTTTGAAATAGCGATTTGTCAGTTTCAGAAAGATGTGATAATAATTCGGTATTGAATAGTTGCTGATTTATATGTTTAGCTTTTAATAAAGTTTCTTTTCTAGCAGTATTGATTTCATTTTTTTTAATGGCAATTTCTTTTTTCATAATGATCTATTTATATGAGTAACCTTTTGATGTACGGGTGGTTATGGTTTAACTCAGTATAAAAAATCAATATTCAAGATTGATTTAAGAGTAGAAACCCAATAACAATGAGTAGTTGAAAAAGTGTTTGAATTTTTCATGATTTGCGATGATTAATTTGTGAGATTCAAAATTCCTCAACTTTTTTTTTGACAAATGTTGGAATGGTAACAGTTAATGTTTTGGGTAATTTGTAATGTATTGTTATTTAGTAGTGTAAATCCGTATAAGGTTTGAGGGAGAACATTTTTTATTCTGTTAAAAAAAAGGAAAGAGATTTTTAGAATAAATAAAAGAGCAATAATTAAAGAAATGAAAAACTCTATAGTATAATTTTTGAGACTATGTAATTCTATTATCTTTGCCAAACATACACAACAACATAAATCACCATGAGTCAAGAAGTAAGTAAACGTTATGCTCAACGAGGAGTATCAGCTTCTAAAGAAGATGTACATAGTGCCATTAAGAATATTGATAAAGGCCTTTTTCCAAAAGCATTTTGTAAAATTGTACCAGATCATTTAACAGGAGATAAAGATTACTGTTTAATTATGCATGCAGATGGTGCTGGAACAAAATCTTCTTTAGCATATATGTATTGGAAAGAAACAGGTGATTTATCTGTTTGGAAAGGAATTGCTCAAGATGCATTGATTATGAATATCGATGACTTATTGTGCGTAGGAGCTACAGATAATATAATGTTATCTTCAACTATAGGTAGAAATAAAAATTTAATACCAGGCGAAGTGATATCTGCTCTAATAAATGGAACTGAAGAATTATTAGAAGATTTAAAAAACCACGGAGTTACCATTCATTCAACTGGAGGAGAAACTGCAGATGTAGGAGATTTAGTTCGTACTATTATTGTAGATTCGACTGTAACAGCACGCATGAAAAGAAGTGAAGTTATAGATAATGCAAATATAAAAGAAGGCGATGTAATTGTAGGGTTAGAATCTTTTGGACAAGCAACTTATGAAAATCAATATAATGGAGGAATGGGAAGTAATGGATTAACTTCTGCACGACATGATGTGTTTTCAAAGGTACTAGCAGAAAAATATCCAGAAAGTTTTGATCCATCCGTACCAGAATCGTTGATCTATTCAGGAAAGACAACTCTAACGGAAAAAGTAGAAAATGCTCCTTTGGACGCAGGGAAATTAGTATTATCTCCTACTCGAACGTATGCGCCAATCATAAAGAAAATATTAGAAGAATATTCAAGTGATACTGTTCACGGAATGGTTCATTGCAGTGGAGGAGCGCAAACAAAAATTTTGCACTTTGTAGATCAATACCATATCATAAAAGATAACTTGTTTGAAGTACCTCCTTTATTCCAATTAATTCAAGAGAATTCTGGAACAGATTGGAAAGAAATGTATCAGGTATTTAATATGGGACATCGTATGGAATTATATGTAACTCCAGAAATAGCAAATGAGATTATAAAAATTTCAGAGAGTTTTAATGTAAGAGCTAAAATAGTAGGTAAAGTAGCAGCTTCTAAAACGAAAAAATTAACGATTAAGAGTGAGTTTGGAACTTTCGAGTACGTTTAAGAATAAACAATATATTAAAAAGCCTGATACAGTTTTGTGTCAGGTTTTTTTATGGACTACATTAATAGAATTATTTATCGACTATAAATGAAGCATATTTTTTACGAAGTAAATCTATTTTAGGATGAATATATTGTTTACAAAATGGTTTTTCAGGGCCTTTTTGATAGTAATTTTGTAGCTGCTCTCTTGAAGCTTTAAATTCATTGTAAGGAAGAACTTGAGTAATTATAGGTAAATTAAAATCAGGTTGTAAAGTAATTAAATGTCCTTGAGATTTAGATTTATCTTCTGTAACGAAATAATAAATAGCACTTCTGTATTTTATTCTGAAACTATGAGCAGATGTGCTTTTATGAGTATGTAAATGGATTTCTATAAGATCTTCGAGTATAATTATAGTAGGATCGTAAGTAACAATAACAGCTTCAGAAAATGAACTATTGTTTTCTGTACTTGAAATATAACCTTGATCGACCGAAACAACACCTTTTAATGATTGAAATACAGCTTCTGTACACCAATGACATCCTCCTCCAAAACCTATTTTTTTTAATTCTTTCATAGATATATTAAGTCGTAAAAAGATAAAAAAACTTAGTGTTAAATGTGACAAGGATTAAACTTTATAAAATTGAATAAAAATTCATTAATGAAAGATTACTTATATAATCTTATTACAAGGTTTATCCAGAAAGTCTATTATTAATACTATAATTTGTATAAGAGAATGTGATTGTAACTGTTAAGAGGTAAATTAAAAGATGAAGGAATTTATCTTTTAATATTTAAAAAATATAGAAATACTTGTAAACTATAAGTTTTCTATATGGAAATAAAGTATATTTGAAATACTCTTAATTATACTGACCACTTGAAATAATGTCTGATATTACAAAATTCTACAGTTTAGCACATATATGTATCTCTTTTATTGGAGGATTACTTTTATTAGTGATTTGGTATAATATTAAAAAGCGATTTAAGAATATACTGGAAGAAGATGAATCAAAAAAAAGAATAGATAAAGGACTATTATATTTAAGCTTAGCATTGTTTGTTTGGGTCTTTTCAGGAACTTGGATTTTTAGTAGCAATCAATTTGGGTTTGCAGATACAATTGTATATGATATTGGATATAGTTTGTTTTCTGTGATGAATAATTTATTCTTACTATTAGCATTATTTTATTTTGATTTTGCACCTTCTTTTTTATACAAGAATAAAAGAAATACGATTTTAATCACAATTTTAATATTAGCTGTGGCGGTTATTACTTTTGTATTATTACAATTATTTAAAGATAGTCCAGTAGATAGTAATTTAAGCTGGAGCGGAATACCAGATTTATTGTTGTCAAGTTTTATAACGTATTTGTTGATAGTATCATTTTATAAAACATTTATGAATCGAGGATTAAAATTAGTAGCTATAATTTCTGTATTAGCAATAGGGTTAATGCTATTGTCACAAATTCCAGATGTTATTTTAATTATACATGATACATTATATCGTAACCTGATAAAAATAGTAGCAAAAACATCGCTAATTGCTGTTTTTTTAGTGTTAGCAACAAGTTGGGTAATTCAATTAGCATTAACACCAAGAGCTAGCGAAATGACCATTGCCTTTTTGGATTGGGGATTAGTTAAAATAACTATTCCGTCTAAAGAAATTTATGATCGCACTGTAGATTTTGGAGCCAAAGCAACACAATATAAAAATTTACTGCGTTTTGCGGTTAGGAGAAAATCCGATACTATAGAAAAACAATATATCTTAGTCTCTTCTTCTGGAGAAATAAAAAGCCAAACATATTTAAGTAGAATTATAGATAATATGAATTCAATATTAGAATTGAAAGAGGAATCTCAACTAGAGCGTAAAGATTTATTTACGTTTGTAGGACAAGGAAAATATAGATTACGAGTAATACCTCAAAATATTATTATTGATAAGGCATTATCAAAAGAGTTTGATAAAACAGCGTAAGCCTTTTAAATACAGATGTTGTTATTAATTGTAACTAGATGTAAGAAATAACAATTGATAATGAAAAGTTATAAATAATAACGTTATTTTTTGTTTTAAGAATAAAAACCATGATTTGTGTTTTAATGAAACCGATAGAAATCATGGAACAACATCAAAGCAATTCACCTACAGTATTAGGACACCCTAAAGGATTACTATATTTATTTTTTGCAGAGTTATGGGAACGATTTTCATTTTACGGAATGAAAGCATTATTGGTCCTTTATATGACCAAGCATTTATTATACTCAGATGATATGTCATTTGGAATAATGGCAGCTTATATGTCTTTGGTATACGTTACTCCTATGATTGGAGGAATAATAGCAGATCGTTATATAGGGTATCGAAAAGCTGTTTTTTGGGGTGGTATTTTAATGGCGGTAGGTCATTTTGTATTAACTATCGAAAAACCTGTGTTTTTTTATGGAGCATTGGCTTTGATTATAGTAGGAAATGGTTTTTTCAAACCCAACATATCTACAATGGTAGGAAGTTTATATCAGAAAGGAGATAAACGTAGAGATTCAGGATTTACTATTTTTTATTTAGGAATTAATTTAGGAGGAGCTATAGCTCCATTATTGTGCGCTTGGTTAGCTGAACTATATGGGTGGCATTATGGATTTATGTTAGCAGGAATAGGGATGTTAGTAGGATTGTTTGTCTTTAAAAGAGGAACGCAATTAGAAGTTTTTGGAGAAAATGGAGTGATTCCAAATCCTTTAGAATATCATAAAAAAATAGCAGGGATTAGTAAAGGAAGTTGGATTTATGGATACGCATGGTTATCTGTTCCTTTGTTTGCTTTAATTATAAGGTTTAATGAATTTGAACACTATTTAGTATGGGTTGTATCCTTATTAATGCTGGGATATATAGGGTATATTCTTAGTAAAGTTACAATAGAAGAAAGAAAACGATTAATTGTAGCGGTATATTTTACAGTTTTATATGTTCTTTTTTCAGCAATATTCGAACAAGCAGGAAGCTCTATAACACTTTTTGCAGATCGTAATGTAAATCTAATAGGTATTAATGCAGCACAAACGAATAGTATTAACTCTATATGGATTGTATTATTAGCCGTCCCGTTTGCCATTTTGTGGGGATACCTAACAAAAAAGAAAAAAAATCCAAGTTCACCAGTAAAATTAGGAATGGGATTACTTTTATTAGGATTAGGATTTGTAATATTTGGAATGTCAGCTCAAGCAGTAGATATCTATGGAAAAACACCTATGTTGTATTTGATACTTGGATATTTTGTATTAACAATAGGAGAATTATTTCTATCGCCTATAGGATTGTCAAAAATCACAGAGTTATCTCCTTTGAAATATATAACATTTATAATGGGAGTATGGTTGTCGGCTAATTTTTATGGACATTTTTTTGCAGGTAAAATAGCTAAATTAACAACAATTAAAGAAGGAGAAATAAGTGTTTTTTCAGAAGGGATTTTAGGTGATATTGTTCAATTTATAACAGGAATGTCTCCAGATATAATAGAAAGAAATAGAATTGTTTATCAGCAACTATATAGTTATGTATCTGTATATGCTAGTTTTGGTGTAATCACAATGATTTTAGGAATAATAGCAATTCTTATAGCACCCGTAATACAAAAATTAATGAAAGGAATTCATTAAGAAAAAAGAAAATGAATAGTTTCGATTACAAAAAATGAAACAATACTTAGGTATAAAGAAGTTAATAAATATTTATTGCTACTCAAAAGCCTAAAATCTATTCTAAGTATTAATCAAAAAAATGTATTTTTGCAAAGTATACAGAGGATATATAATATGATAGATAAATTAAATATAGTAAAGCAAAAATTTGACGAGATAAGTGATTTGATTATTCAGCCAGATATTATCTCTGATCAAAAGCGATACATCCAATTAAATAGAGAATATAAGGACTTAAAAGCATTAATGGAAAAGCGTGATGAATATATAACGCTAACCAATAATATAACTGAAGCAGAAGAAATTATTGCTGATGGTAGTGATGCTGAAATGGTTGACATGGCAAAAATGCAATTAGAAGAAGCAAAGGATCAATTACCACCTTTAGAAGAATCTATTCGTTTTATGTTAGTGCCTAAAGATCCTGAGGATGCTAAAAACTGTGTTGTTGAAGTTCGTGCTGGAACTGGAGGAGATGAAGCTAGTATTTTTGCTGGAGATTTATATCGTATGTATACTAAATATTGCGAAGGTAGAGGATGGAAAACTAGTGTTGTTGATTTAAATGAAGGTACTAGTGGTGGCTATAAAGAAATCATTTTTGAAGTAAACGGAGAAGATGTTTATGGAACAATGAAATTTGAAGCTGGAGTACATCGTGTACAACGTGTACCTCAAACAGAGACACAAGGACGAGTTCATACAAGTGCAGCTACAGTAATGGTATTGCCAGAAGCAGAAGAGTTTGATGTTGAACTTGATATGAAAGAAGTTAGAATAGAACGTACTACGTCTACAGGACCTGGAGGACAATCTGTTAATACAACATATTCTGCTATAAAATTACATCATGAGCCAACAGGAATGATTGTAAGTTGTCAAGATCAAAAATCATCACACAAAAACTTAGAAAAAGCCTTAAAAGTATTGCGTTCACGTTTATACGAATTAGAGTTAGCCAAAAAACAAGCTGCAGATTCTGAAAAACGTAAGAGTATGGTTTCTTCTGGTGATAGATCAGCAAAGATTAGAACCTATAATTATCCTCAAGGACGTGTTACAGATCACCGTATAGGTTTGACATTATATGATTTAGGGAATATTATAAATGGAGATATACAAAAAATAGTTGATGAACTTGAATTGGTTGAGAACACAGCTAAATTGAAAGAATCTAGCGATCTTTTCTAAATAAAGAAATTAATAGTCACAAAGAACCCCATTATATTAATTACATATAATGGGGTTCTTTTTTTGTATATAAATTGATTGTTTAGTAATCTCTTTTAGGACGTAATACAAAGTATAAACCAATTAAAATAAACGGAATACTAAGCCATTGACCAGTAGAGAAAATACCTAAAGCACTTTCAAAACCACCTTGACTTTGTTTTACATATTCTACAGCAAAACGAACAGTCCAAATTAAAATTAAATACATTCCAAATAAGAAACCTGCATGTGTACGTTTATTAGATTTCCAATACAAAGCCCATAATATAGCAAAGACAAAGATATAACCAAAAGCTTCGTATAATTGAGCAGGATGGCGATAAGGGATTGCATTTAAAATTTCGGAAAATTGAGAATCATTAGTAATAGCACTATAGGCTTTGTTAGCATTCTTAATACCTGTTTGTTGAATAACCTCATATTGACTTAGGCCATCTCTAACAAATTTAATCCCTAAAGGAAAATCTCCTGATTCCTTTCCGATAATTTCAGAATTGAAAAAATTTCCGATACGAACAAAAATACCTCCACAAGCAGCAGGAATTGTAACACGATCAAGAACCCATAACGTAGGTTTCTTTAAGACGTTTTTAGAATAATAATACATAGCAATGATAAAAGCTATTGCTGCTCCGTGACTTGCTAAACCTTGAAAACCTATAAACTGAAATGAAGGATTGAATTTAAAAGGCAATATAATTTCTAATAAATTATTTTTATAATAACCCCAATCATAAAAGAAGACATGACCTAATCGAGCACCAATTAAAGTCCCTAATACAGCATAGATGAATACGGACTCTAATTTTTCCATAGAGATTTTTTCACGAATATAAATTCGTTTCATTAATACCCATCCAAGCGAAAAGGCTACTAGAAACATGAGGCTATAAAAATGTAATGTGTAAAAGCCTAGGTCAAGCCCTTTGATTGGATTCCAAATGATTTTAGCAAATATCATTGACTGTTGTTTAGATTAGTTATAAAAAGTAAATATAATTAAATAAGTGATTTTGAATGTAAAAAAAAGCCTAATATCGTATGATTAGGCTTTTGTGATTTTATTTTTTTTCCTCAGTAGGAGGAACGGGATCATATCCACTTCCTCCCCATGGATGACAACTGAAAATTCGTTTAATAGCTAAAGTACTACCTTTAAGTAAACCATGTTTTTCTAAGGCTTCAACAGTATAATGTGAACATGTTGGTTGATAGCGACATGCCGCAGGAGTTAAAGGAGAAATTACGCGTTGGTAAAACTTAACAAATAAAATAAAAGGAGCTATGAGAATTTTTTTCATTCATTAGTTGTTTAATGAAAAAGAAGTTCCTTCTCTACCATCTTTTAACTGAATTCCGATGGCAGCTAATTCATCTCTAATTTGATCACTCATAGCAAAATCTTTATTAATTCTAGCTTCAGTTCTAAGTTTTATTAATAATTCAACTGCACCAGATAATTTATCATTATTTTCTGAAGCTTCTGTATTAGTGTTAACTAATCCTAAAACATCAAAAACAAAAGAGCGCATTGTAGACGACAATAAATCTAAATCTTCTTTCGTAATAGCCCCTTTAGTATCTCTACTATTGTTAATAAATCGAACTGCATCAAAAAGTTTAGCAATTAAAATAGGACTATTAAAATCATCATTCATAGCGTCATAACATTCTTGACGCCATTTAGGAACGTCAAAACCTGTAGTTGAAGATCCTGTGGTAATAGAATCTAAAACTTTGATAGCTTCCATTAGTTTATAAAAACCTTTTTCTGAAGCCTCTAATGCATCATTAGAGAAATCTAAAATACTTCTGTAATTTGCTTGAAGCATGAAAAAACGAGCAACTGAAGGTGCATAAGCTTTACTTAATATAGAATTATCTCCGCTAAAAATTTCAGCAGGAGAAATAATATTACCTGTTGACTTAGACATTTTTTTACCATTAAGAGTAAGCATATTAGCATGCATCCAATAATTTACTGGAGTTTTTCCACATGCGGCTTCGCCTTGTGCAATTTCACATTCATGATGAGGGAATTTTAAATCCATACCACCTCCATGAATATCAAAGGTTTCTCCTAAGTACTTAGTACTCATAACGGTACATTCTAAATGCCATCCAGGAAAACCATCGCTCCAAGGGGATGGCCATCTCATGATATGTTGTGGATCTGCTTTTTTCCATAAAGCAAAATCTTGAGGATTCTTTTTGTCACTTTGAGAAGAAAGCTCACGTGTATTGGCGATCATATCTTCTAAATTTCTACCACTTAATTTACCGTAGTCATTTGTTTCGTTAAATTTTTGAACATCAAAATATACAGAACCGTTAGAAATATATGCAAAACCATTATCAATAATAGTTTTTATAATTTCTATTTGTTCAACAATATGTCCCGTTGCAGTTGGCTCAATGCTAGGAGGGATGTTATTAAATTTGTTTAAAATATTATGGAAATCCAATGTGTAACGTTGTACAACTTCCATAGGTTCTAATTGTTCTACTCTAGCTTTTTTAGAAATTTTATCCTCGCCAGCATCTTCATCATTTTCTAAATGTCCAGCGTCAGTAATATTTCGAACATAACGAACCTTATAATCTAAGTGTTTTAAATATCTGAAAATAAGATCAAATGAAATAAATGTGCGACAATTTCCTAAGTGAACATTACTGTATACTGTGGGACCACATACATACATTCCTATATTACCTTCAGTAATAGGAGTAAATGTTTCTTTTTCACCAGTAAGTGAATTGTAAATTTTTAAGTTCTGTGATGAATACAATGGAACTGTCGACATAATTTTAGTAATGATTTTATTTTTAGAATTGGGTGTCTAATTGGATATAAGTTAAAAACTCTTTACGAACAGCTGGATCTTTAAATTTACCACCAAATTCGCTTGTAACTGTGCTACTTTCAATATCACGGATTCCTCTAGAATTTACGCATAAATGCTTAGCATCTATTACACAAGCAACATCTTGAGTACCTAAAACCTCTTGTAAATCTTGAACAACTTGCATTGTCATACGTTCTTGTACTTGTGGTCGTTTAGCGTAATAATCAACAATGCGATTCATTTTTGATAAACCAACTACAGTACCATTAGAAATATAAGCAACATGTGCACGACCCACTATCGGTAATAAATGATGTTCACAAGTAGAATATACAGTGATATTTTTTTCTACTAACATCTCTCCATATTTATAATTATTATTAAATGTAGAGGCATTAGGTTTTTTATTTGGATCTAAACCAGAGAAAATTTCGTTAACAAACATTTTAGCAACACGCTGAGGTGTCCCTTTTAAACTGTCGTCTGTTAAGTCTAGACCTAACGTTTCCATAATGTGACGAACATCTTCTTTTATTAAATTTATCTTTTCAGTGTCATTAAGAGAAAATGCATCATCTCTTAATGGAGTTGTGGCGCTAGTAGCTACATGATTATCACCTAACGCCTCGATAGCTTCAAGGGCTTTATCTATTTTCATTTTCAATCTTTAAGAATAGCAAAAATACTATTTATAATAAAGGCAAAGATACAATTTTGTGATTTTTGATAGTGAAAAGTATGTTAACAATTATTACAGAGCTTTACAAGGAGAAATGTTAACGAAATTTTGTATTTTCACCCGATTAATTCCTAATAATATGATAATTACTCTTAGCAACACAAAAGAATTTGCTTTGAAGCGAGTATTTACGCTTCTGTTTTTTGTTATAATAAGTTTTTGTTCATCAGAGATACATGCGCAAGGGGCAACCTGTGAAGTGTCAGCTCCGTTCTGTTCCGACGCCTCCGGAGAACTTACTTTTGATAATGTTACTGGAGTGAGTAGTATAGGTAATATAGGTTGTTTAGGATCAACACCAAATCCAGCGTGGTATTTTTTAAGAATTGATCAAGCTGGAGATCTTAATTTTAATATCGTACAATGGGTTGATAATAACAATAATAATGTGCCTGATGGTGGAGAACCACAATTAGATGTTGATTTTATAGCATGGGGACCTTTTCCTACTACGGATTCTAATTGTACAAATTTGGCAAGGATGTGTGATAATGATGGAGACGGAAACCCTACAGATACATGTCCAAGTAACCCGGGATCTAATTATTATTTTAATAATGATGATAATACTAATATAATAGATTGTAGTTTTAGTGGTTCTAGTGTAGAAAGCTTTAGGATACCAAATGCGCAAGATGGAGAATTTTATATTTTATTGCTTACAAATTTTGCTAATGCGGCAGGAAAAATACAATTACAGCAGACAAATTTAGGAGATGCTGGATCTGGAGAAACAGATTGTTCTATTGTTGTTGCTAACTTACCAGATCAAGATGTATGTGGGGATGGGCCAATTGATATTGATGGAACAACTACAGATGCAGTTAGTTATCAATGGGCATTACTTAATGAAGCTACGATGGTGTTTGAAGATTTACCTGGGGAAACAAATCCAATATTAACAGTTAATGTTTCGGGTACTTATCAATTAACAGTAGAAGATGAAGATGGTTTTTCTGAGATCGAAGATGTAGTGATCACGTTTTTTGAAACTCCTATAATTAATTCAGCGCAAGATTTAACAATATGTGAGTTAAATAATAATGCTGGAATATTTGATTTAACAACTAATAATAATCCTATCTTAGGAACTCAGAATCCAGCTGATTTTACGATTACATATCATACAAGTTTAGATGATGCTGAAAATAATAATGCTCCGATTACAACAGCAACAAACTATTCTAGTGGAGCAGCTGAAATATTTATAAGACTTCAAAGAAATGATTTGGTAACATGTATTGCTACAGGGTCATTTCAATTGTTGGTAAACCCTGCGCCTATTTTAGCTGATACAGCATTTAATTATGCAATATGTGAAGTTTTAGATGTGACGCCTAATGAATCAATATTGTCTTTTTCAGAAATGATTGCAGGATTAAGAGATAATGCAAATCAAACTACTGATTTACTTGATGCCGCAGAGCCTTTAACAATGAATAATTTCATTATAACATATCATACATCTATGGCAGATGCAGAAAACAATGTTAACCCTGTAGCAAATAATTCGGTTATAGTAGATGGTACGATTTTATTTGTAAGAGTAGAGAATAACCAAATGACAAATCCTACAGGATGTTTTAATATCAATAATATTGCAACAATAACAATCCAAGTTTCTCAAATACCGGAAATTATTACGAATGTCCCCCATGATGTCGAATGTGCAACTTCTTCTGTGACTCAAAATACACGAGTATTTGATTTAACCGAAAATGATAGTAATATATCACCAACAACAAATTCTCCTGATGTAATTGTTCGTTATTATGCAAGTTTAGAAGACTTTAATAATAATAATCCAATAACTCCGGCAAATGCATATACAAATATAAGTAACCCACAGACCATTATAGCTCAAGTTGTAAATCCAACAAGTCAATGCGTTTCTAATGAGACAGTTCGTTTTGATTTACGAATTAATCATATTCCAATATTGTCAGAAACAGCTTATACTTATGCAATATGCGAAGATATGGATGCAACACCACAAGAATCGAATGTGGTTTTTGCAGAAATGTTTTCAAATCTAATTAACAACTCAGGTGATTTAGTTCCATTGTTGGCAAATAATGAACCAATAGTTTTAGCCGATTTTAATATCTCTATTCATACTTCTAGCGCTGATGCTATGACAGGAATGAATCCTATAGTAGATGGGAGTGCTTTAACTGATGGTACTATCTTATTTGTACGAGTAGAAAATCCAACGACAAACTGTTTCAACGCAGATAATATAGCTGAGATTACTTTAAGTATTAATAATAAACCTAATGCAATAATGGTAGCAGCACCTTTTGAAGTTTGCGAAACAGAAGTAGGTTCTATGGTTGGAATATTTGATTTTGCAGATTATAACGATGAAATAATAGGAGCAGATCCTGTACCAGCGAATTATTCGTTTACATATAGATTAAGTCAAAATCCAGCAGATGTAGCGATTATCAATTCAAATGCTTATGAAGGAACAACAGGAGAGATTATATATGTATGGATAGAAGATACTGATACGGGATGTATCTCAGATATTGGTAGTTTTTCTTTACAGGTGAATAGATTGCCAGTAGTGCTATTTCCAGAAGATGGAGTACAGTGTGTTGATGTAAATGGGCAATTAACACTAGATTTAGGAGAGAATTTAGGAGCAGGATTTACTTATGACTGGACACCAGATAATGATCCAGATGGAGATGGAGTAGAGAACCCAGTGTTTGAATTGAGAACATTGACCGAGACTACTACTTTTTCGGTAATAATAACTGATAATACAACTAGTACGATGACTAATTGTGTGAATGAATACTCAGCAGAACTAATACCATCATTCCCTCCAATAAGTGTAGCTGTAACTATAGAAACAGATGCATTTACAGGGTTATTTACAGTAACAGCTGATCCAGAAATAGGATTAGGAGATATAGATGATTATGAATATCAATTAGATGCAGGAGCTTTTCAAGACTCCCAAACATTTACAAATGTAAGAGGAGGAGATCATGTCATGACAGTAAGAAATCGATTTGGATGCGGAGAACAAGTATCTTCTATGTTCGAATTAATTGATTATCCTAAGTATTTTACTCCTAATGGTGATGGAGTTCATGATGTATGGCGTATAACAAATATAGAAAGTCAAGCCGAGGCAAAAATATATATCTTCGATAGAAATGGTAAACTTTTAAAACAATTAATCCCTGGAGATAGTGGATGGGATGGTACCTATAATGGACAAAATATGCCATCTACAGATTATTGGTTTAAGATAGAATATATAGAACCTAGGGATAATACCAATAGAATATTTACAGCAAATTTTACGCTGAAACGATAAGAAGTTTTTTATTAAGAAAGCAAAAGGGAATAAGTTTAAATAAAATTTATTCCCTTTTTTGATATATAAAGTTTATAAATGAAAATTTTGTTGAATGATTTTGGAATAGATATTAAATTGTAAAATGCGTTCAAAGAAGACAA
This sequence comes from uncultured Aquimarina sp., assembly GCA_947498595.1. Lineage (GTDB taxonomy): Bacteria > Bacteroidota > Bacteroidia > Flavobacteriales > Flavobacteriaceae > Aquimarina. Next base: position 50,625 of record CANMKX010000027.1, read on the forward strand.
TTGATACATTTAAAAATGTTATTTGATCTATCAGAGAATAATCTACATTGTTTTAATTAAATAAAAGGAATGTAGATTATTTTGTAAAACAAACACTACTAGTATGATTTAATTAAGAACAAAAAGAGGGAATAATCTTAAATTATTCCCCTCTTATCTAATCTATTAATTATGTAAATCTATATTCTCTATAAATTTAGAGAAAATGTAACGGTAATGTTTTCAGTTTCTCTAGAGATCGAAGCTCCATTAGTAAAAACATCACTATCAATAAATTGTTGATTACGATCTTGTTCTGCACGATCATAAGCAATATCTAATTTTATTTTTCCAAAATTATAACCAGTACCTAGTGAGAAACCAGTAGTTTCTCCTACAGTAATTTCATTTTTATAAGGACTTTCATCATAGCGAAAACCACCTCTAAATCTCCAATTTTTATGACGTAATTCCCCACCAACTCTTAAGCTACTAGCAGCTTGTAAAGTGTTTTTAATGGTATTATTTTGATTTGAAAAAGATACATTTTCACTAGAACTGAATTTAGTAGTAGTATAATCTTTATATGAATAATCAAAACTGATAAGTCCTCTTTTTCCAAATATGAAAGCCATACTTCCTGTAAATTTAGCAGGAGTTCTTAGCCTGTAATCAGGAAAAACATTAATAACATTTGGATTAACAAGTGCTCTACCATTAACGTCACTTATAGTTTCTAAACGTTGAGTTGTTTCTTCAGAGATTAAAAACCATGTTGGAGTTTCTATAGAAGCCCCTAAGCGTAAAAATGAAGATACCTTGGCAATACCTCCAATATGAGCAGAAAATCCAGTACCTATAGTTGATAGTCTATTTGTAAATATGATTTCATTGATGTCAGATCCAGTATTGTTATTACCTTCAAAATATTCAGTTACTTGATCATAATTTATAAAATGAGAATTTAAATTAATACCTAAGTAGAAATCCTCTTGAAACTGTAATGCTCCGTTGACGCTAAATTTTCCATTAAAACCAGTACTTTCGAAAGTGTATTCTTGATCAAAATCTCCTGCTGCTACAGCAGAAGTATAAGTAGTATTATCAAGATCATCAGGATCATCAGGATTGATAATAAATGATTCGAAAGCAAGAAAAGCATCTTGTTCTCTAACACCACCATTTTCACCTAGAAAACCATATAATTGATTAATTGATTCTCCAGACCTTAATGTAAGACGATCCAGTGGAATTCCTTGAGCAGCATCTATAAAATGACTATCGATAGAATTTGAACTACGACCGATAGCAAAAAAGGAATCATCGTTATTTCTTGTTTGATCATAGTTTAATCCAAAAGTAAGTTTGTTTATAGGAATATTATCATCTAAATTTTCAAAAACGAAAACAGCACCCAGTTGATTAAAATTAAGATTATTCTCAGTTGTATTGCGCGATCTACCAAAATAAGTTGCATCATTGGAAACATTTGCATTGGATAATGTTATTGAACCGAAAGAATTTTTAAAAACGGCAGATCCTGCAGGATTAACTTGTAAAGCAGATAAATCTCCCCCTAAAGCTCCAAAAGCTCCACTCATCCCTCTAAATCTAGCAGATCCTTCTATATCTTGATCAGCATAACGCAGCGCATCAGAAGTGGTTTGGGCATGTAATAAAGGTGCATAGAAAGCACTTAATATAAAAAATGTAATTAATTTTTTCATTAAAGTAAAATTTAAGAATAATGGCCTTTTATTTTATAAGCATAAAATAAAACTTTTTTTAGAAGAGATTAACCTCTTCCTCTACTTCTAGAACTACCTCTGCTTCTACTTCCGGTAGAACGACTTCTAGAACTACTTCTTGAGCTTCTAGCAGAACTAGAACTTCTACTACGACTAGAGGATCTAGAATAATTACTATTAGATGAACTTCTTGACCTACTATAATTAGAGTTACTTCTTGAACGACTACGACTAGTACTGTAATTTCTTGTCCTAGGAGCAGAAGTTCTTGCTCTAGTTCTTGTAGCGTTAGAGTTAGATCTAATACGAGAATTATAATTAGAAGATCTATAACGAGATCTTGTTGTAGCTGTATTGGCTCTACTTTGGCTACGACTTCTATAAGCAGTGCTTCTGTAAGAATTTCTATAACCTCTATTGTATGCTATGTATGAAGAACGGTGATATGGAGTACGATAATAACGATAAGGAGAATAATAAGAGTAAAAAGGAGGGCAATAAAATGGATTACCATAATACCATCCAGTATTCCAATAAGAATTAAAGTGCCAAGGATTGTAATAACCGTTATAACCAAAACCATAACCGTAACCAAAACCAAAGCCATTATAGAAAGGCCTTGCTCCAGTATTATAAACATTGATACTAATATCACTAGCGTTGCTACCCCAAGCAGGTCTTCCAACATCATATGTATTAGCTATAGAAGTAGTATCTACCTCATAAGCATCACTAGCATAAGAATCAATATCAGTGAAAATAGCTCCTTCTTCAGGAATATTATCATATTGTGATGATTTTTCCGAAAAATACTGAGAATAATAAGAATTTGATGTTTCAGTTGCTACGGTAGGTGTATTGTTGTTTTTAGCTGAAGAACTACCATAAATACCATCATCATCGTAAGAAACATGTTGGTAAGAAGTACAAGAAGTTAATATAAGTGAACCTAGTATAAAAATGAATCCTACAAAGGCGTTATTTTGAATATAATTTTTAAGTCGCATATCTCCTTAATTAATTGTTGGACAATACAAATTTAGTTAGTTTTGCGGTAACTAAAATTTATTTAACATAGCCACAAGAGTTGTGCCAAATAACAGTTTATGAGCAAGAATTTAACGAAACGAAGTGAAGATTATTCAAAATGGTATAATGAGCTGGTTGTCAAGGCGGATCTAGCCGAGAATTCAGCAGTTAGAGGATGTATGGTAATCAAGCCCTATGGGTATGCAATATGGGAGAAAATGCAAGCAGAATTAGATAAAAAGTTTAAAGAAACTGGACATCAAAATGCATATTTTCCATTATTTGTACCTAAAAGTTTATTTGAAGCAGAAGAAAAAAATGCAGAAGGATTTGCAAAAGAGTGTGCTGTTGTAACACATTATCGATTGCAAAATGACCCAGATAGAGAAGGGAAATTAAGAGTAGATCCTGAAGCTAAGCTAGAAGAGGAATTAGTCGTAAGACCAACTTCGGAAGCAATCATATGGAATACATATAAAGGATGGATTCAATCTTATAGAGATTTACCGATATTGGTTAATCAATGGGCTAATGTTGTACGTTGGGAAATGAGAACTCGATTGTTTTTAAGAACAGCAGAGTTTTTATGGCAAGAAGGGCATACTGCACACGAAACAAGAAGTGAAGCTATTGCAGAGACAGCACAAATGAATGATATTTATGCAAATTTTGTTGAAAATTTTATGGCAATTCCTGTTGTAAGAGGGCGTAAAACCGAAAGCGAACGATTTGCAGGTGCAGAGGATACATATTGTATTGAAGCATTAATGCAAGATGGAAAAGCTTTACAAGCTGGAACATCACACTTTTTGGGACAAAATTTTGCAAAAGCTTTTGATGTTAAGTTTACTTCAAAAGAAGGTAAGCAAGATTATGTATGGGCTACCTCTTGGGGAGTTTCAACGAGATTGATGGGAGCTTTGATTATGACGCATAGTGATGATCAAGGATTGGTATTACCTCCAAATTTAGCGCCAATTCAAGTTGTTATTGTGCCTATTTATAAAGGTGAAGAGCAGTTAGAGAAAATATCTGGAGTAGTAGACGGTATGGTAAAAGAATTGAGAGCTAAAGGTATTTCGGTTAAATTTGATACTAGAGATACGCATAGACCAGGAGCAAAGTTTGCACAATACGAATTACAAGGAGTTCCGTTAAGGATAGCTATTGGACAAAGAGACTTAGATAAAGGAACAGTCGAATTAGCTAGGCGTGATACATTAACAAAGCAAATTGTAGCTAAAGATGATATAGTTACTACTGTGGAAAATCTATTGACAGAAATACAAGAGAGCTTATATAGGAAAGCTTTGGATTATAGAGATAGTCATATTACTCCAGTGGATACTTTTGATGAATTTAAAGAGGTTCTTGAAAGTAAAGGAGGATTTATTGCTGCACATTGGGATGGAACTATAGAGACAGAGCAAAAGATAAAAGATTTAACGAAAGCAACGATACGTTGTATTCCTTTTGATGTAGAAAAAGAAGAAGGTGTATGTGTTTTTAGTGGTAAGGCATCTTCAGAAAGAGTCTTGTTTGCAAAAGCATATTAAAAATGAATTTAATATAAATTAAAATGTGTGATTGGTCTTTTTAGATTAGTCACATATTTTTTTTAAACAAAAAGTATTGATACATAAGGGATTATTTTTAAATGTTGTTTTTTTTTGAAAAAAAATAAAAAAAAGGCTTGTAGAAACGAAAAAGGGTTGTATATTTGCACCCGCAATCAGCAAGCGAAATAATTGAAATACTGAAATGCTATTAATGGTCCGTTCGTCTAGGGGTTAGGACGCCAGGTTTTCATCCTGGTAACAGGGGTTCGATTCCCCTACGGACTACGAAAAAAAAAGTTGTAAATTAAAAATAAAGTTTTTAAGTTTGCAACTCCTAATAAAGGTTAATGGCCCGTTCGTCTATCGGCTAGGACGCCAGGTTTTCATCCTGGTAAGAGGGGTTCGATTCCCCTACGGGCTACGATTTTAGAAATAAAAAATAACGAGAAGAGAGATGGCAAATCATAAGTCAGCATTAAAAAGAATTAGAAATAGCGAAGTTAAGCGTCTTAGAAATAAGTATCAGCATAAGACTACGCGTAATGCAATTAAAAAGTTACGTGAGGCTGATAAAAGTGAAGCAGAAACTTTATTTCCTTCTGTAGTATCTATGATTGATAAGTTAGCTAAAAAGAATATTATTCATAATAATAAAGCAGCAAACTTAAAGTCAAAATTATCTAAGCACGTAGCTGCTCTTTAATAGAAGACAAAGAATACTAAAAATATATAAAGCATCTAATGTAAATTAGATGCTTTTTTATGTTTATAATATTAAGTTTTGAAAAGAATATGAAATCTAATTTTTTTATAGAAACTCTGATTTCGATTCATGAAAATAAATTTACGAGATGGAGCTTTTGGATTAGTGTAATTATTATAGTCTTATATGGGATCAAGAACAAAAGTTGTGTTTATGCAAAAATTTGAGTTAATCTAAAAAGAAAGAATTCAATATTTTTAACACCTCTAAATTGTGCTCTAAAAGCTTTTATCTTAGCATTGAAAGATTCTGCTGATGCGTTTGTACTTCTATTATC
>CANMKX010000028.1 GCA_947498595.1 uncultured Aquimarina sp.
TTAAAATATTTAACTCGTAAAATAGTATTCATTTTTCATTTGATCAAGATAGAATGCGTGAACATACTCTTTGAATGTGGGAAAGGTTTTTTATTACTTCAGGAATGAAAAAAGAGAGGTGTTTACCTCTCTTTTTTTATATTCTATTTAACATTTTCTAATATACAGCCTCAAAATCATAGCTTATACCTATTGAAAAAGTATCATATCTTCGTCCTAAACTTTTGATATTTAATTCGGCAAAAATATGTATTGGTACAGATACTTGATGTAGCGCTCTAATTTTTATCTGAGCTCCATGATTAAAAGTTCCTGTTCTAAAGGCTAACGTTGCTTCATCTTCTATCTCTTCAAAAATACTTGAATCGTTACCTATATACCCAAACCCTCCTGTTATAGTTGTGGGATGCCAATTAAATAGTATCAAATTAACTCCGAAAGCTATTTCATTAAATCCCTCTACATTTTCTTCAGTTCCTATAGAAAATTGTCTATTGTATTCTCCTAAAAAAGTGGTATAACAATTATAGGCATATTCAATTCTGGCTCCTAATGCTATTTCATCTTGAGATGCAAAGCTTTTGGATGCAGTTAGTCCCCAATTAAATGCACTTGGATCGTATTGAGCTTGCATTTGACTTACTAATAAAAAGGCTACTGCTAGTAAAAATTTTTTATACATTTTATTTTGAAGCAAATAATTTAACATCTTCTTCGCTTACTTCTTTTCCTCCTAGGATAATTAATCTTTCAACCACATTTCTCAGTTCTCTTATATTTCCTGTCCAATCATATTGTTGTAGGATAGCAATTGCTTTAGCTGTAAATATTTTTTCTTGTCCACCTTGTTCTTCAGAAATCTTTTTTGAGAAATAGTTTACCAAAGCTGGTATATCTTCTCTACGGTCGTTCAATGCTGGTACTTTGACTAAAATAACTGCTAATCGGTGATATAAATCTTCTCTAAACTTATTATCTGCTATTTCTTTTTTAAGATCTTTATTTGTTGCTGCGACAATACGTACATTTACTTTAATATCTTTATCGCTTCCTACACGCTGAATTTTATTTTCTTGTAATGCTCTTAATACTTTTGCTTGTGCAGAAAGGCTCATGTCTCCAATTTCATCTAGAAATATAGTTCCTCCATTAGCAGCTTCAAATTTACCTGCTCTATCTTTATTTGCAGATGTAAAAGCTCCTTTAACATGACCAAATAATTCACTCTCTATTAATTCTCCTGGAATGGCAGCGCAATTTACTTCGATCATAGGCCCTTTTGCTCTGTCACTTTTTTGATGAATCCAATGTGCGACTAATTCTTTACCAGTTCCATTAGGCCCTGTAACCAAAACTCGGGCATCTGTAGGTGCAACTTTTTCGATCATATCTTTGATTCCAACAATTGCATTGGACTCACCTATCATTTCATAGTTTTTGGATACTTTTTTCTTAAGTCTCTTATTTTCTATTACTAATTCTTTTCGATCTAATGCATTACGCACAGTATTTAATAATCTATTTAAATCTGGCGGTTTTGAGATGTAATCAAATGCTCCTAATCGCATCGTATTTACGGCTGTATCTAAATCTCCATGCCCAGAAATCATTACAATTGGAGTTTCGGGTTTGATTTTCTTAACTGCTTCTAGTACTTCAACCCCATCCATCTTCGGCATTTTAATATCACAAAGTACTAAATCGTATTCTTCATTCTTTATCTTTTCTATACCTATCAATCCATCTTCGGCTTCTTCTACTTGATATGTATCACTTTCTTCTGATAAAATTTTAGTTAAGACTCTTCGTATTGCAGCCTCGTCTTCTATTACTAATATTTTCGCCATTAAATTTTAAATTTTATTCCGCCTCTAGCGTACAATGAATTTGCATTATTTATTGTATAGACCTTATTTCTTTCTTGATCTCTTAATCTTAAATCATTTGTTAAGGTATATCCTGTATTTACGTATAGCAATAAGTGTTCCGTTATACTATATTCATATTGTAAACCTGAAATCAAAGTAAGGCTTGATATATTCTCTCCTATCTTTTCTTCATTTGTATTTAATGTTATTACTCTATTATCTTGAATATTGGCATAAAATCGATCTAATAATGCGTAAGCTTGAATACTATTTTTTTTATTAATATTATATTTTAGGTTTGTTTTTGGTGTTCCTAAACTAAATGACCACTTGGGATGAAATTTTTGATAATAATTAATAATTGGTAATGGAAAATTTAAACTTCCAGGAGTTGAATACTGTATTCCTAAAATAATACGCCAAGGATATAAAGTCTCCCCTTCTTTTTTATCTTTTAGGAAAACTATAGATCCTTTGTATCTAATATCATCATTTTCAATTCCTCCGTTTTCAAAATTTGAAGCGGCTCTCATTCCAAAACGTATTCCAAAACGCCAGTCATTCTTTATTTTAAAAGTGTAAGCTATATTTGCTCCAAACATTTGGTATCGTTCAGCATTTTCTTTAAAAAATGGTACTTGATCTTCTAATCCAATACCTATAGAACGATACTCCAATCCTGCGACAAAATAGTTTCCTTTTTCGCTAAGTTTTATGGGGACATTGAGAGCTAATTTAAATCTATTGAAATGTGTTAACTCTTCTCCTCCTGGTAAATATGTATATTCTATTTTTACAAGTTCAGTTCCTTGTGCACAAGCCTTAGGATGTAGATACAAGCAAATAAGCACACATAAAGCACCTATACAAAATGGTTGTTTTTTCTCTTTTATATAATGATCCTTTTTGATTTCTCTATGGTTGTTTAATTACTGTTACTTCTCTTTGTGGGAATGGAATTTTTATATCGTATTCTCTAAAGAGCTTATCTATTTCAAAACGTATTTCACTTTTAGGTGCTATTGCATTAAAACTATCTTCTACAGTAAACACCAATTCAAAATTTAATGCACTGTCTGCAAACTCTGTAAAAAACACTATCGGCTCTGGTTTTCTAGATACCGATGTATTAGATAGTGCAGCTTGTAACAATAGTTTTTTTACTAATTGTGTATCACTACCATATGCTACTCCAATTTTAATAGTTTCTCTTGTCGTTTTTCCATTTTGAGTCCAATTAAATAAACTAGAAGTTAAGTATTTATGGTTAGGAATAATCATTACTCTATTATCTATTGTTACAGCTCTAGTGGTTCTTAATTTTATTTCTTCAACTTTTCCCACTTTTCCATCCAATTCGATTACATCTCCAACATAAACTGTTTGGTCAACCAAAATAAATATTCCTGACAGAATATCTTGAAAGAATGTTTGTAATGCTAAACCAACTCCTACTAATAATGCTGCTGATGTTGCAAAAATTGCTGTTATATCAAATCCAACTGTATCTAATGCTATAAAAAATACAATGATGTAAATGAAGTATTTTAGAAACGAAAAAATCGATTCGAATGTTGCTTTATCGCTGCTTAAAAATTTACGAGAAATTAATCTTCTCAAAAACTTCAATCCATACGAGGTAATTATGAATATGATAATAAACGAAATTAATAATCCAACTGTAAGTATTACAGGGTTTTTATCACTTCCAATATTCAATATTTTATAATCTAAAACATACTGAATGCTACCCCAAATATCCTTTTGAATTACTTCTTTTACTTTCTCTTTTACTTCACTCTGCATGGTTTAGTATTTTAACCATTTAAACAATTCTTTATAGGTAGGTTTTTTTCCGTACATTAAAATTCCTATTCGATAGATTTTAGCCGCTAACCAGATCATAAAAAAGATAGTTCCTACTAGTAATGCTATAGAAATAAGAACTTCCCACCATGGAACCCCAAAAGGAATACGCATTAGCATTACAATAGGTGATGTTAATGGTATCATCGAAAATACTGTTGCTACTGTTCCATGAGGATTTTCTATAACAGAAAAGAATCCTACATATATCCCTAACATAAGTGGTAATATTATTGGTAACATGAATTGTTGTGAATCTGTTTCACTATCAACTGCTGCTCCTATTGCTGCATATATAGAACTATATAAAAAGTATCCTCCTATAAAGTATATTAAAAATGAAACAATCAAAGTTCCTAATGGTAAAGCAACTATATCATGTACTACCAATCGTATTTGTTCCATTTTATCTCCACTAATGGCGCTTATTGCTTCTTGAGAAGCAGCCATTTCTTGTGGATCTATATCAACCATTGTACTCACAATTGTCATTAAAACCCCTCCTAGAATAACCCATATAAAAAATTGTAGTATCCCAGCCAATGAAGTCCCTAAGATTTTCCCCATCATTAATTGCATCGGTTTTACTGATGATATAATAATTTCGATAATACGATTTGCTTTTTCTTCTATTACAGATCTCATTACCATATTTCCATAAATAATTATGAACATCATCAACAAATATCCGGCAACTCCTCCAAAAATCATTTTTATATAATTTGATAATTTCGAAGTTTTCTCGCCTGAAAAATTTTCTATTTGTATTTCAACATTTGCTCTTGCATTATGGATCGTTTCTATATCTAAGTTTTGATTTTTATAATTTAGTTTCGTTAGTTTATTAGATACGATATCTTCGATAGTTTCTATGGTAGCTAAATTTGGAGATTCATCTGTATAGAATTCTATATTTTTTTCTAGTGTCTTTAATTGAGAAGGTATAAATAATAATCCATCGTATTTGCGTTTTACTACTGAATCTTTTGCTGCTTCTAGTGTAAAATTGCTATAATTCACATATTCTATCTGTCCTTCAGTTTTCAATTCTGAAGCAAATAAATTACTTTGATCTATAAAAGCTACTTTATGTATCTCATCATTATTCATGGTTGTTAACCATGTTATTAATGAAATCATCCCTACAAAAATAAGCGGACTTAAAAACGTCATTACTACAAACGTTTTATTACGTACACGAGCTATAAATTCTCGCTTCATGATTAATTTTAAATTACTCATTTTCTGTTATGGATTTAATGAATATTTCGTTTACACTCGGAATCACTTCTACAAAACGATGTACTTGTGCTTGTCTTGTTAAAAATTGCAATAAATCATTTGGAGATTCATCTTTTCCTAATGTTATTTGCATTTTCAATTGTTCTTCTATACTCCTGAAATTTGCAGGTGCTACCTTAAATTTTTGTTTCAACTCATTCTCTAAGTTAGAATTTTGGACATGTTGTAATCCTACTTCAAAGGTATTCGTCTTAAACTGTCTTTTGATATCTGTTACCTTACCTTCTAATAGTTTTTGAGATTTATTAATTAAAGCTATATGATCACATAATTCTTCTACACTTTCCATACGATGTGTTGAAAAAATAACAGTAGCTCCTTCATCTCTCAATTGTAAGATCTCATCTTTGATTAGGTTTGCATTAATTGGATCGAATCCACTAAAGGGTTCATCAAAAATCAATAATTTAGGTTGGTGTAATACTGTTACTATAAATTGCACTTTTTGTGCCATTCCTTTGGACAATTCTTGTATTTTCTTATCCCACCAATTAGCTATATCAAATTTATCAAACCAATATTTCAATCGTTCCTTAGCTTCATTTTTTGATAATCCTTTAAGTTGTGCTAAATATAAGGCTTGCTCTCCTACTTTCATGGACTTATACAATCCTCTTTCCTCTGGCAAATATCCTATATCTTGTACATGATGCTCTCTAAGTGATTCTCCATCTAGAGTTACACTTCCTTCATCTGGTAAGGTTATTTGATTAATAATCCTGATTAAAGTAGTTTTTCCAGCTCCATTAGGGCCTAGTAATCCAAAAATACTCCCCTTAGGAACACTTATCGATACATTATTTAATGCCGTAAACCCTCCAAATTTTTTGGTTGCGTTTTTAACCTCTAGAAGATTGTCCATAATTCTATGATTCGTTTATTTTGATTATGGAATGATACGAAATCTAAGAAACTTATGCTAACTTTTTAAATTAGATTTTTCTTATTTTCAATTAATTTTATAAAGCTTTCAATACAGTATGTATTTTACACTCAAAAATACCTAGATAATCATCATAATTTATTTTGATTTCTATAGATTTTTATATGTAAGAATAGTTATTCCTACATTTTTAATTTAGCTTAAAAACTATATATCTATTTTTCAATTAAATATGCTGAAATTCACCTATCATAAGCTTTTTCAGGTTTAAATAATTGTAATTGTGTTGTTTTATAAAAAAACAAAACCCACCCTTAATTGCGCTAAGGATGGGAAAAAAATTGCTATGAAAAAGAAAAATTATCACTAAATGCGCTAGTGATTTTCCAAATATACATAAATTTTCTTAATTAAAAGTTAACATATTTAAATGCACTTTAAAAACGATGCTTTTAGCATGTTTTAATCTAAGAAAACATATCTTTCACTTTTTCAAAGAAGGATTTATCACTGCTTTCCGGTTTAGGTTGGAAATGATCATCCTTTGACATTTTTTCAAAAAATTCTTTTTGTTCTCTATTTAATGTACGCGGTGTCCAAACATTAACATGTACTAGTAAGTCTCCTTTACCATATCCGTTTATACTAGGAATTCCTTTTCCTCTTAATCTTAATATTTTACCACTTTGCACACCTTCTTCAATTTTGATACGAACTTTCCCTGTTACTGTATCAATTTCTTTAGATGTTCCTAAAGCTGCTTCAGAAAAACTTACATATAAATCATAATGAAGATTATCCCCTTCACGTTGCAAATCTGCATGTTTTGCTTCTTCAATAGCTACTAATAAATCTCCTGCAACTCCATTTCCTGGTGCATCATTACCTTTACCAGAAACTTTTAACTGCATTCCATCTTCAACTCCAGCAGGAATTTTAATACTTACTGTTTCTTCAGCGATTTTTAGACCTTGTGCGTCAGCATCTGATGGTTTTTTATCTATTGATTGTCCAGATCCACCGCAAGTTGTACAAGGAGAAGCTGTTTGCATTCTTCCTAAAATCGTATTGGTTACTCTAGTTACCTGTCCAGATCCACCACAAGTTGTACATGTTTTATATGTAGTTCCTGGTGCTTGTATTTTACGTTTTACTTTAATTTTCTTTTCAACTCCATTAGCAATTTCTTCTAAAGTAAGTTTAACACGAATACGAAGATTACTTCCTTTAGCACGACGTTGTCTACCACCGCCTCCACCGAAGCCACCAAAGCCGCCAAAACCGCCACCTCCAAAGATGTCGCCAAATTGACTGAAGATATCATCCATATTCATACCTCCACCTCCAAAGCCTCCGCTTTCAAAAGCTTGGTGACCATATTGATCATAACGTGCTTTTTTGTCTGCATCGCTTAGTATCTCGTATGCTTCTGCCGCTTTTTTGAATTTTTCTTCTGCTTCTTTATCTCCTGGATTCTTATCTGGGTGATATTGCACCGCTTTTTTTCGGTATGCTTTTTTAATCTCTGCAGCAGTAGCTCCTTTACTAATGCCTAATATGTCGTAAAAATCTTCTTTCATGTGCTCAAGTAATTTGTCTGCTTAATTGTTTTTTAAAACTTTCAGCAATAATACACGTACTAAATTGTTTTATTATTCTTGAATAAAACAGTCTTAATTATTGTCCAGTTACTACTTTAGGAAAACGAATTGTTTTTTCTCCTAATTTGTATCCTTTTTCTATTACGTCTACAATTTTACCTTTAAGATCTTCACTCGGTGCAGGTATTTGTGTAATAGCTTCGTGATCGTCTGCATTAAAAACATCTCCAGCAGCTACTTCAACTTCTGCTAATCCTTTATTTTTTAATGTTTCTTTTAATTTATTGTGAATTAAAGCGACTCCTTCTTTTAAAGCTTTATCTTCAGATTTTTCAATCTCTTTATTTGCTCTATCAAAATCATCTAAAACTGGTAACATAGATACCATTATTTCTTGTCCAGCAGTTTTAAATAGCTCTACTCGTTCTTTAGAAGTTCTTCTTTTATAATTCTCAAATTCTGCAAAAAGACGTAAGAATTTATCTTTTTCTTTTTGTACTTCTTCTTTTAATTGTGTTTCTACGTCAACTTCTTCATCTACTTTCTCATTTGCAGTAGCTTCGGTATTTTCCTCTACAGCAGTATCTATATTTTCTTCTATCGTTTGATCTTTTATAGTATCTGTAGTCTTATCTTTCTTACTCATTATTGTAGCAAAATTTATAAATGTCATATTTTGATTTGCAAAAGTACTGCCATTTCTTTTAAAATGTCATAATGTCATTCTTATTATTTTAATATATTTTTAAGATTTATATCGTTTGAGATCAAATACTTTTGTCGTTTAGTCAAATAACAAATTAACATAACGTATGAAAATTAAATTTTTAGCCCCATTAGCTGTTACAGCTTTATTATTTACTACTGCTTGTAAGAACGAAAAAAAGAATGAAGTTGAAACGACAGATGCTCAAGAAGTAAAAGTAGCTCCTGTTACAGCTGTTTCTTATACTGTAGATACTGCCAAAAGTACCATTTTTTGGACAGGAATTAAGCCTACAGGTAAGCATGAAGGTACATTAGCAATTAAAGCTGGTACTATGAAAGTAAAAGAAAATACTCTTGAGGGTGGTTCTTTTATTATAGATATGAATACAATCACTGTTACAGATCTAGAAGGTGATGATAAAGCTGGTTTAGAAGGTCACTTAAAAGGTCTTGAGAAAAAAGGTGAAGATCATTTCTTTAATGTTACTAAATTCCCTACTGCTTCTTTTGTAATTACTGCTATAGAAACTGTAGAAGGTAAAACAACAGTTAAAGGTAATTTAACAATTAAAGGTATTACTAAAAATATTTCTTTCCCAGCAACTAGTAATGTTGAAGGTAATACGATTGCTTTAACTAGTGAAGTATTTACTATCAATCGTACTGAATGGAATGTTAATTATGGATCTAAATCTATTTTTGACAATTTAGGAGATCGTTTTATCAACGATGATATTGAAATCAAAATTGACGTTAAAGCTACTAAATAATTCTTTTAGTTAGTTATAATATAGAAAGCTCTTGAAATATTTCAAGGGTTTTTTTTATACTTTTTTTATAACATAAGTAACAATTCCCCATATAATTAACTCATTCTCTTCTGTTATTTTGATAGGTTTATAATTGTCATTTTCTGGCATTAAATACATGCAATCTTTTTGTATATCCAATCGTTTTACTGTAAACTCTCCATCAATAAAACAAACAGCAATTTTTCCATCTCTTGGTTCTTTACTTTTATCTACTACAAGTAAATCTCCATCGCCTAATCCTGCATTAATCATTGATTCTCCTCTAACTCTTGCAAAAAAAGTAGCATTTTCATTATCTATAAGCTCTCTATCTAAACTAATTCTCGGTTCTCTAAAATCTGCTGCTGGAGATGGAAATCCAGCTGAAATTCCTTCTTCCACTATAACAAAAGTTTTCTCTTCTGTTTTATCTACTTTATAGAACTCTAAGTTTTTATTTTTTTTCACGACAATTAATTTCAATTATTTCGCTAAATTTTGTTGTATACTGAGGTGACAAATGTTCTTGACGCATCTTCCAAGTTCTCTTAAGATCTTGACTTGCTATTTTTATTTTATGCGCTCCATATTTATCATTTAATGCATCCATAGCCTTCATTAACGCTGCATGCTTTGGATCTTCGTTAACAAATAAGTCCATTTGCTTAACTTTTGTCAATCCCATTAATACTACTCCTGCTCTCTTATAATGTATTCCTTCTTTAAATATTTCTTTCAGTCCCTTTACAACCTCTTCTACTATAACCAATGTCGAATCTGTTGTGTATGGTAAAACAACCATTTTTCCTGCTCTGTATTGTTCTTTCTTTTGGTCATGTCTATTACTTCTTAAAAACACATATGCTAAATTACATGAGGATCCCTGTTTTCTCATTTTTTCTGCGCAGCTATATGCAAAAGTAACAACTCGCTCTTTTACATCTTCATATTGAGAAAAAGTATATTCAAAACTACGTGTTGTGGCTATAGCTTTACGATCTTTTACTACATCATCTAATGTCAATGTTTCTTCTCCACATAAATCTTTTTTCAATCTCAATCCAATTACAGACATATGTCTTTTTATCCAATGATCTTCTTTGAGAGTAAGTTGATACGCTGTTTTAATTCCTATTTCTGATAATTTTTTAAAATGTCCTCTACCAATTCCCCAAACACTTTCTACAGGAGTCCATTGTAGTGTTTTTATACGTCTTTCTTCTGTATCTATAATAAAAACTCCTTGTGTTTTTTTCTGAAACTTTTTAGCTACATTATTCGCCACTTTAGATAAAGCTTTAGTAGGTGCAATTCCAATACTAACTGGAATATTAGTATATTTAAATATTGTTTGTTTAATAGTATGAGCGTATGTTTCTATATCAACATTTAAAGCTTCTAAATACAAAAAAGCTTCATCTATACTATAGATTTCAATTTCAGGAGAAAATTCAGTAAGAATACTCATTACTCGACTACTCATGTCGCCATACAAAGAGTAATTAGATGAAAATACTTTCACTCCTTTATCTTTAAAAAATTGCTTGTATTTAAAAGCAGGTGCTCCCATTGGGATTCCTATTTCTTTTGCCTCTGCACTTCTCGAAATCACACATCCGTCATTGTTTGACAATACAACTACAGGCTTGTTTCTTAAATCTGGACGAAAAGATCGCTCACAAGAAACATAAAAACTGTTACAATCTATGATAGCGTACAAAATTGTTTTCTTTTAAAAATTATTCCCTATTTATAATATACTATTTTTTCTTTAAAAGAAAAAAAGTGTTTCTACATGGTGTAGAAACACTTTTTATAACAATATAATTTACTGTATTATTTTGCAATATTTACTGCTCTTGTTTCACGAATTACAGTAATTTTTACTTGCCCAGGATAAGTCATATCCGTTTGTATTTTTTGTGATATTTCAAACGAAAGATTCGCTGCATTTTCGTCACTAACTTTTTCACTTTCTACAATCACACGTAACTCTCTACCTGCTTGTATTGCATATGCTTTTTTCACTCCACTAAATCCAAAAGCTATTTCTTCTAAATCTTTTAGTCTTTGAATGTAAGAATCTAACACTTGTCTACGTGCACCTGGTCTTGCTCCACTTATAGCATCACATACCTGTACTATAGGAGATAACAATGATGTCATCTCTATTTCGTCATGGTGCGCTCCAATAGCATTGCAAACTTCAGCTTTCTCTCCGTACTTTTCTGCCCATTGCATTCCTAAGATTGCGTGAGGCACTTCTGTTTCTGTATCAGGAACTTTACCTATATCATGCAATAATCCAGCTCTCTTTGCTAATTTAGGATTCAACCCTAATTCTGCTGCCATTACTCCACAAAGTTTTGCAACTTCTCTTGAATGCTGTAGTAAGTTTTGCCCATAAGAAGATCGGTATTTCATTCTACCTATTGTTTTAATCAATTCTGGATGTACTCCATGAATCCCTAAATCAATAACTGTTCTTTTACCTACTTCAATAATTTCTTCGTCAATTTGCTTACGTGTTTTTCGTACAACCTCTTCGATACGTGCTGGATGTATACGTCCATCTGTAACTAATTTATGTAATGATAATCGAGCTACTTCTCTACGTACAGAATCAAAACACGATAAGATAATTGCTTCTGGAGTGTCATCTACAATAATTTCGACACCAGTAGCTGCTTCAATCGCTCTAATGTTTCTTCCTTCACGTCCTATAATACGTCCTTTAACATCATCACTTTCGATATTAAACACAGATACACAATTTTCTATTGCTTCTTCTGTTCCAATACGCTGAATCGTATTGATTATAATCTTCTTTGCTTCTTGTTGAGCTGTTAATTTAGCTTCCTCAATAGTACTTTGAACTAGTGCCATTGAGTCTGTTTTTGCTTGCTCTTTTAAGGATTCTACTAATTGTTCTCTAGCTTCTTCTGCAGAAAGTCCTGATATAGCTTCCAATTCATCAACTTTACTTTTATGAATTTTCTTGATCTCTGCTTGTTTCTTTTCTAAGAAATCAGTGCGATGATCGTAATCCTTAATTTTATCTTCAAGTGATGTATTTAATTTCTTATTCTTCGCTAACTCACTAGACACTTGTGATTCTTTATCTCTAGTACGTTTTTCTGCGTCTGCAATTTTTTTATCCCTTCCTAAAATTACTTTTTCATGCTCAGCTTTAAGTTCGATAAACTTTTCTTTTGCTTGTAAAATTTTATCTTTCTTTATGCTATCCCCTTCATGTTTAGCGTCTCTTATCATATTTGAGACTGTTTTTTCTGCACCTTTGATCATATCTGATGCTTTATTTCGCTCAAGAATTTTTGCTATTGTAAATCCTATTGCTAATCCAGCTATCAGTGCGATAACCAAAAATATAATATTCTCCATAATTGTTAGTTTGTCTATAAAAAAAGCCTGTACTAGTCGGTTTTGTATAAACTCTGTAAAAACAGGTTTAGGGCTAACAAGCTGCTCAATAATCCGTTCAAAGACGGCACGCTTTCACAACTTAAACTCACCCTTTTTAATAAATTCTTGTTGAGTTTATCAAAAAATAATAACTAGTACAGGCAGTAACCTTTTTCCTTTATATAATATGAACTTTCTTATGATAAATTATCTTGTAGCAAATCATTTAAATCGTTAAGTTTTTTTGCTAAATCTAATTCATCACTGTCTTTATCTATAACTCTTTGCTCTACTTGAGTTGCAAATTGCAAAGCACACATTGCTAATACATCTTGCTTATCTCTTACAGCGTAATTTTGCTCGTATTGCTTAATCATATCTTCAATCCTCTTTGTTGCTTTACGCAATCCTTCTTCTTGGTCTGGGTGTATCGTTAATGGATACACTCTATCTGCGATTGTTAATTTGATTTTAAGCTTTTCTGCCATAAAATTTACATTATGATAATTGTGCTATACACAAGTCAATCTCTTTTATTAAGGCGTTTATTTTGAGCTTTGTTTCCCTTTTATATTCGTCACTGCCAAGCATTGCATTCGCGTTTTTAAGTGCACTGAATTTTTCTTCCCAATGTCTTAATTGTTCTGTTTTTTTAACAGAATTAGATTTAACTCGCTTCAATTCTTCGATCAACATAGCATTATGCTGCTCAAGCTTTTTTTGCTTAAACAACAATTTATGTATCCTATTCTCAAGAGAATCAACTACTTTAATTAAATCACCCATTACGTTACTACACAATACTTCTGATCACAAAGTTAACATACCAAATGTAAAAACCCAATAGTTTTTAAACTAATTTTGATTAGTTTTGACTTCTTAATACAACTCTTTAATTCATAAGGTTTTATTTTTTTAATCATTACTCCTTTACTTTTTTGGTCTAAATTTTTACATTTACCATCTATGCGCACATTCATTATACTCTTAGTATTTATTCAAAGTTTGTCTGTTTTTTCGCAAGCGAAACTACCAGTAGACTACTTTACAAATCCATTGGACATTCCTATGGTTATTTCAGGAACATTTGGCGAATTACGCTCAAATCACTTCCACTCTGGCTTGGATATAAAAACTCAAAAACGAGAGGGTCTTAAGGTATACGCTACAGCAGCTGGTCAAATAAGTAGAATTAAAATCTCTCATTATGGTTATGGTAAAGCTTTATATGTACAGCATCCTAATGGATATACAACTGTTTATGCTCACCTTAAAAAATTTGCTCCTGAGATAGAAGCTTATGTAAAGAAAAGACAATATGCTAAAGAATCTTATGAAATTGAATTATTTCCTAAAGCTGGTTCATTAACTGTCAAACAAGGTGATATTATCGCTTATAGCGGAAATAGCGGCGGTAGTGGTGGACCTCATCTTCATTTTGAAATCAGAGATAATAAATCTCGTCCAATGAATCCTTTAGATTTTGGAATAGAAATAAAAGATACTAAAAAACCTATCATTAGTAGTGTTTGGGCTTATTCATTACACGATAGCGCACATATTAATCAAAATCAAAAACCTCAAAAATTACGCTTAATTCCGCAAAAAGATGGTAGTTACAAGACTGCACAAATTAAAGCTAGTGGAAAAATAGGCTTCGGAGTTGTTACTTCTGATCAACAAGATCTTGCTTATAATAAAAATGGTATCTATAATATCACTACTGAAATTAATGGGGAAAAGAATTTTGAGTTATCTATGAAACGTTTTTCTTTTGCAGAAACTCGTTATATCAATCGTTTAATTGACTACTCTTTTTTTAAACGTTATAAGAGTAGAATATCTAAATTGTTTATAGAAAAAAACAATCCTTTGAGTATTTATTCAAATGTGATTGATAATGGAATCGTTCCTATTTCTGATTCTTTATCTTATTCTATATGTATTACTATTAAAGATTTTAAGAATAATAGCACTGTTATTAAAATTCCGGTAGAAGGAGTCCCTGCAAAGGATGTCATAAAATCTAAAAAAAATATTACGAATTATATAGCTAGAGCTAATCATAATTTTGTTTATAGTAAAAACGATATTGACGTCTATATTCCTAAAGGTGCATTATATGAAGATGTTTATTTAAATATAGAAACACAAGGAGAAACTATTAAATTACATAATAATCGTACTCCTTTACATAAAAATATGACTATTGCTTTTGATGTTTCAAAATACAATGATGCTGATAAAAAGCAGTTATATATAGGTCGATTAGGTTATAAAGGAATTCCATTACATTCTAAAACAAATAAAAGAGAAAATCGCTTTACAACCTATACTCGTAATTTTGGTACTTATTCTTTATTTACAGATAGTATTCCTCCTATTATAAAACCAATCAACATTACTCCTAAGAAATGGATGTCTAAATCTCGTTATCTCAAATTTAAAATCGATGATAAAGGGAGCGGTGTTAAAAATTATCGTGCTACAATTAATGGTGCTTATATATTAATGGAATACGATTATAAAACAGGAATGCTTGTTTATGACTTCAACGATAAAATAATTTCTGGTACAGAAAATAATTTTAAACTTATCGTGTTAGATAATGTAGGAAATAATACTACTTTTGAAACAACGTTTTTTAGAAAACAATAAAAACCATCATCTTACTTGAAAAATATTTCTACTCTTCTGTTTTTAAGCTTTTTATTTTTTGGCTTTACGATCTATAGTCAAACTGCAACAGTACAAGGTATTGTATTAGACGAAGCTAAAGTTCCTGTTCCTGGTGTGAATGTAACCTCTCAAAATGCTGGAACGCAAACAAATAGTAATGGAGTATATTTTCTTGAAATCCCTGCTAATAAGGATGTAAAAATTAGCATATCTCATATTGGTTTTAAAGATTATATTTTTACTATAAATTTAAAAAACGGTCAGCAATATGAGCTAAATCCTATTTTAAAAACAGATGTTCAGCAAATTAGTGAAGTTGTTATTACTGGACGAGAGCGTAAAGTTGTAGAAGGAATTACTACTATAGATCCAGAAACTATTCGTGTTACTCCTTCAGCAAATCCAGGTGTAGAGAGTTTACTTAAAACATTACCTGGTGTAAGTTCTAATAACGAATTAAGTACACAATATTCTGTAAGAGGTGGGAATTATGACGAGAATTTAGTATACGTAAACGAAATTGAAGTATATCGTCCTTTTCTTATTCGATCTGGGCAACAAGAAGGATTGAGTTTTGTTAATACTGATTTAGTCAGAAACGTGAATTTCTCTGCTGGTGGTTTTCAAGCTAAATATGGAGATAAACTTTCTTCGGTTTTAGATATTACATATCGTAGACCTACAAGATTAGAGGCAGGCGCTAATTTAAGTTTATTAGGAGGTAGTGTTTATGCTGGGGGGACAACTAAAAATAAAAAGTTAACAGCGGTAGTCGGTGCCAGATACAGAGACAATAGTCTATTAGTAGATGCAAGACAAACTGAAACTAATTTTCAGCCAGTGTTTGCTGACATACAAACGTATATCACCTATAATTTCTCTAAAAAATTTGAACTAGGTTTTTTAGGGAATTTAGCAATCAACAAATATGATTATGAACCTTTAACTAGACAAACTAATTTTGGTACTTTACAAAATCCAATTGCTCTTTTAGTTTTTTACGAAGGTCAAGAAAAAGATCGTTATGATACTTATTTTGGAGCTTTCAAAGGAACATACCAAGCAAATGAAAATCTAACGCTAAAACTTATTGCTTCTGGTTATCAAACTCAAGAACAAGAATATTTTGATATCCTTGCCCAATATCGTTTGGGAACTGTAAATACAAATATTGGAGATCAAAATTTAGGAGAAGTAGAATTTAGTGAAGGTATCGGTTCTCAATTAACGCATGCACGTAATGATCTTGATGCTTTAATTTTTAATGTAGAACACAAAGGTACTTACATCAAAAATGATTATCAAATTGACTGGGGTGTTAAATATACTTCTGAAGATATTAGAGATCGTATTCAAGAATTCGAAATTATTGATTCTGCAGGTTTTTCAATTCGCCCCCCTTTGGACGATTTTATAAACGATCAACCTTACAACCCAAATACAAGTCCGATAGAACCTTTTACGAGTGTACGTGCTATAAATAAAGCTAAAATAGATCGTTTTTCTGGTTATGCTCAATACAGCTACAAAACTGAATTTAATGATCATAAATTATGGTTTAATATTGGAGCTCGTGCTCATAACTGGAAAGTAACTGGAGATAATATTTCAAATACTTCAAGTCAAACAACCATAAGTCCTAGAGTACAATTAGCTTTTAAACCTAATTGGAATGCAGATATGTTATTTCGTATCTCAGGAGGATTATATCATCAACCTCCTTTCTATAGAGAGTTAAGAGACTCTTTGGGTAGTGTTAGACCTAATGTAAAAGCACAACAATCAACTCATCTAGTAGTAGGAAATGATTATAGTTTTAAAATGTGGGATCGTCCATTTAAATTAGTTTCAGAATTATATTATAAAAAATTAACGGATGTAAACCCCTATACTATCGAAAATGTACGTATTCGTTATAGAGCTCGTAATAATGCTGAAGCTTATGCATATGGATTGGATTTACGTCTTAATGGAGAATTTGTTACAGGTACAGAAAGTTGGGTTAGTTTAGGTTATTTAAAAACTGAAGAAAATATAGACAATAGAGGTTATATTGCTAGGCCAACTGATCAACGTCTTAAATTAGGTGTTTTATTTCAAGATTATGTTCCTACAATCCCTAATTTAAAAATGTACTTAAATCTAGTCTACAATACTGGACTTCCTGGTGGTTCTCCTAGTTATGCTGATCCCTATAATTTCCAAACTAGATTACCTGATTATAGACGTGCAGATATAGGAATATCATATGTTATTGTCGATCAGAAAAAACGTTTAAAAGAAGGTAGTTTCTTTAACAATTTTAAAGAATTGAACATTGGATTTGAGATTTTCAATATTTTTGACAATCAAAATTCGATTACTAATACATTTGTTAGAGACGCATCATCTAGAGTACAATACGCTATTCCTAACTTTTTAACTCCTCGTATTTTTAATGTTAAAATGGGAATGAGATTTTAATTCTATTTCTAATTTCTAATCTGTGTATTTCACTCGAATACATAAAGCCTTTCATTTAAAACAGTAATAAGAGAAGGCATTTCAATATTCATTTCACTTTTTATTTAAAAATACTAAAAGATTAAATAGAATTTCTCTGGGATTTTCAAAAAAGAATAAAAGTAATTTTAATCGAGAAATGATATAATATCAATTTTTAAAATTCAATAAACTAAATTAAAGGACACCTAGTCATTTTAAATTATTTTCTAGCATTAATCAAATTTAGAGTAAAATCAATATTCAAAATTGTTTTCTGATTTCAATAGTTTTCTATTTATCTAAAAATCTTTAATTTCAAAGTTTTTTTCGTTATTATTATTATTATTATTATTATTATTATTATTATTATTATTATTATTATTATTAGTAGTAGTAGTAGTAGTAGTAGTAGTAGTAGTAGTAGTAGTAGTAGTAGTAGTAGTAGTAGTAGTAATATTTTAATTGTTTTCTTTATAATTGAGATAATTTATAGTAATTTTGTTTTTCAAAAAAATAAATTTATTTAATTATTTTTTATAACGATTTCTCAAAAAGAAATATTTTAAAATTGATTAATATATAATATTAGTGAGAATCTTAGTTAATTTTATTTCAAAAACTCTATATCTTTAGAGTATTTAATGTTACTATTTTTAAACAAAATATTAGATTTATTATCACCCTAGATGTCTAATGGAAGAAAAAAAAAAAGATTTTTATTTAAACAATGTAAAATTAGCAGGCTATAAGTCTGTTTTAGGTGTTGATATAAACTTTAAAAGAGGTTTAAATATTATTATTGGTAAAAATTCAGCCGGAAAAACAAATTTTTTAACATTCTTAAATAGCCAATTAAATTTTTCTTATAATCATTTATTTGATTTTAACTCAAAATTAACATTTCAAGGAGAAAGTCAGGTTTCCATAAATTCAAAATCTGTTAATATCTCAAAAGAAAATAGAGATCTCACTAAGTTAGAGAAGAATGACGTGGAAATTTCAGTCAGTAAAAATGATAATTCGATAAATGATGTTGATGAAAAGAATGTTCATGATTTAATTAGAAAAAAAGGATTATTCTTAAGTAATACTTTTATCAAACATGGTATACCTGAATATTATTCTCTTTTAAGCACTCCTTACACCTATACCATTGATTCTGATGGTTTTTCTAAAAATTTAATGAGTCTAATATTAAAAGAAAATGAACCTTTTTTCATAAGAAACATTCTTGCTAATATGTTATATTTATCAATAGACATTGATAAAGAAGGGCTATCTATACCTAAAATTAAAAAAAACTTATCAAAAGTTTTTTCTAAAATTGATATTATAAAAAAATATTTAAAGAAATATTCTCCTATAGAAGATATGCGATTCAGTAAGAATTTTAATATTTTCTATGATAAAGATAAAGAACAATACACTATTAATAATTTATTTATAGAGTTTAAAATTTTCAATAATTGGCATCCATTTTCTAATCTATCAGATGGCACAAAAAGATTGTTCTATATAATATCTGAAGTAGGTTATTTTGATAATTTTCATTTTTCTAGCCAAGGAGCTTTGCTTTTACCTCATAATTCAAATCGTATTATATTAATTGAAGAACCTGAGCTAGGTATTCATCCTCATCAATTAATTAAATTGATGGAATTTTTAAAAGAAGCTTCAGAAAATCATCAAATTATTGTTACTACACATTCTCCTATCATTCTTGATATTTTAAATAAAAATGAATTAGATAGAATAATTATAGCTTACAATAATAATTTTGAAACAGAACTTAGACATTTAAATGATAATGAAGTTTCAAAAGCATTAAAATATATTAAAAATGACTTTTTAAGTGATTATTGGAAATACTCTGATTTAGAAAAATAATTACTTCTGAAAATTGGATTAGTCGGCGAAGCACCTAATGATACACAATCTATTCAAAATCTATTAGAAAAAAAGTATCAAAAAGAAAAATACGACTTCTTTTTTATGCTTAATAGATTTAATGGTAGTAATCTTGACTCTCAAAAGACTAAACGTTTTTTAAGAATTGAATTTGAAGATAAAAAACCGGATATAATTATATTTATTAGGGATTTAGATAGTATTTTACCTAATAAAGAAAAATTAGCAGAAAGAAAACTGTATTTCAGTTCATCCAATAGTGTCGTAAATAAGAAAGGAATTTATTTATTACATGTTTTTGAAATCGAAGCTTTAATCTTAGCGGATATCGAAATATTTAACGAGATATATAATTCTGATATTTCTCATATTGATAATCCAATGTTAATAAAGGAACCTAAAGAATATTTAAAAAAAAATTCTAAAGGTTATTGCGAGTCTGATAATCCTGATATTTTTCAAAAGATCAGATTTGAAAAAGTTATTAATTGTGAATATTTCAAATTGTTTATCTCAGCTTTAGATGAGACTATAAAAAAAACTAATAATTAGATTGTTTATACCTAAATTCATTTGACAATTCAAAATGAATAACTTAAAAGAGTATCTAATTAAAAAATTAACATTCATTAAACATTTTATTCAGTTCTTTTTTAAGAATATTGGATCATATTAATAGTACCTTATTTTATGATCCTGTTAGACAAACCTTATGTTTCTGATTTTTTAAAACAAACAATAATCACTCAGAAACTTCCTGTTATCGCTACACCAAATGCAATAGCATTATTAGCTTCAGACAAAGTTGTATATATTACAGAAGAAGAAGCCATTGCTACCTTAAAAAAGAAGCCTGACACACGAGTATATACTAATTCTGAAAATTCTATCAGTTGGGTTGAAAAACATCTAACTTTTTCTCAAATCCCCTCTAGAATTAACGTTTTCAAAGACAAAGTTGCTTTTAGAGATTTAATTAAAGAGCAATACCCTGATTATTTCTACAAAAGTGCACGATTAGATGAATTACAAAACTTAGATATTACTGAATTTCCTTTTCCGTTTATCATAAAACCATCTGTAGGCTTTTTTAGTATTGGCGTATACAAAGTTGATACTGTGGATGAATGGGAAGAAACTGTTTCTAAAATTAATATAGAAATAGAAGAAACGAAGCATTTGTATCCTTCAGAAGTTGTTAATTGCACTGATTTCATTATCGAAGATTGCATTGAAGGTGATGAATATGCTATTGATTGTTACTATGATGACCAAGGAAATCTTGTTATTTTAAATATTTTACATCATATCTTCTCTTCTGGGAAAGATGTTAGTGATCGTGTTTATATTACTTCCAAAGAAATCATAGAAACGTATAAAGAGCCATTTTCTAATTTTTTAACAACTGTAGGTAATTTAGCAAATATTCAAAATTTTGTACTCCATGTTGAAGTTAGAGTAACTCCTGATGGTACTGTCATTCCTATTGAAGTGAATCCTATGCGTTTTGGTGGTTGGTGTACCACAGCTGACACTGCCTTTTTTGCTTATGGTATCAATTCTTACGAATATTTTTTAAAGAATAAAAAACCTGATTGGGAAACTATTTTAGAAGGTAAAGATGATCTTCTATATGCTATGATTGTTTTAGATAATAATTCCAAAATTAAAGGTGAAGAAATTAAAGACTTTGATTATGAATCTTTAATTTCAAAATTCAAAAAACCTTTAGAAATAAGAAAGGTTAATTATTCTGAATTCCCTTTGTTTGGTTTCATATTTACAGAAACACATAAAGATCATAAAGAAGAATTAACCTCTATATTAAATTCTAACTTAAAAGAATATATTACTCTTTAGCTAAAAAATCTTTTAAAACTTGAACCACATAGTCTACCTCTTCTTTTGTATTGTATTTACAAAAAGAGAATCGTACTGATGGTTTTTTCAAATCTTCTTCAGACAGGATTTCATTTAGTACATGGGATCCTGCTGAACTTCCGCTTTGACAGGCACTTCCTTTTGAACAAGCTATTCCATTAATATCTAAATGAAATAATAATATTGTTGCTTTTTCTGGAGGTACCGGCAACGCTACATTAATTAAGGTATAGGTACTATGATCTTCATCACAACATTTTGCATTAAATTTAGCTTCAGGAATGTGTTCTTTTAAAGCTGAAACGAAATATTGTTTCAAATCTTTAACATATGCCTTTTCTTTTTCAAGATTATCATATGCTAATCGCAGAGCTTCTTCCATCCCTACAATATTATGAACTCCCTCTGTTCCTCCTCTATAACCTCTTTCTTGCTCTCCACCATAAATTAATGGTTTTATTCCAGAATTCTTTTTAATATAGGCAAAACCAACACCTTTAGGCCCATGAAATTTAT
Source organism: uncultured Aquimarina sp. (assembly GCA_947498595.1). Classification (GTDB taxonomy): domain Bacteria; phylum Bacteroidota; class Bacteroidia; order Flavobacteriales; family Flavobacteriaceae; genus Aquimarina. Next base: position 21,911 of record CANMKX010000028.1, read on the forward strand.
GTGCGCTAACAGCTGTAAAATCTACATTAATTTCATTCAAATTCACTTCTAAATGTCCTACTGATTGTACCATATCACTATGGAACAGCATATCGTGTTTTTTACATAAATCTCCTACCCTATTAATATCTAATAAAACTCCAACTTCATTGTTAACATGCATCAGACTTACCAATGTTTTTTCTGTAGCACTAGTAACTAATTCTTCTAAATGATCATAATCTACACTTCCACACTCTTTAATACGAACATAGCTTGCTTTAATATTAAAATTAGCTTCTAATTCTTGTACTGTATGTAATACTGCATGGTGTTCTATCTTGGAAGTTATAATATGTTTTACTCCTAAGTCTCTTACGGCACTATTTAATGCCAAATTATCAGCTTCTGTTCCTCCAGATGTAAATACAATTTCTGAAGCTTTAACTCCTAAATACTTTGCAATATTTTTACGTGATTGCTCAATTAATGTCTTGGCTGATCTACCAAATCCATGGCTTGATGATGGATTTCCATATTGATCACGTAATACTTCCGCCATCTTATCGACAACTTCAGGACGCAACTGTGTTGTTGCTGCACTATCAAAATATACCTTATTCATGTAAACTTTGTCTGTAATTATTGGGTTGTTATACAATCTTATAAATTCACATTTTATTAACATTTACAAGACTTTATGTAGACAAATCTACTTTAAATAAAATTATTTTCCATATGATACGTTATAATCTTGCTTTTCTTTTAATTTTGTCTAAAAGTTTTTAGTTTCATGAATAGAATATTTATAATTTTAATTGCATCTCTAGGATTCATTTCTTGTGATGATGGAGATATAATTGTTACTGGATTTGAATTTGATGATGCAACACTTGAACTTTGTGAAGGATCAGGTACAGATGAATATGTATATTTTAAAATCAATAGTAGTATTAATGAAGCTATAGCTTTACGTTTTACGCAAGCTAATTTTACAGAAACGCCTAATCCTCTACCAACAACACCTATTACTTTTACTCTTGACGAAACTAATAATAGTTTAATTTATCGTCAATTTAATAATAGTATTACTAATGATTATTTTTGTAGTAATGTACCTCCTAACGGAATTGTAGTAACTCAAGAACTTATAAGTACACAAGGAAATGTTACTATAGAAACTACTATTGCAAATGAAGATGATAATGATGGGATTCCTGCCGAAGATGAAGATATCAATGGAGATGGTAATCTTGAAAATGACGATACTGATAATGATAACATCCCTAATTATAAGGATCAAGATGACGACGGAGATAATATATTAACTAGTAATGAACTGGCTAACGGAATCCCTGGAGATGATACTCCTAGAGATACTGATGGTGACGGTATTCCTGATTATCTTGAAGAGGATGATGATAATGATATGATTTTGACTAGAAACGAAGATAGTTCTGGAACTCAAAATCCTAGAGACCCTTCTAATGATAGTGATAATGATGGAATCTTAGATTATTTGGATAATGATTCTAGCCCATCACCAGCTGTAACTGTTAGTTCTATTACAGCCAATACGATTAGAACAACTTACAGAACATCTATTATCATCACCGAATTAGAATTTAATGCTACAACGGCCGATTTTAATCAATCAACTTTTTCTTTAGGATCAAGAGATATTACAATAGATATCGATAATTAATTTGCTTTTACACACTAATACAGACTATGCTTAAAAATTTCATATATAAAACGAAATCATTAATCACATTATTAATACTCGTTAGCCTAACTGTTGCTTGTAGTGAAGGAGATATTATAGATACTGATATTAATTTCTCTGATAACAACTTATCTTTATGTTCTACTTCAAGTAATTTTGTATTTTTTAAATTACAGAATTCTAGTACCGAATCATTATCTGTTGAGTTTACTAGCACTACATTTTCTCCTACGACTCCTACAACAACTCCTATTACAATTACTTTTAATGGAACATCTAATATTTTAAGATATAGAAGTTTTACTTCATCTATAGATCCATCAAATTATTTTTGCACAAACATCCCTCCAAGTACGACTTTAATTAGCGAAGAATTAACGAGTCCTACTGGTACAGCAACAATAACAGTAACCGAAGTTTCTACGGGAGTATTTAATACTGTTATCGTATTAAATGATATTACTCTTGAAAATGATACTCGATCTTTTAGACAAGATATTCTACAATTTGGAACTTATAATAACAATTAAGTTATTTTGGATTTTGAATTAGATAAACTTCCATAGCACCAAGGCCATACTGACGATAATCTGCATCAGAAACACTTAAATTATCGTATTGTCTAAAAAGGTATTTTAGTTCTTCTTTTAAAGTCCCCTCTCCTACTCCATGGATAAATATTATTTTAGGTATACGTTTACTTATAGCAAAATCCAATTGTCTTTTAGCAACATCTAATTGTAATAAGACAATATCATAATTCATCATACCTTTTGTTGACTTAACTAGTTTCTCTATATGTAAATCAACTTCCATTGGTGGAATTTCTCTTCCTTTTACTTTTTTAGATATATTACGTTTAGGTTTCTTTTTATAAATCTCTTTTTGTTGTAAATTTTTCTGTACCTCATCATACGAAACAGCAATCAATGTTGTTGACTCAATTTTCACGACTTCTTCAATTCCAAAAGTCATATCAAATCCATCTTCACTTTCTATTTCTACATCAGCCAATGTTACAGCAATTACTTTACCTGTAATAGGCTCATCTAAAACCGATACTATATCTCCTACTTTAATCATTGTATATTATTCTTCCTCTTGGTTTTCTTTAGCTATATCATCTTGAGTGTCTAATGACTTTTTCTTATTATTAGAACTTAGCAAATATAATCCAGTCATTAATAGTAAGATTCCACTACTTTGCATATAATAATTCTTCTGTTTCGCAGCCATTTGTGAAATCAATAGTCCTGCTCCTACAATTATTAATATAAACGTTATTATTTTGATTACTCTTTTATTCATGCTGTAAAGGTATTAAATATGATTGCAATTTATCAACTTATAAAAAACCTGTATTTTAGTTCTCAATTATAAAAACGTATTTCATTTGGAAAAATATATGATTCCTTGCATTAATAAACAAATTTGGGGTGTAGATTGTCTTGGTTGTGGTTTTCAAAGAGCATTAGTACTACTTTTTCAAGGAAAGTTTATCGAAGCATTCCATATGTACCCTGCTATATATCCTATTTTAACTACGGTACTGTTTGTTATTATAAGCAAATACATAAAAACAGATTTTAACAAGTATATAAAAGTAACGCTAATTATACTATCTATTCTTACTATTATAATCAGTTACTTAATAAAAATGAAAATTATTACTTAAAACACTACAAACACATCTATAAATCAATAATTTATTTTACATTAGCGTAGTTCAATTTTATTTTTAGATTTAAATCGTGTTAAAAATAAACAATACCAAATTAAATTTAGTCTCTTGTCATAGAATGCCTTCTAGGTCTTTTTTTTGGAAGGGAAAACAATTTCCTGTTTGTGCAAGATGTACAGGAATTCATATCGGATATTTAGCCTTTCCTTTTTTTACCTTAGATCTAATAAAATTAGATTTATTATGGACTATACTTTTTATTATTCCAACATATCTTGATGGATTAATACAAGCTTATTTCAATCTTGAAAGCAATAATCTAAGAAGAGTTATTACTGGCTTATTCGCTGGTGTTGGAGCTATGTCTTTAGTCGCTATTATAGGAAAATATATCGGCAATCAAATTTTAATATTATTAACTTAAATTCTATTTCATAATGAGTGATCAAAATCTAACTAATCAATCAAATGATTCTCAAGAAGAATTACACACTGGCTTAAAAATTGTTTCTTTCTGTTTTCCTATCGTCGGAGCTATCTTATACTTTGTTAACAAAGAGAAACATCCTAAGAAAGCTAAATCAGCTTGTACTTTAGCTTTATGGGGCTTTGGTATAGGTATTGTTATAAATATACTTCTTACATTATTAGGAGGAGCAGCTGCTTTAGTTGGAGGTAACTAAGCATAAAATTACTAGAAATAATAAAGAAACTACTTATAAAATTTTATAAGTAGTTTCTTTATTTATAAAAACATTGAAATGCAAGAATTACTCGACTTCTTTCAAAATCATATGCTACAATGTCCTATAAAAGCAGTTACAGGAATTGATTGTCTAGGTTGTGGTTTACAAAGAAGCTTACTGTTATTATTACACGGCGAAGTTATTGCGTCATTCAAAATGTATCCTGCATTAATTCCTATGATATTGATGCTATCTTTCTTAATATTGCATCTTATATATAATTTTAAGAAAGGTGCTAAAATTTTGAAATTCTTTTATCTCCTTAATATTATAATAATCATTATTAATTACATTATTAAAATTTAATCAATCATTTGTATGGAAGAATACAAACAACAGTTACCAAATTCAACTATAGTACTAGTCTTAGGAATACTATCTATTGTTAGTTGTTTTTGTTATGGAATCATAGGTTTAATATTAGGTATTATAGCTTTAGTTATATCTAAAAAAGATGTTAATCTATACAAACATTCACCAGAAATGTATACAGGTTATGAAAACTTAAAAGCTGGAAGAATTTGTGCAATTGTAGGTACATCTCTAAGTGCTATTTACTTTATTCTTATTGTTATTTATTTCATTTTTGTTGGAATGATGATCATGCCATGGTCAGACATAATGAATCAACCTTACTAAATTCAAGATACAACAAACAAATAAATCCCTTCTATTTTAAATAGAAGGGGTTTATTTGTTTATGAATGTTATCAAAGAATGATTACTTTTCGAATTCTTTTAATGTCATCGTAATAATTATTAAAATGATATTACCAAAATACTCTAAAACTTATGTTAGGAGTAATTCCAATAGCATAAATATCACGGGTAATAAACTTACTGTCTAATGTAGAAGTAATTCTAAACTCTCTATTTAATAAATTTCTATTATTGTATAAATTCAAGATAGATACTCCTAATTGATACTTCACTTTATCATTATTATTAATTTTAAAATGATATAAAGCTGAAAAATCCATTTTATGATATACAGGCAAATTACTTCCGTTTATATCTTCGTACACTAATCTTGGTACCCTACCTTCTACAACTACTCCTTCTACATTTGTGATAGATTTTCCTGTACGCCATAACCATCCTAATGAAAATTTGAATTTTTTATATTCATAATAATGTGTCCATTTAAGAGTATGCTGAATATTCCAGTTCCCTGGAAAATACCTATCCACGTTTATTCCTTCAAATCTATTTTGAGTATTTATATATGAATAACTAATCCATGTATTATAATCTTCTATTCTCTTTTTAGCAAATACATCTAGTCCAAAGATTTTACTATTCCCTAAATGGAATCCATTATCAATAGGATTTATAAACCCTGATGTAAGCGTTGTTATATTTTCTATTCTTTTATAATAGCTATCTATATCAAAAGACCAAGTACCTTTTTTATAATTACTTCCTAAAGATACTTGAGCACTTGTGACTGCTGGAAAATTTTCTGCATTAGCAAGACTCCAAACTTGATTCTCTAATGTTAAATCACTAATTACAGATTCTCTAATCTGATTAACTATTTGGCTTTTAAATTCTACAGATCCTTTTATTGACAGATCTCTAGTTATATTTTTTCTTATAAACAACCTCGGTTCTAAATAGTTTTTATCAATCTTACTATATCTATTAAACCTAAAACCCAACGACACATATATATGGTTAGGTATACTATATTGTAACTCAGAGAATATGGAATTCGTATTAATTTGACTTATATCTTCATCTAATACAATATCTAAGGAAGGGGTCATTGATTTAAATGCATATTCTATTGAGTTATTTGAAAAATGATATCCAGTTAACAATTTACTATTTTGATCAAAATTGTATTCTAGATCCAATTCTATACCATAATCTCTAATTCTATTTAATTTCGAATTTATTTCTACATCTATATCCTCTACGGTTTCAAAACTATACTTCAATAAGTACTTTGAATAATATCCTTTTAAATTAAAATTAAGTTTATCATTCCACTTTCTCTTCCATAAAAAATTAATCCCTTCACTATCTGTCTTTAGTTTATCTGTTACTTGAACTTCATCATTGTTCAATTCAAAATCTAAATCATTTGTTGTATAAATTGCGTTAAATTGAAGTTCATCTTTCTGACTTATTTTCCCTAAAATATTTACATTATAATCCGCAAAAAAGAAATCATTTTCTCCTTCATCAAGCTCCTCTCCTTCTTCAATCTTTGTGTTTTGAAAAACTTTTTTTGATAATTGGTTATAAGTAAATGTTCTTAAAAAATCTGTATAAGATCTTCTTCCTGATAATTGAACAGATAACTTATCTTTAATTATCGGAATTGTTACTGTAGCATCAGCATTTAATAAATTAATTCCTACTCCACCTGTAATTTGAGATGCAATTTTATCCTCTGTTCGTATATCTATTACTCCAGCTATACGGTCACCATATTTTGCACTTGTTCCACTTTTTATGAAATTAGCTTCTTTCGCTACATAGGGATTAAATGCAGAAAGTATTCCAAAAAAGTGACCTTGATTATATGTTTTTATTCCATTCCATAAAACTAAATTTTGATGTGGAGAGCTTCCTCTAACATACAATCCTGAAGCTGTTTCAAAAGGGGCATTAATTCCCGGTGACAATTGAATACTTTGTAAAATATCAGGTTCGGTTAAACCTGGTAAGATTTTTAAATCCCTTAATTTAATTTGTATTTTTCTATTCGTTAGGTTAATGCCTTTAGCAACATATTCTCTTATCAATACTTCGTCTAGCTCTTCTATAGTATCTATTAAATATATTTTTTTACACCTTCCGTTTTTTATATACTTCTTTGTATTTAGTATTCGTTTTCTAAAACCAAAACCTTCTATTATAACATCGGTATCATATGGCAGTTGATTAACTTCAAAATAACCATTCTCTAGAGTTTTTATAGCGAGGCTTTCAAACTCTAAATTATTAAATGGATTCCCTTCTTCATCAAGTAGATATCCGCAAATCGTTATTCGATCATTTTTATTATAATTCCTAACAACAACTAATTCCTTACTAGTGAATTCAAATTTTAAATGAGTTTTTTTTTCTAAAAATTCTAAAATTCTGCGTAATTCTTTTTCTTCATTAGGTAAAACAACATTTTTATGTTCAATCAATTCATCTACAAATGAAAATTTCACATTATGCTTTTTTTCTAAATAGAGTAATACTTTTTTAAGAGAAGTTTTTTTATGTACAGAAGTCCATGCTTTCTTTTGAGAAAACATGGATATATTTAATAATAATATACACGCAATTATTATTTTAGACATATACTACTACTTTATATCAAGTATTTTTCCATCATTAGATAATACATAATTAACATCTAAAGTACTAAAAACAGTCTTTAGTGCTACATTAATATTATCGTTAGGAAAAGTACCTGTATATATAATAGTTAAATCTAATGTTTTATTGTTTATGGTAAGGTTATATTGTTCTTCTAATTCTTCTAGAACGTATTTTAGTGGAACACTTTGAAAAGAACTAGAATTATGTATCCATGTTGGTTCATTTATATTTTCGTCCCATTTTTTATTCAGAGTATTAGCTATGCTCCTAAAAGCTTTACCTGGTGTTAGTATATGTTTATTATCGTTTGTTTTCACACTTACTTTTCCCTCATAACAAACAACTTCAAACATTTCATTTTGAGATTCTACATTAAACTGAGTTCCTAAAACAGTAACAACACCATTAGTTGTTTTTACAGAAAATTCACTTCCTTTTCTAACTTTAAAATATGCTTCGCCAATTAAATTAACTATTCTATCATTATTCCAATCCTTGTCGTATGTCGCAAAAGATTTAGCGTTAAGAATCATTTCAGATCCATCAGGTAATACTACTGTTTTTGTTTCACCATAATTTGTAGTATGCTTAATAGTTTTATTATTAAAAATAAAAAGTCCTATAATTAATAAAATGGATGCTGCTACAGAAATGTAAGGCCATAATTTACGTATAGGTTTAGTTATTTTTGGGGAACTATCTAAGTGATTACTTCTGCTTTTTATTTTTGACAAAGCATTTTCTACATCGTAATCTCTAAGCAAAAGGGTATCTGTAGCAGCTATTATTTTAATATAATTATCATAATCAGGATGTTTTTTAAACTCCATCAATTCCTCAGGACTTAATTCATCATTAGCCCACCTAGATAAAAAAGTTTCATCTTTAAATTTTTCCAACATAACTTCCTTCAATTATTTTATAAACGTATAACACTTCTATATACCCTACCTCTATTTTTACACATTTCCTATTTCTTTCCGCATCTTTATTAATGCTTTATGCATTAATTTTTCAATAGCTTTTATAGAAACATTAGACATTTCTGCAATTTCTCTATATGTTTTCTTTTCTATTCTACTTAATAAATATACTTCACGTTGTCTATCTGGTAAACTTGCAATTGCTCTTTTTATCTTCTCCATATATTCTTTTTCAAGCAATAAAAACTCTGGAGATTCGTTTGTCATATCAGATTTCCTTCTAGTTATGTAATTTTTGTACTTAAATTTAACTTGATTATGTCTCATTAAACTTGTTCCTAAATTAACAGCTACAGTGTAAAGATAACTTTTAGCTTTACCTACAGGAATTTTAGAGCAATTATCCCAAACTTTGATAAATGCTTCTTGCACAATATCTTCAGCTTGATCTAAATCTCCAAATTTATAATACAAATGATTTCTTAGTGATTTTGCATAACCTTTAAAAAAGTTATCAAAAGCATGTTCATCACATATCGTTTGATTATTATCTGATTGTAAACTCATATGACCAAAACTAGATTATTTTTATCTCTAATCAAAAAAACTTTTTTTTATTTCATAAAAAAACTAGGTAGGGTTAATAAAAAATAGTTCGTTATTATATCGAGTAATGAAGAAACATTTGACTTAAATCAAAATTTAAAAGATATAATTTTTAATTAGATATTTTTTTATGATGAACATTTTACATCTCTGTTTAATTGAAATATAAAATATTTCGTTGGGGTATTACTTTAAATAGATTCAATTTTTCATCATAGACATTAGAGATTGATTAAATAGTTGGTTAAATTTAACAATATCAATTACTTTCACTCATCTTAATTGATACGTTGTCTGGAAATAGTAGCCGGATTTCCAGACAACTTTCTCTAATGATTATCTTTTTTTTCTTTACTTTGAACAAATATTCAATTAATCAAAAAAACAATTACAAAACATTAACATTCTTAATTTGATATATTCCTAGTGATTAATAAAATAAAATATCGCTTCTTTTGGTTATCTATAATTATACTAACCACTTTTTCGTGCGTAAGTGATGACCCTATTATTTCAGATAATACACTTACTTCTCAAACGACTCTTAGTCCAGCAATAGTAACTGTATTCAATAAATTCCTTAAAGATATCAATAGTGAAAACCAATCTTGTTTTGCTTTTAATTATCCTATTACTTTAGGTTATAATACTAATTCAATAGTCACTATTAATGACTACCAAGGACTAACTCAAGTTTTAGAAATACAATCTAGTAGTTTAAATATAAATAGTATTACTTTTCCATTTACAGTTGTTCTAAATGAAAACACTATCATTATTTTTAACGAAAATGATCTTATCTCATTAATTAATCAATGTCAAATTAATACCATTAGAACTGAATTTGAAAATTTCTTTAATCAATGCTTCATTTTTGAATATCCTATTACATTATTAGATAAAGATAACAATGATTTTGTTATAAATTCGCTTGAAGAATTTCAATCATTTTATAACATACAAGGTCAAGATTACCAACCTAACTTTAAGTTTCCTATAACTGTCTTAACTGATAATGGATCGACTTCTAGAATAATTAATTCTTTTTACGATTTTTATGATTTAATTGATTATTGTACTAACTGTCCTAGCTTGAGTTACAATTATACAATAACCAATCCTTTTACGTTATCTTATCATATTACGCCTATTATAGAAAACAATACTCAAGATGTTACTTTTATCACTTGGTTAGTCGATGGTACCGAATTAGTCACCACAACTGATGGAGATTTATCTTTTACTATACCTTGGAACGTTCCAGGAGAATATAACATTTGTCAAAGAACGGTTACTTCTGATTGTCCTGACGGAGTTGAATTTTGTAAAAGGATCGTTGTTGATCCTTTTTGTGCTGATTTAAATTTTGAATATCAACAAATATCCAATTCTTCTACTTATAATTTTACAGCCAATTTTGAAGGAATTAACCAAACAGATTATAATTGGGTACTTGATGGTGAAATTATTGGTAATAATGAAAGTTACCCTGAGCATTCATTTAATTATCAACTTACACCTGGTATGCATGAAGTGTGTATTAGATCTCAAACACAAATCTGTCCTGATGGTATTGAATTATGTAGACAAATTGAAGTTCCTAATAATTTATGCCCTTCATTAGGAATTGGTTCTGAACAAATTTCTGGTACTTATAATTATATTTTCACAGTTAATTTCGATTTGTTTCAAGATCCACCGTTTTATCAATGGTATGTTAATTCAATTCCTATAGAAAGTGATGGAGGTCCTCAGGGAGATAATACTTTTAATTACCAATTCCCATCTCCAGGAACGTATACAGTAGATATTATTACAACACAGGACACTAATGAATGTTCAATTGGTTCTGCATGGGGTAGAATCATAAATATTCAATAATACTACACATCATCTTTATCTTATTGCATTTTAATAAGTCTATCGCATAAAAAAGGAGACTATTAATAAATAATCTCCCATTCTAAAATTTATTTTAAGTTCTAGTTACCTATTTATTAGGTTTTGCAAAAAACTTACTATCTAAGGCTTCGGTAGAAAATTTTGCATTTACAAAATTCACTTCATTTCTTACTTCACCAATTTTACCATCTTTAAAAACTCTCCATTTCAATGTTTTTGGTAATTTTAAACCATCAACATCTTCCCATTCACTATATTCAATAAGGTTAATCTTATCACTTGATTTTTTACTAAAAAAAGTAACGGTATAACCTAAATACTTCATTTCACGAGTTTTTTTATCATAATATAAGTAATAATTATCTTTCGAAGAATCTCCTACACCATCAGCATAACTAATTTTATATCCTTTATACTTTTTATCTCCTACAACTAAATCATCAACTTTTGTATAAGTAATTCCATCATCACCAAAAACGAATGGCATTGTATAGAAATAAAACATTAAATTATGATAAAAACGAGGATCACTTTTAAAGTAAGTAGAATCTTGAACTAACCAAGCTTCATTTCCATCATATCCTAAGGCATATTTATCTGTTTCTATTCTTGCATGTCTCGTTTTTAAATCTGTCGTATGCTTTTCATTCCCTTTAGGGTTTTCTATTTCAAAAACTAATGTTTTCTTTTCATTGAAGGTTTCAATCCCTCCATGTGCTTTAAATATTTTTGCAATATTTCTTGGATACTTAAAAGGTTTATCTACTTCTAATGCTTTATCATTTTGCTTCCAAGCTACCATAGCCACTAAAGCTACAGACAATAAAATTACTTTTTTCATGGTTAAATACTATATAGGTTGTTTTTAAAATTTAACTACTTGTGTCTTAAAAAAGAATAGAACCTTACACTTGAAAATGTTAAAAAATCTATAATTTTACGTTTTTTGTTTCTTTTTCTTAGCTGCTGGAAATAATACATTATTCAAAATCAATCTATATCCAGGAGAGTTGGGGTGTAATTCTAATTCAGTTTTAGGATCACCTACACGGTGCTGATAATCCTCAGGATCATGTCCTCCATAAAAAGTAAAAAAACCTTTTCCTTTGATTCCATGGATATATCTTGCTTCATGATTCGTTTTATTACTTCCCATAATCAATACATTAGATTTTATTAACTTAGAATCATATGAGGTAGTTTGTCCCATAAATCCTTTAACTAATCTTGTATGATTTTGGTTTAACATTGTAGGAATAGGGTCCCATTTTGCGGAATAATCCATTAGAGTAAAATAATCTGTCTCTTTTGGTATTCTACGTTTACTAGTCATATCTATAGAAGAAAATTCATAAACTTGAGGTCTTCTTTCTAATTTAAAATTTTTAAAAGCAAATGTATTTCTGTAATTGATTTTGGATTGATATCCTGGTTCACTTGGATCTCCATCAAACATTGGTTCACATATATCAACTCCTTCAGAAGCTAGTGCTATTTCAAAACTATCGGTAGCACTACACATGGCAAACATAAAACCTCCACCAACTACATAGTTTCTAATTTTCAATGCAACAGCTAGTTTTTCTTCAGAAACTTTATTATACCCTAATTTTTTTGCTAAATTCTCTGCTGCTTCCTTTTCTTTTATATACCATGATGCTGCACGATATGATCCATAAAACTTACCGTATTGTCCTGTGAAGTCCTCATGATGAAGGTGCAACCAATCATACAATATTAACTCATCTTGTAAAACCTCTTCATCATAAATTGTAGTGTAAGGAATTTCAGCATATGTAAGAACCATCGTTACTGCATCATCCCACGGTAAATTTCCTTTAGGAGAATACACAGCGATTTTGGGCGCTTTTTCTAATGTAACTGCTTCCATATTTTGAGAAGGGCTACTTATCTCATCTAATACTACAATTGCCTTATCATTACTCAAAACCTCATAAGAGACACCTCTTATTTTACATTCTTTTTGTATTTTTTCTGTATCTGGTAATAAAAAAGCTCCTCCTCTATAATTAAGAAGCCACTGTACTTTTTGGTTTTCACTTAGTGCCCAATAAGTAATTCCATACGCTTTTAAGTGATCTTTTTGAGTTTCTGCATCCATAGGAATTAAAATAAAAGATGCAAAAGATTGTATACTAACAAATAGGAAGAAGAAGAGCATTCTAAAATTTAGAATGCTTTTCTTTTTTTTTTTAAAATGGTACGTCGTCGTCATTGGTTTCATTTATACTGCTCCCAAAGGCTTCATTCGGACTTGGCAAATTATTAGGATTGAAAGGATCTTCATCCTCATCACCATTCATTTTCGAATGAAACTCAAATGGAGTACTAAAGTCATCATCTAAGTTATCAAATTTACCTAGATGTCCTACAAACTTTAACCTAATATTTTCTAAACCACCATTACGGTGCTTTGCTACAATAAATTCTCCTTGTCCTTGAGTTGGCGATCTCTCTTCATCATCCCACTCATCAATTTTATAATATTCGGGTCTATATATAAACGATACAATATCTGCATCTTGCTCAATCGCTCCAGATTCACGAAGGTCACTTAATAAAGGTCTTTTACTTCCTCCACGAGTTTCTACTGCACGAGATAACTGTGATAACGCTATCACAGGGACATATAGTTCTTTTGCTAATGCTTTTAAGTTACGAGAAATCATCGAAATCTCTTGTTCACGATTTCCATTTTTTCCAGATCCACCTGCTGTCATTAACTGCAAATAATCAATAATAATCATTTTGATACCATGCTGAGACGCTAATCGTCTTGCTTTTGCTCGTAAATCAAATATTGATAATGACGGTGTATCATCTATAAATAAAGGTGCTTTTTCTAAATCTTTTACTTTAACATTTAATTGCTCCCATTCATGCTTTTCTAATTTACCAGTACGCAATTTTTCTGATGACAATCCCGTTTCTGACGAGATCAAACGTGTTATCAGCTGTACTGATGCCATCTCCAAGGAGAAGAATGCTACAGGTACTCCTTGCCCTACAGCTATATTACGAGCCATTGACAAAGTTAGTGCTGTTTTTCCCATACCTGGACGAGCAGCTACGATAATTAAATCACTAGGTTGCCATCCAGATGTAAGTTTATCTAATCTATCAAAACCAGAAGCAACTCCACTCATTCCTTCTTGATTAGATATTTCTTCTATTTTCTTTTTTGCTTGTATTACTAAGCTTTGAGCACTTTCTGAAGATCTTTTAATATTTCCTTGAGTTACTTCATATAATTTGGATTCTGCTGTATCAAGTAAATCGAAAACATCGGTAGTTTCGTCATAAGATTCTTCAATAATTTCATTCGAAATTTTAATCAAACTTCGTTGAATATATTTTTGTTGAATAATCCTTGCATGAAATTCTATATGTGCAGATGAAGAAACTTTTTGTGTTAGTTGAATTAAATAATAATCCCCTCCTGCAAGGTCTAATTTAGAATCTTTTTTTAATTGCGTAGAAACTGTTAATAAATCTATTGGTTCTGAGTTCTCGAATAATTTAAAAATAGCTTCAAATATATATTGATGTGCTTCTCTATAAAAAACTTCTGGATTAAGAATATCAATTACTTCATCAACTCCTTTCTTATCAATCATCATAGCCCCTAAGACTACTTCTTCTAAATCGACAGCCTGTGGTGGTAACTTTCCTTTTTCCAGTGAAATTACGTTCCCTTTATTGTAATTTTTTTTTTGACCCTGTTGTGCGTTTTCCATACAACTAATGTAAGCAAATTGCTATGAGAATTCTAATAATGAACCTATCTCAATGTTCACTATTCATAAACAATTAAACTGTTGATAACTTTTTTTTATTGTTGATAAGCAAAAAAAATCTGAAGTTTAAAAACTTCAGATTTTTTTAATATGTGATTTTATATAGCCTATTCTTTATAGACTCCCATATTAGCATATTTCTCCATACGCTTTTCAATCATATCTTCTGGTGATAAGTTTTTTAATTCTTCTAATGAATTTAAAATACTATCTCTTACTGTTTCAAATGTGATTTCTCTATTTCTATGAGCTCCCCCTAAAGGTTCTTTTATAATCTCATCGACTACAGCTATCTTTAAACTATCTTCTGCAGTTAATTTAAGAGCTTCTGCTGCTATTTCTTTCTGTTCCCAACTTCTCCACAATATAGAAGAGCAGTTTTCTGGAGAAATTACAGAATACCAAGCATTTTCTAGCATTAGCACTTTATCACCTACACCTATTCCTAAGGCACCTCCACTAGCTCCTTCTCCTATAATAATAACTATTACAGGAACTTTAAGGCGTGTCATTTCAAGAATATTTCGTGCAATAGCTTCACCTTGTCCTCTTTCTTCTGCTTCAAGTCCTGGATAAGCTCCTGGTGTATCAACGAAAGTTACAACTGGTAAATTAAATTTTTCGGCACTTTTCATAAGACGTAAGGCTTTTCTATATCCTTCTGGATTAGCCATACCGAAATTACGATACTGTCTTGTTTTCGTATTATACCCTTTTTGTTGACCTATAAACATAAAACTCTGATCACCTATCTTACCTAAGCCACCAATCATAGCCTTATCATCCTTTACATTTCTATCACCATGTAATTCTAAAAAAGAATCACCACATATGGCATTGATATAATCTAAAGTATAAGGTCTCGATGGATGTCTTGATAATTGGACACGTTGCCAAGAACTCAAGTTTTTATAGATTTCTTTTTTTGTACTCTCTAGCTTTTTCTCAATTTGCTTGCAAGTATCAGAAACATCAACATCACTCTCTTTTCCTATTTCACAAGCTTTTTCGTATTGCTCTTCAAGCTCTTTTATTGGTAGTTCAAATTCTAAATATTCCATATTCTAGAATTACAGTTATTTTTTAACAATAGTTAGCAGACAAATATAGAAACTTTACCGATTAACTAATGTTAATCTGCCTTCTTTTTCTATCTTTTATACTTTTTATTATTCCATTTAAGATCACCGTTGTAAGTATAATCAAGCCTCCATAGTAAAATTGTGGGTTCATTTTTTCTTTTTCACCAAAGATTAAAAAAGCTAAGAAAATCCCATAAACAGGCTCCATATTAATAGTAAGCATCACTGTATAAGGGCTTAAATACTTCATTACTTTTACTGAAGCTATAAATGCATATGCGGTACAAATAGATGCTAAGATTGCTAAAAAAAGCCAATCTGATCCTTCTAATTGGAAAAATGTCGGCGTAAATCCTTCTGAAATATTACCAAAAAAAGTAAGCAATATTAAAAATAATGTCAATACTCCAACACCACTTATTAACTCATAAAAAGAAATTAACGACGGATTGTATTTTTGTGCTATTTTTCCATTTAATAAAGAAAACACTGCTGAAAGAAAAGCAGATGTTAATGCATATAAAATACCTTCGGTATATCCTGATTCAACCTCAAATATTAAATATAATCCTCCTATAACAAGGATTCCAAAAAATATTTCGTACAAAATCACCTTTCTTTTATAAAATATAGGCTCTAATATTGATGTAAAAAACGCTCCTGTAGACATTAATGCTAATGTAATGGACACATTTGATACTTTTACTGCCGTAAAAAAAGTGATCCAATGTAGGGCTATCACTATTCCTGAAAGAAATAATATTCCAAATAATTTTCTTGATACTTTTAATGATATTTTTTTCCACCTAATATAAAAATAGATAAATCCTGAAGCTAATAACATGCGATACCATACCAATGGAAGAGCATCTATTGTTATTAGATCGCCTAAAATGGCTGTAAAACCAAATATAAAAACGATAAAATGTAAATGTAATAAGTTTTTAAATCTAACGCTTTGCATTATACAATAGATAAATAGCTAAAATACCAAAAGTAATATTAGGAAACCATACTGCTACTAAGGGTGGAAAATCAGATTGATTCGCCATGGTCCCTAATACTTTATCAAAAAAGATAAATACGAAAGCTAACGAAATACCTACTGCTAGATTGATTCCCATTCCTCCTCTTTTTTTCATTGATGAAACAGCCACACCAATTACAGTTAATATAAATGCCGAAATTGGAATACTCCATCTTTTATAAGCTACAACTTTATATCTATTAACGTCTGATGAACCTCGCAAACTTTCTTTTTCTATAAAATTATTCAATTCCATATAATTAAGAGTTTCTGCTACATATGTTACTGGAGTAAATTCATCTATATTAAAAGGTAATAACGTATCTTTCTTTCGTTCTCTAAAAATAATATCATTACCGTCTTTACTTATAATTCTCTTCACATAATCTCGTAACTCATAAATACTATCTTTATATGTTACCTTTCTTGCTGAAATTTTATAGGTAAGTGCATTTTCTTCAAAGTGCTCTAATGTAAAGTTAGTTACCGTTTTTTGCTTTGGATTATAATTACTCGCATATAAATAATCATTTTCATTTAATTGCCTGTAAATATTAGTTGTCTGTTGTACTTTCCTTCCTTTCTTTATATACGAATATTTAAAGTCATTAAAACCTTGACTAGCCCTAGGTGCTAAAAACATTCCCATTATTAGTGCTCCAACACAAATAATTACTGCTCCTATCATATAAGGTCTCAAGAATCTCCAAAATGAAACTCCTGAGCTTAAAAAAGCAATAATCTCTGTCTCATTCGCTAATTTTGAAGTAAACCAGATAACGGATAAAAAAACAAACAACGGAAATAATAGATTGGCAAAATAAATCGTAAAATCCAAATAATACGATAAGACAACATCTAATGGAACCTTATTCTCTAAAATATCATCTACTTTTTCTGAAAGATCTACAATTATCCCTATAGGAACAAACATTAATATCATGGCAAAAAAAGTACCCAGATATCGTTTCAGTATATACCAATCTAATATTTTCAAACTATAATCTTTTATCCATTTGTTTAACCATCATATTTTTCCAAGCATAGAAATCTCCTGCTAATATATGCTTTCTAGCCTCACGAACCAACCACATATAAAATCCTAAATTATGAATTGTAGCAATTTGTTTTCCTAACAACTCATTTACAGAAAATAAATGTCTCAAGTATGCTTTTGAATACTCGGTATCAACAAAAGTTATGCCCATTTCGTCTATTGGAGAAAAATCTTCTGCCCATTTTCTGTTTTTAATATTGATTGTCCCATGCGCCGTAAATAACATTCCATTTCGTGCATTACGTGTAGGCATTACACAATCAAACATATCAACTCCAAGCGCTATATTTTCTAATATATTAATAGGTGTTCCCACTCCCATTAAATATCGAGGTTTATCTTCTGGTAAAATTTCAGTTACCACTTCTGTCATAGCATACATTTCTTCTGCAGGCTCACCTACAGACAATCCTCCTATGGCATTTCCTAAAGCATCTCTACTCGCTATAAATTCTGCAGATTGCTTTCTTAAATCCTTATAAGTGCTTCCTTGCACAATCGGAAAAAGTGTTTGATTATATCCATATTTAACAGGAACTTTATCCAAATGAGCAATACATCTATCCAACCAACGATGCGTCATATGCATACTACGTTTTGCATAATGATAATCACAAGGGTACGGAGTACACTCATCAAAAGCCATGATAATATCAGCTCCTATGCTTCTTTGTATCTCCATTACATTTTCTGGCGTAAAGAAATGATATGATCCATCTATATGAGATTTAAATTTAACTCCTTCTTCTTTTATTTTTCTATTAGCAGATAATGAATATACTTGGTATCCTCCACTATCTGTTAAGATATTACGATCCCAATTCATGAATTTATGCAATCCACCTGCTTTTTCTAAAATATCAGTTTGTGGTCTTAAATATAAATGATAGGTATTTCCCAAAATTATATCTGGATTAATATCATTTTTTAATTCTCTTTGATGTACTCCTTTTACTGAAGCTACAGTTCCAACTGGCATAAATATAGGAGTCTCAATGACTCCATGATCTGTCGTTACTTTTCCTGCTCTTGCCTTACTAGCTTCGTCTGTTTTTAATAGGTCAAATGTCATATATAGACAGCTTATTATTTTCTTTATAATTATAATAAATCTCTTTATTAAATAATAGAGAGATCGAGCGCAAAGATAATCAACAAAAACAATCTACAATAAACCTCTATTTCTAAAATTGTTAGTAATCTTAAATAAACATTAAAACAGTCATTTAAAATTCGCTTTTCCTCATGTTTATTTTGATACAAAACAACTCCTTAGTAGTTACTATTACTTGATTTCCCTCTTCATTTCACTATAAAACAATTTAAATCTATGGCAATACTTTTAAAGTTCATTAAACATTAGTCTGTTTTTTCATTAATAAAAGGGGATTTGAGATTTTGCCACCGCATACAAAACCTTTATTTTTGAAATCTTAAAACAATTCGTTAATAAGCATCACAATGCCAAACACACAACATTTAGAAGATTTTGTCACTCAAGTACGTAGAGACATTTTACGACAAGTACACAAAGTAAACTCAGGTCACCCAGGAGGTTCACTGGGTTGCACAGAGTTTTTTGTAGCTCTATACCAAGAAATCATGAATCGCAAAGAAGGATTTGATATGGATGGTATCGAAGAAGATTTATTTTTCTTATCAAATGGTCATATCTCTCCTGTTTTTTACAGTGTTTTAGCACGCAGTGGATATTTTCCTGTAGAAGAATTAAATACTTTTAGATTAATCAATACACGTTTACAAGGACATCCTACAACACACGAAGGATTACCTGGTATTCGTATTGCATCTGGATCGTTAGGGCAAGGAATGTCTGTGGCAATTGGAGCTGCTGAAACAAAAAAACTAAACAACGATAATCACTTAGTATATAGCTTACATGGTGATGGTGAATTACAAGAAGGTCAAATTTGGGAAGCTGCTATGTATGCTTCTGGGAAAAAGATTGACAACTTGATTTCTACTATTGACTATAATGGTCAACAAATAGACGGGGCTACAGATGATGTACTTCCATTAGGTGATCTTAAAGCTAAATTTGAAGCTTTTGGTTGGGATGTTTTAGAGATTAAAGAAGGAAATAATATTTCTGCAATAATTGAAGGTTTAACTGAAGCTAAAAACAGAACTGGTAAAGGAAAACCTGTTTGTGTTTTATTACATACCGTAATGGGGAATGGTGTAGATTTTATGATGCACACTCATGCATGGCACGGTAAAGCACCTAATGATGAACAATTAGAAAAAGGTTTAGCTCAAAACCCTGAAACTTTAGGGGATTACTAATTATTATAGAATTATATCATGAAAAAATATATAGATACAGGTAAAAAAGATACTCGCTCTGGTTTTGGTGCTGGCTTAGAAGAATTAGGTAAGACTAATGAAAATGTAGTTGCATTATGTGCTGATCTTATCGGATCTTTAAAAATGGATGCTTTTAAAGCAAATCATCCAGAACGCTTTTTTCAAATCGGTATTGCAGAAGCTAATATGATTGGTATTGCTGCCGGAATGACAATTGGAGGTAAAATTCCTTTCACTGGTACATTTGCTAATTTCTCTACAGGTCGTGTTTATGATCAAATACGTCAATCTGTTGCTTATAGTGATAAAAATGTAAAAATATGTGCTTCACATGCAGGTTTAACACTTGGTGAAGATGGTGCTACGCATCAAATCTTGGAAGATATTGGATTAATGAAAATGCTTCCTGGAATGACTGTAATTAATACTTGTGATTACAATCAAACAAAAGCTGCTACAATAGCCATTGCTAAGCATAAAGGGCCTGTTTATTTACGTTTTGGACGTCCTAAAGTAGCTAATTTCACTCCTGAAGATCAAGTATTTGAAATTGGAAAAGCAGTACAATTACAAGAAGGTAATGATGTAACTATCGTAGCTACAGGTCACCTTGTTTGGGAAGCTTTATTAGCAGCAGAAGAACTTCATGAAAATGGAATCAGTGCTGATGTAATTAACATACATTCTATAAAGCCTTTGGATGATGAAGCTATTATTAAATCTGTACAAAAAACAGGTTGTATTGTTACAGCAGAAGAGCATAATCATTTAGGTGGTTTAGGCGAAAGTGTTGCTCGAGTTTTAGCTCAACATTCACCTACTCCTCAGGAATTCATTGCAACAAATGATACTTTTGGAGAAAGTGGAACTCCAGAACAATTAATGGAAAAATATGGATTAAATGCCTCTGCTATCGTAAAAGCTGCAAAAAAAGCAATTAATCGTAAATAAAAAAAGTATTACATAAATCAAAAGTCTCCTAATTTTTTTCAGGAGACTTTTTTCTTGAAAATATTCTATCTTTTTTTACGTTTTAATAATACAAACTCATCTCTACTTAAATAAAAAATCTTACCCACACATTAAATTCACTAATAAATAAAAATCATACCTATGAAAAAAACAGTAATTTTATTAATGCTACTTGGTACAACAACATTATTTGCTCAAAGTAAAAACATCAATTTTGGGGTTAAAGCCGGGCTTAATTATGGCGATAATGGTAAAATTGAAATTAATGACCTTACTAATGCTGGAGAGAACATTATAAAAGAAGATGCTAGTAGTCGTACAGGATACCATCTTGGTATATTTGTGAGAGCTAATTTAACTGACAACTTTTATATCAAACCTGAATTACAGTATACAAAAACAAAAAGTCAATACGAAATTACTAATAGTAAAGCTGATTATGATATAAGCAAACTAGATTTACCTATTCTTGCAGGTGTAAAAATCATCGGTCCTTTACATGTTTTTGGAGGTCCTTCATTACAATATATCTTAGATAACGATTTGGACGTGGACAATGTATCTATTGGTGATGTTGAAAACGACTTTACTGTAGGTGTTCAATTTGGTGCAGGAATTCAATTAGGTAGAATTAATGCAGATGTTAGATATGAAAGAGGTTTGAGTAAAAATCAAGCGCAAACTATCACAGATAATATTGGTCAAGAACAAGAAATTAGAGTAGATTCTAGAGCGAATCAATTCATCCTAAGTTTAGCTTTGGATTTTTAATATTGTCAAAATATTATCCTAATAAAAAGAGGCTGTCTGAAATGATAGTCTTTTTTTATTAGCATGTTTTTCGATCTATTCACTATAAATTTTATAAAAAACTTCTTTTCTATAAAACAAGAAGTCAATACTTTTTAAAATAAAATTATTTGAATTAAACGTTACCTGAACTAGCTAACTTTCAATAAAATCGCGATATTCATTAAAGAAAGATTCTAATCGATCCATATTATAAAACAAAAAACTATAGACATCATCCCACGTTTTTTTATTGTGAATACTTACATTATTCAATTCAATATACGCTCTAGAGATAACTTTATAATTGTCTAAAACATATTCAGGATCAAATATGATATCATTAATATATTCTGTGGTTAATATAGATTTTAAGCTTAGTATTTTATCATAATAATACGCTTTTATAATTTCATCTTGTGATTCTATATCAATTGATACTTGAGCTTTTTTTGTGGTAAAAGTGAATTTTAAAGAGAAATCTTTAATTTTTGTATTATATAACAACCATTTTCGAGGATGTTTTTCGTCAAAAGATATCCAAAACTCTTGACGGATTTTTTTTGATTCTTCTTTACTAAACATATTAAATAATATAAGCAGTTGATATAGCTATTAGTATGACAACTAATTTTGTGAGGTTAAAACTATGTCCTTCATTACTTTCAAATAAAATAGTAGTTGATATATGTAAAAAAATACCAATCACTAAAGCAGTTATTTGTTTATAGTAATTTTGAGCAACATGAAAATTATCTGCTATCAAACTACCTAAAGGAGTCATTAAAGCAAATAGCACAAGAAATGTAACAATTGTAACTTTTCTAATCTTTGTCTGCATTAAAAATGTTGTCAATATCATTGCTACTGGAATTTTATGAATTATGATTCCTATTAATAATCCATTTTCTGTATGGTGGAGAGGAAACCCTTCTAATAAAGCATGTATACCTAAACTAAGAAATAATAGTATTGGAAATTGAGTTCTTTCTTTACTTAAATGTACATGCCCATGTTCTGCTCCTTTTGAAAAGTATTCTAAAAATATTTGCAATAAAATCCCCCCCATAATCCATATACCTGTCTGTTTTGCATACATGTGATCTTCAAAAACTTCAGGTAATAAATTAAAAACGGTTATAGCTAATAGAAATGCTCCGCTAAAAGCTAGTAATAATTTTAATTTTTTCTCATCAGTAGGCTTTAAAAATATTACGATTAAAAAACCTATAAGAATAGCTGCTATGGGGAAAATATAATTATGCACTATTTAAATATCATTATGAGTCTTGGAGACGTTTGCGAATTGAATGAATTGAGATTGTAATCCCCAAATATGTCTAGTAAGTGTATTCCTGATTTTTCAAAATATCTTTTAAAATCATCTAATGAAATAGCTTCAACTTTTTCTGAAAAATTAAAATCTTCACCTTTATCAGAAAAACTAATATCTTTAAATATATAACCGTCCTTATAATATCTTTTTATATGAAAGGTTATATTATCAACAGTCTTATTTTCTTCAGGAACTAAGTTCGCAATCACTTGTTCCGCATTTAAAAAGTCAATAACACCAAATCCAGTTTCATTTAAATTGGATTTGATAGATTGAATCGTATTAAGATTATCTTGGTCGCATTCAAAATAACCAAAACTTGTGAATAGATTAAAAACAGCATCAAATTGTTCTGAAAATGGCGTACGCATATCATGAACTTCAAATTTTAAATTTTCATTCTTAAATTGAGAAGCATGATTAATACTGTTCTTAGATAAATCTACCCCAGTAACATTATAACCACTTTTATTAAGATAAATACTATGTCTCCCTTTTCCACAAGCTAGATCTAGTATTTTGTCGTTTTGTTGTAAACTTAAATAATTTGTAAGATTATCCATGAACACTTGCGCTTCAGTGTCATTTCTTTCTTTGTACAATATATGGTAGTATGGTGTATCGAACCATGAAGCATACCACTTAGTTGAATCTTTTAGCATAGAGCGCAAAATTAATGTATTTTTGTCTTTTAATATATCTAATTAGTAAGATAGTGAGTAAATCATTTAAAATGGTTGCCAAAACATTTTTTGGCTTCGAAGAAATATTAGCAAAAGAACTAAGAGATCTAGGTGCTGAGAGAGTTGAAACTGGAACTAGAATGGTTAGTTTCTTTGGGGATAAAGGCTTTATGTATAAAGCTAATTTAAGTTTAAGAACTGCATTAAAAATATTAAAACCCATTGCTTCTAAAAGAATTAAGAACGAAAAAGATCTTTATAATTTTATAGGTAGCATTAAATGGGAAGAATTCATGGACTCAAGTGACTCTTTTGCGATTTATTCAACTGTAAATTCTACTATTTTTAATCATTCACAATTCGTGTCTTTAAAATCAAAAGATGCCATTGTTGATAAATTCAGAAATGAAACGGGTAAACGACCTAGTGTAGATACCGAATATCCTGATGTTGTTATTAATATTCACATTCAGGAGGATAAATGTAATGTTTCATTAGATAGTTCTGGTGCATCGTTACACCATAGAGGATATAGAACAGCTACTAATATAGCTCCTATTAATGAAGTTCTTGCAGCTGGTATATTATTATTATCTGGTTGGGATGGACAATGTGATTTTATTGACCCTATGTGTGGTAGTGGTACTATAGCTGTAGAAGCAGCAATGATAGCGTGTAATATTCCAGCTAATTTAAATAGAAAAGAATTCGCTTTTGAAAAATGGTTGGATTGGGATTTGGATTTGTTTGAAATTATAGAAAAATCTGTTTTAAAGAAAACAAGAGATTTTCATTTTAAAATAAAAGGTTTCGATAAAGCTCCTTCGGCTGTACGTAAAGCAATTGATAATGTCAAAAATGCTAATTTAGAAGATTTTATCTCTATTGAAAATCAAAACTTTTTTGAAGGAGAAAAGGAAGATAAAGAGAAGCCTTTGCATATGGTCTTTAACCCACCGTATGGAGAACGGTTAGAATTAGACGAGGAGGAGTTTTATAAGAATGTAGGAGATACTATGAAAAAAGATTATCCAGGGACACAAGCTTGGTTTATCACTTCTAATCTCGAAGCTCTAAAGTACGTTGGATTGAGGCCTTCTAGAAAAATAAAATTATTTAACGGAAAATTAGAATCACGTTTAGTAAAATACGAAATGTATTCGGGAAGTAAACGAACAAAATTTCAAGAGAAAAAAAGTAATACTGATTAGTATTACTTTTTCTTTTTATAAAAAGGAATCAGGTATGTGATTGTATATCCATAACCTACTCCAAATTCGCTAAAATCATTTGTTCTACCAAATCCAGGAATGTATAAGTTTTCAAATTGACTAGGATCTTTTTCACTTACAAGTCTTCTTAGAGAGACATTAATGTCTAAATATAAATTAGTAAAAATCTCTGCCTTTATACCTAATTTTAAACCGATCCAACTAGCATTCAAACTACTTTCTTCTATAACATCTGTTCTTATATCAGGATCAAAATAATTATTATTAGTATATATTGTATAATCGTTTAATGTTTGCGAAAAAGTTGAAAAACCATATCTAAGACCAACATATATACTGTTTTGCATCCCAAACCAATTATCATATGTATTATAATCTATACCAGCTCTTATATATGTACCACTACCTTCAATGTTTAGGTTTTCTTCATCTCTAACCTTGCTTTCATTTCCAATTTCTGCAGCTATATAATAATTTTTAGAAATTCTATAATCACCTACAACTTCAAAACCTTGATAATCTTTATCTAGTGCGGTTCTCAGAAATCTACTAAGATCAACACCAACTCTAAGTCCGTATTTTTGAGAAATAACTATAGAATCTTGCTCTTTTGAATTCTCTTGAGCGTTTATCACTGTCGATAATAAAAGACTAGTGAAAAATAAATAAATGTGCTTGATTTTCATTGATTATGTTTACTTGTTGTCTTTCGTTACCTAATATCCAATCAGTAGTATCTCCATTTGGATTACTAACTGTAATAGAAAAGCCTTGGAAAGTTGTTTTAAAACCACAGGCACTGCTTACAAATTCATCTTCTGGAGTGTATTGAATACTAAGGATATCAATATTTTCAGTTGCTTCTCCAGAATTCGTGATAAATTCGTACTCGGTAGCAGATTCATTAGTTTTTAATGGAATAGAAATCGTACTTACATTTTGTGCTGATGTAAAAAAGAAATCAGTAGTACCTAATGCTCTAACTTGTAAATTAGTTGTGTTTTTCGCATCTGTTCTTGTGATATTATCATAGAATTCTATGACCAGCAAAGGTGTTGTAGGAGTATCCGTAGCACAAATATCATCTCGTTCACATCCTAAAGCTATAACAATGCAAAAAAATGCAATAATACGGTATAGAATACTTTTTTTAAATTTATACATAGTTTATAATTTAATAGCCTTTTTATAAAAATAAAAAGTAATACTGCGCAAATTATGCGCAGTAATTTTTTGATTACTCACAGAGTTATCTTTTCTCAAGGAGTACTACGTTTTCAACATGGTATGTTTGTGGAAACATATCTACTGCCTGAACTTTAGTAACTTTATATGCATGATCCATTAATGATAAATCTCTAGCTTGTGTAGCGCTATTACAACTAACATATACAATACGATTAGGTGCTATATTAAGTAACTGCTCTACTACATCTTTATGCATACCATCACGAGGAGGGTCAGTTATAACAACTTCAGGATGTCCATGTTGATTAATAAACTCATGAGTAAATACTTTTTTCATATCTCCAACATAAAACTCCGCATTTTTTATGCCATTATTTATGGCATTAACTTTAGCATCTTCTATTGCTTCAGGTACAGCTTCTACTCCAATTACTTTTTTTGCTTTTTTAGCTACAAATTGCGCTATTGTTCCAGTACCAGTGTATAAATCATACACTAATTCATCTCCATTTAAATTAGCAAAATCACGTGTTACCTTATATAATTCATAAGCTTGTTTTGAATTTGTCTGATAAAATGACTTTGCATTTATTTTGAAACGCAAACCTTCCATTTCCTCTTCAATATAATCTTTACCTTTATAACAAATTACATCTTGATCATATATAGTGTCATTTCCTTTTTCGTTAATAACATATAACAATGATGTGATTTGAGGAAATTCCGCAGAAATATAATCTAATAAAAGTTCTCTTTTTTCAACATCTTCATGAAAAAACTGAATCAATACCATAATCTCTCCAGTCGAAACAATACGAATCATTAATGTACGAAGAAACCCTTCTTTATTTCTTGCATTATAAAAAGGAAGGTTGTTAACTGTAGCAAATTCTTTGACTTTATTCCTAATTTCATTGCTAGGTTCTTCTTGTAAATGACAGGTGTTTAAATCTAATATTTTATCCCACATTCCAGGAATATGAAAACCTAAAGCATTTCGATCTTCAATTTGAGTATCACTTTGTATTTCTTGTAAAGTTAACCATCTACTATCGCTGAAAGAAAATTCCATTTTATTACGATAGTTATATTGTTGCGCGGATCCTAAAATTGGAGTAATTTCAGGTAACTCTATTTTTCCTAATCGTCTAAGATTATTTTCTACTTCATTTTGTTTGTAAGCTAATTGATGTTTATAATCCATGAACTGCCATTTACAGCCTCCACAGGTTCCAAAATGCTCACAAGCTGGATCTACCCTTTTATCAGAGAGTGTTTTAAAATTAATAGCAGACCCTTCATAATATGCTTTACGTTTTTTAGTAGTCTGTATGTCTACAATATCTCCAGGTACTGCATTGTTTAAAAAAATAACTTTTCCATCAGGTGCTTTAGCAATGCTTTTTCCTTTAGCCCCAGCGTCAATTACCTCAATATTTTCAAAAACTTGTTTTCGATTCTTTCTTGCCATAGCACAAAAATATAATAAATGTGATGATTAAGTAGTTTGAAGATTAAAAAATCGATAAAGATTTAGTAATTTGCGCTGAACTTCTATAGGATGATTTCTCTCCTGATGCTAATCGAAGTAGGAATCGAAAAAAGTTTATTTTTAATAAGGTTTACAATGGCAATTTTAGAGAAAAAGTCATCACAACAATTAATTGAGTTAGAAGATAAGTACGGAGCGCATAATTACCACCCATTACCAGTAGTATTAAACAAAGGTGAAGGTGTATATGTATGGGATGTTGAAGGTAAAAAATACTACGATTTTTTAAGTGCTTATTCAGCTGTTAATCAAGGGCATTGTCACCCGAAAATAGTTGATGCAATGGTGAGTCAAGCTCAAGTATTGACATTAACTTCTCGTGCATTTTATAATGATAGATTAGGTGAGTATGAGCAATTTGCAACTCAATATTTTGGGTATGATAAATTGTTACCAATGAACACAGGGGCAGAAGCAGTAGAAACTGCATTGAAATTGTGTAGAAAATGGGCTTATGAGAAAAAAGGTATAGCAGAAAATGAAGCTCAAATAATTGTATGTAAAAATAATTTCCACGGAAGAACAACAACAATTATTTCATTTTCAAACGATCCTGTCGCAAGAAAAAACTTTGGACCATTCACAAATGGATTCATTAAAATTGAATATGATAATCTTAAAGCTTTAGAAGAAGCTCTAGAGAATAATAAAAATGTTGCAGGATTTTTAGTAGAACCTATCCAAGGTGAAGCTGGTGTATATGTTCCTTCTGAAGGGTATTTAACAAAGGCAAAAGCTTTATGTGAGAAACATGGAGTTCTTTTTATCGCAGATGAGGTACAAACAGGTATTGCAAGAACTGGTAAATTATTAGCAATAGATCATGAGAATGTAAAAGCTGATGTTCTAATTTTAGGAAAAGCAATATCAGGAGGAGCTTATCCTGTATCTGCTGTATTAGCTAATGATACAATAATGGATGTAATTAAACCAGGGAATCACGGAAGTACTTTTGGTGGTAATCCTGTAGCTGCTGCTGTTGCTATAGCTGCACTTGAAGTTGTAAGAGATGAGGAGTTAGCTAATAATGCAAATGAACTAGGAGAATTATTCCGTTCTGAAATTAATGCATATATCGAAACTTCAACAATTGTTACTCAAGTAAGAGGGAAAGGATTATTGAATGCTATAGTTATTAATGATGATGAAGAAAGTGAAACTGCATGGAATATTTGTGTAGCTTTAAAAGAAAATGGATTGTTAGCAAAACCAACGCATGGTAATATCATTCGTTTTGCGCCACCTTTAGTTATGACTAAAGAGCAATTATTAGAATGTGTAAAAATTATTACGATAACATTAAAAGAATTCGAGAAGTAATCATTCTTTGATAACATTCACAAACAAATAAACCCCTTCTATTTAAAATAGAAGGGGTTTATTTGTTTGTGGTATCTATTTTTCTTTTTTAATAGATACAACAAACAAATAATTAATAAAAAACAAAAAGTTTCTTCACTTTAAAATTTAATTAAGCATTAATGAAACTTAGATGATTTTTATTTAAATACATTTAATCTACAATTAGATTACCTGTATAATCAATACTTTCTATCAATTTATTCTTACTAACATCTAATGATTTTAATTTGTTATTAGAACAATTTAAAGTAATCAATTGAAAATTTGTTTTAACATCTAAGAAACTTAGTTGATTTTCTTTACAATATAAATATTTAAGTGATTGATTATTGCTAATATCTAAATGATATATTTTATTGTTATAACAATCTAAACGTTCTAATAAAATATTATTTTTTAAATTTAGTTTGTTTAAATTATTATCATGACAATCTAGATATATAATATTAGAAAAAAATTCTATACCGGTTAAATCATTAATATCTTGAGAATAAATTATTAGTTCTGAAGTGTTTTGAGCTTCAGTTAGCTGTATCTCACCATCCTCATTAATATCTATAACAGGATCATGAAGCAAAAGAGCCTCTTTAAAATTCTTATCTGGGATTTTTACAATTTCTTGTGAAATAGAATCAATAGAATAAAAAGCTATTAGTGCTAATAAAAATAGTTGTTTTACCATAGAGTTATAATTTAGTTGTTTTTTAATGCCATAAACAATAATGTAGATTTTCCATAGAAAATCAAATAACGTCTCTAGGTTTCGCTAAGTA
This sequence comes from uncultured Aquimarina sp., assembly GCA_947498595.1. Classification (GTDB taxonomy): domain Bacteria; phylum Bacteroidota; class Bacteroidia; order Flavobacteriales; family Flavobacteriaceae; genus Aquimarina. The sequence continues at coordinate 52,000 of CANMKX010000028.1, forward strand.
TAATTCAACAATCATTCTTGATGAGTGTTACATAAATTGTAGGGGGCCTTAATAATTTATATTAATTATATAAAAAACACTAAATATGAATGTAATCTAAAAATTAGATATTTATTACACTCTATAAGTGCAGATTTACAGGGGAAAATTAATATTAATTATTAATAATACAAATGTATATATATTTTTGTATTTAACAAGAATATTAAAAAAAAATAGCTAAAAAGCTTATTTCATCTATTAAAAACCTCATTTTCTTTATAATATAAATTTTATATAAATAATCTCTCATTATAGTAGTCTTTATACGGTATGGTTGAAATCTTAGCTTCAATACCAAAAAAAAATCTTTCTTTAGAATTAAATTCTAAAACGCCCATAAAAATAGCTTTCCCAATTACTATAGAAAATACTCCTGAAAAAGTAAATCTTTATGAAATGAATGTAGAAACTGGCTATTGGGAGCAAACTGATATATTAATTAATGAAAATGATGTTCTTTTAGGAGAAATTACTTCTGTTAATAGTAGTTGGAATGCTGATCAACCATGTGGAGAAGAATTAATTTGCGTCGAACTTCAAGTAATTTACACTAATGGAGATCCCGGATGTGGTATAACAGCTAAAGGATTATCATACCAAGGTTCTGATGGCCATTATCAACCTGATTTCAATGGATTTATAGAATTTATGGTATGTCCTGGGTCAAGAACAATTGTTGTGTGAGAATTGAAATATAAGTGTGATTAAAAAAAAAAAGAGAGCACATTTTGGATTTATCATTAGAGGTTTTAAAATTTATATTACCAGAATTATTAACTACTCATTTTAATTTAACAAGACATCGTCTTCAGGGGGAAGACTTGCATTTATATTTTGAAGAAAAAGGGAGCGTTCCACAAGAGTTTGGTAAAGCTTTAATTATTTCTCATGGCTTTCATAAAGAAATTACAATCCAAGATTTTCCCTTGAGAGGAAGAACCGTCCTTCTACATATTAAACGCCGTAGATGGCTTGATAAAACTACAGGTAAAGTAGTACAAAGAGATTGGAATTTAGTAGCCCAGGGAACTCGTATGACCATCGAGTTTGCTGCTTTTTTAAAAGTACTTAATCAATACTAAGGCTAATGATTGTCATACTATTGGTAATTTTTATGGTGTTAATGGCAAGAAACTACAACGTCAATTTAGAGATTATCTGAGTGATTTTAAACAATGGAGCAATAAGTCTGATGCAAAACAATGGTTGATCTTTCCTCAAAATATAGGCAAACACTTATCGATTGATGAAACTGCGCTTTCTAAAGGAGAACTCTATACTATCATTACCAATAAAAAAGCGAAAGGTAAGAAAGGAGCTATTGTAGCTATATTGTCAGGTACAAAAGTAGCTCCTATTACAAAACAGTTACTAAAAATCTCTAAATCACTCAGAGATAAGGTAGAGGAGATTACCCTAGATATGGCTAGTTCTATGAGAATGATTGCTAGAAAATGTTTTCCTAAAGCCATACAAGTTATCGATCGTTTTCACGTTCAAAAACTAGCATTAGAAGCTTTACAAGCAATTAGAATTAAACATCGATGGGAAGCTATAGATATAGAAAACCACCAAATTAAAGAAGCTAAGATTACTCAAAAAAAGTATCATCCTGAAATTTTTAGTAATGGAGATACAAGAAAACAGCTTTTAGCTAGAAGTAGGTACTTACTTTATAAATCCCCTAATAATTGGAC
>CANMKX010000029.1 GCA_947498595.1 uncultured Aquimarina sp.
TTATTTTTACTTACTTTATTTCAAATAAACATTAAACCATTTTAAGTATCTCTACTTGTTATTTTGAGTCTGCAAAATTAATAATTTATTTTACAATTCCAAAACTTTTTTTGATTTATTTTTACTTACTTTATTTCAAATAAACATTAAACCATTTTAAGTATCTCTACTTGTTATTTTGAGTCTGCAAAACTAATAATTTATTTTACAATTCCAAAACTTTTTTTTCAAAGCTTTAATTATTTCAAAATTTCAAAAAACACTTTAATTATTGAGCCGATGGAGGGACTCGAACCCACGACCTGCTGATTACAAATCAGCTGCTCTAGCCAGCTGAGCTACATCGGCTTTTGAAACATTATAAAAACATTTCTCGTTACACGTTTCCGCTAACGGTGTGCAAATGTAAACGTTTTTATCGTTCCCACAAATTTTTTTTCAAAAAAAATATCTAAACATGTGCATTTAATTTCTCCTTGCGTTTTTTCAATTGACGCCCTAAAGAACTAACACACTCATCTACACCTTCTTCAAATGTTTTATTTGTTTTCTTTATAATAAATTCATCTCCTGGAACACTTAATAAAATTTCTGTAATCTTATTTTCTTTATCACTTGTATTTACAACTTTCAAGAAAACATCTGCATGTATTATTCTGCTGAAATGATTTTCTAATTTATCTAATTTGTCCTGAATAAAGTTCACTAATTTCTGATCTACATTAAAATTGACTGATTGCAAGTTTACTTTCATACTAGGTAGTTTTTTAAATTATACATTAATATATGCTATGAAATATGAATTACTTTTTATTCCTAGGGTGGGATTTTTTATAGACTTTATTCAATTTAGTTATACTTTGATGTGTATAAACTTCTGTTGCAGCTAAACTTGAATGGCCTAGTAATTCTTTTACAGCATTAAGATTCGCACCTTCATTTAGTAAATGAGTAGCAAAAGAATGTCTTAAAATATGCGGACTCTTTTTTACCTTAATTGATGCTCTACTAAAATAACTATTTATCACACGATAAACAAGTGTTTCATATATTTTAACCCCTTTATTTGTTATAAATAAATACTCATTTTCTTGCTCTTCGATAACTTCTTCACGGTAAATCAAATAGCGTTTCAGGCTATCTATAAGAGATGGTAGCAATGGAACGATTCTTTCTTTATTACGTTTACCTATTACTTTTATTTGCTTTTTTTGATCATCTACATCTATACATTTGAGCTCTATTAATTCACTTCTTCGAATACCTGTCCCATAAAAGAGTTCTATTATTAATAAATCTCTGGTTGCTTTAAAGCCCTTTTCTTTTTTTAAAGTATTAATTACTTCTGTAATTTCTGATGTGGAGAATGGGATTTGGATTCTTTTAGAGGTTTTTAATGCTTTATGTTTAATTAATGGAGATTTATCAAGTATTTCTATTTTTACTAAAAACTTATAATAAGCTTTGAGTGAAGCTATTTTTCTATTAATTGTTCTATTCGACTTACCTGATTCGACTAAAAAAACAATCCAATTTCTTATTTGATTATAATGTATTTTATCCACATCAATCTCATCTAAATTTTCATTACAATAGGTAAAAAAAAGTTTTAAGTCTTTTTCATACGCTATATAAGTATGTTTAGAATAGTTTTTCTCTAAAATTAAGTAATCTAGAAATTGGGCTAAATGCATAAAAAAACCGTTAGAAAACAAAAGTAAAAAACTTTATATTTCTAACGGTCAAAATTTTAATCTAAAGAGAGCTTATATGTTCTCTTGATCTCTCAATCCTTGGATGTATTGAGCTTTTTGTATCTGCGCTCTTCTTTCTACAGAAGGCTTTGAAAACTGTTGACGTTTACGTAGCTGACGCATTGTTCCTGTACGGTCAAATTTTCTCTTAAAACGCTTTAACGCTCTGTCGATATTCTCTCCGTCTTTAACTGGTATAATTAACATAAGTGTGCACCTCCTTTCTTTAGAAATTTCTAAGCGGCAAATATATAACTATATTTTTAACTCACACTATTAATCATAAAATATATTATTTAACAGACCAAACCGAATAACTCTTAGGCGGTACTTGTATTTTTACCCAACCATTTCCTTGTGTTACTGGTTCCCATGTAGAATGTCCTGTAAAATCTTTAATTCTTGTATTATTCCAGTTGGTTTGAACCCATCTCTCATCCCAATGATCTGCATTATTAATGTATACAACTAAACCAGGTCCATTATGTCCGTTTCTTTTTGCTATATATTCGTTATTATCGGTATATAATATAGATGTATTTCCTGAAGCTAAGTTATTGTGAATCCATATTAAATTGTTCATTCTCTCTTTATTCAACCATTCTTCGTAATCTCTATAAAAAATAGTTGGATATCCTTCGTGTGTTAAAATATAAGCATAAGCTAACATTTTATTATTTATAATGATATCTGTATCATGGTTTGCTACAAAAGTAACAGCTTTAGATCCGCTTCGTTTCCATAACATATCACCATTTAATTGTGTCATATCTCCACCTTCAAATGCATCTCTCATTTTGTAGTAACATGCGAAATCAAATGCTGATGCTTGTGCTTGATCAGCCCACCAGTTTAATGTGTCTGTATTTCCATCCCAAAGTTCACCTACAGTAAATCCTCCTACAGTATTCTTCCATTCTTTTACAACCCATGGTTCGAATCCTTTCACAAAATCAAATCTCCATCCGTCAAAACCGATTTCGTTTTTATAATATTTCGCTACAGAATTAGATCTTTTCCATAACCAATCTTGTACATTAGGCTGGTGGTGACATAAATCTGGGAACCCTCCAAATACAGCTGGATCACTTTGGTGGTTGCTATTAGCATGAAAATCATCGAATGTTCTAGCAAATTTACCTGAAAGTGGTTCAAATTTCGTATAATACTCTACTCCTGTAAATGTATTTAATTCTTTTTGTCCTCCACTATTGTGATTTAATACGATATCAGCTATTACACTTAAATTATTATTATGTGCACTTGTTATCAGCTGTTTTAATTCTGTTGTTGATCCAAAACGAGTTTCAACACTTCCCATTTGGTCAAATTCTCCGAAATCATAATAATCAAACGGGTCATATCCCATTGATAAAGATCCATTTTGTGCTTTACTTGCTGGTGGAAGCCAAATTGCGTCAATTCCTGCATCACTCCAATCTTGTACTTTTCCTTTTACAGTATTCCACCATGTACCTCCGGCAGGAACATCCCAATAAAAAGCTTGCATCATTACTCCAGAACCAATTGGTTTTAGATTAGCTCTTTCGGTTGAATTTTTTACAGTTATATTTTCATCTATAGATGATTCTACTACATTTACTTCGTCTTTACTACAACTAGCTAGAACTAATGTAGCGCCAAAAAGAAGTTGGGTTAACTTAATTGCTCTCATAAAATGTTTGTGTTTTACATTAAATGCTAAATGTAAGTTATTTCATAAAAACGAAAACGTTTGAATAATAACTCAAACGTTTTCGTGTTGATAAAAAGATATGATTATCTCAACAAAACCACTTCATTAATAATTTCTTCTTAAAAAAAGCCTTTATTTATTGATCTTTTAACATTTCAAAAAAATAAGTCTACTATAGTAAATTTTATTTTTTCTCAGGTATATTTTATCAATCTACTTATAGTCAATTAAAAGCTAAAAAGGTCCTGCACAAAAATCTACTACAGTATTTAGTATAGCTTTCGATAGTAATTTTATAAAAACAAAAAAAAGGTTATTTAAATTAAATAACCTTTTTTTTGTTTTTATAGATATAGCAAATATTATGTAGCTGGTTTATATTCTTTTTTATCGATCACCATTTTTGCTATGATTTCTCTTAAAATCTCTGAAGTACCTCCACCAATTGGTCCTAAGCGACTATCTCTAAACATTCTTGCCATAGGATATTCTTCTGTAAAGCCATATCCTCCTAATAATTGCAAGCATTGGTATATTACATCGTCTGCCATTTTTGTAGATAGTAATTTAGACATACTAGCCTCTTTTACGACATATTGTTTATCATTCAATCTTTTTGCAATTGAATAATTAAATTCTTTACACATTTCGATTTCACTAGCCATATCTGCTACTTTATGTCTTAATGCTTGGAATTTATCTATCGATTTTCCAAAGGCATGGCGTTCACTCATATATTGAATTGCATATTCTAAAGCAAACTCAGCGCGTGCATGCGCATTAACTCCCATCACTAAGCGTTCTAATGCAAAATGTTGCATAATATAAGGAAATCCTTTTCCTTCTTCTCCCATTAAATTTTCTGCAGGAATAACTACGTCATCAAAAGCTATTTCTGCTGTATCAGAAGCTCTCCATCCCAGCTTATCTAATTTTGTTGATGCGATTCCAGGAGTATCTCTATCTACTATAAAAATACTAATTCCTTTATTACCTAATTCTGGATTTGTTTTAGCAGCTACGATTAAATAATCGCTATAAATACCATTTGTTATAAATGTTTTTGATCCATTAATAACATAAGTATCCCCTTTTTTAACAGCTGTAGTTCTCATTCCGGCAACATCGGATCCTCCAAAAGGTTCCGTAATACATAGACATCCAATCTTATCTCCTGCAATACTTGCTGTCAAATATTCATTTTTAATTCGCTCATCACCTTCTTTATTTACATGAGTCATTGCTAAATATGCATGTGCCCACATTGCTGCTGCAAAACCACCCGAATTAATTTTTTGTAATTCTTCTAAAAAAATCACTGTGTAAAAAAGATCTAATCCTAATCCTCCATATTCTTCAGGATACGCGATTCCAAAATATCCCATATCTCCAAATTTCTTCCAGATAAACCTATCAATAGTTCCTTCTTTTTCCCATTTATTAATATGAGGAACGACTTCTTTCTTCAAAAATTCTTGAAGACTTTCTCTAAAAAGCTGATGCTCTTCAGTAAAATACATGCTATTCATACTTTAATTTCTTTTTTAAATTGCTCTTATCACAACTTTATTTAAATCATGAAACATTCCTTTAAAAAACAATGTAGATTTAATAAAAGTAATAGTAATACCGCAAGCAATTCACTTTTTATTTTTTTCTTTCTTATTCTAAGCTCAAATATAATGCTATTCTATCTATTTTTTCTAACGAAAAACCATCGATTTCACTTAGCTCTTCAAAACTAGATATCTTCCCTTTAGCTATAATATGGTCTCTAATTTCTAATGCCATTTCAAAATCTATATAAGGAACTTCCGTTAGTTCTTTTACAGTAGCTTTATGTATATTAATTGGTATTACTTTTCTTCCAGACTTTACAGTATAGTGTGTTAAAATTTTGATTCGTTGATTATTATACAATCCTATCACATCTTTTAACTGAATATCATCTACAAATCCATCAATTTTAGTTCTGTATTTGATAATTCGATCTGCAATAAAATCTGGTATATTGAATTTTTCTTGAAGTTGAATAGTTGTTACTCTATTTAAGTCTAGCTTTTGATCAAATGTTTTTTGCTGTATTTTTCCTTTTGTCTTTTTTTTATTGAAATTTCGTTGACTTACCCAATCTGGAAATTTAAATAAAGGGCTAATACTCTTTAATAATGAGTCTGAAACTTTTGTTACATTTTTAAATTCGACTATAGAATTTATCCATTTTCCATTTTTTCTATAATCATGCAATCTATCAATCTCAGCTATTGACATTCCTAGAGTATATCCTTTATAATCTGTTATAAAATTTGGGTTGAATGGTTTTATCTTATACGCTTTCTTTTTGGTTATTTGATTTACTTTTAAAGAATCAATTATTGCTTGATATTCTTTTAGTTCTTCAAAAATTATTGGAGGTTGATTGTTCTTCGAATAAAAAAATAGGATACCTATTAAAGAAATTATAACAATTACTAATAAAAAAATCCCATTCCGAAAGCGTTTATGCATTTCGAAATGGGATTTAAAATTATTCATTTTTAATTTTATTTTTTAATTGCTGTCAAATATCTGTTTAGTTGTTTTTTCACTACAGGGAATAAGAAATATAATCCTATCATATTTGGAAATACCATTGCAAAGATCATTGCATCTGAGAAATCCCATATAGATTTCATACTTGCTGCTGCTCCGATTACAACGAATACTAAAAATAACACCTTATAAGTTAAATCGGCAGCTTTACCTCTTCCGAATAAAAACTTCCAAGATTGTAATCCATAATAAGACCATGAAATCATTGTAGAAACTGCAAATAATACCACTGCTATTGTTAAGAATATATTAGAGAAAGGTATATATTGAGCAAATGCTTTTGATGTAATTCCAGCTCCTTCATAAGAAACTCCATCTATAAGTACAGATCCTGTACCATCTCCTCCATATTCAAAGAATCCTCCAAAGTTAAAAATAATAATTACTAAAGCTGTCATTGTACAGATTACTACTGTATCAATAAATGGCTCTAACAATGCAACTAATCCTTCAGATGCTGAATATTTTGTTTTTACTGCTGCATGTGCAATAGAAGCTGAACCTGCTCCTGCTTCATTTGAGAAAGCGGCTCTTTTGAATCCAACTAGTAATACTCCTATAACTCCTCCTACTCCAATTGCTTTAGGATTGAATGCTTCAGTTAAGATTAAAGAAATAGCATCATCTATTAATCCAAAATTACTTCCTAATATATATAAACATGCTAATAAATATAATAGTGCCATAAACGGTACTACTTTTTCTGTTACAGAAGCAATACGTTTAATCCCTCCTATAATAATGATTCCAACTAAAATTGCTAAAATAACTCCAATCATAGCTCCTGCGCTCGCGCTTTCTAATCCCATTAATTCTTTAAGAACAATAGTTGCTTGATTTGATTGAGCTGCGTTACCTCCACCGAAAGATCCACCAATACAGAAGATTGCAAATAAAACGGCTGCTACTTTACCTAATACTGCAAATCCTTTTTCTTTCAATCCTTTACTGATATAGTACATCGGTCCACCATAAACAGTTCCATCTTCTCCTACATCTCTGTATTGAACTCCTAATGTACATTCTACAAATTTTGTAGACATCCCTAGCAATCCGCATACAATCATCCAAAAAGTAGCTCCTGGTCCTCCTAAAGCAATTGCTAATGCAACTCCTGCTATGTTTCCGTTTCCTACTGTTCCAGATACTGCTGTTGCTAACGCCTGAAAGTGAGAAACTTCTCCATCTTCTCCTTCGTCTTTTATAGTATCTTTAATATCTCCGTCAATCGCTAATTCTTTATTTACTGAAGAAGGATTTTCTATATCATCATATTTTCCTCTTACCACATTAATTGCCGTCCAGAAATGTCTAACATTTGGAAAACCGAAATAGATAGTAAAGAATAATGCACTTAATACTAATAATATTAAAACGAATGGAGTGCCGAAAACTTGAAAGAAAATTATACTTGAGAAAAAATCCGAAATTGGCTTAAAAGCTTCGTCTATTTTTTGATCTATTCCCTTTTCTGTAGTTTCCTGAGCAAATACTAGCACCGGAAAGACTAATGCTAAAGTGGAAAGAAGAAATTTCTTCATAATGTTATTATGTTATTTGAATTCAGTTTATAATTAGTGAGCCCAATATGGCAAAAAAAACTTGCGTTTACAATTTTTTATAGGTTAAATCTTTTCTAAATGTTAAATATCAAACTCTTTATTAAGAAGTTCTATTTGTTCTGGACGCCCTAATACGATAAGATTTGATCCTTGTTTGAGTATCAAGTCTGGGTCAGGATTTATTAAATATTTACCGTTAGGATATTTATAACCGATAATAGTACATCCAGTTCTTGATCTCATTTCTATTTCTCGTATACTTCGTTCTTTTTGATCTTTAAATAATTTTTCAAAAGGGACTTCTTCTATGTTTACTGATTGCTCTCCTACAATAGAAAGGTTGTCCATAAACTCAATAAGATCAGGAACAACCACTAATGATGCCATGTGATCTCCTCCTATTCTATCTGGCATAATTACATTATCTGCTCCCGCAAATTTGAGTTTATTATACGATGTATCTCTCGATGCTCTACTTATGATTTTCATGCTATCGTTCATCTGTCTTGCTGACAATACAACAAATAGATTATCGGCATCTTCTGGTAAAGCACAAATTAAACAACTTGCTTTTTCTATACCTGCTTTTTTCAATACCTCATCTTCATTAGCATTTCCTTCGATAAATAATATTTTGTCACTCTGATATTTTTCTATTATTTCTCGATTTTTTTCAATAATTACAAATGGTTTGTGATATTCTAATAATTTATTCGCTGCTTGTTTACCATTACGTCCATATCCACATATAATAATATGCCTTTGAAATTTATTGATCATTTTGAGCGTTTTTCTTCTTTGAAGTTCCTGAAAGTTATTCTTACTGAATATATAATCTGTTATTATAGAAATGGAATACGCAACTATAATAACGCTTGCTATGATTAAAAAAACTGTGAATATTCTATCTCCATCATCTAGTGGTTTTACTTCTCCAAAACCAACTGTAGAAACAGTGATTATTGTCATGTAAATCGCTTCAACCCAACTATAATCTGAAAAAAAACGAAATCCTATGACTCCTACCAAAAATACGAGAATCAATAGTATGAGTGCTATATATATTTTTGAACGAAACCATTTATACATACCTATAAATCAAATACTGAAGTTCTTTTTGTATATATTAAATCTTTTAATTTTAACCAAAAAGCTAAGGTTAAGTAAACAGCAAACCCCAATCCTATAGTAGCAAACGTTGTATAAATAAAGAATAATCGTACATTTTTAGTTCGCATTCCTAATCGATCTGCTAATCGAGATGAAACAAAAAAACCGTTTCGTTCTAAAAAATGTCTAAAATTATGGAGTTCCTTAATCATATTGCAAAATAGTTATAAAATTATAATTCTACTTCTTATTTAATAAATAGTTCCCTAATTCGCATTGCAAGCATTTTTGTTGATCACAATAATTATTTTTTAATTCTAAAAGAGCTTGTGTATCAAATGCATTTTCAGCTTGTACTTTTAATTTATCAAACCTTTCTATTATTGCATTTTTTTCTTTTTTAATCTCATTGATAACTCCTATAATTTCTTCGTCAATAATACTTCCTTTCTTTTTTGCGTGGTAAAATTTTATGGGAAGAATTGTATTTATTAAAATTAAATCTATAAATGATTTTGTTAACCTCTTTTTCTTTTCGTTAGTTTCTTTTTCGAATGTATAATGTGTTTTCCAAAAATTACTAGTTTCGACTTTAAATAGTTCATAAAAGTCTTCTATTTTTTTGGTTTTGATAATTCGATCAAATAGATTTTGATTCTTGCTATAAAGCGTTGCTAATTGTGATAATCTTATTGTAGGAAAATTAGGAGGTCTTAATCGAAAAAACTGAGTTGGTAGCACTCCTTGAGAGTTTAACCTATATTTATGTACTAGGTATTTGTATTCGTTTTTTAATAGTATCGCAAATTGTTCTTGAGGTTGATCCGGAATGATTCCTGCCTGTCCCATAAAAAGAGCTTCAATTTTTAATTGTACGGTATAATTTTTACGGATAACATTAAAAGGGATTGATTTTCCTATGCTCAAGAATGCTTCTCCATTTACCTTTAATCCAAAATTTTTTATCAGCATCTGAAATAAAACTACTTCCCAATCATTCTTTGATTCTTGTAAAAGTTCTTCTATTAACTTTCCTTTTCTTTCTAACCTTTCAAAATACAATCTTTCTTTCCAATGTGCTAAGGTAAAACCTGGAATTTCGAATATCTGCTTCTCACAATTTATCCATTTAAATTTCTTGTCTTTAAGAAGTTTATTATAATTTGTAATTGTAAAACCTTCTACATATTCTTTTATTTCGAGAGTTGGAATTGTTGTATTATTTTTTCTATAAACTTCTACATCATGTTCCCATACTATATGTAATATCACATTATCATAGTTAGGATCCTCTTCATGACCATGAGCGTACCAATCACTAGATTTTATATGTATCTCTACATTTCCTGCCCACCATTGTTCAGCTATTCTAATTTGTGCATTAAAAAAATCTGGCCCAGCATTTTTATTGTGTTTCCCTACACTTTTTAAAAGAATTTCTTCTTTAGCTGTTGTTTCTAATTTCGATAAATTTATTTTTTTATATTTCCATATATAATGTAAAAACTCTTCTTTCATAATTATTAAAATTCATAATCATCTTATTTCTATAATATTACGAATTTTAATGCACTATATATATAATATGGAACTTCAAATACTTTTTCTTTAGTTAAAAAAGATTATTCAAAAACACTTCTTTACTTAAAAACTCTTTATATATTTTAAGTATCTTACTTACTAAAAATCACATCATCGCTTTTCAAAAACTATGCTATTATGAAAAACCTACTCAAGTCTATTTTCATTTCACTCTTTCCTTTAACTTCATTAATCTACTTAATCCATGGGATTATAAACTCTCAAACTTATTCTCTTTTTTCTCTTTATTTAGGTCGAAATATTCTCTCCAGCGGTATTGTTTTCTTTTTTGTTATGTTATTTATCAAACCTGTTCCTAGAACAAGTGCTATACCAAAAACATACACATTGTGGATTTTTGCAGGCTTTGCAATCAGTATGATATATAAAGGTCTTTATTTACAGGATATCTTAGCTTCACTACCATCTTTATTTTTATTTATTGGTTGGGTTTTATATTTAAATTGGTTTTCTGTTTTTAAAAATCGAAAAAAGAATGTTGTTCTAAAGGTTGGATTGCAGCTACCTGAATTCAAATTAGAGAATACAAAAAGAGATTATATATCATCTACACAATTTTCAGGTTCTTCTAGTATCTTTTTATTTTTCAGAGGTAATTGGTGTCCTTTATGTATGGCACAAATAAAAGAGGTAGCTGCTCAATATAAATCTTTAGAAGAAAGAGGTGTCAATATGGTTTTTATTAGTCCTCAACCACATAAATATTCTCGTTCTCTTGCTTCAAAATACAATTTGGGCTTCCATTTTTTAGTTGATAAAGGAAATAAGGTTGCTACACAATTAGGTATTCTTTCTAAAAACGGAATTCCAGCAGGTTTTCAGACTTTAGGATATGATAGTGATACGGTATTACCTACTGTTATAATAACAAATTCTGAAGGGAAAATTATCTATGTAAACCTTACTAATAATTATCGAGTTCGTCCAGAACCAAGTACTTTTATAGAGATCCTTGACCAACAAACAGTTACTGCCTAGAAATATTTCTTAGACGGTTAAACATCAATATTATATTATCATTTTATGGTCAAATATTGGCTAAACGCCCAAAAAATGTACTATTGGTAAGGTTTTATGTATTAATGGTAATATTTTATACCTAATCATTACGTTAATTTGTGGTATAGTTTTTGAACATCATATAATGTGTAAGATAAAATCCTAAGCTTAGTTGAGTTTGTGTTAGGTTATTGATGGTTATCGATTCTTTCGATAGCCATCATATTTTTTTTATCAAGAACTTATATTTGGATACACATTAAATTTATTATAAAATGCTTTCTTAAATTTTGATGAATTTGAATAATTGAGTCTTTTCATCACTTCTTTCATGGATTTCTTTTCTGTAAATAGCATTGTATATGAATTCTCTAATTTTCGATTATTAAAAAATTCTAATGGCGTTTCGTTATGTATTTCTCTAAACATATTGAAAAAGTTTGTTCTACTCATATATGCCATTGCTGCTAATTTATCCACCCCAATAAAAGGTTCTTCTAAATTGTTTTTAAGGTAAAAACTAATTTTGTAAATATTTTCCACTTGAGCGCTATTGATCACAAATGGATCGTTATCTGTTTTCCAATGTAGGGCGTCTTTCCAAAATGTTTCTAATAACATAATTCCTCTAGCAATATAATAAAGGTAGCTTTCTACATTATTAACTTCGGGTTGTACTATTTGGTCAAATAGTGTTGATTGCTTATAGGATAAATAAAACTTATCAATATGCTTATGTGTATATCGAATGTATTCTTCCATTTTGTGATGTGAGTCTGGTTTATCATAATATTTTTTCACAAAATCATATTTTAACACCATCATCACAGATCTTATTGTAGCTCCTTTTGGGATACAAACTTTTTCTGCTTTGGCAGCATGTAAGCAGCGCATATTACCTGGAGTATATCCATTTTCATATGTACTTACAATCTCATCAGGTCTAATAGCATGGTTTAATGCATATTTTCTAAAATGCAGTATTATATCTTTTTCATCTATAGCAGTTCTTGTAAATTCTATATCACAATGCGCTGTATAATTATTAATCAAAAGAAATACTTGATCTGTCATTTTATAATAAGACAAATAGCCGTTACCTAGTTCTTCTGGAAAAAAAATTCTATCTGAATCTTCGTAAGAATTAAATTCTTTCCTAAAATAATTACTTAATACGTCTAAATCTGAGAAATCAAATTGAAACCTTTTTAACATATATATATGATTATAATCTTTGTTTTTTGAAATTAATAAAGGTGGGGTCTAGCTTTAAATATATTGATTTTTTTGCAATTCAACACATGTTCATGCCCCATAAATAAAGAATATATGAACAAAGAGGCCTTGTTATTTATAATAACAAAGCCTCTTTAATTTCTCTTATTTTATATAGTACAGTCTTTCTATTTTATATGACTGATTACATCGTATTTAGTAATAATGTGGTGTTTCCCATTTTCTAATGCGACTAGTACTGCTTGATTTCCTTCTTTTATTAATTTTGAGATATCCTCAATAGAAGTCGTATCTTTTACAATAGGATATGCCTCTTTCATCACATCTTTAATTGGCGTATCTCCTTTATTTTTATCATCTAGAAAAGCAGCAAACAAAGCACTCTCATCTACAGATCCCACTAAACCTTCGCTATCCATTACAGGAATTTGAGAGATATTATATTTACGCATACGTTCTATAGCATGTGAAACTAATTCTTCAGTTTTGACTGTAATTAATGGTTTGTCTTGATGTCCTTTAATCAAATCTACTGCTGTAGAAACATTTTCATCTAGAAAACCTCTTTCTCTCATCCAATCATCGTTAAACATTTTCCCTACATAACGACTTCCGTGATCATGAAATAAAACAACTACTACATCGTCTTTTTTGAAATGCTTTTTTAATTGTAATAATCCTTTGATAGCAGCTCCAGCACTGTTTCCTAGAAACATACCTTCTTCTTTTGCTAATCTCTGAGTATACACAGCAGCATCCTTGTCTGTTACTTTAGTAAACCCATCTATTATAGAAAAATCTACATTTTTAGGTAGTATATCTTCTCCAATACCTTCTGTGATA
The DNA here is from genome assembly GCA_947498595.1 of uncultured Aquimarina sp. Lineage (GTDB taxonomy): Bacteria > Bacteroidota > Bacteroidia > Flavobacteriales > Flavobacteriaceae > Aquimarina. The sequence continues at coordinate 13,395 of CANMKX010000029.1, forward strand.
TATGAATAGATTTCATTTTCATCAAAAACTCCTGTTTCATGGTATTTTTTAAAAACAGATCCATATGTATCTATTCCCCAAATTTTAACATTTGGATTCTTCTCTTTTAAGTATTTCCCAACACCAGAAATAGTTCCTCCTGTTCCTACTCCTACAATAAAGTGTGTTATTTTTCCTTCGGTTTGCTCCCAAATTTCTGGCCCTGTACTTTCATAATGAGCTTTTGCATTAGATGGATTATCATATTGATTTACATACCATGAATTTGGTATTTCTTCTCCTAAGCGTTTTGATACTGAATAATATGATCTAGGATCTTCTGGTTCTACATTTGTTGGACAAACCATTACTTTAGCTCCTACTGCTCTTAATATATCTATTTTCTCTTTAGATTGTTTATCTGCCATTACGCAGATTAATTTATATCCTTTTACAATAGCAGCTAGGGCTAATCCCATTCCTGTATTACCTGAAGTTCCTTCGATAATTGTTCCCCCTGGTTTTAAACGTCCATCAGCTTCGGCATCTTCAATCATTTTAAGTGCCATACGATCTTTTACAGAATTACCTGGGTTAAAAGTTTCGTATTTTGCCAATACTAATGCATCTACATCTTCTACTAAGGCGTTTACTTTTACTAAAGGAGTGTTCCCTATAGTTTCTAATATATTATTCGCGTATTTCATTTCTCTTTTTTAAAAAGGTGCACAAAGATACGAAGTTGCTGAATTATCATTAGGATTATTTACAAACAAATAACATTAATCAAATCTTATAGCTTTGACTGGCGAAATTCTAGTGATAATATAAGATGGTATTAATAGCATTACCAAGCATAAAACTAATGTTCCTATATTTAATAAAATTATATATCCTACATTAATATATACAGGAGCTGTATTAACATAATATGTAACAGGATTAAGTCCAATAATACCAAAGTTTTTTTGCAACATTAACAGTCCTATTCCTATTAGGTTACCCCAAAATAGTCCTACTGAAATTAAATAACCTGCATTGTATAAAAATATTTTTCGAATACTCCAATCACTACTTCCTAATGCTTTTAAAATTCCAATCATAGGAGTTCTTTCTAAAATCAATACTAGTAACGCTGTAATCATATTAATTCCAGCGACTAAAATAATAACTCCTATAATTCCGATGATATTAAAATCAAACAATTTTAACCATTCAAAAATAGATCTATACTTAAATATGATTGTTTGACTGTCTAAATCTGGTGGTAAGTTTTCATAAATTTCTGTTCCTTTCTCTTCTATTTTTGAAAAATCATCTAAAAATATTTCAAAATTACCTACCTCATCTTTATTCCATTTATTCAATTTTTGTATATGGCGAATATCTGCGAATAAATATGCTTTATCAAACTCTTCGAATCTCGAATTATACAGGCCTACAATTTTAAAGCTTCGTATATTAAATCGTGTTGTATTTTTTCTAAAATATGTATTTGCTTTATCTCCAACTTTAAGTCCTAACCTATTGGCTAAATGTTGTGATAATAAAATTTCGTTATTTAATTTATTTTCAAAGTCTGGTAATCTTCCTGCTATCAAATATTCTTCAAAATACTTCCAATCATAATCCTTACCTACTCCTTTTACTATAACTCCTTCAAAATCATTTTCTGTTCGTATTACACCCCCTTTAGAAGCTACTCCTTGGATATGCTTTACCCCATCAACACCTTTAAAATCAGGATAAAACTCTTGATTAGTAGTCGTTATTGGCACCAATGATTCTACACTATTATTATTATCATAATTAACAATTAAAACATGCCCATTGAATGCTGCTACTTTCTCTCTTATCTTCTGTTGCAATCCTATTCCGGTGGCAATCGTGATTAGCATCATGATCACTCCTATAGCAATTGCTGTAATTGCAATTTTTATTATTGGCGCCGATATGCTACTTTTATACGCGGTACCTTTTATTAAGCGTTTTGCTATAAAATATTCGAAATTCAAACCTACTTATGTTTTTAAAAAGTCATTTTTTGACCCGTACATTGCCACAATTACTACACCACAAAACACGTAATGCTCCTTATTTGGGCATATTTCGTTATAGAAATGCATTCAAAAATACATTTTTATTCCTTTTCATCCTCTTTATTTCATGTGGAAATACAACTAAAGAAGTATCTAGTAATGATGCAAGTAAAAATGTATCAACTAATACTTCTAACGTTTCTTCAGCAGATATTATTATTGGAGCTAATCAAACCGAATTATACCTTCCTTTATTAAAAGGAAAAAAGGTTGCTGTTGTAGGTAATCAAACATCAGTTATCTTTAAAAAAACAGCTACTCAACATACTCATTTAGTAGATTCTTTACTATCTAGAGGTGTACAAATAAAAAAAGTATTTGCTCCTGAACACGGTTTTAGAGGAAAAGCTGATGCAGGTGAGCATATTATAGATGGTAAAGATCAAAAAACAGGCTTACCAATTCTATCGTTATACGGTAAAAACAAAAAGCCAAGCGCTGCGGTATTAGCAAATATTGATTTGATCATTTTTGACATTCAAGATGTTGGTGCTCGATTTTATACTTATATCTCAAGCTTACATTATGTAATGCAAGCTGCTGCCGAAAATAATATCGAAGTTTTAATTCTTGATCGTCCTAATCCTAACGGACATTATATTGATGGCCCTATCTTAGATTCAAAATATTCAAGTTTTGTAGGACTACATCCTGTGCCTATTGTACACGGAATGACCATTGCTGAATATGCACAAATGATCAATGGGCAAGGTTGGCTAGGAAAAGGATTGCGTTGTAATTTACATCTCATAAAAATGAAAAATTACAACCATGCACGTAAATATAGTTTACCTATTAAACCTTCTCCTAATTTGCCAAATGATAAAGCGATAAATCTATATACTAGTCTATGTTTTTTTGAAGGTACAAATGTGAATGCAGGACGTGGTACAGATCAACAATTCCAGATTTATGGTTCTCCTTTTTTACCTAAAACTTCTAGTTTTAGTTATACTCCTATTGCTAATAGTGGAGCTAAATACCCTAAACACAAGGGAAAGCGTTGTTATGGACAAAACTTATCTTCAACTCCAACGCTTAATTCTATTAATTTAGATTGGTTAATTAATGCTTATCAACAAACTCAAGATAAAAGTAAATTCTTTAATAATTTCTTCTCTAAACTAGCAGGAACATCACTATTACAACAACAAATAGAAAATGGATTATCAGCATCGGAAATCAAAAAGACTTGGGCTGCTGATTTAAATATCTATAAAAAAATGAGAACTTCTTATTTATTATATCCATAAAAATTTATTCCTAATTGTATTTCGTCTTTATGCGTTTATTACTTTTTCTATTCTCTGTTGTTTTTTTCTCAGCTACTACTACAATAGTAGCTCAGGACACTTTATATATCAATAAACAATTACAATTAGCTCGAAGTTATTTTAAATCATCCGATTCTCCCAAGGTCCCTGTAATTTTGCATGATCTTTTAAAAGATACTAATCAAGAATACAATACTTCAATAAAAGTGTATACTGTTCTTGGACAATATTACAATACTATAAATGTTTTGGATTCGGCTCTTTTTTATGGGAATAAAATTTTAACTAACGTTAAAGGTTCTGATACTCTCAAATACCAAAGATATACTAGAGCTCATAATATTTTAGCAATAGCTAATAATCATAAAGGATTGTATCAAAAAACAGCATCTTGGCATTACAAAGGAATAGAAGCAGCTGATAAAGGAAATGATCTTGATTTATATTATACACACGTACATGGCTTAGCCAATGTATATCGAATACAAAAAGAATATGATAAAGCACTTACTTATTTTAAACAATGTCTAAAACAAGAACATTCTGTACGCTTAAAATATGCTAGTCATATAAACATTGGCCTTATTTTATCCAATCAAGGTGATTTAGAAGCTTCAAACAAACACTACCAAGAAGCTCTTAATCTTTGCGAAGGAACAGATGCTAATAAATGCTTAATGATTGTTTCTATCAATATGGCATCTAATTTTAGTAAGAAAAAACAATATGATAACGCTTTAATTTATTATAAAAAAGCACAAAAAATAGCCTCTTCTAATCATTTCAAAAAAAGAGCCATTATGGCTTCACAAGGTATTGGTGAGACTTATACTAAAATGGGCGAATACAATAAAGCCTTATATATATTAAAGCAAACTTTGAGAGATGCTGAAATTCATAAATTTCACAAATCACAAATAGATTCTTATCAATTATTAATTGATCTTTATACATTACAAAAAGACCACAATTCTTCTTATCTCACATTAGTTAAAAAAACAGCTTTTACTGATTCAATAAATCAATTGCAAAAAAATAAGGAGATCAATACCTTAGAAGTAAAGTATCATACATTACAAAAGGAAAAGGAAATAATTTCATTACAAAAAGAACAGCAATTAAAAAATGCTGAAATCAATAAACAAAAGAGTTTAAAGAATATCGTTTTGATTGCATTTCTAATTTTCTTAATTCCTCTTATTATTTTATTAATTGTGTATTATCAGAAATTACAAACTCAAAATTTACTAAACACAAAAGAGAAGGAAATTAATCAACAAAAGATCACAACACTTATAAAAGACCAAGAGCTTAAATTAATTAAAGCTTCTATTGAAGGGCAAGATAAAGAGCGTAAAAAGATATCACAAGAATTACATGATAGTATTGGAGGTAATCTAGCTGCAATTAAATTACAGTTTAGTAGTTTATCTTATAGTGATAAAAGAATGGATCTAATATATTCTCAATTAAACGAAACATACGAATTAGTAAGAGATTTATCTCATAATATTACTCCTGAAAAATTTCGAAATAATCATTTTGTTTCTTTAACCAAAACATATATTGAAAATATAAGTTTGGCTAGTAATATTGAAACATCAATTCAATTCTCTCCAGAGAAAGAGATCAATCAATTACCTCAAGATTCTCAATATGAAATTTTCATGATGCTTCAAGAGCTTATTACCAATACTATAAAACATGCTAATGCAAGTCTTTTAGATCTTAATGTAACTATCGTGGATAATATAATACATTTAGTTTTTAAAGATGATGGTGATGGTTTTGATCCTAAGCTTCAGAAAAAAGGTATTGGCTTATCCAATATTCAACATAGGATAGAGCTTTTAGAGGGGAAATACACACTTAATAGTATTCTAGAACAAGGAAGTACCGTTATTATTGATATTCCTATTTAATAGATTCACTTTCACTGTTTACCGTGATAAAAACTTATTGTTATTTGAATAGTTTTGTCTATGACCCTAAATATTCGACATCTAATTAATCTTATTTTTATCTTGTGCATATCTTTCTCTGGATTGACACAAAATAATATTGAAGAGCAAATTAAACTAGCGAACTCCTATCTTAAAACATCTAATGATTATCAGGTTCCTATTATTCTGCATCGTATTTTAAAACATTCCAAAAATACTGTTACGCAAATACAAGTTACTACCCAATTAGCTCAATATTATCTTTCAAAAAACAATACAGATTCTACCTATTATTATAGCGATTTAGCATTAAAAAACATTGACAAAACTAACGACTCTTTACAATATGGAAGGCGCTCTAGAATTTATAATATAAAAGCCGTTACTAGTAATCATAAAGGACTTATCGATGAAGCTGCTTCATGGCATCTTAAAGGAATTAGCGAAGCTGAAAAAGGAAACGATGATATTTCTTTATACATTAATACTCATGGTTTAGCGAATATCTATCGTATCCAAGAAAAATATGATGAAGCTCTCAAACTTTTTAAAATTTGCTTATCCAAAAAAAATGATCCTAAATTTGTATACGCAAGTCTCATTAATATTGGGATTATTTTATCTTCTCAAGATGATATTGAAACTTCTTATGAATACTATAAAAAGGCATTATCACTCTGTATTAACAATGATGATATTAAATGTGAAATTATTATTAATATAAACATTGCGTCCAATCTTGTTGAAGAAAAAAAATATCTTGAAGCTTTAGTTCATTATGAAAAAGCTGTTCAGTTGGCTAAAAAACATAATTTTACACGTACAAAAATCATAGCTTCATTTAGCATTGGAGAAACATTTATCAAAGCTAAAAACTATAAAGATGCTGAATTGATATTAATGACTTTATTACCAGAAGCTAGGCAGGGAAACTTTTTATCTATTCAAAAAGATATTTATGATAATTTACTATCTATATATACCATACAAAGAAGGCATCACGAGGCTTTTCAAATGTTGTTAGAAAAAAATATCATTTCTGATTCTATACAAAAACTACAACAATATGAAGAGGTCGAAGAGTTAGAAGTTAAGTATCGTACATTACAAAAAGAGAAAGAAATAATTTCTCTACAAAAAGATCAGGAACTTAAGGTTTCAGAATTAAGTTTACAAAAGAGTATCAAAAATATTATTCTTATTTCTTTTCTTATCATTCTTATACCAATCACGATATTATTAATTCTTTATTATCAAAAATTACAAACACAAAACCTATTAAATGTAAAACAAAAAGAGATTAATGAACAACGAATTACTACGTTAATTAAAGATCAAGAACTTAAATTAATCAAAGCAGCTATTAACGGTCAAGATACTGAACGAAAAAAAATTGCTCAAGAACTGCATGATAGTATCGGAGGGAATCTGGCAGCAATTAAATTACAGTTTGGAAATCTCAACGATAGTGCTGACAATCATAAATTCTCAAAAATTTACAAACAACTTGATGACACTTACGATTTAGTTCGTAATTTATCTCATAACCTAGTACCTAAAAAATTTAGACAACATCATTTCATTCCTTTATTAAAAGAATATATCAATACAATAGCTAAGTCAAGTGATATACAAACTAATATCCTTACGTATCCTGAAGAAAAAATCAATACTTTAGATCAAGAATTGCAATACGAAATCTTCATGATATTACAAGAGCTGATCACAAATGCTATAAAGCATGCAGAAGCTTCTGTTCTTGACATCCAGTTTAATTTGATAAACGAAACTATGAATATTCTTTTTGAAGACAATGGAAAAGGGTTTAATTTTGAAACAGATAAGACAGGAATTGGATTATCTAATATAAAGAACCGATTAGAAAATCTCTCAGGAACTCTTCATATCGATTCACACCCTAATCGAGGTACTATCATTAATTTCGAATTACCTATAAAACCAACATCAATTTCATGAAATACAACTTAATCATTGTCGACGATCACAAAATGTTTTTAGACGGGTTACTAAGTATATTAAATACCGAAAGTAATTATCATATAGTACTCACTGCCAAAGATGGCGAACATATTGTAAAATATCAAGAGATCAATCCTAACGAAAAAATTGACCTTGTAATTACTGATATTTCTATGCCAAAAGTAGATGGTATAACACTCAATAAAATTCTAAAAGAAAAGAATCCATCTATAAAAACATTAGTTGTTAGCATGCATAATGATCCTCAAATGATAGATAATCTCATTGAGCATGATGTTGATGGATACGTTCCTAAAAATGCTGAGAAACAAGAATTATTGCTGGCTATCGAAACAATTTTAGGTGGTAAAAAATACTTCTCTAGAGACATTAAAGATATTTATTTAGAGAACAAGTTTTCTAAAAAGAAAGAAAACACAATTAAATTAACCAAAAGAGAGATTGATGTTATCACTTTAATTGCACAAGAATTTACAACTCAAGAAATTGCTGATCAACTTTTTTTGAGTAAACATACTATAGAAAGTTATCGTAAAAATTTAATTGCAAAACTAAGTGTTCGTAATCTCGCGGGGCTTACTAAATATGCTCTCAAAATGGGGTATATAGATGCATAAAGTTTTAAAATATCCAGATAAATTAAAACTTGTCTGGATATTTTTCTTTTATTTTTTTTAATAATTGCCTTGCTATCTTCACTGCCCATTCTCTACCTTTTATTTCTACATCCTTATTCAATTCAAAGAGAATTTTATTCATTTTTCTTCCAACAGGAGTTTTATAAAATCTCACTAATTCTTTGATTTCTTCATGTGTATAATATTTTTCGTATACAGGTAATAATAACATAACAAACGTCTCTTCTGTCACTTCTGCTTTAAAATCATTCCAAAAATCTGATGGGATTTCTGGAAATTTTTCAGTAAATATCACTTCTGCTTTTTTTATTATTTCGGTTCTTAATTTAGCAGATCCTTTCAGCTTTAATAATTCGATTACATCTTCTTTCATTGCTTTATCTTGAGCAATCCCATTAATTATTGCACATAAAAACAAAATAACACCTATTAACTTTTTCATATAACTCTTATTATCAATTAGTTTTATTTACACATTTATTTAACATCAAAAAACAACATTCTAAATAAACTCTTTCCCCCTGAAAACCGTGAAATCACTTTCACTACAAAGGGTGTTCTCTAGAACTCTAAATTGAAACATCTTTGCTGTGTAATTAAATACTTCTATAGGTTCTAATTACAACTGACGAAAAAACATGTATAACCAATAAAATAAATCAAATATGTTCTGGGGAATTTCTTTAATATTTTTAAGTATCATCGCCGTACCATCATTAATTCTTGCTAAAAAACCCAATGCAAAAGAATTATTAGAAAAAATAGAACCTTATCAAGGTTGGATAGGTCTAGCATTTTGTTTTTGGGGAGTTTGGGGAGTCATTACCTCTATCTTAAATTTAGGTTGGTTAACATCATATCCTATCTGGTGGATAACTCTTCTTGCTGGTAATATCATCCAAGCATTATTAGGATTTATGTTAGGTTTTGGAATGATCAACAAACTTCTTCTTTCTAAGAACGAAGCTGCGAAAGAAAAAGCAAATCAACTGAGGGAGAAGATTGCTCCTAAGCAAGGAAAATTAGGAATTGTAGGAATAGGCGTAGGTGTATGGATGATCGTAGCATCTTTTATGTTCTTCATTTAATAAAAGTAACACTTTATGAATCTTCATATAGTATGTTAGTTAGTTGACTATAAGAGGGAAGTTTAGTTGTTTATCCTTCCCTTTTATTCTTTACAAAAAACTATTCTATGATCTTATTTGGTATCAAAGGCATAAAAATCGATCCTTTAAAATTAAAGCAAGGAAATTGTCCAGATTGTAAAACTAAAAACTCTATGTGGTTATTAGGTCGCTACAATTACTTCCATATATTTTGGATTCCGATGTTTCCTTTATGGAAAAAAGGATATGCTTTATGTAACCATTGTAAAGGTGTTTTTGAAAAAGGAGAATTACACCAACATTCTATTCTATTTCAATATTTTAATATTCATTCAAAACAGCACACCAAAATACCTTGGTACTTGTTTAGCGGAATCATCTTAATAAACATTGCAATATTTTATATAATAACTATTGCGATTTAACATCATAAAAAACAACCTAATCAAAATAAACCTGTGTCAAAACAATCAAAATTGTAAATTATCATGAAAACAAAAATCTTAGCAGTACTTAGTCTTTTAACTATTGGAGTAGCCTTACAAGGTAACGCTCAAAAATTAAAGAAATTTGGAAGTTCAATTGAAAAGAAAATCGGTCCAAAAACTATAAAAGTTCCTTATACAGATGTAATTACGTATGCAGGTTATGCGAGTCCTGGAAATGAAGATGAAGTAAAAGACGGAAAAAAATTCTATTACATATATGTATGGATTCCTGCTGTTGCTCCAGAACTTGGTGTACGTATGATGTCTCCTGTAGGGAAAAATAAATTGAAAAAAGCTATCAAGTCAAAAGCTTTTGAAGCTAATGCAAAATCAAAAGATTATTTTGATACTTATATAACATTAGAGCGTTCTGATATTATTAGTAAAGATAAAATCTCTGAATCAAATGCTAAAAATGCAAAATGGGTGACTCTTTCTAGAAATGATGATAGTGGTGAAATGCCTAAAATCCCAAGCGGACAAAGTTACAACTCATTATTACGTTATAAAAGTCAAGTAGGTAATCCTACTAAAGCTTTAACAGCTGGATTGTACAGAATTGGTTTTACTACATTTAAAAGAGGAGAAGTAAAAGGAACATTTGTTGCAGAAGTTGCAGCTCCTATTAAACTACCTGGAGTAGTAATGGCAAAAACTATAGAAGAACTTAAAAAGGGATTATAATATCTAAAAACTTTATTTAGACACTTAGGTTGGTACCTGTCCAAAAGCAAGATTGCTTTGGGCAGGTACTTTATTTCATTTTATTTTCTTCTATTTGATTTATGTTCAAGATCCATCATGCTTTTCATTTTCTCTACAATATTATACGCAGCTGGGCAAATTTCAACATTGTGCATTGTGATACTTGATATTTGATGAAACTTTTTTCTATTCGTATGCGGGTATTCACGACATGCTTTTGGTCTTACATCATAAATCATACAATAATTATCTGCTGCTAAAAATGTACATGGCGTTTCTTTCAAAACCCAATCATTATCTTCGTCAATTCGTAAATACTGACTTTCGAATTGATGTGATTTCATTTTTAAATGCTTGGCAATACGATCTACATCTTTGGTTGTAAATAATGGCCCTGTTGTTTTACAGCAATTACCGCATTCCAAACAATCTGTTTTTGCAAATTCCTCATCATGTAATTTTTCCATTACACGATCTAAATCTTTAGGTGTTTTTTTTTTAAGCTTACCGAAGAATCTTTTGTTTTCGTTATGCTTATCTTTGGCCAATGCAGGCAAATCATTTATAAAATCTTGCATGTTGCAAAGATAGAGAACCTAAGGAATTGTTAAACATCATGAACACAGATATTTTTGGAAAAGCGATTATAGACTTTTTCAACAACCAATATAAAGAAGATATTATAGTACAATCTCCAGATTTTGATAATGACAAAATCCCTGTACCGTATCTTTTTAGAGATTATACTGAAATGCCAATCATTGAACAAAAAGCTCTTGATTTAGCTTATGGTCATATTCTTGATGTTGGCTGTGGTGCTGGTAGTCATGGTTTATATTTACAAGAATCAAAAAAATTAGACGTTACTGCTATCGATATTTCTAAAGGAGCTATCGATATTTGTAAACATCGCGGTTTAAAAAATGCATATACCGAAGATTTTTTCACGCATAAAAATAAACAATATGACACACTACTTTTTTTGATGAATGGTAGTGGAATCATTGGTAAACTTGGTTCTATCGATCGTTTTTTTAGTCATCTAAAAACAATACTTGCTCCAGGTGGACAAATTCTTATCGATTCTTCGGATATTTTATATTTATTTGAAGATGAGGAAACAGGTGAATATTGGGTAGATGTTTCTCAAGGTTATTATGGTGAAATGCAATATCGATTACAATACAAAAATGAAACATCGGATTGGTTTGACTGGTTATTTATTGATTATAACACACTTCAAAATGCAGCCAATAGTAATGGTTTTTTATGCGAATTAATCACAGAAGGTGATCATAATGATTACTTAGCTAAGCTCACATTAGCTTAGTAAATAAAAATGCGCTGTAAAAATATTTTCGCAGCGCATTTTTATTTATCAAAGTATTATCTTATTGCTGATAAACTTGCTCTCCATTAACATAGGTTTCGGTAACCTTTAAAGTAGGAATTTGATCTACTGGCATTTGCATTATATCGCTTTCTAAAATCACGAAATCCGCATATTTATTTACCTCAATACTTCCTTTTTCTTTCTCTTCAAAATTACTATAAGCTGCCCATAAAGTCATCCCTTTTAAGGTTTCTTCTCTAGTTAAGGCATTTTCCATTTGAAATCCTTCTGCTGGGTACTGCTTTAAATCTTTACGAGCTACTGCTGCATAAAAGGTATAAAACGGACTTACATTTTCTACAGGATAATCTGTTCCCAATGCTAATTTCCCTGTTTTTTCTAATAATTTTTTATATGCATATGCTCCTTTTATTCTTTCTTCTCCCAATCGTTCATCAGCCCAATACATATCACTCGTAGCATGTGTTGGTTGTACGCTCATTACTAAATTATCATCTAGCATTTCAAATTCTTCTGGTGCTACAACTTGTGCATGTTCTACTCTCCATCGTCTATTTTCTTTTCCTTTCAATGCTTCATAATATGTTTTTATCACTACAGCATTTGCAGAATCTCCGATTGCATGTGTATTCATCTGAAAAGGTGACGCTGCTAATCGTTTTGCTAATTTTTTAAACTCGTTAATTCCTATCACCATTGCTCCATGATGATCTTCTTTATCACTATATGGTTCTTTTAAAGTTGCTCCTCTTGATCCTAAAGCTCCATCTGAATATACCTTAAATGATTGTACATTCAATTTTTCTGTTTTAATCGTACCGTTTTTCAGAAAATAGTCAACATATTCTGGTACATTACTCACCATGGCATATATTCTTATTTTTAATGTTGCTGCCTTTTGTAAACTATCTATTAAATGAATCACTTCTGGACTAAGCCCTGCATCATCTACTGTTGTCAACCCATAACTAAAGTTAATTTTTTGCGCATCTTGTAATGCTTGTATTTGTTCTCTTTTACTGGGTTGAGGGAATGTGGCTTCAATTAACTCCATAGGATTGTCTATTAACACTCCTGATAGTTGTTCGTTTTCTAATAAAATTTCTCCACCTTCAACTTCTGTTTCTTTTGTAATTTTAGCCAATTCTAATGCTGCTTGATTGACTAACATTGCATGTCCATCTACTCTTTTTACAGCTATTGGTGTATTTGGAAATAAACTATCCAATTGTTTTTTATTAGGAAACTCTTTAACTTCCCAATCATTTTGATCCCAACCTCTACCTGTAATATAAGTAACGTTTTTTTCTTTTTGAAAAGCTACAATACGAGCTACAACCTCATCAAAACTTTTCGTTCCTCTTAAATCTACTCTTTGCTGCTGTATTCCTAATCCATAAAAATGACAGTGTGCATCAATAAGGCCTGGAATAATCGTTTTTCCTTTAACATCAATTTGTTTCGTAAAATCATATTTCCCTTGTAGATCAAGTGTTTTTCCTACTTCTACAAATTTCCCATTCGTGATTGCAAATGCTTCTGCTTTTGGAGTTACTTCATTTACGGTATATACATTCGCATTATAAATTAGTAAGTCTGCCGTTTCTTTTTTCTTTGTACATGAGATGATTCCTATGACACATCCTAATACTATTATTATTTTTTTCATTGATTTAGGTTAGTTATACTAGTAGCTATAAATGTAATGATTTTTTACATTTATATTTTTCATCAAAAAAGGCTTTCAAATATGTATTTGAAAGCCTTTTATCTATAAGGTATTTGATGGTATTAGAAATCGAATTTATAAGTTGCCCCTGCTAATACTTGAATTCCTTGTACTGGATAATTATTCCATTTATTATAATTATCTCCAAATAAATTATTCCCTTTTATAAAAGCTGACAATCTATCATTAAATCTATATCCTATATTAATATTAGCATCAATATAGCTATCTACCGTTACTGTTTGTTGCGTTGTTAATGTTGGATTATTATCTATATCATTTCTTTCACCTACAAAAAATAATTGAGCACCAGCATACCATTTCTCTGTTATTTGATAGTCTGCTGACATACTAGCTTCAAAGTCTGGTAAATTCCAAGCTTCTTCTTCTACATCAGTACTATAACTATAAAACGTTCCATTTATACCCAATGTAAATTTTCTATTTAAATCTACTTTTACTTCTGCAAATCCTTTAAAAGTTGTTATATCATCATATCTATACGAAAAAGAATTTCCATATTGATACCCTTCTGTTGGTGTCGCGTTTCTTGTATTATTTACAAATAATGGTTTGCTATCTTCTGACACATAGCTTCCTCTTACGTTATATGTTACTCTATTAAGTAATTTTCCTTTTATCCCTAAGTATCCATCATATTGGTTATGAGTAGGTGTTAATATCAAATTTGGAGATATAAATGGATTTTCGTTAACTGCATTTCTATAGCTATTTTGGTACAAATCCCCTTCTATTCCCCCATAAGCTATTACTTGGTCTCCTGATACTCTATAGGTTCCTGTTATTTTTGGATAGATATAAAAATTATTCTCGCTATTTTCTAAATCAGTACTATAATAGATTGCTGCTCCAAGATTCAACGTTAAATCATCTCTTAGTACAATTAAATTAGGGCTTACTCCTAAATTCAAAGTACTATACGCATCTGTTGTTGTATTAGGAATTGTTGTATCGTAACTTCCGTTAAGAAAATCTACAATTACCTCGGTTGTGATTATTTCATCGGCAACCTCTAATTCAAATTTTGGTCTCGCTACAATATGATGCTCAACAGTACTAGTTGCATCTCCGAAATAACGATACTTTAGGGATGCTTCTTTAAAAAATGAATCATCAACTTTTATTTTTCCACCAACATAAGCACCTATATAACTTTGAGCAGGATCTATTTCATCTATTTGAGCTTGAGTTAATGCAGGTATTGTCGGTACTCCATACCAATTATATAATTGATGTTCTGCACCTACTTCTATGCCATAAACTAAATCACGCGTTCTTGAGGTATAATTAAGATCTAAAGCCGTATTAAAAAATGTATCATCCAAGACTAAATCTTTGATTCCTCCTTGTGATGAATTATGATGCAAATATACTCCTACATTATCTGTTCTATCGATTTGAAAATTACTGTAAAACTCTGCTAATATGGATGTGAAATTGCCAAATCCTAAAGTCGCATAATTATCATATAACGGAACTTTTTTTGCTTTATCAATATTAGCTGCTTTCCCTTTTACCGGTGTATAAGTTGATGCTACCGGTACAGAAAAAATACTATACTTAATTGCTTTTTTACTTTTGGTAATAGAATCATTAAAAACTGGTATTGACTTTACCTTAAAAGCATCACTAATAGTTGGAGTGTATGCTTTTACAATTACAACTCTTTCGGTTCCTATTGTTTTTTCATCTTCGCTCTGTGCATTACTGATCATTGTTGCACCTAATCCTATACATAACATTAGGATTATACGTTGAATATATCTTGTCATATAGATATCTATTTTATTAATGCTTTTGCTTATTCGTTTTCTTCTGTAGTTTTTACTGATGAATTGGTCTTCGCCTCTTCTGCTTTTATCCTCTTTAATTCGGCTTTAGCCTCATCAACGATATCTGGATATATTGTAAACTTTTTTATAATAGTTTCTAATATATAAGTTGCTTGATAAGCATCTTTTAATCCATAAAAATTCTTCGCCATTAACAATAAACCTTTGGCTCCATAAACTTTATATCTCGAATATTCTTTTGCTAATTTTTGTATTGCTTTGTTAGACGCTTCATATAACTTTTCTTTATTTTTAAAGTACGCATCATAGTATTGTGCTTCTGCAGCTAATTCTCCTGTTGCTATTTTTCTTACCTCTGCATATGCTGCTTTTGCTTTTATTTCATTTCCTGTTTGAATTGCTGATCTTGCTATAAATATCTGTGCATCACTTTTAATAGCATTTTCAATTTTTGGATTTTCTAATACTTTTTCAGCATATGTTACTGTCAATTTATATTTAAATAATTGATAGTATGATTTCATTAAGTTTGATTGTGCAAAAATGATATTCTGAGGAAAATCTGCTCCTTTTTCTAGACGTTCTAAAACAGGTATTGCTTTTTCGTATTCTCTTTTTTCTAAAAATATTTGTGATAATCTTGCTAGTGCTTGCTCAGTAAATTCATTACGTTCTTGTTGTAATACATATTCATAATGAGGAACTGCAGTCTCTTTTTCTCCTTCTACAAAATATACTTGTGCTATATAAAAATGACTTTTTAATGCGTGTAATCCTCTAGGAAATTCTTCTAAATATCTTGTAAATCCGTTAATCGCTCCTGAATTATTATTTTCTAAAAATTGCTTTTCTGCAGATTCATATCTAGTATTATCTAGATCTGTGTCGCTTACTTCTACAAAATCTAATCCTTGAACCCATGAAGAATACTCATCTATTCGTCCTAAATCTACATATATTAAACGTGCCGTATTTACAGCTTGAACAGCCTCTTCTGTCCCAGGATATTCTGCTACTACCTTCTTAAACTTAGATAGTGCCTTATTTCCTTGGTCTCCGTTATAATAGATTAATCCTTCTTTCAATAAAGTTTTAGGAACGTACGAACTTTTAGGCATTTCTTTTATCAATCGATCGTATGCTTTAATTCCTTTCTCAATATCATCTTCTGCTATATATACATTCCCTAGAGCATACAATGCATCATCTCTATAGGTAGATTGTGAGTAATTATTCAAGAAACTATTAAGGTCTTGAATTTTTCGATCATTTTTATTTACAAAACCATAACTTATTGCTTTCTGGAAATGAGCATAATCGGCATCAGCTCCTCCTTCTTTTATAGCTCGATTATATGTTTCCATTGCTGGCCAATATTGTCTAGAGATAAAGTGACTGTCTCCTAATCTTAAATACGCATCTTTTCTTCTTGCGTCATCAACATTTTTCTTTTTAATATATTTATCAAAGTAATCAATTGCTTTTATGTATTCTTTCTTTTTAAAATATGTATATCCCATATTGTAAGATAGATTACTATATTCTGCTGTTTTAGAAACTCCGGTACTTCTCTCAAACTGTTTAAAACCTATAAGAGCTTCGTCAAATTGATTTAACAGATATTGACTTTCTGACTTCCAATATATTGCTCTTGCTGTATATATTGGGTCTATTTGATCTTTTAATGATTTATCAAAAAACACAATCGCTTCTGGATAATCTCCTGCCGTATATAATTCTGTCCCTCTATAAAAGGCAACTTTTTGATAAACAACTTTATCTTCATAATCACGGCTCTTCTCTAATAGATCCATTGCCTCTTTATAATTTTTAGAGGTTATATATGAATCAATTAATAATGCTTGGATTTCGGCTTCATGTTCACTTTTATCATAGGCTTCTAAATATGTTGTAAGTATTTTTGGTACACTTTCAAAAGAGTTTCCTATCTCATAACTTAATTTCGCATAATTATAAGCTGCATCATCTTTTATTTGCACATCAAAATCCATCTCTGAAGCATTTCTAAATGCATTTAATGCTTGTTGCTTTTGATTTAATTTTAGATACGATTCTGCTAAGTGATAATATGCATTTTGTGCGATACTATTTTTTCCTCCTATAATTTTATTAAACTCTGATATTGCATTTTTATAATCTCCTTGCTGATAATATGCATATCCTAATTGATAATAATCTGTATTGTTCCATTTCCCTTTAAATCCTTTATATCCTTTCAGGTATGGAATTGCTTTATCATAAGCTCCTAGGTTGAAATAACTTTCACCTATAATTTTATTTAATTCAGATTTTTCATTTAATTTTTTTGTGCTAGGCAATTGTTTTAATCCTTCATCAATAGCTTCTTGAAAGTTTCCTGACTTGAAACTCATATCACTTTGAAAATAAGCTAAGTTTTTGTTATATTTTTCTAAATCTCTTACTTCATCAAATAACTTATTTGCTTCTTCATAGTTATCTCCTTCGTATGCTATAAAACCTAAATAATACTTTGCTTGTGCTCCATATGCTTCTGTTTCTTGCACTAATCCTAAATATTTTTGCGCTTCGTTAAAACGTTGCGCTTTAAAATTTGCATAACCGTTATTAAAGTTAAACTTTTCTTTATCGGCATTGCTCATATTACTTTGATCTACTCGATCATACCACTTACGAGCGTATGCATATTTTCCATTATCAAAATAATAATTAGCGACATCTATATATGCAGAATTTCGTTTAATACTTGTTGGATATTTCTCTACAAAATCTTCAACTAACACATCTGCTTCTTTTTGATTTAACCAAACTGCACAATTTGCTATATAGTAAGCACAATCGGCTTCAATTTCTTCATTTTTTGTTTGCTCTTTTATTTTATCAAATAATGTTTGAGCTGCAAGAAATTGTTTGTTATTATATAATTCTAAAGCTTGATTATAGCTTGTTAAATCATGTGTGTAGATTGCTGATTGCTGCGCAAATAACGTAGTAGTGCATAAGCTTATGGCAACAAGCATCAAAGTGATGTGTCTATTCATTTAATTTCAGATTAATATCAAAAGTAGTAGTGTTTTATTCCCTAATGCAAATTTAACTTCAAAATAAATGAATCTTGATTTTAATAACGAATTATTTTTAGGTTAATTACATGTTTTGACTACTTATTAGATCTTTTTTACATTTTTTTAATATTTGTCGTAAAAAATTCCTTTCTATAAATCTTTGTTTTCACTAATCTTTTTATTTTTACGGTAATTTAAATTTGGAATCCTATTTCATGTCAACAATCTTATCTTTAAAAAACGCTTCTATATACCAAAGAGAGAATTTAATTCTTTCAAATGTTAACGTATCTGTTAATAATGGTGACTTTGTTTATCTTATCGGAAAAACTGGTACTGGTAAAAGTAGTTTCATGAAAACCTTGTACGGTGATATTCCATTAATGGAAGGAGAAGGTAGTATTGTAGATTTTGATTTACCAACTTTAAAAGAAAATCAGATTCCTTTTTTACGTAGAAAATTAGGGATTGTCTTTCAAGATTTCAAACTATTAAATGATCGTACTGTTAAAGGGAATTTAATGTTTGTTTTAAAAGCTACTGGATGGAAAGATCACAAGGCTATGGATCGTAAAATTGATGATGTTCTTGATAAAGTAGGTATGAAAGATAAAGGGCAAAAATTCCCTTATCAATTATCTGGTGGAGAGCAACAACGTATTGCTATTGCTAGAGCTTTATTAAATGATCCTGAATTAATCCTTGCTGATGAGCCTACAGGAAATCTGGATCCTCAAACTTCTGTAGAAGTAATGGAAGTTTTACAAGAGATTAATAAAAGCGGACGAACTATTTTAATGGCAACTCATGATTATGCTTTGATCCTTAAATACCCTTCTAAGACTTTAAAATGTGAAGGAAGTAAAGTTTTTGAAGTGGTACAACGTAAAGGTTAAATCAATCTATAACATTTTTTATTTTTTGTGCGTTTTCTAAGATATTATATATTTTAGGAAGCACTTTCTTTCGTTTTTCGTACTCATTATAATCTTGATGCTGATATTCTTCTATAGCTTGTAGAAACGCTTCTTTGGTTGTTGCTAGTTTGCATAGTTTTATTACGGATTTATCATCTGTTATATTTTCATTAATTACACAAAATCGACTTTGATATAATGCATTGATCAATTTGAGTTTGGTACCCGAACGCTGAAAAGAATACAATACATTAATGTGTGCTCCAGCTAATAAATCGACTAAGTGTTTTTCGTCTTTAATGAGTACATAACTTATGTTTACTGTATTTCTAATTTTATCATCAATACATTTTTGTCTTGTACTACTTGCTATAACAAATGGATGTTTGTTTATCTTAAATATCGTAATTAAAAACTCTACTGCTCTTATGTTATCACTAATAGACAAATCACCGTGGTATAATGCATACTTACCTTTTCCAGAAAGCTCTTTCACCTCGCTTCCTCCATGAAAAACAGGAACATTAACTACGTTTTTATATACTTTATTAAAATAATCATGTTCGTAATGAGACAAACTAATTATCGCAGTTACATTAGCTAAAATTCTCTCATATTTTTTAAATCGATATGCTTCTAATTTATATATAAATTTCCACAAAATATGTTTAGAGCTTTGTGCCAATCCAGCACTATAGTCATGCTCTATATTATGTGCTCTCACTAGTATTTTCCTATCTAAAAGCCTTCTGTCTTTTAACATCAATGTCGTGTGTAATCCCTCAAACAGAATAGGTGATTTATCATTAAGAATCCTTTCGATCATCTTTTCATGATATCTTATTTTTACTCTATATGGAACATTACTCAAAAAATGTAATATTGATTTTCTCTTAGGATAAAAATAAACTGATCTACAAATTTCTTTTAATGCTTGGGGTACTTCTTTTTCTTCTGTAAAGCAATGTAAATCCACAATTACTCCTATAGCATGTAATGCCTTTATTTTATAAAAAACATCTATAGCTCCTCCATAATTTGCTGGATATGGATTATCAAAACTCACAATATGAATTGGATCGGTATTCAAATCTAGGTAGTTAATTTACAAAAATAACATTATTCAATAGTTCGACTATTATATATGTATATTTGTTTCTATTCCTAAAACATAGAAAACACAACTTTATTTTATATGGCTACAATTTCTGCACACACTAGCACTAATACATGTCCAAAGTTTTCTATCATCATTCCTCTTTTTAACAAAGAGTCGTATTTATCGCATACAATAAAATCTATTCTATCCCAGACTTACACTGATTTTGAAATCATTATTATAGATGATGGTTCTACAGATGCAAGTAAAGCTATAGTTTCAAAATTTAATGACTATCGTCTTTATTATTATTATCAAAAAAATCAAGGTGTTTCTGCAGCAAGAAATCATGGTATTGCAAAAGCAACAGGAACCTATATTGCTTTTTTGGACGCAGATGATTATTGGTTTCCTTTTTTTCTTGATGAAATTTATAAAATGATTTTAGATTACCCCTCAGAGTCTATTTTTGCTATGGCTATTGAGCGTGTATTTAAAAAGTGTATATATCCTGCGGCATATAGTATACATCAAAAAACTTCTTCTAAATTAGATTACTTTGAAGGAAGTCGAGATATGAGTTTATTGACTACTTCTAGCTCTGTAATTCATGCTTCAGTTTTCGATCGTATTGGTAATTTTAATACTACATTATTTGCTACAGAGGATATTGATTTATGGATTAGAATAGGAATTCATTACCCTATTATTTTTAATCCTAAAATTGGGGTTCAATACATAGACACTCCTTATAGCTTATCTAATTTGAAGATATCATTACATCACAAAAGCAAGTATGATTCTTTTGAAAACGAGGCAAAAGACAGACCGTATTTACAACGTTTTTTAGATCAAAACAGGTTTGCTTTAGCTATTGAAAGTAAGCTATTAAAGGATAAACTTTCTTTTTCTTTTTACAAACGACAGATTATGTTTTCCAATTTAAATTGGAAACAAAAAACATTACTACTATGCCCTTCACGTATTTTATCTCTTTTATTTCATCTAAAAAGCTTTCTAAAAGAAAGACATCTCAACTTAACTGTTTTTAAATAATGTAAAAGCATTATAACTTCTGATATAATCTTCTTCTTTAAAAACATCTGAGGCTAAAACTAAGCAAACTGATCCTGAAGAAAAATTTTCTAATTCTCTCCAAATACCTCTTGTAATATACAATCCCTTGTCTGGTCTATTAAGTGTTATTTTCTTTCGATTTATTCCATCATCTAGAATCACATCAAAACTTCCGCTTAATGCTATTAATAATTCGTGCTGTTCTATATGAGCATGCCCTCCTCGAGTTGCCCCACTAGGAACATCGTATAAATAGTAGACACGGCGGGATACAAAAGGAATTACATCTTTTTCTATAACAGATAAATTTCCTCTTGGATCTTCAATTTTAGGAATTGTAATAATATCACACTCCTTTATTGAAGTTTTCGGATTTGTAATTTGGGGTATTTTCAAACTCTTTATATTTATTAATTCCTGCTATTCCTTTTTTAAACTTTGAAAAAGCATCATCGATATTAATGAAACGCTTTCGAACAATAAAAAAGATATATTTTATCAACCAAATATAAGCTCCTGTTTTGTATAATTTATAATACAAGGCAGATCTAGCATAAATCAAACGATCTGAAGCTATTTCATCACTAGAACTATATGGTTCATGAATTGAAATATATTTGGGATAAAAATAAGGTTTTCTTCCCTTTTTTAAGACTTTTTTTAAAAAAATATAATTTTCGCCATCTTCAAATATAGCACCTAAACCAAATTTTTCATCAAATTTCAAATTCAGTTTTCTTATTATTTGAGTTTTAAATGTAATTTCTGGAGATAGTACATTTTTTAATATGTATGCGTTAAAAGGTTGTTTCGTTTTTGGGTATTTCCAATAAGGCTCCCCTAAAGTTGTCAATGTTTGAAATGTAATACAATCTGCTTGTTCGATTTGATTGTATGCATTAATAATATGTTTTTCAAATCCTTCTATCAAGACAACATCATCGTCTAATATCAAACAGATTTCTTTTGTTACTTGTTCAAGTGCTGTATTTCTACTTTTGGATAATCCTCTCTCAAATGTATTTATTACAGTTATGTTTTGTACATCTGATTTTATCAAAACATTCTTAGATGTTTGATTAACGATTATTATTTCAAAATTACAATATGAATGTTTAGGGAATATTTCTTCTAGAAAATCTAATGACTCTCTATTTGTCGTTGCTATTAAAACTTGAAGATCTTCTATTAAATATTCTTTTCTAGCTTCCATTATTTTTTTCAAAAAAATCTAATTTAGAAATCATTTTCATAGGATTACCAACTACAACAGTATTTGCTGGCACATTACTCGAAACTACTGTATTACTTCCTATAACAGCATTTTCACCTATTTCAACTCCTTTGAGTACCGTAACATTATTTCCTATAAAAACGTTTTTTCTAATTCTTACTGGAGCAGTTTTTCCTTGACTTAATAGTCGATTATATGAATTTAATTCATGAAAGTCACTATCGTATATATGACAATTGTATCCTATTAATACATCGTCTTCTATAATAATCTTTGATTTTTCACTAACAATGCTACAATTATTATTTATATGAACATTATTTCCTATTGCAATTGAAGATTCTACAGTTCTAGCCTCGATATAGCCATAACCATTATAATAATATGGAGATCTAACAACTCCAATATGTACTTCGTTTCCTACGGTTACTTTTCCTTCTCCATTAAGTAATATTGGTTGATGAATGATAAAAGCTCCCTGAGTTATAGACAAAGAGGATAATAGTTTATACTTCCAGATACGCAATCGAATCCATATAAATGATTTTAATCCCATTTGTGCTTTTTAATTAATGTCAAATATATTGATTTTATAGCTTTCTATAATTAAATAGCTCTATCTGGACCAAAAAAGGATTTCCTGAATGTTAATATTAATACGATAAGTAACAAGACGTAATCTAAAAAATGTGCCATTGTTGCTCCAATATATCCATATTGATCAATTAAAAAAATACTAGCAAAATATAAGAAACTTAATGATATTGTTTCTATAATAATATAATACCAAAACATTTTCTTGGCCAAAAACTGATAGGCAATTACTAGCGAAAGTACTTTAAACAAATCCCCTAAAAGCTGCCATAAAAACAATGCCTCCATTTCCATGAATGCAGAAGATAAAAATATTTGAATTAAAAATTTACGAAAGACATAAATTACAATCAAACCAATACTAAATAAAGGGACTATTGTTTTATAAAAATTTAATACTTCACCTCTAAATAACCTACTTCTCTTTATACTTGATAGTTTGGGTAGTAGATACAGTCCTAATAATGTATTTACAAACAACATATATTGACTGCTAATTCGTTGCATTGCTTCCCAATATCCAGCTTCATCAACTCCTTGAGTGATCATTATATGATTTCTAATTTTTACCATAATCATTGGTAGTGCTATCGTAGAAATCAAAGTCATCAACGCATATGTTCCAAAACGTTTGATATATGTTTTCGAAATTTGATCTACTGCTATTAGTTTGGCAAAATTTCGTTGATTTAGAATAATAACAAACGTTATCAAAAAAGCGATTGCTGGATTTAAAACAATAGCAAAAAATGCTCCTTCTAATTGAAATTGCCAAATCAATAATATCGTAATCAGCAAACCTACAACACTACTTGCTATATTGATTATGATATATGTTTTATACTTTGCATATCCATTAATTATTGATAAGCTTAGCATATTTATAGCATATAATGGTACTACAATTCCCATTGCTCTAAAAACATATTCAAATTGATATTCTGCTCCAAAAATATATTGATTCCAAAACGTTGCTCCATAATATAGCCATGCTGCCATAATCATTGTTGCAACCACTCCTAAATAATACGTTGTTGATAGTATTTTTACTATCTCAGATTTATTATTTTTATGTTCTGCAATATATTTTACAACAGCATTGTAAAGTCCTAAGGTACTTACAGATTGAATTGTGGTAATAAAATTGCGAATATTACCTATTAATGCCATTCCTTCGGCTCCTAAAAATAATGCTATAATTTTTGAACTTACAACTCCAGAAATTAATTGTACTAACACCCCTAAAGCATTCCAAGAGGTTACTTTTAATAATAGATTTTTATGTAATTTATCATATATAAACTTCATCTAATATGCATTGATTACCGCTATAATTCTATTTATTTCTTCTTCTTTTAGTACAGGTGTTAAGGGGATACTTACAACTTCATTATGTATTTTTTCTGTAATTGGCAATTTCAATTCTTTGAATTCTAATAATGCTTTTTGTTTATGTGGTGGAATTGGATAATGTATTAAATATCCTATCTCTTCATTATCAAGATACGAACAAAAATCAATTCGATCTTCTACTCTTATTACAAAAACATGAAATACGTGGTTTTCACTACCATTCCAATATGGTTTTTCTATTTTTGGATTGTCAATTGAAGTCAAATATTGTTGTGCTATCTCTCGTCTTTTCTCATTATTTTCATTGAGATTCTTTAATTTCTCAATTAAAAAATATGCTTGAATTTCGTCTAATCTCGAATTAACGCCTACTTTATCACTTACATATTTTAATGTCATTCCATAGTTTGCTAATTGTCTAACTATCTCTGCTAATAAAACATCATTTGTTGTAATAGCTCCTCCATCTCCTAAGGCCCCCAAATTTTTTGTTGGATAAAAACTAAATCCTGTTGCATGACACAAATTACCTGCAGTTCTACCTTTGTCATCTCTTGCTCCATGGGCTTGTGCTGCATCTGCGATTACTAATAATTCATTTTCTTGAGCTATTTGATTAATCTCAGCCATGTTTGCTAATTGCCCATACAAATGTGTTACTAAAATTGCTTTAACATCATCATCATAAACTTCTTTAATCAATCTAGCATTTAGGTTAAAGGTCGTTTCTTCGGGTTCAACTAAAACAGGAATCAATCCAGCTTGTTTTATCGCCAAGATAGTAGCGATATAGGTATTTGCTGCTACAATTACCTTTTCTCCTTTTTTTAATTTACCTAAACCTATATATCCTTTTAATATTAATGTTAGTGCGTCCAAGCCATTTCCAACTCCTACGCAATATTTGGTATCGCAAAACTTAGCAAATGAAACTTCAAATGTTTTTACAGCAGCACCATTTATATACCAGCCATTATCTAAAAAAGTAGTAAACGAAGTCATCATCTTTTCTCGATATTCTTCATTTATTTTCTTTAAATCTAAAAAGGGTATTTTCATTTTTATTTTTTCAACTTAGCTAATTTTAACAACCTATGATATTTTAAGTCCATTTTGTACTGGACGCTCTGTTTCTAATAACGTCACTTCTTTACTATCCCCTACTGCTCCTAAAATTAAAAATTCACTCATAAAATTTGCAATTTGTTTTGGAGGAAAATTAACAACACCTATTATTTGTTTTCCAATCAATTCTTCTGCTTGATATAATTCTGTTATTTGAGCTGAAGTCTTTTTTTTCCCTAAATCCCCAAAATCAACAACTAATTGATAAGCTGGATTCCTTGCTTTTTCAAATCGCTTAGCTTCAAGAATAGTTCCTACTCTCATATCAACTTTAGCAAATTCACTCCATTGTAATTTTTTATCTTCATTCATTTTCGTTTATTTTTAATAGCTGCTTCTTTTTAATGAGAATAACCAAGTTTTTTTAATATTTGACAGGTACTAATCTAAATAAACCATCTGTTTTTTTCATTTTTTTAAGATTAAAAAATACCTTTGGTAGCAAAGATGTTTTAATTTGATGAATATTTTATTGATTGGCGAATATAGTAGATTACATAACTCTCTTAAAGAGGGGCTTATCGCCTTAGGCCATCAAGTAACATTAGTTGGAAACGGAGACGGTTTTAAAAAATACCCAGTTGATATCAATCTTAAAGCCAAAATCACTAATAAATTTTATATTTTAAGAAAAACTCGATACCTATTATATTATCTTTTTAAATATGACATTTCTTGGGTAGAAATTTATGTTCGTTTTTTCATCCATAAACAATCTTTTAAAAATTATGATGCAGTTCAACTAATCAATGAATTTCCGTTTGAGACTAATCCAACTATAGAAAGGCATTTGTTAAAATTCATCTTCAGTCATAATAACAATGTTTTTTTATCTGCTTGTGGTGAAGATTATTTGTGTGTTAAACACTTACTTTCAGATGAATTAAAATATCATATTTTATCTCCTTATCTAGAGGATAATAGTTTACAAAATCATTATCAGTATTCTTTAAAATATATTTCTTCTCCTTTTAAGAGATTGCATAATTTTGTTTATAATAATATAAAAGGGGTGATTCCTACAGATATGGATTATGTTCCTGCCTTAGAAGGCCAAGAACTCGCTAAAAACCTAATTCCCAACCCCATAAACACTGATAAAATAGCCTTTACTCCCAATATTATTAAAGAAAAAATCATCATTTTTCATGGCATTAACACTGCCAATATCTTAAAAAAAGGGAATCGTTTTTTTTCTGAAGCATTGTCTTTACTTCAAAAAAAATATAATGATCGTATTGATATTATTACAGCAGAAAGTTTACCGTATGCTGAATATATAAAATATTATCAAAGTGCTCATATACTATTGGACCAAGTATATTCTCACGATCAGGGTTACAATGCTCTTGAGGCTATGGCTATGGGTAAGGTCGTTTTTACAGGTGCAGAAGAATGTTTTAAAAAACATTTTTCTCTTGATGATACGGCAATTATTGCAATGAATGCTACTCCAAACACTCTGGATATTTACAACAAATTAGAATATTTAATTTTACATCCTAATGAGATTATAAAAATCGGAAAAAACGCTAGAGCATTTATAGAAAAGGAACATCACTATAAAAAAGTCGCTCAATTATACCTCAATACTTGGAATAGCATAAAGAAGTAATATAAAATCACAATAAAACATTCTCTAAAAAGACATAATTATTAGTTTTTATATTATAAAAGTCATGCGATATACTACGCGCTCCAAAACATTCTTTCCAATACTGCAAGCCTGTATTTATTTTGAGCCCTTGAGATTCGTTTGAAATACCAAAATCAACGTACTTTTTATCTTTATATACTTCAAGGATCAACGTTGAAAATAAATAATCTAAACTACCAAGTTTTTGTCTATTCTCATCACTTGAAATATATTGTATATGTGCAACCTCATTGGTTTCAAACACTGTTGTCCCTGCTACAATCTTGTCTTTATTATACACATTAAATTGACGAATATTATTCGGAAATTGTATTGCCAGCTTTTCTATTTCTTCAACTGTATGTACTGGAGTTGCTTGGTGACGAGATTTTAAATTAGGTATTAAAATAGTATTCCAAAAAACTTCGAAATCTGAATCTTCTCGTATGGTAAGTTGATGTTTCTTTGCTTTTTTAACACCTTCCTTCCGATTAGATTGAATGTTTAAAATTGAATTCTGTTGTTCTATAACAGAAGTAAGATATCTTCGTATTAAAGTCGATTTTAATAAAAATAATATATAGTCAACTTCATCTGACGCTAATTTTTGATAGATGCGTGGAATTGGTTTTAGAATTAATTCTTCTATTTTTCTAGTTGCTAAAAATTGTAAAATTGCTTTATAACAAGCTAAAACTTTAGGAAATTTAATTTTTTTTGACAAAACAACTCCTCCATAACTCAATCCTTGATGTGAGTAAAGCACCCCTTTTTCTATATTTGCTGGTAGAACAGCTATCAATACAGTATCTTCAAAAACTAATAATGAATAATCCTCAAAACGTTCACTATGATATTCCATAAAATCTCTATGGAATAAAAATGTAGCATTCTTTGATTCTTCTACAAATTTATTCCATAAGATTCTATCTTCTGAAGTATATCTTTTAACTATAGGTGTTTTCAAAATCTTTTTGATTTAAATTATTATAGTAAAAACACTATAATTATTTCTTAAAAAAAAGATAGTAAAAATTAATTAATGCTATCGATATATTGGTAATGATAATCGGAATTGACCATCCTAAAAACACTCCATAAACTACAAATGCAATACATCCAATTGTATTCACGATTCTCAATGTTCTTATATTTTTCATTAAAAATGAAACTAATACCATCAATGAAGCAAAATAACCTATCATTTCTGTAGTAGACCATAATGAATCTGACATCATTACATATAAATATTTCATCATGTTTATCTCTATTTTAAAATTTAATTTCTTTATTTTTTGAAAACGAAAAATCCCGAGCAATTAGCTTGGGATTTTTCCAAATAAACAGTTGTTGCTATTTATTAGATATTTTTATTTCTCTTACGTTCTACTTCTGTAAGATAAATTTTTCTTAATCGTAAGAAGTTTGGAGTAACTTCAACGTATTCATCTTTTTGGATATATTCTAAAGCTTCTTCTAATGAGAATTTAATTGCAGGTACAATTTTAGCTTTATCATCTGCTCCTGAAGAACGTACGTTTGATAATTTTTTAGTTTTTGTAATATTTACAGTCATGTCATCTCCACGAGAGTTCTCTCCGATAACTTGTCCTTCGTAAATATCTTCTCCTGGATCTACAAAAAACTTACCTCTATCTTGTAATTTATCAATAGAATAAGGAATTGCTTTTCCTTTTTCCATAGATACTAGAGATCCATTTTGACGCTCAGGAATACCTCCTTTAAGTGGTTGATATTCTTTAAAACGGTGTGCCATAATAGCTTCACCTGCAGTTGCTGTCAACAATTGATTACGTAATCCTATAATTCCTCTAGATGGTACTATAAACTCACAAACCATACGATCACCTTTAGCTTCCATACTTAACATTTCACCTTTACGTAATGTTACCATTTCCACTGCTTTACCTGATACATTCTCTGGTAAATCTATTGTTAACTCTTCTACTGGCTCACATTTAACACCATCAATTTCTTTAATGATTACTTGTGGCTGACCAATCTGAAGTTCATATCCTTCTCTACGCATTGTTTCAATCAATACTGATAAGTGAAGAACACCACGTCCAAATACTAAGAATTTATCTGCACTATCTGTTTCTTGAACACGTAATGCTAAATTCTTTTCTAATTCTTTAGTTAAACGCTCTTTAATGTGTCTAGATGTAACATATTTACCATCTTTTCCAAAGAATGGAGAATCGTTAATCGTAAACAACATACTCATTGTAGGTTCATCAATAGCAATTGTCTGCAATGCTTCAGGATTTTCTAAATCAGCTACAGTATCTCCAATTTCGAAACCTTCTAACCCTACTAATGCACAAATATCACCTGCTACAACTTTTTCTACTTTTCTTCTTCCTAATCCTTCAAAAGTATGTAGTTCTTTTATTCTTGACTTGATAACTTTACCATCTCTTTTTACTAAAGCTACCTGCATTCCTTCTGTCAATTCACCTCTTTGCAATCTACCAATAGCAATACGTCCTGTAAAAGACGAATAATCTAATGATGTAATTAACATTTGTGGAGTTCCTTCTTCAATTTTTGGAGCAGGTATGTGTTCCATTACCATATCTAATAATGGCTCGATATTTTCTGTTTGGTTTTGCCAATCTTCGCTCATCCAATTGTTCTTTGCAGAACCATAAACGGTTGGGAAATCCATTTGCCACTCTTCTGCACCTAGTTCAAACATCAAGTCAAATACTTTTTCGTGAACTTCTTCTGGTGTACAGTTTTCTTTATCAACTTTATTTACAACTACACAAGGTTTTAATCCTAGATCAATTGCTTTTTGTAATACAAATCGAGTTTGTGGCATTGGCCCTTCAAAAGCATCAACCAATAATAAAACTCCATCTGCCATGTTTAATACTCGCTCTACTTCTCCACCAAAATCGGCGTGACCAGGAGTATCAATTATGTTGATTTTTGTTCCTTTATAATTAACAGAAACATTTTTAGAAGTAATTGTGATTCCGCGTTCACGCTCCAAATCATTATTATCTAGAATAAGATCTCCAGTGTTCTCATTTTCACGAAATAATTGACAGTGGTACATAATCTTATCAACCAATGTAGTTTTCCCGTGGTCAACGTGTGCAATAATCGCAATGTTTTTTATTGTGCTCATAGCTAAACTTAAGTTAAAAAATCGCCTGTATAGAAAAGGCGTGCAAATGTAATCTTTTTTTCGACAGGTTTCACAATCTTAAAACTTTATTTTAAAACTTTTTAAATCAACGCATTAGCATCTTTTATTTTTAACTCTCCAATCACAATAATTCCCGTATATTTGCCACCTAAAAATAAAATACAATTATGGAGCTTCATAA
Source organism: uncultured Aquimarina sp. (assembly GCA_947498595.1). Taxonomy (GTDB): domain Bacteria; phylum Bacteroidota; class Bacteroidia; order Flavobacteriales; family Flavobacteriaceae; genus Aquimarina. Next base: position 43,990 of record CANMKX010000029.1, read on the forward strand.
TATTCCTAATATAAAGAATTTAGACAGTGATAACTTCTTCCTTTTGGCAGGGCCTTGCGCTATAGAAGGAGAAGATATGGCACTTCGCATTGCTGAAAAAGTAGTTGCTATTACTGATAAACTAAAGATACCTTATGTATTTAAAGGTTCTTTCAAAAAAGCTAACAGAAGTAGAATTGATAGTTTTACGGGGATAGGTGATGAAAAAGCTTTAAAAATACTTCGCAAAGTTTCTGAAACTTTTAAAGTACCTACTGTTACCGATATCCATACTAATGAAGATGCAGCAATGGCCGCACAATATGTAGACATATTACAAATTCCCGCTTTTTTAGTTCGTCAAACAGATCTTGTTGTAGCTGCTGCAAATACAGGAAAAACAGTGAACCTTAAAAAAGGGCAGTTTATGAGCCCTGAAGCAATGCAACATGCAGTTAAAAAAGTAACTGATTGTAACAACACAAATGTTATGGTTACCGATAGAGGTACCATGTTTGGGTACCAAGATATGATTGTTGATTTTAGAGGAATTCCAACAATGCGCCAATATGCATCTACAGTATTAGATGTTACTCATTCTTTACAACAGCCAAATCAATCTAGTGGTGTAACTGGTGGTAGACCTGATATGATAGAAACAATTTCTAGAGCCGGAATTGCTACTGGAGTTGACGGTTTATTTATGGAAACTCATTTTGATCCTGCTAATGCAAAAAGTGATGGTGCTAATATGCTACATCTTGATTATTTAGAAAACTTACTTACAAACCTAGTTGCTATTAGACAAACCATCAATAAACTTCACTAATCATAAAATAAAAACTTCTTTTTATTACCATCTAACTACAAGTATTTATCACTAGTAGTCAAGGGTGGTATATGCCACTAATAGCTAAAAATTAGTTGTATTTTATGTTTAATGTTATACTCAATTGTTGGTGAATTTATTAGTAATTAGACATACTATTAATACACTATAATAAATATTTTGAAAAAGAGAAACTATCTCATTTATCTATTACTAATTACAAGTTGTTTTTCGGTAATAGCGCAGGATACTAATGTTCAAGACGAACAATCCTCTAAAACTCGTAACAAAGGAAAAGTTTATTTTTATTGGGGATGGAATATCTCTCAATACTCTAACTCTGACATCCAATTTACTGGTGATAATTATGATTTCACAGTTAACAATGCTAGAGCACAAGACAGACAATCTAACATTTCTTTTAAGAACTATTTACAACCTAATAGAATTACCATTCCTCAAACAAATGCTCGTTTAGGTTATTTTTTTCATGATAACTGGAATGTTTCTATCGGTTTAGATCATATGAAATATGTTTTAGAACAATTTCAAAATGCAGAAATATCTGGAGAAATCAATCTTAATGATCAAAATGAGGGTACCCAAATATATAATGGTACATATAATAACACTCAACAAGTATTAAATGAAGATTTTCTTACATTTGAACATACTGACGGGCTTAATTATATAAATCTGGGAATTGCTCGTGTTGACAATTTAGGGGAGTATTTTAATTGGGATCCTAAAAAGATACAGATCAATCTTACCGAAGGATTTGAAGCTGGAGTTTTAATTCCTAAAACTAATGCTAAAGTTCTTGATAAAGATCGTTATGACGAATTTCATCTTGCTGGATACGGTCTTTCTTTAAAAGGTGGTATTAATATCACTTTCTTAAATAATTTCTTTGTTCAATTAGAAATTAAAGGAGGATTTATTGATATGCAGGACATTCGTACTACTGCTAGTAAAAGTGATCGTGCGAAGCAAAATTTCTTTTTTGCTCAAGAAAATATCACTTTTGGATACATATTTAAATTATTCTAAAAAAACACTCATTCAAATAAAAAGAGTTCTTGAGAATCTTCAAGAACTCTTTTTGTTTATCTCTTTTTTTCATTTTAATATAATTCCCTCATAATAATAAGAATAGTTATCCTTATATCCATGGCTATCTAAAACTAATTCTTAATTTTACATATAATATCTACTATAAATCCTTTTCTAATGGTAAAATCTCTACTTCTAATTATTTCTGTTTGTTTTTCACTTTCTATGCACTCACAAACAGCTTCTGAAGAAAATAGACTTATTGATGAAGGTATTGCTTTGAGTAATCAAGGAAAGTATAAAGCATCAATCAATAAATACAATCAAGTTTTAAAATTGAATAAAAATAATGTGTACGCTCATGCTGAAAAAGCATATTCATTATTATTAAGTCATCAAGAAAAAAAAGCCATTGATCTTTGTAAAAAAACAATTAAAAAATATCCAGATTCTAAAGCTTTAAAAATTGTATATACTACTTATGGTAATGCTCTAGATCAAACAAAAAAATCTAAAAAAGCTATTTCAGTTTACAATCAAGGAATCCGAAAATTTCCTAATTCGCATATGCTCCATTTTAATAAAGGCATAACCTTGGTAAGTTTAAAAGAAAATGATCAAGCTTTAAATAGTTTTCAAAAAGCTTTATTAGCTAATCCTAATCATCCTGGGTCTCATAATGCGATTGGTAGGTTATCATTTCAAAAAAAAGAAAATATTCTTGCTATTCTTGCTTTAAGTCGTTGTTTAATTCTAGAGTCTAGAGGAAAAAGAGCTATTCAAAATTTAGAACTTATACAGAGAATCACAAATGGTAGCATAAAAAAAGGGCAAGGGAAAGATGTTAATCTTAATTTATCTTTAGACGACTTAACTCCTGCGAATAGCAATAAAAAAAATAATTTTAAAGACACTAATTTAATCTTAATGTTAGCTTCATCTCTTGATTATGATGACACGCATAAAAACGAATCTAATATCGAAAAATTCAAACGAAAAATGATTGTTGTTTATAATTCTCTTAGTGAGCTACAACATAAAAATACAGGTTTTTATTGGGATACTTATGCTACTTATTTTATTTCCCTATACAAAAACAATCACATTGATGCTTTTTCTCATCATATATTTAGTAATACAAACGATACTACCATTAAATCTTGGATTTCAAAAAACTCTGATAAAATAGAGGCTTTCAAAAAATGGTCGTCTGATTATAAATGGAAATAGAATTATTTTTTAATAAGCATCCATATATCTTTTTTAAAATCCTATGACACTCATAGGATTTTTTTAATCTCCAATAAAAATTTGTTTTATTCATTGTTTTCATTTTACTTTGTAATTCAAAGTACTTTTATAATGAATACTGAAAATTACCTAAAAGATATTTCCGAAATCAAATCATTGATGCATAAATCAACACGATTTTTCTCTTTAAGCGGCTTAGCTGGAATTTTAGCTGGTGTGTACGCTATTATAGGCGCATTAATTGCTTATTTTATGATAGACTATAGTGATCGTAAATATGTAATTTTACATGGTGAACTTTTTTATTATATCGTTCTTGATTTATTTCTAATAGCGCTATTAAGTAGCATTACTGCTATTGTATTGAGCTACAGAAAAGCTCAAAAAAACAATGAAAGTTTATGGGATGCAACTTCAAAACGATTATTACTAAATTTTTTAGTTCCCCTCATTACTGGTGGAATTTATATTATCATTAAAATTTTCAGCAATCATTATGGCCATACAGGAGCTTTAATGTTAATTTTCTACGGCTTAGCATTAATCAATGCTTCAAAATATACATTAGGTAACGTACAATATTTAGGATATGCAGAAGTAGTTTTAGGTTTATTATGCTCAATATTTCCTGGTTATGTATTTTTCTTTTGGATCGCTGGTTTTGGAGTAATGCATATTATTTACGGAAGTATGATTTATTTCAAACATGATCGTTAATTTTGTCATTTAATTATAGAATCCTAATTATATGAAAAACATCATTATCAATATTAACAAAGTGTTTGATCACCGCATACGTTTGGGGATTATGTCTATATTGGTCGTGAATGAGTATGCTGATTTTAAAACATTAAAAGAATTACTAGGTGTTACAGATGGCAATCTTGCTAGTCATACAAAAGCACTAGAAAAAGCTACTTATATTAAAGTTGAAAAATCATTTATTGGTCGAAAACCAAATACAAAATATAGTGCTACAAAAATTGGTCGTATCGATTTCAAAAAACATGTAGAAGCTATCGAAAAATTACTAAAACAATGAAAGTCTTATAAATAAGATTTTTTTTAATCATATACTTTGAATTTCAAAGTACTTTATAAAGCGAAAAAAATGAGAAATTCACTTATCATCTTTCTATATAAAAGAAGTAAAAAAATTTATCAAAATTGGTATAAATCAAATTCTCCTTGGAAAGTAACTATTTCTCAATTACTAGAAATGGATTCTAAATCTATTGGTTACAATTTAGGTGTTTTTTTAAAAAAGAACGATTTCAAACTTGAAGCTAAGCTTGAAAATCATGACGTTTTTCATATAATCACAGGCATAAATACGTCTGTTATTGGTGAAATTTCGTTGCAATTCTTTCTTTTAGGCAACGGGAAACGCAGTCCTTACTTAATCATGGTGATTCTAATTGGCTTGATCTTATATATAGACAAAGCAATAACCTTTAAGTCATTTTACACTAAAGGGAAGCGAGCTACTCCTTTTTACCAACTAGATTTTGAAAAACTTCTAGATCACTCTTTGGACAATTTCAAATTAAACTATATAATATGATTTCTTATTTATTTCAATCTACGATTAATAGAAATGCTTTTTTAAGTGCATTTATATCATTTATTATCGGTTCCATACTCTTTTTAATTTATTTATTATTTAAGCCTATACCTATTATATACACTGGTTTTATATATGTCATTATAGCTACGATTGTAAATTTTATTTATCTAATACGCTTATTAGCCAATCTAATTATAGAAATCAATAAAATCGAAACCTTATACACTATTGCTATGTCTTTACTCAACATCCCTATAGCAATATTATATTTTAATCTTTTGTTTATTCTTTAATTACTTATTATGAAATTATCAATCAATCTAGCATTTCATAAAACCATGTGTTACACTATAACCTGAATTCGATGTAAGAAATCTGATTTTATAGTATAGAAAAAGCAGAATATTAAGTAAATTAAAGTACTGAA
>CANMKX010000030.1 GCA_947498595.1 uncultured Aquimarina sp.
TGGTACTGCGTTTGTGGGAGAGTAGGTCGTCGCCTTTTTAGAACCCTTCATTAATAATATTAGTGAAGGGTTTTTTTATGCTTTTTATTCTGGAAAGAAAGAATAATAACAATAAACTTCTCAGAAGAATTAAACTAGTTATCAATTGTCCATACACCTAAGTTGATACAACCGTTAGGATTAGGAGGTAAAGTCGATAAATCAATTGTAGTAGTATATACATAAGGATTACTACAGCAATAATCATCAGGATCTACACAACAAAGAGTTAAGCATGCTCCTAATTGAAAAGTGCTGTCAGGACATACCATAAATTCTATAAATCCATTGAAATCAGGTTGATAATGACCATCAGAACCTTGGTATGATAGCCCTTGAGCTGTTATACCACATCCAGGGTCTCCATTAGTGTAAATTATTTGAAGTTCGACGCAAATTAATTCTTCCCCACATGGTTGATCAGCATTCCAACTACTATTAACAGAAGTAATTTCTCCTAAAGGAATATCATTTTCATTAATTAATATATCAGTTTGCTCCCAATAGCCAGTTTCTACATCCATTTCATAAAGATTTACTTTCTAACATTGAAAAAAATCAATCGATATGGTTGTAACTTCTACTATCAAAATAATATTTATTTATAATATGATAATTTTGAGTGAAGAAAATTCATTAATGGAGAAAAAACTATTCGGGATAGAGAGAGTGTGAAGTCAAAGAATATAAAATAATGAAAATATTTTGAAATCTACTAGAAGAAGTAATTATGAACTAAGATAAATATCTTGAAAACTGAATTTTTTCCTGAAAATATAAAATGAATATACCTTTATAATAAAAAAACAGTTTAGAATATTATATGTAAATAAATTAGAGAGAAGTTTAAAATACTAGATACATAATAGATTTAGAAAAAAATAAAACAATTTTTTTTCTTCAGAACAAAAAAAACACTGGAAAATTATTATTTCCCAGTGCCTATATATTTAACTAGTTTGAGTTAATTATTTCTTCTTATAATGTACTTTATATCTCCAATAAGAAACTACCCCAAGTACTAATAATACAACTATTGAATAATAAATAGAACTAGGAGTTACTACTTTATCTCCACTTGCATAAGAGTGTAATCCTTTTAAGTAAAAATTTACTCCAAAATATGTCATTAACACACTATAAATAGCGATAATAGAACTAAAATTAAAAGTCCATCGTCCACGTAATCCAGGAACTAATCGCATATGAATTACAAAAGCGTATACCATAATACTGATCAATGCCCAAGTTTCCTTAGGGTCCCATCCCCAATAACGTCCCCAACTTTCATTGGCCCACTGTCCTCCTAGAAAATTTCCTATCGTTAACATAACTAATCCTACTGTTAATGCCATTTCGTTAATGATCGTTATTTCACGAATCGTTAACTCCATACGTTTTTTATTCGCTGTAGTTGTTAAAATCATTAAAATCAGTGCCAATATTCCTAAAATCGCTCCAATGAAAAAAGGTCCATAACTACCTACAATTACAGCTACGTGAATCATTAACCAATACGAATCTAATACAGGTTGTAAATTTGCTATAGCAGGATCTGTCCAATTTTCATGTGCAAAATATAGGATAATTGCTGCTACAAAAGTAGTTGCTGCCATTGTTAGATTACTACGACTTGCAAACATTAATCCGATTCCCATCGCTGCCCAAGCTACATAAATCATAGATTCGTAAGCATCACTCCATGGAGCATGTCCAGAGACATACCAACGCATTGCTAATGCACCTGTATGAACTGCAAATAATAATATTACGATTCCTGTACTTCCATAAATCAATCCTCTCATGATTTTTGATTCTTTAAAAATTCTAAGAACCACAAACAACATCATTAAAAGTCCTATTAGCATGTAATACTTATACAAACTACGGAATACATCGTACTTATTTAAAAATAATTCACTTTCTATTCTTTTATTACTTGGTAAGACTTCTGATCCAAATTTTTTCTGAAAGCTTTTGATACTTTCTAAATATTTATCTGATTTTTCATAATCTCCAGTTTTAATAGCTTCTGCAAGTGCTTGTCTGTATATAGGTAATATCTGTCGTGTATATACCGAATCCATACCTGAAAAATTAGATTCACCCAATTGTGGTGGAGAAACCCATTTGTTATTTTCATCATTAGGAATTGGGAAGATTCTTAAAATCCCACCTCCTAAAGCTTGATTTAACAAATAAACTTTTTCATTTGTTTTTATAAAATCTTTTTCAAAGCTATTAGGTGTGTTAGTACGTGTTGCATCCTCTAAATATGGATCTAATTTATAACTTCCATCATCATTAACCATATCAATTAATGCAGCATGTCTTGTTCCTTTTGGTACGCCTAAAATTCTACGAATACTATCATTTTTTCTATTCAATTCGATAATAGGAACATTATACCATACAAAAGGATTTTGCACCATCGATAAAAACACCTGATCTGCATTAAGTCCTTTGTATTTGTCTTTTTTGCTTAGTTTACGTAATAATTCTGACGAAAACGTATTGATAGGTTTCATACGTCCACTCTCATCTTGTATTACTAAACTTCCAAATTTAGCTGCATGTGCTTTGGTTACATTATTGGCTTGTATTAAAGAATCTAATTGTGCTGCAGTTGGCATTGCAGGTACATGATCTGTAGGATGTGTACTAGTATCTTGACCAAAAGAAGCAGTTATCGAACACAATGCAATGATGATCATCATTGCTTTCTTTTTCTTTTTTACTTTATCTAACAATCCTTCTAATTCTCTAAATCGAGATCCATTTATGAATAGAATTAATAGCATCCCTAGGTATAATAAAAAGTATCCTATATAAGTAATCCAAGTTCCCCAAAAATCATGATTTACAGATAAAATCGTTCCTTTTTCATCAGCATCAAAAGAAGCTTGAAAAAATCGATACCCTTTATGATCTAATACATGATTCATGTATATATCATAAGGCTCTGTCTTTCCGTCAGAAATAACATCTAATTTACTCATATATGATCTGTATCCTTTTTCTGTTCCTGGATATTTTTCTGCTACGAAATCGTTTAATTTAAGTGAAAATGGTAGTTTTAATCGTTTAGATCCATAAGCAAAATACATATCCAAGCCACCTATTTTTAAAGATTGCATATCATTTGCAAATCCTTTTCCTCCTAATAATTTAATTTCTTTTGTTTCTCCATTAGTCGTAATTGTTATTGCTAATGCATCTTCTTGCCCCTTTTGCTTTTCTTCAATAGGGATTACGTCGTATTTACCTTTAATAACTGGATCAGGAATTACAAATTGCATTCCTGCTGTTTGATATAAAGAACGTAACATCAAAGGTTGTACACTATCTTTGATAACGGTTCCTTGCATTTGATCAGCCATACGCATAAATGTACCTTCAAATGGTGACTTAATAGTATACTCATCATTACTATATCCAATATTTATAGCTCCTTCTGTTGGTTTATTAAATGCTATTAAAATATTATGAATATTAGAGATTTCACCTTCTCTCAAATAATGATCATGACGGTTTCCTCCTCCAGCTTCAACAATTTTTAGATAGTTTTCTCCATCTTCGGACTCCACCAATCCCATTTCTGCTCCTTCGATATAACTTTTATAAGCTATAACAACAGGTTGTTGATTATAATCTGTTTTAATTGTAAAATCATTAGATGTAGCAGCTGCCAATTCTAATGGTTTACTAATAACTCTACGTCTTGGTTCTCCATTAATCTCTCCATCCATAAAAAAAGTTAGGTACACTTTTTCTGATAAAAATTCTGACGTTGTTTCACCTTCACGAATAGGCATTATTCCTTCATAACTGATATAACGTGTTACAAATGCACCTACAATGATTAAGATAAATGCCAAATGAAGTACTAATGTTGGCCATTTTTCTCTTTTATGAAGTCTATATCTAAAGATATTCCCACAAAAGTTTAACACAAAAAATACCATAATGGCCTCAAACCACCATGCATTATATATCCATATTCTAGCGGCTGTAGTGCCATATCCATCTTCAAGAAATGTCCCTACTCCCATAGCCGCTGCAAATACTATAAATAAAACAGCCATTAATCTTGTAGAAAACAGTATTGAAACTAACTTGTTTTGCATAATTATCCTTCATTTTAAAGCTGTGCAAATTTAATCTTTTTGTTAAGATTAAAATGTAACAAAATGTAATAATGAAGTTTCTTTTTTATGTTTTTAACATAAACCGTTATCTTTTATTTTATTTAAAATAGGTTGTTTATTTTTACCCTATGATTCAAGTGGTATTATTAGGTAGCGGAAATGTTGCTAAACATTTATATGAAGCTTTTTTTAATTCTGAAATAGCAACAATTATTCAATGCTATAATAGAGCAGGGAATACATTTCATCAGCATCAAAATGAATCTATTATCACACAAGATTATAATACCATCAAAAAAGCAGATCTTTATATTCTAGCCGTAAGTGATGATGCTATTGCTCATGTTGCTTCAAAATTACCTTTCTCTGATCGACTTGTAGTTCATATTTCTGGTAGCACTCCTATAGAAGCTATTGGAACAAACAATCGAACAGGAGTTTTTTATCCCTTGCAAACATTTAGTCAGAATAAGTCTATCGATTTTAATACTATTCCTATTTGTATTGAAGCTGAATATCAACAAGATTTTGAATTATTAAATCGTCTTGCTCTTTCTCTTACAAAGCATTGTTATACTATTAATTCAAAACAACGAAATGCACTGCATGTAGCTGCAGTATTTGTAAATAATTTTACCAATCACTTATATCACATAGGAAGTGAAATTTGTGAAAAAGAAGTCATTCCATTTCAAATTTTACAACCTTTAATTTCTGAAACGGCAAAAAAAATAGAGAATATGTCTCCTTCATTAGCTCAAACTGGACCTGCAAAAAGAGATGATTCTCAAACAATACAAAGACATTTAGATACATTATCTAATCCAACACATAAAGAAATATATAAAGTCCTCACGACAGCAATTAAAAATAATTATGGAAAAGAGTTATAAAGAATACTTACAGCACATTACAACTTTCATTTTTGATGTTGACGGTGTGCTTACTAATGGAACCGTTATAGTAGATGCAAATGGTCAATTGTTACGCACAATGAATATTAAAGATGGTTATGCTCTTAAAACAGCAGTTAACAAAGGATATCATGTATGCATTATATCTGGAGGAACTAACGAAGGTGTTCGTACTAGATTAAAAGGTTTAGGTATCGGAGATATATATTTAGGTGCTCACCATAAAACAGAACAATTAAATGAATATCTAGCAGCAAAAGGAATCAAATCTGAAAATGTATTGTATATGGGGGATGATATTCCTGATTTACCTGTTATGAAACTAGTTGGTTTGCCTGTTTGTCCTCAAGATGCTGTTTCTGAAATTAAGGATGTATCCAAATATGTATCTCATAAAAAAGGGGGTAAAGGTTGTGCTAGAGATGTAATAGAGCAAGTATTAAAAGTTCAAGGTAAATGGGCTACTGAATTTAGTGCTAAATATGATTAATAATATGAAATTAGTTTTTGCTACCAACAATCGTAATAAATTAAAAGAAATTCAGAGTTTATTACCTGAATCTATCGAACTAGTAAGTCTTGAAGATATTAATTGCATCGAGGATATTCCTGAAACATCTCCTACAATAGAAGAAAATGCTATTCAAAAAGCTATGTATGTAAAAAAACATTATGGTTATGATTGTTTTGCAGATGATACGGGGCTTGAGATTGAAGCTTTGAATAATGAACCAGGAGTATTTTCTGCTCGTTATGTTGGTGAAGCTAAAGATGCAAATGCCAATATGGATAAAGTATTAGATAAGCTCGCTACTCACAATAATCGAAAGGCTCGATTTAAAACTGTAATTGCATTGTTTATTAATAACGAAATTAAAACTTTTACAGGAATTTGCGAAGGTCAAATTACTGAAAAAAGACAAGGGGAAAAAGGATTTGGATATGATCCAATTTTTATGCCTAATGGATATACGCAAACATTTGCACAAATCTCATTAACTGAAAAAAATAAAATCGGTCATCGAGGTAAAGCTACATTACAATTGATAGATTTCTTGAAATAGCATTTGCTATTTCAAGAAGTTTTAAGCTTCCGGAAATGCTAACATTCCTCCCATTCCAACAGTAAATAACCAATTGCCATAAATAGCATGCTCTATTGATACTAATAATGTAGACTTCGTTTTTTGAAAAGTATAAGCAAATAGGATTCCTCCAACAAATGTTAATAATTGAACTAATGCGCTTCTTAAAAAAATATGAGCTAAAGAAAATAAGATAGCATTTATGAATATTAACATCCATTGTTTTGTAAAAAGACCTGCATAACGCTCAAAAAAGAATGTACGATAAATAAGTTCTTGTGGCCATACTGATAAAAAAGTATATACTAATAATATCAATCCCCATAGCCTAGGTTTTTCAAGCATCACAGCAAATAATTTTTCTGGAGCGATAAAGGAGACATATAATGTAGTAATTATGGCAATTACAACTAATTTAATTGCTGTTTCTTTCCAAAATATAGTTCTCAATCTTATCTTGGGAATTTTACGGTTAAATGTTTTATTTTTAATCAAACAAAAAACTATATACACAAAGCCTATCAATGTAAATCCAACTTTTAAAATAGAAGGATAACTCAATAAAAAACTAACGGGAAGGCAAACAAAAAATAAAAATAATTCTACTCCTTTATATATACTTGAATTCATTTACAAAGTTTTGTCTAATTTCTATATAAAAAACGAAACTTAATAATTATTTAAATATAAAAAAAGCCTCTGGGGTTTGAGGCTGTTGTTTGGGGGCAAAAAAAGGTTCTTTATGGGCATTTTTCAATACTACAAACATTATAAAAAAAGGTTTCCGATTTTTGACACTGCAAATGTAAGTATACATCTGTCTTAAGATAGAAATCAACCAATGATAAAAAATCAAGTATTCGACAAAAGACATAAATAAACGATTAAGTGTTGTTTTATATTATTCGCAATTAAAAATTATTATTTTATATTTTAAATTAAATATTCAATCGCTTTTGCATAAATTTTATTAAAGTCGTAACATTACATCTTAAAATTTATAGAATTCTAATTAATTATATGCAAAGTCAAGATATTAATCCTAAAGAGCCTCAAAACGAGCCTGTAATAGAAAATAAAGAAATAAGCATATTCGAAGCTTTAATTCCCATTATTGCATTAGTGATCATGCTATTTTATAATGTAAAATTTGTATTTGGAAACGATGCATTAAGCGGAAGTAATCAATTCATTTTATTATTAGGTGCCGCTGTAGCAGCTATAGTTGGTTTTTTTAATAAGGTTTCGTACAAACAAATGATGGAAGAAGTTGCCGAAAATGTAAAATCTACTACAGGAGCTTTATTAATTTTATTAATGGTAGGAGCACTTGCAGGAACTTGGCTTATTAGTGGAATCATTCCAACAATGATATATTATGGATTGCAAATATTAAATCCAACTATATTTTTAGCAGCTTGTGTTATTATTTGTGCTATTATTTCTATTGCTACAGGAAGCTCGTGGACGACTTCGGCTACTGTAGGTATAGCTTTGATAGGTATTGGAGATACTTTAGGGATTTCTTTAGGAATGACTGCTGGGGCGGTTATTTCGGGAGCTTATTTTGGTGATAAGATGTCTCCTTTGTCAGATACTACAAACCTTGCACCTACAATGGCAGGAGGTGAATTGTTTTCACATATTAAATACATGACTATAACAACGGTTCCTACTATATTAGTTACCTTATTAATATTTATCATTATTGGTTTTAATATAGAAACCGTAGGAACTCCAAATATTCAAGATAAATTAACTGCAATTGATACTGCTTTTAATATTACTCCTTGGTTATTTATTGTTCCTGTGCTGGTTATTATTCTTATTGTTAAAAAAACATCGCCACTAATAGCTTTATTAGTAGGAACATTATTGGGAGCAATTGCTGCTATTATTGCACAACCACAAATTGTAACATCAATAGCTGGAGCAGATAGTCTATCTTTTAATGCTGCATATAAAGGAGTTATGACTGCGATTACTGTTGACTCTTCTGTTGTAACGTCTAGCAAAGAGTTAAATGATTTATTTACTTCTGGAGGAATGAAGGGAATGTTGGGGACTATATGGCTTATTGTATGTGCAATGGTATTTGGAGGTATTATGGATGCTATAGGTGCTTTAGCTACAATTAGTAAAGCATTGCTAAAAATGTTTGATACTGTTTTTGGTTTATTTGCTAGTACTGTAATTAGCTGTTTAGCATTAAACGCTACTGCATCAGATCAATATTTAGCAATTGTGGTTCCTGGGAAAATGTATTCGAAGGCATATCGAAAAAAAGGATTAGCTCCTGAAAATTTAAGTAGAACTCTAGAAGATTCTGGAACAGTAACTTCTGTATTGATTCCATGGAATACTTGTGGTGCATATCAAAGTGGTGTATTGGGTGTTCCTGTTGCTGATTATTTTGTATATGCAATTTTTAATTGGTTGAGTCCGTTTACTACATTGTTATTTGCTGCTTTAAACATTAAAATCAAACAGTTAGTTAAAAAATAAATTATATTAATACATTATAATAAAAGCGAGTTAGATATCAATTTAACTCGCTTTTATTATGTTATGTTTTCTTGTGTGACCCACATCACTATGTGATATCCGCAACATGGTGATTACAATCACTGTATATCTCTTTTTTTTCTATCATCTTTACCTCAGAATAAAGAAATATGAAAAAGAAAACTATTATATCTACTGCTTTTTTAGCATTTGCTTTTGGGGTAAGTTTTGCACAACATCCTGATGGTAGATATGGAATTGATGTCAATCAAAATGATGGTGTTATTATTCGTTCTAATAATGATAATTATATTCCTTCAGGTTGGGGGGCAGAAAATATACGTTTTCAAGTGGGAGTTACTGGAGGAAATACAAGTTCGTATACTGCTGAAATTAATAAACAAGGACTAGTTGTTAACGGCAATCTAAACGCTGGAACTACAACCGTTGATACTTTTTTTAGTACAGGAATACGTCTTATTGGTAATTCAAAAAACTTTGGTACTTCAGAAGGTTCATTTAAAATTGAAGCTAATATTCTTGCCAGAAATAATGCCGATCATATTCTATTTACATCTTCTGGACAAACGGTTGCACGATTTGACAAAGATGGATCTTATTTTGATACAAAATTAGGTTTAGGAACAAGTAGTCCTGCCGAAAAAATGCATATACGAGAAGGTAATCTAAGGGTTGACAGCGGTCAGTACCAGAGTTGGGGGGCCATCATTCTACATCCAGATGTAGATAATAATGGTGATGACCGTATCTCCTTTAGAAATAGTACCGATACAGAAATGGCTGCAATACAAGATGGTAATATACTTTTAAATGGCGGTGGTTTTATCCAAAGTAATGGACATTTAATTTTACGTCCAGATGCTAATAACTCAGGAAATGATGATCGCATTTCTATTAGAAATAGCGCTAACGAAGAAACTAGTTTTTTTCAAGATGGAACTCTTACTACTAATCGAGTAGTACTTAATATAGGTTCGTTTCCAGATTATGTATTTGCAAAAGATTATTATTTAATGCCTCTGTCACAAGTTGCAGAATATATTAATGTAAATAAGCATCTTCCTAATATGCCTAGTGAAGCAGAAATTATTAAAAATGGAATGAGTGTTGGTCAAATAAATACCATTCTTGTTGAAAAAATCGAGGAACTAACATTACATACGATCAATCAAGAAAAAGAAATTAATACACTTAAAGATGAGTTATTAAAACGCACTTCATCTCAAGAAGAAAAAATCGACGCGCTTATCTTAGAATTAGCACGTATAAAAACTATCTTAAATCAGTAATTTTCTTATTACGAAAGACCGATAAGATATCTCAGTTTCCCCACAAACAGATACTTATCGGTCTAATTTTTTTGTAATAATTAGTAACTTATTCTGCTACTTTTTCCTTTCGTCTTTTAAATACAAATCGAGTGATATAGATTCCATTTCCATCTTGATCTCCTGCATCACTTTCAACACCACTAACAACAAAAGCTAGTTCCCACCCTTCTTCTGCCATTCCGTTGATTTTAGATGATATTACTGCATCATTTGCTGCTATATTTTGAAATCTAATACCTGCGATATTATAAAAGTTCAATAATTTTGTTTCTTCAAAATTCTTTACTCTTATTTTTGATCTTTTTGATTTGTTTCTTTTATCTTTTTCTTCAGTTCTTGAAGATGTAAATTCTTTATAATCTCTATCTTCTGATGCAGATATAATTCTAGATCTTCCTAATCCACTAGGAATAATAGATTCTACAGATGTTATTACTTTGTACTCGTATCCTTGTGCATATACTTTCCCTTCAAATCCTACTAGAGCCATAATCATTACTAGCCCCATTACTAATGTTCTCTTCATATTTATAGTTTAAAAAAATTTAGTTTTTTCCCATAAAAAAAACGCACATCTAAATAGCCTACAAAATTGTAGTTACTATCAAGGTATACGCTAACACGTAAAAACTTTTTTATCTATGAATTCTATTTCTTCCTTGTGTTAATTAATAGATAGTTATAATAACAATAAAAGTTTTATTCTATAATTTTATACAAAACAAAAGTCATACCATTTATGTTGATTCCTCTCTTTTAAACATTATACCAATAAGCAATCAATAATATTTTGGACATTCATGATTTAGAGTTTTAAAATCTAAAACATAAAATGATATGCCTTTACTATTAAACAAGTATCTTTCCTTTTACCCTACTTTATTTTTTATAAATAGTCCAAAAAGCTTCAACTCCTTTTTTGGTTAAAGATGGTCGTAGTAAACTAAATAATACTTTTAGATAATAATCAACTTTTGAGAGAGGCTCTTTTTCACTATAATATATTCTGGAATCAGTAATCCAGGAATTATAAACAATTAATAATCCGTGAATAAACATTTTGACAGATTCTTTATCCTCATCAACATTCATATATCCATTTGCCATTAAAAAATCTGATATTCTCAATAACAAATTATGATATACCTTAGCTCTGTCGATACTTTTAATTCGTATTTGATCATATTTTAGCTGCAATTCATGACTACTAAAAAAAAGAAAACAATATTTTTCTGTTAACTTCATCATATTTTTCAAACTAATTAATACAAAATCAAATTCTGAAATTTCTCGCTCAACGCTTTCGAATGTTTCATCCAATTCGTCCAATAAGTTTTGATGCAATCTTAAAATAACATCGTCTTTTTTAGGGAAATGGTAGCATAGATTACCATAACTAATTCCCATTTCTTCGCTTATAGATTTGCTAGAAACTTTTGAAACTCCCTTCTCATTGAATAATTGTAATGCCGTATGTAAAATTCTTTCTTTAGTATTCATAAAAATATTTAGGCTCATATGCCTATATTTTAAAATAAAGCTTTTATATTTGCTAGGCTATAATGCCTAACCCTTATTAAATCACTGTAATAATATGCAATTATCTTCAAAAAAAATACAAAAAGGAGGTGCTTTTTTAGTATCAAAAACAGATAATCAGGATGTATATATACCTGAAGATAAATCTGAAGAAGCTGTAATGATTCAAGAAACTATTAAACAGTTTGTTGCCAAAGAAATACTTCCTAATTTAGAGACTGTAGAATCTCAAGAAGGAATTCAGTACAGCAAAAAATTATTAAAACAATGTGGTGAGTTAGGGTTACTTGGCCTTGAAGTATCCGAAACATATAATGGTGCTGATTTATCATTTAAAGATACACTTCATTTTGTTGAAGAAATATGTAAAAGCTACTCATTCTCTGGTGCTATAGGAGTACAAACAAGTATTGGGATTGCTCCTATATTATTATATGGTACAGATTACTTAAAAGAGAAATACCTCCCTCGGATGATGGATGGAAGTTTAATCTCAAGTTTTTGTTTGACTGAGCCCGATGCTGGATCTGATGCTAATTCTGGAAAAACAAAAGCAATTATAGATGAAGCCAATCAAGAGTATATTATAAGCGGACAGAAAGCATGGATTTCTAACGCTGGAATTTCTGATCTTTTTATTGTTTTTGCTAAAATTGAAGATGATAAAAACTTATCTGCATTTGTTATCGAAAAAAACTTTGGAGGTATTACAATAGGTGCTGAGGAGAAAAAAATGGGCTTGTCAGGATGGTCTACTTGTCAATTATTTCTCGATCAAGTTAAAGTTCCTTTTAATCAATTATTAGGAAAACGTAATGAAGGATTTAAAATAGCTTTAAATACGTTGAATACAGGACGTATCAAATTAGGTGCCTCTTGTATTGGTATTGGTAAACTTACTTTGAATTATGCTGTAGCATATGCCAATCAAAGAATACAATTTAAAAAGCCAATTAGCGCTTTTGGTGCAATCCAAGACAAATTAGCAAAAATGACAGCGTCTATCTATAGCCTTGAATCGGTTATTTTTAGAATTGCTCATGACATTGATGTTTATAGAAATCATTTGAGTGATAATGGGAGTGATTTTACAAAAGCAAAAACAGAAGCTCTTAAAGAATATAGTATTGAATGTGCTATTGCAAAAATATATGGATCCGAAATACAAGATTTTATAGTAGATGAAGGTGTACAGATCTATGGAGGAATGGGATATTCTGCAGAAGCTCCTATGGAACGCTTATATCGTTCTGCAAGAATTAGCCGAATTTTTGAAGGAACAAATGAAATTAATCGTCTTCTTATTGTAAAAGAATTTTTGAAAAAAGGAATGAAAGGTGACTTAGATATTTTCTCTTCTTTTATGCAAGTAACTAATGAGATTGCAACTCCTGCTACTTCGTATCCAGATGATACGATAGAATATGGTAACACAATAGTTAGCAACCTAAAATCGCTTACAATATTGGTAGCAGGAACCGCAGCTCAAAAATACATGCAGCAACTTGAAGAAGAACAAGAACTTGTGATGCATATCTCAGATATGCTTCTTAATGTCTATGTTCTTGAGAGTACTTTATTACGTATAGAAAAACAAATTTCTGAAGGTAAAGCTACTATTTCTTCTATTTCGACATCGATTCTCGAAACTACTATCTATGATACTGTTTCTAATATGAAGCAACTAGCATCTAATATTATTTATGCGTTACCTAGTGAAAATGATGCTACAATTATAAAAACAGCCGCAGAAAAATACCTGCAATTGAAACATAAAAATATCAAAGAAGAAAGAAGAAAAATAGCAATACACTTAAGTACAGAAGGGAAATATACTTGGGGGTAAACAAAAAAAGTATGGAAAAATATATAGCAGAAACAACTTATTTTAATTATTCGCATCAAATTATACAAGAGTTTCTAAAAAAACACTTGACAGGGAAAGAAAAGGATGCAATAGAGCAAACTCA
The DNA here is from genome assembly GCA_947498595.1 of uncultured Aquimarina sp. GTDB lineage: Bacteria > Bacteroidota > Bacteroidia > Flavobacteriales > Flavobacteriaceae > Aquimarina. The sequence continues at coordinate 13,553 of CANMKX010000030.1, forward strand.
AAAATTATATGTAGCTGTTAGAGATCATTGGAAATACAATCCATATCATTTTACTACTCAAGAAAACGAGTGGATAGTAAGTAACCTAATGCAACGAGAAGATGGACATTGTTTAGACAAAGGAATCATTTTGATTACATGCTTAAGAGCACTTAAGATTCCTTCTAGATTATGTCTTGCCAAAGTTAAAAATCATATCGGTGTAGAAAAACTTATAAAATATTTAGGTTCTGATGTTATCGTTCCCCACGGTTATATCGAAGTCTTTTTAAATAATGAATGGATTGTATTAACTCCTGCTTTTAATAAAGAATTATGTTCATTAATGAAAGTAGATGTAATGGATTTTGATGGAAAAAACGGAACGATGTTTCAATCCTTTACAACTGATGGAAATCAATTTATGGAATATATAGAGGATTATGGCAATTATGATGATTTACCTTTGGAAAAAATTAAATCATTGGTGTATGATCATTATCCTGTATTAAGAGAAAAAATACAAAAGATGTCCATGTTAGAAACGCTCTAAGAGTATTTCTAATAACTCCGTAAGAATAAATGTTCTTACGGAGTTTTAATGTTTAATTATTCTCAATTGCATTCAATATCCATTGAACATGTGTATCTTTTCCATTCAAACGATCTTCTAATTTAGGAAGTATCTTTACATCTGGTTGAACACCGTATCCATCTGGCGTTACTTTATAAGGACCATCAACTTGCATAAGCCCTATGCGTATTCTTACTTTACTTGTCGGTAACTTAATGTATTTAAATAAGCCTGCAACAGTACCATTATACGCTCCACCTGTTTCCTCTCCTATAATTGTAGCTCTTTTTGAACCTTTAAGATTTGCAGATAATATAGAAGAAGCAGAAAATGATGCTCCATTAATTATAACATATAATTTTCCATCATATCGAAGCGGATTTGGTTCTTTACTTTTTGAAAAACTAAGCTTGTAATATAACTTTCCATCTTTCTTATGTGTTTTAATAAGATCATATGTTATGAAAGCAGGTGAAAAAATCCCTCCAATAATTTTAACGAAAAGAGGGTTGTTATACGACATCATAGATTTTAATAACGTTCCTCTAGTCAATACTTCACTTTCATTAACCATCTTAAATTCTTTTGGAGTTAAATAACTGTATAATTTAGTTATTTGTGCGATGCTTCCTCCAGGGTTATTACGTAAATCTAGTATTAAATTTTTTGTCTTAGCCGAATCTAATTTTGTGAAACTTTCTTCAAAAAACTCTTTATAACTTCCGCTAAACTCTCGAATCTTCATGTATGCAATTGAACTATCTTTTCCAATAAAATTGAAGCTTCTGGTATATTCTTTTCGTTTTTTACTATATCCGTATTTAATATTTTCTTTATGAATCTTTTTGCGCTTGCTTTTTAATTCTTTTCTTTCTAATTTGGTAAGTACTATTGGTTTTACTTTAGCAGTGTCTACTTTTTTCTTCTGAAAAGAATCTTTTGCTATATATCTAAACACTCGTGTAAAAACACTATCATTTTTTTTCATTACAACAGATAAACTATCGATAAAGCCTCTATCCTTATGCAAATACCCTGAAAATCTATGTGCTATGATTCTATTATAAAAAGTTTCGTTATAACCATCTGCTGCTATTAACTTACGCTGCTTTTTGAAAATATCAGTTACCTCTTCACCTGCTACTTTTAATAATTGACTTCCTACAATAGAAGAATCCTGTCCTCTCGTATTAGTTAGCCATAATCCTTCATCAATATACTCAAAATCAAGTTCATTAAATTCGAATTTTTTTTTCTTTAAATATTCTTTCTTTTCTTTCTCTAATCTTAATTTAGGGAAATTCACTCCAATATGTCCTTGACGTACTTCTGCTATAACAGGTGCTAACTTTTCATAAAATTCTTTTGTCTTTAAAGGCTTATCGATTGTTTTTTTTAAGCTATCAAATTTAAAATCTAATTTTTCTTTCGTTATATATCCATACAACTTAGGATGTAGTTTTTGTAATTTTTTATATGCCTTGTCTACATCTTTATGCATATCTGGAATCGAATGACTTACAGAAATTTGCTCATTATACGTTTTAACACTTGTGCAAGAAATAGAGAAAGTAACAATTAAAATATAGAGTAATCTTCTAACCATAAATGAAGTATTGAGTTTTAAAAAATATTTGACTTAACATATGAATCAAAAAATAAGCCATATCTAAAATTTAAGAAATATATAAATTTTAGATGAATATTGATAAATATGATAAAGTACCCATATCATATTATTTTTTTACAGTAAATTTGAAATGTGAAATATCTTACAGTCATATTTGCGATTTATCTTTTGGGACTCACACTAGTTCCATGTACAGATGCTATTTCAGAAACAGAAGCTGATTTAGAACATATTATTGCTGTAGATGATGACCATCATGAAGATACACTTGATTTGTGTACCCCTTTCTGTCATTGCCAATGTTGTCAAGTACATATTGTTATGTATAATACAACTATTTTTAATGTTCTTAATTCTGATATTTCAACCAAAATTTCTATCTATAAAGAGAATATTGGGATTGATTATAAAGACCCTTTATTTCAACCTCCTCGGGCATAATTTAGTTACATCATAAGGATACCTATATCCAATAATTAACGAGTTAGATAGTATCTAACTCAAAAAGACTATTGATATTTTATATAGTCTTCTATTATTTTTTAACTGAATTATATACCATAATGTTTAATAAAATTATATCCTTTTCTATAAAGAACAAACTCTTTATAGGAATACTAACATTGGGACTTATTTGCATCGGAATTTATTCTTTGAAGCAAATCCCAATTGATGCCGTTCCAGACATCACAAACAATCAAGTGCAAATCGTAACAACCTCTAAATCATTAGCTCCACAAGAAGTTGAACAGTATATCACCTATCCTGTAGAAATAGCAATGGCTAATATCCCAGGGATTGAAGAAATTAGATCCATTTCTAGATATGGACTATCTGTTGTTACATTGATTTTTGAAGATAATATTGATCTTTTAAAAGCTCGTCAATTTGTTAGTGAACAAATTAAAGAAGCTGAAAACGAAATTGCATCAGAATTAGGTACACCAGAAATGATGCCTATTACTACAGGGTTAGGAGAAATCTATCAATACATTCTTACTGTCGAGAAAGGATACGAATCAAAATATTCGATCACAGAATTACGAACAATTCAAGATTGGATAGTTCGTAGGCAATTAATGGGAACCAAAGGAATTATTGATATTTCTACCTATGGAGGTAAATTAAAACAATACGAAGTAGCAGTAAAACCTGATTTATTACGAAATTATAATATAACAATTAGCGAAGTTTTTGAAGCTTTAAAAAGTAATAATGAAAATGCTGGTGGTAGTTATATCGAAAAAGGGAATAGTTCATATTATATTAGAGCATTAGGAACTGTAAAAGCCAAAGAGGATATAGAACAAACTGTAGTTTCTACAATTAATGAAGTTCCTATTTTAATAAAAGACCTTGCCGAAGTTCGTATAGGAAGCGCTCCTAGATTTGGAGCTATGACTATGGACGGAAAAGGAGAAGTTGTGGGGGGAATCTCATTGATGTACAAAGGAGAAAATTCTGCACAAGTTATTCAAAATGTAAAAGATCGTATAAAAATTATTAAGGAAGCATTACCTGAAGGTGTCAAAATACAGCCTTATTTAGATAGATCAGAGTTAGTAGGTCGTGCTATCAATACTGTGTCAAAAAACTTATTAGAAGGTGGACTAATCGTTATTTTTGTTTTAGTACTATTATTAGGCAATTTTAGAGCTGGTTTGGTAGTAGCTTCGGTTATTCCTTTATCTCTCTTATTTGCTATTACATTAATGAACATTTTTGGTGTCTCTGCTAATTTAATGTCATTAGGGGCTATTGATTTCGGATTAGTCGTAGATGGATCAATAATTGTTGTTGAAGCAATTATTCATCGCCTTTATTTAGGTAAAAATAGAATACTAACTCAGCAAGAAATGGATGATGCTGTATTCACGTCTTCTTCAAAAATTCGAAAATCTGCTGCTTTTGGAGAAATCATCATTTTGATTGTATACTTGCCAATCTTAGCATTAACTGGTATTGAAGGGAAAATGTTTGGTCCTATGGCACAAACTGTAAGTTTTGCAATCTTAGGAGCTTTAATATTATCATTAACATATGTTCCAATGATGAGTGCTTTATGTCTGAACAAGAAAATTATCTTAAAAGAGACAATTGCAGATAAAATAATGAATCGTGCAGCTAAAGCATACCTTCCTTTATTACAAAAAATATTAGTCAATAGTAAAATTGCAATCATTAGTACATTACTTATTTTTATAGCTAGTATTTATGCTTTTTCTAAAATGGGAGGAGAATTTATTCCTACCTTAGAAGAAGGTGATTTAGCTTTGCAAGCTAGTATACAACCAGGTAGTTCTTTGACAGAAAGTATAAAAACTACTTCTAAAATTGAGCGTCTTCTTAAAGAGAATTTTCCAGAAGTAAAACATGTTGTTTCAAAAATTGGAGCTGCCGAGATACCGACTGATCCAATGGGAATTGAAAATTTTGATATCATGATTGCCATGAAAGATCAAAGCGAATGGACTACTTCTCAAGATCGTGAAGAATTAGCCTTTCTTATGAAAGAAAAATTAGAAGATATTATAGGCGTTGCTATTGAAATTACACAACCAATTCAATTAAGATTTAATGAATTAATTAGCGGTTCAAAATCTGACATCGCAATAAAAATATTTGGAGAAGATTCTAAAATTTTATTCAAAAAAGCTAATGAAGCAGCAAAGTTAATTCAAGGAATTAAAGGTATTGGTGACTTAACAGTTGAACAAGTAACAGGTTTACCTCAATTGTTAATTAATTATGATAGAGCTCAAATTGCACGATATGGAGTCTCTATAGCAGATTTGAATACTATAATCAAAAGTAGTTATGCTGGGAAAATTGCGGGTACTGTATACGAAAATGAACGAAAGTTTGATTTGGTTGTACGGCTACACCCTGAAGCAAAAAAGGATTTAAAACTTAATACGTTGTATATTAAAACAGCAAAAGGTATTCAAGTTCCAATTAGTGAGTTAGCTAATATTCGTATTGAAAATGGCCCTAATCAGATCTCTAGAGAAAATGCTCAAAGACGCGTAACTATTGGTATTAATGCTAGGAATAGAGATGTGGAGAGTTTAGTTACAGACATACAAAACAAGTTAAATAGTCAATTAAATTTAGCTCCTGGATATATTGTAAAATACGGAGGGCAATTTGAGAATTTAAATAAAGCTAAAAAAAGACTAGGGATTGCTGTACCTGTAGCACTTGCTTTAATTATTTTATTATTATTTATAACATTTGATTCTTTTAAGTATGCATTATTGATATTTACAGCTGTACCGCTTTCTGCTATTGGAGGAATTGTAGCGCTTTACCTTAGAGGAATGCCTTTTAGTATTTCGGCTGGAATTGGATTCATTGCATTATTTGGAGTAGCTGTATTAAACGGTATTGTATTGATCAGTTATTTCAATACTCTAAAAAAAGAAAAGCCTGAAACCCCAATTTTAGATATTATTTTAGAAGGTGCAAAAGTACGTTTAAGACCTGTTTTATTAACTGCAACAGTTGCCTCCTTAGGTTTTCTACCTATGGCAATATCATCTTCAGCTGGAGCAGAAGTACAAAAGCCTTTAGCAACAGTAGTTATAGGAGGATTAATAACAGCTACTTTTTTAACCTTATTAATTCTACCAGCTTTATATCAAATCATGGAGAAAAAGAAACAAATAAAGCCTCCCAAAGGAATCGCTATCTTGATTTTATTAATAGGCTTTTCAACAATGAAAGCTCAAGAAAGCAAAACGATACTAACGCAAGAAGAAGCTGTAGAAATGGCAACACAAAATGCGGTTGCCATAAAAAATGCTACATTAGATATTGAGAATGCAAAAGCAAGTAAAAAAGGAGCTTTTACATTGGCTCCAATAAGAGTTAGTTATCAAGATGTAGGTGTAGCAGAAGGTATTAATGAAACAGAATGGAGTGTCTTGCAAAACTTTGGTTCGATCATCACTCAAGTAAAGAGAAGTAAGCTAGCTTCAGCTCAAATAAAACTTGAAGAAAGTAACAAGAAACTAACCCAACGTCAGGTTATATTAAAAGTTAGTACGCTATATCAACAATGGCAATTCTTATATGCAAAATTACAATTGATTGATGAACAATTGGATAATAATAAGTATATAAAAGAAATTTCTAGCACACTACATACTTCTGGAGAAATAAGTGGTTTAGAAAACGATCTTGCCATTCTTAGATCTGTATCTATTGAAACTCAAAGAAGTAATATTTATAAAGATTTTATAGCAATTGAAAATCAATTAAAAAAAGAATTACAATTGAATAAAGCTATAAAACCAGCAACGCGTATACCTGGAAAACTAAATTTACCAATACTAGAGAAAGATACATCTCTTGAATTTTCTGATAATTTACAACTTCAAAATGAAGTTAGCGAAAAAAATGTTTCTTTAGCAAAATCCAAATACTACCCAGAGATCTCTGCTGGAATAATAAATAGAAAAACAGGTAACACAAAAGCTTATAATGGATTTAAAGTTCAAGTAAACATCCCAATATGGTTTTGGAGCAATAATTCAAAAGTAAAACAACAAAAAATTTCACAAGAACAACTTGCTAACGAAACAAATGCACTAGCTATTGCTGTAGAAAACAATATTAAAAGTGCAAAAGAACAAGTGATCACATTCAATGAACAATTATCAAAAATTAATGATGAAACACTGAAAAAAGCAAATGATTTTGTTTCTAAACTTAAAATAGCCTTTAAAGAAGGAGAAATAGATGCGTATCAATATGCACAAAGTTTTGAATCATATTTTCAAACAATGCAGAACTATCTAGATTTAGTTTATAACTATAATCAATCAATTATCTCTTACCAATATTATATAGACACACTTTAAAATAAGTAGCATTACAAAATATAGTGATGCACATAAAAACATACTGATGAAAAGAATATTTTTAATTATCATAATAGTATCAAGCATTATTAGTTGCAATACTTCTAAAGAAGAAAAAGAAACCCATTCAGAAAATCATGATGAACATGCTCATGGTGAAAATGAAGAAGGACATAATAATGAAGCTCATTTAACAATAGAACAAATTAAATTAGCAGGAATAAAAACGGGAGCCATAACAAAACAAATGATTAAAGATGAGCTAGCACTTATAGGTGAAATTCAGGTACCTCCTCAAAGTAAAGCTACGGTATATGCACCAATAGAAGCCTTTGTTGAAAAGGCTACTTTATTGCCTGGTGAAAAAGTTGTTAAAGGACAAATTATAGCTACTCTTAAACATCCAAAATTCATTGAGATGCAACAACAATTTCTAGAAGCAAATATTGAATTATCAACCAATACAGCTAATTATGACAGAAAAAAATCATTATTAGAAAAAGATATAATATCTAGAAAGTCTTTTCAAGCTATAGAATCCAAATATCTTACGTCAAAAAGCTTAGTAGATAGTTATGGTTCACAATTAGAAATATTAGGCTTCAATCCTTCAATTATCAAGTCTAAAGGAGTGCAAAAATTACTTTATGTAACTGCTCCTATTACAGGGTATATTACGATTAATAATTTGAATAAAGGAAAATTTGTTTCTTCTAATGAACTTATGTACGAAATTATTAATAACGATCACATGCATGTAGAATTACAAGTTTTTGCTACAGATTTGAATAAAATAAAGAAAGGGAGTCCAATATTATTCAATGTAAAAGGAGTTAAAAAAGAGTATCAAGGAGAAGTTGAATTAATTGGGACAAAAATAAAAGAAGAAACAAAAACAGCTGATATACATGGACATTTTGAAGACCCTGATAAAGTAATAAAACCAGGGATGTATGTAGAAGCAAGAATATTATCTTCTACAGCAAGAGAAGGCTATACAGTCCCTGAAACAGCCATTATAGAACAAGAAGGTGAATATTATTTATTTACGCCAAAAAGTAATGTAGAATTTATTCGATTAAAAATAATAAAAGGGAAAACTCAAGGTGGGAAAACTGAAATAAAAAATATTGAAGGAAACAATTACTCAGTACCTATCATTACTGAAGGTGCATATTACCTAAAAGGAGCACTATTACAAAGTTCTGGAGAAATGGGAGGTCATAATCATTAAAATTCATCCATAAGGTTTACTATTGACTAAAGCTCTTGATATTTTATCAAGAGCTTTTTTGTTTATAAAGGTTTCTATTTTGTAAATAGATTGAAATATTTTTTTCAACTAAGTTTTTAGTTTAAAGAAATATCATATACTTTTGCCTATCATTTTAAAAAGAAACCTATGAGATATATATTAACTATTTTAGTATTCAGCCCTTTATTTTTAAAAGCACAAAGAATAACAGTATTCTATGAAGAGGTGATAAATGAAAAAAACAATCAAGTAATAGTTAGTTCAGAGGGGTATACTAATAAGACAGATCACGATATTATTCATTATGAAAATGATCTAATAAATAAAGAGATACCAACTTATTCAATTAAGACAATTTTAAAAATTGATGAATCAAAATCAATTTATTATCCTTTAAAAAGAAGAACAAACGATACATTAGTTTCCAACAATACTTCAGGCGTAGGAAGGAAAATAGGAGTAAAAAAAATTAGATTAAATAATGAACAAATAATTTTTAGAGATTTAAAAAATAAAAAAAGCGTTACTTCATTTACATCTCACATATTTGATTATACAAAAAAGAATTTCTTAATTGAAGAGTCATTGGTCATAAATAATTGGATAATGTCAAAAAGTAAAAAGAAGATTAAAAAATACCAATGCAAAAAAGCTATTATAAAAAAATACAAATTTCCTTATAGTGATTTCCCTAATCATACAAATATTGATGAAGATTTAGAAGTTTGGTATACTGAAGAAATACCTATTTCGCAAGGCCCTAGAGAATTTTGGGGGTTACCTGGTCTTATCTTAGAAATAAAACATGGAAGAAAAGTTATTAAAGCAAATCAAATTATTATTGATTCAGAAGAATTTACTATAGAACCACCGACTAGAGGTGAAAAAATATCATATCAAGAATTCCTCGATTTGCCCGCTAAATTGTTTAATGAAAATTAAATAATCTTTAAGAGTAAAATAGCTAATTCAATTTAGGTGTTTTTTATAAAAAAATAAAAGGCTAACAAGAACATAAAATTCAAGCTAGCCTTTTGAAAGAAAAAAATAAAAAAAGTTTATACAATATGTCATATATAATAAAAGGCTATCTTATAATTAAGCTAGCCTTTATTCGAGAATATGAAATTGTTTATATTGTTTAACAATCGTCAAAATCTATTGAGCATTGAATCTCAGAGCAATGATCTCCAAAATCAGTACACTCTCCGTGGTAAAAGCATTTTTTTCTACCTCCTTGAATAGATTGTTGTTGTTGTTTGTTTAATCGTTCAATCCCATTTAGGTTTAAAATGTTGTTTAACATGATTTTAAATTTATTTATTAATTGTTGTTGTTATTAAAAGTAAATAAAATAAAACCTAAACTATTGTGGATTGACCATAGAATTAATATGGTTAATCAAACGATATTCAAAAAAGGATATGTTTATGAACGTTTATTATATAATAGTTGATTGACCTACATGAATATTCTCAAAATTAATATTAGAATCTTCAGGGTTTTCAATATAATCAGCAATGAAATCTCCGACTTTTTCTGTAGTTAAAGGATTTTCAGGATTAAGATCGGATGTTGTAATGTTTAATTCTAAAGCTTTTTCTACAGCAAGTTTAATCATCATTGCTTCTTGATGTAGATTAAAATGCTCTAGAAGCATGGCAGCAGATAAAATTGCTGCGATAGGATTTGCTATTCCTTTTCCTGTTGCTTGAGGATACGACCCGTGTATAGGTTCAAACATGCAATAAGTATCTCCAACAGATGCAGAAGCTAAAAGACCTATAGAGCCTCCAATAACACTAGCTTCATCAGAAATAATATCGCCAAACATATTTTCGGTAACAATTACATCAAACTGATTAGGATTTAAAATCATCTGCATTGCTGCATTATCAACAAACATGAAATCTAATGTTACATCAGTATACTGAGTAGCGATCTCAGTAACGACTTTTCTCCATAAACGAGAGGATTCTAGTACATTAGCTTTATCTATAAGAGTTACTTTTTTTCTGCGATTTTGTGCAGCTTTAAAAGCTAAATGTGTAATGCGTTCAATTTCTTCTTTAGAATATTCGCAAAGATCAGAGGCAATAGTACCTTCAGAATTGGTATGTTTTTTTCCAAAATAGATTCCTCCAGTTAATTCTCTATAAATAGAAATATCTGTTCCCTCAATGATAGATCGTTTTAAAGGAGATTTATCAAGTAGAGTATCATACGCTTTTACAGGACGAATATTTGCATATAAACCTAATTCTTTACGAAGTTTTAATAATCCTTGTTCAGGTCGGATAGGGGCGTTAGGATTGTTATCATATTTTGGGTCACCAATGGCACCAAAAAGAACAGCGTCTGTATCTTTACATAGGTCTAGAGTCTCATCAGGCAGCGGATTATTAGTTTTGTCTATAGCAATAGCACCAACAAGTGCATCTTTAAAAATAAATGTGTGATTAAAACTATGTCCTATTGCTTCTAAAGCTTTTATAGCTTGGGTTGTTACTTCTGGTCCAATTCCATCTCCAGCAAGTACAGCGATGTTTAATTTCATATTAATAGTATTTAGAAATTATCCTAATGATTGAGTTTGTGTTTATCTATGGGGGTTATAGTGAATTCTGTTGTAATTCAAATTTTTCTATAGCGTCTTTATTATTTAATAAAAAATCAATATCGTCATAACCATTTAATAGACAAGTTTTCTTGTAACTATTAATCTCAAAAGAAGCCATTGCTCCAGATGTTGTTATTTTTAAAAATTGCTCTTCTAAATTTACCTCAAAAGTTGCTGTAGGATTCTTATTAATTTCAGAAAATAAAGTACTTAAGAAATCTGGAGAAACTTGAATAGGTAAAACACCATTATTTAAAGCATTTCCTTTAAAAATATCTGCAAAGAAACTTGAGATTACTACTTTAAATCCATAATCGTGGAGTGCCCAAGCAGCATGCTCTCTACTAGATCCACAACCAAAATTGTCCCCAGCAATTAAAATCTCACCACTATAAAGCGTATTGTTTAATGGAAAATCAAGATTACTGGTGCCATCTTTATGAAAACGCCAATCTTTAAATAAATTTTTACCAAAACCTTCTCTACTAGTAGCTTTTAAAAATCTAGCAGGGATAATTTGATCAGTATCGACATTCTCTATAGTCAATGGAACTGCTGTTGATATTAATGTTGAAAATTTATCCATGCTTAATTAAGATATTTAGTAAAGTCTATTATTTTTCCTTCAATTGCAGTTGCAGCAGCCATCAAGGGACTAGCTAATATTGTTCTAGCTCCTTGACCTTGTCTTCCTTCAAAATTTCGGTTTGATGTTGAGACACAATATTCACCTTCGGGAATTTTGTCATCATTCATAGCAAGACAAGCAGAACACCCTGGTTGACGTAATTTAAAACCAGCCTCTTCAAAAACTGCATTCAAGCCTTCATCAACAATTTGTTGTGCTACTTGTTGAGAACCAGGAACAAACCATGCGGTTACATTTTGTGCTTTTTGTTTTCCTTTAATATATGACGCAGCAACTCTAAAATCTTCAATACGACTATTAGTACAGCTACCGATAAAAACATAATTGATATTTTGATCAATTAAAGATTGTCCTTTTTCAAAAGCCATATATTGTAATGCTTTATCAAAACTAGCATCGTTAATCGAAGGAATGTTTTCGTTAATGCTTATTCCCATACCTGGATTAGTTCCATAGGTTAACATAGGTTCAATATCAGCAGCATCAAAATGGTATTCTTGATCAAAAACAGCACCTTCATCTGTAGTTAAAGTACTCCAATAAGCCACTTTTTTATCAAAATCTTCATCTTGAGGTGCGAATTGACGATTTTTAATATAAGAAAAAGTCGTTTCATCTGGAGCAATCATTCCTCCACGAGCACCCATTTCGATACTCATGTTGCAGACAGTCATTCTACCTTCCATAGACATTTCTTCAAAAACGTTTCCTGCATATTCGCAAAAATATCCTGTACCAGAGTTAGTACCTAATTTAGCAATGATATATAAAATAACATCTTTAGGTAAAACACCAGCGTTTAATTTTCCATTGACGTTAACTCTTAAACTTTTAGGTTTTTGAAGTAATAAACATTGGCTAGCAAAAACTTGTGCAACTTGACTTGTTCCTATTCCAAAAGCAATGCTACCAAACGCTCCGTGAGTTGAGGTATGACTATCACCACATACCATAGTCATACCAGGTTGGGTAATACCTAATTCAGGAGCAATTACGTGAACGATACCGTTATATTTATGACCTAAACCGTATAATGTAATATCATTTTTTTTGCAATTAATAGTTAACTGTTCTAATTGCTGTCTAGACATAGCATCTTTAACAGGCAAATGCTGATCTAGAGTGGGGGTATTGTGATCAGCAGTAGCAACTATTTGTTGAGGTCTAAAAATTGGTATGTCACGTTTTTCAAGTTCATTAAAAGCTTGTGGACTTGTAACTTCGTGAATTAAATGTTTATCTATATATAGTATTTGAGGGCCATCTTTAATTTCTTTAACAACATGTGCATCCCAAACTTTATCAAAAAGTGTTTTTTTCATTTTTGGTACCTTTAAAAAGAGTAGAAATTTATTATGCTGAAATTCCTACAGAAATATTTGTGTTTTGAATAATGGAATGAATATCAGCATCAACTACTTCTTTTTTAGTATCTGCATAATCTAAAAATTCTTTATAAACACTATCTAATTGAAGTTTGGTTAGTTCGTAACCAACTTTTTTAGCTCTATATGCAAGTGCAGCTCTACCGCTACGGGCAGTAAGTACAATAGCAGATTCGGTAACACCAACCTCAGCTGGATCTATGATTTCGTATGTCTCTCGATTTTTAATAACTCCATCTTGATGTATTCCAGAACTATGAGCAAACGCATTAGCACCAACAATAGCTTTGTTAGGTTGTACAAACATTCCCATATTGTCAGAAACCATTTGACTCGTTTCGTATAATAATTTTGAATTGATATCTGTATTAAGTTGTAGATAAGGATGCTGTTTCATGATCATTACCACTTCTTCCAAAGATGTATTTCCAGCTCGCTCTCCAATTCCGTTAATAGTACATTCAATTTGTCTAGCTCCATGAATCACTCCTGCTATTGAATTTGCAGTTGCTAAACCTAAATCATTATGACAATGACAGGAAATAGTAACATTGTCAATACCAGTAACATTTTCTTTTAAATATTTAATTTTTGCGCCATATTCTTCAGGCAAACAATAACCTGTTGTATCAGGTATATTTAATACGGTGGCTCCAGCTTTAATCATAGCTTCACATACACGAGCTAAAAACTCGTTGTTTGTGCGACCAGCATCTTCTGCGTAGAATTCAACGTCTTCAACAAACGATTTAGCATACTTAACAGCTGCAACACCACGTTCTATGATTTTATCAGGAGTAGTATTAAATTTATGTTTAATATGAGATTCAGATGTGCCAATTCCTGTATGAATTCTAGGTCTTTTTGCATATTTCAATGCTTCAGCTGCAATTTTAATATCATTTTCTACGGCGCGAGTTAATCCGCATACAGTAGCATTTTTTACAAGCTTAGCAATTTCTGATACAGAATTAAAATCACCAGGACTAGATACAGGAAATCCAGCTTCAATAACATCTACCCCTAAGAGATCGAGTTGCCTAGCGATGATTAATTTTTGTTGTGTATTTAGTTTACACCCTGGAACTTGTTCACCATCTCTAAGTGTCGTATCAAAAATTTGGACTTTGTTAGTACTCATAGCTATATGATATAAATTGTAAATAAATCATTATTTGAAAAAGAATTTCTTAGAGAAATAAATTGTTTAAGAGTTTCTTTTTCTATTGCGAATTTATATTTTGGGAATCCGTAACAACAGTATTTTTTATTGTGTATTACAATGCTAAAAAGATTTTTATTTTAGTTAATTAAATGATTTTCAATATTTTAAATTAAAAAAACTTACAATGACGAATGATCAAAAAGATCCTTTATTTGTATTAGTCAAGTCTTTGTCTAAATCTGAAAAAAGGCAGTTTAAGGTATATGTAGGAAGATTAGGAGTCAATACAGATTCAAAATTTTTGGCTTTATTCAATTATTTGGATAAGAATGATACTATAGATGAACAAGTGATTATAAAAAAAGGAATTGTTAAAAAACAACAATTATCAAATTTAAAGGCTCATTTATATAAACAGATATTAATCAGTCTTAGATTGAATCCAGTTCATCAAAATGTTAGATTTCAAATAAGAGAACAACTGGATTTTGCAACGATACTTTACCATAAAGGACTGTATAAACAAAGTTTGAAGATTTTAGAAAAAGCAAAAACAATTGCGAAGGAAAATGAAGAAAATAACATAGCGTATGAGATTGTTGAGTTTGAAAAAATTATAGAAACTCAATATATCACAAGAAGTATTAATACACGAGCAGATGAGTTGTCTATAGAGGCAAAGACGTTAAGTATGAAAAATGTATTGACAAGTAGATTATCTAATTTGTCATTACAATTGTATGGATTAATGTTGAAAACAGGTTATGTTAAAAATGATATAGAGCATAAAGAAATAACGGACTATTTTAATACTAAACTGCCAGCGTATCAATGGGAAATGTTAGGTTTTAGAGAAAAATTGTGGCTTTATAAAGCGCACTTATGGTATAGTTTTATGGTACAAGATTTTCTATCTTGTTATAAATATTCAAAAAAATGGGTAGAATTGTTTGATGAATATCCTAAAATGATAAAATTGAACCCCGTATTTTATTTACGAGGTAATTATTATCTTTTAGAATCACTTTATTTAATAAAAGATAGAGAGCAATTAAAAAGAGTTTTAGGGAAATTAGAAGAAAATATTAATTCAAAGAAATTCCCAATAGATGATAATGTAGACGCGTTAGCATTTTTATATACCTATAATAATAAACTTAATTTACATTTTTTAGAAGGAAGTTTTGAAGAAGGTCTAATGTTAGTAGATCCAATTTTAGTACAGTTAAAAAAATATAAGAATAGATTAGATGATCATCATATAATGGTACTTTACTATAAAATAGGATGCTTGTATTTTGGTAGTGGAAACAATAAAATGTGTATTGAATATTTGAAGAAAATAATACATAATAAGTCATTGAAAATGAGAGAAGATCTAATGTGTTTTTCTAGGGTATTAAGCTTAGTAGCTCATTATGAAGCAGGATTAGATTATCATTTAGAAACTCAATTAAAAGAAACGTATAAGTTCTTAATAAAAATGAATGATTTGCATGAAGTGCAAAAAGAAATGATAAAATTTTTAAGAAAATTAGGCGATATTTTTCCACATCAAATCAAAGAAGAATTTAGAGGTTTGCATAAAAGATTAAAGAAATTTGAAGAACATCCATATGAAAAAAGAGCATTTTTATATTTAGATATTTTATCATGGTTAGAAAGTAATATACAGTCAAGACCAGTAGGAGAAATCATAAGAGAAAAAGCAAAAGGATTAATACGTTAAAAATTATAGGAATAGGTAGGGTATAATGTTGTAAATTCGTTTTTCATATGATATTTAACATATTTTTATCGTTAAATGATGATCTTTTAGCTTTTTTTAGTTTAAAAGCTTTTTTAGGATATTGTGAATATTATAAAAACACAGTATTTCTTAATTTTTAAAATGCGAATTGTAAGAATGAAAAATATAATACCTCTAGTATTTTTAATTTTAATGTTTAATCAAATCTCAGCACAAATTACTGTTGACGATAGTTCTTTTACGGTACAACAATTAGTAGAAGATATACTTATTGATAGTCCGTGTGCGCAAGTAAGTAACTTTAGTTCATTTACAGGAACAGCGCAAGGATTCAATGGAATAGGGTATTTTGAAGCTAACGGTTCAGGTTTTGAGATAGATAGAGGAGTTATATTAAGTACAGGTAATGCTAGAAGCGCAGAGGGGCCTAATGGAGCTACTCAATTAAGTGAAGGAGATTCCTCAGGTTGGCCAGGAGATGCAGATTTAGCAACAATTACAGCCACACCAAATTTAAACAATGCAACATTTATTCAATTTGATTTTGTTCCTACAGTTGACTTTATCAGTTTTGATTTTTTATTCGCATCTGAAGAATATGTAGGTACTTTTCCATGTTCTTTCTCAGATGTATTTGCATTTATACTAACAGATTCTTCTGGTAATTCGGTTAATTTAGCGGTAGTACCAGGAACCAACCCACCTATTCCGATAAAAGTTACAACAGTAAATGAAGGTGTTCCGGGTACATGTCCTCCACAAAATGAAGTCTTTTTTAATAGATCTGTTCCACCAGGAACAAATGCACCAATAGATTTTAATGGATATACAGAAATTTTAACAGCCTCTGGAGCAGTAACTGCTGGAGAAACTTACACGATCAAATTAGTAATTGCAGAAGAAACAGATGGAGCATACGATTCAGCAGTGTTTTTAGAAGCAGGAAGTTTTAATTTAGGAGGAAATATAGGAGTAGATCAAACGATCTCTGCTGGTAATCCTGGATGTTTAGGAACTCCAATAATTTTAGATGCAACTATTGGGACTGCAGCAGGCACTACTTACGTATGGATGAAAGACGGGCAACCTTTAGCTCCAGGTGACGGGACAACAGTTTTAGCAGGAGGAGCACAATTAGAAGTAAGTCAAAATGGTACTTATAGTGTTGAAATAAATGTATCTACTAGTTGTACAGCATCAGACTCTGTAATTATAGAATTTACAACACCTCCAACAATAGCACAACAGCCAGAAGATATTGTCAATTGTGACGCAGATAGGAATGGTCTTGATATTTTTGACTTAACTCCTAACGCTACACGAATATTAGGAACGCAAGATCCATCAATATTTGTGATATCTTATCACTTAACTGAAGCTGATGCAATAGGCTTTACTGGAACCGATACAGCCAATACTATAACAACACCTAATGCCTACCAAAATATAACGCAAACACAGACAATCTGGATAAGAATAGCAGACCTAACACATAGTTGTTCAGAAATAGTTTCATTTGATATTGAAGTTGTTAATGATCCAATAGCTAATACAGCGACACCTATAGAAAGTTGTGATGATGCTGTGGATGGTGATGATACAAATGGAATGTTAGAATTTGATTTAACAGCAAAACAAGCTGAAGTTCTAGGAACACAAAATGCTGCAGAGTACGAAGTGTTATTTTATATCGATCAAGCAACTGCTGATGCTGGTCTAGCTGGGACAGAATTACCTTTATTGTATACTAATACGAGTGCTACACAAACAATAGTAGCTAGAATACAAAGTATAACTTCTCCACAATGCTACGAAACTACTACGTTTGATTTAATCGTAAATGCTTTACCAACAGTAAACTCAACGGTTAGACTTTTACAATGTGATAATGATGTAGATGGGTTTTCTTTATTTAATTTAACAGAAGCTAATACACTAATATCTGCAAACGCAGCAAATGAAACATTTACTTATTACCTTACACAAGCACAAGCACAAGCAGGAAATGTAGCAGATCAATTGACAAATTTCTTAGCATATCCAAACCCTATAGCACTTAATAGTATTGTTTTTGCGAGAATTGAAAATACAGATGGATGTATTAGAACAGCACAAATTGATTTAGAAGTATCAACCACTCAAATACCAGCTACTTTTAATTTAAATTTTACCTTATGTGATGATGCTTTGATAGATAATGATAATGCAAACGGTATTGTTACTTTTGATATTAGTAGTGCTACCAATGATATTATTGCATTATTTCCTGGAGGACAAGCATTAACTGTTACTTATTATCAAAATGAAGCGGATGCTTTAGCCGAGCAAAATGCTATTCTAGATCCAAGTAATTATAGAAATGATAGTTCCCCTTTTACTCAAAATTTATATGTGAGAGTTGATAGCAATGTTAATAATGCTTGTTTAGGATTAGGAGAACATATAACACTACAGGTAGATCCTTTACCAGCGAATAATACAGTTTCTACATATAATTTATGTAGTGATGATCCTAATCTAGCTGTTTTTGATTTAACAACAAAAGATAGTGAAGTGATAGGGACACAAACAGAAGATTTATTGATTAGTTATCACCGAACAGAGCAAGATGCAATTAATAATACGGCTGCAATAACAGGAATGTTTACTAATGAATCGAATCCACAACAAATATGGGTTAGAGTACAGTTTGATGAAAATGGAAATGGGACTAGCGATGCTGGTGAATGTGCTAGAACTGATATCTCTTTTGAATTGCAAGTATTGCATAACCCAGTATTAACTACACCAGATCCTATAATTATATGTAGTGATCAAGTTGATACAGTTTATGATTTGACTATTAGGGAAGCTCAAATAGCATCAGGAACTACTGTTACATTATCATATATGTATTATGAATCACAAACTGATTTAGATAATAACAACCCTATAGCAACACCAGCAAATTATTTAAGTACGACATTAACAAATACAATACTAATTCAAGCAAGTGATACAAATAATGGATGTAGTTCTACTATCTCATTAGATTTACGAACAATTTTGTATGAAAACTTTGAATTACTACCAGCAGCGATAGAAGAATGCGAAATTGATAATGATGGATTCGACGAATTTAATTTGAGACGTATCTTGGATGAAGTATTAAATGTAGATGATGCAGATCCTACTAATGATTTAAACAGAAATGATTTTAATATTTCGTTTTATGAAGTAGAGGCAGATGCTATTGCAGGAAATACTAATTTTATAGCAACGCCTACTATGTATACTAACATACAGGCATTTAATCATACTGTATATTTAAGATTAGATCCTATAGCTCCAGGAAATGATTGCTTTAGAGTTATTCCAGTACCTTTAATCGTTAATCAATCACCAGTTATTGCAATTGAAGACGAATATACTTTATGTCTTGATGCAAATGATATGCGTATTAATTTATTGCCAACTGCTACGATAGATACGCAATTAAGTCCTACAGAATATACTTTTCAATGGTATACAGGAGTGGTTCCGTTAAATACAAATGAAATAGCGGGAGCTACAAACAGTACGTTTCTTCCAGATGTAGCTGGAGATTATACTGTACAAGCAACTAATATTGCTACAGGATGTACTATTCCAGCAACGACAACAGTAATAGGATCGTATCCACCAGAAAGTATTACAGCAGAACTAACGACAGAAGCCTTTTCTAGTAATGCTATGATTGAAGTAACCGTAGTTGGAAGAGGAGAATACGAATACAGATTAGATGCTGGAGGATGGCAATCTTCAAATATATTTACGAATGTTTTTAGAGGAGAACATACTGTTGTTGTAAGAGATTTAAGATTGTGTGGAGAGTTAGAATTTGAAGTAGAAGTAATCGTTAATTACCCAAGGTTCTTTACACCAAATGGAGACGGATGGAATGATATCTGGACTATTACAGGTAGTGATCAAGTTACCATAACTAATATGTTAATTTTTGATAGACATGGAAAACTATTAAAGGTATTAGGAGCTAGTGGAGGTAGCTGGGATGGAATGTATAATGGACAAAAAATGCCATCGTCAGATTATTGGTTTAAAGTTTTATATATAGAAGAAGGTGTAAGAAAAGAATTTAGAGCTAATTTTACACTAAAAAGATAAATTGGAAACAAAGAGAAGTCATCTTAGCAACATATTAGAACTTAACTTTGCAATGCTCCTGATAAGCACTTCAGGAGCATTGGGTCGTTATATAGAAATGCCAGTCCCTGTTATTATAGCTTACAGAGCAATTTTTGCTGGCGTATTTTTATTTGTATTTTGTAAATGGAAGAAGATATCGATTCATGTAGAAAAAAAAGATGTACTGCCAATTATTGCAAGTGGTATTTTAATGGGATTGCATTGGATCACTTTTTTTTATGCACTTAAATTATCTAATGTGGCTATAGGAATGTTGTCAATCTTTACATATCCTGCACTTACAGCTTTATTAGAACCATTGATATTGAAAACAAAATTTCAAAAATCACACTTACTATTGAGCGCTTTAGTTTTGATAGGAATTTATTTTTTAGTCCCTAATTTTAGTTTTGAAAATGAATATACAAAGGCTGTAGGACTGGGAGTATTATCCGCTTTTTGCTATGCATTACGTAATTTAATTATGAAAACTAAAGTAGGGAACTATAATGGATCTATGTTAATGTGGTATCAATTAGTGGTAGTAAGTATCATTTTATCACCATGTTTGTTTCTTTTTGATAGCTTAGGGATATTGACTCAATGGAAACCTACAATTACATTAGCCTTATTAACAACAGCAATAGGACATACATTATTTCTAACTAGTTTTAAAAGATTTTCTATAACTACAGCTAGTATCATAAGTAGTACACAACCAATTTATGGAATTATTATTGGAGCAATTTTTTTAAATGAAATTCCAAAAATAATGACAGTAATAGGAGGTATTCTTATTTTAAGTTCTGTAATAATAGAAAGCATTCGCTCTTATAAGTAACTATAAGCAAGCATCCCAAATAGCGTCTGATGGAGGATGAGCAATTAAAGATATTGGTTCTTTTTTAACAGGGTGTATGAAAGTAAGTTTTCTAGCATGTAAATGTATGCTTCCATCCTTATTACTTCTATCTGCACCATATTTTAGATCCCCCTTAATAACACACCCAATACTTGATAATTGAGACCTTATTTGATGATGTCTCCCTGTGTATAAATCAATTTCTAGTAAGTGGTAACGTTGTAGTTTTTTAATTAAAGTATATTCTAAAATAGCTTTTTTACTATCAGGAACTTCTTTAATATTAGCATACGATTTATTTTGTTTAGGATTGCGTTTTAACCAGTGTGTAAGACGTTCGGACGATTTAGGAGGTTGCTTTTTTACAATAGCCCAATATGTTTTTTGAGTTTCTTTATTGGCAAATAATTTATTTAAACGAGTAAGTGCTTTACTCGTTTTTGCAAAAACAATAATTCCAGTTGTCGGACGATCAAGTCGGTGTACTACGCCTAAAAAGACAGCACCAGGTTTCTTATATTTTTCGGCAAGATATGCTTTTGTAATTTCACTGAGAGGAGTATCTCCAGTTTTATCACCTTGAACAATATCACCAGCACGTTTATTGATAACAATGATATGATTGTCTTCATAAATAACTTGAAGATTTTTTTTTGTAGAATGCATCGTTAAAATAAGAAAAAATTAATATTGCTCATTCTCATTTGGGAAATCCTGAGATTTAACATCATCAATATATTGACTGAAAGCATTAGACATACCATTAAATAAATCCATATATCTACGTAAAAAACGTGGATTAAATTCATGTGTCATACCTAACATATCATGTGTTACTAATACTTGACCATCAACTCCATTACCAGCTCCAATTCCTATCACAGGAATGGTTAGACTTTCAGCAACTTCTTTGGCTAAATTAGCAGGAACTTTTTCTAAAACAATTGCAAAACAACCTAGTTTTTGAAGCATTAAAGCATCTTCTTTCAATTTTTTAGCTTCTTGCTCTTCTTTAGCTCTTACAGTATAAGTACCAAATTTATAAATAGATTGAGGCGTAAGTCCTAAATGCCCCATTACAGGAATCCCAGCGTTAAGAATTTTTTTGATTGAATCCTTAATTTCTTTACCACCTTCCATTTTTACAGCATGTCCACCAGATTCTTTCATGATTCGTATAGCCGAACGTAAAGCTTCTTTAGGATCACTTTGATAACTACCAAATGGTAAATCAACAACAACAAGGCATCTTTTGATAGCTCTAATTACTGATTGTGCATGATAGATCATTTGATCTAATGTGATTGGTAAAGTCGTTTCGTGACCTGCCATAACATTAGAAGCAGAATCACCTACTAAAATAACGTCAATTCCTGCAGTATCGATTATTTTTGCCATAGTATAATCATAGGCAGTTAACATCGATATTTTTTCGCTATTTGCTTTCATCTCAATAAGAGATTTTACAGTAATACGCTTGTAATCCTTTTTTGCTACAGACATCTTAAATTAATTTGAAATGTAAATGTACGTATTTTACGTAATTTTTTGAGCGTTTATGTATCCCAACTTTATTATAATTATTGAGATTCATTGTAAGTTACTGATTGAAAAAGTTTACCTTGTTCATAAATTTAGTATTAAAAATATGAATGTATTAAAATTAAGTATCGTCCTAACTCTTGCAATAATATTTAATAGTAATGCTCAAAAGCAAAAGAATCTTGATAATGTAAGTGTCTATAAAAAAGAAGTAAAGCAAGCTGTATTAGATTTTTTTGAAGGATTTCATCAAGGAGATACATCAAAAATTAAAGCTGTAATTGATGCAACGATGATATTAAAAACTATAGGTAAAACTAAAGATGGGAAAGTAAAGATAGAAAATAGCTCTGTAGATGATTTTCTTAAAGTTATTCATAATAGGCCTTCAACGCAACGATGGAATGAGCAATTGTTGTTATTTAAAATTGAAGCAGATGCAGATATAGCACATGTATGGACACCATATGAATTTTATTTTAATGAAAAATTTAGTCATTGTGGAATAAATATTTTTCAACTCTATAATGACGGAAATCAATGGAGAATTTTAAATATTACTGATACAAGACATAGAGAAGGGTGTAACGTTAAATAATTTAAGCTATTCTATTGTTTTAAAAATAGTAAACTAAAGAATACAACTCCATTGTTAATAGCATGTAATAATATAGACCAAATTAAATGATCGTTTTTTAATTTAATAACTCCACACATATGTCCTGCAAAAATTCGAGGAACTATTAATAAAAATAAAACAACATTGATCTGAAAAGAATCAACATAATTAAGAATGTGTATTAGTCCAAAAATAATGGAGGTAATTTGAAGAGTTATAATATGATGCTTATAAAGAAATACGCGAGTAATTACAATCAGTTTTTTAGGAAGTAGTTTTGCATAAACTATGCTACCAATAGTAATACAAGCTAAAATAGCTGAAAACCGATAATACCAAGGAATTTCTAATTGTACTGTAAACGATAATAATAATACAGTAACAGAACTTAAAAACAATGGTATTTCATAGGACTTTGGTTTTATTAAAGTACGAAAAATACCTTCCTCTAATAAAGGAGCCATAACTACTAATGAAAAAAAGGCATGCAATTTATTTTTAGAAAACAATTCTAGTATCCCATCTTGATTGTATTGATCAAAATCAAGGTTTGGGAAATTATTTCTAAATACGATTAAGAATATCCCAAATAAAAAGTATAAACCAAAAAGTTTAAAATATTGAGATATTAACGTAATTATTTTCTGTAATAAAGAATTGCTAATCACCATTCTTAACAATCACTCATTCCTACGTTAACGGCTAAACCACCTTCACTAGTTTCTTTATATTTTGTATTCATATCTTTAGCAGTTTCCCACATAGTATTAATTACTTTATCAAGAGGAACCTTTGCATTAGCAGCATCTGTATCCAAAGCCATTTCACAAGCATTAATTGCTTTGATAGCTCCCATTGCATTACGTTCGATACATGGTATTTGTACCAATCCACCTATAGGATCACATGTTAAGCCTAGATGATGTTCCATTGCGATTTCACTAGCAATCAAAACCTGTTCTGGACTTCCACCCATTAATTCGGTGAGAGCACCAGCAGCCATGGCAGAAGAAACACCAATTTCTGCTTGACATCCTCCCATAGCAGCAGAGATAGTAGCTCCTTTTTTAAATAAACTACCTATTTCACCAGCGACCAACATAAATTGTTTTATATCATCAAAATTAGCATCGTGATTTTCGATAACCATATAATACATCATAACGGCAGGAATTACACCAGCACTACCGTTTGTAGGAGCAGTAACAACTCTACCTAAAGAAGCATTAACTTCATTAACGCTTAGGGCAAAACAAGAAACCCATTTTAATATTTGCCTGAACTTTACTTCGGTATTACGTATAGATTGGATCCATTCTGAGGGATTAGAATACGTATTAGTATCACCAATTAATTTTAAATGAGAATCAAAGGCTCTACGGCGAACGTTAAGACCACCAGGAAGAGTACCTTCTGTATGACAACCTGTATACATTGATTCAAGCATAACATTCCAAACATCAAGAATCCCTTTATCAATTTGAGCTTCAGATATTATCGAACGCTCATTTTCTAAGACAATTTCAGATATTTTTTTATTTTCTTTAGCACAATATTCTAGAAGTTCTGTAGCTTTTTGAATAGGAAATGGAAATGTTTTAAAACTTTCTTCTTTTGAATTATCAGTTACAGGTTCATCTTTAACGACAAAACCACCTCCAATAGAATAAAAAGTAGAAGATACTTTTTCACCAGTTGAAAGCATAGCATTAAACGTTATTCCATTTGGATGAAAATCCAAGAAATTACGATGAAAAAGCACATCAATACTAGGATCAAAACTTAGTTTCTTTTCATTATTAAAAAGGATAGTTTTTGTTTTTTGTATAGTATCGATTTCAGAACTAATCAAATCTATAGGAATTGTTACAGGATCATAACCTGCCAAACCTAAAATTGAAGCTAAATCAGTAGCATGACCTTTCCCTGTAAGGGATAAGGATCCATATAAATCAACAGTAAGAGATGTAACTTGATCAAATTGATTGCTAGTTTTTAGCTCTTGAATCCATCGTTGTGCAGCACGCCAAGGACCCAAAGTATGTGAACTTGAAGGGCCTACACCTATTTTAAGCATGTCAAAAATACTAATACATTCCATAATCGATAATATGCATATTAATTTAGCGGGATAAATATAGCGTATTGCGATATATGAAGGAACTATTTTACGAAAATATTAAAAGAATAAAGTGAGAATTAATTTACAAGGAAAACATTTTGTCTGATCTTTTTAAAGAAAAATGACAAGCTGTCATATAAAAGCTATTGGCATAAAGATTGACTTATACCAACCAGAAATAAATATAGAATAACACTTAAAAATAAATATAAAATAAAGCTATGAGTAAGATTATAGGTATAGATTTAGGAACAACGAATTCATGTGTTTCTGTGATGGAAGGTAATGATCCGGTAGTAATCACTAACTCTGAAGGAAAAAGAACAACACCATCTGTAATTGCCTTTGTTGAAGGAGGAGAAATTAAAGTAGGAGATCCAGCAAAGCGTCAAGCAGTAACAAACCCAACAAAAACGATTGCATCGATTAAGCGTTTTATGGGAAATAAATATTCTGAATCTTCAAATGAAGCAAATAGAGTAGCTTATAAAGTAGTAAAAGGAGATAATGATACACCACGTGTAGATATTGATGGTCGTTTATATACTCCACAAGAATTATCAGCAATGACACTTCAAAAAATGAAGAAAACAGCTGAAGAATTTTTAGATCAAGAAGTAACACGTGCAGTAATTACTGTACCAGCATATTTTAATGATGCGCAACGTCAAGCTACAAAAGAAGCTGGAGAAATTGCAGGATTAACTGTAGAGCGTATTATCAATGAGCCAACTGCAGCAGCATTAGCTTATGGATTAGATAAAAAAGGAGAAGACCAAAAAATCGTAGTATTTGATTTTGGTGGAGGTACTCATGATGTATCTATCTTAGAATTAGGAGATGGAGTATTTGAAGTATTGGCTACAGATGGAGATACTCACTTAGGAGGAGATGATGTAGACCAAAAAATCATCGATTGGTTAGCTGAAGAGTTTAAAGCGGATGAAAATATGGACTTACGTCAAGATCCAATGGCTTTACAACGTTTAAAAGAAGCTGCTGAAAAAGCTAAGATTGAATTATCTTCTTCTGCTCAAACAGAAATAAACTTACCATATGTAACTGCTACTGCTAGTGGACCTAAGCACTTGGTAAGAACATTAACAAAATCTAAATTTGATCAATTAATTGATGATTTAGTAAAACGTACAATCAAGCCATGTGAAACTGCTCTTAAAAATGCAGGATTATCAACTAGCGATATTGATGAAATTATCTTAGTAGGAGGATCTACTCGTATTCCAGCAGTTCAGGAAGCAGTAGAGAGATTCTTTGGAAAAGCACCTAGTAAAGGAGTTAACCCAGATGAGGTTGTAGCAGTAGGAGCAGCAATTCAAGGAGGAGTACTTACAGGAGATATCAAAGATGTATTATTATTAGATGTTACTCCATTATCATTAGGTATCGAAACTATGGGTAATGTAATGACAAAGCTTATTGAAGCAAATACTACGATTCCTACAAAGAAATCACAAGTATTCTCAACAGCAGCAGATAATCAACCATCGGTAGAGATTCATGTATTACAAGGAGAGCGTCCAATGGCTGCTGATAATAAAACTATCGGTCGTTTCCATTTAGATGGAATTCCACCAGCAAAAAGAGGAACTCCTCAAATTGAAGTAACTTTTGATATTGATGCAAACGGGATAATTAAAGTAAGCGCAACTGATAAAGCTACTAACAAAACACAAGATATTCGTATCGAAGCATCATCTGGATTAACAGAAGAAGAAATCCAAAAGATGAAGCAAGAAGCAGAAGCAAATGCAGATGCTGATAAAAAAGCAAAAGAAACAGCTGATAAATTAAATGAAGCTGATGGAATGATTTTCCAAACTGATAAGCAATTAGAAGAATTTGGAGATAAATTATCTGATGATAAGAAACAACCAATTCAAGATGCTTTAGAAGAGTTGAAGAAAGCTTATGAAACTAAAGATATTGATGTAATTCAACCAGCTTTAGATAAGATCAACGAAGCTTGGAAAGTTGCTAGTGAAGAAATGTACAAAGCACAAGCAGAACAACAAGGTGGAGCGCCTGGACCAGATGCTGGAGCACAACAGCCAACTGGAGAAGAAGCAAGTGATGTAGAAGATGTAGATTTTGAAGAAGTAAAATAATCTACAGATCTCAATAAATAAAAAAACGCGTTCTAAATATATAGGACGCGTTTTTTTGTTATAAATTATTAATTAATAAGATAGCAACAATTAGATGCACTTATTTATAGCTTTATATTTTTCAATGATTAGATAGATTCACTAGGAAATTCTAAATAAGTGAGTATATTTTAATTAAAGAGCAATGAATAAAAAGTATTTTAAACATAGTTGCTGATGAGTTTTTGGAATCATTTCAAATTTACACTATTATAACATTATCTTACCTGAAAGTTAATTTATCTCTGCAATTAATATAAAAGAATGTGTAAAAGGTTAGAAGTAAATATTTTTATTAATTTTTCTATAGCCATTAATTTTATATAGTAATATATTATTTCCTAAGTCTTTTCAAGAATATTACTTGTTTCTCTATAAAAAAGAAATAACTTTTTCGTTTAAAAATCATCACTCCGACCTTTTTTAGAAGCAATATTACCGTCATAATAGTTCTATGTAAATGATTTGATGATCGAGTTAAAATTATGTTTACTATGAAGTTAGTAATGTTTTTTACGCAACCGTTTATGAAATATTACATCTTAATAAAAATAACAAATGAGATGAGTTTAATTTACAAATTGCCCATCTCGGTTTTATAAATCTAAAGACATTAATTTATATAAAGAATTAAAAATTAATGACTAATCAAAAAAAATACTATAAATAATTAAAAAACGAAAATTATGCGAAATCAAACTGTTTATTTATTATTAATTGCTCTTTTAGGATTTACTGTTTCTTGTTCAACTGATGATAATGGTGAATCTATTGTCGAAAATATTAAAAACGTAACTGATTGTGGATTGAGTACTGATCCTCAGTTTATAGGTTTATGTATGGATGGTGCAGAATCTGCAATACCAAATGAAGTAATAACTTATGCTAGTAAATCGACCTTAAATTTTTCAGAAATTTCATGGATTGTTGAGTCAGGTAGTATAGAGATTTTAAATGTAGAAAATAGTATTACAGAAGGTGCTAATAAATCAATAGCTACAATCAAATTTAAATCAGATTTTTCTGGAGGAAGTTTAAAAGTTAGAACATTTAATGATGAGGGAGAATTTTCTGAAATTTTGAATTATCAAATAGAATTAGAAAATCAATAAAATAATTTAGTGTAAATTTCCCTTAATAAGTAATAAAATGAACATGTTGATAGAAACAGAAAGATTAGTATTAAGGGAAATTACTTTAGATGATAAAGAAGCAATGTTCCAGCTGCATTCTGATCTTGATGTACAGAGATATACAGGAGAGCCTATAGTTGAATCTATAGAAGAAATGGAACGAGTAATACAAATACGAATTGATAATTACAAAAAGTACGGATACGGAAGATGGGCTACTTTTTTAAAAAATGAAAAACAATTTATTGGATGGGCTGGTTTAGCGTATTTACCTGAGTTTAATGAAATTGATCTAGGATATAGATTTTTACCGAAATATTGGGGAATGGGATATGCAACAGAAGCATCTCGTGCAATTCTGACATATGGATTTGAAAAATTCAAATTGAAACGAATAATTGCAATTGCAATGAAAGAAAATAAAGCATCAATGAGGGTAATGGAAAAAATAGGGATGAAGTTTGAAAAATTTGCTCCTTATGAAGAAGGAAGTATAAATGCTGCGTGGTATTGGTGTGATAAAAAATGTATTGCAAAAATATAGACATTATTAGAACGAATACATAAAAACGAACGTGACTTATAATATATTCTAAATGGATGTATTTAATAGTATATCTAAAAAGGGACTTAATAAAAACTAACTGTACATAATTCAAAGATTGTATCGAAAGAGTATATAATGTAAAAGAAGAAGTAGTAAAAAGAGCATCAGAACATGCAGAGAAATTACTTGAAATAATATAAAATAAGACTAAAGATAATTTTACCGTATAGTTTGATGATCTTATAAAGAGACTGAACTATTGAAGCCCTTTTAGGGGCTTTTTTGCTTTTTAGACTAATAAGTTTTGATGATAACAATTTATTTAGAGGTACGATATGTTTTTTTAAGATAAGTGAAAAACGGTATTATATATTTTATTAGCTATTGATTATATTTAGTTTTTATAAAATGACCAATAAATCAATAGAAGTTTTTAATTAATTTTTATTAGTTATAATTAAACAAACACAGAATGAATATAGAAGATATTCAAATAAAATGTAAAGATGGTTTTGAATTATCTGGTACACGATATAACCCAACATCAATAAAAGGAGCAGTAATTATTGCTCCCGCAACTGGTATTAAAAGAAGGTTTTACAATTCTTTTGCAACACATTTAGCTAATAATAATTATGGAGTAATATGCTTTGATAATCGAGGAGTAGGAGATTCTAAAAAGGATTCAATAAATAAAATAAATGCGTCATTAATTAATTGGGGAAAATTAGATATGACAGCTGTTTTAAAAGAATTAAAGGAGAGTTTTCCAAACCAATCATATCATTTAATAGGACATAGTGTTGGAGGGCAGTTAGTAGGTTTGATGGAGAATGCGTTGGATATAAAATCAATGTTTAATTTTGCGTCTTCGTCAGGGAGTTTACGATATATGAAATATCCATTTAAATTAAGCGCATTATTCTTTTTAAATGTATTTATTCCGTTTAGTAATTTTTTATTCGGAAAAGCAAACTCACAATGGGTAGGAATGGGAGAACCATTACCAAAATTAGTAGCAAAACAATGGACAAAGTGGTGTAATGGAAAAGGATATGTCGAAACGAGTTTTGATAAAGAAATTAAGAAGCATACCTATGACCAATTAAAATTTCCTTCAATGTGGTTATATGCAGAAGATGACGGAATAGCGAATTACGAAAATGTGAAAGATATGGCTCGAATTTATTCTAAATCTGAGGTGACAATAGTTTCACTTGATCCTAAAGAGTTAGAAAAAAAAGCATTGGGACATATGGGCTTTTTTAGTTCTAAAAATAAAGAACTATGGAACTATGCTTTAAAATGGTTAGAGGAAAATAAATAATTATCGAAACAATGAAATTACCATTAAATTGTGAAGTAGAGTACCATAGTGATTTTGTAAATTTAAAAGATGCAAACGACTTATTTATTGAATTAAAAAATATTGTAGAAAAAACTAATTATAGTCCGCAAACAGTAGATGGAAGAAGTTATGATGTGAATTTTGGGAAAATCATGTTTTTAGATCAAAACTTACTTGATGATCATAAATTTCCTGAAGAGCATTGGGGACCAACATGTAGTTGGATAAATACATTGAAAAGACTAAAAGAAAAGGTCGAAAAATTCACAAATCAGAGTTTTCAAGTTTGTGTATTAATATATTATCCAGACGGTAATTCGGGGGTAGATTTTCATTCAGATTATGTAGCTTTTGGAGATACATCAATAATTCCATCGATAAGTTTGGGAGAAGAAAGAGAGTTTAAATTTAGAGAAAAAGCGAATACTACAGAAACTTCTCAACTATTAGAAAATGGAAGTTTAATCATTATGGGAGCATATTGTCAAGATAGATATGAGCATAGCCTACCAATAAATCCTAAATATAAAAAAGGAAGAATAAATTTAACTTTTAGAAAATATGGATTCGACAATTGAAATTAAAGGCAAAGCAATTATATATTATATTAAATAATTAAGATAAAAGATGAACTTAAATCAAATAACAGTTCCTTCATTAGACTTGACAAAGTCAATTCCTTTTTATCAAAAATTAGGATTAAAATTAATAGTAAAATCATTACCACATTATGCAAGGTTTGAATGTCCAAATGGAGGTTCGACTTTTTCGATACATCAAACAGAAAGTTTGCCAAAAGGAGAAGGAATCTATATTTATTTTGAATGCGATAACCTAGACGAATATGTTAATGAACTTATAGGTAGAGGAATTGTATTTGATCAAAAACCTACTGACCAAAAATGGCTATGGAGAGAAGCAAGATTAAAAGATATTGATAGAAATCAATTGATTTTATTTTATGCAGGAGACAATAGACTAAACCCACCTTGGAGAATAGAAAATGAATAGAATTAAGATAGTCATAATTAAGAGATAGAAAGGAATGAGAAATACTTTTTTTGAAAATAAATAATTTACTTTTTACATGATCAAACTTGAAGAAATAACTTCAAATCCAACTTTCTCTAATCAATTAGAAAATAAGATACTATATTCAAATCATTCTAATGACATCTCAGTATCTTACCAATCTACGTATACCATAAAGTATGTTATTAATGGCACGAAATACTATAGATTTAATAATCAGGATATAAAAGTTTCAAAAGATCAATATTTAATTTTAAATAACAATAATCAAATCACAACCGAAGCAAAAAAAGGAACAAAAGGTTTATCATTATTTTTGTCGCCAAAATTGATTAATGAAATATATCATTTTTATGCAGGTTGTAACTCTCCGATAAAATTTTTTGAAATAATTCAAAAAAGCACTAATAATAAAATCAGTGACTTACTTAATAGAATAATTTATTTATACGAAAAAGATCAAATTTATTTGAAGCAACAAACGGAAGATCTGTTTATAGCGATTTCAGAATTAATTATTCAAGAACAAGTTTCAGTTGACAGCGATTTTAAAAAATTGAAAATAGTTAAATACAATACTAAAAAAGAATTATACAAATCGGCAACTCTAGCAAGAGGGTATTTTAATGATAATTTTAAAGAGAAAATATCGCTTGATACGATGAGTAAGGAGATAGGTATTAGTAAGTATTATTTACATAGAGTTTTCAAGGAAATTAACGGAAAAACACCCTTAGAATATTTAACAACTATCCGTTTAGACAATGCTAAAAATAAACTTCAATACTCAAAAGAAACTATTTTCGAAATAGCTATGACATCAGGTTTTGATAATACAACTTACTTTTCCAATTTATTTAAAAAACATATAGGAATATCTCCAACTCAATTTAGAAAAATGATATAAAATCAGCAAGATTTTATATCTCTTGGTAAAAATACAACACTACTTTTGATACTAGAAAATTAAAAGTAATGATAGAAAAAATAGCACATATTACTGATTTACATCTTGATGAAGATTTCCCTTTTGAAGATAAAGTAACAGCAAGAAAGCAATTTGATAACATCTTAAAAGACATAAAAAAGAAAGGAATTAATCATATTATATGCACAGGAGATATAGGAGATAGTAAAGGAGTTCAATATTTTTTTGATAAACTTAGAGGAATGAATTTATCACTTACTTTAGGGAATCATGATGATTTTATAAAAACCTGTAAATATTATAATTTAGGAGCTAAATACAATTCAAAAAAAATCTATCGAAGTGAACTTAGAGTTTATTTCAAATTTATTTATTTAGATTCTTCATCTGGAACGATTGATTCTGAACAACTGGAATGGCTTAAAAAAGAACTATGGTCCTCAAAACCAATAATTATTTTTATTCACCATCCAATTATTGGACTTCGCTTAAAGGTAGACGAAATAGGAAAGTTAAAAAATAGGGGAAACCTTATTGAAATACTAACAGGAATCCCTAATGAAATTATTATTTATTGTGGACATTATCACCTAGAAAGCACGTTAGTTTATAAGAATATAAAACAATGTATTACACCAGCAATAGCTTTTCAAATAGAAAAAGATATTGACGAGATAAAAATAAATAAAACAGTTTCTGGCTATAGAATTATTCAAATAGAGAATAGGAGTCTTTCTTCAAAAGTTAAATTTCTAAGCAATGCAAACTAAAAAACAATCGTTTATCGAAAGTTTAGTTAATGTAACGATTGGATTTTTAATCACAATAACATCGTTATATATTATATTTCCGATGTTAGGAATAGAAAATCATTCGGGTAAAAATATATTGATAACAATTTATTTAACCGTTTTAAGTATTTTAAGAAACTATGTTTTAAGAAGATATTTTAATAAAAAACAAAAGAGTATCAATACTTCTAAAACTTAAATTTGATATTTTCTAAAACGATTATATTTGGATGAGATAAAAATTCTTCCCTTTATATACAATAATCCAAGAGTAATTAAAACTTAAATAGCGATTCATTATGAGAGCATATCTTGAAGCATTTAATTTATTCAATAATCAAGAAATTGAAGAGTTTTTAGCGATTTCTAAGGTTAGAAGATTAAAAAAGAATGATTTTTTTATAAAACAAGATGAGGTTTGTGATCAATTATCCTTTATAAGATCAGGAATATTTCGTTCTTTTTATTATTCCAATTCTGATGAGCAAATAACATATTGTTTTACTTTTCAAAACAGTTTATTAATGGCATATTCTTCATTTATATCAGGAAAAAAATCAAAAGAGAACCTTCAAGCAATTTGTGATGCAGAAATTATTTCAATTCCAAAAGCAGCGTTAGAAAATTTAGCAGAATCGAATGTAAAATGGCTTAAATTTTTAAAAATAATAGCAGAGGAAGAGTACATTGATTTAGAGAACTGGATTTTTAACCACCAAAAGGATAAAGCCCAACAGCGATATTTAGATTTAATAACAAAACAACCTAAATACATACAAGAAATACCTCTTCAATATATAGCATCTTATTTAGGAATTACTCAAAGGCATTTAAGTAGGATAAGAGCAAATATTTCCTTTTAGACAAATGTCCTAAAAAATAAGCACTATCTAATAATATGTTTGCATGTGATTTAACAAAAATAAATATCATATGAAAACAATAATTTTGATTGGAGCAAATGGAAAAATGGGGCAAGCCGCTTTAACAGGTTTAACAAAACATAAAGTGATTACTGCTGGACGATCTGCCAATAGCTATGACTATCAAGTTGATATTACTAGTGAAATATCTTTAAGAAAGTTGTTTAAAGAAGTAGGGCATTTTGATGCTGTAGTAAATACAGTTGGAGTTTGTGAATATGCTAGTTTTAGTGAAATGACAGAAGAACAATGGATGAATACCATTACAAGTAAAATGATGGGACAAATTAATATTGTGCGTATAGGTCAAGAATACATAGCTGATAATGGTTCTTTTACATTAATAACTGGAATCCTAAATGTAAAGCCAATACCTTTTGCAATAGCTGATGCAACAACTAGCGGTGCGATTGATACATTTGTGAAATGTGTTGCTTACGAAATGCCAAGAGGAATTCGTGTTAACTCAATTAATCCAACGGTTCTAGAAGAAGCATGGGATGTGTATGGGGATATGATGCCAGGATTTTAAGCTGTTTCAGGGAAATTAGTTGGAAAAGCTTTTGAACGTTCTGTTGATGGTTTTATTACAGGGCAAGTACTTTTTGTTGATGCGTAAGAAAGTAAAAGATAGAACTATGCAGTTAAATAGATCATAAATTTTTAATCAAAAGAACAAGTATAAAATATATAAATGTATTTGAGATCAATTACCTTTGAATAAGTTGTATGTTGTTATTATGATGATTCAATAAACTCCACGGGATATGTTATAGATTCAATAGAAAGCTCATTATGGTGTCTAATGAATTCTAATAGTTATTCAGAATCGGTATTGAAATCAGTTAATTTAGGAGGCGATACAGATACAACCGCAACGATAAATGGTGGATTAGCAGGTATATATTTTGGATGGGAAAGTATTCCTCAAAAATGGATTAATGAAATTGCTAAGAAAGATGAGATTTTTAATTTATCTCAAGAATTTCATGAGGCTATAAAGTGATGATGTAAATAACGGTATGATTTGTTAATAGTTATAATGATATTAATTAGAGAAATGTAAAACTAATTGGAGATAGCAATTATAAATTACTAATCTTTCTTAAATAGAAAATATATAAAGAATTAGCTATGAAAATTTATATTTTTGGAAATGGAAACATCAAATACGATTGTAAGCTCCCCATAAAACCGAACTGTTAAAAAGTAGAATAATAATTTTAACTTTAAGCAGTAATTATGAGAAAGAG
>CANMKX010000031.1 GCA_947498595.1 uncultured Aquimarina sp.
GGTTACGTTTCCTGTATTGTTAACTGTAATGGTGTAATTAATGACATCTCCGGCTTCTAATGTTCCGTTTCCTCCTACATCCAAAGCATCTACTTTACTGATTGCCATGCTTGGGCTTGCTGTTAAAGTCGTAACTGTTGGATCATCACTTGTTCCTGTAGCTGGATCATCGGATGCGGCATCGCTTACATCGTCTGTTCCGCTTGGATTGTCTCCTAATCCACTGGCTTGGTTACTGTAACTTCCGCTATCGATTTCTGATTGGGTCAGTACATGATTTGCGATAACATCCGCGCTGGCTCCTGGTGCTAAACTCACTATTGGATTTCCGCTAGTGATCGTTGCATCGGGATCGGTGATGACAATATCGCTTAACGTAACGTTTCCTGTATTGTTAACTGTAATGGTGTAATTAATGACATCTCCGGCTTCTAATGTTCCGTTTCCTCCTACATCCAAAGCATCTACTTTACTGATTGTCATGCTTGGACTTGCTGTTAAAGTCGTAACTGTTGGATCATCACTTGTTCCTGTAGCTGGATCATCGGATGCGGCATCGCTTACATCGTCTGTTCCGCTTGGACTGTCTCCTAATCCACTGGCTTGGTTACTGTAACTTCCGCTATCGATTTCTGATTGGGTCAGTACATGATTTGCGATAACATCCGCGCTGGCTCCTGGTGCTAAACTCACTATTGGATTTCCGCTAGTGATCGTTGCATCGGGATCGGTGATGACAATAT
The DNA here is from genome assembly GCA_947498595.1 of uncultured Aquimarina sp. Classification (GTDB taxonomy): domain Bacteria; phylum Bacteroidota; class Bacteroidia; order Flavobacteriales; family Flavobacteriaceae; genus Aquimarina. The sequence goes on from CANMKX010000031.1 coordinate 744, forward strand.
CGCTTAAGGTTACGTTTCCTGTATTGTTAACTGTAATCATATAATTGATCACATCTCCTGCTTCTAATGTTCCGTTTCCTCCTACATCCAAAGCATCTACTTTGCTGATTGCCATGCTTGCTGTATCTTCTCTCCAATTAGGTTCTCCTCCAATAATATCTGTATCTGGAAATGGATTTTCTGCTGTCTGATTTCCGTTTGTCGGATCAAAAAGAACATCATTTGTATCAAAATTATCATCCAGTCCATCATTATCCATATCATTGTTAGCTAAAACAATATCTGCTACTCCGTCATTATTTAAATCATACCCTTCGATTGAATCGCTTTCTCCATCACCATCTGAATCTGTATCTATATAATCTGGTATGGTATCATTATTTAAATTTGAACTATCTGTATTTTCTGGTGTTAAACCTAAACCACCTGATCCGTTCGTTGTTAAATAAGCAGAATTTAATCCATTATTTGTTATATATGTTGCAAGAATATCTGCATTAGGAGCTATATATCCTGAAGTAGATTGAGCTTCAATATTATCTGGAATTCCATCATTTTCTGCATCTAAATCTATATGATCTGGTATGGTATCCATATCTGTATCTAAATAATCACATGCAAGTATTCCTATATTTAGTACTGAAGCTGGATTTCCTGCAACTAAACTAGAGGTCATACTTAGAACTCCATTATTCGTTTTTATTTTCCAATTTAAAGGAGTTGTTAGACTTTTTGCAGCTTGAAAAACAATTTCATCATTTGTGTTACTTATAATCGTTAAATCAACATCTGGATCTGATATAGAAAAACCTCCTGCTCCGTTTGCTATTATTCTGATTTGATCTGGACTATCAAAATTACCACCTATATTATTTTCATGAGATATCTCTACGATTGTGGGAATATTGAAATTAAGTGTTGTAGATCCACTGGTTTGCATATTTATATCTCCATTTATATTTCCAGAAACCCCAGTTCCTGTACCTGAAACAGTTACTATTCCGTTTGATAATGTATTGAAAAAAGTTTGACTTGTTAAAGTACCTGTTCCTATTGATGAAAAATCTATTGCACTAGTACAATTAAGAGCTTCAGTAGTATCTAATATCCCATCATTATCATCATCTATATCTATTATATCGACAACTCCATCTCCGTCAGTATCAATTGCTGATCCATTTATAGTTATAATTAAATTTGCATCATCTGTATTTCCTGAATTATCTACTGTATCTATTAATCTATATAATATTGTATCTGTTAATGTTGCTCCTATAGGTAGGTTGGCCACTGTTGGATTGGATTGATCTACAGTATATATATAACTTCCATCTGAATTAACTACTACAGTTCCATAGGTAGTTGAAATAGTTGTTCCAACATTAGATGCATTATTACTTACTTCTTGTACTCGTACAGAATTACTTCCTTGCCAATAAATATCTGAAATTCCAGCTATTTGTCCTCCTTGATCTGCATCTGTTGCATTTGGGCCATAGTTGTAAGATAATTTTATTTTGTTGATTGGTTGACTAAAGAAAACATTTATATTTCCGGTTGCATCAGATTCGATTGCTGTTCCTGTTCCATAAAAAGTATTGTTTCCTGCGTCGACAACTCCATCAGTTGTTACATATTCAAAATTAGCATTAACTCCATCTAATGTTCCTTCAATATTAATTTGATCTTGCCAAGTTGATCCTTGAGAATAGTCTATGTCTACAATTAAAAAACCTAAATTAAATACTGGCTCATCAAAATCAATAATTAACTCAGTATCATCTGTAGGATTTACACTTCCGTTAATAGAGTATAATAAATAACCTGTATGACCACCATTAGTTCCTAAAGCAAAAACTACTTGATTTTGACCTGCTGTTCCAAAACCTCCTGGATCTAAGGATGTAAATGATAAATCAACATCATCTATTGTTCTTACTTTTCCGTTAACAACTTCTCCATTAGTGAATTCATTTTCCCAAATTAATCTAGATAATGGTCTATCTGCTGTATCTTGACCACTGCCATCATCATCGGATATAACGTTCCCCGAAACTGTACTATTAACTCCTACAATTACATTATTATTATTATCAACTGCAACTGGCGCTTCATCAACTCCATTTATAGTCATTGTCAAAATCCCATAGTCTGAAATACCTAATCCATCTTTTACTGTATATGATACGATATCCTCTAGTATTTCTCCGTTTCTGAGTCCTAGGACAGCTACATTGTTTACATCTACGTTATAGCTATAATTACCATCAGATTGTATTGTAATACTTCCGTATAAAGTATTATAAACATTATCCACAGAAGCCTGGTATACATCTACTTCTGAAACGGTTAACGAACTTCCTGTGTCATTTGTTAAAACACTGCCTGTAGAACTTATAACAGAATTGGCTATAATACTATTTGAATCATCTGTAGCTACAGGTCCTGTAGTAAATACTCTTATTATTGTTTGAGCGTTTCCTATATCTCCATTACTGTCTGTAAGTGCAATGTCCATTGTACGAATTCCATCCGTATAAGGTGTAGTCAAATCTCCGTAAAAAACAGATTTTAAAAACGTCAAAAAATCATTATTAGGTATTGGTTGTCCAGTTGCTTCTGTTATTGTATAGGTTGTTCCTGAGTGTACTACTCTTATCGTTACTCCTCCTACAACATAATCTATTGCGGCTGTTGAAGTATTAAAATAATATAAATCAAATCCGCTTCCGTTATTAATCGCTAGTAATTCATTGGCATCTATAATACCTGATACATTTATTACTGCGCTGGTTACGTTTCCATCCACCGTTGTTAATGATGGGCTGCCACTAAGAGGTATTATAGTAGAAGTAGTAGGTTTAAATTGAATATCATTGTTAATTCCTGTTCTATGAGTATCCAAATCTAATACTGGAGCTGCTAGTATATTATTCTTTGTATTTCTTTTTTTTAAACCGTTTCCGAATTTCACGGAAGATTCTTCAACTTCAAATGTTCTTATTTTATTAGATGTATCCAACTCATAATCAAATAAAAACCTATCCTTATTTAAGTCATATGGTACTATTGTATTTGAATGTATTTCTTGCGCTATACTGCTGCTAGAAATCATAAAGGTTATTAAAGTAAAAAAAATGAAGCAATTATTTATAAGTAATTGCTTCATTAACTGGCTAATATATAAATAAAAAGATTGAATTAATAATAGGTTATATGTAGTTGTATTATTCATCTATCAAACGTTTATTAATGAAATTTATCTCTTCTTGTTCAACACTAATGCATCAGCTATATTTAATCTAATGATTCTTCATACATTTTAAATCAGCTTTATTATTGGTGCTAAGGACTTTACTACATAAATCTACTTATAAATCTTCTACTTCAGATGTTGTCATTACTCAAAAAAAATAAGGCAAAACCCTTAACAACAACATATTAACATCTGTTTAAATATATAAATCGTTATCATTTGTTAGGTTTATTTTATATCAATATTCTCAACTTTTATTTAATAATTTCAAATTCATTACTATTTTCACAGTAGTTTAGTATGGTAAAACTTTATTTTTTATCAGACTTAACCTTCAAAATTTTATTCTTAATTATTTAAATAATAGGATACATTTTAATATCATTCGTAATGCTTAATTTTACATTTTTGAATATTCAATTTTTAAGCTTTATATTAATTTATGATTATCCACGATTTTAGTACTGAGAATTCAATTTTAAATCAATTTTTATCAGAATTAAGAGATCACTCCATCCAAAAAGATACTATGCGTTTTAGGCGGAATATAGAGCGTATAGGAGAAATTATGAGTTATGAATTGAGTAAAACAATAAATTATACAAACGAAATCGTAACTACTCCACTAGGCAAAAAGGAAATGTCTCTTTCTAGTGATTCTTTGGTTTTATGCTCTATTTTAAGAGCTGGACTGCCTTTACATCAAGGAGTTCTTAACTATTTTGATAAAGCAGAAAATGCTTTTGTATCTGCTTATCGTCATCATAAAGACAATCAGGATGAATTTGATGTTATTATTAAATATCTAGCTTCTCCTGATATTTCTGATAAAACTGTTGTTCTTATTGATCCGATGCTTGCTACAGGGCGAACTCTTGAAGATGTTTATAAAGTTTTAAAAACTAATGGATTTCCTAAACAATTACATATCGTATCTGTAATAGGTTCGCAAGAAGGAGTTGATCATATAAAAACTATTTTTCCTGAGAACACACATTTATGGATTGCTGCTATTGATGATACTTTAAATAGTCGTGGCTATATCATTCCTGGTCTTGGCGATGCTGGTGATCTTTCTTATGGACAAAAATTATAATCAAATAAAATAAACCAGAGAATTTAATATTCTCTGGTTTAATGATCTATCATATTATTATATTATGCATGTTTCTAAATTTGTAAAAAAAGGATCTATTACAGTTATAGTTTTAATGTTATTAATTTCATTAATACTAATTCTTATTTCGAGCTTGATTACAATCTTTATCTATGCTACTGGTAGGTTTCTTTTATATTATTTTCTCCTTTATTTACTCACACTATTAAAAGTTCAGAAAACATTTCAAAAAATAATTGATTATCTATTATTAATCTTGTTTCTCATTCCTTTAATTTGGTTATTAATCGATTTTGAAGGTTTTATTAATATTATTATGATAGGGATTCATTTAGATATGCGTTAAGCATTTTATAAACCAGAGAATACTTAAAATTTATATTCAAATTAGATAACAATTGTACGTTAATAGTGAATATAATTATTATATATTCTTCTTATCAACTGTAGCAATCGTTACACAACCTAAATCTAACCAGTCTTTATCTTTTTCATTATCCAAAAAGATTACTTTACTTTCATAATTTTCTCCAGCTATTCCTATTTTACACTCTGCTGGAATATTATCTCCAAATTCTTTTCTAGCTATTTCATAATAACTTACTTGATGATTATTAAGAATATGGTGCGCAGCTGATAAAACAATTCCTCTAGGGTCTTCATTTTCAGGTGCCAAAAACTTCAACAATGCATGTTCTTCAAATAATGATCTACTTAATACTTCATTTTCAATAGGGGGATCATTTTCCAGTACGATGGGCATTTCAGAAATATCATACAATTTGCAAAGCCTACTAAAAGCTATTTTTGCTTGTTCTTCTGGGCTTTTTTCTGTCTCTTGTATTTCTACAATTAAATTATAGAGTGAACTATCTTCTGTTATCCATTTTTGTATAGGATTTTCCATATAAAAGAATTCTGCTTATTTTCTATTATTAATTTGGCTGCAAGATACTCTTTGTTTTATTAAAAAATAACAAACTATTTTCTAAAAACATCTTCTATTTTTTAATTGACTCTCTTATAAATCTAGAGAACTGATCAAATAGTTACACTTTATTTATTGTAAAAGATAATGACTAACAAAAAAACGCATTGTACTATAACAATACAATGCGCTTTTAAATTTATTATCCAAAATGACTTTTATTTAACAACAACCTTCTTCTAAAGAAACCGATACGTTCTCTAATTCTATTTTAGATAATAGTTTCAAATTCCCATTTTCAAATAATCCATCCAAATTCTCTAATGGGGTCGTCAAATCATCTGTTTTATAATTATTATAATCTACAAATCGAATTCCTTTAATAGTTCTTACATTGTATGCTTCTCTATAACGTATTCCGCCACCATTAACAGCATATTTATAAGCCAAATAATCAATTGTAAACTTATCTTTGTTTATCCAGTACATAAATTCGTCATCAAAATCGGTTCCTCCACCTTCTTTTTTAAATGTTACTTGCATTTCATAATAGGGTACTCCTTTTATTGTAGTTTCTCCTATCAATTTTTTATTAACTGCACTAGCATTTAAACCATACGGTAAATAAGCAAAATAATGTACCGAATTAACCCCATCTCCTAATCTAGTAATCATTGAATCAGGTACAACTATTTGTTGCTCATTTACTACTCTAGTAAAACTATTATTATCTAATACATCTATAATAGTATTGATGCTATCTTTTATTATTCTTTCTAATCGATAATCACCTTCGTGATGCGTTCCTTTATAAGCTCCTTTTCTAAATACAAACTCTTTTGTTGATTTACGGTAACGCTCACCTCCTGATTTCTCTATTGTTTTATCTATAATTTGTTGTGCTGTTAAAACTTCTTTTTCTTTCTTTTGACAAGAAAAAAACAAAGTCAATACTCCTATTATAAGTATGTGCTTCTTCATGGTAATCTTTTATTTGAAGCGAAATTAGCAGTAATCTCATTAAATTTTGTGAGAATTATGTTAATAGTGTTTCTTAAATTCTTCTTAAAAATCTCTCTTTAAATTATTTTTAAAACAAAAAAAAGATGCCTATTTTGCAAACTCAAAATTAAATAATCCCCATGAAATACATTATCTTATTTTTATTCTTGTGTGGTGCTCAACCTCTAATTGCACAAGATGATGCTGCTTACGAAAAAGTTCTTTCTTCGTTTTTCGAACAATTTAACAATGAAAACGTTACTGCTATTCACGAGCTATATTCTGCTGAAATGAAGGAATATATGCCTGTCGAAAATGCCACTCAGTTTATTAAAGGAATGCATGGTCAGTTTGGTAACATTAAATCTCACAAATTTGCGAGTGAAGAAGAAGGTGTACGTACTTATCATGTAACATTTGATAAAGGAATGCTTTCTTTAGAATTTCAAATCGATACTGATTCTAAAATTACAGGACTGGTTTTTCAGGAATTATAAATATTCTATACAATTCTAAGTAAAGCTTTGTACTTTTGTTTTCCTATGGAATATCTTATTAAGATATATGCAGTTTGAATATTCCATCTGAACATCGAAAATTTAGAGATGAAAAAAAAGAATAACACTATTAATATTTTAAATCGTAAAGCCAAGTTTGAATATGAGTTCTTGGATCGATATACTGCTGGAATACAATTAGCAGGTACAGAAATTAAATCCATAAGAGAGGGTAAAGCGGCTATTGCTGAAAGCTTTTGTGAATTTAATGATCTTCACGAATTATTTGTGATTAATATGCATGTTGAAGAATATTCTCATGCTACATATTTTAATCATCAGCCTAAAACGCAACGTAAATTACTTTTAAATCGTAAAGAATTAAAAAAATTAGAAAAAGAGGTCAAAAATTCTGGACTCACAATCATTCCTACTCGTTTATTTATTAATGATAATGGCTTGGCTAAGCTAGACATTGTTTTGGCTAAAGGTAAAAAAACCTATGATAAACGAGAAACTATGAAAGATCGTGACAACAAGCGTAACCTTGATCGAATCAAAAAAGCATACAATTAATTTACTCAACTAAGTTTATTATTAAGAAACGCCAGATTTATTAGTGTAAATCTGGCGTTTTTTGACTTCTATTTTGTCTTCACTATAGTTTTTTATTAGGGTAAGTGAATTATAAAATATTATGTATTAAAACAGTTATTTTCTCTAAATCAAAACACTTTCATTTTATATATCAATGAGAGTGTTTTTGAATATCTTTTTTTAAAATTAATTTTTATCTTCTAACATCGGAACAAATCTAAACTCGCCTAATTCATGCTTTTCAAAATGAGTAGCACTTTTACGTATAAATAAATTCATAATTTGTGGATCATCTCCAACAGGAATAACCAACCTACCTCCTATTGCCAATTGACCTAATAATGGTTTTGGAACATAAGGAGCTCCAGCTGTAACAATAATACCTTTATAAGGAGCGAATTCTGGCATGCCTTTATATCCATCTCCAAAGAGCAAATATTTTGGTCTATATAATAGTTTGGATAATAATATTTTCGTTTTTCTAAACAATTCTTTCTGTCTTTCTATGCTATATACTTTAGCTCCTAACTCGCATAAAACAGCAGTTTGATATCCTGATCCAGTACCGATTTCTAGGATTTTATCTCCTTTTTCTATTTCTAATAATTCACTTTGATAAGCAACTGTATAAGGTTGAGAAATCGTTTGATCAGCACCTATAGGAAATGCTTTGTCTTGATATGCATGTTCATCAAAACTAGAGTCAATAAATAAATGTCGTGGAATATTTCTTATAGTAGCCAATACAGCTTCATTTTTGATCCCTTTTTGCATCAAAAGCTGTGCTAATTGTTTCCGTTTACCAACATGTTTTAATGTATCTTTTTCTCTCATTCCTTAATTGCGATATTAACTGTTACAAAACTACAGAAGATTTCAAGTTTTCTCAATAGCTTTTTATAATAGTTAATAACAATTTCAAGCATTAAAAGCTCAGAGTCCTACTATATCTATCACTTTCAAGCAACTATCATCTTCATTTTTTTATCTTAAAAAGTTTTTTTTATTTATCCTTTAAATAGTAATGCTTCTTTAACAATAATCCTGTCTTAATTTAAGTATAAAACAGTTTCTTAATTTATAAATAATACTATTTTTGTGTAAAAACATACATTATGCTCAAAGCTGGAGTCTTAGGTGCTGGACACTTAGGTAAAATTCATTTACGCCTTTTAAATCAATCTGAAAATTATAACCTCGTCGGTTTTTATGATACCAACCGAGAACAAGCTGAAGCTATTGTTAAAGAATTTGGTTATCATTTATATGATTCTGTTGAAGCGTTAATTGAAGCTGTTGATGTTGTAGATATAGTTACTCCTACGTTTGCTCATTTTGAAGTAGCTAAAAAAGCAATTGAAGCTGGCAAACATGTATTTATAGAAAAACCTATTACTAATACTGTTCAAGAAGCAGAAGAATTAATTCGTCTAGCAGAATTACATAATGTAAAAGGACAAATTGGTCACGTAGAGCGTTTTAATCCTGCGTATACAGCTGTAGCTTCAAAAATTGACAATCCTATGTTTATTGAAGCTCACCGTTTATCTGAGTTTAATCCAAGAGGAACAGATGTACCTGTAGTTTTAGATTTGATGATTCATGATATCGATGCTATTTTAAGTGTTGTCAATTCTGATGTAAAACAAATAAGTGCCAGTGGTGTTTCTGTTATTAGTGAAACTCCTGATATAGCAAATGCTCGTATCGAATTTGAAAATGGATGTGTAGCAAACCTAACTGCTAGTCGTATTTCGTTAAAGAATATGCGTAAAGCTCGTTTTTTTCAAAAAGATGCCTACATCTCGGTTGACTTTTTTGAGAAAAAATGTGAGGTTGTAAAAATGAAAGAAGCTCCTGAAAAGCCTGATGATTTTGCTATGATATTACAAAATGCTGAAGGTATTAAAAAACAAATATATTTTGACAATCCAGATGTGCCTTCAAATAACGCTATTTTGGATGAATTAGATACATTTGCTACAGCAATTACGAATGATACAACTCCTATTGTAAGTTTAAAACAAGGGACAAAGGCTTTACAAGTTGCTTTACAAATAATTGATTGCTTCTAAATAAATAAATAATTCTAATCTCTAATTTAGAGATTCATTAAACAAAACTCTCGACATGAAAAATATTGCAGTAATTGGTGCAGGTACTATGGGAAATGGTATTGCACATACATTTGCTCAAAGTGGATTTAATGTACAACTTATTGATATTTCTCAACAAGCATTAGACAAAGGGTTAGCTACGATTACAAAAAATCTTGATCGCATGGTTAGCAAAGAAAAAATTTCTGAAGCTGACAAACAAGCTACCTTAGCAAATATTACACTTACGTCTTCTATAGAAGCTGGGGTACAACAAGCAGATTTAGTAGTTGAAGCAGCTACTGAAAATGTAGACTTAAAACTTAAAATCTTTAAACAATTAGACGAAGTTTCTCCTGCTAATGCAATTTTAGCTACAAATACTTCATCTATTTCTATTACACAAATTGCAGCTGTTACAAATCGTCCTGAAAAAGTTATAGGGATGCATTTTATGAATCCAGTACCAATTATGAAATTAGTAGAGATCATTCGTGGTTACAATACTACAGATGAAGTTACTGAAATCATTATGGATATGTCTAAAAAATTAGGTAAAGTTCCTGTAGAAGTGAATGATTACCCTGGTTTTGTTGCTAATAGAATTTTAATGCCAATGATTAATGAATCAATAGAGACATTATATAATGGCGTAGCTGGTGTAGCTGAAATTGATACTGTTATGAAACTTGGAATGGCACATCCAATGGGGCCTCTTCAATTAGCTGACTTTATTGGTTTAGATGTTTGTTTATCTATTCTTGAAGTTATGTATGATGGATTTAAAAATCCAAAATATGCTCCTTGCCCACTCTTGGTAAATATGGTTCGTGCAGGAAAACTAGGCGTTAAAAGCGGCGAAGGTTTTTATGATTATTCTCAAAGTAGAAAAGCTGAAAACGTAGCAAAGCAATTTGCTTAATAGCTATATTATTATATTAAAAAAACCTATTATATCATTTAGTATCATAATAGGTTTTTTTTATGCAATTTTAAATCTAAACTTTCTTTGTAAAAATAAATATTCCATACCTTTACTAAACAAGATTATAGACATCTAATGATGCTTTTATAATTTGTTTAGGTTTTTTAATTCAATATATTTTAGCAAGGCTATACTAATTTATGGCAAAAATTCATCCTTTTAAAGCTGTTAGAGCTACAAGAGATAAAGTTAGTCTAGTTGCAGCTAGATCATACCAAAGTTATACTGCGGCAGAACGAGAAGCACGATTAGATCATAATCCATATTCTTTTCTTCATATTGTCAATCCTGGTTATAAATATCAAAAAGAAATATCTGGAGAAGCTGGTTATCAATTAGTAAGAAATCGTTATCTCGAATTTAAAGAAGATCAAATTTTTATTCAGGATAAAACACCTTCTTACTATATTTATAAAATTGTTAATCGTGAACAACATTCATTTTGTGGTATCGTAGCAGCGGCCAGTGTAGATGATTATCATGCTGATGTTATTAAAAAACATGAAGACACTCTACAAGACAGAGAAGTAATTTTCAAAGAATATTTAAAAACGGCTGGTTTTAATGCAGAGCCAGTATTACTTACTTATCCTGATAATGATGTTATTTCGGAAATCATTCAGTTTGTAACAAAGGATCGAGCCGAATATGAATTTACGACTACTTACAGAGACACGCATTATTTATGGCCATTATCAGATTCTAATTTAATTGAAAAAATACAGTTAGAATTTGATAAAATTGAAACTATTTATATTGCAGATGGTCATCATCGTTCTTCTTCTTCTTGCCTATTGGCTGCTGATTTAAAAGAAGAAAATAAACAACATCATGGAGAGGAAGCTTATAATTATTTTATGAGTTATCTAATCCCTGAATCTGAATTACAAATTCATGAATTTAATCGATTGGTTAAAGGATTAAATGGTTTAAACAAAGAAGAATTTTTGATTAAACTTGATACTTCTTTCCGTATAGAAAACAGAGGTATTGAAGTTTACAAACCCTCTAAACCTCATCATTTCAGCATGTATTTAGATGGGGAGTTTTATTCTTTATATTTACGAAAAACATTGTATACTTTTGAAAATTCTTTGGAAGAATTAGATGCTCAATTATTATTTAAAACGATTTTAAATCCTATTCTTGGAATTAAAGATTTGCGTTCTGATGATCGTATTGCTTATGCACATGGAAAGTTAGATATGGTCTATGTTAAAAGTAAAATTGATGCAGATGAATTTCAAGTTGGTTTTGGTTTATTTCCTGCTTCAGTTAATCAAATGAAAAAAATTGCTGATGATGGATTAACAATGCCGCCAAAAAGTACTTATATTGAACCCAAATTACGTAGTGGCGTAACAATTTACGAACTAAAACAATAACTCTTTTAAATTCAATTATATATTCGCTGTGAAGAATATCTTTACCTTATGACAGCTATCAAAGAAAACCTTACCGCTCTAAATACTCGATTACCTAAACACGTAACTCTTGTTGCTGTTTCAAAAACTAAACCTATAACAGATATTGAAGAAGCATATCGGGCTGGTCAACGTGTATTTGGTGAAAATAAAATTCAAGAAATGACTTCTAAATGGGAAACACTTCCTAAAGATATTTCTTGGCATATGATTGGTCGTGTACAAACTAATAAAGTAAAGTATATGGCTCCATATGTAGATTTAATTCATGCGGTTGATAGCTTTAAACTTCTAAAAGAGATTAACAAACAGGCAAAGAAACATGATCGTATCATCAATTGTTTATTACAATTAAAGATTGCTCAAGAAGATAGCAAACAAGGGCTAAATAATGATGAGTTAAAATCTATTCTAAATTCTGAGGAATTAAAAGACTTATCTAATATCCATGTTAAAGGTTTGATGGGAATGGCAAGTTTTACTCAAAATCAAGAACAGGTGTTAGAAGAATTTAAACAATTAAAACTTTGTTTTGATGAATTAAAATCTTCATATCCTCAGTTAGAAATCGTCTCAATGGGAATGAGTGGCGATTATCAATTAGCAATTGAACAAGGAAGTACTATGGTACGTATAGGTAGCTCTATTTTTGGAGCACGTAACTACAGTCATTAATCAAAATCATTTGAACTAGTTAATTTGAAATAAAACACCAACTCATAATTAATGTACGCAATTTTAGACATAGAAACTACTGGAGGTAAATATAATGAAGAAGGAATTACCGAAATTGCTATTTATAAATTTGACGGCCATGAAGTCGTAGATCAGTTTATAACATTAATCAATCCGGAAAGACCCATACAACCATTTGTTGTTAATCTTACTGGAATTAATAGTGAGATGTTGCGTAATGCGCCTAAATTTTATGAGGTAGCTAAACGTATTGTCGAAATTACTTCGGATTGTATTATCGTTGCTCATAATGCAAAATTTGATTACCGCATATTGCGTACAGAATTTTCTCGTTTAGGATTCGAATTTGAAAGAGAAACATTGTGTACTGTAGAATTATCTAAAGTTTTAATTCCTGATCAGCCATCTTATAGCTTAGGTAAACTTGTTAGAAGTCTCGGTATTCCCTTATCTGATCGTCATCGTGCCAATGGAGATGCTTTAGCTACCGTTAAATTATTCAAGCTTTTATTAAGTAAAGATTTAGAAAAAACAATCATTGTTAACGCTATTCGTAAAGAAACAAAACGAGAAGTAAATGATAAACTTTTGCGTATTATAGATAAAATACCTTCTGCTACTGGTGTATATTATATGCATAAAGAAGATGGCGAAATTATATACATAGGAAAAAGTAAAAACATAAAAAAAAGGTTAACGCAACACTTTACTAGTGATAAGAGAAAGTCTAAACGCATTCAACGAGATGTCTATAGCGTTACTTATGACTTAACAGGTAATGAGCTTTTAGCATTGCTAAAAGAGAATGAAGAAATCAAACTCAATAAACCAAAATACAATAGAGCTCTAAATAGGTCCGTATTTAATCAAGCATTGTATCAATTTAAAGATAAAAATGGTTATATCAATTTAGTAGCAGAAAAAGCTGATGGTCGTAAAAAAAACATCACTTCATTTACTAATAAACAACAAGCAAAACACTTTCTTCACACTTGGATAGAAGAATATGATTTATGCTTAAAATTAGTAGGGTTAGAATCGGGTTCTTCTAATTGTTTTAACTATACTGTTAAACAATGTAACGGGGCTTGTTTACTTGAAGAGTCTCCAGAAATATATAATAAACGAGTACTGAGTTTAATCAATAAGTATACTTTTGAAAATCAAGATTTGATTATTGTAGACAAGGGTAGAGATATAGATGAACAAAGTGCTATATTAATTGAAAAAGGAAAGTTTAAAGGTTTTGGCTTTTTCAATTTAAATCATCAAATCAATAACTTAGAAATTCTTAGATCGCTTATTACTCCAATGAGTCATAATCGAGATGCTCAACATATTATACAGAGTTATCTCAGGAAACATAAACGATTAAAAGTACTTAAACTACCATCATCACATGACTAAATCAAGTCTTCTATTATTTTTTTTATTATCATTCATCATCGCTAATGCTCAAAACAACTTTAATACTAATAATCTAGTCGTTAGTAAAAATGATCTTGCTATTAACGAATTTCCTCAAGACTCAACAGCTAATGCTTTTTACATCTATGAAAAAGGATATAGTAGAGTCGAAAACGGAGGAAACTATGATTTATTAACTGATTATCAAGCCAAAATTAAGTTTTTAAATAAAAAAGATCTTCATAAAGCTACAGTGCAAATCTTTCTTTATAATAATGATAAAGAGAAAGAACGTATCAAAAATATTAAAGCGCATACTTATAATCTTGATCGCAATAATAATATTGTAAAAAAATCAGTAACTCCTACTACAATTTACAAAGAACGCTATAATGATCATTATACAATAGTAAAATTTACTTTTCCTGATGTACAACCTGGTTCAGTAATTACTTATACATATCAAAAAGAATCACCATTCATATTTAATTTTGAAGGTTGGGATTTTCAAGATGACATACCTAAGCTTTATAGTGAATATCAAAGTGATTTACCTGGTAACTATATTTACAACATTAAATTAGTTGGTAATTTAATGTTGGATTACAATGATTCTAAACTCATTAAAAATTGTATAACAATTAACGGATATGGAAGTGCACATTGCGCTAGGAATATTTATAAAATGAAAAATATCCCTGCTTTTATTGAAGAGAATTATTTAACTTCAAAAAAGAATTACTTATCTAGAGTTGCTTATGAGTTAAGTACTTATAAAGGTTTTGATGGAACGGTAAAAAAGTATACTAAAAGTTGGAAAGATGTTGATCGAGATTTAAAAAACCATATAAGTGTAGGAGTTCAACTAAAAAAGATTAATGCTGTAAAAAACATACTTCCTATTGGGATTACTTCAAAAAAACACTCTCTAGCCAAAGCTAAAGAAATCTATCAATATATTACAAATCATTATACTTGGGATAAAAAATTAGGTATTTACAATGATATTAGTGTAAGAGATATGATAAAAAATAAAACGGGCAATGTTTCTGAAATTAATATTCTTTTACATAATGTATTAAAGCAACAAAAATTTGCTGTAACACCTGTTTTATTATCAACAAGAGAAAATGGTTTTGCTACACAAGTACATCCGGTATTAACAGATTTTAATTATCAAATAGTTCGATTATCTATAGATGGAAAAGATTATTTATTAGATGCTACAGAAAAAGCATTGCCTTTTGGAGAAGTTCCTTTTAGATGTTTAAATCGTTATGGTCGTTTACTTGACTTCAAAAATGGTAGTTCTTGGATCGGAATCAAGCCTAAAATTCGTTCGTTTAAGTATTATAAAGATTCTTATACTATCAATGATAGTTTACAAATTAAAGCAGTATCTACCTATGCATATCAAGGATATCATGCTTATGATAAACGAGCGGAGCTCTCTAAATATTCTAAACAAAAGTATATAAGTAATGTAGGAAATCAAATGGAGGAAGTTACTGTTGAAAATGTAGTCCTTAATAATATTGACAAAAAAGAAAAACCTTTTGAAGAAGTTATTACTCATTCTTCAAAAATAGAATCAAATGCTGATCTCTTATTTTTCAATCCTTTCTCTAAGCATTTTTTTCAAGAAAACCCTCTTAAACTTACTCATAGGACATATCCTATTGATTTTGGATTTAAAGATTCTTTTAGTCACCTTGTATCAATTACCCTCCCTGAAGGATATATTTTTGAAGAACTTCCTGAAAATAAAAAATATTCAATTCCTAGTCAACAAGCTTCAGTTAGTTTATATAGGAAACAAGAAGGAAATATATTACAATTAAGTCTTAGAATTGATTTCAAGTCTCATATTTATAAATCAAAACAATATGAAAGTTTAAAAACTCTTTTCTCTCATATAATTGATATCCAAAACAATACTGTTATTTTAATTAAAAAAGATCTTTAATTTCTTTATTTTTATAAAAACCAAATTCTTTGAACTCAAAAAATCAACACCAAAAATGGAAATCTGATCTTCATACCATTATTTATGAAGCAGATACTCCTGCCGGAAAATTATTTGATGTCCTATTATTAATTTTAATATTAGCTAGTATCTTATTGGTCATGTTAGAGAGTGTTCCCTCAATTGACGCTAAATTCTCTACATTTTTTAATATTACAGAGTGGGTTATAACTCTTTTATTTTCTTTAGAATACATTCTTAGAGTGATTTCTATAAAAAAGCCAAAACATTATATCTTTAGTTTTTTTGGTGTTATTGATTTCCTTTCAACTATTCCTAAATATCTATCTGTTTTTTTTGTTGGTACACATGCATTAGTAGCACTAAGAGCATTACGTCTTTTACGTGTGTTTAGGATACTTAAATTAGCTCGTTTTATAGGTGAATCAAATGATCTTGTAAAGGCTTTAAAAGCTAGTAGAGCAAAAATTTCAGTTTTTTTATTTGCTGTTTTAATTATCTCTATCATTTTGGGTACAATTATGTATTTAATTGAAGGTGAAGAAAGCGGTTTTATTAGCATACCAATGAGCGTTTATTGGTGTATTGTAACGTTAACTACTGTAGGGTATGGAGATATCGCACCAGTAACTCCATTAGGTCAATTTATTGCATCGGTAATTATGATTCTTGGATATGGTATTATCGCTGTTCCTACAGGTATTGTTACAGCTGAATATACTCATCAAAAACATGATGATGAACCACTAGTACATACTAATACACAAGTATGTGTTAACTGTAATGAAACAGATCATAATGATTCTTCTCATTTTTGTCATCAATGTGGTCATACTTTATATGGTGACAATTAACTTCGAATTGCGTAGTTTTGCGATATAACTTGTAAAGATTTCATGAAAAAACACCTTATTGTTATTGTCGGACCAACGGCTATTGGAAAAACGAATTTGAGTATACAATTAGCCAAACATTTTTCATCTGAAATTGTTTCAGCTGACAGTCGTCAATTTTTCAAAGAAACTTCTATTGGTACAGCTGTTCCTTCTGCTGAAGAAATTATAGCGGCTCCTCATCATTTTATACAGCATATTAGTATTCATAATAACTATTCTGTGGGAGATTATGAGAAAGATGCTTTACAATGTTTAGATAGTTTATTTAAAGAACACGATATCTCAATACTTATTGGTGGATCTGGCTTATATGTCGATGCAGTAACCAAAGGTCTAGATACATTTCCTGAAACTGACTTATCGGTTCGTAAACAGATACAAAATGATCTAGATATTCATGGTTTATCATATATTCAAGACAAATTGAAGGAGTTTGACCCGATCTATCATCAAAAAGTAGATCTTAACAATACACATCGTGTCATGAGAGCTTTAGAAGTATCAATTAGTAGTGGACTGCCTTATTCTTCTTTTCTTACTCAACCAAAAAAAGAACGCCCTTTCAATATTATTAAAATAGGATTATCTGCTGAACGTCAGACAATCTATGATCGTATCAATCAACGTGTTGATATTATGATGAAAGATGGCTTATTGGAAGAGGTCTCTAATTTATATAAGCATAGAGATTTAAATGCTCTTAATACTGTAGGTTACAAAGAACTTTTTAAGTATCTAGATGGTGAATGGGAACTAGATTTTGCTGTATCAGAAATCAAAAAAAATACACGACGATTTGCTAAACGTCAATTAACATGGTTTAGAAAAGATACTGAAATACAGTGGTTTGACTACACTTACGATATAGATACTATTGTAAACCATATTCAGCATCAGCTTTCTTAATTCTCTTATTTATTTACATGAAAAAAAATACACTTCTATATTTTATATTATTACTGGTTCCTATTTATTTTTTAGTTACAAAAATCACTCCTCTAATGCAGCGTTCTCTTGAGACAAGTAGTACAATGCAAATAGAAAAAATAGCAGCTCAAAAGTCTTTAGATTCTTTAGTATCAATTAAAAATAAATCCTCGTATCAATTAAACCGTATTGAATATTACAAAAAACGTGTTGCATTTTATAATCGCATGGGGGCACAAACTAGTACCCATGTATATAGTATGTTATCAATGGTTATTATATTAGTTCTTGGTTTTAGTATTCTGTTTCTTTTTAAGAAAAAGACTTCAAAACGTCTTTCTTTAAGTAAAAGACAAGCTAACTATAATGATTTCAGCGATTATAATCTCGATTCGATTGGTCAACAAATATCTTGGGAACCTAATTATAATGGTGGTGCAAATTTTATGATTTCTGAACTTATTCAAGTTAATCCTAATCTCATTAAAATTAAAAGTACAAATGCTTTTAAAATGTTTATTTGGTTGTTTCTTTTATTAGCAATCAATTTTACATTCTTTGAATTATATGAGCTTTATTTACAAGGAAAATTATTTAATCTTTCATTTATTGAATTACTAAAATCTATTCCTATTGTTAGTGTTGTTCTTTTTACTGTTTCTATAGCTACCTATTTCTCATTTTCTTCTAAAAGTACTTTTAATAAGGATACTCAGCTTTTTAAAAACACTTCTTTCAAAGATATTTATGCCATACAATTGCTTTCAAAATCTATCAAAGGCAAAAATCATATAGGATATGTTACTTACGAATTAAATCTTGTGCTTACTAATGGAAATAGGGTATATATTATGGATAATAATAACCGTTCTATCATAGAGAGTGATGCAGTATTGTTAGGTAAATTTTTAGCGATTCCTATCTGGAAATTATAATATTTCTGAAGTTTTATTCTCTTTATTTCTTTCGAAATATTCCAACAATATAATATTACTTAAGACTAATGTAAAAGCGTAAATAATATCTTCAACGGGTATTGTTCCTAATCTAACTCCTATATTTTCCAGATCATTATACCAAACAACCTGTTCTTCTATCCAACTTCCTGTAAGAATTCCGTTAATAATAAAAAAAGGTATTAGCATAAGAATGAATGTAAATATAAAGCGTTTTAAGAGTAATGGTTTTACTTCATTTACAAGAACGATTAATAGGATAGCATATATAAAATTGATCATTGTATACCAACGATCATGAAATAGTATACACATTATAATAAGTAGCGTTACAATTGAATATTTAAATATTTTAAATAAGGCGTCAGGGTATTTTAATTTAGGAAAAAGTTCTAGTAATGAATAATGCATAAAAATACAAGCATAAGGTATACATATAAAAAAAAGCCATTCTTCTATGGGTAGTCCTACTATTTTGTATCCTAAATAGTATCTTGAATTAAATCCCCATATCCCCCATTCTGTAAATAAAATATCCCAAGTAACAAAAAAAATAGAGGTTAGAGCTATTGCTGCAAAAAGCGATTTCCATTTTTTATAAAACTGTAACCTAGGATGAAAACTTGCTATCAATGGTATTGATATCGAACTTAAATTTAATAATAAGTATAGGTATTCCATATTAAATTTAAAGTTATTTTGTTTGTTTATAGTATTTATAAGGAAAAACTAACATACCAAAGCATTCTCCATCTTTTTTTCCTAGGTGCTTATGATGCATTTTATGAGCTCGTCTCACTGCCTTAGCATATCTAGAGTTTACTCTTTTAAACCATTTAAATCGTTGATGTATAAAGATATCATGAACTAGGAAATAAGCCAATCCGTATAAAAAAACACCTATTCCAATTGATAATCCATATATAAATATATCATATCTCCATACTAGAAAGAGTACAATACTAATTACAGCATAAAAAATGAAAAAAAAATCATTCCGTTCAAACCAAGAATCATGGTCTTTTTTATGATGATCACTATGTAAATTCCATAAAAAACCATGCATTACGTACTTATGCGTAAACCAAGCCATAAACTCCATTATCGTAAATGTTATAATACAAATACTGATATGCACTATATATTCCATTACAATAAATTTAATTGATATTTTACGTAACTCCTTGTTAAAATCTCTATTTTTTTATAATCTGGAATTCGTATTCTTGTTCTTTTAATTTCTTTAGCGGGTACATTATTTAACTTCTTCAATAACTGTTTATAATATCTATAGGCTGTAAAAACGCCAAATTTAGCTTCTATAGGCAATTTTTTGATTCCTTGATATGCGGTTTTAAAATCACGTTCTATATCATCTATAATCGCTTTTTTTGAATGTTCGTTTAAATGTTCTAAATTTGCATTAGGAAAATATGTACGATTTAATTCATCCATATCTGCTTTAAGATCTCTCAAAAAGTTTACTTTTTGAAAAGCTGATCCCAATTTCATTGCTGATTCCTTAAGTTCATCATATTGCTCTTGGTTTCCTTTCACAAAGACCTTTAAACACATTAGTCCAACTACATTGGCAGAACCATGTATGTAATTTTCATACTCTTCGGTTGTAGTATAACTTTGCTTTGTTAAATCTAATTCCATGCTGTACATAAAATCGGCTATTAAATCTCTTCCTATCCCATATTTATGTACTGTATGTTGAAATGAATTGAGTATGGGATTCAGACTTATTCTATCTGATAATGCCTTTTCTAAATCTATTTTAAATGATGTAAATAAATCTTCTTTATTAAATTCATGAAACGAATCTACTATTTCGTCTGCAAATCTCACAAATCCATATATATTATAAATGTCCTGTCGTATTACTTTCCCTAACATGCGTGTTGCTAATGAAAATGAAGTACTATACTTTTCTGTAACTTTCTTACTACACTCATAAGAGACTTGATCAAAGAGTTCTTTCATAATACGTGTTTTTAATTAAATTTATTAATAAGTTCGGCGCATAATTTACCTGATATTAATGCGGGTGGCACTCCAGGTCCAGGAACTGTTAATTGTCCTGTAAAATATAATTGGTTTACCTTTTTGCTTTTCAATTTAGGTCGTAAAAATGCTGTTTGTAATAATGTATTAGCCATTCCATATGCATTTCCTTTATAAGAATTATAATCTTCAATGAAATCATTTACACAAAATGATTTTTTAAATAGTATTGCATCTTTAATAGATTGATTTGTTAGTTTTTCAAATCTTGCTATGATTTTATCAAAATAGGTTTCTCTGATATCTTTTGTGTCTTTTAGCCCTGGTGCTAACGGAATTAGAAATATTCCAGCTTCGCTATCTTCTGGAGCACAACCAGTATCCGTTTTACTCGGGAAACTTGCATAAAACAATGGTGAATCTGGCCATTTTGGACTATCATAAATCGCTTTTGCATGTTCATCAAAATTTACATCAAAAAATAATGTGTGGTGCTCTACATTTTCTATTTTTTTATCAAATCCGACATAAAATAATAATGATGAAGGAGCAAAAGTTTTTGATTCCCAATATTTTTCAGAGTATTGTCTATATGTATTTTCTAATAATGTTTCTGTATGGTGATAATCTGCTCCTGACAATACAATGTCAAGTTTTATTAGTTCATCATTAATTATAACACCTTCAACATTTTTATTTTTAACTACTATTTTTTGTACAGGAGCATTCGTCTTTATGCTAACTCCTAATGTTATTGCTAATTTTTTAATTGCCTCAATAACGCTATACATTCCTCCTTTAGGGTGCCAAGTACCTAATCCAAAATCTGCATAATTCATAAAACTATAAAATGATGGAGTATCACTTGGTTTAGCACCTAAAAATAATACTGGAAACTCCAATATAGCTATCAACTTAGGGCTTTTAAAAGTTTTGCGTACATCCTTAGATATTGTACTAAAAAACTGTGACAATCTTTTTATCGTTTTAGCATTTACAAGTTCTAATGGAGATACTCCTGGATTATAAACTAAATCTTTTATTGCTACATTATAATTATCTTCTGCTGTTTTTATAAATTTTTTAAGATGTCTAGAACTTCCTTTTTCTTCTTCTTCAAAAACTTTATAGATTTTTTCTAATGAGTCTCCTATTGTTATAGTATCCAGAGCATCAAAGTAAACTTGATAAGCTGGATCTAATTTATTTAATGAATAAAACATTGAAGATTTCATTCCGAAATCTTCAAAAAAACGTTCAAAGACATCAGGCATCCAATACCATGTTGGTCCTATATCAAACGTAAAACCATCTTTTATATACTGCCTTGCTCTCCCTCCTATAGTCTCATTTTTTTCATAAATAGTAACATCATATCCATCTTTTGCTAGATAACATGCTGCAGATAATGATGAAAATCCAGATCCTATTATTCCTATTTTCTTACTCATTTATATCTTCATTTATATGATTTAATCTTTTTGTAAAATCTTCTATATCTTTAATTATTTTAATGATATTTTTATCTTTTACATTACTATTAGTTAAAGCATACTTTCTTCCTAAAATCCACAATTCTCTATTATTTTTAAGTAATACATCATTATAGATATTCTCCATATATTTCTCTAGTTTTTCATCTCTAGGCTCTACCGTAAAATAAGTTACAAAAATAATTTCTTGAAATTGCTTATCTAACTGTAAAAGATCACTTTGAGGTATATTTTGCCCTAAATATATCGTATTAAACCCTTGGTTTTCAATTAAAAAATTTGCGAATATGAGTCCTAGCTCGTGTATTTCATTTTCGGGTAAAAAAAGAGCAAACGTTGTTTTATTTCTATTTTCGTTCTCTAATCTTTCTTCATGAGTTTGAAGTATGATTTTATCTCTAATCAATGAGGTTATAAAATGTTCGTGAGCAGGTATTAAAAAATCCGTTTGCCATAAACGACCTATTTCATCTAAAAAAGGTATGCAATAATTTATGAATACATTTTTAAATGAATCATTTTCTAAAAGTTTATCAAATGTTGTGTGAAATAGCATTTTATCAAAAGTGAACATTGCTATTTTGAAATCATTTAGCGCGCTATGTTTTACAGATTCATTGTCTGTTAATTCATCACACTTTTCTCTGATTTCAAATTCTGATAGTTGTGCTATTTTAGATATTTTTAAACCATTATTATATAGCTGTGTTATATTCAGTAGTTTTTGAAAACTCTTTAAAGAATAGGACCTTATGTTTGTATCTGTTCGTTCTGGTTCTAATAACTTATATCTTTTTTCCCAAATACGAATCGTATGTGCTTTAATTCCAGATAAATTTTCTAAATCCTTTATACTAAAAGTGGTACTTATTATCTCCATATCACTATATCTAATGATACAAATATAATCATTTTATATTTTTGTTTAATTTTTATTAAAAAAAGATAAACAAAAAATGTTTTTAAATTTTTATTGAAATTTTAGAAAACAACTGTAAGGTTATTCAAGAGTGCTCGACTTATTAAAAAAATTGCACGAAAAAGTTAAGATTAATTTATTTGATTAAATTAAAAGAGCACCTTTTGTAACAAAAGGTGCTTTTTTAATGTATATCTCTTCAAGTAATCATATCCTAAATAGTTTTTGTTATTTATAATGATTACTTCCTTTTCTTTAATAATTATTCTTTTTAGATATTATATTATAAAAAACTCCTATTAATCAATATCTCTACTGAGTAATAGGAGTTTTTTAATCCTCTTCAATGTTACTTATTTTCCTCTTATGTTTTTACTAATTTTTCGTTAGCAAAATGGAAAATATTCGAAACTAGTTACATTCGTACAAAACATCTGTTAATACAAATAGAAACCACTATGTGAATTTTCGATTATTCGAAAAAATAATATAACTTTCTATTTCTTAATAATCTTTCTTGTTGCAATTCCTTTTTTACTATTGATTCTTAAAAAGTAAAAACCTGAATTTAGATGAGAAATATCAATCTGCTGACTAGTATTTAATTTTTTATCTTTCTCATAATAAACAATTCTACCATTAATATCAAATAATCTCAACTCTACATCAAAATTTTCATTCCAATTGATTGTGATATTATTTTCTGATGGATTCGGATATATACTTAACGTATTATAAAGTTGATGTTCACTAACGGATAAAGTAGCATTAAATACTGGTGAACTCCACAATCCTCTTCCGTATGTACCTGCATAAATTTTATTATCTGCTGTATTAATTTCTAATTCGTTTACAATAACATTTGGTATATTATTACTATAAGATTGCCAGTCTGTAAAAGAGTCATCTATATAATAAATTCCGTAATTCATCCCTACGTATAGTCCATTATCTGCATTGTTTTGCCAAACTAATGACAACGCACTAAAATTAGGTAAGTTTTTTAAATATGAAACCCATGTTGCACCTCCATCATTAGATACATAAACTTTATTTGATCCAGAAGTTGCTACAGCTACTTTATTAGCATCTGTAGGATGTATTGCTATCGAATTAATATTACCTGATATTCCGCTTAATTGAGTCCAAACACCACTTGCCGTTTCGGTTTTAAATAAACGATTTCCGTAAGCTGCAAACATTATTTGATTGTTTGATGGTGCAATTTTTAAATGATCTAAATTTGATCCAAAATTTTGTGAGATAGCTGTCCAAGTAATCCCTCTATCATTAGATTTGTATACTTGATCATATCCAGAATATATAACATCGTTAACTGTTGGATCTTGTTCAAAAGGAGTTATCCAGTTTCCTGTTTTTCCTTCTGGTCTGTTAATGGTTCCTAAACTAATTCCTCCATTAGTACTTATATACAGGGATCCATTTTGAGATGTTCCATACATTATTTGAGAATCTGCTTTATCTATAAAAGATTCCATCCCATCTGCTCCTAACCAATCTCTCCATCCATCAGTACTGTTATAAAAAGAAGTTCCATTATCTTGAGATCCACCAGAAACAACTACAGATGCAGTTTGTGAAATTCCAATTTTATAAAATTGACGTATTCCTAATCCAGATGTTATATCTCGATAATAATCTGATTTAATGACACTCGTATCTTCGGATATATATATCCCTCCATCAGAACCTACATATAAAGTGTTTCCTATAAATTCTAGAATATCTACATCTGCATGACAATAACCAATATTAGCTCCAGCTGCATTGCCCGGTACCCAATCTGACGTTGGTAAAAAATCAACTCCTCCATTTGTTGATTTCCAAGTATTCACCCCTGCAATATGCACTTCATTTTCATTAGTTGGAGATACTGCTATATCCATATCTCTAGGAGCTTGTCCTTGATCATCATCTCCAAGAGTACTGTATCCAAAATAATTTTTGGTATGTCCTAAATCATTAAATGTAGTTCCAGAATCTGTAGATCTATATAATGCTTTAAATCTCCCAGAAGACGCTTCAATTACATATACATATTCTGGATTATTAGCAGATACAGCTATCATTTTAGGTCCATTATTGAAACCTGCTACTGCTGAAAAATTTGCTCCACCATCAGTAGATTTCATCACATTGGTACCTGATACAAAAATAGTATTAGGTTCTCCTGGTTTGAATTCTATATCATAACCACCAAAAGTACCTACACTGCTCCAGTTATTACCTCCATCTGTAGTTCTATACACGCCACTACCTTCTGAAGCTGCAAACATAATTGCTGCATTTGTAGGGTGAATTAAAATTTTAACTACTCTACCTACACCTGCATTAGCTATCGGTGTCCATGTCGAACCAGCATTAGTTGATTTATATATTCTTCCTCTTGAAGATCCCCAATAATATGTTGAAGAGTTAGTTGGGTCAATAGTTAATGAATATACTACAAGGTTATTGTGATTATCTGTTAATGGTGTCCATACTGTACCTTTATTAGTAGTTTTCCAAATACCTCCTGTTTGTCCTCCTACAATAATATGATCCGTATTTCCTTTGTCTATTCCGATAGATGTTATTCTTCCTACACCAGGATTCCATCCTCTAGTTGCATTCCAACTTGAAGGTCCTAATTCTGTCCAATTAGCATTCGAAATAAGATTACTTGATTGTCTATTTTGATTTAAATAGTTATTATAGCGTTCTAATTCATCAAAATAAAAAGAATCACTTTTTAATAACCCATTTTCATCTTGCATTCGCACTGCATTATATTCCCAACGTTTAAATTGCTTATACCCTGTTCCTCTTCCTTTTCCTCTCGTTGCGAAATATGCTTCTGCTGATTCTTGAATCTCATCTATAGTGTGATTTCCTTCCTCAATCATTTCTTTATATTCCTGAGCTTGAATACCAACAGTAAATGCAGCACACATTATTGGCCAAAGATACTTTTTAATCATAAGTTTATTTTTAAATTTGGATAGTTTATCTTTATAAAACCAATAAGTTTTAAAAAACCCTACCCTTATGTTAAAAATTTAATAATAAGAGATCAAATGTGCTATATTACTTTCATATTCTTAATATTTAAAAGTCTATAATGTAATTTAATATCATTTTATTTCTTCTAATTGTAGTATTCTGATTTAGTTTCAATCCATTCACTCATAGCTTTAGCTATATTTTCCTCTTCCTTTAAGTATATCTTATATTGCTCAATATCCAAAATTTCCCGAAGTCTAGTATTCATTTGATATTTTACTTCTTTCATTTTTGATCTTATTGAAAACATAGAGCTATTAGAAATTATTTCTTTTCTCTTTTCTGTAGTTAGAAAATTTAATTTATATAATTCTTCTTCTTTTTCTAGAGATAGTTTTAGTATCTCATTAATTAAGGTTGTTCTCTTTTTAGCGATTTCTACAGTTGGAGTTTTTTTAAAATTTTCCAATCTTGATTGTCCAAAATTATTCGTTGATATAAATATTATTACAATAGTTATAAGTATTCTTTTAAAGTTATTTATTTAAAGTGTTATTTTAACAAAAATAACTTTGCGTCTCAATTATCTATAATTTAATATATTAATTAGGCAATTCTTTATACATATAGCAGATATACTACTATTAAATTCATTTTAATTATACATACTAAAAAAGCACTATTATTTTATAAAAAATGATAGTGCTTTTTCTTAGCAAAATAAGTGTATTAAACTCCTAATCGTTTTAACACTTCATTTTTATATGTTTCACCGATAGGGATTCTAACAGTATTATGTAAAATAATTTTCGTTTTCTGTAATGCCTTTATATGCGAAATATTGACAATATACGATCTATGAGTTCTCATAAAACTTGTCGAAGGAAGCTTATCTAGTATTTCTTTAAAATTTGATAATGTCAAAATAGCCTTATCAGTTGTAGAGCAATATATTTTTATGTAATCCTTTAATCCTTGAATATAAAGGATTTCTTCACAATTGATTTTTATATTTTCATATTCTGATTTTACAAAAATAAAACCTTGTTTGTTTGTGTTTTTTTCTTCTGTAATGATTTTTGTAGTTACTTGATTTGATGAGTTTCCTCTTTCCAGTTGATATTTCTCTTTAGCTCTAGAAACAGCTTTGATAAAACGATGAAAAGGTATTGGTTTTACTAAATAATCTGTAGCATTGAGATTAAATCCATCTAATGCATATTGCGGATATGCAGTTGTGAATATAAATTGAGGAAGATTATCTAGTGTTTTAACTAAATCAATACCTGTTAGATTAGGCATTTCAATATCTAGAAAAACAAGATCTACCTCATCTTTATTTAAAATAGTAATTGCTTCTAATGGATTATTACACTTAGCTACTATTTCAAGTCCTTCAATTTGTAAAATATACGATTCAATTACATCTATCGCTAAAGGCTCATCATCGATAATTACACACTTCATTCTTTTAGTTTTAAAGTTAAATCGACTATAAATTTTTCATTTTCTTCTTTTACAATCAATGTATGCTTTTCTGGGTATAACAATTCTAAGCGTTCTTTTGAGTTTTTCAATCCTATACCAGAATCTTCAATACCTCCTTTTCTAACACCTAAAATATTAAGGCACTTAAAATTCAATTTATCATTATCAACCTGTATGATGATTTTAACTTCTGTATTTCCTTTAAAATCTGTACCATATTTAAATGCATTTTCTATAAATGAAATTAATAATAATGGTTTTATTTTTTGATTAGATATTAATCCATGAATATTAATCGTGACTCTTTCGTTATTGGCTATTCGAAGTCGTTGAAGTTTAAGATAGTTTTGAATATAATCTAACTCATTATGCAATAAAACAAACTCATTATTTGTTTGGTATAACATATACCGCATCATTTCTGATAACGTAATGACAGCTTCTGGAGCATCATTTGATTTTTTTGTAGTTAAAGAATAGATACTATTCAACGAGTTGAATAAAAAATGGGGATTTAATTGATTTTTTAAAAATTGTAATTCGGTCGATGTTTTTTCGGCTTCAACATCTTTTTTATTACTTTCATTTTTATTCCATTCTTCATAAACACGAATTGCAATTCCCAATATTAAAAATAGTATATGAAAGAAAAAAGGCAATATACTTAACATTCTTTTTACTAAAACTGATTGCTCTCTATATCCTATTGTTGTATTCAGTGTTAATTCTAATCTAGGAAAATTGGATTTAAATAAAACTATTGTTGTTAATACTAATCCTATAAATGACAGGATGTAATAGAACATCTTTTTTTTTAGTAATAATTTTGGAATCAGAATTGAGTAATTTACATAAAAGAATAAAATATTAAATAACAGTCTAACAAAGAATTGTTCAGGAACTTTACCTCTATCCAAATACAGTTGTATCGAAACAATTCCTGCAAAAAAAATCCATGCAAATACATGTATTAAAACCTTTTTTTGATTTTTTAAAAATTCAAACACTTTTTCCTATTTATTGTAAAACTAAACAATTAAAATTAACTTTCAATCGTTTTAAATCATCCAAACCTATACTTGGAATTTTTTTATTTTCTAATTTTTCAATTACCAAATCAGCTACTTTTATTGCTTCTTTTTTGTTTAAAAATAATTGATAACAATCAATAGAAGGGATATGTTCTTGTTTAATAATTACTTTTTTATTGTAAATTATTTCATAAGCAAATCCTTTATCAATATTATATATATTTTTTGTGTAACGTTTGCTTATACAGCTTTGTATCACTACTAATAATAATCCTATCAATATCATTTTTCTCATTTCTATTTAAAATTAAAATAAGCACCCTAAAAAGAATTCAATTCTAAAAACGGGGTATTAGGGTGCTCAAAAAGTAGTATTACAAACTTAAAATTACATTTCTATTTTACTCTATATTAA
Organism: uncultured Aquimarina sp.; assembly: GCA_947498595.1. GTDB lineage: Bacteria > Bacteroidota > Bacteroidia > Flavobacteriales > Flavobacteriaceae > Aquimarina. Next base: position 29,874 of record CANMKX010000031.1, read on the forward strand.
TCATCCTCATTAAATTCTTCTTGAGGGAATAATTCGTAATTATCATCTAGATACAAGTTTCCTGATCTTCCTAACATAACAAGAGCCCTTGTTTCGTTGGAAAATGCAATTGCATCTTGTCGTATTGTAGCTTCTAGTGCAGTTATTTCTTCCCAAGTATCGCTTCCTTCATTATATTCCCATATACTACCTAAAGCTCCAAAATTATATCCTGTAGCAATATATCCTCTGTTTCCTACACTAAATCCTACAGCATTAGATCTTAATATATTATAATCGTCATCCTCATCTAAATCTTTCTTACGTGTCCATATTTCTGTTGTAGGATCAAACATCCAAAAATCTTCAATATAAAGTCCATTACTAACCCCTGTTCCTAAATACACATTTCCATTTAATGTAAACGTTGTAGCATCTCTTCTTTTATCACCTCCAAAACCTACTAACTCAATCCACTCATCTGTTGTTGCATCATATTTCCAAAAATCCTTTTTATCATTATCTCCATCATATCCTGTTCCTATATAACCATTTTGGTTTGCATTGAACCCTACAGCTCCTCTTCTAAGCCCTCCTCCAAAATCTGATTTCTGAATCCATGAATTAGTACCAGAATTATACTCCCAGAAATCTCCTAATTCATTGTCTCCATCATAACCTGTACCTATATATCCTTTGTCACCAATTGAAAATCCTGAAGCTGAACTTCTTGCAACACCTGGAAAACTGGCCTTTTGAGCCCAAAAATCTCCTTCTATATTATACTCCCAGAAATCCGATAAATAATCGTCTCCATCATAACCAGTACCTACATACCCTTTGTTGTCTATCAAAAAACTGACTGCACTACTACGAGGTGTTCCATCAAAAACTGAGCGTTCTACCCAATTTCCTCTATCTCCATCGTCGTCACTTGAACAGCTTGTTGTAATAAGGGTAACTACTAAGCACCCTAATAAAAATTTAGTTGTATTAATCATTGCTTAACTTTTTAGTTTTTCTTTTAAGATTAAACCTTATACCTGTAGAAAAGAAAGGTTTTGAGGCTGTTTCAAACTCATATACTTCATTTAGATCCTCGTCTAATAGTATGTATTGATTACTAAATGAGTATCCTGCTTTTAATAAAACAAACCAGTTATCACTCAATTTGTAATTATATTCTGCTGCTAGAGATATGGTTCTTAACGAAGCTTTATATGCTTGATTTTTCTCTAGATCTAATGTCAATGGTGTACTTAAATTAGCATAAAATCCATTGACCCATAATGAAGTCTTAAAGAAACTTCTTTCATTTATAGTATATTTAGCATACATGTTTGGAAATCCTATACCAAATGAAAATTTTTCATTGACCTGTCTATTATAATTTATAACAGGTAAAACTCTTGGCCTTCCTGAAAATGCTGTGTATGCTAATCCAAAAGATAGATTAGAATATGAAGTTGCTTTTCTATAAGATTTAGTAAAAACTAGTGCTCCATTAAATAATAAATCTTCTGAGGTTATGCTCGTTTCTAAATTTGATGATAACGAAATACCTGCTCTTCCTGTAACTCTCCATCGATTGCCTAAAGAATAATTATACGCTACATTATAATCTAGTCTATAAAACTCTTCTATTGCTTCGGTACTAAACAAATGCGTGTCATTATAATCTATAGTAAATTCCTCTGCTCTTATACTTTGAACAAGAACACCTTTATTCAGTTTTAAAGGAATATTAAAATTTATTGCTTTTTTTTCAAAATCTATAGCATCATTACCTATTGGAGCTAATGTATATTCAAAAGAAAACAAGTTAAGATCTCTTTGACTATGTACTATCTGAATTGTGAAAAGCGCTATCAAAAGTGATACTACTCTAATCATAAATAGATATAATTTTTTCACAAATCTATTTCTAGATACTTATCTGTTAAAACATAATAGACTTAGCTATGATAAACATCTACAAACTCAGACTATTTGGATACGAGTATATTTATTGCAATTTAGTAGATCAAAAAAAGGTGTTAGTCGTGATTTAATAAAGTCCCATCTAATTTATTTTTTTGTCTATATAAGGTTAGAATATGTTTACTCAAAATTTAATTAAATAATGAAGTACATATCTATATTTATGGTATTAATACTTTGTCTAGCTTGCAATAGAGACGAAGATATTACACTTGAGATTGGGGAGGATTTTGTAAATAGCGATACAAAGGTTTATTATATAGACACTCTAACAACTCTTACATCTACCTTTAAATTTGACTCTATTCCTGTAGCCAGTCCATCAAGATTCTTAATTGGTTCTTACGATGATCCTATTTTTGGTAATGTCAATAGTAAAAGTTTTTTGCAGCTTGCTAACAATTCTGGATATACTATCGATAATGAGGCTGTTTTTGATTCAATTGCTGTGATATTAGAATATGATAATTATTTTTATAACGATACCACAACAGTACAACAATTTTCTATACATGAAATTATTGAAGATATAAAGCCTGATGATGATACTTATTACAACACTTCTAACTTTGACTTTGATAATACACCTATAGCCATTAGAGATTTTATTGCTAGACCTAATGAACCTGATTCATTACATATATTACTTAATCAAAATTTTGGTTTAGAATTGTTTAATAAGATTCAAGAAAACGATATCAATAATAATGATGAACTAATTAATGAATATCAAGGATTATTAATTCAACCTAGCACCAATAATTCTTGCATATTAGGTTTTACCACTAATAGCTTAGTTAGGATGTATTATTCTATTCCTAACGAATCAAATAATGATGAACGTTTTTTTGATTTTAGTTTTAATATTACTAATTCTTTTAATCAAACTAAAAGTAATCCACAAGGAACTTATTTTGAAAATATTGTTGATGTAGAATCTGATTTACCTAGTATTGATACTGATAATACATCTTTTATCCAATCAGGAAACGCTATTGCTACCAAAATAGATATCCCCTATATCGAACGGATCTATGATATAGAAGGTAGTGGTACTATTATAAACGCAAATTTGAAAATATCTCTAAAGAAAAACTCTTTTTCTGATAATTTACATACAAGAGATTCTCTACAAGTTTTCATATTAAATCATAACTCTGAAATTATAGCTCCTTTAACTAATTTTTCAGTTATAGCACAAGCTACGTTGGATACTGAAAACACAGAGTTTGGAGAAAAAACATACATAATTCCTATCAAAGATTTTCTAGAACAAAAATTAGATGATGATACTTTTCAAGATCTATTTTTAGCTATTTATTCGGTAAACTTTGACAATTCGGTAGATAGATATATTCTAAACGGAGAAGCTTCAGAAGATGATGATGAAAAAGTAAAATTAGAACTAACATATGCCATTTATGATGATGAATAATAATCTTACCTTTTTTATAATTACAGTTCTACTTACAATACAATATACTCACTCTCAAAATATAAACTCCTTATCTAGTTCTCCATATTCTTTATATGGATTAGGACTAACTAATGAATTGAGTACAGGAACAACAAATGCTTTAGGTAATGCAGGAATTGCAATGCCATCGAATACTAGTATTAATAACCTAAACCCAGCATCCTATGCTGCAATACCATTAAATACATTCTTTTTTGACATAGGTATTAAGGCTCAAAGAGAAACACTAACAGAACAAGGCTCAGAAGAACCTAGATTAAATGCAAATTTTTCAAACTTAGCATTAGCTTTTCCTATTAACAAAAAATCTGGTTTAGGATTAACCTTGATTCCTTATACAAATGTAGGATATGTTATTTTAGATGTTATTTCAAATATTGAAGGTTCTAATGACACATATTCAACAAACATTTTTGGTTCTGGTGGGTTAAATGATTTTAAATTAAATTATGGTTATTCAATTACTGAAAAATTAAGATTAGGTCTTAAAGCATCTATATTGTTTGGTGAAATTACTGAAACAGAAACTAGTATCATAGAAAATACAAGTTTAACTTTGGATGAAAGCAATGCATATTTTGGCTTTAGATTTGGAGCCGGATTTCAATACGAAATTACTAAAAATTTCACTTTTGGAGGAATTGTTAATTTACCATCTAATCTCAATGGTAGTCAAGAAACTACAGTTATTCAAAGTGATGGATCATTTCTTGAAACAACTGATGACTTAGATGATTTTAAATTACCTCTAGAAATTGGTGTTGGAATACATTTAAATATTAGGGATAAATTTGCAGTTAATTTTGATTATAAAAGAAATTTCTGGGATGCTACAAATCAAAGTGATCGAATAGGAGATTATGTTGACCAAGATGTTATAGGCTTAGGTCTAGAATATACTGCTAAAAAAGATGGTCTCAAATACTGGCAACGTGTTCAATACAGAACTGGAATGAGTTATGATACAGGTAATTTGTCTATTAATGACAATCGAATAAGAAACTATGCTTTCAATTTTGGAATTGGATTGCCTTTTAGAAGAGGTAGCAATTCTATGCTTAATCTTACATATTCATACGGTCAAAAAGGACTTGTAACAAATGGGCTTATACAAGAAAATTACCATCTACTATCGCTTAATTTAAGCCTCGAAGGAATATGGTTTATCAAACCAAAATTTAAATAATTAGTAATAATATCGCTATAACTTTATAGCGATATTATTACTTCTGCTTTTTAATCTTATACGCCCGTGGTGTCATCTTTTCACTCTTTTTAAATGCTGCATAAAAAGTTGATTTTGATGAAAAACCAGCTTCTTGTGCTAATCCATAAAGGCTTAATTGTTCTGCTCTTGATGATTCTAATAATTTTTTAAAAGCTACTACTTTTTTATTATTTATATAATGATAAAAATTAGTTTGAGCATAGGTATTAATTAAATACGACAACTCTTTTTCTTTGATATCTAATAACTCAGACAATGTTCTTAAATTTAATTGAGGATTTAAAAACATTCTACTTTCTTCAATTTTTTTGTCTAAAAATAAAAAGCGTTCTTTCTCTTTACTATTATCAATTTTGTCTGAAATAAACTCATTATCATTATTAACAATCTCTTTTTTTAATGTTTGAGTTTTAAAAGGTATATCTATTTTTTCTTTTATTTCTGAAGTAAAAAGTAATTCATTAAAAATTGAAGCTTGTGAAAATCCATTATAGCCTATCCAATAAATCATAAAAACTGTCAACAGACAAGATATATTAGAAAAATAAATACCTAAACTATCGTTTTCTATAATTACAATATCCTCTATAATCCATAAGATATGGAATATAGCAAATATATAAAGTATACTCTTAATCCATTTTAGCGTCTTATTTTCTATATCAGAATAATAATTCTTAACCTTTACCCCATGTTTATTAAGTCTTATATAAGTATAAAACAATATAGTCCCGTTAAATAAATACCCTATAAAAACTGTACTTTTTAATACTACATCCCAAATTGATGGGATTAACGATAGTAGTAATACTACTATACTAGGTAAAAATAATACTGAAGCTTTCCTTGATATTGTTTTATCTATAGTTTTAATTACATAGAAGAACAACAACGGAATTGTACATAAATATGCCGAAGTTACTATAACGTTAAAATAAAAGTTTAAAGGCATAAATATTGCGTATGACGCCAACGATCCCAGTATTTCTATAGATAAGCTCCATAAAAATAAACTTAGGTAAATATTTGCTTTTAAATTTTTTGTCTTATTATTTATAAACAATAACCCCATCATCAAGGCTGTCGAAAAGCTTATTATATCAATAAATGAAAAAAATGTAATTTCTAGATTCATAAGTTTATGAAAATAATAGTTGTTTTTGATTGAAACGATAAATCATTCTCTTTTGATTTCAACATAATTTTTTGATGATAGTCAAAAAACAAAAAATATTCGCTTTATTTTTAATATCTATCGATATACTAGTTCATAGAAGGTAATAATATTTGGTTAAATTTTCATGTTTATAAATTATATTAATAACTAATTCTCATCTTTGCAGCTTCAATTTTTAGTTCAATCACCCTTATGAAAAATGATCCATACGCAGCATTACGCTATAAAGAATTTAATATATTTTTAATGGTTCGTTTTGCGATGGTTTTTGCTTGGACTATGCAGTTTATTGTTATCGAATGGCAGGTCTATAGTATCACTAAAGATCCTTTATCATTAGGGATTATAGGCTTAATGGAAGTTATTCCAGCTGTATCTTTAGCTCTTTTTGCAGGACATATTGTTGATCAAAAAGAAAAAAGGGGATTATTAATCAAATGTATTTTAGGGTTTTCTACAATAAGTTTTGGCTTGTTTTTATTAACTTCATCACAGCTAGTTGCTGATATTCCTCAAAAATTAGTTTTATATGGTATTTATGTTTTAGTGTTTTTTGGAGGTATTGTAAGAGCCTTTACTGGTCCAACTATTTTTTCTTTATTAGCATTAATTGTACCCAAAAAAACATATTCAAATGCAGCTACTTGGAGTAGTTCAACTTGGCAAATGGCAGCAGTTTTAGGGCCAGCTTTGGCAGGTTTTTGTATTAGTTGGATCGGTGTAAATTTATCTATGTTATTTATTTTTGTTTGGGCATTAATTGCTTTAACAGGGATTTTTATGATCGAAAAAAAACCTATTCTAAATCCAAAAATTGGAGAGCCTATTTTTAAAAGTTTAAATGAAGGGTTAAAATTTGTATTTACAACTAAAGCAGTGTTAGGTGCATTAACATTAGACATGATTGCTGTTCTGTTTGGTGGTGCTATTGCATTGTTACCAATTTTTGCTCAAGATATTTTAAAAGTTGGTTCACAAGGTTTTGGTGTTTTAAGAGCTGCACCAGCTGTAGGTTCTTTTATTATTATGTTTACAACAGCATATTTCCCTGTGAATAAAAATGCAGGAATGAAACTTTTAATAGCTGTTTTTGGTTTTGGACTCTCAATTATTGGTTTTGGTCTTTCTTCTATTTTTTGGGTATCAGTTTTAATGCTTTTCCTAAGTGGTATTACTGATGGTATTTCAATGGTTATTAGACAAACTATTTTACAGCTAAAAACTCCTGATCATATGAGGGGAAGAGTTGCTTCTGTTAACTCTATGTTTGTAGGATCCTCTAATGAATTAGGTGCTTTTGAAAGTGGAATCACAGCTAAATATCTAGGAACGGTTACAGCGGTAGTGTTTGGAGGTAGCATGACATTAATTACTGTTCTTTTTACAGGAATTATTTCTCCAGCATTTAGAAAATTAGATTTAAGTAAAGATTTAGAAAAAGAACAAGTTTAATCTTTAACAATAATCATTGTTGCTTTGGCTCCAGTAGCTAAATTCCAGACATCACTTGAGATTAATTGTCCATTTTCATCATATACTTTGAATTCTGCGGTATTTGGTCCAGAACTCCCTTGATTTAATGCTTGAAAGTCTATTCTATTAAATCCTTTTTCTAAAAAAACATCAAATCCTTTAAAAGAACCATCTAATACAATATTAGCTTCGATTACTTTATCATTAACATAAACTTTTATTCTATCTCCATCTACAAATTGATGATCTCTACAGAAAACTTGAACAAATTTTCCATTATTTTTAAAATCCCCTAAGTATTGCCCTTTATTATACTCTTTTTTAAAGCTACTATCTTCAGAAAACCATTTAGGTGTTTTTCCACCTTCTCTTTTCAGTAATCCATTATCGGTAGACATTCCTGTATTTTTCTTTGAAGATTTTGCTAATTTTGCTGTATCCTTTTTTTTATATAGGCTCAATCCATCTATTCTTGATGTATTTCCTAAAGTGCTTGCTTTTTTTGACGGAGTCAAATAAGATGGCTTCTTGTTAATTTTATTTCCTAAAGTGCTCGTAGAACTACTTTTTCGAACATCAAATTGAGCAAATGATTGAATAGATATTAAAACAAACAGTATAGTACTATAGAATAATTTCATATAACTTAATTTAATCGTACAGTTTATTAATATAACTGTAAAATTTGGTCGCTATTACAATATTAATTTTTACAAGTATAAATAAAAGCTGGAGGAATATTAAAAAAACAAAAACCTGTCTTTAATGATACAAAGTTTTTCTCAAGTAGTTTTTGATCGTTTTTTGAATATTGATATTGAATAAATTCACCTTCAGGTTTTAATATATCTTTGACATCATTTAATAGTTTTTCTTTTACTATTTGATCAATATTAGCAAGAGGTAAACTAGAAATTATGTAATCAATTTTTCTACCTTCAAAGTCACTCGTAATGTTGGATACACAATTATTTAGAACAGTAAATCGAGTATCATTAATTTCTCTTAACTTATTAGCAAAATGCTCATTTATTTCATAGGAATATAATTCTGAATCAATATCCATTTTTTCTAGAATAGATTTAGTAACGCTTCCGTCACCTGCTCCTAATTCAACAATCAAAAGTTCCTCTTTTTTATGTAATGATCTTGTTAGTTTATCTGCTAAAAACTTCGAACTTCTAAATAAACTTCCTGTTTGTTTTAAATTTGTAATAGCATTAATTGTAAAGGATTTTGACATTCTATGATCCGTACTTTGTAATATTAATAATTCCCTATAAAATATCTACCTCAAAAAGTATTCCCATTTACATAAAGATAGATAATTAGGCAAAATCGCCCATAGCACAATATATAAAAAAAAAGAGGTTTTTAATAATTGATCGATTATAATTATTAAATTAGGCTTATTGAGCTATATTAATCCCATTTATTAGATTTAGATAATGCATATCTACCTCCCCCTGTATAAAATAGTGCTATTCCTATAAATAAGTATATTCCGATTAATTCTATTCCCCATCCTCCATAATCATTAATCGTAAATATATCTGCTGTATGAACTAATAGTATTGCTACAAAACAATTAAAAGCAAATATTAAAGAAGCTAGACGTGTTCTATAGCCTATAATTAATAATACTGGTATTATAATCTCTCCTATATAAACACCGTATGCAAAAAAAGTTGGTAGTCCTTTCTGAGCTAAAAGTCCTTCAATAAAATCTAATCCTCCCGATAATTTACCAATGCCATGTAATAGCATTAATATACCTATAGTTAATCGAATAATCAATAATCCTAAATTAAGATTTTTTTTCATTTTAATAGTTTTTTCAATACATAAAACACTTATTATCATAAAACTACAAAAACAAAAACAAAAAAAAGAATTACTTGATTTCTTTTTATAATCATTTCACTTTGAAATAATTCACGTTAAATTTATGTAGTACAAATATCATTTTCAAAAATGTCAACATAAAAAACCATATTCGATTCGGTACATTTTCAATTATTCATTAATTGATTCATCAAAAATTAAGTTATAAAAAAACCAGTGAAGTTAATTTCACTGGTTTTTTAGCCTAATAATAATTCAAACAAAAACTGTTTTAAATATGTAAAGGTCTACTATCTGTTGCAGCTAAAGCAGCTTCTTTAATAGCTTCGGTAAATGTTGGATGTGCATGAGACATTCTAGATATGTCTTCAGCAGAAGCTCTAAACTCCATTGCTGTTACTGCTTCTGCAATAAGATCTGCACAACGAGCACCAACCATGTGTACTCCTAAAACTTCATCCGTTTTTTCGTCTGCTAAAATTTTAACGAATCCATCTAGATCTTTACTAGCTCTAGCACGACCTAATGCTCTAAATGGAAACTGACCTACTTTATAAGATACTCCTGCTTCTTTTAACTCATCTTCAGTTTTACCTACAGCAGCTACTTCTGGCCACGTATAAACTACTCCTGGAATTAAATTATAATCAATATGAGGTTTTTGTCCAGCTAAGGTTTCAGCAACAAACACCCCTTCTTCCTCTGCCTTATGAGCTAACATAGCTCCTTTGATAACATCTCCTATTGCATAAATATTCGAAGTTGATGTTTGTAAATGATCATTTACTTCTACTTGACCTCTTTCATTCAACTGTACACCTGCATTTGCAGCATTTAATCCATCTGTATAAGGTCTTCTTCCAACAGAAACTAAGCAATAATCTCCTTTTAATTCTACTGGTCTTCCTTTTTTATCGTCAGCAGTAATAATAACTTCATCTCCTGTATTATTTACTCCAGTAACTTTATGAGAGATATAAAATTTAACTCCTTGCTTCTTCATTGCTTTTTGCAATTCTTTAGACAAACCTCTATCCATTCCAGGAATGATTCTATCCATATATTCAACTACAGAAACATTAGCTCCTAACCTACGATATACTTGTCCAAGTTCAAGCCCTATTACTCCTCCACCTATAATAACTAAGTGTTCTGGTATTTCCTTTAATTTTAAAGCTTCTGTAGACGTAATTACACGTTCTTTATCTATTGTTATAAAAGGTAATGTAGATGGTTTAGACCCTGTTGCTATAATAGTATGTTTAGCTTCTATATTTTCTACAGAACCATCATTTTTAATAATATCGATATGTGTAGCATCTTTAAAAGATCCTAATCCTTCAAAAACATCGATATTGTTCTTTTTCATCAAAAATTGAACTCCATCACATGTCTGATCAACAACCGTTTTTTTACGTGCGATCATTTTCTCTAAATTCACTTTAACATCTCCTGGAATTTCAATTCCATGTTCTTCAAAATGTTTTACAGCATGCTCATAATGATGTGACGAATCTAATAATGCTTTACTTGGAATACATCCTACATTTAAACAAGTACCCCCTAATGTAGCATACTTTTCAATAATAGCTGTTTTCATTCCTAACTGTGCACAGCGAATTGCTGCTACGTATCCACCTGGTCCAGAACCAATAACGGCAACGTCGTATATACTCATAATTTCTTTGTTACATTGATTGTACTGAACAGGTTCAGCAATAAATTTTATCTAAAAACAAATGTACAAATGTTTTCATATTTAGACATACTACTTATGCCCCTAATTATCCCTTATTATGTCAAAAAAAACTTAAAAAAAATTTCTATTAAACAATATTAGACATCATTAAAAAGTTATATTTTTACCAAAACTCAAGTAAAAGCAATGCGATATTTATCTTTTTTTATATTATTACTAACAGTTATACTGTGGAGCTCATGCCGTAATGATTTTGAAGCTAGACCTAGTACTGGTAATTTAGAATTCTCTAGAGATACAGTTTATTTAGATACTGTCTTCACTAATATAGGATCTAGCACTTATACTTTTAAAGTTTATAATCGCAGTAATGAAGATATAGAAATTCCGTCAATTGGCTTAGAAAGAGGTGAAACTTCTAATTATCGATTGAATGTTGATGGAATCCCAGGTAAATCCTTTAACAATATACAAATATTAGCTAAAGATAGTATTTTTGTTTTTGTTGAAACTACTACAGATATTACTCAACAAACTACAGATACACAATTCTTATATACTGATAAAGTTCTCTTTGATAGTGGTTCAAATGAACAAGATGTTGATCTTGTAACGCTAGTTCAAAATGCTAGATTCTTATTTCCATCTAGAGATGCCATGACAGGAGAAGTTGAAACATTATCATTAGGTCTTGACCAAGATAATAATGAAATAAGAATTGAAGGTTTTTTTCTTACTGATGAGCAATTGCATTTCACCAATGAAACTCCTTATGTTATTTATGGTTATGCTGCAGTACCTAGTACCAAAACGTTAGTTATAGATCCAGGTGCTCGAATACATTTTCATGATAATTCAGGAATTATTGTAGCTAATAATGCCATTTTAAAAGTAAATGGAGAACTAAGTACTGACCCTGACTTATTAGAAAACGAAGTAATTTTTGAAGGAGATCGATTAGAACCAAATTTTAGTGATATACCTGGTCAATGGGGAACTATATGGCTTACAGCTGGTAGCACTAATCACGAGATCAATCATGCAACTATAAAAAATGCTACAGTAGGTATTTTAATGGATTCTAACGATGGGACTGCAAATCCAACATTAACTGTTAAAAACACGCAAATATACAACAGTTCAAATGTTGGTTTATTAGCTCGCACTGGTCATATATTGGGTGAAAATCTAGTTATTAATAACGCAGGACAATCTGCTTTAAATTGTTCTTTAGGGGGTCGATATAATTTCAATCACTCTACATTTGCAAATTATTGGAATACTAGTTTCAGACAATTTCCAACAGTATTAATTGATAACAATCTTCAAGTTAATGATACCGATGTTGTTGTTGCTGATTTAATTGAAGCTAATTTTACGAATTGCATTATCTATGGAAGTGAAAATTTAGAATTATTATTCAATCAAATAGACGGTACTGCCTTTAATTATAAATTTGAGAATAGCTTAATTCGTTTTAATGATTTTAATGGACAATTTTCAGAAAATCCATTATACGATTTTCAGAATGCTTCTATTTTTGAAAACAACATTTTCAATGAAGATCCTGATTTTAGAGATCCTTTTTCTAATCTTTTTAATATCGGTGAAAACTCTGCTGCAAATGGTAATGCAGCTACTCCTACAACAGGTACAGATATCTTAGGTGTCGCTAGGGATATAAATGCGCCTGATATAGGTGCATACGAAAGTGTTATTTTTAATTCTGAAAATTAATCACAAACCTAAAGTACGGTTTTTCCGTATCTACAACTAATTAATAATCAGCACCTATATGCAGAATTACATGTTAGCATAATATATAATTCTGCATATAGGCACTCAAGAAACTTATAATTACAAACTTGCTGTTGCTGGTAAAATTGTAGCCAACGAGGTGAAAATTGCTTTACAAGCTAATTGGCCTGATTTTGTTTTTGAAGAAAATTATAAATTACCAACACTTCAAGAGGTTGAATCACATATCATAAAAAATGGGCATCTTGAAAATATTCCTAGTGCAGCAACAGTAAAAGAAGATGGCTTCTTTTTAGGAGATATGGATGCTAGATTACTGCAAAAAATTGAAGAACTAACATTGTACACTATTCAACAAGAAAAAAAGATTACTTCTCAAGAAATTATAATACAGCAACAAGAAGTTCAAAAATTAAAAACATTAGCTGATAGATTGATTAAAATTGAGGCTCTTTTAGGTTTAAAAAAATAGTATAATTTTATAGCTTTGCGACTCGTAATAAAACTATATTTTACTATTACAATCAAATCTATCGCATGAATAATCTAGAGAAAAAATTACATACACGTAGTGGTTCTAAATGTGAATTATGTACATCTAAAGAAGCTTTAAAAGTATATGACATCCCACCAACACCTAGTAAGGATATTGACAAAAGTATTTTAGTCTGTGAAACTTGTTTTAACCAAATCGAAAATCCTGATCAAGTAGATTCCAATCATTGGAGATGCCTTAATGATAGCATGTGGAGCGAAACACCTGCTGTGCAAGTTGTTGCTTGGCGTATGCTTACTCGTTTAAAATCTGAAGGATGGCCTCAAGATTTATTAGACATGCTATATCTTAACGAAGAAACACAAGCTTGGGCAGAAGCAACTGGTGAAGGTGATGATGATGAAAATAAGATCAAACATTTAGATAGTAATGGAGTTCAATTACAAGATGGAGATTCTGTTGTATTAATTAAAGATTTAAATGTAAAGGGTGCTAATTTTACAGCTAAACGAGGAACTGCAGTTCGGAGAATTTCGTTAGTTTGGGATAATGCAGAACAAATAGAAGGGCGCGTCGATGGTCAACATATTGTTATTTTAACTCAATATGTAAAAAAGATATAACGTTTTTTAATACATTTTATTTATTTAATATGAAATAATTTGAATTTCATGAAAATTCACTTTGTAATGTAACATTAACTTAATGTAAATAAACAGTTAACTATTTAAAAATAAACTAATTAAATACGGATAAAACTTTATTATTAAACATTATAAATATCAAACAGGTTGAATGTATTAACTTAAAGTTAACGCCATAATTTATTGACTACAAGACAGTAACATGTTTTTATTTTTTTAAAATACCTTAGTGCTAAGTTTACTTTTTCACATATCGCGATGTAATAAAAGTTAATTTCTTTAATTCTTAAAAAATTCAAACATGCCTAATTATCAAGTAATCGTAAATTTAGATAACGAAACATTACAAGCCTTATCAAATGGTAGATTTCAAATGCAAGCTTACAAAGGAGTAAAAACTGCTAGTGCTGGTGGAGCACTTCCAACAGTTTGGTTTACTTTAGATAAATTTTCAAGCACTTTAAAAGTCTCTTGGAGCGAAAGTTTTGGAGGCTATTTTAGTGATACGCCTGTTAAACAAGGGGTTCAAGTTGACATTTCAACACAAAGTGCTATGAGTCCTGGAGACGTGATTACACTAAACCAAGATGGTAGTTCTAGCGTATCAACAACAGGTGGGATTCCTGATACGTATGCTTTTAAAAGTGAAAAAAACGAAACTTGGACTTGCGGGTTATTAACTGCAGCTAATAGTGATGCTCCTACTCCAATTTGTGCATTTCCACAATATGGAGCTGTAGGTAATTTAATAGAACCTTATCAAAAAGTACTATTATTATTTACACAAAAGCAATTAGATACAGGTGCTGTAGTACAAACTGCTGTCTCTAAATCAATATCTATTATTATGTCTCCATCTGAAACTTCTATACAAGTTGGTTTCAATATTAATACTGGATGGGATACGGGTGGAAATCCTCAAGCTAAGCAAAATCCAGCTAATTTTGAGATGGCTCCTGACTTAATCATTCCTTCTGCTACTCTAACAAACATACAGACTGAAGAAAGAAGGTTGGTAGAAAACATCTAATCCACTTACCTTATATCAACACCTCAATTATTACAATTGGGGTGTTTTTTTATAAAAAACATCTTATGGCGACTTATTCTCTCACTATTAATCTAGATCAAGAAACTGTAATAGAACTCAACAAAAATAGATATACTTTATGTTGTTTACTTTCTTCTCAGTCTAAGAGTGGCTTTCCTTTATCATGGCTAGTTCTAAATGAATTTCTTAATACAATTCAAATACAATGGACAGATACTTTATCTGCTTATATCACTTCAAGTAAAATCATTGATAATACCTCTATATACATACCTCAACCTGAGACCTTATCCAATTTTAATTATTCTTCTAATAGTGCCAAAATAGCTGCTACTTACAAAATCAAATTAGCACAAAGAATGCTTATAGAAGAATATGGCAAAATATCAATCGACAATACAAATGCAACACCTACTGTAGCTATAGAAAATAACACTTCAACAAACTATACTTCAGGAATTGGGATCATGAATAGTACTGGTCAATATTATGGAATATCTGCCGAATCTTTATATGGAAACCAAAACATACATTTATCTCCTAACACTTCCATCTTTGTTATGTTTACTCCTCTTGAAATTAAAGTAAATACAGTACTTAAAATTGCAGATCAAAAAGGAATGCTCATTAATTTTTTAAATACTGAAAACAATACCAGAGCTGTTAGTTATAATATAAATACAGGGTGGGATGCAAAAAATGCTAATTGGGCTTCTAAATATCCTGCAGGAACAGATTTACAAGAATTACTAATAACTTAGAGTTTCTTTTCCAACATTATGATACTTATAATGTATATAGATCATCATACACTCTCAGCATTCACTGTATCAACTAATGCTATTAAACAATCACGTATAGAAGTTATTATTCACAACTTTTACGCTATATGAATTCATAGAATTCATCTTTCTTATGCAAAGGCAAAGAATCTGTTACAGAATTCTACTGTACAGATAACAATAATAATAACCTGAATTCGATGTAAGAAATCTGATTTTATAGTATAGAAAAAGCAGAATATTAAGTAAATTAAAGTACTG
>CANMKX010000032.1 GCA_947498595.1 uncultured Aquimarina sp.
TAATTGTTATGAAACAAATGCCCGCAGTACTCAGCGAAATACATATTGCGCAAAGTCTAAAAGAACCTATTTTTAGTTTAAAAGATTTAATCGCTATAACAAGGGAAGAAACACAAAAAGTCGCTTATGAAAATTTAGCTAAAAAAGAAGGTGCTACAACCTTACCACAATTTAATGTACTACAATTTATATGGTTAGAATTGATCGCTACTTTTAAGCAATTTAAGATGGGAAATGAGCAAATAGAGGTTCTTAAAGAGCTATTGTTTGTTCCCAGAAAAGAACATCCTTCACTGGAGGTACTCACTTATTATTGTATACAATCCATCGTTCATCAAATTCCTGTATACATCGTATTAGATACTTCAGGAGAACTGATGATTGTAGATCAGCATTTATACCAGCAACAGCTTCAATATCGAGAAATGGGAGGACATATTTGTATTAGATTAGATCAAATCATCTCAAAAATACTGCCTTTGGAAGTTTTCTCGATGAAAGAAACGTCTATAGAAGCAACTTCTGTATTGAAATACATCGAAGATGCAATCACAGATCAAAAAACAAAGGAGGTACATATCTATCCTAAAACGGACAAAATTGTTGTAGAAACAGAAAAAAAGATTTCAAAACACCTATCTATAGAAAAGATCTTGAAGCATAAAAAAAATGGAGAACTGACTGTAAAATCACAAGGAGGAAAAATCATTCAGTTGCATCAAAAAGAACGACGCCAATTCTTGCATACAAAATAAGCTGCCTATGCAAGAGTATATCACCTTAAAAGAGGTAAGTGAAATATTACAGTTTAAAGATAAAAGAAGCGTAAAAGTGTGGTGTAAAGAACATCATATTCCATTGGTATCTTGTGGGAAGCAATCTTTGGTAGATCCTTTTTTAGTCCAAGTTGCTTTAGAAAAGAACTTTGTTAAACATATTAAAGCACAGTATCCTTCTGATTGGGAAACGCTTTATAATTTATACCGTACTAAAGATATTGTTGGATATCAATCCTTACTTACACATTTAGAACAACAAGAGCAATTACCTAAATACACACCAACAATCAACCCTTAAAATAGTAAGAGCACTGAAAAGAATTATTTTTTCAGTGCCCTTCAAATTATTAATGATTCTTTTATTTTTTAGATGTATCAGAGAAATTAAGTACCTCCTGTAAAGCCGTATCAGTGATGGAATGATCAAAGTATTGTTGGTAATTCATTGTAATACTAATATCAGAATGACGGTAAAGTTTTTGGAGGCTACGCATCGGAATTTTGTTTCCTGCAATGGTACCAAAACTATGTCTTGAGATATGATTGCTAAGTCTTTTTTCTATACCAGCAAGTTTGCCTATTTTTCGCAAATGATAATTCAATGTTGATCGCATCTTTTTGATTTGTTCGTTTATTGCCATTTTATCTTTTGGAGAAATTCCTTTTAAAAAAGGAAATATATAATCATTGTGATGTGTCTTTAAAGGCTTTAATTGAGTTAATATCTCTAAAGCTTCCTGAGGAATTTTTAATGAATCTCGTTTTTCGTTTTTTCCCATCTCATAATAGAGTCGACCATCATGAATTTGATCCCATTGCATTTTAAGTACATCGGAGATACGCATCCCTGCTAAATAGAAAGAGAAAAGAAATGATTTTTGAGCCAACCATATTTTACTCATGAAAGGAAGAGATACTTCAGCAAATCGTACCAATTCTTCTTCTACAAGTCCTATTTTAGAAGATGATTTTCCGCGTATTTTATATTTGTGTCGCCTTCCAAAAGGATAATAATCTGCCGAGACAATTTTTTGTTTAATGGCTATATTATAAATTTTACGAATAAAGGAAAGATTAGAAATAATAACATTCTTTTTATAATCTTTGGATTCTAAGTATGCTATAAAATCTTTAATGAATTTAGGATTGATTTCTTTGAAAGAAAGAGCGTCTGAGCATACAAAAGAAAGAAATAGTTTATTTTTATAAAAGCAATCATTATAAGTGCTATATTCTTTTTTAAGAAATATTCGATCCAATTCTTCCTTGGAGATATCAAAAAAAGAAATTTCTATGCGATTGTTTTTTATACGATCGACTAAAACTTTTAAATCAAAATCAGGACGTTCTATTTTGAATTGAGTGATCAATTGTTGTGCTAAAGCATATTTTTGTTTTGCTCGTGAGTTGATACCCTCAGCATAGGGATGTGAACGTCGTACTTCTGATTTTTTAGCATTCCAATATTTCTGATCAAGCCATTCGATATGGATATATTTAGGAGTACCGTTTTTTGTAATTCGTAACGCTAAAGAGAATTGACCTAGTTTATTCTTATTGCTTTTATACAATAGAAGTTTTAATGTTGCCATAAAATAATTGTTGTTTGATGAATTATATCAAGGCAATCTAATATTAAATATCTATTAAAAAAATAATGCAATTCTATGCATTTTAATGAATACTATAGGAGTCACTAAACAACCATGATCCTAGTAAACACGCTACTTTCAATCTTTTTAAATCTATTCGAGTTTTATATCTATTCTTCAAAGTGAACAGCTAATTACTTTGGTGGGATTCTCACCCACTGGATTCATACAGCCTCGTGGCATACTAACGGTGAATATATGAAAAGTAGGCGATTTCGAAGCACTAAACTTTCGGTTATGCAATAAGTTTGATACGAGCCATAACTCTTAAAATTATTGTTATTCCGCCTATTTTTTATATACATTATTGGCAAATGCCTTACCTCCTTAATCTTTTTATTGTGTTATAAATATTTGAGTTAGATTCTTCTTTTAATAAGTTCATTTCTATTAATCTAATTTTTGCTGCTTCTTTAGATACTTTAAATTTCAAAGATAATTTTGTAAGCAATTTATCAACCAATAATTTATTTACAGGTTGTGAGTCTAAGTAAAGATGGTTTTTATTAATATTATTTTCTCTAAAAAACTTAATTACAGTTTCAACAAAAGGTGTTTCAGGCATAAGCAATAGTTTAGCAAAAATATTGGCCTGAATTTCTAATCTTTTACTATTGTAATCTATAGTACTATTGTCAAAATAAAACAAATTTTCGTTATCTTCTCTTAAGTCAATTCTTTGTTCTAGAATTTTTTTATGTAAAACTAAGTGCCCAATTTCATGACAGAGGGTAAATCTTAATCTATTTTCGGTTAATTTTTTTTCTATTGAAATTTTCAATGGTTCAAATTCTATTTTACCCAAAGTGTAATTATTTAGGCTTAAGAATTCAAATTTCATTTCATATTTTTCTGCTAAAAAGGATGTAAGCTTATTTAAATCAACACAGTAGTTGTTGTGTGTGTCGTGTTTTAATAATCGGCTAACAATATTATTTATTTGCTCATTTGTTAAATAAGGTACAGTAATAAACTTATCATAATGTTTGTATAAGTCGATTGCGTTTAATTCTAATAGAAGATCTGCTATATTGTTAAAAGTCTTTCCGTTTAAAAATGCTGATAAAGGTTCATTATTATTGTCAAAGAAATCAATCTTGTTTTTATATCTTTCTTTTCGATAGTTAACCCATTCTAATTCGTTATTACTTTGAACTCTTATAAGGCCTATTTTTTCTGCTTTAGCTATATTTATTAAACTTTTAGAAAAGCCTTTCTTAGAGACTATAAAACCTTTAGTATTGTGTTCACCTACTTGTGATAATTTTGAACCAAATTCTTCAATATCGTCAACACTTACATTTTTGTTTAAATTTTTACATTCAAATATAATTAGATGAGAATATTCTTTTGAGTTAGGTAAATAGGATTCAATAGATACATCAAATATGATTTTACTTTTACGTTTTTCAGAGTAATAGCCTTTTTTCTGGAAAATTTGACTTGTTTTACGATTAACATAAAATTCGTCATTTTCAAGTAATTCCTTAAATATTTTGAACACTTTGTCCTCTAAAATGTCTCCTTTTTTCGTAGTATTCAATTAATTGTTCTTTTAAATGACCGATAATTTTTTGAGTTTTTCCCAACATAAATATATAGTTACCATGGTAACTATATATCTCTTATATTTTTCTTTTATTAAAGGTAATTAAATTAATTAGTGCTCTGAAATTACTTACTAGTTCTTTTTTAATGAAGCTAATGAAATCAATCACTAACAAACATTCTTTATTAATTAATTGAATTTCTAAGTGTATATTATTTGAATAATATACACTTAGATTAAATCTATAATGACACATCGAATATAGTCAATATTGCATTCAGATACTACTCCACTAGCAGTCCCTATGCTTAGTTATTGTGTACCATTTCTATTTATTATTTAACAGCCACATTTGCCATAAACTCTGTAGAGCTTTTTGTTGCCTTTCTTATCAATTATAATCAAATCTGCATTATTAGCTTCGTCTGTTTCAGTTATATTTTCAATAAATACAGTATACTTTCCATTTTTAAACACATCCCCCTCCTTTTCAAGAGATACAATTTTGCTATCAATAGAAATCAGACAGTTTTTTCCTAAATCATCAAAATACATATATTTATCGGCTTGGTATTCTAACTTTGAATTAGCGTAAATACACGAACACCCATATAATGATTTAGGTATTTCAGATAGGTTGAAAGTTGTAATTTCTATTTTTTCATCTTTCTTCTCCTGTGAAAATACAACCCCAAAAGTTAGACTTAAAGCAAATGCAATAATATTTTTTTTCATATTCTTTGTTCAATTATTCATTTATTAAATCGCTTACAACGGGAGTCTACACAGAAACCCTTATTCGTTATTTTATCGTTTTATAAAAGCTAAATATAGCTAATATCAAGCAGCTTTAAAATGGATTTTTTTTCTTTTAATAAAAACAACTTTATCAATATATAAATAATCTTACTACCCCTCAAGAAAAGAACTTTTATTAGTTCTAATACCTCCAAGAAAAAGCTTCGTAAAACCCATAGCCCTTAAATCGCTAGCAATACGTGGGTTTTAGTCAGCACTGCATTCAGATACTGCTCTACGAGCAGTCCGAATGCTTAGTTATTGTCAACTGTCTTTTTAATTTATTCTATTTACGAAAACCAACATTCATTCATTTCGTTTAAAAAATTTATATCTGATATTGGATATTTCTCACTTACTACAGAATCTATACCGCATTTTGGACATATTGCTGTTTCATCTTTCTCGTCTAAAATCCATTCTTTAATATCTTTAGTTTCAAATTTTTCACAACAATAAAAACATCCACAAAACTCACTTTTTAATATTTCTTTTTTATGTTCTGAACAATTGTCATGAGCAATTTTAAGATACTTAAACTCATATTTCATCTTATATCTTTAAATAGTTTATTTTGTGATTCATAAGAATATCCATTTATTATCAAATTTAATTTTAAATCTTTCATTTTCAAGTTTAAATTTAATTCCTCAATTCGATGTTCATTTATTTTTCCAATTGCAAAATACCTTGCATATTTTAATCTCACTCCAGTTTTTAATAAAATCCACAAAGGAGTATATTTCTCAGTATTTATAGTCTCTTTCCCTTTAATCAATTCAAATCTTTCAATTTCACTATATGGAATCATTAAGTATTTTCTCAAATCACCCTTACTAATTCTCATTAATAAACCTTTCTGATATTTTTCAAACGAACATCTCAAATCAATTAATTCGGGTATAACTTTCTTGTTTATTTCGCATTCTTTCAAGAAGTAATTTACATTCCCTATAGATTTAATTTTCCTCAATGATAATTATTCAGGTTTCCCTAAAACTTTTTCAATTTTAATTTTATGAATGTTATTTTCTAAAATTATCATTATTTCTTTGATTGTTGACAACGGGAGTCTGCGCAGAAACCGCTGTTTGTTTACTTTATAGTTTTATAAAAGTTAAATATAGCCAATATCAAGCAGCTTTAAAATAGATTTTTATTTATTTTGAAAGTACTCTTTTTTGATAAAAGCACTTAAAAATGATTTAAAAAGAGAAGGTTTAAAACAGTTTGTGTTTTTAATGGAAGAGCCCCTCCAAAGCATTGGATAGACCAACTAAAAAATCAAAAAATAGCTAAAAAAATTAAATGCTAAGGCATCATAGGATACCTATGTCCAAAAATAAAGATGATATTTGAATTGTTTTGAAAGTAGATTTTTCAACAAAAAAACAGTGTTATCAATATGTAAATAATCTTACTACCCCTCAATAAAAGAACTTTTATTAGTTCTAATACCTCCAAAAAAAAGCTTCGTAAAACCCATAGCCCTTAAATCACTAGCAATACGTGGGTTTTAGTCAACACTGCATTCAGATACTGCTCTACGAGCAGTCCGAATGCTTAGTTATTGTGGTGTCGTTTTTATTTTTAATTCAGTTCCAATTTCAGGTTTTACTTTCTGTTTTTTGTTTTCAGGCTTAAGTAAATACCAATAAATTCCATTTTTTCGTTTTTCCAATTCTTTTTGAATCGCAACTTCTCTATCTTCTAATGTGCTAAATACGCTGCTTACGTGAGTATATTCAGTTTCACAGTCAAAGTATTTTTCAGAATCATTTGCGACTAGTAAAGTTCCTGATAGAACTCTTTTTTTAACAACCCAAGATTCCTCCGTATTCATATCAGTAATTTGGGTGCCTGTCGGAATACCGTTTTCAAAATGTTGTAGTTCCGTCATTAGACCTAATCTTGAAATATTAAAACACTCAACTATAGTTACAAAACCAGGTTTCATTTTTTACTCATTAATCTTTTCAAAAGCTGTAGTGAATTCTTCTTGATTGATTAAATCATTAATAACCTTGAAAATCTCCTCACGTTTTAATCTGTCAATAAGTATTAAGTCGGTTGCAAAAAAATACTTTCCATTTAGGCATTCACCAGTTTTTTTATTCTTTTTTTTCAACCATTCAATGTTCTTATAGGTGAAAAATGTAGCAATGTACTCTTCTCCATTTTCAAATGTTACTATTACATCAGAATTATCATTCAACTCCGCTTTCCCACCTTGAATTGGACCTTTTTCTTCAGATTCAATCCAAACACTTTTAATACTATTCATTTTGTCTTTCTAATGCACCACAACGGTCCGTATAACCGTCCGTTACGGGTTTAAAGTTAGGTTTTTCGGTTAAGCACTGTCTTTAGCAATTCCGAGTGGATTCGGACGTACTCGAATCCGCCGTAATTGCGGTTATATATTGTTGTGTACTGGCTTTTTTAACCATATTGATTGCTTTAAGAGTGTGATTTACAAGAAACTTCCAATTAAAGGTAGTATTCCAAAAAGTGCTATTCCAATTATTGAAATCCAATATTGATAATTTCTTTTTTCCTTCTTTATGGTGCTAAAAATGATGAATATAATATTCAACAATAGCAAAATACTACCCAAAATTCCAAAATAGAATAAAGTCAAACCTGTATTATTTTCAATACCAGGAAGGTTAACGTAATTTATTGTCAGATAAAAAGTGATAATATTTATGATGAGAATCCAAATCGTAAAACGAAAAGCCCATTTTTTAAAGTTAATCCTATTCATACTTTATTCTGTTAGTTTTTGGTGTCAGCATTTCATAGCTTGTACACAACATAAATATATAGTTACCATGGTAACTATATATTTCTTATATTTTTCTTTTATTAAAGGTAATTAAATTAATTAGTGCTCTGAAATTATTTACTAGTCCTTTTTTAATGAAGCTAATGAAATCAATCACTAACAAACATTCTTTATTAATTAATTGAATTTCTAAGTATATATTATTTGAATAATATACACTTAGATTAAATCTATAATGACACATCCAATATAGTCTATATTGCATTCAGATACTACTCCACTAGCAGTCCCTATGCTTAGTTATTGTGTGCCATTTCTATTTATTATTTAACAGCCACATTTGCCATAAACTTTGTAGAGTTTTTTGTTGCCTTTCTTATCAATTATAATCAAATCTGCATTGTTAGCTTCGTCTGTTTCAGTTATATTTTCAATAAATACAGTATACTCTCCATTTTTAAACACATCCCCCTCTTTTTCAAGAGATACAATTTTGCTATCAATAGAAATCAGACAGTTTTTTCCTAAATCATCAAAATACATATATTTATCGGCTTGGTATTCTAACTTTGAATTAGCGTAAATACACGAACATCCATATAATGATTTAGGTATTTCAGATAGGTTGAAAGTTGTAATTTCTATTTTTTCATCTTTCTTTTCCTGTGAAAATACAAACCCAAAAGTTAGGCTTAAAGCAAATGCAATAATATTTTTTTTCATTTCCTTGTTCAATTATTCATTTATTAAATTGCATAGAACGGGAGTCTACACAGAAACTCTTATTCGTTATTTTATTGTTTTATAAAAATTAAATATAGCCAATATCAGGCAGTTTTAAAATGGATTTTTTTTTCTTTTAATAAAAACAACTTCATCAATATGTAAATCATATCATTATCTTTAAGAAAAGAACTTTTACTCCGTCTAATACCTCCAAGAAGAAGCTCCGTAAACCCCATAGTCATTAAATCGCTAGCAATACGTGGGTTTTAGTCAACACTGCATTCATATACTGCTCTACGAGCAGTCCGAATGCTTAGTTATTGTACATAGTTTTTTATTAATTCATTTATTGTGTTTTCTAAGACAGGAACCCAACCATTTTTAATGTCATCTTCATTCGTTTTGGCAACTTCCAAATTTTTATTTAAAAGTGGTAAAAAATCTTGGTCTTTAATAATTAAAATTGCTTCAAAGAGAAGAATTCCATAATCTCCATTTTCTAATTCTTTAATAATAATGCTCTTAATCCTACTATCTTTTCTATTTGCTAATCCAACAATTGCTTCTGATTTAATCTCAAAATTTGGGTCATTTACCCTGTTCCATAAAGCATTTCTTATATCGGTGTTGTCAAGTTCTGTTAAACTACCTATACTAAAAGTAGCCCAATTTCTGATTGAAGCAGTCTTGTCTTTTGTAAACTCAATTAAAACATTGATGGTGCTAGTATTTTCTATGCCTAATAATGCTGAAATCAAAGCGTGTTTGACTTCTGTGTTTTTTACATTTTTAAATTCTAGAAGTTTTAAAATTTGTTTGTCACTCAATTCGTCATTATTATGCCCAATTCCGTGAAAAATTGATTTAAGTACATTGTCTGATTGTTCTTCTTCAAGAAGTTCAAAATGCAATTCTACAGTTTCCTTTTTCTTATATCTTGGGTCAAACCCTAATTGTTGTAGTATATCAAGTCCGATAATTTTTTGCTTATCAAAATCAGATTTAGCAAATTCATATGCTTTTTTAAAAACTTCTTGATTTGGTCTCTTTCTTAATTCAGAGATATTGTCCCAATATGTTTTTTGAGTCTTATTATTCAATAGACGATTAAGTATTTTTTCAGATGTCCAATTCTTTCGCCTCATTTTGTTTTATGGGATTCGCTTTATTGTCGCTAACGGGAGTCTGCGCAGAAACCCCTGTTTGTTATATTATCGTTTTATAAAAGCTAAATATAGCCAATATCAAGCAGCTTTAAAATGGGTTTTTATTTCTTTTGAAAAGTACTCTTTTTTGATAAAAGCGCTTAAAAATGATTTAAAAAGAGAATATATACTCAATTGGTATAGAACAAGAGCTTTTAACCTGCTTTTTAGCTCTTTTATTCCATAAATAGACATAAGTCTTCTTAGATTATAACAAATCATTATCATAGTAACTTCTGATAATACATGTTCTTTCTTTTTCATCAGAGTAAATGTGAATCCCCATTGCCTTTTTAAAGTACCAAATTGATGTTCTGTTACTTGTTATCGTAATCTATAGTATTGGGGATTAGAATCTATTCTTAATAAAGACGTATTATACGTCTTTTAAAGAACTTTAATTTTATCAATTGATTTACCTAAACACAGAAGAAAAGCCTCTTAAAAAGGCTTTTCTTCTCCTTTATATTTTATAATTATTGACTTGTGCAACGATTACCATTGTTGCCAACAGTATTTGTTTTCCAATTCTGGATTTTACTTTTTAAAAGGATCAAATTATAAATACTTAGAAAAGAAGAATATCACAGGTGCTATCCAAGGTTGTAGAGTAGACAACTATTCATTTCTTGATGCTAACATTCTATATGGTGACACTACAGGTAATATCATTCCTTTGAAGTTAGTATCTTGTAATTGCTGAAAAATTAGACCTCTTGCTGTAGAAAAACTTATACCTAATAAAGTTGCTATAAATTGGTGTGAAAATACAGGTGCATTTACTTCGTTTAACTTGTATTGATCGCTTAAATCTTTAATCACAAAATGAAAATCTATGTGAAATTTAACACCTATATCTTCTTGAGATAAAAGGTTAATAAATAATTCTATTTTAACTCTTTCATCTTTTAAGTTGTGTTTAGTATTATGTGCAATACTAAATTCAAGATTTAAATTATCATCTATAGTATCATCATTAATATAAATATTAACAACTTCTATATTGAATAATTTAATTTTCTCTGGAATAATAAGATTTTCAGCCATTATACCGCTTCTTGTGTATAGTAACTTTGTTCATAATTATCTTTAGCAGAAACTACATCTTGTGAGCCTCCTTCTACCATACCTAAATACACATATTGAGGTTCTGGATTCATTAGATTAACACCTAATGCAACTTCCATTCTTGTAATACTTTTTAATGTTAAGTTATGTAAACCTGAAAGCCATTTTGTGATTTCAGAAGGCTTTTTGTCTAACATTTTAGCAAACTCATTTTTCTTAATACCTTTTTTCTTTAAAATGATGCATACCTTTTGGGTGATCTCTAAATTACGTTTTATAAATCTATCGATTTCAGGATTTTGATTTTCTTCTAACCAATTATCAAGTATGTTTTCTTTAGGAAATTCCATTTTTGTTTTATTTTAATAATAAAGTATAAAATCTTCACTACAACTAATTAAAGTACAATCTTCGTTCCAAACAATATCTTTTTCACGAAAAGCATTATCTATTGCTTTTGTAAGTGTATTTGCTAAATTAAAATGACTTTTAACATTTGGACATTCTTGTGCTTTTTGTTTTGTTTTAATATCGCCACTAAAAAGAAAAACGACATTTGGATTTGCTTTCAAACAATATAATCTAAGATTATTTGCTTTTTTCTTACCATACTCTACATAGTAAGGCTTTCTGTCTTTGCCAACTGGTGGTAGTGCTGAAGTATCTGCATTTTTTGCTTCATTTCTGAAAAAACGATTTTGTGCTCCATATTTTTCACCTATTAATTTTAACCATTTTTGAATATGATATAACTTATTTTTATTATCAATAGTATGTTTTTCAACAAACTCTTGATATAATGTTTTTTCATTATCATTCAAACAAACAGAATAATACGCTACTGTTTTATATTTGAATAGTGGTTTTATATCTGCAAAGTTATTCACTTTTAAGTTAATTTACAAATTTATTTCACTTTTAAGTGAAGTCTAATCACTGTGCTTACTTTTTATGAAAGCCAAACAAAGGTGACAATTTTATTTAATATACCATCTCTAATTGTTTCATTTATCTTTAAAATAGAAAGAAAAACAATGAGGATTCATCTCGAAATTTACAAATGAAATGGTTCAGTTTATATTGTTGGCAACATAAATATATAGTTACCATGGTAACTATATATCTCTTATATTTTTCTTTTATTAAAGGTAATTAAATTAATTAGTCTTTTGAAATTATTTACTAGTTCTTTTTTAATGAAGCTAGTGATATCAAGGTCAGCAAGCTCTTTTTATTAGTTGAGTAATTTCCTAAATCGATAATATTCAAAGGTTATCTTATAAAAGAGTACATATGATCCCTCAAATGCGGTTTTCATAAATGACTATTCATTAGTAAGCTAAATAGCGTTATTATTTATAACAAAAGTAATTGATATAAAAAACAAGTATTTATACGCTATAATGAACACTAGCTTATTTCTAGTTTTGATGTTACAATTAATTAAGTATAAAATATATGAGTAAAATATCTACGCAAAAAAATAACAAAGCTATTCTTGATACAAACAGAGATTATTTAACCGAGGCTAAAAATTTAGGTTTGGAAAATGTTAAGCAACGAGCTGAGCTTGTCTTGAATGCTGCCTTAAAAAACGTCCGTAATTCTAGTGATCAAACGGTATGTCAGGATTTATATAATGAATGTAAAAAAGGAAGTGATGCTATCAATCTTATAGGTGATTGGACTATCAAACATTCCGATTTTAGCGGAAACAACGCTTATATATGTACTGGAAATGTATATGTAAATAAAGCTGATGCATTGCATAAAAAAGGTTCTAGAGTGACTGCATCATTTGTTGCTACTGCTTTATCTAAATCTCAAATAGCTATATAATATATGATTCCCTTTGTTTATAGTTAAAATAAAGGGAACTCTTTATCTAAGTTCGCATATTTACCAAATAGTCATGTCCTTCATTTTTTCTGTTTGCATGTTATTGGCCTTTTATTATTCGACATATTTATTTTTATACCAAAAGAATTTTCTATAAAAGAACGTCTATTAAAAAAAGCTTTATATATTTGCTGCATATTCATCTATAAAATCAATCAAAAAATTCTACTTATCAATCAATTTTTCATCATTTATTAAATCATCATCAAAATTTTATTTCAATCCTCTATCTTTTTCTTAGACATTAGTCAATATTCTATATTTTTTTAACAATTGTAATCGTATAGAAATATTCTGTGCGTATTATAATTAACATGTATTCAATCAATTTTTATTATGAAGAAAATTACATTTTTATCTTTATTTATGGTCTTAGGACTTATTACAGCCAATGCTCAGGAGAATCTCCGTTTTGGATTAACCGCTGGATTCGTGAATGCAGGAGTACGCTTAGAAACTCCTCTTATTGATGGATCGTCTGATTCTTCTGGTTTTTATTTTGGAGCCGTTGCAGATTTCAAACTAAGTGATCAGTTTAGTTTAGAACCAAAACTTACTTATACCCAGTTTAGAGAACAAGGAGAAAAATCTGATTTTTTACAACTTCCAATAATGGTTAAGTTTTATCCTATAAACGATCTTGGTTTTAATGTTCAGGCTGGTCCTCAAATAACATATACTCTAGAAGAAGTTGCTGATGATTTTACTAAGTTAAATATTGGATTAGGTGCTGGTCTCGGATATGATTTCCTTGAAGACTTTTTTGTTGATGCTAGGTATCATTTTCAGTTAAACAATTACTATACAGGTAGTGCAGATATTACATCTAAGATCAATTTCTTTACTGTTGGTGTTGGTTATAAATTAGATTAAGCTATTTTTCAAATATAATAAAGAGGAATCTGCATAGCATGGTTTCTCTTTTTTTACTTACTAGCATAATTTACCTCTATCAGATATCTAAAGTATTATTGACACAACTTGTCTTTACATCTTTTGTATTTAGAGGTAAAATAACATTGTAACTATGATTATGGCTACACTTTCAATTTTTATCTAAAGGAACTATAATGCTAACGTACCATCAGGTATTTTAAAATTTAGCTGATATAACATCCTTATGCTGTTATTTTTAAGAAGAATACTCGACCAAACTTAAAAATTAAAAGTTCATCATATGCGTTTTTTAATCACACTTACTATTCTTTTTTCTTCGTTTTTACTGCAAGCTCAAAATATGGACAATCAAAAATTATATGAGCTGATAGAACAAAAAGCAGATACAATAGAAGGGTTTCAAGGCAGATGGCAATTTATTTATAAAGAAATGCCAATGCTTTGTGTTACCGATGCTACGAATAACAGAATGCGTATTATCGCACCAGTTACTCCGATAGATAAATTGGATAAAGAACTTTTACTAGATGCTCTTACTGCTAATTTCCATTCGGCTTTGGACGTAAAATACGCTATCTCTGGAGATATTCTTTGGTCTATTTATGTACATCCATTACAAGAACTAACTCCGCAACAGGTTAATGACGCTGTTGTACAGGTATACTCTGCTGCTGCAACCTTTGGTACTACTTTTTCTAGCACCGAACTTTTATTTGGAGGTAATTCTGTTACTAAAAGCGATGAAAAGAAACCTACTATCTTGAAAAAGGAACAGAAATTATTACAGAAATTTTAATCTTCTGGTTCAAATGAATATTCAGCATTTTTACCTACTGTGCCTTTAAAAAATGAATACATTTCTTTAAAATCTGCGGCTACGTCATCTGTTGGATAAAATGGTTTTGAAATTTTATTTTGCTTTGCTCCAAAATCAAAAGTAACCATAACAATAGGTACGTTTGCAGCTTTTGCTATATAGTAAAACCCTGTTTTCCATTCTTTTACTTTTTTACGCGTACCTTCTGGTGCTAGAGTTAGGCGCATTTCGTCTCGTTTCTCGAATTCTTTAGCAATGGCTTCTACTTTGTTTTGTCCGCTAGTTCTATCTAAAGCTATTCCTCCTACTTTTCTAAAATACCATCCAAAAGGACCCGTAAACAGTTCCTTTTTTCCCATAAAATTCATCTGTAGGCCAACAATTTTACGCAATAAAAGTCCCATATAGAAATCATGCCAGCTTGTATGGGGAACCGCTATAATAACAAATTTCTTTAAATCTGTAGAGAAATCCCCCACAATTTTCCATCCTAAAATCTTATAATATATAAACGATGCCAATTTTTTCATAGAAGTCTTTTTATAATTTTCTATACAATGCTTTTATTTTTTCCGCATTGATTTTTGATTCCCAATCTTTTCCTAAAGCATTTTCCCATAAGGGAGTTAAACTAAGAGCTACAGCAGTCATTGTATCCAATTGTTCTTCTGTAACATCTTTACACACCCCTTGCGGTATTTCGATTTGATGTAGTTCTTTCATTTTCTTAAAAACGGCTACTCCTTCTGGATAATACGCTTCTAATTTATCAAAAACAATACAATTTCCGATACCGTGCTTTGTTCCTAAAACATACGATAAACCATAGCTCAATGCGTGTGCTACTCCTACTTGAGAATATGCTATACTCATTCCGCCATGCCAAGAAGCCATCATCAATTTAGCATCTGATGCTGCTTTGGATAAATCATTTTCTAAAAAAATTTCCTCACACAATGCTAATGCTTTTTCTCCATAACTCTGGCTAAAAGCATTCAAATAAGAACCTGTTAATGATTCTATACAGTGGATATAACAATCCATCCCTGTATAAAACCACTGATTTTTAGGAACATCTTGTATCAACTCAGGGTCTAAAACTACTTGATCGAATGGCGTATAATCTGAATTGATTCCTAATTTACGAATAGGCCCTGTTAATACTGTGGTTCTTGAAACTTCGGATCCTGTTCCAGAAATAGTAGGAATTCCGACATGATACAAGGCTGGATTTTTTACCAAATCCCATCCTTGATACGCTGCTGCACTTCCATTATTTTTTAATAATATACTTACAGCTTTCGCTAAGTCTAATACAGAACCTCCACCTACTCCAATAATACCACTAGGTAATTCTGGATACTCTTTTTGTATTTGTTTTATCAATGTATCTACTTGGCTTGTTTTGGGTTCTTCTAGTGTAGAAACAAAGAGTATTTGATCACCAGCTATTAATTTTATTTTATCAAGAAAGACAGTATTTGTTTCAAAAACTGAATCAATTAAATAAATAAACGGGGAATCGTCTATACGTTTTTCTGATAATATCTCAGGCAATTGATGAATACTTCCTTCACCAAAAACCACACGAGGTACCATAGGAAAATTCCTGTATGTAGTATGTAAACTCAAAAGATTGTATTATTTTTCGATTATTCGTTTTGCTTTTTCTAAATCTTCTGGGGTATCTATTTCTACACCTTCATGGTGTGTTTCAATCATCTTTATATTTTTTCCATATTCTAGATAACGTATACACTCAATTTTTTCAGCCGCTTCAAGTGTTCGCATTGGTAATTGGTAAAAATCTAATATTGCTTGTTTTCTAAACGCATAAATTCCTTTATGCTTATAATAAGTATGTGTTATTTCTTTATCTCTTGGATACGGTATCGGTGATCTAGAAAAATACAATGCATAGTTGTCTTTGTCTACGATTACTTTTACGCTATTAGGATTGGTCACCTCATCCCATTCTTTAAGAGGCGTCATCAAGCTCGCTAAATCTATTTTATCTGCATCTTCTTGATTAAAAACATCCAATACCTTTTCTAAGCTTTCGCGTTCTGTAAAAGGCTCATCTCCTTGAACATTTACTACGATATCAATATCCATATCTGCCACAGCTTCTGCTATTCTATCACTTCCACATTCATGTTCTTTAATACTCATGATCGCTTCTCCTCCATAAGATATTATTTCATCATAGATAATAGTACTATCGGTAACTACATATACTGCGTCAAAAAGTTGGGTTTCAACGGCAGCTTCATAGGTTCTTCGAATTACAGTTTTTCCGCCTAAATCTTGCATTAACTTCCCAGGAAATCGAGAAGCTGCATATCGAGCAGGAATCATGGCTATAGTTTTGAGCTTATTTTTTTTCAAGATTTACATTTTTTTGCAAGTTCAAAAATAATGCTTTTTAATTGGTTTTATAAGGTCTTCTTTCTAAATAGTTTTTTATAAAGTTTTCTAAAACCTAAAAATGTCAGAATCACTGCTACAATTCCTAAAATTGGTGCTATAATCGATACAACTGAAATAACTGTTGCTGTACCGGTTTCTACTGTAGATATCAGAGGGTTTGCCAATCCTCCTGTTGTAGCACTTGATGTTATTCTAGATGCTCCCATAGTACTTTTGATAGTTGCGGCAGTACCTCCTCCGGCTATAATCGCTAATGACCATGTTACTATGGGGTCCAAATTTGCAATCGTAGATACCATTACAGCTGTACCTGCTATTGCAGCTAAAGGAATTGCTAAACTATCTAATAGATTGTCAAACCATGGAATATAATAGGCCAATATTTCTGCAATTGTTGCTATCAATAAAACAAGCATTGTCATAAATCCTCCTAACCAAATCCAATTTTCGTTGAGTGAGATTATACCACAATAACTAGCGATACTTACGACCAATAATGGTAAAAACACTCTAAATCCAACGGATGCTGCTAAGCCTATTCCTAAACAAATACTAATTATGGTTTCCTGCATTCTTTTTAGTTTTCAATAAAAAAATCGTCTTTGAAACCTATAAGATACAATTTATTTTTTGCGCGTGTTACGGCTGTGTATAACCATCTTAAATAATCTTTTGATATTCCGTCTGGTAAATATGGTTGTTCTATAAATACAGTATCCCATTGCCCTCCTTGTGATTTATGGCAGGTTATTGCATAAGAGAATTTTACTTGCAATGCATTGAAATACTTATTGTTTTTTACTTTTAAGAATTTTTTATATTTCGTTCGCTCATCTCCATAATCTTTCATTACTTCTTGATATAATCTATTAGATTCGTCATACGATAATGATGGAGATTCTATATTTATGGTATCTAATAATAATACTGTTTCAAAAGGTTTTTGATTGGGATAATCAACCATCGTCACTTTCACTTCTGCAAATCTAAAGCCATATAATTCTTTTATCGCATAGATTTCTAGCACTTTAACAATATCACCATTTGCTATAAATCCAGCTTCACTTTTGGCGTCTAACCAGAAATAATTATTTTTAACAATCATCAAGAAATCTCCTGCTGAGAGTTCGTCTTCTTGAAAAAGTATTCGAGATCGTATCTGCTTGTTATATGCATTTGCTCTTTTATTAGAACGTACTACAATTGCAGTTTCTTCATGTCCTAGTTGCGCATAAGCATCATTTATCGCATCCATAATCTCATGGCCATCTACCAAACGTACTACATCTGCAAATCCTTTGGTATCAAATTGGAATGATTCATAAAAACCTTCATTCAACAAACCTCTTAACTCTGTAGCATTCATTAAAATCCCACTTCCTTCAGCTTGACGTACTACTTCATTCAGCTCGATTTGAGTTACATCTTTATTAAATCCTAGTGATAATGTATCTGCTTCTAGCGCTGGGCTAACTTCTAATTTTACTGGTGGTAACTGCGCTGTATCTCCTATAAATAGGATCTTACATTTATGTCCAGAATATACATACATCATTAGATCATCTAATAGTGATCCGTTATCAAATAACTTACTATCACTGGCTGTATCCGAAATCATTGAAGCTTCATCCACAATAAAGATAGTATTTCTACTTTTATTGGGTTTTAATTGAAAAGCCAAGCCTCCATTACTACTTTTTTTAGGATAATAAATATTTCTATGTATTGTCTGTGCTTGTTTTCCCGAATAGTTACTTATTACCTTGGCAGCTCTCCCTGTTGGAGCTAATAATACTGCATTTTTTTTTGCATTCCACAAATTCTTTACAAGTGTTCCTATCAAAGTTGTTTTACCTGTACCTGCATATCCTTTTAATAAAAATAAGGAATCCTTTGCATCAGATATTACAAATTCTGCTAACTTCTGGAGTACAATATCTTGTTTTAAAGTGGGAGTATGCGGAAAATCATTTTTCAACAATCTATAAAATTCCGTTTCCTTCATTGATTATGTGTAGTTATTGATAAAAATTCAAAGATAGTAATGATTTTTTCCTTATTAACTTTTACGATTAAAAAAAAATTGTAGATTTGTGCAATACACTAATGTTTAAAAGCTAAATTATAATAATGAGAATAGTTATTCAGTTAGTACTATGGGGAGTTATCGGATTATTAGGATACCTGGTATTTAATTCAGTAAACGGTCCTGTAGAATTCAATAAAGTTAAAAAGGTACGTTACGCAAAAGCCATCGAAAGCTTAAAAGATATAAGAAAAGCTCAATTAGCTCATAAAACTGTAACAGGTAAATTTGAAAAAGACTTTGATAAATTAGTAACATTTATCGATACTGCTAAGTTTACACTTACACAACGTAGAGATTCAAGTTTTGTACGTTTTAATAAAGTTTTAAAGATTGACGAACCTAAAGATACTGTAGTAGTTGATACATTAGGATACGCTTCTATTAAGGATTCTATTTTTGG
Organism: uncultured Aquimarina sp.; assembly: GCA_947498595.1. GTDB lineage: Bacteria > Bacteroidota > Bacteroidia > Flavobacteriales > Flavobacteriaceae > Aquimarina. Next base: position 19,098 of record CANMKX010000032.1, read on the forward strand.
AGGTACAAGTAGTTACAAAAAAATGATGAACATCCCTGTAGATGGAATCAACAAAAAGTTTGATATGGATGCAGGTTATGTTGTTAAAAATGAATTGAGAATTCCTGTATTTGAAGTTAAGGTTTCTAAAGACGTTTTATTACATGATCAAGATAAGGACTTACTTTTCCAAGAAAAAGAAGTTGTTTCTGTTGACGGAGTTAATGGAGAATTCTTAAAAGTAGGATCTATGAACGAAGTAAATACAAATGGTAACTGGCCAAAATCTTATGGATCAAACGATCAATAATACGATACAGCATATATCATATACATTGTCCATTCAAATTAATTTGAATGGACTTTCTTTTTGCATTTCAAATTTTGATAACACTGCCATTGAAATTGAGCATGTTATTTTTGGAACGCAACTAAATCCTGAGCAAATTTTAGATAAAATCAAGTATTTATTTAAAAACACTCCCAGTTTTCAAAGAAACATTACTAAAGTAAATGTCATTTATAATAATGATTTGTATACTACTGTTCCTAAAGCTTTATTTGACGAGGATTTATTAAGTGATTATCTAAAATACAATATTAAAATTTTAGAGAATGATTTTATTGCATATGATGCTATGGAAAGCCATGACATTATGAGTGTTTACATACCCTATGTAAATATTAATAATTATTTTTTCGAAAATTTTGGTTCTTTCACCTACAAACATGCATCTACCATATTAATTGATAATTTATTAATCACTGAAAAAAACAATGATAGCACTGTAGTATATGTACACATTGGATATCATAGTTTTGATCTTATCATCATCAAAAACGGTAAACTACAGCTTTGCAATACTTATTATGCTGAAACAGAAGAGGATTTTTTATATTATCTTATGTTTGCTGCAGAACAATTAAAACTTAATCCAGAAACTTTTGATCTTAAGTTTTTAGGAAACGTAGACAAAGATCATCCTTATTACACGATCGCTTACAAATACATTCGCAATGTATCCTTTGGAACTCGTAACAATCATATCAATGTATCTGATACATTACCTTCCATTGCTAAGCATCATGATTTTACATTATTAAGCAATTTTTAATCAATATGCGAATTATTTCAGGTATACATAAAGGAAAACGATTACAGGCTCCTAAAAAGCTTCCTGTACGTCCAACAACAGACATGGCTAAAGAAGCTTTGTTTAATATTTTAAATAATCATTATAGCTTTTCTAGAATTTCTGTTTTAGATCTTTTTGCCGGTACAGGTAATATAAGCTATGAGTTCGCCTCTAGAGGTACACAACAAATTACTGCTGTTGATGCTCATTATGCTTGTGTAGGTTATATAAAGAGTACTGCTAAAGAACTAGATTTTTCTATTGATGCTATTAAAAGTGACGTTTTTAGCTATCTAGATAAAGTAAAACGTAATTCGGATATTATTTTTGCGGATCCTCCTTATGATTTTGAAAAAGAGATGTTTGCTAAAATACCTGAATTGGTTTTTAAACATAGCTTATTAAATGAAGATGGAATGTTAATTATAGAGCATGCTAAATACACATCCTTAGAAGATGTTCCTTTTTTTAGTCATTCTCGTAAATATGGCGGATCTGTTTTTAGCTTTTTTACAACAAACAATGAAACAGTAGAATAATCTACTGTTTCATTGTTTGTCATATAATCTTTTATAGTTTTATCATTGCTTCGCCATGCACTTGACGTAAAGCTTCACCTATTGCAAAAGTTACAGAATTAGCCAGATTATAGCTTCTTACTTTACCTGTAGTAGGTATCGTTAGATAATTTGTAAACTGACTTATAAACTCATCTGAGAGTCCCACAGATTCTTTTCCAAATACTAACCAATCTTCGTCTTGATATCTTTCTGCTAGATATGTTTTTGTTCCATGACTGCTAAACAGAAAAACTCTAGACATGTCAGTAATTTTCTTCATCCAACTGGCTACAGAATTGTATTCTACTAAATCTAAATCTTTCCAATAATCCAGTCCAGATCGCTTTACTTGCTTGTCTGTTATCTCAAATCCCAAAGGATGGATTAGGTGCAATCTACAATTAGTACCTACACATAAACGACCAATATTACCTGTATTATTAGGTATTTCTGGATGTACTAGAACTATATTAAGCATACATTTCTGTTTTGAGTTCTTGTTTAATTTCTTGCAATGTTTTTTTGGTATTAATCAAATCTGATATAACTCGTGCTCTTAACTCATTAATATCATAATCATAATACTTCGCCCATTTGTAATCTTCTAGCAGGTTTTTAATTTGCTTGATAATTTTACGTGTAGCCTCAGCAGTTCGTATTACTGCTACTCCATCATATTCTTCATCTTCCTTATGCTTATAATCTACTTTTCCTTTTTCAAAATCAACATATACATAATATGAATCTGATGTATCACTCACATATTCCTTAAAATCCTCCCAAGCAGCAAACCCTAACCTTAAATCATCAATTTCTACTGGAAATTCTGAATCCAAACGCCATTTGCACTTTGCTGCTCTACCCCAATGATTTGACAGTCGATAAACACCTTTAGTAGTATAATAGTAACTACTTCCCGACTCGCTTCTATAATTGGGTTTACGTTTTCTTATTTTATATAATTCAATTCCTTTAAAAACACAATAGGTTTGATTAAAGAAATTATTCTTGTTATATTTTTTTATTTTTTTTGCTTCTTCCAATTCCCCTAAATTTTCTGCAAAAATAACAGCATTTACTATCTTTTGATACTATTGATCTCTAAAAAAATATTAACAATTTTTTCTATCAGGCTAATTTAACTTTTAAAAACTACATAAACAGTTATTAAAATTATTCAAGATTCTATAAACTAAAGCAATTAAGTAATAAATAGAAATATGGTTGCTGTAGTAATTAAATATCTATTTTTGTAAGATATTTTTTTACTATTCAATCCTAACTTAAAATTAATGAATAATATCGCATTTATCTCAGGGAGTCTTTTTGGAATGTTAGCTGTTATTTTTGGTGCTTTTGGAGCCCACTATCTTAAAAATATTTTTTCTGAAGAATTATTAAAAAGCTTTGAAACAGGTGTTAAATACCAAATGTATCATGCTTTAATATTGCTAATCATTGGATACAATACTTCTGTTGGAATTAATACAACTTCAGTTTACTTTTTTATCATCGGAATTGTTTTATTTTCTGGTAGTATTTACGGTTTATGTCTTAGTAGTAGCAGTAAAGGTCACAAATGGAAGTTCTTAGGACCTATCACTCCTTTAGGTGGTTTGTTTTTAATTATGGGTTGGGGAATGTTACTTTATAATTTTATTTATTGAGATCATCTTACTATCTTTTATTCCCCTAAAATCAAACCATGCAACTACGTTTAATTATTGTTTTTATATTCTTTATTTCTAAAGGGTATTCGCAATTTGTCGAAATTCTAGATAAAACTCAAAAAACACCTGTTTCCTTCGCTACGATCTCATTTGGTAATGGAAATGGTATTTTTGCAGATAGTCAAGGTACGTTCTATTTTTCTAAAAAATTATATACTGATATAGATTCATTATATATCTCTTCTATTGGTTTTAAAGAACTTAAAATTGCTACGAAAAACTTACCTAAACAATTATTTTTAACTCCTGATATTGCTACTTTAAAAGAAGTATATCTTACCAATAAGAAACAAGGAAAATATCATACAGAAACAATTGCCCCTAAAACCCATGATGATTATTTTAAATGTTGGTTGCCTACTGTAGAATCCGAGATTGCAGTTTTTTTCCCTTCATCTCCTGATTATGATTCTAAAATATCTACTGTTTCCATACCTATAAAAAAAGAAGATAGTCATCACAGTCGCGGAAAAACACAACGCTTTTCTACCTTATTTAAAATGCAGTTTTATCATAATGATAATGGCAAACCTGGACAACGTTTATTACATGATCATATCATCTTTAAAATTACGGATAAAGACAAAAAAGTATACGAATTATCTATTGATGATAAAGAAATTTTTATCCCAAAAGATGGTATTTTTATTTCCATACAAGTTTTAGGATACACCGATAAAAAAGGAGAATTACAGAAATCTCCTAAATATCACGTTGTCAAAACCAATCGAGGAATTGTAAAAGTATCCACTACATTTCGTCCTTTATTGCCTTTTACTCAAAAATTTAAGGAGGATAGAACTTTTGTTCGTAGAATATTTTATAAAAATAGAGCGTGGCAAAAATTTGATGCAACTTATAATGATACTAATAATTTAGTTTTAAGTAAATTTAATAACTATGGTCTTGGTATAAAACTTCATCACTACAAGAAGATTGATTAAAGAACTTCCTTAAAAATTTTCTAATTAACACTTTTGAAACTTTAACAAAATCGCATTCAAGGAAGTTCCTATATTTTTAATTTAATTCAACGTAGAAAACAATGATTATAGGTTGTACAATTACCCGGTTCGCAAATTTCTTCGTTCAATAACAGAAAACAACATGTATTTTTATCCTTACAGTAAAAATGTAATGCTGCTTCTCCATTGAGTCCTTTTTGCTTTTGTTTATCTAATATTTTAACCCCATTCAAATCTAAAATACCTCTCACTTAACTGGTTTATAGTTTGTTGCTACTTAAAGTTAGAGTATATTTATTATAAATTATTGAGGGATTGCCACAGTATTTTTATCACTTTACGGCAATAACACCGTAAAAATCAATCTAATAGAGATCTTCGGTTATTATGTTGAACTGCTGCATCCGAAAACTTAGGAGTTTCTTTGTCACTTTCTGCAAAAGCAACCGCATCTGTAATATTCATAAAATAATGCTGCGTTCCTAATGCATCTATAAATCCAGATCGCTTTAAAAAATCTCGTACAGGTCCAATAGTTCCTGTAATAAGCAATTGAACATTCATTCCTTGTAAATACCTATTCATATCTTCCAAAACATGCAAACCTGTACTATCAATGTCATGCACATTTGTTGTATGAAAAATCAAGTATTCTGGTATTATAGGTCGTTGTTCTATGTATTTTAACAACGTTTCTTTAAAATAATTAATATTGCCAAAATAAATCTGGTTATCAAATCGAATTATTAAATACTTAGTAGATTGTTTTGCATTAGGAAATCGATTTATATTTCGATAATATTCCGTATCTGGAATGTTGACTAACTCTGCTACATGAGGTCTTGAACTATAATATTGTAAAAATATAAATGACAAGATAACTCCTATAAAAATTCCCGTTTCGACACCTAATGATAGCGTTCCTATAAAAGTAATAAACATTACCATAAAGTCTCTCCTTCTAAGTTTTAATAAGTATTTAGCTTCTTTTATATTAATCAAATTAAAGACTGATAATAATATAATAGCTGCTAGAACAGACTTAGGAATGTAGTAAAAAAATGGTGTAAAAAATAACAATGATATCACAATCATTACAACTGTTATCATAGTCGAAATAGTGGTTTTTCCTCCTGCTTCATCATTAATTGCTGACCTACTATAACTTCCAGAAGATGGAATTGATTGAAAAAAAGCACCTATTACTTTGGCTATTCCTAAAGCAAAAAGCTCTTGATTAGGGCGTACAACGTGATCTCTATTTTTCATTTCAAGAGATTTAGCTATTCCTATACTTCCTATATATCCTATAAATGTTACTGTAAGAATTGATGGTACTAAAGATTCTACATTATTCAAATCAATTTCGGGTGCCATAAAACTAGGCAATCCATTGGGTACAGCCTCAATAACTGCCAAACCTAATTGATCCAATTCAAATAACATCGTAATGATTGTTGTTAGTATTAAAACAAGTAAGGCTCCAGGAAATGATTTTTTCCATTTCTTTAATCCTAACATTATTAAAATTGACCCTACACACATCAAAATAGTTATTCCATGGATTTCTTGTATGTGTTCAAAAACGTACAATACATCTTGATAGGAATGATCAAACTTTGGTATTGCAATTCCTAAACCTGCTTTTAATTGAGATATGATAATTATTATTGCGGCGGCAGATATAAATCCAGAAATCACCGGTTGAGATATTAAGTTTACCAAAAATCCCATTTGCATAAAACTTAATAGCATTTGCAAAATACCAATCAGCAAGCCTAAATAAATAACTAGATTAACATATTCTGGACTAAAAGGAGAAGCTAATTTACTTACTCCACTCATCACTAATATAGCTGTTACAGCAACGGGTCCAATACTTAATTGTCTTGAAGTACCAAAAATAGCATACATCAATAACGGAATCAAACAGCTATACAATCCATATATGGGAGGAATCCCCATTAATAAAGCATAGGCTATCGCTTGTGGTATTAATATAACCCCAACTGTGATTCCTGCTATACTATCTGATTTGAGTGTAGCTAAATTATATCCTGAGATTCCTTCAAAAACAGGAATCATTTTGTGCAATCTTTTGATGGTTTTTATTTTAGTTATTCGTTTATAAAACTACAATAGTTTCTCTTAAAAAGCCATATATATTAACGTTGTTTTGTGACATTTAATACTCTATTAGCTCTATAGTTTTTAGAAAAAAAGAATCTTATTAAGGTGATTTCTATAGAAAATATCTACTATTTATTAGGTAGTCGTATACATTACAAATTTCTTAATTAGTATCTTCATTAAAATTTAAAAAAACAATCATGAAATCGAAAATCATTTTACTCATTACCTTATCTCTTAGTATACTCTCTTGTAAAACGGACTCCAAAAATAAAGAGGTAGAAAAAAAAGACGCAACGGTAAAAGTTAAAAAAGATGCTATTAAAGTTATCCCTATTCAACATGCTAGTTTGTTACTAGAAGCGAATAATAAAACTATCTATATAGATCCTACTGGAGGATTAAAGGCTTATGAAGGTAAAAATAAAGCTGATATGATCTTAATAACAGATATACATGGAGATCACATGAATATCGAAACTCTTACGGTTATTGAAACTCAAGATGTCCCTATTATAGTACCTCAAGCTGTTGCAGAAAAATTACCTGCTCAATTTACGGATCAATTACATATTATCAATAATGGAGAATCATTTAAGTGGTCTGATATTATTATTGAAGCTATACCTATGTATAACCTAAGAGATGAAGCTTTAAAATTCCATACAAAAGGTAGAGGAAATGGCTATATCATAACTCTTAACGGTGAGCGAATTTATATCTCTGGCGATACTGAAGATATTCCTGAAATGAGGAATTTAAAAAATATAGATAGAGCCTTTATATGTATGAATTTACCTTATACAATGACGCCAGAAAGCGCTGCTAGTGCTGTTTTAGATTTTTCACCTAAAAAAGTGTATCCATATCATTATAGAGGTACAACTGGTTTTAGTAGCACTTCTAACTTTGAAAAAATTATAACTAGTAAAAATAAAAACATAGAAGTTATTCGATTAAACTGGTATAAAAATTAAAGTAATATATATAGTTATTTTTTCATCTACTAATTACTTTCATAACTATATTTAGATTTATTATCTATATTTAAATCCAAATATAGTTTTATATATTGTATTTAACATTTTTTATAGTTTTAAACATACACTTCCAATACATTTGCGCAAAATTGGGATATGGATTTACAAAGTATAGAAAAAGACAAACTTAAAGAGCTCTATGATACGATAGAGCAAACTACTCAAAATTTTTTAGGATACCCTGTTTCTAAAGATTTTGATTATTCAGAATTAATACCTTTTTTAAAATTCCCTATTAACAATTTAGGAGATCCTTTTGGAGAATCTACATATCGAGTAGATTCTAGAGCTATGGAACGCGAAGTTGTTAATTTTTTTGCGAGTTTATTTAGAGCTAAAGCTGAAGATAGCTGGGGATATGTTACTAATGGAGGTTCTGAAGGAAATTTATATGGTTTATACGTTGCTCGAGAATTATATCCTAAAGCTATTGTTTATTTTTCTGAATCAACTCATTATAGTATTCAAAAAAACATCACTCTTTTAAATACAGATCATATTATTGTAAAATCTCAAAAAAATGGAGAAATCGATTATAATGACCTTAAAGAAGCTATTGGATACAATCGTCATCGACCGGTAGTTGTAGTTGCTAATATTGGTACTACTATGACTGAAGCTAAAGATAATACCAAGGTAATTAAAACCTTATTAGAAGAAATGGCTATAGAGAAACATTATATCCATGCAGATGCTGCTCTAGCAGGTGGTTTTGCTCCTTTTATAACTCCAAGACCCGTTTTTGATTTTGAAGATGGTATTGATAGTATTTCAGTAAGTGGGCATAAGTTTATTGGCTCTCCTATGCCTTCTGGTGTTGTTATTGTAAAAAAACATAATAGAGATAGGATTGCTAGAAGAATTGCATATATAGGTAGCTCTGATGCTACTATTACAGGTTCTAGAAACGGACATAGTCCGCTATTTTTGTGGTATGCTATAAAAAAACTAGGAATTGAAGGTTTCAAAAAACGTACAGCTCATAGCTTAGCTGTTGCTGCTTATACTGAAAAACGTTTAAATGAAATCGGTGTAAACGCTTGGCGTAATGAAAATGCATTGACAATTGTGTTTCCTGCTCCTCATAACGATATCATTTCTAAATGGCAGTTAGCTACAGAAAAAGGACAATCACATATTATCTGTATGCCTAATGTAACTTTTGAGCAAATTGATAGTTTCATCGCAGATATGGAATTAGTTTTATGTGAATTAGTTTTATGTGAATTAGTTTAATCTTTTTTATAATAAAATGACTAGATTTTAATAAAATCTAGTCATTTTATCAATTATTCGATTGTAACTAGAATACTATTAGAACTTGCTAGCTTTTTTTCATCTTGCGCTAAAAATGTGATAGTATACGTTCCTTTTTTAGTTAATTTGTACCCTTCTAATATATTTACAATTGCAGTTTTAGATTCATTAGGAGTAATCGTTAAATAATCTGCTTCTGATGGAGGTAATCTCTTAACTAAAATTCCTGTGTATGGAACTTTTTCTCCTTTTTCGTTTTTTATTTCTAAATAACTTCCTGTAAATCTTTTTTCAAAAGGAGTTCTCCAAAAGCAAAAGCGTTGTTCTATAGTAGTACCATTTTTTATTTCGAAATGTAATTTCACTTCTTCATTTATAGCATATTTTTCTTTTTCTAAAGATATTTTGGTTTCAATCATTTCTTTTTTTATTTCATTATGATTGTTTTGTTCTCCTTTACAAGAAATTAGGGTTATAAAAAACAAAGCAGCTAGTATTCTTAATTTCATATTCTTGATATATTTATATTTCTAATAATTACAACCATCATACCAAAAACAAAACAAGAGCTTTTATTCGATCATAAAAGCTCTTGTATTAGGTATAAATAAGATAATTTATTATCTAACTAATTTCTTATACTTTATTCGTTTAGGCATGATATCTCCTCCTAAACGCTTTTTCTTACTTTCTTCATATTCAGAGAAACTTCCTTCAAAGAAATATACTTGAGAATCTCCTTCAAAAGCTAGGATATGAGTACAAATACGATCTAAAAACCAACGGTCGTGAGAAATAACTACAGCACATCCTGCAAAATTCTCTAACCCTTCTTCTAAAGCTCTCAAAGTGTTTACATCCAAATCATTTGTTGGCTCATCTAATAACAGAACGTTTCCTTCTTCTTTAAGCGTCATTGCTAAATGTAAACGGTTACGTTCACCTCCAGATAAAGTAGATACCTTTTTGTTTTGTTCGCTTCCACTAAAATTAAAACGACTTAAATAAGCTCTAGAATTAACTTGACGACCTCCCATCATAATTAACTCTTGCTCATCAGAAAAGTTTTGCCAGATCGTTTGATTTGGATCAATATCTGAGTGACTCTGATCTACATAAGCTATCTTTGCTGTATCACCTACATTAAAAGAACCTTTATCAGGAGTTTCTTCTCCCATGATCATTCTAAAAATTGTAGTTTTACCAGCTCCGTTAGGTCCAATAACCCCTACAATTCCTGCTTGAGGTAAATTAAAATTAAGATCTTCATATAATAATTTATCATCATATGCTTTGCTAACTCCAGAAGCTTCAATCACATTTGTTCCTAATCTTGGTCCATTAGGGATGTATATTTCTAGTTTTTCGTCAAGCTGTTTTTGATCCTGATTTAATAATTTATCATAATTCTTTAAACGTGCTTTTTGTTTAGCTTGACGTCCTTTGGTTCCTTGTTTAACCCATTCTAATTCTCGCTCTAAAGTTTTTTGGCGTTTAGAAGCTGTTTTGCTTTCTTGATCTAATCGTTTAGCCTTTTGATCCAACCAAGATGAATAGTTTCCTTTCCATGGAATTCCTTCTCCTCTATCCAATTCTAAAATCCACCCAGCAATATTATCTAAGAAATAACGGTCATGCGTTACAGCTATTACTGTTCCTTTATATTGAGCTAAATGATGTTCTAACCAATGTACTGATTCTGCATCCAAGTGGTTGGTTGGCTCATCTAGTAATAATACATCTGGTTCTTGCAATAATAATCTACATAAAGCAACTCGACGCTTCTCTCCTCCTGATAGTACCGAAATCTTTTTATCAGCATCTGGCGTACGTAAAGCATCCATTGCAATCTCAAGTTTTGTATCAAGATCCCATGCATCAAGTGCATCAATTTTGTCTTGTAATACTGCTTGACGATCCATCAATTTTTGCATCTTATCGGCATCTTCATAATATTCTGGTAAGCCAAATAAGTCATTAATTTTATTGTACTCTTCTAGTACAGCTACAGTCTCTGCAGCTCCTTCTTTAACAATTTCTATAACTGTTTTTTCAGGATCTAATTTCGGTTCTTGTTCTAAATATCCAACAGTATATCCTGAAGAAAATACTACATCCCCCTGATAATTTGTATCTACTCCTGCTATAATTTTAAGCAACGTAGATTTTCCAGATCCATTAAGTCCTAAAATTCCAATTTTAGCACCGTAAAAGAAACTTAAATAAATATTCTTAAGTACAGGAGTATTCGCACTTTTAAAAGTTTTTGTCACTCCTGACATTGAAAATATAATTTTTTTATCGTCTGACATAATTTATATTATATTAAAAACATTACAAATTTTACTTCTTAAATTCTTCCTTTAAGAGCGTTAAAAGCCCATGAAATAGTACAGAAACCTAACCCTGCTACAGTAAATCCTATTGTATAATCTGGATATTTAAATACTCCTAAAAGAATAAGCCCTGCTCCTAGTATAAACATAAGAAAAGAGGCCCAAGCAAAAATTGCATTTTTATTCATTCCCATAAATCGTTATTTAGTATTTCATTACATACTTGTAAAGCGGTTACAAATATCGGTATTTTATCGACATATAATAACATCTGATAGATTCTAATTTACTATCTATATTATATTTTTGTTAAAAGAATCTTATATTCATTACAAATAATGATTAATCTCCTTTTTAGATATACACAAAAGAGCAACTCAATTGAGCTGCTCTTTTGTGTATATACTTTTTATTATTTAAAATAAATCTCTACTAAAATTTAATATAAAATCACTATTAAAAAATAGAATATTGGATTAATTAGAAGGACCATTATCAACACGAGATTCTATTACTGATTCTATAGAATTCGGTATATTTTCAAATAAATCATACCCTGTTAAACTTTCTATTTGGTTTACCGATGTTCTAAAATTAGTCCAAGAACTGCTTATTCCTTGATCATTAGGGATATTTACTGCAATTATTCTTGTAGATGTATTTACTCGATTAATATCGTTTGATCCATTAGGTAAAATAATTGCAACTTTCCAAAACGAATCTGGTACAGAAATATTTCCTCCATCAATTGTATTAGCAAAACCATTTCTTCCACTTCCTCCTTGACCAGCAATTCCTGCTATTATATGTATTTCATTTCCATCTTGAGCCAACGATCTTAAATAATCTTCTAAGTTTTTCCAACTTCTCTGGTTATTATCTGGTGATTGAGGAGCTATATTAGTCATATAATATGTATTTGAATTTGAAGTACTACTTCCATTACGGTCAGCAGACGGGCATAAATGTCCTCTATCAAATCCAGAACCTGTATAATCGCTCGTTGTAGCCCTAAAAAAGTTACTAGGTAAACCTGTATCTCTTTTAAAACAATTACATCTTCTTGCTGATCCCATCCAAGAAGAACTTAAATGCCAACTTACCCAGTTTGCTATTCCTTTACTATTATTATATGACAAAGCGTAATCTGATCTTGACAAATAGTAATTATTTGATGACGAACCTGCATTAGATGGGTTACCAAATGTAATATTACTATCTCTAGAAGGTACTCCTGGCGTATTATCTCCAGTACCTCCATTTACAGCAATTTCTACATTATCTATATTAATTCTATTAGAACCTCCCGATACTTTATAAATACCGAAACGTACACTAGAATCTTCATCTACATTAAAAACAGCTGTATTAAATGCCGTAGAACTTGTAGTTATTGTATTACCTACAAAATACCAATCACCTCCACTATTATATGATGCAATTAACCTCCATGTTGATGTTCCATTATTTCCATACTTTGCATGTCTTATACGTATTGTAGAAGCTCCATTTGGCATATCAAAATTCATTATTGCATATCCTTCATTACGAATTCTAAGTGATTTTGAACCATATTTACGATCATTACTAGTTGCTCCTAATAAAGCATCTGTTAAATACCAACTTCCTGAAGCCAAATTAACAGTAGCTCCACTATAACTAGTCTTTGACGCATTTTCAAAAGCTTCTGTAAATCCAGAAGCGCTTTTTTGTGTTTGATTATGTTCATGCGGTCCCTCATTATCATAATGCAAAGTCTCTACTTTCAATTCTCCTTCTATAGCTAAAGGTATTGATTCTATTGCTTGATAATCTGATTTATCATCATTAGTACATCCTGTTAAAAATAAGGACATAGCAACTCCTAATGTTACTAATTTTAATTTCATCGTTGTTGAGTTTATAGGTTTTCAAAAAAATAATGAACCTGTTCTTCATCCATTATTTTATTGACCGCGCAAATGTATTCTATGTTCGTAACCTCAATGACAAGTATATATTAGTATAATGTTAAGAAATCATTAACAAGTAATTCCTACAACAATCAAGTTAATGTGTTTTTCACTAAAGTGTAACTTTTCGTATTTTCGTGCAAATAACACAATAGTCTATGGATATAAACTTCAATAAAAACGAAGATCATAATAAACTTTTAGTTTCTGCTTTAAAACAAAAATTAGCTAAAGTAAAATTAGGAGGAGGAGAAAAAAGAATTGAAAAATTACACGCTAAAGGAAAATTAACTGCAAGAGAACGTATTGATTATCTTTTAGATGTTGATAAAAAAACAATTGAAATAGGTGCATTTGCAGGAGAGGATATGTACCAAGAGCATGGAGGTTGTCCAAGTGGTGGTGTAGTTGTAAAAATTGGATATATTGGCGATAAGCAATGTATTGTTGTAGCAAACGATGCTACTGTTAAAGCTGGAGCTTGGTTTCCGATTACTGGAAAGAAAAACTTAAGAGCTCAAGAAATAGCTATAGAAAATAGACTTCCTATTATCTATCTAGTTGATAGTGCTGGTGTCTACTTGCCTATGCAAGATGAAATTTTTCCAGATAAAGAACATTTTGGAAGAATTTTCAGAAACAATGCAGTAATGAGTAGTATGGGAATTATTCAAATTTCTGCTGTTATGGGGAGTTGCGTTGCTGGTGGTGCCTATTTACCTATCATGAGTGATGAGGCCATGATCGTTGATAAAACAGGTAGTATTTTTCTTGCTGGAAGTTATCTTGTTAAGGCAGCTATAGGTGAAACGATAGATAACGAAACTCTGGGTGGTGCAACTACTCATTGCGAAATATCTGGTGTTACTGATTATAAAGCTTTAGATGATAAAGATGCTCTAGACAAAATTAAAAATTTAATGTCCAAAATTGGTGATTTTGATAAAGCTGGTTATAATAGAATTGAAGCTCAAAAGCCTAAAGAAAATCCACAAGATATTTATGGAATTTTACCCAAAGCTAGACATGATCAATATGATATGATGGATATCATTAAGAGGCTTGTCGACAATTCTGATTTTGAAGAATATAAAGCTGGTTATGGACAAACTATACTTACTGGATATGCAAGAATAGATGGTTGGGCTGTTGGAATCGTTGCAAATCAACGTAAAATTGTAAAAACTAAAAATGGTGAAATGCAGTTTGGTGGAGTTATTTATTCTGATTCTGCAGATAAGGCTACTCGATTTATAGCAAATTGTAATCAAAAGAAAATCCCATTAGTCTTCTTACAAGATGTTACTGGCTTTATGGTTGGTAGTAAAAGTGAGCATGGTGGAATTATTAAAGATGGTGCTAAAATGGTGAATGCTGTTAGTAATAGTGTTGTTCCAAAATTTACTGTTGTTATAGGTAATTCTTATGGAGCTGGTAATTATGCAATGTGTGGAAAAGCATACGATCCAAGATTAATTTGCGCTTGGCCAAGTGCTGAATTAGCTGTTATGGGAGGAGCTCAAGCTGCTAAAGTGCTATTACAAATAGAAACAGCTTCTTTAAAGAAAAAAGGACAAGAGTTATCTCCAGAAGAAGAAAAAGCGCTATTTGATAAAATTAAAGCTAAATACGATAAGCAAATTTCTCCTTATTATGCTGCGGCAAGAATTTGGACAGATGCTATTATTGATCCTTTAAAAACAAGAGATTGGATTTCTGTAGGGATAGAAGCTGCTAACCACGCTCCTATTGAGAAACCTTTTAATCTAGGTGTTATACAAGTTTAAAATAACGACTATTTATTATACTAAATCATAAAAGGAGTAGCTGTAAAGTTATTCCTTTTTTTGTCAAATATTTTAGAACTTTATACAAATAAAAAAAGCTTCACTATAAAGTGAAGCTTTGAGCGGGAGACCAGGTTCGAACTGGCGACATTCAGCTTGGAAGGCTGACGCTCTACCAACTGAGCTACTCCCGCATTGCGAGTGCAAATATAAGATATCTTTCGACTTATTTCCAAACAAAAAACATCTTTTTTTCACAGTTTCTTCCCACAAAAACATAACACTCACATAATCTGATTTTTACAAACTTTTTTTTATTATATCTTTTAATTCAGGTAAAACTTCTTCTTTAAACCATTCATTTTTTGCTTGCCATATATTATTTCTTGGTGACGGGTGTGGCAATACAAAATATTTAGGCAAATATTCTTTAAACTCTTTAACAGTCTCGGTTAATGTCCGTTTTGCATTCTTTTTAAGATAATAATCTTGTGCATATTTACCTATTAACAATATTAATTTGGGATTCTCAATTTTTTCAAAAATTTGATTATGCCATAAAGGAGCACATTCTTTTCTAGGAGGTAAATCACCTGTCTTTCCTTTTCCTGGGTAACAAAATCCCATAGGTAATAATGAGACTTTTTCTGGATTGTAAAAGTCTTCTTTGCTAATATCTAGCCAACTTCTTAAATTATTTCCACTTTTGTCATCCCAAGGTATTCCTGTTCTATGCACAACAGCTCCAGGTGCTTGTCCAATGATTATGATTTTACTATTCTCATGCGCTGTCAAAATAGGTCTTGGCCCTAAAGCTAATTTCCCTTCGCACACATCACATCCATAAATTTCATCTAATAATTTCTCCAAAATATCTTTTAATTACTGTCAATAAGGTAAGGATTCATTTTTATAAAAAAAAGAGCTATCCACCTCAATAGATAACTCTTTTTTTTGCATACTTAAAATTACTTCGTTTTTAAAGTTTTCCAGTTAGAATCAGCCTTGCTAACTAATTTTGACTCATCCTTTTCTCCTATCCATAGTTGCATTGCATCAACTTCAACATCATTTAAAAATAAATAGTATTTACCATCACTTACTAAAAATTTATTTGGATCTACTCTAAATTTTGCTCCTGCATAAATCCCAAAAGCACAATACCCTCCATACTCAGGCATATATTTTTCTGGGTTTTTATCAAACTTCTTTTTTTGCTCTTTTGAAGTAAAATAATATGCTATTTCTTTATGTATACTCTTAAAGTTTTTAGTTCCTCTTTGTGCCAAACCTAAATCTAAGTAAGACACTGGGCTATACCCCTGTAATCCAATTTTACTATCGTCAATATTATTTGCTTTTTTATCTTGAGCAAATCCTACTGTAGTTATAAATAATACGATTAAAACTGCTGTTATATTTTTTAAAGTTTTCATGTTCTTTTTTTTTATTATGCGTTAAAATATTCTTCGTTGATTACTTCTCCTTTATCATTCCATATTCTACGGATGATTTCGTGCCAGTAAATTTTAGTATTATCTTTCATGTCAAAGTCAAATGTAAATTCTGATGCTGATACATTTCCATCGACAATAGTATGATGATGAGTAATTCCGTTTACATTTGCTATTGCTCCTGCAAAACCTTCCATTTTCTCTACCATCTGTGCTTTATTACTAGTAGTTACACTATTGTAATCTGAAGTTGTTGCATCCTCAGCAAAAAATTGCTTTACAGCATCAACAATTGCTCCTTGTGATACAATACTGTCCATTTGTGCTGCTAATTCTTTTACATTGCTCATAATATTTTTTTTTGATTATTAAATTATTACAATGCAAAGATGCAGCTGAAGTGAAGATATTTTAGTACAAAAAAGACGCTATGAATTGTACTTTTATTTATAGTCCGATGGACTAACTCCTACATGATGCTTAAAAAATGTTGAAAAGTGATTTGCTTCATTAAAGCCTAATTCGTAAGCTACTTCATGTATAGTTTGTTTATTCTCTAATAGTTCTTTAGCACTATTAATAATTTCAATACGTATCAATTGTCCTAAAGACATATTCATTTTTTGACGTACTTTTTTAGACAATGCTTTCACACTTAAATTCATTTTATCTGCATAAAATCCTAAGGCATGTTCATTCTTATGATAGGTGTGAAGTAATTCTATAATATTTTGTGTAAAAACATCCCTATTATGATAATCAAAATTAGTTCTAAACTCATTGGGAGTTTGTCCAATATTGTTTTTAAAAACTCTATTAAAATAAGCTGGATCCTTAAATCCTTGTTCAAAAGCTATTTCTTTAATACTACGATCTGTAAAAACTATATCTTTTTTACTTTCTATTAATTTTTTTCGCTGTATCAATGAATTAATGGTAATCCCTAGCTTATCTTTAATTAAATGATTTACATTATAACCGTTATCTTTAATTGCAGATACTAATTTTTTACTATTTATATTTCGATAATATTCTTCATCAATAATGTCTTTAACATCAAAAATGACTTGATATTCTTCTTTTTTTGCCTGAAATGGGTTTTGCCAATACCATTGATCTGTAGAAATATCAATAATAGAATTAACTTCTTTTGAAAAAACGGAATTCGATAAATATTCTTTACATTTTTCGCATTCTTTAAAATTTATATATCCTAAAGAAATTAAATGCTTAAATAATACTCTAAAATCAGAAGATTTAAACAATTCTTCTGATGGGAATTCGATCTTCATTACTTGAAAATCATCCGACAAAAATTTTATATATTGACCTTTTGACAAATAAATCGCTTTATCCTTCCAATCAACAAAATTTTCAAAATCAACCTGAATTGTACCACTCCCAGATTTTATAACAATAAGAGTATATGTATTGATAAAGTATATTTTATTAATTTCTGCTTTGAAATTCTTTACCATGACAATTTAATTATAACCTCAATCTTTTTATATCGCAACCGAAATATGTTCTTCTTTCTTTTCAATAAAAGAAAAATAAACAGCTCCAAAAATGGTTATTAAAAAGTAAAAGCCAATCAGGATACTTCCTAATTCAAAATATGAATTCACACCAAACCAGTCTTGTGTATAAAATATAATAGCCAATCCTAAAACACCTCTTAACAATTCTGCAAAAAAAGCATACTTATAACCATCCATCAATGCTGTATATCCAAAAATACCTATAAAAACGATCGCTCCATAAATTAATAAACTCTCAAATGCTAAATTACCATAATTAAAAAACATAAACATCATCAAAACCGTAGTCATAACTAAATGCAATACAGACCAGTAAATTAAACTTAAAGATGGATATGTTTCATATTTTTCTAATTTATAAGGATCTTCTATTATTGCTATAGGATATTTTTCTTTTACATCCTCAGGTCTCCAGCCTGTAGGCATAAACCAAATTTTAAATTTATCACCCCAATTTTTAGTTCTCCATGCATCTACTAACAATCTCCAAAAATGCTGAAAATTAATTAATATAGGATTCCATGTTGATGCAGGTTTTAAAACACCATATACTGGAGGAACATCATCTAATTCTTCTTGAAAAGTCCCAAACATACGATCCCATATACAAAATATAGGGGCTAAATTTTTATCTATATATACATCATTTATTGCATGATGAACTCTATGCTGAGATGGTGTAACGATTATATATTCTAGGAAACCTAATTTTCCAATATGTTTTGTATGATACCAAAATTGCGCAAAAAGATGTATTGGAGTTAATGTTGCTATAACTATTGGTGGTACTCCCAATAAAGCTGCAGGAATTAATAATAATGGAAAATAACCTATAATATCAGATATGGATTGTCTTAATGCACATGCTAAATTAAACTCTTCACTACTATGATGAATTACATGTTGATTCCAAAAAAAGTTAATTTTATGACTCAATCTGTGATTCCAATATCCCGCAAAATCAATAGCTATAAAAGCTACTAAATATATCAACCACGTTTCTTTTATTTCATATACCGCTAAATATTTAACCAAAAAAGGATATGAAATTACAATAACTACTAATCCTAAAGAATCAAATATGATACTAGTTAAGCCAGAACTCAAACTCGAAATAGTATCCATTGGTCTGTGCATCTGCTTTTTAACAAAAAAGCCATAACCAACTTCAAATAAAACTAATAAAATAAAAAAAGGGATTGCATATAATAATGCCTTTGCATATAATTCCATAAATCTAATATTAGAAGTCTAAAATAACATTTTTAACATTAATTTTCTAATAGATTTACAGAAAGAAAAAGCACTTATCCCAAGATATATCAGGATAAGCGCCCTTTTGTGTAATGTTATAACTACAATTTTAATAAGAGTCTACTCTTTTATAGTTGCCTTTATACTTAATAGACGTTTTATAACTCATTTTGTTACAAAACATTATATCTTAATTAAATTTTTGATTAATACTAGCTCTTAACTGTCTTTTATAATCTTCTTCTAACCAATCTTTATAATTTTTTGTATTCTTACTAATGCAATAAGAATACCTTTTTACTCTAGAAGTTATATCAGCATTTAACAATTTAATCAACATCCTCGCATCAAACACATCCTCACTATTTTCAAAACACATTTGTGCATGCTGTTCTACAGACTTTTCTAGAACTAATTTTGACCTTGTATTACGTATTTTTGTTAAAGAATATTCTTCTTCAATATCAAATTCTACATTTTCAGTATTGGCAAACTCAGCTCTAACCTCTGGAGGCATTACATATTTAAAGTTTCTTTCAATTTCTTCATCACTAATTAGATTTTCATAATAAAAATCTGGTGATCTAAAAATCGTTTGCCAATCAATATCTTCATTCCACAGTCCAAAACGAGCTGCATTATTTCCTAAATCAATAATAGAAAATGTAGACTTTGAAGGTAAAATACGAGACCCTCTACCAATCATCTGAAAATATAAGGTAATCGATTTTGTTGCTCTATTTAATATTACTGTTTCTACAGATGGCTCATCAAAACCTGTTGTCAAAATCCCCACAGATGATAATATTGCATCTGGTGTATTTTTAAACCATTGAAGTATTTCTTTTCTATCCTTTTTATTATTTGTATTATCTAAATGCCTGATATCATATCCTGCCCTAATAAAAGTTTCATAGACTTCTAACGAAGTATTAATACCATTATTAAATATCAATGTTTTCTTTCCTTTAGAACGCTCTTCATAAGCATGCAAAAGTTTATCTTGCATCAAATTGTTACTATACAGCTCTTCAGAAGACTTTACTGTATAATCTCCGTTCATACCAATTTTTAAAGCTCCTAAACCAACATCATATGTATAAGTAGTTCCCTTTGCTAAAAAACCTCTATTGATCAATGAAGGAATTGTATCACCTACGATTAGCTCTCTATAGTTATCCTTCATAGGTAACTTCATATTAGAACTCAAAGGTGTGGCTGTAACTCCTAAAATGAAACATTTCTCAAAAAATTTAAACAATTTTCTGAAAGAATTATAATGTGCTTCATCAATTATTACCATTCCAATGTCATCCAACTCAAGTTTTTCATCGTTTAATCGATTATTGAGCGTTTCAACCATTGCAACAAAGCACATATAATTGTATTGCTCATCAAGTTCTTTAACATTGCTATTGATAACCATATTTGTTACCCCAAAATCATCAAGCATTCGAGAGGTTTGCCCGCATAATTCTATACGGTGTGTCAAGATAACTACCTTCTTTTGTTGAGTTTCAATGTAACGACGCACTATTTCAGAGAATATAACCGTTTTACCACCACCAGTTGGTAACTGATATAGTAAATTATAATTCCCTGGATGTTCATCCAATCGTTTAAATATCTTATCGATATCTATTTGTTGATAATCGTAGAGTTTTCTATCTACTTTCTTTTCTTTTAAACCAAAGGGTTTTTCCCTCATAACACTTAATTAATATAGCCTACAAAATTAAGCACTTTATAAAGTTTAATGAAATGTTTATTTCTATATATTTTTCTTATTTTACGAGCGAATATATTCTATCCTGAAATACATCCTTCATAAAACAAAATCAAATGACTGAAACTGAAAAAGATAAAATACCCGTTCAACAATTATTACTACCAAAACCTATTTTATATACTGGGAAAATTTTAAATTTCTTTTCTTCATTTCTAGCTTCTAGATTCGCTGCTAGGCTTTTTTTAACTCCATTTCGTTATAAAACTCCTGAGCGAGAAAAAAAAATGGAAGCTAATAGCAAAAAAGAAGAGATCTTAATTTCTAAAATTAATAGAAAAGTTATTGTTTATAATTATGGAAATACAGATAAAAAGATACTATTAGTTCATGGATGGTCTGGTACTGGAACTCAATTATCAAAAATAGCTGACAATCTTCTGAAATTAGGATATAGTACTGTAAGTTTTGATGCTCCAGCTCATGGGAAAGCTCCTGGAAAAATAAGTATGATGCCCTTTTTTATAGAAACGATACACCAGTTAGAAAAATCTCATGGGCCTTTTGAAGCATCAATAGGTCATTCTCTTGGAGGAATGTCTTTATTAAGAGCTGCTAAAAATAATTTCCAAACAAAAAAACTTATCATCATTGGTACAGCAAATAGTATTACTGCAATCACTTATGATTTTATTAAAAATTTACAACTACCTGATAAAGTAGCAATACTTATGAAACAATATTTTGATAATAAATTTGGAGAAAACCTTGATTCTTATTCTGGTGCTGTTTCAGCTAAAGATGTAAAAATTCCAACATTAGTTATTCACGATTATCAAGATGTAGATGTACATTTTAGTGCTGCGCACGAAATTCATGATTCACTAACCAACAGCGAATTATATCTCACATCTAACTTAGGTCACAGAAAAATATTAGGAGATACAAATGTCATTAATAAGATTACTTCCTATATTTTGGAATAGTTCTTGTTATACTCTTTAAAGTCATACGACTAAAAAAGTACGATTGTATCATTTTAATTATTTCGTAGTAACGAAAAGACAAAACAGTAAATAATTATGAAAAATTTAATCCTACTTTTCTTAACGATATTGGCTATTAGTTGTAATACTAAAGCACAAGAGAAAACAGAATCAAAAACAGAATTAAAAAAAGAATATAAAGTATCAAAAACTGATGCACAATGGAAAGAAATTTTAACATCTGATCAATATTATATTCTTAGACAAGCAGGTACAGAAAGACCTTTTAGTAGTCCATATAACAAAAATTATAAAAAAGGCGTATACCAATGTGCAGCATGTAATACTCCTTTGTACGAAAGCAAACATAAATTTGATAGCGGTACAGGATGGCCAAGTTTTGATCGAGCTGTAAAAGGAAGTATTGACAAAGATGTTGATTACAAAATTGGATATGCACGCTCTGAGCTAATTTGTGGAACATGTGGAGGACATTTAGGTCATGTTTTCAATGATGGGCCTAGAGAAACAACTGGTCAGAGACATTGTATAAACGGAGACGCATTAGTTTTTGTACCTCAAAAATCAAATTAAGATGAGTAAATACCCTTATAAAAAGACTGATACTGATTGGAAAAATCAATTAAGTGAAGACGAATATAAAGTATTACGTCATAAAGGTACTGAACGACCATTTACAGGTAAATATAATATTCACTTTCAAAAAGGAACTTATAGTTGTAATGGATGTGATACTCCTCTTTTTGATAGCAATAGTAAATTTGATGCAGGATGTGGATGGCCTAGTTTTGATGAAGCAATAGAAGGTACAATTGAATACATCAGAGATAAATCACACGGAATGATTCGTACAGAAATTGTTTGTAATAATTGTGGTGGACATTTGGGACATGTCTTTAATGATGGTCCAACTGCTACAGGACAAAGATACTGTGTAAATTCTGTAAGCATTAATTTTGAACAAAAAGAATAATCATTAATATCATTTTAAATATAACATCTATGAAAAAATTAATCGCATTAGCTAGTTTTTTAGTTTTGATAATTGCTTGTGAAGGGCCTGAAGGACCTCCAGGTATTGACGGAACAAATGGCGTAAACGTTACAGGAAAAGCATTCGAAATTACAGCCGATTTTAACTCAGCTAATAATTTTGCTGTAAATGTAACTGTACCTAATTCGATTCAAGTTTTTAACTCAGACGTGGCCTTAGTATATGTAAGAGATCCTCAAGCTTCTGCCGATAATGGTGCAGATGTATGGGAACCTCTACCTCGTACTTTTTTCTTTAACGGTGGTGGTTTTGCTCAATTTCAATTCAACTTTATTTTTGATGAAAATCAAAACATCTTCGACTTAGATCTATTTATAGAAAGTGATGATTTAGATGCATTAGATGCATCTTTTACACAAAATCAAGATTTTAGAATTGTTATAGTACCTGCTGATTTTGCTACTCAAAATGATGTTAGTAACCTTAATGATCTATTATCTACATTAAATATTGATGCTAATCAAATATCATTACTTAATTAAAAAACTATTATAATTTTAATATACCAAAGATTCAATTCTTAAAAATTTAACGCAATCAATATTGATTGCGTTTTTTTATTAGTATTACTCATTAAACGATATCGTTATAGTAATCAACAGAATAAATAAAAGCCTTTTAGGTTCCCTTAATTATCCGTAAATTCGTTGCTTTAAAAAAATTGACATATCATATGAGTGCATACGACATTATAGTATTAGGAAGCGGCCCTGGTGGTTATGTAACTGCAATACGCGCATCACAATTAGGCTTTAAAACAGCTGTTATTGAAAAAGAAAATTTAGGTGGTGTATGTTTAAATTGGGGATGTATTCCTACGAAAGCATTACTTAAAAGTGCTCAAGTATTTGATTACTTAAAACACGCATCAGATTACGGTTTAACTGTAGATAATTTTGACAAAGACTTTAACGCTGTTGTTAAACGCAGTAGAGGTGTCGCTGAAGGAATGAGTAAAGGTGTTCAATTCTTAATGAAGAAAAATAAGATTGACGTTATTCAAGGTTTTGGAAAATTAAAAGCAGCTAACAAAGTAGCTGTAACTGATGCAGAAGGTAAAGTTACTGATTACGAAGGTAAGCATATAATTGTAGCTACTGGTGCTAGGTCTCGTGAATTACCTAATTTGCCTCAAGATGGTAAGAAGGTAATAGGATATCGTCAAGCTATGACTTTAGAATCTCAGCCTAAAAAAATGATCGTAGTTGGATCTGGTGCTATAGGTGTTGAATTTGCTCATTTTTATAATGCAATGGGTACTGAAGTAACTATTGTAGAATACTTACCTAACCTTGTTCCCTTAGAAGATGAAGACGTATCAAAACAATTTGAACGTAACTTCAAAAAATCTGGAATAAAAGTTATGACCAATTCTTCTGTAGAAAGCGTTGATACAAGTGGAGAAGGTGTAAAAGCTGTAGTTAAAACTAAAAAAGGAGAGCAAATTCTTGAAGCTGATATTGTTTTATCTGCCGTTGGAATTAAGACTAATATAGAAAATATTGGTTTAGAAGATTTAGGAATTGCAACCGATAGAGATAAAATTTTAGTAAACGATTGGTATCAAACTAACATTCCAGGTATTTATGCTATAGGAGATGTTGTACCAGGACCAGCATTAGCTCATGTTGCATCTGCTGAGGGTATAACATGTGTTGAAAAAATTGCAGGATTACATGTAGAAGCAATTGACTATGGTAACATCCCTGGTTGTACTTATGCTTCTCCAGAAATTGCAAGTGTTGGTATGACAGAAAAACAAGCTAAGGAAGCTGGATATGAATTGAAAATTGGTAAATTTCCTTTTTCAGCATCTGGAAAAGCTAGTGCAGCAGGTACCAAAGATGGTTTTGTAAAAGTTATTTTTGATGCGAAATATGGTGAATGGTTAGGATGTCATATGATTGGAGCTGGAGTTACTGATATGATTGCTGAAGCTGTTTTAGGTAGAAAACTAGAAACTACTGGACATGAAGTCTTAAAAACAATTCACCCACACCCAACAATGAGTGAAGCCGTAATGGAAGCTGTAGCAGATGCATATGATGAAGTAATTCATCTATAATAATCCATTTAATAATACAATAAAAAGGGATAAGAACTAGGTTTTTATCCCTTTTTACTATTCTTTATTTTTCCTTATCCTCAATACCCGTAACTACACAACCTACTTACCACAAGAAGATTAGGGGTATTTCACTCTAATTTAAATCATAAAACTGATTTAACTTTATAGCTCTATAAACTAATAAGTTATAATCATGAAAAATCAAACACAAATTCAACTAATTTCTTTATTTGTCTTATTCACATCGCTATTTTTTATCTCTTGTAATGAAGATATTGAACGACAAATCGATTCTCCGAAAGTTTCAAGTAACGAGTTTTTAAAATCAAATAAAAATGACGTCTTTCAAGGGAAAATTATTGCATCGACAACTAATAAACCAATTGCTAATGTTACTATTAAATTAAAAAATGAAATCATCGCACAAAGTAATTCTGAAGGTGTTTTTGAAATAAAAAAAGACGAAATTCCCAAAGATGGAATCATTTATTTATTTGAACATGATGACTATTTAACAGTTTCAAAAAGAGTTAAATTCAATAGCAAATTAACCCTCTTTATGAAAAGAAGAGGAAAACAAATAATTTTTAATTCAGATGAGACTACAAAAATTGAGTTTGGCAAAAATGGCCTGATAAACATTCCAGCAAATGCTTTCACATTTAGAGGTAGAGAATATAATGGTCCGGTTGCAATTCAAACTACATATTTAGATGCATCATCTCAAATAGATCTACTAACAGCTCCTGGAAGTTTTATAGCAAACAATGATGATAAATTATATCCGTTAACATCATATGGTATGGTTGAAATCTTAGCTTCAATACCAAAAAAAAATCTTTCTTTAGAATTAAATCCTAAAACGCCCATAAAAATAGCTTTCCCAATTACTATAGAAAATACTCCTGAAAAAGTAAATCTTTATGAAATGAAT
>CANMKX010000033.1 GCA_947498595.1 uncultured Aquimarina sp.
GCTATCAAATTTGAAACTACCAAATCAGACCAATTAACACTATTCTTATAAACCCTTAGATCGAATTCAGGTTAATAGGTTTCTAAGTGTGTAAAAAATGGAGTGCTATGAATGTATTATGTGTCGAAATGGAAACGGCCGGTCTTTATTCTATTGCAGCAAAACATAAAGTAAATGCTTTAAGTATACTCACTATATCTGATTCTCTTGTTACAGGAGAGCAAACTTCGGCTAATGAACGTGAATCATCATTTATCCCCATGATAGAAATTGCGTTGCAATTAACATAAACAGTAATCCCTTTAATAACTGTTATTATTAAAGGGATTGTTCTACTACTATTCTACAATACCCTCACCTTCAAGATATAATTGCTCTAATTGCTCTTTTATTTCTTGAGATGGGTCTTTCCACATACCACGTTGTATTGCTTCTAACAAACGCTCACTCATATCTTTTAATGCCCAAGGATTATTTTGTTTAATAAATTCTTGATTTTTAGTATCTAATAAATAACTCTCAGTAATTCCTTCATACATAAAGTCATCTATCAAATTGGTTGTTGCGTCATAAGCAAATAAATAATCTAATGTTGCAGCCATTTCAAAAGCTCCTTTATATCCATGTCGCTGTACTCCTTTAATCCATTTTGGATTAATTACACGAGATCTATAAACCTTTAATAATTCTTCTTTTAGTTTTTTTATTTTCGGTGTTTCTGGTCTTGAATGATCTCCAAAATATATTTCTGCATCACTTCCTTTTACTGTTTTCACAGCATTGGCCAATCCTCCTTGAAATTGATAATAATCATCACTATCCAAAATATCGTGTTCACGATTGTCTTGATTTTGCATCACAATTTGCATAGCTTCTAATCGGTGTTGAAATGACTCATGTGCCGAAACTCCTTTTTTTGATGTTCCATATGCATATCCACTCCAATTGATATAAACTCTAGCTAGGTCATCTTGCGTTTTCCAATTTTTCTCGTCAATTACTGCTTGCAAACCTGCCCCATAAGCTCCTGGTTTTGATCCAAAAACACGATATAAAGCTCTTTGTGAAGCTTCGGTTACTGACAATCCAGATGTTTGCCAATGTTCTTGTTCTTTTAAATACCGTCTACGGATAGGGTTATCTTCTAAAGGTTCGTCAAGTGTCGCAACTTTAGTTACTGCGGTATTAAATAAATTAATTACATCTGGAAATGCATCTCTAAAAAAACCAGAAATTCGTAATGTTACATCAACTCTTGGTCTTTGTAATTGTACCAAAGGTATGATTTCAAAATCACTAACTCTACGATTGGCATTTTTCCATAATGGTCGAACTCCCATCAAAGCAAACGCTTGAGCTATATCATCTCCACCTGTTCTCATGGTTGATGTTCCCCATACCGAAATTCCAATAGTTTCTGGATACTCTCCATTTTCTTGCACATATCGTTCTACGACTAATTTTGCGCTTTTCTCTCCTAATCTATATGCTGTTTCTGTAGGAATTGTTCTTACGTCAACCGAATAGAAATTTTTTCCTGTAGGTAATAAATCTAAACGCCCTCTAGTAGGTGCTCCAGAAGGTCCTGATGGAACATATTTTCCATTTAAACCTTCAATTAGATGATTTACTTCGTCTGTAGTAGCTTGAATATTAGGATAAGTTTTTTCTGCTATTTGAGATAAAATAGCTTGTGTTTTGGGGTATTTGTGATCTAGATTCTCTCTCTTGTCTATGTAATTAATAACTAATTCCTTTGCTTTTTCTTCAAGTTTTTCAACTACTTGTCCTACAGTTTTGTATTCTTTATTTTCTATCGTTACGATTAAAGTTTCACTATAATCTAATGCTAAAATATTTTGTGAAATTCCAAAATCTTTCGCTAATGTTTGTGTGATTCCTTCTTGTTGATAGCTTGGTACACGATGTAATGCTATTATTAAATCTATCAACTGTTCATCAGCAGGAGGAGTTCCAAAAATATGTAAACCATCTCGTATTTGTGCTTCTTTAAGTTCGCATAAATACCCATCTAATTTTACTAATAATTCATCCAAATCATCAGAAGCAATTCCCAAATCAACAGTTAGTTTTGTTTCTTGAACTAAATTAGCAATCTCTTTTTCCAATGCTTTAGATCGTTTTGGATCTAAGTTCGATGCTTCATAATATTCATCTACAAGATGCTCTAATTGCATAAGACTCCCATAACTTTCAGCTCTTGTCATAGGCGGAATTAAATGATCAATAATCACTGCTTGATTACGTCGCTTTGCTTGTGTTCCCTCTCCTGGATCGTTAATAATAAATGGATAAAAATGCGGCAAAGCTCCAAACAGTGCTGCTGGAAAACATGTTTCTGGATCTAAAGAAACACTCTTTCCTGGTAACCATTCTAAATTTCCATGCTTACCTAAATGAATTACTGCATCTGCACTATAACTGTCTTGCAGCCAAAAATAATATGCTAAATATTGATATGTTGGTGCTAAGTCTGGTGAATGATATATCGCTTGTGGATCTTGATTATATCCTCTAGATGGTTGAATACTAACAAAAATATTTCCTAACATAAATCCAGAAACAATAAATGCCTCTCCAGTATAATATGGATCCGTAGTATAATCCCCCCATTGTTCTTTTACTTTTTCTTGCAATTCTACAGACATACTAGCAAAACGTTTTTCGAATGCTAATTTAGCATAGGTAATCGCATGTGGTCGTGTCATGGTTGTTTCTACTGCATTTGTAGTCATCTGTGTTACCCAATTCATAAGTTCAGTTCCGCTTTTAGGTAGCCGAGTACCTAAATTATATCCAGCAGCTGCTAATGCTTTAAAAAAGACAATACAACTTTCTGGGGTATCCAATCCTACTCCATTTGCTAATCTACTATCTTTATTAGGGTAATTAGGTAAAATTACAGCTACTTTTTTAGCTTTATTTTCTTTCTGTTGTAATGCTATCCAATTTGCCGTTAATTCAGCCATAAACTCACAAGCTGGTAAATGCGCTTCATAGCTTAATATAGAACTATCTGTAATGGGATCTTTTATTATTTCTTTTTTAAATGAAACGGCTCTACCAATGATTCGTCCATCAATTTCTGGTAACGCGATATTCATAGCAATATCTGTTGGTGGTAAACCAAACAAACCTTCTTTCCATACTTCTTTGCTTGCTGTCGAAAAAATGGCTTGTAATATAGGAATTCTTAATCGTTCAAATATAAAAGGTTCTCCTTCTGCAGGTTTAATTGTAAATCCAGTTGTGTTTATAATCGCATCTATACTTCTTTCACCATTATTGGTAATTAACTTTTCTAAACCGATAACTAAATTAGGGTCTCGTAAATTACTGGCAAAAACTGTAATTACCTGAATTCCTTTCTTTTCTAATTCTGATGTTATAGCATGTATAGGTGCTAAATTATTAGAAAGGTAGTGAGTACGATATGCTAATACTATAGTGACTGGCTGCGTATTAGAAATCATTGTTGATATTTCTTCTTGAGAAACTATTCCATGTATAGGTGTATACAGAAAAAGATCATCTATAATTATTGGAGCTGTAATCGCTATTTTCTTTTCGAAAAAAGTAGTTTGTATATATTCTAAAAAGTTTCGAGTGTTCTCCTTTCCTCCTTGTTGTAAATATTGTCGACATTTGTGTACAATAGATAAATCAACAGATGATAATTGCATTAATTCATAATCCGGTTCATGAGATGGTATAAAAATTACCGTATTTCCTTCTTCTTCCTGCATTTCTATCAAAGACTCCACTAAGTATTTATAATAACTCATCCCACCTAGTAAACTACAAATAACGACTTTTGCTTTTTGGATAACTTCCTCTATATAAGTATCAATAGTAAGTTCTTGCTTAAGATATGTTAGATTAGTCATCCGTAAAGTAGGGACATCTTTTGTAACTACTCCATCTGCTGCTAAGTAATCATTATATGCTTCGTTAAGAGTATGAATTTCGGTGTCTGCTGCACTCAAGAAAACGATATCTCCTGGTGTTTGTTCTATATAAAATATCCCGTCATCATCAGGGTTCCATCCTCCAGGAATTGTTGCTATTAAATGCATATTGTTTTGTTGTATTGTTATCTAACTAAAATCGAATGGAGTAAAAATACCTGCTCCCCAATATAAATGCAAGTAACTTGCATATGTATTTTTATATTTAAAAATTTTAGTATCTATTTCTTTATTTCGTGCAGTATATATTTTTGCTATTGAAGCTTTTGATGATTTTTCTATCAAACTAGAATAATGAAATTCATGGCCCCAAATTTCATGTTCGTTCCATAATACTTTGCGGTATCCTAATCTAAGTTTTTTATGCTCCATTGATGTACTATAATCAAATACTCTTGCCATCGTATATGCTTTACCATTTTCATTGATAATAGTATTTCCTAAATACATCATTCCTCCACATTCTGCCCAAATTTTAACTCCATCTTTAGCTGCTTTTTGTATTGCCTTACACATACTTTTATTGGTGCTCAAAGCTTCTAAATATAATTCTGGATATCCTCCTGCTAAATAAATATAATCTGCTTGCGGTAATGTTGTATCGTGTATTGGACTAAAAAAAACTACTTTTCCTAATTTTTCTAATTGCCTTAAATTTTCTTGATACGTAAATGTAAAAGCTTCATCTTGTGCTATTGCGATTACCTTTGATGGAAAATATTCAGGTTTCCCCTTTTTTTTAGGTCTTTTGATTTCTAATTCTTTTGCATATTCCAGTAATCGATCTATTACAATGTGGTTTGATATATGCGTAGCTGCATTTTCGATAACGGTGTCAAATGATGCATCTATATGTAATCCCAAATGCCTTGAAGGTATTGCTATATTTTCTTCTGGAGGTATATATCCTAAAGAAGGAATGCCAACCGTATCACATGCTTCTTTTAAAAAGGCATAATGAGATGCTGTACGTACAAAATTAAATAATACCCCTGCTATTTTTACTTCTGGATCAAAAGTTTTTAACCCATGCAAGATTGGAGCAATAGTATATGCCATTGCTTTTGCGTTAACTATTAAAATTATAGGTAAATCTAATAGCTTTGCAATCTCTGCGGTACTCCCTTTATCTTTTACAGATCCATCAAAAAGTCCCATTACTCCTTCTACAATACTAATATCTGCTGTACTACTATAATCTGCAAATATCGTTTTTAGGTGTTTTGGAGACATCATTACCGTATCAAGATTGATACTACGCTTATGTGCAGCTGTACCATGATGAATCGTATCTATATAATCTGGTCCACATTTAAAAGGTTGTACCTTTTTTCCTTGATTGTGTAAGTACCTACACAATCCTAAAGTAATTGTAGTTTTCCCTGAATTACTCCAAGGTGCCGCTATTACAAAGGCTTTTGGCATAAGCGATATTTCTTCTTTTTTTAAGAAGTAAATATAATGGTTTTATCATTTCGTAATCTCATATGTTTTAAATAAAAAATGCTTCACATCTTTATTCAAATAAAAACGTGAAGCATCTTTTTTATTAATGTGTTACATGGATAATTGATGATATACTATCATCTAATTAAAACTAAACTATTCTTTTTTAGATAACATTACATATTCTACTTCTATGTCTTCTTCTTGAACTATTAAACCATAAGTTCCTAAGCTTTCAATTATATCTTTTTCAGATTTTATCTCTATAATAAAATCGTATTTCACCTCATCCACCTCGTTTATCTTAAAAGAAGTAGAAGATACATTCGACAACTCATCAAGAGTATTATTTATAGTATATGCTGTAAATATTATTTTATCATCTGCATCAGATTTTGCTGAGAATCTTTTTTCTAAAGTTTCTTCTAAAAGTGATTTATTTTGAATCGAAACTATATACGTTTTTGTTGTTTTTAATTTCGTTTTCTTCTGTAGATTTAGTTTTTGAAGGATATCTCTTTCTAACATATTTAGATCTCCTCCTTTTTCAATATTTTTATACGTTACATCAAAGCGTTTATTTTTCAAATCTTCTGGTAGCTCTAACTGACTCTTTTTTACATTTAAAATCTCATTATAAATATCATCTAATCTATATGAACCTAATTTAAACATGCTTGTACCTATAGCTTGTTTTAGCATTTCTGTTCCTTTAGCCTCATCTATGTCAAAATAATATTTAAGGTCTTTATCTCTAATAATATCTTTAAAACCAAGGCTTTTCTTTTCTTCTGAATTTAATTTTGTTTTCTTTTTCGAAAGAAAAGTTGACATTATTGAAGAATCAAGTTTTTTAGGTTCTCCTATCCATTTTATGATTCCTTTTTTATCAATTAAGACTGTTAACGGATAAGCTTTTAAACCTTTGACTCCATCTCCATAATTAATTTGAGTTTTCTTTGTTAAATCAGTTACTACAATCGAATTAAAATTAATGCGCTTTAAACTTCTTTTTACCTTCTTAATTGATTCATCCGTTATGGAAATGTAATATAAATCCTCTTGATTGAATTCTTCTTGAATTTTATTCATGTGTGGAACAGCAGCTATACAGGGTCCACACCAAGTTGCCCAAAATTCAAGTACTATATATTTTCCATTTAAACTTTTATCAGTTGGAACATTCTCAATCCAATCTGTAATATTAATTTCAGGTGCTTTCTCTCCAACTTTTATGTTTATTTGAGCCGAAGTTTTTACAATTATTAACAGCATAAAAATGCTAATTAGTTGTCTCATTCTTTATTTTTTATCATTATTAATTGTTAGTATTTTAAAACTTCTCCTTAACTCCTTGTTTTTAACAAGTTAAATATAGTAATATAATTTTAAGATTTTATATATAACATTTTTCTAAGAACTTCATTCTCCACAATTTTCATTATATCTTTAATCATTTCAACAAGAGTTTTATTTAATTCTTATTCCTCTTTAATAATTGAATATCGATATTCGTCAAGGATTATATCATTTTTAATTATTGATTTCTTAAAAACACACTCAAATTCAAATCCTGTTTTTTCAAGTACTCGTTGGGATGCTTTATTATGTTCAAAAACGCCTGCATAAATGCGAATTAAATCTAATTTATTAAATCCATAATCGATAATTTTTTCTATTGCTTGCGTGACATATCCATTATTCCAAAATGGTTCTCCTAACCAATATCCTAACTCTGCACTTTTTCTGTAAATATCACTTTGAACAGTAAGACTTATAACTCCAACGGCTAATCCTTCTATGTCTATAACAAACGTATTTTGTGGTTTTTCGGATTGACAAAGAGTTATAAATTCTCTTGCATCATCAATCAAATAGGGACTCGGAATATAGTCTCTTAGATTATCCCATATTTTCTTATTGTTTAAAAGCTTTGCTATTTGTTCAGCATCTGTATTTTTGAAACTTCGTATTTTCATTATTTCGTATAAAGCGTCATAAGAGTTTGTATGAAATTCTTATTTATTATTAATCTGTTTAACAAAGACTAAAGATAACCAATACGATGCGCTCTTAAAGTCATATTTTCAATTAACTATTTTCTACAAAACAAGCATTATTCATTTCAAGAAATAGAACTCATTCTAAGGATAGTTTAGTAAAAAATTCTTCAATATTTAGTTATTAGATAACGTTTTTAATACCTCAGCATTCAACCATTTGACTGAGTGCTCAGACATTTTTCTATAATTGTGACCAACATTTGCTATCGTATCAATTTTCCAATTAAAAATCCAATTCTTTTTATTCGTTAATTCTTTGTTTGCTTTATAGAAATTTGTTCCACGTTCCAATCTATGAACTCCTTGTTTCATTGCTAAATCGGTTGTTCTAAAGGTTCCTAAACTTGGATCATTATCTAATTGTCCTAATAAAATGACTAGTCTTTTTTTATAGGACTTTTGCAAATCAGATTCAAAATTTATTTCTGTGTTTTTAATACCATAAGGATATTCAAGATTTTTCTTTGGGAAGCTGTAAAATCCTGAGTTGGCAGAAATAGCTGTTCTGATTCGTGATGTAGGCATTAACATCACCATTCTATGAACAAATTGTCCTCCAGCAGAATGTCCAAAAATATCGTATTCTTTATTTGTAATATTGGTAATCGATTTTATACGGTCAAATATATTTTCTATAACTGTATATGCCCACTCTTCTTTCGGATTTTGAGTTCCAAAAAAGGTAACTAAATTTCCTTCTTGATAATCATTGGTCGTATATTTTGAAAACTTATTTTCAAACTCTGGTACGACTACAAATAGGTTATTTTTTTCTAGCCAATGTTATCCAAGCGTCACGATAATCTTCAGCATTTCTTCCTCCACCATGCATAACAAAAACTAATTTATTTCCGCTTCTCCATCCTTCAGGTTTATATGTAAATACTTTAATAGATTTTCTTTTACGTTGCTTGTATGCATACATTACAAAAGAATCCTCACCTTCTTTGATCTTTATATTTTTGGTAATTTCTGGACCTTTGGGCACAATATAAAGATAAACATAGGTCACTATTGATAGAAATATTGCAGTAGAAAAAACATATAACACTATCTTTTTTAAAATTCTAAGAATCTTGTTCACTGGGATTTGTTTATTTCGAACTCGAATCTAATTTCATTTCATTATTCTTTAAATTTATTCTTCCTCAGTTGTGTATTTTAAAGGATGAATTGTGTCTAAAGTAATCTTGCAAAAATTTCTATTTACAGCGTTTATTTATCAAAATAAACACCTGCTCTTTAATACATCTTTTGATTGTTTTCTACTTTAAACAATTCTATATCTATCTTTCCTTCTATTTCTGAAGCTATTTCTCTCTTACAACCCAATAAAACAGGCATATCTTCTGCTGTAGTTAAGCACCAATTTAAATTACTTTCAAAAAGACATGTATTTAATTGAAAATCGTACATATCTTGTATTTCAAAATATTTCTCTAGTGTAATATCTTGGTATTCTTCTTGCAAATCAGCAATACAATAATCAAATTTTGTTGATTCAAAAATGAATAAATTTAATTTAGAATTTCCAGTTATTTTTTTAAATGAATCTTTTAGTTTCTCAATACTAACCTTTTCTAAACAACAAATCCTCGGATTCTCTTGAATTAAATTTATTGTTTCATGAGAATAGGGAACATCAAATTTATTTGCTAAATCTTTAATTGAAATAGGTTTGTAGAGTGCTTCATTTTTCAATAAAACATTAAAATCTTGTTCAATCTTAACTCGTTTGTTTATATTTTCAAACGTTTCGTTTGGCGATGGATAATCATCAAAAGGAAAATTTTCTATTATTCCATAAGTCCAATGAACGATGTATTTTAGTTCAAAAAATTCTGGGACATAATGTTTTGCAAAATTCCAATTATTAGAATTCCGATTGTTATAAAATCTTTTTATATCTTTAAATGTATGCATCTTTAAACCATATATAATATAGCTTTAAATATAGTCTTTACTTAAATGCTATTTAGCAATCATCATGCATTAAAAACTCATAAATATTACTCCTCTTTAGCGTATTTATTATTTTTTAGATAATTTGACCAAAACGTTAATTGCTTTATTTGAATCTTTTTTATCTACAAAAATATGATCATGATAATATCCAGCAATTACATTACAACTAATGTTGTTTTTTGTCAGTTCGGTCGAAAATAAAGCTGTTAACCCTATTGCATCGAGTGACGAATGAATTGTAAGAGTAATCCAAGAAGCAATATATTCATAAGGTAAATTTAGCTCGTCTGCTTTATTTTTTTCTACAACGACAGTTGTCCCTTCTTTTTCTTGAAATTCGCAAATAGTATCGTTTCTATCAATTATATTGATATCTTTTAATGTTGAAAAAACATACTCTCCTTCATTTAATTTTGGAGCCATCCCTTTTAATAAGCTAGATAAATTTGTTTCTCCTCCCATTTAGTGTTTTCTCTTATATTTTATTAATGAAATCAACGATACGATAGCCCAAACTCCTTCAAGAATTACAAATGGGATATACCTCATTAATATCGAAGCCAAACAAGCCATACTTGCTCCAAGTAGATTTAGTATTATAAAAACTAAATCTTCATTTTTTATTTTTCCTACTAGAAATGTAATTGAAAAATCGAATATTATTTTAGTGTCAATTTCTAAAAAGGAAATCTAATATGTTCTATATATTTTTTATGAAGACCTTTTCCTCTAATCTGTTTAAGTGTTTTTATTTGGTCAATCATAGAAACCTTATTTGTAAGTTTAATTTAAAATATAATTGGTCATTTTCTTTGTAAATTTCTCCAAATTTATGTCGTGTAGTACTTGCTGTTTCTAATTTTGTATTATTAAATAAGTAATCTTCAAATTCGTTTTTATCATAAATATGATAACATAAAATGTCACCGTTTTTCTTTACAATCAAATATCCACCAGTAGCATCATATTGCCCAGTCCAAACTTTAGAAGGCATCATACCTAAAGCTATATCAGTTAAAAGTCGTTTAATTTTATATTCATAAAATTGATGTTGAT
The DNA here is from genome assembly GCA_947498595.1 of uncultured Aquimarina sp. Taxonomy (GTDB): domain Bacteria; phylum Bacteroidota; class Bacteroidia; order Flavobacteriales; family Flavobacteriaceae; genus Aquimarina. The sequence continues at coordinate 10,520 of CANMKX010000033.1, forward strand.
TTGAAGTATCGAATCCTAAAGGGTTTTTAAAAGATGTTCTTTCCACTAAATCGACAATTTTTGATTTATCGCTCGAATAAAATTCATATACAATTTGTGATAATATTTCAGGTAACTTGCTATCAATAAGAATTAAGTTGTTTGAAAATATTTGTTTTTCAGTATTAACGAAAATAAGTTCGTTATTATTTGAATATATAGATTTTACTCTCCCTCTTAAGTCAGCAGATTCTTTTTTTCCTCTTTTGACAATCATAGAATTAATTTTCTCAATTTCTATATCGTCAAGACCTTTATTTATTCTAAAAATAAAATTGGTGGTTTTTCCAGCATTCAGTAAAGTAGAAGGGCTACCTAATTGAGATTTTATACTAAATCCTAAAGTCGGTTGCTGATTTGTTCTTTGGTCGTGAACAACAATTGTAATATCAGTTTTTTCAGTAGAACTTGCTTTTAAAGAAAGACAATTTATTGATGTCATAAATTGCTCAATTTCTGGAATAGAAAAAGTTCCTTTTTTATTCTCCTTTATTTTCTCTAGTAAGAACTTAGCTTTTTCTTTAAATTCTGAAATTTCAATTTTTAGAACCTCTTCTCCTCCAGAAATAAGTATGATTTCGTCTTGAATTGAATATTCAAAATCTCCGTTGTTTTCTGTTCTTAGAATACGTAAAATTGGATAGACAATATCTTCTAATTTTTCAATCTCTTTGTTTCCAAGAAATAATTGTTTGTCTCCAAGTAATTTGAATAACGTATAGATTTCACTCCATTCACCTTTATTTCCTGTAATCATAAACTTTTAAGTTTTTCTATAATTTTTTTAGCAGTTGCTTGAATTGCAGGAACGGCAACAGAATTTCCAAATTGTTTATAAGCTTGAGCATCTGAAACTACAATTTTATAATTGTCAGGGAAACCTTGTAATCTTGCCCATTCCCTTGGAGTCATTTTTCGTATTCCTTCTCGATTTACGTTACCTCTAATATTAGTTACAGGAGTAAAATCTTTTAGTCTAAAATCATAAAGTAAATTTCTTTCTCTTCCCATTCCTCCACAAACAACTGCATTTGCAGTCCCGTTATTTGGAATTATTTCGTAACCAAATCCATTGCCTTTACTTGCGTGTCGAGCTTTGTGATTTCGTAGAGTATTTACATAAGTTTCAGATAAGTAGTACTTTACTGAAACAGTTTCAGTTTCTAAAATATCTTCAAGAGTAGTTTTTTTCCTTATAGGTTTTGGATATTCAAATTCAGAGATATTTAAATCTTTTCTAAAACCTACGATAAAGATTCTTTCTCTATTTTGTGGAACACCAAATTCTTTAGCATTCATTACTTGTGGTTCGGGAACAAAGTAACCTAAATCTTCACGTAATACATTTAAAATTGTAGCTAAAGTTTTTCCTTTATCGTGACTTCTTAAACCTTTTACATTTTCTAAAAATATTGCCTTCGGTTTTTTCTTTTTTATAATTTCTGCTACATCGAAAAATAAAGTTCCTCTTGTATCTTCAAATCCACCTCTTTTCCCTGCGATAGAAAATGCTTGACAAGGAAAACCAGCACATAAAACATCAAAATCGTTAGGAATATAATTCTTAGTTGAATCTTTTGTAATATCTCCAAATGGAACTTCTCCAAAATTAGCTTGATAAGTTTGTTTTGAATATTTATCCCATTCGCTAGTGAAAATACATTTACCTTTTAAATTTTGAAGAGCAAGCCTAAAGCCTCCAATTCCAGCAAATAGGTCAATGAATTTAAAGTCAGGTTTCTTAGAAGCAGGAAAAGGAACATCCTCTTGTTGGAATATTAAATATTGTAAAGCTTCTTCTGCAACTGAATGTGATGCTTTTTGTTCAGGAAATTTATATCTAAATAAATTTTTAACATGCTCTATTGCATCTGGTTTGTAGAATTGAGATACTCCATTTTTATAATTATGTAAATAATGTGTAAAAGAAGCCTCTGTGTCTTTTTCAGATTCTATAAGCGTTATTTTGAATTTTTTTTCTTCAAAATTTTCAATTGATATTTTCTCTTTAAGAATCACTCTAATTAATTGATATTTTAAAACGCAAGTTACAAAAAAAATCATTCTACATTAGAAATAAAACAATCTATGAAATAACATATCTATGCTACTCATCTGTTAGTATCTTTACTCTTACGGTATCTAAATATAGTTAATTGGGAACAATCTTAAATTTAAAATTATGTTGTTTCATCAAAACAACTACTCTGCTGTTTTATTCTATTTATACATAATTACAAAAACACAGTTTATTATTAATTAGGTTGTGTTTTTAAGCTATTAAAAAAGAGGCTTTTACTTTTTCGGGTAACACTATTTTGTTTTTTGAACACTTTAATAACTATTAATATTAAAATTTTATATCATGTTAAAAAACATTTCAAAACTAGGTACGACTTTAAACAAATCAGAGCAAAAAGCTATTAAAGGTGGATTACGTCCTAACGCAGACGGATTACTTTGTCATAGATCAAATAGGTTCCCTCCTAATGCTTGTCCTAGTGGTTATTTTTATTCGACAACTTGGAACGCTTGTTGTCATACAGTAATTATTAATGAAGCCGATCCAATTGAAGCTTAATTCTTTATGAATATCAAAAGAACGGCTTTATGGGGTCGTTCTTTTAAATTCGCTTCTTTTATAAACGTTTTTGTTTATTCTATATTTAGAAGAAATGAATGTTATAAATAGGAGTCCTCTAAATTAATTTTCTAATTAAATCAATTGTTATAATATCTATTTTACATCACATATTGGCACTCATCAAAAAATGATACGCGTTCATCAAAAAATGATACGCGTTCATCAAAAAATAAATAATTCTTAAGAATCACAGGGTACTTTTATGATATCAATTTTAAAACTATATCCATGATTCGATTTATTTTATTATTATTTCTTTTTTTATTTAGTAATACTATTTGGTTATTTTCACAAGAACAATTACAATTTTCTGAAACATTAACCGCTACAATTTCAGATAGTTCTTTAGTAAAAAAAATCAAGAAAAGTTTTGCTTCATTTCCAGATCAAACGCAAATAGCGATTGCCGTTCTTAACGAGGATGAGACGCAATATATCGGTATTAAAAAGGAAGGAAATACTTTAACTAAAGTGTCTAATAATACTGCTGTATTTGAAATCGCTTCAATTTCGAAAGTATTTACAGCTACATTACTTTCGCATTTAGTAGAAAAAAAACAACTAAATCTTCATAATACAGTACAAGAACTCTTACCAAATAAAGTAATAAATCCATCTGCAAAAAGCGCTGAAATAACGCTAGAAATGCTATCTAATCATAGTTCTGGATTACCCAGATTACCGCAAAACTTAATTGATATTATAGATCAAAATCCAACTGATCCTTATGTTACTTACGATCGAGAAATGTTCTTTGAATATCTCAAAAATGATTTTAAAACAACTACTGTACCTGGTACAACTTATTCGTATTCAAATTTAGGAGCAGGAATGCTTGGAGAATTGTTAGCTATCAACTCTCAAAAAAGTTATGAAACGCTTTTGAATGAATTTATTTTTAAGCCTTTACAAATGGCACACTCTTCAAGTGTACTTACAGCCATTCCTCCTACTCACTTAATTGCGGGATTAAATCCTGATGGTACCGTAGCTCAAGCATGGAATTTTAAAGCATTAGCAGGTCTTGGAGCTATTCGTTCTTCTGTTCATGACCTATCTATATTTGCACGTCAGCAATGGAGTAATGATCCCGTTTATAAGCGTACACATATAAAGACTTTTATCCATAATGACCGTTTATCTATAGGATTAGGTTGGCACATAATTCAAGATAAAAATCGTGAGTTATTATTTCATAATGGTGGTAGTGGCGGATATACTTCTTGCATGATATTAGATGCTAAAGCAAAAAAAGGAGTAATACTTTTAAGTAATGTTTCTGCTTTTCATCCAAAAGCTCGTCAAATAGATGGTCTATCTAAAACTTTTTTCAATAAACAATTATAGTAAAATAGCTATTATCCTTATAGTATTTAATTAATTCTCTTTTACAGTCTCACTAAAAAAAGTGGGGAAAGAGTCCTCTCTAATTCTTATTAATATGCTACGATATCTTTCAGTAATTTTTATTTCCATATCATACTTCTTTTTAACCCCAAAAAAAGAAGTCTCGCTTAATAAAGAAACTACAGCAGCAATAACGACTCAACATCTGGACGCTTATTTTACTGCACTCGCCTCTTTAAATCAATTTAATGGTACTGTTGTCATTACTCGAAAAGATACGTTACTCTTACAAAAGGCATATCAAATGTTTAATGATACAATTCCAACATTAAAGGTTTCTTTATCTCATCAATTCGATATACGTTCGGTTTCTAAACTATTTGCTAAAGCTAGTATTATGGAATTAGAAAAAGAAGGTTTAATTGATCGTAAAAAGACCTTGGACACTTATATTTCTGAATTTCCACGTGCAGATGAAATCACCATAAATCATCTCCTTAACAATCAATCAGGCCTACCTAGAGAGTTTACTGCTTATACTAAGGAGTATCGCACATCTACCGATACTTCTCTTATTGATATAATTCGAAACGAACCTTTAGAATTTACTCCAGGAACCAATACTCGTTATTCTAATTTGGGATATCAGGTGATTTTTCATCTAATTGCTATGGTTTCAGGAATGTCTTACGCTCAATATATAAACAATACTTTTTTCATTCCCTTAGGTATGAAAAATTCAGGAGCTCATTATTTTAGTACCAATCTACATCAATATGCTTATGGTCACGAAATCAATAACGACAAAATTATTCCTATTCTTTCTTTAGAGGAAAATCAATTTAAGATCGGTAAATTATATGCTACAGTAGAGGATTTACATTTATTTATGAAATACATACAACACGCTTCTTATGCTTCGGCATTAATTAAAAATAACCATATCAGTCATGCTGGCGGTACAGACGGAAAGCGTGCTTATGTACATTATCAAGTTGATGCAGATTACCATCTTATTTTTCTTGCTAATATTGATAGTTTACCGATAAAGAATATGATTGACGATATTCATAAAATTTTAATTGACGAATCAGTGACTATCCCCGCTCCTGTTAACAGAAAAGCAATACAAATTTCAGAAGCTATTCTAAAACAATATACTGGTACTTATGATTTTACAGAAATAAACCATACCAAATTAACTTTTAGTTGCAAAAATAACTCATTGATTGTCCGTCAAAACGAAGAAATGATTGGTTCTCTTTTTGCGGAAAATGACACTACTTTTTTTGAAGATGCTTCTTCTAATGAATCATTTGTTTTCGAAAAAAACAGTGATGGTACTCATACCGTTTATATGGATTGGAAAGGAGCGCAATGGAAAGGAATTTTTATTTCTGACCAATAAGCTGTAATATTATCTTAAATTTTTTATGTGAAACATCCTGTTAAAAAAAGCCTTCTCATTCTTTTTCATTTTTTGTTTTGGGCGCTACAATTCTACTTAGTGTTTATTGCCTATGAAAATTTGTCTTGGAATGGTTTCTCTACAGAAAATGGCTTATTACATCTTGCCTCTTTTTATGGTATTGTTACTAATATGGCAGTTTTTTATGTGCAATATAGTTGGCTAAACGCTTCTTTTTTTATCAAAAAGAAATATATTCTATATCTTATTTTTAGTATTCTTACTTTTATAATCATTACTGGTATTGAAAGTTATATAGATTATTATGTGATCATAACACATCGCATTCATATCATAGAACAAGCACCTGTTTTTGAATTGGTTGCTTCTTGGGTTTTCTCAAATACGGTACTAAATCTAATGTTTTCAATTTTTGGCTTTTTATCTAGATTTCAATTAGAATATGTGAAAGCTGAAAAAGCTAAACAAGAATTACTCGAAGCTACTCATGCTACAGAATTAAAATATTTAAAGGCACAACTAAACCCTCATTTTTTATTCAATGGTATTAATAGTGTATATCATTTAATTGGTAAAAATAACCCACTTGCAAAAAACACATTATTGCAGTTTTCAAACCTTTTACGTTACCAATTATACGATAGCGACACCAGTTATATAACACTTGCCAAGGAGCTAGCGTACATAAGTCAATACATCCAAATCGAAAAAATAAGAAAAGGCGATGATATCACTTTATCATATGCCATTGCTATGGAGAATGGAGAACAATCAATTGCTCCATTAATGCTTATTCCTTTTGTCGAAAATGCTTTTAAACATATTAGTAATTTTGATGCTGCAAGCAATAATATCATTTCTATTAACATTAAAGAAGCGCATGGCATTTTACATTGTCTGATCAAGAATACTTATGATGATTTTAAACAATCTACAATTCATGGAGGCATTGGTTTACAAAACATTAAGCGTAGATTGACTTTGGTGTATCCAAAACGTCATACACTTAGCGTAACACATGAAGAGATGTATTGTGTAACATTAAAAATTGAATTATAAACCTATGAAAACACTTTCTTGCCTTATTGTAGACGATGAACCTCTAGCTCGTGAAGGGATTGCTGATTATTGCGTAGCCACTTCTTTTTTATCTGTTGCTAGCACTTGCAAAAATGCCTTACAAGCAGAAGCATTTTTAAAAGAAAATCCTGTAGATCTCTTGTTTTTGGATATCCAAATGCCTCGTATTTCTGGTATAGAATGGCTGAAATCTCAAGCACAAACTCCATTAACAATTATGACTACTGCTTACTCTGAGTATGCTCTTGAAAGTTTTAACTACAATGTTGTTGATTACCTGGTTAAGCCTATTTCGTTTGAGCGTTTTACACAAGCTGCAGAAAAAGCAAAACGATTACTCCCGTCTATCAATACAGTACCGTATCTTTTTATTAAAGACACCAAAGGAACTCATAGAATTTGTGTGGATCATATTTTGTTTATTGAAGCACAACAGAATTACGTAAAAATAGTGACTACTGATGCTAATTATATTACACATAGTACCCTTAAAACAATGAAACAATCTTTGCCAGAATCCTCCTTTATACAAACTCATAAATCATTTCTTGTAGCACTTGATAAAATTGAAAAAATCATAGCCCATCAGATACATATTAGTACACACCAACTTCCTTTAAGCACACGTTTAAAAAAAGAAGTTCTAGAACGAGTTTCTGTTTTAAAGAAATAGAAATAACTTTGCTTGACCATTTTAATATGTGTATGATATTACTAATAGATTCGATCATTAATCTCTTTTATGATGAAATTAAAACTCTCAATACTTTTCTTTATTTTTATAAGTTGTACTGCTATTTCTCAATCTTTTACATCTTCATATCAATTACAACAAGATTTAAGAACTGCTTATCAAAAAGCTCTTTCCAAAACTACAGCGTATAATACAAAACGTGCAATCACTTCTAATAAAGATTTTATCGAATATTGGACAATAATAGATGCTTCTTTTACCGAAAAAATTATAAAGATTTCCTATTATCACGATTCCGAATTTATCCAAGAGAATTACTATTATGATAAAGAAAAATTAGTCTATAGTACCAAATCAATTGCATATATCCCAGATAATTCTTTTGCCCAATCCAATCAAAAATGTGAGTATTTTTTAAAACAACAATCCTTAATCGCTGTAGTTCCATTAGGTCAAGAAAAAGTTATCGGAAATCGTTGGAGTGCTAATACTGTTCAGATAAGATTCAACAACAGATTAAAACAACTTAAAAAAATCAATCCTTAAACTCATTAATTCAACAGCTTAATAAAGTTATCTTTGTTACGTTCTCCATATAGTATCATACTTATAAAGAATGTTTTCTATAATTAAAAGAATAGTCATTTGTCTAATATTGTCGTTTAAATAAATCATACTCTTCTTTAATTCTATACCTTTGACTGTACCATCTATCAAAAACAATCAATATGCTATATCGTCTTTTTTTTATTCTCATTTTCTTTGCTATAATCGCTTGCACTGGTGAAAAAACGGATCAAACTTTATTAGAGAATGATAAAATCAAATTGATTGAGAATTTAGATTCTCATAAAGTTTTAGTTTACAAGTTTGCTAAAATTTCTTTGCGCTCTATTGTTGCTGATCCTAATACTATCCCTAGCGATTATCAGATTTTTAATGATCGAATGCGCTCTGTATCTACTAAAATCATGAAATATAATACTGGAGAATCACTTTCTGTATTGGATTATATCGCTATTTATAAAGATTATAACGCCATGCATTCTTTTCTTGCGGCAGCTGACGAAGATATTTTTCCTACTACCATAGAAGCATTAAACTATTTCTTAGAGGATTCTTTAACTCCTAAAAAACCATTATTAAAAGGTAATGCCAAACGAATAGCCCAGAACAAAGAACATGCAGCATTGAGTGCTATTGTTCTTTTAAGTAAAGATTTAGGAAAAGAAATTTCTTTATACGAATGTGCTAAAACGAATCCAAAAACACTAGCTGACGGAGAGTTAAAAGCATTGCTTCAATACATAAGAGGTTTTATTTTTTTTGAAAAAGGATTGTATTATTTATCTGAAGATGAGATTTCTCACAATATCAAATGGCTAGATGCTAATCCTGATGTAGCGTTACCTGCTATGCGTTCTTTTTTCTCATGGCAATCATTAAACGATCAACAAACACATACTGCTTTTCATGGTTTACAATACCTCTTTAGAGGATTTGATCGCATTATGATGAAACGAGATATAGATCAAGAAAGAGCTTTAAATGATTTTCAAGTATTTCTAGATGATTCTAAAAAACTAGGGCTTGAAAACGAAATTATTTGGGCTATAGAAACGTTTTTATATATCAAAAATGAAGATACGAATAAAGCAATCAACTCTTTACAAAAATTAAAAACAAGTAATTTATTATCTTCTTCAGAAAAAAAATCTATAGAGCAATCCATTGAATACCTTCAAAATAGAGATAGTGAAGCATTACTTAACGATGCTTATGATAAGTATTTTTTGAGCAAAATTACTGCAAAATATATGTACCGTCTTTTTTCTAAAATTGATTGGAAACAAATAATGCAAGAACAAGAAATTCCGCATGCAGATGAAATTCTCTTAATGTTAAACAAATTCCAATCTTTTATGATCGAAATGGAAAAATACAATAGCAGCGAATCTATCGAAGAGATTAGTAATTCTTTAAAAGAAGAAAGTGGCAAGCTTTGGGAAAAAGGGAAAAAACTTTGGGAGAACTAAACTTTTAGTATCTTAGAACACTAATTAATTGTATTCTTATGAACAAGATCAAAGTCATTGCTTTTGATGCTGATGATACCTTATGGGTGAATGAACCATTATTTCAAAATGTTGAGCACAAATTTTGTGATATGCTTGAAGATTTTCTACCGCATCATTCTTTATCCAAAGAATTGTTTAGTGTAGAAATTCAAAACCTAAAACATTATGGATACGGTGTAAAAGGGTATATTTTATCTATGATTGAGGCTGCAATTACAATTTCTGGACGTACTCTTAGTATTGAAGCTGTAGAAAAAATCATTGCATTGGGTAAAGAGATGATCAATGCTCCTGTAGAACTTATTGATGGTGTTGAAGATGTTTTAAAAGCTTTGCAAGGAAAATATCGTTTAGTCGTTGCCACTAAAGGAGATTTATTAGATCAAGAACGTAAATTAATTAAATCTGGCTTGGCAAAATATTTTCACCATACTGAAATAGTTTCTGAAAAAAACGAAACTGAATACACCAAATTAATAAAACATCTAGACATTCCTCCAAGTGAGTTTTTGATGATTGGTAATTCTCTTAAATCCGACATTGTTCCTGTATTAAATATAGGTGCTCATGCATTTCATGTACCTTTTCATACTACTTGGGAGCACGAAAAAGTGCATCATAAAATTGAACATCCAAAATTTAAAGAATTAAATAAAATTAATGAAGTTTTAGACTTCGTTAAATTTTAACCATAAAATCAAAAGCTTCATTAACAAACGCTTAAAACATTTTGTTTGATAAAAAAATGAAGTTTTTGAATTTTGAATAATTACTTTCTTTTAATATTTCATTTTTAATTGCAACGTATGTTTTTTAGTACTACTACATTTAAGTATTTCAGAAAAAACATCTTAAAAACCTCTCTTTTATAGTAATAAAAATCGATTCTATTTTCTATAATCATGGAGTCTTATCCATTAAATATTTTTATAAAAAGTACCTTTATTTATAAATTGTGATACCACTATTTTATTATTTTTGCCAGAGCAATATTTGATATGGACACGCTACATGCTTTTTTTAAACATCTTCATATTCGTGAAGAAGAATTACAACAAGAAATTCGTAAACAATCTACAATTACCACTCACCTCAAAGGAGATTATCTGATTAAAGTAGATGAATATATTAAGGTTCTTAAAATTGTACTAAAAGGAAAAGTAAGGGTTTATCAAGAAAGTGAAGATCGAGAAATACTGATATATTATCTCAATGATATGGAAACATGTACGCTTTCACTTTCTGCTTGTTTTGATGATTGTCAAAGTAATGTAAACGCCATTGTAGAAGGAGAAGAAGCTTTGATTTTAAACATTCCTGTAAGATATGTTAATGATTGGTGCTACAAATACAAATCATGGAACCATTTTACGATAAAAACCTTTAGGGAAAGTTATACTTTATTAATGCAAAATTATGCCACATTAGCTTTTAAAACTTTAAAAGAACGTATTCTTGAATATTTACTTAAAGAAGCTACTGACCAAAATCATTGTACTTTACAAATGTCTCATCAACAAATCGCTAATGAATTTGGTACTACTAGAGAAGTAGTTTCTAGATTATTAAAGAAATTAGAAAAAGAAAAATTACTGAATTTAGGTCAAAAATTTATACAAGTCATTCGATAAAAAAACAGCTTGTGCTAAATGTCACAGGTTTTTAAATTCTTCAAGTTATAGCTTTGCATCATTATTAATATGAAAAATTAAAATGATGAATCACAACACTGCGCTAATTGTAATCGATTTACAAAATGATTACTACGAAGGAGGAAAAAACACATTGACCAACATAGAAGAAGCTACAAAAAAAGCTTTAGTTCTTTTAGAAAAATTTAGAGCTGAAAAACTTCCTCTATTTCACGTACAGCACATATTTCCTACAGAAGATGCTCCTTTCTTTTCTGCCAACTCTACTGGTGCAGAAATTAGAGAAACTGTAAAACCTCTAATTGACGAAAAGGTTATCATCAAGCAAAAAATTAATGCTTTTGAAGGAACAACTCTACTTAATGATTTAAGAAAATTAGGAATTACAGATCTTATCATTTGTGGAGCGATGAGTCATATGTGTGTTGAGGGTACTACTCGTGCTGCCTCAGATTATGGATTCAATTGTACTGTTGCAGAAGATGCATGTGCTACATTAGATCTAGAATTTAATGGTACTACTGTACCTGCTGCTCAAGTTCATGCCACAGCAATGGCTGCTTTATCTTTTGCTTACGCTAAAGTTACTACAACTACGGATTTAATTTAATATTTTTTATAACTGCAAAAACACATCATGAAATTACAATCTATTATCGTACTTTTTTTTAGTACTATCATTTTATTCTCTTGTACCTCAACTCAACAAGAAACATCTCCAGAAAAAGCTGTAACAAAGCAATCGTATATAGACCATACTCCTACGGCTCATCATAAAGTTGCTCTAGAAGTATTAAAAGCTAGTAAGGATTGGATTATTGCTTTTAATAAAGGAGATGCTGATTATTGTGTTGCAGGATATCAAAAAGATGCAATCATGCGTGCTACTCCTTTCGGTATTAGTAAAAATGCAACTGAAATAGGAAATTTCTGGAAACCATTTATCGCTTCTGGTGCTACTAATCTTATTTATACAAACGTAAGCGTTGAAGTAGTAAATGCAACTACAGTTTTATTATCTGCTAACTGGAGTATGAACGTAGGAGAAGGTGTTATTTATCAAGAAAAATGGGTAAAAGACGCTTCTGAATGGAAACTTGCATACGATGATTTTCAAGTGTTACATAAATATGAAACTCCTAAAGAAAATACAGCAAATCCTATTGCTAGTCATTTAATTCTAGAAGAAGTAATTAAAACTTCAATGGATTGGACTAATGGGTTTAATCAGAAAAAAGGAGCTATCTGTGGTCAAGGTTACACAACAGATGCTATCATGAATGCTGTTCCTTTTGCTAATCTAAACGACCAAAAATCTATTACTAGTTTTTGGACAAAGTTGATTGCTGATGGTGCTACCAACTTAACTTATCACAATCCAACATTTGAAGTTATTACAGCTACTACTGTAAAATTAAATGCTAATTGGTCTATGAACATTGGTGAAGGTAAAATCTATCAAGAAAAATGGATAAATAAAGATGGTAAATGGTTACTTGATTATGATGAGTTTGAAGTTTTAAAGAAATATTAATTTCATTCAAATTTTATAAACTCCCAAAAATCGCAACACTTTTGGGAGTTTTATCTTTCTATTTTTTTATAATTTTTTGTACTGATATAATTTCTTTATCAACTCTTAAACGTATTATATACATACCACTACTAATAGCATTAGTGGCTATTCTTTGATGTTGATTGGTTATATCTCCTGATGTAACAATTTTTCCTCTAAGATCAAAAATTTCATATTGCATTTCTTTTCTTAACACTGTATTCATATTCAAATAATTTTCAAACACTGTTGGATATATAATCATTGTTTTATCTACAGTTTCATTATTTTTTATATTACTTTGAGAACTAACAAATTCAAAAGCTCCAATATCAGGTGTGCCTCCTACAACTCTAGGGTTTCCTATAACATCAATACTTCCTATAGCTATAATTCCTTGATTTATTACTGGAGATTGTGCTGTGAGATTAAAATTCTCTGTTCCTATATCTTCAAGGTATAAATTTGTAACATCCAATGTTTCATTATTATTAGTTATAGTAAACATTGCTTGTTGGTTAATTTTCACAAAAGGAAAACTTGTACTCGTAAGTGTTTTATTTGGCTCACTAAAAACATTATTACTAACGATACAATTTTCGGTTGCTTGATTTCCTGTAACGACATGTATACTTGCATTGCTTGATGCTATCACTGTATTATATTGAATATCTATAGCATTTCCAAGCATGTTACCATTAGCGTTTTGAAAAGGAAATTTGATAGCACTATAGTTTCCTCTAGTTCCTGTATTATAAAATACATTATTATATAATTTAGCGCTTCCACTTCCTGTATTTCTAAATCCTTCTTTTCCTGTATGCTTTATAATATTTCTTTCTAATTTTATTTCAGAATGAGTTCCTGGGTAGACTCCTACTCCATGGATTTTGGTTAATTTATTATCTTCAATTACAGTATTAACACTACCGTAAATATTGATTCCATCACCTCCATAAATAGTATCTAATACTACATTCTTAATTTTAAAATTAGTAATTGCATAAGGATATAACGTATCCCCATTAGTCACTTTTCCTAATTGATATCTTGGATGTCCAATTTGGATTCCTCTTTTACTATTTCTTATTTCTATATCATGTATTGTACTATTCTCCAAGGTAAAATGTCCTTTATTAGCGCTTAAGTCATGTCGAGGGTCATCTTTACTATAAATTCCATAATTACCCGCATTGATAATTTGGACATGGTCTATCTCAAAATGATTACTTAATTCATTAACAGAAAGCGCATTTGAATTTGCATCAATAACCTGAAAACCATAATTCTCACTTGTAATTCCTGTTCCTGTAAAGCGTATATTAGTAACTGCATCAATATCTATACTTCCTCCGTTTTTAATAGTTACTACTGATCCACAGTTGGTAATTGTTATAGATTCATTAGAGGTGCCGTGTACATTTTTTAATGCTAATTTATCTCGCTCTCCTCCTTCTATACAAATAGTTTCTCCTGGTAAAAAATTATATCGATCTCCATCGATTGTATCAATTCCGTATGGAATTACATGATCACAATTACATGCGTTTTCTGGAAAATCGTCCAATATTATTGCTTGATTTGTATTTTCAAACGCACCAATATCAAATCCATTACCATGTATTCGTGATTGGTATTTAAAATCATATTCAATTGTAGTATCAACTCCTGCATCTGTCAAGAAAGACATAGGATTTAAACTGTAATCATCTTGAGTTATATCTTTAAATTTAACTACAGCTAAGTCATTTCCATAATAATTTTTTTGTTGTACAACGTTTTTAGGATATGCTATATAAAATGCCGCATTGTATCTTGCTGTTGAAAAATTCCCTCCAGCTTGCATCACTACATTATTCTTTATTTCATGGTTTGGTACTTTATCTCCATACATATAGACCCCATTTGCTCTTGGATTTATAATCGTATTATTTATGATTTTATAATGATGTCCGTTTTTAAAATTATTATCATGCATATTAATCCCTGAAGGTGGATTAAATCCTCCCCAGTTTTCATCAGTTAATGGATTATTTATTCCTGCATTAATAATAACATTATTCGCTATAATAGTATTCTCATGTGCAGTGATAGTGAGTCCATGACCAAATCCATCTTTAATAAAATTATTTCTAAAAACCCCAGCACAACCTTGTCCTAATTGGACTGCATTTTGGTGCGAGTTTAAATGTGCAGTAGCATAGTTACGAATATCATTATCATAAATTTCATAATTACGAACGCATCCTATCTGAATTCCTTCTCTACCCGTATTGTAAATTTTATTATTCCATATTTTGAGATCTAAGATTTCGTGAGGTAATACCATTGTTTCTTTTCCATTATCTACATTATTATCGCAATCTCGTCCTACAGCATTGTAAGTAGAATATCCCAAATACATAGCTTCTCCACCTGTATTATAAATCTCATTATCATGTATATTAATATAATCAATTACAAAATTACCTCGTTGTGTATTGATGTCACAAGTAGGATCTGTTTTAATCATAATCCCAGCAAAATCGACGTCGTGGATTTTTAAATGGTCAATTTCAATGTTTTTACAAAAACTTCCCATACCGACTCCGTTTCCAACACTCGATGGATCGGGACTTCTTACCTCTATTCCATATTCGATAGATGAATCCCCTGTTCCTGTAAGATGTATATAACTTGAATGTCTAAAAGAAAACGTAAAATAACTTCCTCCATCAATAATTACTTGTCCTCCACAATTGATTATCGTAATAGGATTTGTTGCAGTCCCATTAAAGTTTTTCATGACCAAAGAGGGATAATTTCCTGCTTCTAGATATACAGTATCACCAGGTTGTACTCCCATTTTTGCTCCATCAGCAACTTTAGTATTTTCTAATATTAAATGAGTTTTTATACTATTTGCACAAGATACATTACTTGTTTTTATTGCTCCATTTACAAGCGTTAACTTTAAGATAAGAATTAATAATAATGTTTGTTTCATAAGGTTTTAATTTTAAATAAACTGTTTATTATATGGTATAGGATTCATTAATTTCATTACCCAATAATATCTCTATTTTTCTGTTAATAATTCTTCCTATCTTTAGATAGATACTATTTTCTATTAATTTTTAAAATTATCTCTTATGGTTACTATCAATCCATACCTAACTTTTAAAGGTACTTGCGAAGAGGCATTTAACTTTTATAAATCTGTTTTTGGTGGCGAATTTTCTTATGTTGGAAGGTTTAAAAATATGCCTCCTAGTGATGATTATCCTCCAGTACCAAAAAACGAAGAGAATAAAATCATGCATATTTCTTTACCGATTAGTAATGAAACTATTTTAATGGGATGCGATACTTCGAGTGCATTTGGTCAAGAGGTTATTTTGGGTAGTAACTTTACGATTTCGATTAATACGCAAACAAAGCAAGAAACGCAACGTATTTTTGACAAACTCTCTGAAAGCGGTACTATTAAAATGCCTTTAAACGAAACCTTTTGGGGATCTTATTTTGGAATGTTTACAGACAAATACGGAATTCACTGGATGGTGAGTTGTGATTTAGAAGTTAAAACGACATAAACTTCTACTAGATTTATCATAAAAAAAATAAGGCTGGTTTATTATAAATAATAAACCAGCCTTATTTTTTTGTTATATGTTTTAAGCTGCTGCTTGCTGTTTTTTTTCTAATGCTAAAGCTCGTTGCATTTGTTTCACAGTCAAAGTACTATTATCATGACTCCAACCTGGCGGTCCAAAAATATACATAAATTTATGATACCAATTTTTTGATTTTTTAGTATCATTCCATATATCTTTAAATTCATGAGTTAATATAATCAATGGATTGTATGAATTTGGGGCATGAGTTACTCCATACTGTACATCTATATTTTCATCCAATTCTTTCCATGTTCCAAAGATTTTATCAAACATATTAAGAAAACCTCCATGATTCTTATCCATATATTCAATGTTTTTTGCATGGTGTACTTGATGCATTGTATGCGTATTGAATATTTTTTCTAAAAATCCTAGCTTAGGAATATACACTGAATGTAATTGAAATTGCCAAAGAGCTTCAATTCCTAAGCAAACAACAACCATTTCTGGTGGAAATCCTATTGCTGGTAACCACATATAAAATAACGGTTTGTACAAAATAGTAAACCATCCATTACGAACTGCGGTACCTAAATTAAAGTTATCTGATGAATGATGTACTATATGTGCTGCCCATAGGATACGAACAACATGGTTTTCTCTGTGAAACCAATAATAAGTAAAATCATCAAGAAATTGGCACAGCAACCATATATACCAAGCATATCCAAAAGACTGCCATCCCATAATATTCATTCGTACTCCATCTACAAGAGGATTGAATACTTCATAAACGTATTCAAAAATTACAATTGCTGATATTGTTTTAATTAAGGGGGCTAGTACAGCTGATCCTACTCCCATGGTTAAACTTGCGGCTAAATCTTTCCATTTGTAAAGATTTTTATGGTCTTTGTCATTTTTACTATACGTTAATTCTAAAAGAATTAATGCAAGGAAACAGGGGACTCCATAGACCAATGGGTTTGTAAAATCCATTTAATATTGTATTTAATTAGCGTTCTAATGCGTAATATATCAAGAATTTTCAATAATCATCAATATTCTTAACAATGTTTTTTTATTATCTACTATTCCTCCTGAATATAAAGCATAAAAAAAGCCTGAATTATTATTCTAATTCAGGCTTTTTTTATGTTTTTAAAGTATTTTAACGAACTACTGTTTTACCTTTAAACTTCCATTCAGTAATACCTCCATCAACATCGTATATCTTTTTAAAACCGGCTTCTTTCATGTAGTTGGCACATCTTCTACTTCTTCCTCCACTTCCACAATACACTGCTATAGGTTTAGTTTTGTCGATTTTTTTTATCAAGGTTTCAAAATCATCATCATTAAAATCAATATTAGTCGCTCCTTCTATATGTCCTAATGCATATTCTTTTGGAGTACGTACATCTATCAATTGTACTTGATCCATTTTTAACATCGAATCCATCTCTTCTACTGTAATCAATTTTAAAGTAGCGTCGTTTTTCGTTTCTTGTTTACAATTTATAAATGTACAAGCAATCAATATATTAATTAAAATTATTTTGATTTTCATAATCACTTATTTCTTATTCAACAACTTCACCTTCCCAGTTCATAATACCACCTATAAGGTTATACGTA
Organism: uncultured Aquimarina sp.; assembly: GCA_947498595.1. Classification (GTDB taxonomy): domain Bacteria; phylum Bacteroidota; class Bacteroidia; order Flavobacteriales; family Flavobacteriaceae; genus Aquimarina. The sequence continues at coordinate 28,275 of CANMKX010000033.1, forward strand.
GTACTAAATCCCATTTGATCCATTAAGGCACAGGCTTGAGCACTTCTTGCTCCTGATCTACAATATACGTAATACGTTTTACTTTTATCTAGTTTTTCAATTTCATCAAGAAATCCTTGTCCTTGACGAATATCGATATTTACCATATTAGGTATATGAGCATCTTCTACTTCTTCTTCAGAACGTACGTCTAAAATGACAGCGTTTGCATCATTTTCGATTAAGCTTGCCCATTCTTCTTGTGTGATATCTTTTCCCATTATATGTCTTTTCTAATGTTATTATATTTTGCGGTATAAATCTAAAAAATAAGTTTGGATAGACATAACCTAATTTAAGCTTTTATACTACATCCAATAGCTTTGGTTAAAGTAACCGGAACGCTTTTTCCTTCGATTAAAGCATTAACAGCATCTTCTACATATTTTTTATCAGCTGCTTTTGCATCCTTATAATTATTATCTATTGCTCCAATGTATCGTACAATATTTCCTCCTTTTGTTTTCTCCAACACATATACGTGTGGCGTTTTAGTAGCCCCATATTGTGGATAAATATGTTGTCCATCATCAAATAAATAAAGATACGTAAAGCCTTTGTTTTTTGCTCTAACTTTCATGTTTTCAAAACTATCTTCAGGATATGCTTTGGGATTATTAGGGTTTATCGCTATTACTGGATACCCTTTTTCTTTAAATTTTTTATCCAATGCTATAATACGGTCCTCATAAGCAACAGAATACGGACAATGATTGCACGTAAATACTACTATAAATCCTTTAGCATTTTTATAATTTGCTAATGACACGGTTGTATCATCAACGTTTTTTAGTTTAAAATCTGTAGCAAAATCACCTACAGCATATCCTTCCCCCGTTTTCTTAACAATTACTTTATCTACCGCAAATGCGCTGACAGCAATAACCAAAGCTAAAACAGCTAAAATCTTTAACGTTTTCATCTCTATTTTTTTACCCATTTAATATTCTACTTTACGACATAAATTATTATTTCAAAAAGTATTTATTTTGTCCCCTAAACGCTATAAATACAAATAATAAGATTTGTTTTTAAAGTATTTTTTTTAATTCTTTTTCAAGATCATGATATGTAAATGATCTCTCATAAAAATTACTCGAATTTCCTTTATATATTATAGTAGCTGGTATGGATCCAGACCAATTTTCATCCACTTTTGGTATCCATTGGTTTGCATTAGGATCATCTAATAATATAACTTTACTACGTATTCTTTGTTTACTCAAAAAAGGTATTAATTTATTCTCTACTTGAGACGGTAAATCTAAGCTTACCAAAATTACCTCAACATTTTTAGCTCCATATCTATCATTTATTAACTCAAAATATGGTAATTCTCGCACGCATGGTTTACACCAAGTTGCCCAAAAGTTTATAATACGAACTTTATCGTCATTCTTATGTAGTAACGGTTCAAAGTTTTTAAAATCGTATACTGGAATTTCAACTCCTTTACTTTCAAAAACCTTGTTTGCCGTGGTCGTTACTTGTTGCTCCCCTTTGCAACTTATAAGCAATAGTACTAACATAAAATTCATGTAGTTTTTCTTACTAATCATTCCCCGAAAATATTAAAAGCGCATAATTAACAAAATAAATTAACAATCATTGGGTTTATAAATCTTCTTTTTAGAAATCATTAACAAAACCGCTTATTAATAAACAAGTTATGCCCAAAAAACATTAGATCAAATGATATTAACAAAAAATTAATGTTATATCTCATCTTTATTTATACATTTGTACCAACAACATTTGTATAGACAACAGTATGAGCTACCCAATAGAAAAAATTACAATAGTCAATATCATTACAGCTTATAATAAAGTAACAGATAAAGTTGCTCTTGTTTTAAAGCAATTTGATATTACTATTCCTCAATTTAACGTATTGAGAATTCTAAGAGGGCAAAAAGGAAAACCTGCAACTCTAGCGATGATACAAGAACGTATGATTTCTAAAATGAGTAACACGACTAGATTAGTAGACAAGCTCATAAAAAAGGAATTGGTGGTACGTAGTACTTGTGAACATAATAGACGAAAAGTAGATATCATTATAACTGATAAGGGTTTGGCTGTATTAAAAGCTATAGATCCCGTAATAGAAGGCGCCGATAAAAAAATGATGGCTAAATTATCTATAGAAGATATGAATCAACTGTGTAGTTTATTATCAAAAATTCAAGGGTAAATTATTTTTAAAATTAACATAAATAAAAACAACGATGAAAATTAAAAATTTAGTTTTAGTAGCAATTATAGCATTAACATCTTCAATAACTTTTGCTCAAAAAAAATCTATCAACGTATCAAATAGTGGTATCGAATGGGTTGGTAAAAAAATAACAGGTCAACATTCTGGAACATTACAATTTTCTAGAGGATATATTACTCTTAATGGAGATCAAATAACTGGTGGGTCTTTTACTGTAAATATGAATTCTGTAGCGGTAACTGATCTTGAAGGAAAAGGAAAAACTAATCTAGAAGGACATTTAAAATCTGATGATTTCTTTGGTGTAGCAAAATACAAAACCGCTACGCTAATTATTAAAAAAGCAAAAAAAGTAGGAAGTATTTATAAAATTTCTGGAGACCTAACTATTAAAGGAAAAACTAGCTCAATATCATTTGAAGCTACTTTGAAAGGAAACAATTTTACTTCTTCTCTAAAAGTTGATAGAACAAAATATGGTATTCGTTATGGATCTGGAAGTTTCTTTGAAAACTTGGGAGACAAAGCAATAGATAATGAGTTTGAATTAAAAGTTAACATAAAATTTTAATTTCGAATTTGCATCAAATAATTTTTAATTCATATATTTGACCACAACAAACAGAAATAATGAATTTAATCTTAACAAATACTTGGTGGTGGAAATCTCAGAACGAAAGGTCGTGAGATAGCTGCTGCTATATAGTTAAGAAAACATATATAAAAGGCTTGTCATTCACGACAAGCCTTTTTTTTGTTTAAAAAATTGTAATTGATATACCCAAAAAGAAAAATTAAAAAAGATGAGTTTTACATTAACAACCCACTTTAAAAAAATTATTACAGATACTATCACTCCTGTTAGTGTATATCTGAAAATAAGAGATCGATACCCTAACAGTCTTTTACTTGAAAGTAGTGATTATAGAGGGAACGAAAATAGTTTCTCTTATATATGTAGCAACCCTATCGCAAGTATCAAAGTAGTTAATGAAACTATCATAGAATCACTACCTAATGGAGAAATTACTGAAACTAAAATAACTCCAAATACTAACTTACCTGAAGTTATCCAGCAGTTTGGACAAAAATTCAATACTTCAAATAATGATTTTAAATTCATTAACAATGGATTATTTGGTTACATCTCATACGATGCGGTACGCTATTTTGAAGATATTGAAGTAACAAAAAAAGAAAACTCGCTAGAAATTCCAGATATTTATTATGCGGTATATCAAAACATTATAGCTATCAATCATTTTAACAACGACGCTTATATTTTTGCTCATTGTTATAATACCAATAGTAATATCGATCAAATCGAATCTTTATTGAAAGTTAAAAATTTTGCATCATATAATTTTACTACTGTTGGAGAAACCACATCAAACCTTAATGATGAAGACTATAAAAAGCAAGTAGCATTAGCAAAAAAACATTGTCAGAGAGGAGATGTATTTCAATTAGTTCTATCAAAAAGATTCACACAAGGCTTCAAAGGAGACGAATTTAATGTATATAGAGCTTTACGCAGTATCAACCCTTCTCCTTATCTTTTCTATTTTGACTATGGGGATTTCAAAATATTTGGAAGTTCTCCAGAAGCACAATTAGTTGTAAAAGATGATATGGCCGAAATTCATCCCATAGCAGGAACATTTAAACGTACTGGTAATGATGAACAAGACGCCCTACTTGCTAAGCAATTGGCTAAAGACGAAAAAGAAAATGCAGAACATGTAATGTTGGTAGATCTAGCACGTAATGATTTAAGCCGCCATGGGAGTCAAGTTACTGTAGATACTTATAGAGAAGTTCAGTTTTTTTCGCACGTGATACACCTTGTAAGTAAAGTTACTGGAAAAAAACATGCAGATACAACTACTATGCAAATTGTAGCAGATACTTTTCCTGCGGGTACATTAAGCGGTGCTCCTAAGCATATGGCAATGCAATTAATAGAAAAATACGAAAATGTAAATCGTGATTTTTATGGTGGAGCTATTGGTTTTATGGATTTTAAAGGAAATTTTAACCATGCCATTATGATTCGTACATTTTTAAGCAAAAACCACCAATTACATTGGCAAGCAGGTGCTGGATTGGTTAACGAATCAAACGAAGAAAGCGAATTACAAGAAGTATATAATAAACTAGGAGCTTTGAACAAGGCTTTACAATTAGCAGAAGAAATATAATAACTGCATTAAAACATTATAAAAGATGACAAAAGTATTAGTGATAGACAACTACGATTCATTTGTATACAACTTAGTGCATTATTTAGAAGATCTAGGTTGTGACGTAACTGTAAAACGAAATGATCAATTACATCTTGATGATGTAGCTCCTTTTCATAAAATATTATTATCGCCTGGTCCTGGTATTCCTGATGAGGCTGGTTTATTAAAAGATATCATCCAAAAATATGCTACAACGAAAAGCATTCTAGGGGTTTGTTTAGGACAACAAGCTATAGGAGAAGTTTTTGGAGGAAGTTTAGAAAATTTGGATCAAGTATTTCATGGAGTGGCTACACAAGTTTCTCTTCATGTGGAAGATGAACAAATCTTTGAAGGTATTAGTAATAAGTTTCCTGTTGGTAGGTATCATTCATGGGTAGTATCCAATCAACTACCAGCTTGTCTTGAAGCAACCTCTTATGATGAGAATGGACAAATTATGTCTTTACGTCATAAAGAGTTAGATATACGTGGGGTTCAATTTCATCCAGAATCAGTATTAACTCCTGATGGAAAAAAAATGCTTGAAAACTGGATTAAAAATTAAACAACCAAACATTATCTAAAAAAAGAAACTATGAAACAATTATTAAATCGATTAATAAATCACGAAACAATCTCTAAAGAAGAAGCTAAAAGTGTACTAGTTAATATTTCTAAAGGAGCTTATAATCAAAGTCAAATAGCATCATTTTTAACTGTATACATGATGCGAAGTATTACTATTCAAGAATTAGAAGGTTTTAGAGATGCTTTATTAGAATTGTGCATTCCTGTAAATCTCAGTCATTATAATCCTATTGATTTATGCGGAACTGGAGGTGACGGAAAAGATACTTTTAATATTTCAACGCTTTCATCATTTGTTGCTGCTGGGGCTGGAATTAAAGTTACAAAACATGGTAACTACGGAGTCTCTTCTACTTGTGGTAGCTCTAATGTTATGGAGCATTTAGGGATTAAATTTAGTAACGATCAATCCTATTTAGAACGCAGTATTGATAAAGCTGGTATATGTGTGTTACACGCCCCTTTATTTCATCCTGCTATGAAAAATGTTGCTCCTATTCGTAAAGAATTAGCTGTAAAAACTTTTTTCAACATGTTAGGCCCTATGGTAAATCCTGCTTTCCCTCCTAATCAAATTGTAGGTGTATTTAATTTGGAATTAGCAAGAATGTACGGTTATCTATATCAGAATACTGATAAAAACTTTACAATTATTCATGCGCTTGATGGTTATGACGAAATTTCTTTAACAGGAAATACTAAAACCATTGCTAATGCTACTGAAGGGATGTTAACACCTAATGATTTTGGAGTACAAGCTTTACAACAAAAAGATATTCAAGGAGGTACAACCATTGAAGCCTCTGCTAAGATATTTATGAATATTCTTAATGGTAAAGGAACTGAAGCTCAAAACAATGTTGTATCGGCAAATGCTGGAATGGCAATAGCAACAGTAAAAAACATAACTCCTAAAGACGGTTTTGATATTGCTAAAGAATCCCTACTGTCTGGAAAAGGATTAAATACATTAAAAATAGTTCAAGAATTAAGTAAATCCGCTTAAGAATATAGTAACATGAATATACTTGATAAAATTATAGTTGATAAACGGATAGAAGTTGCATTAAAAAAAGGGTTAATTCCTGCTTCTCAATTAGAAAAATCAATTCTTTTTGATCGAAAAACAGCATCGCTTGTAACTAATTTGCGTAATAGTTCATCTGGAATTATAGCAGAACATAAAAGACGTTCTCCATCAAAAGCAGTAATCAATCAAAAAGTAAGTGTTCAAGATGTCGCTATTGGTTACGAAAAAGCCAATGCTTGTGGGATGTCTGTTCTTACAGATGGAAAATATTTTGGGGGTTCTTTAGACGATCTTATTATTGCTCGCGCGGCTACCAAATTACCTTTACTTCGCAAAGAATTTATTATTGATGAATATCAAATTTTAGAAGCAAAAGCCTACGGAGCTGACGTTATTTTACTAATTGCAGCTGTATTAACTCAAAATGAGATTAAAGCCTTATCTCAATTCGCCAAAAGCCTTCAACTAGAAGTACTTTTGGAAGTCCATAACCAAGAAGAATTAGAAAAATCCTTGATGCCTTCATTGGATATGTTGGGGGTTAATAATCGCAATCTAAAAACCTTTGATGTTAGTACTGATATTAGTAAATCATTAAGTACACTTATTCCTGATGATTTTGTAAAAGTTTCTGAAAGCGGAATTAGCAGCATTGGTGCTATTAAAGATTTACAACCTTATGGATATCAAGGTTTTCTAATCGGTGAAAATTTCATGAAAACAGAGGATCCAGGAAAAAATGCCATTAATTTTATCAAAGATTTAGAAAATTAGTCAGTTCTATTCTTTAAGTATAATGATTTAGTTAGTCAATGAAAAATATACAACTTAAAATATGTGGAATGAAACATCTTGATAATATCGAGAAATTAGCAGCGTTATCGCCTGATTACTTAGGTTTCATTTTTTATGAAAAATCGGCTCGTAACTTTGATTCTCAAATACCATCAATTTCTGAAGATATAAAAAAAGTAGGTGTATTTGTAGATGCTTCGATAGCATATATTTTGGATAAAGTAACACAATATAATTTCAAAGTAGTGCAACTTCATGGTCAAGAAAGTGCTGCATTTTGTAATGCACTCCACAAAGAATTAGATTATGATGTAGCTATCTGGAAAGTGTTCAGTATTAAAGATACTTTTGATTTTAAACAACTTACACCATACGAAGCTTTTGTTGATTGTTTTCTATTCGATACCAAAGGGAAACAAAAAGGAGGTAATGGATATACTTTTGATTGGAGTGTTTTAAACACTTATACTTCTTCTATACCATTTATTTTAAGTGGAGGTATTGGACTTGAAGAAATAACAGATTTAAAAGAGATTTTAAATACAAACCTTCCTATTAAAGCTATAGATGTAAATAGTAAATTTGAAATAGAACCTGGCTTAAAAAATATTCCAGATTTAGTCACTTTTAAACAATCCTTATTAACCCTATGATATGACTCAACACTTTATAAAGGAAGAAACACATCATTAGGAAACAACTAAAAACAACCTTTAATGTTAGCTCTATAAACTCATAACATTATTTAATTGCAAAAGAAATGAAAAGCTATCACGCAGACGAACATGGATATTATGGAGATTTTGGAGGCGCTTATATCCCCGAAATGTTATATCCAAATGTTGAAGAATTACGTACTCAATATTTAAAAATCATGAACGAACCTTCGTTTAAAGAAGAGTTCGAACAATTATTAAAAGATTATGTGGGTCGTCCAACTCCCCTATATTATGCAGCGCGTTTATCAGAAAAGTACAATACAAAAGTATATTTAAAACGTGAAGATTTAAATCATACCGGTGCTCATAAAGTAAACAATACTATTGGTCAAATATTAATGGCCAAAAAACTCGGAAAAAATAGAATTATTGCCGAAACTGGTGCTGGTCAACATGGAGTAGCTACGGCAACTGTATGTGCTTTAATGGGGATTGAATGTATCGTATATATGGGTGAAATTGATATCAAGCGTCAAGCTCCTAATGTAGCTCGTATGAAAATGCTTGGTGCAACTGTAATACCTGCAACATCAGGTAGTAAAACGCTAAAAGATGCTACAAACGAAGCTATACGTGATTGGATCAACAACCCTGTTGATACTCATTATATCATAGGATCTGTAGTTGGACCTCATCCTTATCCTGATATGGTTGCTAAATTTCAATCCATTATTTCGGAAGAAATAAAATGGCAATTATTAGAAAAAGAAGGAAAAGAAAATCCCGATTATGTAATTGCATGTGTTGGTGGTGGTAGCAATGCAGCTGGTGCTTTTTACCATTATCTAGATCAATCTGAAGTAGGTATTATAGCTGTCGAAGCTGCTGGTAAAGGTATCGATACAGGAGAAAGTGCTGCAACCTCGGCTTTAGGAAAAGAAGGAATCATTCATGGTAGTAAAACACTTTTAATGCAAACTACTGATGGTCAAATTACAGAACCTTATTCTATTTCTGCTGGATTAGATTATCCTGGAGTTGGTCCTTTACATGCGCATTTATTTAAATCTGGGCGGGCAGATTTTGTATCTATTACCGATGCAGATGCAATGGCCGCTGGATTAGAATTGTGTAAATTAGAAGGAATCATACCTGCAATTGAAAGTTCTCATGCATTAGCCATTTTTGATAAAAAACAATTCAAATCCGATGATATTGTTGTTATCAATCTTTCTGGACGTGGAGACAAAGATCTAAACACTTATATCGAGTATTTTAATTTATAATCAATTATGATGAATCGAATACAACAAAAACTACAAGAGGATAAAAAAATTCTTTCTATATATTTTACTGCTGGGTATCCTGCTATCAATGATACAGCACAAATCATTCAAGATTTAGAAAAAAACGGTGTTGATATGATTGAAATAGGGCTTCCTTTTAGCGATCCATTAGCTGATGGTCCTACTATACAAGCAAGCTCTACCCAAGCTTTGCAAAACGGTATGACAACACAATTGCTATTTGAACAATTAAAAGATATTCGTAAAACCGTACAAATTCCTTTAATCATTATGGGATATTTTAATCCTATGATGCAATACGGCATAGATGCATTTTGCAAAAAATGTGCTGAGGTAGGAATTGATGGACTTATTATTCCTGATCTACCTGTAAAGGAGTACCATTTACATTACCAACAAATATTTGAAAAATATGGACTAATAAATACTTTTTTGATAACTCCTCAAACTTCGGATGAACGTATACGTTTTATCGATAGTATTTCTGATGGTTTTATATACATGGTTAGTTCTGCTAGCACTACAGGAGCCCAAAACTCATTTGGTGACGTACAAACGACTTATTTTAATCGTATCAAAGCAATGGAATTAAAAGCCCCACAAATTGTTGGTTTTGGAATTAGTAATGCTGCCACTTTTAATCAAGCTACTGCAACAACCAAAGGAGCTATTATTGGTTCTGCCTTTGTAAAACACCTTACTAATGAAGGAATTAAAGGTATTGGTGAATTTATACAAACTATTAGATAATTTTATATCATTACTGAGTGATAAGAAACTATATCTTGCGCCATAAATGACACATCATAATTACCTAGGAAGAAGCATGACTATACTAGTTGTTATGCTTTTTTCTTTTTTAGGTCAAGCTCAAGAGCAAATTTCTAAAAAAGATTATCAACGCGCTACTTCCTTTTTATGGGAAAACACAAATAACTCAACCATTTTTAATACCTATGTTCGCCCACAATGGTCTAAAGATAAACAACATGTTGCTTTTGTAGAAAATACACCGCAAGGATCATTTTACAAAACAATTGATTTTAAACGTAAAAAAATCAATGCTCTTTTTGATCAAGAACGCGTAGCTTTATTATTAAACAATGAATTACAAAAAGAATATACCGCTACAACGCTCCCTTTTACTCGATTCAATTATATTGATAAAAATTCCATTTCCTTTTATTTGGATCAAAAAGAATATGTTTTAAATATTAATAACTACACGCTTTCAGAAAAAAAATCTAAGCAAAAGACTTCAAATTTTGAAACAGTTTCTCCTGATGGAAAATGGATTGCTTATACCAAAGATTATAATTTATATATTCGATCTACTGCTGATGGTACTGTTAAGCAATTAAGCACTGATGGACGTAAAAACTTTGAATATGCCAGTTTTTATGGGTGGTATGATTTAATGGAAGGTGAACAAGGAGAACGTTCAAAACATTTTTATGTAAATTGGTCACCAGACTCCAAATGGATTCAAACTAATATATGTGATTTAAGAAAGGCTGATAAAATGTATTTATTAGACTGGAGCATTGATTCTTTGTACCGTCCTAAATTACTATCTTATTATAGAGGATCTCCTGGAGATAGTACAATGGTTTATATGAAACCTGTTCTTTTTGACATCGATCAGCAAAAAGAAATTCATCCAGAATTACCCACGAATACACATATCAATTCGGTTTCTTTTCAATGGTCAAAAACACCTGATATACTATATGCTAACTATCAAAATAGAGGTTTTAAAGATGTACATTTTTTAAAGTTAAACCTAGCAACTTCAAAAAAACAACTCTTATTTAAAGAAATAAGCACCACCAATATCGATAATTTTGAATATCGCTTATTAGAAAAGCATCAATCTGCAATTATTACTTCAGAAAAAGATGGTTGGAAACATTTATACAGTATCAATCTTACAACTGGTAAAGAAACACAACTTACTGCTGGTAATTATGTCGTTAATAATATAGAATATATAGATCAGGATAAAGGAATTGTTTATTTTTCGGCTAGCGGAAAACATCATCAAAATCCTTATTATAATGCGATTTACAAAGTATCTTTAAAAAACAAAAAAATAACGTTATTAACTCCCGAACCTACACACCATCAAGCTATATTCTCTCCTGATGGGACTTATTTTATAGACAATCATTCTACAGCTCAAATCCCAACTCAAACTGTTTTAAGATCTAATAAATCAGGTTCAATTTTACAAAAATTAACGCAAGCAAATGTGGACTTATTAGCAGCAACGGGTTGGAAACCTGCTACTACTTTTACAGCTCTTGCTAAAGATAAAAAAACGACTATCTATGGAGCTTATTGGAAACCTTCTAACTTTGATCCAACTAAAAAATATCCTGTAATAGATCATTCATATACAGGTCCTCATACACAAATGTTTCCAAGAAGTTTTGGACGTGCTATTTCTCTAGAGAATCAAGCCATTGCAGAATTAGGTTTTATTGTTGTTATGATTGATGGTTTAGGCTCATCTGGAAGATCTAAAGCGTTTCATAATCATTCGTATAAAAACTTAGGAGGTAATCTTGAAGATCACAAATTAGCTATTGAACAATTAGCTTCACAAAATTCTTTTATTGATACAAAACGTGTTGGTATTTTTGGACATTCTGCTGGTGGATATGATGCTGCTCACGCATTATTACAATTCCCTAATTTTTATAAAGTTTCTGTCGCTAGTTCTGCGGATCACGATCATCGTATGGAAAAAGCCTGGTGGCCAGAGATGTATATGGGGTGGCCTGTAGACGATACATATCACCTACAATCAAATATAACTATGGCTAAAAATTTACAAGGTAAATTATTATTAGTTCATGGAGGAATCGATGAAAATGTGAATCCTTCGGCTACGTTCAAATTAGCAGAAGCTCTAGTTAAGGCTGATAAAGATTTTGATCTTTTAATACTTCCTAGTCAACGTCATGGTTATCGTGGAAAACACAGATCATATTTTAGAAAAAAGAGATGGAATTATTTTGTAGAACACTTATTACAACAACAACCTATCTGGAATTATACTAATTAAAATTTATAATAAATATTGCTTAGTAGCTAATTTATATTAATAAAAAAGGGAGATAAAAATCTCCCTTTTTTCACAATTACTTAAGTATTGAATACGCCCATTTTTAAAAACGTAATCGATGCAAATTAACCACGTTTCTTAGAATAAAAACTACGGTTTAAACTCCATTTTTATACGGTCTGTTTTTTTGCTATTTATTTCATTAATTTCTTAAATTAAAAAGACCATTAACACAAATTACTTATGTAATTCTATTCTTTTTGAAGTAATTTTTCAGGAAAGTTTAATTTAAATTATAGTTTATGTTAAATTTTAAAATTACCTAATCATTATGTACTCAATAATGTAACATTTTAATTGAATTGATTATGAATAGACTTTCTTTTTCTTGAATATAGCTTTAATATTGGATCAGAAAACCTCACATGCCTTTTATCTCTTGAAATTACAAGTATCGGTGCAATTTTACCTTTCTCTATAAGTTTATCAAAATATTGAGAAGGAGTATCTACTCCACTCTCTCTAGCTATTCCATAAATATCTTCTATAAGTATATTATTTTCATCAGATAACGCGAATAGTCTAAGAAGGAGTTCTCTTTCTGCTGAAGTCCTACAAATTTCTGTATATCTAAATTCTTGAAGTAAATTAATTTTTCCTTTTATTAAAGATTCTTTAACTTCAGAATATAATGAATCTGAAACTACGTTTAAATTTCTTTTAAATGCTAATAAAAGTGATTCTTTCCCTAATAAATGAACAAAATAAGGAAAACCTTCAGCTTCTTTTACAATATCTTTTATCACAGTTTCTTCAAATTCAATTTCATTTTTTAATGAAGTTATAGCTGTTTCAATTATTAATCGAAGTTCTTTATTTGCCATTGGTTTAACTAATACACTATTAATTTGTCTACCTACAGAAGCGTGATCTTCAACCAAATCTTCAATACTTTCCCCTATTCCAATGACACCAAATTTTATAAATTTAGATGAACATGTTTTTATTAAAGATGCAAATCCATCTTTATTATTAAGCACATCAAATTCATCTATTAATATTAATAAACCTGATTTATCTTGATTATCCTTTTTTGTTGTTGATAAAGCTAATTTAAATTCTTGTATTAAGTCATCAGTTATTCTATTTTCATACATTGTTTCATTTTCTTCTTCATACCCACCTTTCAAAAAATAAGCATTCCCTGCCACGGCTGATTTATCTTTTCTCTTAAAAGCTGTTGCTCTTTTATTTCCATTTTTATTATGATCAAAAATGGAATCGTTTTTATCGTCTCCTAGTAAAATCCTTTTAATCAGAGATTTAACATCAAAATAAATTCATCACAACAAACCAAATGAACCATAAAATTAAACCCTTTTTTGGGTAAAAGGTGGTTTAAACTTAATAATTTTGGTAAAGTTTCATCTCCTTCTGCTATAAGTTTTATTTGCTTGGCTATTGAAGATTTTCCTATTCCTCTTAAACCAAATATTGATAAGAAAGAACTTTCTGTAGAAAGTCCTAATATTAAAGATTCAATTTCTTCATATCTTCCAACAAACTTTTCAGGATCATTTATTTCATGAGTTGGTGAAAAGGCTTCATTAATATTTGATATATCTAATTTCATTTTTATAATAATTTCAATTAACTGCAAAGCAAAATAATCTTTTTCATTATTCCTTACGTAAATCCGTAAAGTCATTAAAATAATTTTTATATACAATAGGTTTATTGCAATTAATGATAATTACAACCTTTTATCGTTAACCATAATTTTATTTAGAAATACTATAGATGTTCCGTTCAATTCAGTAATTAAATTATCTTTCTTTAAAACTATAACGTATCTTTTCCCCTGAATTGAATTTATAATTTCACTCATTCATCTATATGAAAGCTGTATCTGTAAAAGAAATTAAAACAGAATTAAATGAACGTTCCCATGCAGAATTAATGGAGGTTTGTTTGTTACTTTCTAAATTTAAAAAAGAAAATAAAGAACTGCTTACCTACCTTCTTTTTGAATCAGAACAAGAGGATAAATACATTTCGGACATACAGGAAGAAATAGATCTAATGTTTCTCGAAATCAACACAAAAACTTTTTATTATATCAAAAAAGGAGTACGAAAAATATTAAAGCGTATCAAAACCTATATTCGTTATTCAAAAAAGAAAGAAACCGAAATTGAATTGATTCTTTATTTCTGTAAAAAATTAAAAAACTTTAGACCTTCAATTCAAAAGAGCGTTATTCTTAAAAATCTATATCAAAGAGAGCTTTCTTCTGTTCAAAAAAAAATAAAATTACTGCATGATGATTTACAATATGATTACCAATTAGAAATTGATGCCTTATTATAATTTTTAATTGTTCATGAAATCATTGAATTCTTATGATTTCATGAACAGCTTGGCAATATCTCTTGTTATTTTGGTTGGTGAATTGCAATCACAATTATTTAAACCTATCACATAGATATCTTCTTTTGGGATACATACTCCCATAGATTTAAAACCAAAAATACTACCTCCATGTTCTATTGACCTGAATTCGATGTAAGAAATCTGATTTTATAGTATAGAAAAAGCAGAATATTAAGTAAATTAAAGTACTGAATTT
>CANMKX010000034.1 GCA_947498595.1 uncultured Aquimarina sp.
CTTTAGTTATTTTATAGTCACAATGTGCAGTCCAAATGTTACTCTTTATATAAATTCTTTCAAAGGAAGAGTCTAATATTTTAAATAATTCCAATTTGTCAATGTAATAAAGATTATAGTCTTTAGAATATTTTAAATGTTTATGACACTCATCTCCTAAATACTTTAAATCATTTTCTTTTTACTTAAATGCATTTAGGAACAATATTAAAATTAAAATAAATCAATTAAATAATGTAGCTTAAAAAAATCGTACCAAATTTACTAGGTAGTCCAGTTGAACACAGTTCTTAATTCAATGACTATTTTAATAGATATCCAATAATGATATACTAAAATAGTTCTGTACATTTATCAACTGAAATATTTGTTCAATATAATTTTTGAATTTTAATAAAAATAATAGGTAAATTCAAAAATAAATCAAATAAAAGAAACGGGGAAAAGTTACAACATAGTTAGTAACTATACTCAAAACAGAAGATAACCAAGTTTAGATACTTTATTTGAGATTGCAAAAATCTTAAACGTAGAAGTAAAATCATTGATAAAAGAAAATTAATGACAAAGACCAACAAATGAATATTGTAAAAGAAGCAGACATAGAATACGGATTTGTAGGGAAACTACAAGAATTAAAATATACCTATCGTAAAGATATAAGAGACAAGACTACTCTAGAATCAAACTTTAGAGAGAAATTTGAGGCACTTAATAGAGTAAAACTTACTGATACCGAATTTGACAAACTTCTTACTGAAATTATCAATCCAGATGTATTTAAAACTTCTAGCAGACTAAGGAAGAAAAGCACATTTATAAGAGAAGACGATACACCACTACATTACACTTTAGTAAACATAAAAGATTGGTGTAAAAATGACTTTGAAGTCATTAATCAACTACGAATGAATACCGAAAATAGCAATCATAGATATGATGTTATTTTATTAATAAACGGATTGCCATTGGTACAGATTGAGTTAAAAACTTTAGAGATTAGTCCTAATCGTGCAATGCAACAAATAGTAGACTATAAAAATGATGCTGGTAATGGATATACCAATTCGTTAATGTGTTTTATGCAACTATTTATTGTTAGTAATCAATCAAGAACGTTTTACTTTTCTAATAATAACAACAAACATTTTGCTTTTAATGCAGACGAGCAGTTTTTACCTGTTTATACTTTAGCTAAAAAAGACAATTCAAAAATTAACAATTTATATGATTTCACCGATAACTTTTTATCTAAGTGTACTTTAGGTGAAATGATTAGTCGCTATATGGTTTTAGTAGAAACCGAACAGAAAATATTGGTAATGCGACCCTATCAAATTTATGCCGTAAAAGCTATCGTAGATTGCATAGAACAAGATAGAGGAAACGGATATATTTGGCATACTACAGGTAGTGGTAAAACACTAACATCTTTTAAAGCATCTACCCTTTTAAAAGACAATGATGATATTGAAAAATGTTTATTTGTTGTAGATAGAAAAGACTTAGACCGTCAAACAAGAGAAGAATTTAATAAATTTCAAGAAGGGAGCGTAGAAGAAAATACCAATACAAAAACATTGGTAAAGAGAATGCTATCAACCGATTATGCAGATAAGGTAATTGTAACCACTATTCAAAAATTAGGTTTAGCCTTAGATACCAAAAACGATAAAAATTATATTGAACATTTAGAACCTTTAAAAGATAAACGTGTAGTATTTATTTTTGATGAGTGTCACCGTTCACAATTTGGAGAAAATCATAAAGCTATTGTAGAATTTTTTCCAAAAGCACAATTATTTGGTTTTACAGGGACACCCATTTTTGAAGAAAATGCAACTTATAAAACCATTGAAGGTAAACAAGCGTCTTATAAAACTACAGAAGATGTATTTCAACAAGAATTACATGCTTACACCATTACCAATGCGATAGAAGATAAAAACGTATTGCGTTTTCATATCGACTATTTTAAACCAGAAGAAAAAGTAACGGTTGGTGATGATTTACATAAGTTAGCAGTAACCAAAGCGATACTAGAAAAACACGATAAAGCAACACATTACAAACGGTTTAATGCAGTATTGGCTACGGCTTCCATTAATGATGCTATTCAGTATTACGATACTTTTAAAAAGTTGCAAGCTGAAAAACTTAAAGAAAATCAAGATTATAAACCTTTACAAATAGCTTGTGTGTTTTCACCACCTGCTGAGGGTAATAAAGATATTCAGCAAATACAAGAGGATTTACCTCAAGAAAAAGCAGACAATACGGTAGAGCCTAATAAAAAGAAAGAAGCTTTAAATACCATTATTGCAGACTATAATAAACAATACGATACCAATCATAGAATAAACGATTTCGATTTATACTACCAGGATGTACAGCAACGTATAAAAGACCAAAAATATACCAATACCGATTATGCTCACAAAAATAAAATTGATGTGATGATAGTAGTAGATATGTTATTAACTGGTTTTGATTCTAAGTATTTAAATACATTGTACGTAGATAAAAATTTAAAATATCACGGTTTAATACAAGCCTATTCACGCACTAATCGTGTAATAAACGATACCAAACCTTATGGTAATATTTTAGTATTTAGAGACCAAGAAGAAGACGTAAACAAAGCAATGATTCGTTTCTCTGGTGCTAAAATAGAGAAAGCAAAAGAAATTTGGTTAGTAGATGCAGCACCTAAAGTAATTGCTAAATATAAAGAGGCTGTTACACAACTAACCGAATTTATGGAAATGAATGGACTAGACTGCTCCCCTTCTGAGGTTAGTAATTTAAAAGGGGATGAAGCACGTTCAGGCTTTATAAATGCGTTTAAAGAAGTACAACGTTTAAAAACACAGTTAGACCAATATACCGATTTAGAAGAGAAACAAACCGATAGTATTGAAGCCTTACTACCAGCAGACGATTTACGTTCGTTTAAATCGGTGTATTTAGACACTGCCAAACGTTTACAGGCAGAACAAAACAAAAAAGGAGACCAAGTAGCAGAAGATGTACAGCAATTAGATTTTGAGTTTGTACTCTTCTCTTCTGCCGTTATAGATTACGATTATATTATTGGCTTAATTGCTACTTATACCCAAGACAAACCCTCTAAACACAAAATGACACGTGAAGAACTGATAAATTTATTAGGTTCTAGTGCCAATTTAATGGACGAGCGTGAAGATATTATTGCTTATATAAATACTTTAGAAGTTGGAAATGCTTTAGATGAAGGAGACATACGTACTGGTTACCAAAAATTTAAAGATGAAAAATCAGCAAAAGAAATACAAACTATTGCAGAGAAGTATAAAATCACAACTGAAAGTTTAAATGTTTTTATTGATGAAATAATGAATAGAATGATTTTTGATGGCGAAAAATTAACTGATTTATTAGAGCCTCTAGAATTAGGATGGAAAGACCGTAGCGTAAAAGAAAAAGCCTTAATGGAAGATTTAGTGCCATTATTAAACAAACTAGCCCAAGGGCGAGAAATAGCAGGATTAAACGCTTATGAATAAAGAAAAACAAAAACTTGTCTTGAGCGGAGTCGAAAGGATAGTTCCTGCATTACGATTTCCTGAGTTTGAGAATAATGGAGAATGGAAAACAGCAAAACTTATTGATATTGCAACCTTTTCGAAAGGAAAAGGCGTATCAAAAAAGGATATTGTAAGTAATGGTAAGCTTTTTTGTATTAGATATGGTGAATTATATACTGATTATAATGAGGTAATCGATAAAGTAATTTCAAAAACTAATTTATCAGAGAATGAGCTAATTTTAAGTAAGGGTAATGAAGTAATTATTCCTTCTTCTGGAGAAACTCGAATTGATATAGCGAGAGCTTCTTGTGTATTGCGTGAGGGAATTGCTTTAGGAGGTGATTTAAATATAATTAAGTCAGAAATTAATGGGGTGTTCTTTTCATACTATTTGAATAGTGTAAAAAAGAGGACTATTGCTAAAATGGCTCAAGGTGTTTCTGTAATGCATCTTTATAATAGTCAATTAGAAAAATTAGAGATTGAATTTCCAAAACCCAAAGAACAACAAAAAATAGCCAACTGTCTATCTTCATTAGATAATCTAATAACCGTAGAAACCGAAAAACTAACCCTTTTAAAAGACCACAAAAAAGGTTTATTACAACAACTATTTCCAACGAATGGAGAAACCAAACCACAATTTCGTTTTCCAGAATTTAAAAATGATGGTGATTGGGTAGAAACTATTTTAGATGATGTCGCTGATTATGCAAATGGTAAAGCACACGAAAAAGAAATTTCTGAAACAGGTAAATATAAAGTTGTAAACTCGAAATTTATATCCACAGAAGGAAAAGTAGTAAAACTTTCTAATTCGGCTAATTTAAAAGCCAATGTTGGAGATGTATTGATGGTATTAAGTGATATTCCAAACGGCAAAGCAATTGCAAAATGTTTTTATGTAGATAAAGCAGAGACTTACACAGTAAATCAGCGTATCTGTAAAATTACACCAACAGGTATCGATAATAAATTTCTTTTTTACATTCAAAATAGGAACAAATACTTTTTAGCTTTTGATGATGGGGTTAAACAAACGAACCTTAGAAAAGATACGGTTTTATCATTTTCTTTCTTAAAGCCTAAAGACCCAAAAGAACAACAAAAAATAGCCAATTGTTTATCTATTTCAGATGATTTAATAGAAGAACAAACTTCTAAAATAGCAGCCTTAAAAGACCATAAAAAAGGCTTAATGCAACAGTTGTTCCCTAATGTAAACAACTGAATGATATGAGTATGGAAGTAATACAAAAAATAGAGAAAGAAGTTTATAAAAAAAACATTTTAAACAAACCAAATAAAAAAGAGTTTGAAAAATTTTATAAAGAGGTTTTAGATGAAAATTATATTTATGATAATCAAGAGTTAGTCTACAATTTAAAAGAAGGCTTGAGTGAAGAAATAATTGCTAAAGTTGTTTTTACACTTAAATCAGTAGGTTTTTTGCCTTTTGAAGCTTTAAAAGAGATTAGCCAATATATTAGAATGTTAGAAAATAAATATTTTTTATTTTTTGCTTATAATGGTACTGGAAAAACACGGTTGTCAATGAGTTTTAAAGACGTAGCCAAACAAAATGGTGATACTGACACTTTGTACTTTAATGCGTTTACAGAAGACTTATTCACTTGGGATAACGATTTAGATGATGATACACACAGAGTATTATTATTAAATAGAGATTCCAAGTTTTTTGGAAGCACTAGTGCTCAAGATGATAAAAGCCTAATAGAATCACTAGACATTCCTAATAGAATACGTCCTCTCTTAAAAAGATATGCAGATTTTAATTTTGAAATTGATTTTAAGTACAAGAAGCCGACAACAGTAGATTCAGAAGATGAAACTGAAAAATGGGCAATTAATTTTATTCGTGAGGAATTAGTTGATGGTACTGTAGAAAACAAAGAATATATTAAAGTTTCAAGAGGTGAAGAGAATATATTTATTTGGTGTTTCTTTTTAGCACTTGCACAACTAGCAATTGATGGAGACCAAAATTATGATTGGGTAAAATATATTTATATAGATGATCCTATATCATCATTAGATGATAACAATACGATTGCTGTAGCAAGCCATTTAGCACAAATGCTAAAAAAAGGAGGAAATAATATTAAAACAATTATTTCTTCTCATCACACCTTATTTTTTAATGTGATGTGTAATGAGTTAAAAAGTGCAAATAGAAATTTTTTGAGTAAAATAGGTGAAGCAAATTATAGGTTAACTAATACATCAGACACACCTTTTTTTCATCACGTTTCATTAATTAAAGACTTGCATAATGCAGTTGAATCGGGAGTTTTATATACTTATCATTTTAATATATTGAGAAGTGTATTGGAGAAAACAGCTTCTTTTCACGGCTTTAAAAACTTTTCTGATTGTATTACACCATTAGATGATGACGAAGATAAAGTTCTTTATACAAGAATGGTAAATATATTAAGTCACGGTAACTATTCTTTATATGAACCAAGAGAAATGTTACCAGAAAACAAGGGATATTTCAAACAAATATTTAAAGACTTTATTACAAATTATCAGTTTAATCCTGAGATAATACCTGCTCTTACAGTAGAATCAAATTAATTATGACAGCAAAACAAAAACAAGAAGAATTAGGAAAAGCACTTTGGGATATAGCTAACGATTTAAGAGGTGCAATGAATGCAGATGATTTTCGTGATTATATGCTATCATTTCTCTTTTTACGTTACTTATCAGATAATTATGAAGGTTCCGTAAAAAAGGAATTAGGTTCAGATTATCCTAAATTAGAAGAGGAAGATAATCGTACACCGCTTGCCGTTTGGTATGACGATAATCCAAATGATATTGAGCCATTTGAAAAACAAATGCGTAGAAAAGTACATTATGTTATCAAACCAGAGTATTTATGGGGTAGTATTTCAGAATTAGCACGTACACAACATAATGATTTACTAAGTGACCTTCAAAAAGGATTTAAATACATAGAAAACGAATCGTTTGAAAGTTCTTTTAAAGGTTTATTTTCAGAAATCAATCTAGACTCAGAAAAATTAGGTAAAACCTATACCGATAGAAATAAAAAGCTGTGTACCATTATTAAAAAAATATCAGATGGTATTGCCGAATTTTCAACCGATAGTGACACACTTGGAGATGCTTACGAGTATTTAATTGGAGAATTTGCAGCTGGTTCTGGAAAAAAAGCAGGAGAGTTTTATACACCACAACAATTGTCTACAATCCTATCAGAAATTGTAACCTTAGACAGTCAAGACCCAAAAACAGGTAAAAAGAAAAAACTGAATAAAGTATTAGATTTTGCTTGTGGTTCAGGTTCTTTGCTATTAAATGTAAAAGATAAAATTGAAAAAGGAGGCGGTACAATTAGTAGGATTTACGGTCAAGAAAAAAACATAACAACATACAATTTAGCACGTATGAATATGTTGTTACACGGTGTAAAAGATTCAGAATTTGAAATATTTCACGGAGATACCTTAAAAAACGAATGGGATATTTTAAATGAAATGAACCCAGCCAAAAAAGTAACTTTTGATGCTATTGTAGCCAATCCACCATTTAGTTTACGTTGGGATGCTTCAGAAGCAATGGGAGAAAATTTCCGTTATAAAAATTACGGTTTGGCTCCAAAGTCAGCAGCAGATTTTGCATTCTTATTACACGGTTTTCACTTTTTAAGTGATGAAGGTACAATGGCAATTATTTTACCTCACGGAGTTTTATTTAGAGGTGGAGCAGAATCTCGAATAAGAACCAAATTACTAAAAGACGGAAACATTGATACGGTTATTGGCTTACCTTCTAACCTATTCTTTTCAACAGGAATACCTGTATGTATCTTAGTCTTAAAGAAATGTAAAAAGGACAATGATATACTCTTTATAAATGCAAGTGAGCATTATAAAAAAGAGAAGCGACAAAACATTTTACGTGATGGTAAAGTAGATGGAGTTCTAGACCCTAAAGAACCAAATGATATTCAAAAGATTATTGACACTTACCAAAATCGTCCAGAAAAAGAAGAGCGTTATGCACGTAGAGTATCAATGGAAGAAATTGAGAAAAACGATTACAATCTGAATATTTCTCGATATGTAAGCACAGCTAAAGCAGAAATTAAGATTGATTTAAAAGAAGTGAATGAGAAACTTGCTGATATAGAGAAGCAAACGACTAAATCATTGAATGAGCATAATGAATATTTAAAAGAGTTAGGGCTGGATACTATTTAAAAAAACGATTATAAATGAAAAATCTCCGGTAATCAGCCGGAGATCCATTCATCAATCAAAAAACGAACAGTTATGTTACATAAACTGTTGCAATCGTCTGCTAAAAAATTAAATTCTCAGCAATATTTTAAAAACACCTAAAAGATGTTATTTCAATTCAAATTCTTATGCAAAAGTAGTCCTTATAAAGACTCATTCATTACAAAAAAAACATTTTTATTTTAAGCATCCCGTATATCAATATCTTACGAAGTACTCTCTTTAATTTTATATATAAATCTACTTATAAAATTAATGTCCTCACACTTCAATAATGCTATTCCAGTATGTAATCTCGTGTACATGTAACCACAGTGTAAATATACATTCAATTAAACGTTCTTTTATTGAAGTAACGCTTATATGAAGAGTTATATCGATGAGATGTAAATAACGATCGTCGAATAATTTAATTTTACACTCTGAAAGGATTCACTTCAGCAGGAGTGCCTTTTGGATAGCCCCAAGCAACGTATTGCGATTTTGTAGGATCTATATCTAAGTGAATAAAAGTGCGTCCAACACCAATTCGTTTAAAACCTACAGCTTTGGCACTCCAAATTAAGCGATTTCGCCATGTTATATCAACCACCCCGATATCCACGCCTTGACATTTGGGAATTTGATGAGAAGAATTCGATACCCCGCCTACCTTGGCATTCCAGCTAGGAGACCTTGCTCCAGAGTTGATATGTTTACGCACAGGATATCCGCTATGTTGCTCCAAGCGATACAACAATAGAAGTAGCTGAGGATCCATACATCTCCCTGAACCTTCTAAATCAGGACTATCAAAAAGCGCTGTTTGAAAGCGTTGTTTTTTTAAATGCTGCCGTGCTATCCATAGTCCAATCCCCAAAACTCCTATAAAAGATACCGCACCTATAAGTAAAGGGCGGTATCTGTTAAACGCTATTTTCTTTTGCATGGACAAGAGGCATTTTTCGCCTGTTGGTATCGATCGAATAATTGTATTCCTATACGAACCATACTAAGTGTCAAAAATGCTCCAAAGAGCATATTTACACCTGTACTATGCTGTTGACGTGCCATATTATTTTTGTTTAAAAATTTTCAGAAAATGCAATCGGTAATTCCGCAATATATGATGGGATATTGATATAAAGTAAATCATCAGGATTACTCATCTCACCAAACAAACGTAGAATACCATCATTTTCCATAGTATAGCGTAACATCTCAAAATTTTGATTAAAAATAACCCCTTCCATATAAAAATTGGAATCCTCAGGAATCGGTAATTGAAACCCTTCTCCGTCCAACACTTGAAGATCACTACGTAAATGAAGACGATTGACCAGTACCATGTTTTCGTTAAGAATAGAGTAACTATCACGATTTTCGATCAGATTATAAACAGCATCAAGATCATTTTCTCCCATTTGCAATACACGAGTAACAGTAGGACGAGGCGGGGTTACATAGGTCAATTGTACAATAAAGCGCTCCTCACTAAAAAGCAAGAGATAAGAAATTCCCTCCAGTAGGCTATCGGCTTCTAAAGGCAATATGCTTCCATTCACTATAGCCATAATAGGCACTGCACCTAAACCATCAACATTTAAGCTGGCATGCCCCGTATTATCGGCATCAAAACGGACATGTAAGATCATTTCCTCGGTTAATTGCTCTAAAGGAGGATCGAGTTGTAATTCAAATAGGTTTTCATCAATCATGGTCGTAACCCCATAAGCAATAGAAGTATTAAGTACTATAGGCTCATCAGCAGAGCTGTTACACGAACTTTGGTATCCAGACATATATATAAATTTAAAAAGAAGAAATAATAAGGCTAAAGAACAATATACCAGTAGTACCCCATAACCAATACTGGCGTTTACGATAAGCTTTGAGCCGATATTGAGTTTGATGGTAGCTATGGAGTAATTGCGTTTGTTGTTGCTGATTTTGGAACAATTTTAAATCAGCAAGTTTTAATTGTTGCGTTGTAGCTTGCAAGCTACTATCTTTCCACTGCAAGAGTAATTCGAGATACTGATATTGCTTATGTATTATAGCTAATTGTTTTGTATCGTATTGTCCTTTAGCAAGCCACTGGGCAATACCTCTAGCTTGAGGGAGTGTAAAACAACAATGGGTAGCTCCTTCAAGGGAGCGAATCTTTGGGGTGAAATCCTGCGAAAAACTCGCGAAGCTCCCTCCCAGTAGCAGAATCCAAATGATGCTGTTGTATATCATAGCTTTGATGTAATTGAGGCAGCTTTTGCTGCTGTTGTTGTAGTAATTTTTGCAGACTATCCTGCTGTAATTGATAAGAGACTAATTGGGTTTCAAATGCTTGCTGTGTAGCTTGCCATTGCTGTTGTTGTTGAACTACAATGTCAGGAGTTTTCAAAGGGACTTCTTTAGGATTTGAAATCCAAACCCCTATGACAAATCCCAAGCCGCCTATCAATACGTACTGTGCTATTAGGGCTAGATTAAAAGATTTGATCTGTATTGGATTTAGAGGTTAGTTTTCGTAGTAAAAAATCGAGTAAAAGCTTATGAAACACCATGGCAAAAACCAAGGATTGTACCAAGCTCTCTAGGGTTGTTTTTCCCCCATCTCTAAGCCAAAAAATAAAACTGCCATAGAGGATTCCTACTAATAAAACCCTGTAGCGTTTGGGTAATTCAAATCCGATAGCATTCCCTAACCATTTCAAGAGAGGGCTTCGATGAAGTCCATAGACCAATACGATAAAGGTGATGATAAAAGTCCAGTCCAATTGCTGGAAGTAATGCGATAAAGGTTGCCATAACAGTTCCATAGTATCTGTATTAAAAATTAAGTATTCGTTTTTTTAAGCTGCTTTAGAATCGCAGTCAATTGTGGATTGGGGAAGTATACCTTAAAGAGTTGCGCTATAAGCAGCACAGATACTCCAGCAATGACCATTCCTGCTATGAGCTGTAAGAGCGTTTGCTGTTCAATGGTCAAGGTAATATCCGTTTTTATTCCATCCTCATCTAGGAGGTTTTCTAAGTAATCTGAGAGTTTTCTACCCATCACTATATAGTAATTATGCCAGTCGATATTTAGGTAATTGTGCTACAGGACGTGTCACTAAAAGGGCTAACTCTTTGCTACTAAGAAAGTCTTTTAAATAGTTCCATAAATCCAATTTATAAGTCTTCCAAAAAACAGTAGATAAGGTAGAGACTTGTGTTTTATCCTGTAATTGTTGACTAAAAATACGCTGAACGATTTCTTCATTATCATTAAAAATTCCTTTCGCCTCTTTGAGTTGCTTTGCCCAAGTGGAAGCGGTTTTCTGATCCAAAAGCTGAATGGGTTTTTGAAGCCAACGTTGTACTTCTAAAACATAGGCTTGGGTAAAAGGTTGTTCCCAATCAGGAATGGTTACTGTCTTTGTTTTGGTATGAGATGTTATTTTAGGAACAGTAGTAGTACTAGCGCTAGTATTTTGTTCCATATTTTTAGGACTAAGAGTGGTTAAGGAACGAATGTCTTTTTGCCGCTCTAATCGTTTCTTTTTCTTAGAGTGCAACACATACCATGTAACTCCTAATCCAGCTAGAAGCACACCGCCTATGATAGCATAATGAGTGGTTGTGATTTTGGGGGTTGATTTCATATCATAATAGGTTTATACGTGTTCTCTATACGGAATTTTAGGAAGTATTTTCTGAAGTTGCTCCAATTCTTGGGCATCCAGATGCGTCTGAAATTTTGAGATTAAGGCGGTTCCTGTTTGTTTTAAAAATGCCTGAGCTACTTGTGCTAATTGCACTTTATCTTGAAGTTGTTTTAGAACTTGGTATATCTGTTGTTCATCATCCCCTCCATAGTACCATGGACGAAAACTCTCGGCTAATTGCTTTGCTAGGCGTGCTGCGGCACTAGACTTTAACATTAATATGCGCCCTGTAGCTTGTTGTTGCACTCTTTGTATATAATGAGGAGAAAAGGCAGCTTCTGCTTCCAATTGAATCCCACTAGGCTGTAGTCTGTGCAACAATTCTTTTACCAAACGCTGGTAGCGATTGCGGTGTTTATTTCGCCGTACTAAATACCCAACACTCGTTAATAAAGCCAAGGTAGTTACGACCCCTAAAGAAAGCGCTGTTTTCTTGTTCATCGGCGTGGTAATGCATTAAGTACTCTTCCCATTGGAGTTGCCAGACTTGCTAATTCTAAAGGAGAAGTCGTGCGAGAAACATTCCAAACCCAGTACCCCAATAATAGCAATACAAAAACTAAAACCGTGGGAATTGCCAATCGCAAAACATTGGATACGCCTACGCTTAGTCCTAACAGATTTTCTCCTACAGTTCCCAATTGTGCAATATTGCGACTTACGGTAGTAGATACATCAATTTGCTGTTGTGTTAGCCACTGATTAAAGCTTGCCTCGGTCGTACATATTGCACGTCCGTTTGCTTGCCATGTTACTAACCATAGTACTTTAGCACGTTGTTTTCCAACCATTGCTTGAAGTTGCCTAAAATATTGCTGCCATAGTGGACAAGGATCTTGCTGTTGAGGAATTACCAAAGTATACTGATCAAAGGTCATCTGAATTGCCATAAAAAAAAGCTAGGTTATAAGTGTTGTTACAGTTTCTTGCGGTGTCTCTTGCGCTTGCAAGATTCGCTCATATTGATCTTTCAATTGTGCTAATTCTTGTTTATGATAGTGCAAATACCATTGCCTACCCAACCAAAAACCAACACCAATAGCCAATGCTGTTCTCATAGATTAGATTGTTTTAGGAGTGAGACGACGGTATCCAAGCAATCGAGAGCTTGGATACGCTTTGATGTTTACTTGGTTTTGTTGATTTCCTCCCAAAACATAAATCCATTTACCATCTTCAGACTGATTGATGTAAAAACCTACGTGTCCTTTCCAGCTCTTAGGAGAGCTTCTCCAAAAAATAACAACATCCCCAAGTTGTGGATTGGTTATGGGAGTACCTACTGTTAACCATGAACGCGCATGCAGCTTTCCGCTAGTTTCCATCCCTGCTTTTTGAGCTATATAATTGACAAAAGCAGCGCACCAAGCGGTTTCATCTGTGCGTACCCAATGGTGTCCAATCTCTTTGAAATACTGTAAAATTCTAGGATGATGTTTGGTCTTACGAACATCTTCTGTGATTCCATATTCGGCTAATGCCAAGTAAATACATGATTGCATCATTTATAGTGTTTTTATAATGGTTAAAAAATTAAGCTAACGCTCGTAATTGCTCCAAGAGCGCTTCTTTTTGTTGGTATTGGAGTATGATGGTAATGGTTTGTTTTGGAGCAATTTCAAAACGCCAACGGGTACGTCCATCCACAAGCGTATGCTGTAATGCAGTTACCTCAGAAACATTGCTAAAGTTTTGAGGACTTTCATAATTACGCAATGAGATTGGTGTACGCTTCCACGCACCATGAATACTTTGTTGTTCTAATGCCAAGACGGCAAAACGTTCTGTACCAGATAACACAAACTTGGCATGGTGTAATTGTGCGGGCTGGTGTGTAAATTCTTCTCTTCGAGCATAGTATTCAGGATTGATCGTTACACTTGCTTGCAGACTCAATTCCTTGACCTCTTGAGCAAGACTATCCAATACAAAGTATTTTTCTGCGGAGTACTGTAATACGGGAGCTTGCAAATTAGCTATAGGTAGGGGAGCTATAAAATCTCCTATATTGATATCAAAAACAAAAAGTTGTGCTAATTCAGGACTTACCAAATATAATACCTCTTCTTCTGCAAGTAACAGAAGTTGTGTTATAGGAGCACTAAGCGGTGTTTGAGCTATAATTTCAAATGTATCTAAATCGATATGCAATAGTCCTTCTGACTCACTATACACCCATAAAATACGATGCGTTGTACTGACTACTGCTGTTACCATTGCAGCTATAGTCAGTGAAGCATTAAGGTTTCCTTGTCCATCCCAAAATTCTAATACAGCATTACGACGGCTCAGTACTGCAAATCCTTCCCAACGATCCGCGACAATAATTTGATCAGGAAGTCTGGTAGAAAGTGTTTCTAATACTTCATGATTTTTAGCATCGATTACAGTAATTGTATCACTACTGAGATTGGCAACCAATATAGTTTCACTACTGTGGTGATAAGCAATGGCTATAGGGCGTTTGCCTACAGGAATTTCTGTTATAAAATCCCCAAGAGAAGTGAGCACACTTACAGTATCGGCTACTGAATTGGCAACAAACATCGTTCCTGTTGTTATTTCAAAAGCAATGGCTACAGGAGAATATTGCCCTGCGATATTGGTATTGGGTACTACAGAAATGGTCTGCTGGTTTGCTGTGGTAAATTCATAACGAGTTAAAGTGTTAGCCAATTGATTTACGACTAATAAAACATCTTCAAGCGGATGCAAATACATCGCAATCGGAGCGTTTCCAGTTGGTATTGAAAGCCCTGTTTGCATGGGTATTTGTGGATCTTCTGCTAGTATTGGGGGTTTTTCATTTCCGCCCCAAAGCGTTACCTCATGTGCTTGTAAGCTATGATTGGTAAGTGTTAATTGTGTTCGTTCTAATGGGGTTTTTAAATCAGCAGTTGCTACAGCTTGAAAAGCCTGTCTTGGATACCAAGGAAATGGCTGTCTTTTTTGCAAACGCTTGTATTGATTTCCGCTAAAGGAATCTGTATTCGTTACTGAAGCAATGGCATAAGTATCTTCCTCATTGTTAGTGTTTGTAATAGGCATATCTAATTCTGAAGTATCTAAAAAATCATCATAAGTCGTTTCATTTTTCAGAGGTGCTGCCACAGTTTTTGAGTTGGTAGTATGCAGGTTCGTTTGTAGAGACTTAGCTTGTACTGCCTTGTTTTCTATCGTTTTTTCAAGTCGTTTTTGATACCAATAATATCCTAACACAATACCAACAGTAAAACCAGTAGTAATGCCTAACCAAGGAGGTGTTGTAGTATGTTTCATAGCAAATGTCTTTCGTCTAAATAATTATAAGGATCATTCCTTCGTAGATTCGATAAATTGAATCAAATCTTGTGTACGTTTAAGTTGCGCTTGTCCTACTAACTCAGGATACGATCCAAAGATTTTTGTTACCGCATAAATTGCTTCTATTTTAGGAAACCCATATCCTAGGTAATGCCGTATGCCGCATCGATCCGCAATGGTTTGACTACGGGCATTTAAAAACCAATGACAGCCTTCATGCGCTAAGATGGCTACACGAATCGGAATGCTGAAAGGACGAAACCATCGTTGAGAGATTTGTACTCTAGGCATGTGTCGATGAATTCGTGCTGGGGTTATGACTTCTTTACCTTGCGCATCGGTAAGCTTCGGTAAAAGTTGAAATAAAAACTCTTGCGCAGGGCTTTCATAAAATCCCGTGGGTACATACCCAACCTTTTGAGCAAAATCAATAGCAAACTCCATAAAACGATGTTGTGCTGGATGCATCCAAGCTGTTTGTGGAGTTAAGGGAGTTAATGCCACTTGTGTTATTTGAATCCCCGTGCTAGTTCCCGTTACACTGTTATGAATTTCTAAAACCAATGCTTTAGGAGATACAGGCAAGGATATTAACAAACGTCTGCGTTTTTTTACAACCGCTTTTCGTCTTAAATAATCACTATAAGGCTTGCTTGGATCACTCACCTTTATATTCAATTGCATTGGAGCTTTTACTGTGATCACTAGAGATAGTTGAAAACTTCTCGATTCGGATGCGATAGGAATTCTCATAGATTTGTATGCTTATTAGATCGTATCACAACATAGCTAAGTATGCTCAGCCCTACAATTCCTCCTGCGATATACCAAAGGGTAGGATCTTTTTTTAATGCCTTTGTATCTGTAGCAGTGCCAGCACCAGTATTTTCTCTAGCCTTTTCAGCACGTCCATCGGTAGTTGTATTTCCGTTTTGAGTATTTATTGTATGCGAGGCTTCTTGTCGTTCCGATTTTTTTAAAAGCGTATCAATAGCGCTGCCTACTGCCGCACCGCCACCAATATCTTCATACGCATTGCCCATGCGTTTCCAAAAGTCTTTACGTTTGACTTTACGCGCTATCCGTTTAGGATCATTTTTTCGCGCTTCTCTACGTGCTTTACGTTGCGCACGTCTTTCTTTTCTTCGCTTTCGACGGGCAGCACGTTGGGTTGCATTTCCAAAAATGAATGCATCTTCAGCAGTAGAATCGTATTGAGGATTAAAACTCAGCATAGCATGAATTATAATATATACATGACCAAAAGAGTAGAATCTTCTGGATCTATTTCTAATGTTTCATACCCTTTTCCTACAAAGGGATAGCTTTTGGCTTCACCTGAAGCTAAGATTGTATTGTTCACCGTTGCAGCGCTTAGCCCGATGTTTTTTATAGAAGCAAAGAGAAAACCTACGGGCAATTCCATTGGTTTCTGAATTTCAAGCTCGTTAGGAGTTACTAAAGGATTCATATTCTTTTCAATTTAAAAATTAGAAGGATTTATTGTTTAGAAAAATAACTGTAAAGTCCGATGCCAGTACCTAGTACCGTTACTCCAGCGATTCCCCAGTACAACCATTTTTTAGAGGTTTTCTTTGGTGTTGAGCTATTCTTTTCGTGTACTGTTTTTGTTTGATCAACGGTCATTTTGGTTGCCATAGCATTGGATAATGGGATGGTTTCTTGTAACGGATTAGGCTTGTTTTTGGTTGTGGGTCTTTTTTTTAAGAGGGCTTGTTTTCGCTTTTTCTTATGGTATTTAGAAGGGAGATCAGGTTTGATCTTAACAATACGCATGGGTTTTCTATACGGTTTTGCGACCTGTTTAATAAGATGTTGCATCGTATCAGGAGCACGTCCCATAGAATACTTAGGAAATGGTCTTCCAATAAAACGTTTCTTACGATATTTGGTTGTTGCCGAATGTCGTCGTTGGAGTTCTTTAGCCATTGCTGGAGCTATAAAAGGATCGTATGTATGCATAAAATAATAGGGATCATAAATTATGCTGCACGAGCAACTGTAGGTTTATTCATCAGTACATAGCCGAGAACTCCAACAACGGCAACACCGCCAAAGAGCATATACATTTTTTGTTGTTGTGCTTTTGCTTTGAGTTCTTTTTCTTCCTTACGTTGCCGTTCTTCTGCTTTTCGCTGTCGTTCTTTCTCTTCCTTTTCTTCTTTTTCCCTACGACGACGCTCTTCTGCTTCTTGTCTGCGGCGTTGTTCTGCTTGACGTCTTTGCGCTTCTTTGGCGCGCTGTTGTTGCGCAGCTCTCATTTGCTGCATTCGCATTTGCACATCTTGTTTTGCCGCAGCAGCTTGTTGTGCCGCTGCACGACGAGCAGCTCGTTTACGTTTTTTACCTCCTACAAGAGAACCTACCAAACCAATAGCCCCTTTGGCAATTGCTCCCCAAAAGGCATCATCGGTGTCGGATTCCATATACCCATCATGTGCTGTATACTCAAGCGCAATCATAGCTCCTCCTTGGGTACGTATGTGCTCTTCTATAAGTTGTTGGAGCTGTGTTAGAAACTTAGGAGTTCCTTTTTGTAGTTGTGATATCAAAGCTGAAGAGAGGTCGGAAGGTTTTGGACGTACCGTAAATGCAATTCCAAAACCTTGTAAAAGACCCACAACGGCTTTTGGTTGATGCAGTACCAAATGACTGATCAGATTAATAAATTGGTTGTATTGAGTTTGCGTAGGTTTCATAGGCAATCTATCGTATCATTGTTTTACTGTATTCCATTCCAATCAAAAGACCTGCTGCGAATAGTAATATCCCTATAGAAGGATTGGTTAGTATTGAAACTGATGCTGTTGCTGGTTGGGGTAAAGAGGGGGTAATCGTTGTTTTAGGTGTTTCATTGGCTTTGCGCTGACGCACTTGATGCCATAAAAGTTCTACTTCTTCTGCTAAGCGCGTATTGTGTGGTTGTTGATTAGAAAGACGCAAACGCTTTTGGTAATAATCTTCTAATTCGGTAGCCGAAAAACGGTTTAATTGTGCTACATAAGCATCTTGTTTTCCTGCATTCTCGTAGGATATATGTCCACAATCTTTACAAGGCTGAGAAGTTACATAGGTGTCGGAATGACAACTACTACATTTACTGGTTTGTTCGTTTTGTAATTGTAATATTGCTTTAGCATCAGGATGTTCTTCTAAAAGCTTTGTGATTACAGGACGTCCTTGTTGACGTACCAATTGCTTGATGGCTGTTACTAGCTGACTGCTTGTTCTTGGTACAAGCTTCCCATAGGTTCTAAGCAACTGACGAGCAGCGATGGGTTTGTGCAATACCATATATGCAATAGCGGATGGTGGAGAGATAACATTCATAAGCAAAGAATTTAAAAGCAACCGCCAAAGTTGTAGAGAAGTAGGTTGTAAAAGGAAAACTTTGACGGTGCTCATAAGGATCAAAAAACGAGAAATTAGAAATCTATTTTTTAGTATTTAACGGAGTCTTCTGCGATAGCGGGATCGATAACTGCTAGGATAGCGACGGCTTAGACGACGTGGAGAACGACTGTGATATTTTGAGCGGCGTAATCTTCTAGGACGTCTACGACGCATTCCTAAAGCAGAGGGACGTCGCCTACGAATTAAGTCAATTTGAGGAAGCCCAGTAGTTCTTGGAACTCTAGAGAGTTCGGCTACATTGTTACCCCGTAATACGTTCCCCATATTAGCGCGTGCCTTAATGGTAAAGGTAAATACTGCTGTCGTTCCTCCATTGATAAGCACTCTAAGAGAGTCTTGTCCTGTTACTTCCATTTCAAAATTATCATCATCGATCAGTGATTGTGTGAAATTCTGAGGAGAGGTAGCATTACGAGGTTGATAAACACGAACGGTATTGCTTCCAGAGGCTGTACGGCGCGTGATTTTTAAAACATTATCAAACTGTAAAGCATTGCTTACGGAGTATTTCATTCCTGCAATCTTGAAGGGATTGGCTTTGGATTCTTCTCGTACTTCTTTATGGCTAGATTCTTCAACATCTACACTAACTCCATTGGGTTGAGTAGCATCTTGATTTCCTCCAAAGATAATTGCTTCGGTAGCATTGTCAGAAGTGTTTTTAACCACCACTGTTAAGGTACGATCATTGGGATCTATACGTCCTACTGAGGTCATACGATAGGCATCGTATTGCTCGTCCATTGCTCCAATATAACCGTCTTCCTCGTAATCATCGTCTTCATAATCGTCATAGTCCTCATAATCTTCCAGCTCATCCTCATAGCTGTCATAAGCATCTTCATTACCTTCAAATCCAGCATCCATATCTTCATCATCATCATCATACGGATCGGGATCATAGCTATCATAAGCATCGTTAAAATCATCAAAACGATCTTCTGCATCGTCTTGATAACGCATTAATTCGTCATTGTAGTTCAT
The DNA here is from genome assembly GCA_947498595.1 of uncultured Aquimarina sp. GTDB lineage: Bacteria > Bacteroidota > Bacteroidia > Flavobacteriales > Flavobacteriaceae > Aquimarina. The sequence continues at coordinate 19,273 of CANMKX010000034.1, forward strand.
AGGTTAAATATTAAGCAGGTTTTGCTGTAGCTTTGGCGAGTTTCGCTTTTGTTGCAGCTTCTTTTTTTGATGCTTTACGCTTTTCTACCATTGGAGCAATCACTAGTGTTCCTAGCAATGCACCTCCAAGAAGCGCGCCTCCAATCCAAGCAATGGGCATCCATGGTATTTTTTGAGCTGTTGCCATAACAACGAGTCTTTAGGGTTATACAATTCAGGAATGAGTTCCTTGACAGCTAAATTCAGAAGAAAAATGAGAGTTCCTACGTTACTTTTTTGCACCCCTATGAATGTGTTTTTCAGCCACCTATTGATATGAAGTAACTTATGTGTAAAAACTGATTCGTATGTTTTTATGGGAATTTGAAGGAGTCAAAGCAAATTATGAAGACAACGAGCTTTATTGTATTTTGAACCCGTAAACAAATAGAATAACCTATTCTATTAAACGCAATTACATTTTAAAAAAGAGCATTTTTACATGCTCTTTTTATTTACGTATGCTAATTTTCAATTACGACATCATACGTATCCAATTGTAATGCGTAATAAACAGTTTTAACACCACTGTCTCTTTTAGCTTTTGCGATATCATTTTTCATTGTAGAAATAGCATTATTTCTACTAACGCCATCTTTAAAAGAAACTTTCCAAGAAGTATTTAGATTTGGAATTTTTGACCAATCTTCTTCTTTTAATACTTTGTAAAAATCGTCTCTTTCTTGTGAAGTTGCCTTTGGTAAATCAAGTGTAACTAATGCTTTGTAGCCCATATATATGTAGTTTTATAATTATTATGAATCCTAAAACTAGGCTCTAAAAACGCTTGATACAAGGAATCTAATCATTACTTTGTAAAAATGGTCGGATGTGATGAGCTAAGGTATTTTTAAATTCATTAATTCTGATGAGTTCTCTTTAATAGCGTATCTAGTTAGTCGATTCTTAGAAATCCCCATACATATGACTGATACAAGTACCACATACTACTCTTCCTAAATCAGCACATTCTTTTCTAATTTCTTGCTCACTCAAGCACTTTAAACCTTTTTTTGACTTAGTTTTTTTAAGTTTAATTTTATTGCAAAGAGATTCCTTTTTAAATGTAAGTTTAGGAGAATCTTGATTTGGACAATCTTCTTCTTTTTTAGTTTGAAAAATATGATACTGTTCAGTATCTTTTTTAGTTATAAATTTATTAACTCTGTATTTAATTTCTTTAGACATATTATTTATTATTAAAATTACCATATAGATGACTGATACAAGTACCACATATTACTCTTCCTAAATCAGCGCATTTCTCCCTAGTTTGTTTTTCATTTAAGGTCAAGAAAGCGTCAATTTCATTAAAATATAATTGAATAGAATGCTCTGTATTTTCAGGATTGCAGATCATTTTATAATTCATTCTCGATTTTAAATAATCAACTAGAGTACTATTATTTATTGTCTGATTTGTATAGATATGATATTGTTTCGTTTTTTTATTTTTTACGATATGATAAGTGTTATTCTCCATGTATTTTTTAAAGATTTAATTAAACCTAATCTTTTTTTTGATACATGTCAAAAACATTTGAGTTTAACTGTAAAAAAGGCGTATTTCCCATATATATATTATGGTTAAACAACGGTATTATTATTCATTTTCACTATTTTCCTTTAGTAAGTTTTTTAAATATTTTGCCTTATTGATAGAATTAATAGGAGAAATTAAGAGATAGATTAAGATAGAACTTATAAAAGAGATCATAAATAATATTATTAGTTGATTCACAATAGGAAATATATCTTGAGCAATATAACTAATAGAAAGAATTAAAAGGATAGCACTGATAAAGATACTTAATGCTAAAATGGAATTTCGCTTATATTTCTTTTCTTCTTTAGGTGATATGAAAACCGTAATTCCTTCTGTATCTTTAATATTCAAATGAGGTAATGCCTTATTTATAGTGATCCATTTACCTTTACAACCTAGTTTATCCTTAAAAGTTTGAAGTTTGAATATTGTATTATAATTAGTTTCTATTCCTGTTCGTATAAAAAAATAATATTCTGCTAAATCTTTTTTCATAAAATCATCCACAAAAAGATTTTCACAATTATTTTTAAATAGATCGAAGTTATCTATCCCTTTATGATTTGATTTAGTATTCCATTTCTGAAAAATATAAATTACTATAGGGGGAATTATAGCTGAAATGATTTTAATGAAAATTTCAATAAGATTTTTATGTAGCATATAGAATACGGTTTTGATTATAATATATATGAAGTGATTTCCATTATTTGTTACAGAAAATAAATTAAATAATGCTTTTTCATGGAAAAAATGCGGAAAGAACATAGGGGTTTTATTAAAAAACCATTGAATATAGAATTCTATTTTTGATTATAAATACCTTATAAAAAATCTAAACAGATTATATACTTTTGTCAGTATTTAAAGAATCAAATTATGTCACATAAAAATTTTAACAAGCTTTTTGAAATTTATCATAAAAATATAGTTCCTCCTATTTATAATTCATCTCAATCAGAACTAATAAATAAATTACAAAATGATTCTTTAAAGCTAACTATACCATTAAAAACACAACCTCAAATCTCAAGTGGAATTTATAATGCTCTTGAAAAGAACACTCAATATAGAAAGGAAATAAATAAGAAAGTTTCTAAACCCGCTAAACTTATTCTAAAAAACATTAATGCTTCTTTAAATGTATTGCATAATAGTGTTTTTTTTAGAATATTCCGTATATGTGAAGAATCAAGAACGCAATTCGAAAATAATCCTGAAATACAATTTATATCAACTTCTAAACTAGAAGAGGGTATTTCTTATACAAAAGAAGAATTTAAATTAAAATTAACAAACTATTTAGAAGATGATGAGATCTATAGAAAAGAGCAAATATTAAACAAAAATCTAAAACCACTGTTAATTAAATTTGATCTTGAAAAATTATGGGATGGTGCAAACCATGCTTTAAAAGATATAAATAATCCTGATAGACTAAGGCATTGTTTAGTTTCTCTTAGAACTATTTATGAATATATAATTAAAGAGAAAATAATCCCTCTTGAAGAAGATTTAGGAAGTATTGAAGGTTTTAAAAGGTTTAAGCGAGGTAAGAAAAAATTAAGAAGTCAAGATATCCCTAGAATAGAGAAATTAAAGCATTTTATCGAAAAATTTCAATTTGGAATTTTAGAAGAATTCACGTCTACTGATATTGAATATATTAGTACTTGTTATTCTGTTTTATGTAATATACATCAACCAGATGTAGGACTTACAGAACAACAAATGAAGAGTCTTAAAATTAGAACAGGAATCATGTTTTGGTTTTTATTAGCTTTAATCGATCTTCTAGAAAAAGACGTTGAATAATAATTTATAAAAAACATCATTCTCTTAAAAAGAATGACATTTTTTAGATGTTTTATAGAGGCATTGCAATTCCCAGACTATGATATTCCAAATAATCCTGAATCAATTTTAGTAGTACCGCATTGCGATTGGGATATACAGGATTGCCATGAAAATCCTGTTCATTGAGTAGCAATCGAATTCGTTTTCCTTCTTCCTGATCGATATAGCGCTTACAAGCTCGTATAAAAGCAGCCCTACTGCATCCTACCAGTTTCTGTTCTCGCATGTTCACATAGACAAAAAAGCTTTTATGCTTGCGATACTCATCCTGTTCTAATTGTCCTTGATGGTAAGCAGTTGTAGCCATTCGGTATTGCTCTTCTACAATTAATTGCGCCATACGTACAAGAGGATACTTAGGAATTCGCTCTTTGTATCGGGTTACATCATCTACTTGATGATGCAAGCGTAACCAAGTACAGTTTTGCCATTCACTTGTGGTAACTTTTGCAATAGACTGATGGGTTAACAGCACATCAATCCCTTTATGACGTACAGTACACAATGCCCCAATCATGGCTTGTCCTTTAGCTCCAGACATATAATGATCGATATCGTCTAATACCAAAAGTCCGTTGGTAAAATGTTTTAGCATTACACTCACTACTTCTTTTTTTGCATCGTCGTCCATAGGAGTACCATCCGCAAGAAAAGGACGTACTCTACGAGCAGCAATTTGTTGGAGTTTTGGAATGTATTTTGGAGCTACCGAGGTAAATTCTGGATAATCATCATCATTGGTGTCAAACGCTAGTACTTTACGCGCTGCTTTGTGTAGGTCCCCTTGCAAATAACGTTTAATCTCTTGTTTATTCCTATAGGTTTTACCAACTCCCGTTTCTCCACAAACCAGCATTAACATAGGCTGACGAGGACTGTTTGTTTTTGGACTTACAGAAGCTGTTTTTTTCTTTTTTTGTTTAGTCATACGGTTCCATATTTATCAGTTCGGCATCCATATAAGGAGGCTCAGGAATGTCTTGTGTTTCCAAGGGGATTTCCTCTTGTTCATATGCTGTTGCTGCTTGTTCTTCAGGGAATATTGTCTCAGGAGTTTGCTTGGTTTCTTCCGCAGCTTTCTTTTGTTCTAAGACAATCTCTCGGATACTCTCTAATAAAATTTTATTTTCTGCTTTGATTTGTAAAAGTACCTGTGCTTTTTTCGCTACAATAGATAAGACCGCCCCCATTAATTGTTGTTGCGGGGTTAGTTTTTTTGCTTTTTCTTGTAAAACATCTACGATCAAGGGTTTTAATAACGCTTTGTCTTCTTTGTCTAATTTGACCTTTTCGACATTTTTATCGTTTTGCTCATCAATCATCTCTAGGACTTCTTGATAGGCATAAAAGCTTTCATCTTTTTTTAGGGTTACAAGATAACGTCCACCAACCCCTAAAATATTATTACTCATTCCCAGAATAGTCTCTGCGGTTTGCTTAGCAGCGGTTTTGGATAACGGAGGTTCTGTATCAGAAAGAGGTTCTTTTTTTGATGCATCAGCCGCCGTATCTATTTCTTGTGGAGGCGCATCCCAAGGGGGGCTTTCTGTAGCAAATTCAGGAGTCACAGGAGTTTGTTCATTGAGAGTTTCGGTATTTTTTGTCCGTGTTTGTGGCTTCCATACATTCCAATCTTCTTTGGATTGCTGGCTGTGACTATGAACAGTTTGATTTAGAGGACTCGCTGCGACTTCTGGAGGTGTTTCAAAATCGATATGCTGTTCTTTTTGAGTTAAGGCTTGTTCTACTTCTTCTAATAAGGGGGATTTCATGATAAAAAGGAAATTAAATATGCATTAAATAGGTCAATAAAATAGTTTCAAGTTGCTTGAAACGTTGCGCGAATAATGGATATACATGTGCTATATCGAGTCGCTCTTTACAACGATTTGTGTGGTAAAAAACAGCCCGTCGGGAGCATTTAAATACATCCCCAATTTGTTGAGCGCTTAAAGGAGTATGCAAACGCATTAGATACATACAAGTGCCTCTTGCTTCACTACAATTGGCATGTTTGCTAGTTTCCCATGTTGCATCTTGCAATTCAAAAACACGCATTGTAGCCATTTTCAGATAAGGTAACCATTGGGTTAGTGATTCCAATTGTTGTATGGTTGCAGGTCTAGGACTAGTCAAAGCATTACAAAAGCGCAGCAAAACTGTGGCATCGTATTTTTGGACTAAAGCTAAAAAGGCAGTATTGAGTTCTTCGATGCTAAGAGGCTGTTTTTTTAAAGACTCCATAGCTTATAGTTTTTCAATACGGTATAACAAACTAATCAAGCTTATACGCTTTAAACGGAATTGACCTGCAATGACAGTATCCCATCCCAAGGCGCTTTGAAATCCTAATGCTCGTAATTCATGCTCTCGAATGATGTGTTGTTTTTGAACAAGTGCTTGCTGTAAAATCTGAACATCTGTGCGGGTATTAGTTACTTTAGAGGGAACCGTTAACTCATTATGAGCGAGTTGTCCTTGATGCATGTCTGTCAAGCGATCGGAAATGGTTTCATCCAAGGTATAGATATGATTCTTTAGTGGTACTTCTTCTGGATATTGATCAAGCAATGCAGCGTGTTTTTTTAATTTTTCAAGATCTTCTTGTAAAGCTATAGGAAGGCTCTTGATATCGATATGGAATTGTGTTAGTAATTCAAAGGATTGCAATGGTTTCATAAAGATAATTTTTAGGTTGTTTTTGATTGTAATTTCTCAGCTATGGTATCATATTTATCTTTGATATGCTGTACTTGTTTTTCAGCATTTCTAGGGCTCATTTGATAGAGGTCAATCAGTTTTTTTTGTGTCCGTAACAATAGGCGTTTGATATTCATTTGCGTATCTAAATCCTTTTGTAGTGGAGCTGGTAGTAAGTTTCCTAGCGCAATTAAATGCCCTCTGATTTTATCATAACGGGTCGCTTTTTTAGGAGCAGTACCTGCTTGTTCTTGTGCTGCACGTTTGGTTTGTTGGTATTCCCGAATTCGCATACGACATTCTTTAATAACCGCCTCTATTTCTTGGGTTTGTTCAGGAGTTTTTGGAGTTGTTTTTTTATCTTTTTTTTTAGCTGTAGTTGCTTTTTTAGATCGGGTCTTTTTTTTAACAACCGTTTTGGGGGCTGTTTCCTTACAGGGAGCAGCGGGAGTATTTGAATTTTTTTTAGCAGCGAATATTTCAGGCTGTTGCTTTTCAATGAGTTTTCTCATCAATTGCATACTTTTGCTAGTTTCTTCTACAAAAAGATGGTCAAAAGCCTCCGCTGTAATTCCTTCTTTAGATGCCGTTTTCTTTTCTTTGTGGTATTGTGTTTGCCACAAGTTTAATTGGGTACGAAGCATTTCCTGTGCAATTCTATCAGGAGATAATGCAAGTAAGATTTGTAAATTTTCCATACAATAATACAAGGTATTTTAGGTTGATAATACGCTGATTAAGCAGCGTTTTCTAGGGCGATTAACTGTAAGATTCGCAAACGTTCTTGTTCTTTAATTCGCAAGCGAAAGCTTAATTCATTGGTTGGTTTTAAAGCTGTTTGCTGTTTTTTCTTAAAGAAAGTATCAGGAAGTAAACTCACTAAAAGCTGATCAATTTGCTGTGCTTTAGGGTCTGCTTTGGAGAAATTAGCGGTTTGTTCTTTCAGAAGCTGGTATGCTTTTTCAAGCTCTAAAGGTGCTCCTGTTTTGGCAATGATTGTTGCTTGATGTGGTATGGTAAACTCCTGGAGTTTATCTATGTCTAAATGAGCTATTGCATACATAGGATTTAAGGAATTAAATGTTCGTGTATATAGGTTTGTTTATAGAGTGTTTGAAGTGACGCTAAAAAGCGTTGTGCCGCGATAAGATTGCTATAATGAATACTGCAATGCAATGGTGTACCGTCCAGTTTAAAACATAAATAACGATAGGTTTGTGTCAATGGAGAGGGAGTTGCAAAAGCAATTGCTGTCCAGCGAACAATTAAGGTATCTGGAAACATCTCAGAGGTTTGTATACAAAAATCACGGTAGTGTTGTGTGGTTAGAGTAAGTTGTTGTGCGGTATAGCGAAAGAGTTGGTAACGTAAAGATGGGTCTATATGCATTGTATCCGTTTTAAGAGCTTGTATAATCGTGTATGTTTGTCAAGGTATTGGCTAGATTTTTTACAATTGCTTGCAAAGAGTATTGAGGTTCAAATAAGTAACCTTTTTTAGGAAGCGCGGCTTGTAGTTGAGTTCCCAAGTCACTAGGAAATTTGCCTAAAGATTTAGGAATAGTGATGTTAAAATGCTCCGCTATTTTAATGAGGGTTAAAAAACCTTGGTATCTAAAAAATCGAGGATCGCTTCCTAAAAGAAGTAATTGATTGACGTCCAATTCATGGGTGGCTGCCTTGACTTTGGTACTCGCTGCAAGTAATTGCGAACCTACTTTGGTGGCATGAATTACATAGACCTCTGTAGCCACTTGATAACGTTGTAAAAAAGCAATCAAAACAGCTACGCCAATTCCTGAGTAATACAATTCTTGTCCAGATCGAGCGGCATGCCCTCCAGCTAAGAGATAGCATCGAAACAAAGGACGGTTTTGTGGGCGTGTACTAAAAAATGCGTGAGTAGTTTTTACCGTAGTACGCCAAGGAGATTGTCCTAAAGCCAAGCGTGTTTGACTTTCTAATTGAGCCAAAGCAGGCTGCTTTGCTATCTGAAAAGCAGGTTGCAATCCCATGGCAGCTCTAGCAAAACTAAAGACCCCTAGAGCACGGTCGTTATAACGTAATTTTTTAACAGCCAAGTTTGCGGTTAATTTTTCGTGTATCAACCATTTTTGTAATTTAGAAGTTAGCGCTTTAGAGACCTCAGAAACCAATTCCATTTGTAAAAAATGAGCATGCTCTTTTAACTCTTGGAGCTTGGTAACTATAGGTGTTCCATACCATTGAGGATGGTGGCGAATGTTTTTTAATGTACTTTCATGAGTATGATTCCATACAGCTTGGTAGCTTGCTTTTAATTCTTGATCTTTAGGATTGATAAAAGCACGCAATGCCAAGGTATTTTCAAAAGATTTCATCTGTAAACTCATCTGATTTTAGGCATTAGGAAGTGTTGGATATCGTTTTTGAAAAGCAGCCGTGAATTCAGTTCTATGTGTTGCATCTTTATAGGTATTGTAAAAATGCTCTAATTGCACAACGTTCCTAATGTGAGTAGCTTTATCTTTTGGCATGACAGCTAGGTAGCTTTCTAAAGCATCAACAATAGTTTTTCCTCCTTCTAGCGCTTCGTAAGGAGTTCCATGACTATCGGTCAATCCTACCAATGCTTTCATTTCCGTTTCATAAATACGTTGCATATGAATCATAGTTCTAAGACTCATAACTTCTTGTTGTTCGTCTTGCGTATAGGCTATTAATGCGTTTCTGATCTCGATGCATATGGTTACTAAATGCGGATAAATTAGCTTGCGTTCTAAAGCTTCATTAAAAGAGATGAAATATACACACGAACTAAAACGGTCTAGTAAGGAGGTATCCTGTTGATTGTTTCCTACATAGCTAGTACTACTGCCTTTACCTAAGGTATTTCCTGTAGCAATGCACCCAAAATCAGGATGTTTTTTTAACGGTTCTTGCCGTCCATTGAAAATAATAGCCTCTTCCAATCCAGTTTTGGCTAAAGCATCGTTGAGTAATCCAGCGGTATTGGGATCTAATTTGGGCAATTCATCCAAAATTAAAAGCTTGCCTGTAGTCCATGCGCGTGACAATGCGCCCTCGGTATATCCTTCTATGGTTTGTCCTCCGATAATTTCTATAGGAGAAGTCCATTGATTGCAGTTCAAGGTAATAAATGGTTGGGATGCGCTTTTTTGAGGAAGCATTCCCTGTATACTGTAGGCAACAGTTTCTGCTAAACTAGTTTTCCCTGTTCCAGCGCTTCCTACTAAAAAGACATTGTTACCATGACGAATATCATCTATTATTTTAAGAAACATGGGGATGGCGGTCGCATCTGGATGGGATATTTGAAGGTCTTTAATTGATTTCATAATACGAATACTGAATGATTAAGGGATTGTTTTTATGGCTAATTGGAGCTGTGCTAGTACTATTTCCATAGGAGCGATACGGATGCGATCTTCAAAGAAAACTCTCCCTAGTTGTTCTAAGGTAAAATCTCCAAAAACAAACTCTGGATTTCCTGATTCATGTGCAGTATTGTGCATGTAACGTCCTAAAGTAGTAAAGGCTTTTATTAGCTCATAATCGGCTACTTTTTTAAGAATTTCATCGTGTACCGTTTGCTGTGTTTTGTGATGAGATTTCCATTCTTGGTATGGTTGTTTAGCGGTAGTGTAATGAGGCAGTATGCTATAATTTAAGCGTTCATTAATACCTAAAGGACGGCTGTACCAAATCAATCCAAAAGGAATTGTTTTCGTAGGTTCTTCATACCGTATAAAACCACTAGAGGGGTTGGTGTGCAATCCATATGGTTGTCGTAATCGATACGCATGTGTTGCTTTTTTTTCTTGGGTTTCTTTTTCAAAACTAGCTTCATTGGTTTGATCTAATTTTTTGATTTCTTCAGCTTTGTCATAGTAAATGATCCCTTTAGTATCTAAATAGTGTAGTGCATTTTTTAAGTTTTCAAGAGGAATCTCACCTTCCATGTTCATTGCATTTTGCACAAACTCTCCTAAAACTCCTGTTTCAGTTTTTACCAAAAAATCCCGTAATAACTGATCCGTATACAATGTGTAAAAAGAGCGTTTTTCTAGGCTTAATAGTATCGAAGTAGCGCCATTGCCTCGAATAAAAACCCCGTTATTGGTTCCTTGTAGATATGCTCCATAGGAAAGTTGCTGTATTTTTTTATAGGCATGAGAGATGGTGTATTGAGTTTTTGCTTCCTCTTCATTGAAGTCTATTTCGGTTAAAATGCCTTGTCGCCAATGTCCGTTGTCCATCGTATAGGTCACAATTTTTCGTTTAGCAGTTAGTTGATCTGCAACTCCTACGATGTTCTCGGTAAGTAAATGACGAAGTTGCTTGGCACTGGATTGTTTTTTGATGATCCGATTCCAATCATTGAAAATAGTCAACCGCTCGGCATCGGTAATGTGTAATGAATTGGCAACAATCCTTTCTAGACGTATTATACTCTCTGACCCTAAATGGTATTGTATTCGTTTTCTATGATCTGCTACAGCAAAAGAGAAATGAATATTCCCTAAGGTATAAGGGTTGTTTTTGGTGCTTCCAATATGCACTCCTAAAAAAATTCCCCAACTGTATTCTTCAGCAATACGAGGAATTTTTACCAATTGCCCTATTTCCCAAGTTCCTAAATATTGCTTGATGCGATTCCCTATTTGTTTGAGTTGCTTGCCTTGTTTTTTTTGCAGGGCTATTTTTGCTTGTACTTGTTGTTCCAAACGTTTGCGATCCCTAGTTATCTTCTTGATTTCTTCGGCAGTAGTGGTACTGTCTATTGTAGGTAAAAATGCGATAGCATCTTCTAATTGTTTAATACCTATTTGTTGTTTAGCATGGCGTTTTTCGATCCATGTAGGATATGCCTTGACAAAGGTTTGTTGCAATAGTGATTGTACTTGCGCGGGTCGCTTCTCTTGCAAGGCTTTTTCCATGCGGATTTCAATTTCTTGTCGGGTAAAAGGTTTGTTAAGATTTCGTACAATGCATACTTCTCTTAGTGTCGCACGACCAAAAGGGCTTTTTCCTCCGCTACCATGCTTGTACATATAGGTACGTTGTATCGTAGCAGCTAATGGTAAAAAAGGGATTTCTAAATCATAGGTTTCTTCTTGTTTTGCCAATGCAACGGCTTGCTGATATCCTTGTAGTAACTCTTGGTATAATTCCTCTTGTTGTTGTACGTTTAACAATCCTGCGCGTCCTGTTAATTGGCGGATAGCGCCTTCTTTATTGCTACTGCGAACCCAATGAGATTGTCCGTTTTCTCGTTCTTTATAAAAGGTAGGATATCCTAATTGCTGGTGTAACTCTGAGTGCTCTGTAATCCAATCATAAGCGACTTGATCTCCGTATTTATTAAAGAAATCTGCACTGTCTAAAGTAGCATCATTGGTGTGTTGCGAGCCTGTGGTATTGGCATCTAAACTTTTGAGCTTTCCTTTTAACATAGTCATTAAACGACGTTCTGTTGGGACGCTGCTAGTGATATAATAATATTCAGGAAGTTGTACTTGCCCAGTCCTATGAATACGTCCTCGTTTTTGTACTTCAATATTAATATCCAATTCAAATTGATGAATGAGCATTGCGCGCTTGCGTTGGTCTTTAAAAGTACTACTGGCATGGGCAGAAGCTCCAGTACTACCGCTTTGATTGATCAAAAGTACATCGTAAGCTCCGTTATTGAATTCTCGAAATGCTTTTTCTGCATCAGAGCGAAACGCAGTTACAGTTGCGCTAGCATTTGTGGTATCGATACTTAAACGTTGGGGACGCCCTGTAACTTCTGCAACTTTAAAATAGGAACCTTGATGTCCTCCTAATTCTTTAGGTTTTTTAGTAGTAGTGATGCCATGAATTAGCATATCGATGGGGCTTACATTGAGTCCTGAACGTTCTTCTTCAATCGCTTTTAATAATTGTGCATAGACCTCCTGTCCTAATGCTGAAAGTTCTGTAAGGTCAATAGTTTCATAGGTTTTTTTATCAAAAAGGTCTGTCAAACGGTATCTAAAAACACCTGCCAATCCTCGTTTGAGAAGTTGAACGAAATCCAAATCTTCTAAACTAAGGACATCGCCTGCTGCTGCATTGAGGCTTTTTAAAAACATGCCCATGGTAGATTTAAAGGCAATGACTACTTTTTTATCTTCTTTTAAAAGGCGCACTGCTTTGGCTACTACAGCTGTTGTTTTAACCGCAAATAGCAATTGATCTATGATATTGAATACACTGGAAAAATAGGGAGATTTATAAACTCCTAATTGCTTCGGGCGCTTGTCTACATGATTCCCTTTTTCTAGCATATCTGCATGCCGTTCTTCTAAAATAGGGGTAATATATTCGCGTTCAAAGGCTACAATTCTACTCATGATTGTAGTGACGCGATCTACTTGTGCTTTGTGTTGACTCGCGATGGGTTCTTGGTCTAATGTTTCGTAATATACAGCTACCCCTTCGCTAGAACGCTGTCGTCGTATCAATTGCCCACTTTGCGCCAAATGGGTGGCTATGATTTCTTGCAAGACTAAGCCTCCTCGGCTCATAGCATAAACGAGTTTATCTTCTTTTAGTTGGGTTTCTTGCAATGCAGTTTTTACAGCGTATAACGGCATAACCTCTGGATACTTTGCAAAAGTAGCACTGAGGTAGCAACACGATTTTGCAAAGACCAAGTGTGCTCGCATCCATTTTCCTACTTTGGATTCAAAACCACCTGCCATATGGGATTCATCCAATATAAAAACAGCTTTTTTATGAGTTGTATTTCCTTCTATACCTGCTTTTAACAATGCAGATAACCAATCTCGTTTATAGGGAGCGGCAGCTTGTACTTGACTATAGGTAGCTATAATCATGTTATAAGCTTCGGGGAGGTAATCTATAGGAGCTGCTATTTCAAAATAGGTGTTTGCTTCTGGATCAGGAATAGGCATTCGATGTGTTGTATACCATTCAAGAGCTTCAGGACTATCAATAGGATATTTTTTAGTTATTGTGAGCAGATCATGTTGCGCTTTAGCACTCAAAGGACGGTATTGTGTATTTCCATGTTCGTCTTTGATACTGGCTTGCGTATCGGTATTGAGTATCAATGGAGCAATCTCAGTCATTCCAATAGCTTGTAAATCTCGGTATAGATCCGTAAAAAGAGAAGGTGTTTTGGTAAAGAAAATAGGAAGATATCCTTGCATGATTGCATGACGAATTACCGCAGCGGCTTGTCTTCCTTTTCCAATACCTGTTTGATCTGCGATAATAATTCCTTGATTTTTATGAAATTGACGTATATACAATCCAATCGCATCGATTTGTTCTGCGGCTAAGCTTTTCCATAAAACCTCTAAAGACGGATATTTTAAAGCATCGCGTACAAAAGCATCGATTTGCCCGTGCTGTTCTGTCAATTGTTTTAAGCTTTCTTGTACTTTAGGAGCTAGGTTACGCGGCATTAGCGTATCTAAGACAAACGATGCCTGAGAAGCAGGTTGATACGCAACCAAGGGAGCTAATTCGATAGAATGTTCCATAAAGAATAGGAGTTACGAATTTAGAGATGTTCCAGCCAGTGCTTCTAAAAAACTACGCAGGTCTATCTGTGCATAGCTTTCTATGGCTTCTTGAGTGTCCATGCCTTGAAAATAAAGGGACTCACTGGGAATTTCGGGATCGTAAAAACCCCATAATTCTTGCAATGTCCACAAAGCACTTTGCATGCGATCATGTTGAAAAATAAATTCAATCATGGCGCTATGTTCATCTCCTTGAGAGTAATCACATTCTAAATAATCTTCAATCAACTCTTTTGGATTTTCTCCTGAATTACGCGCTGTTGTTATAAGTTGCTGTAATTTGAGATGAAGATGTGCTTCATGGATGGTATAATCTTCGATGGGATGTGTACTGCGAACCATGAAGAGTCGCGCACTTTGTTCATTGGGCATTAACTGTGGTGTATAGAATACCATAATATTTTAAAAATTAATCAGGTTATTAGTTGTTTTAGTAGCTGCAATTGGTGTATGAGTTTGTTGTAGGTAAGCGGAATATGCGTTGTGATACGCTGCCATAATAGTTCAAAATCATCTATAACTTCTGCCCATTTTGGAGCTTGTTCTTGCGTAGGCGCCAAGCCTGTAGGATGCTCCTTACGACCTTTGATAAGTACCATATGCATCGGAGTTACCGCCCCTTGTTTATTGTAGAGCGTAAATCCATTGAGATTGATCACATCTTCAACATGGTAATGGCGACAGAGCCAATGGTAAAAACTACGATATCGTTCCAGAAATCCTTGTGAATTAAACTGTAGGTGGTTTTTTAAAATCAATACCGCTCTTCCTTGATCAGTGAGACATCTCAGTGCCAGTCCAGCCATTAAGTGCTCCAATCGCAAGGTATGTTCTAAGCCGCGCATATTTTTAAAATACTGCTGAACCATATAGGTCTTCTCTTCTTTAGAAACTTCCCAAGGAGCAAAAGGCGGATTGGTTACCATAACATCATATTGCTTTTCCCATGAGCTAGGAAATGGTTGACTCGCATCTAAGCTAGTAATGGTATCAAAGTGTTGCAATCGCAGCGATTTTAAACGACTGCTGTCGATCTCGTTTACGTGGGTTTTAGCAGGAGATGCGCCTACTACCAAAAGCCCATTACCAGCACTGGGTTCAAAAATGCGTCGTGCCGTTGCCATTTGTGTATATTGGGCAATCATCATTCCTATCGGACAAGGAGTACTATATTGCTTATAAGTTTCCTTAGAACTGTCGGAATAGGTATACGTAGGTTGCCCTGTCTTCCAAAAAGCGATGGCTTCTTGTAAGCGATGGTAAAAAGGAGAAGGTGTTTTATAAATCGCTTGATACCATCGAAGCCAGCTAAGTTCTACTAATTCCCAAACAGTTCCCATATTAGGTAGGTGCATAGTTTCTTTAAAAGCTCGAATTTGTGATGCCGTAAGACGTGTCTTTTGAAAATAACTATGACGCATGTGTTCTAGGAGTTGTGAAACATAGGCAGGAATCGCATCAGGATCTGTGGAATTTACGAATGCTTTTTCTTCCTGCATATGGCTAGTACCATTTTCGGAAATATTTGCTTGCTTTCCCGAATCAGGAATCATTGGAATTTCTGAAAAATTAGAACCTTTCTCCAATTCCTGTACGGTTTCCTGATCGATAGGATGCATATCTTTCTCAGGAATGTTGGCTTGTTTTTTCGAATCAGGGATTATAGGAACTTCTGAAAAATTAGAACCTTTCTCCAGTTCCTGCACGGTTTCCTGATCGATAGGATGCATATCTTCCTCAGGAATGCTGGCTTGTTTTTCCGAATCAGGGATTATAGGAACTTCTGAAATACCTAGCAGGTTTTTTGAATGTTCTTGATGCCATACTTTTTGCTGCTTCAAAGCTTTAATAGCTTTATTTTTAGGTTTTCCTCTTTCAATAGTATAGGCGATTAATGATGCTCCATACAATGCTTTTAGATTGCTTTTAACAATCAGTTCCATAATTTTTTGATGATTCTCAAAAACAATTGCGTAATCATCGGTGATAAGCTGACTTGACAGATACTGATAGCTAATAATGAAATAATGCCTTGATTTTATCCCTTGCATATCTGCACTACAAGAGGCTGTTAAGGGAACAAACAAGGCTTTTGTTACATCGGTAGCAATCAAAGCTTCTCCATATGCTTTGTAAGCATCATAAGAAGGTGCATTTGCTGTCAAACCAGTTGTATTAATTTTAAAACCTATTGCTTTTAAACGCTTCTGAAAAACATACGGTATTACAGAGGCAAAAGTTAATTGCCAACGATTACCAACTTTTAAAAGTTGTACTTCCATAAAATAAAAAAGGACTAAATGAATGTGTTGTTATACATAGCGTAAACACTTTTCCTGTATAGGAATTCCAAAGCGCGTCAAAGGAAAAATGTATACACTACTATAGCATCACATAAAATAAGGGAGATGACAAATAGCATGTCTCTATACATGTCTTGCCACCCAAGCGATTATCAGTACAAATAAATCATACCGTAAAGTTCTCCTCTCGTTTAGGAGTTGCTTTACATCAGGTGAAAAAAAGGATGCCGAATATAAAAATAGCTCTTTACTCTATTAAAGTCACTATTACCGTTAAAGGCTTCGGGGATGCGAATTTTACTAGGTTGTTCTCTATAACGAACCTATCTGATGATAATTTTTTTTATCTAATCAAAGATAAGGAAAGAGAACGATTTTATGAAATCAACACGTTAACTGTAAACTGTTTACAGTGTGTGTATGTGTTGAAAAACACTCCAAAATCGTACAATAGTCGGAAGTATTTTATTTTTAAGGAAAAGAGGTTGTTTATTGGATGTTAATATAACAAAACTAGTAGTGTGTTATTGTTTTGTTAAAGTAATTATGCTTGTTTAAAAATTCTTTGAATAGCATCGCTATGCAGTGTATGAGCTTGAGAAATAGCATCAATTCTTTCCATACCAGTGATAGCAACACTTGGAAAGGATTTGACTTTTTCCTGAAATATTTGATGACCTATTTTATGAATAGCATCGTTATGCAGTGTATGAGCTTGAGAAATAGCATCAATTCCTCCCCAGCCAGTGATAGCAAGACTTGGAAAGGATTGGGTTTTTCCCTGAAATATTTAATAACCTATTTTATGAATAGCATCGCTATGCAGTGCATAAACCTGAGGAAGAATATCAAATCTTTCCGAGCCAGTGATAGCAGTACTTGGAAAGGATTTGACTTTTCCCGAAGTATTTGGCAACCTATTTTTATGAATAGGATGGCTATGCAGTGTATAGCCCTTAGGAAAAACATCAATTCTTCCCCAGCCAGTAATAGCAGTACTTGGAAAGGGTTTAGCTTTTTCCCTGAAACCTTTAACGATCTATTTTCTTGAATAAAATTTCTAGACAATGTATAAGTTTTATGAATAGCATCGCTATGCAGTGTATAAGCTTGAGGAAAAGCATCAATTCTTTCCGAGCCAGTGATAGCAATACTTGGAAAGGATTTGGCTTTTTCCTGAAATATTTAATGACTTATCTTTATGAATAGCATCGCTATGCAGTGTATGAGCTTGAGAAATAGCATCAATTCTTTCCGAACCAGTGATAGCAAGACTTGGAAAGGATTTGATTTTTTCCCTGAAGTATTTAACGACCTATTTTTATAAATAGCATCTCTGTGCAATGTATCAGTTTAAGAAATAGCATCACTATGCAGTGTACCAGCTTGAGGAAAAGCATCAATTCTTCCCCAGCCAGTGATAGCAAGATTTGGAAAGGATTTGACTTTTTCCCGAAATATTTAACGACCTATCTTTATGAATAGCATTGCTATGCAGTGTATGAGCTTGAGAAATAGCATCAATTCTTTCCGAGCCAATGATAGTAAGACTTGGAAAGGATTTGACTTTTTCCCGAAATATTTAGCGACCTATTTTTATGAATAGCATTGCTATGCAGTACATAAACCTGAGGAAAAATATCAAATCTTCCCGAACCAGTGATAGCAACACTTGGAAAGGATTTGACTTTTCCCGAAATATTTAATGACCTATTTTATGAATAGCATCGCTATGCAGTGCATAAACCTGAGGAAAAATATCAAATCTTCCCGAACCAGTGATAGCAACACTTGGAAAGGATTTGACTTTTTCCCGAAATATTTAATGACCTATCTTTATGAATAGTATTGCTATGCAGTGTATGAGCTTGAGAAATAGCATCAATTCCTCCTCAGCCAGTGATAGCAACACTTGGAAAGGATTTGACTTTTCCCTGAAAAATTTAGCGACCTATCTTCATGAATAGCATCGCTATGCAGTGTATGAGCTTGAGAAATAGCATCAATTCTTTCCGAACCAGTGATAGCAACACTTGGAAAGGATTTGACTTTTCCCGAAGTATTTGATGACCTATTTTATGAATAGCATCGTTATGCAGTGTATGAGCTTGAGAAATAGCATCAATTCTTTCCGAACCAGTGATAGCAACACTTGGAAAGGATTTGACTTTTTTCCGAAATATTTAATGACCTATATTTATGAATAGTATTGCTATGCAGTGTATGAGCTTGAGAAATAGCATCAATTCTTTCCGAACCAGTGATAGCAACACTTGGAAAGGATTCGGCTTTTTCCTGAAGTTTTTGGCAACCTATTTTTATGAATAGCATCGCTATGCAGTTCATAAACCTGAGGAATAGCATCAATTCTTCCCTAGCCAGTGATAGCAAGACTTGGAAAGGATTTGACTTTTCCCTGAAATATTTGATGACCTATTTTATGAATAGCATCGCTATGCAGTGTATGAGCTTGAGAAATAGCATCAATTCTTCCCCAGCCAGTGATAGCAACACTTGGAAAGGATTTGACTTTTTCTCTGAAATATTTAATGACCTATTCTATGAATAGCATCGCTATGCAGTGCATAAACCTGAGGAAAAACATCAATTCTTTCCGAGTCAGTAATAGCAGTACTTGGAAAGGATTTGACTTTTTTCCGAAATATTTGATGACCTATTTTATAAATAGCATTTCTATGCAATGTATCAGTTTGAGGAAAAACATCAATTCTTCCCCAGCCAGTAATAGCAAGACTTGGGAAGGATTTGACTTTTCCCTGAAACCTTTAGAAGCCCATTTTCTTGAATAGCATTTCTATGCAATATATAAACCTGAGGAAAAACATCAATTCTTCCCCAGCCAGTAATAGCAGTACTTGGAAAGGATTTGACTTTTCCCTAAAATATTTAATGACCTATCTTTATGAATAGTATTGCTATGCAGTGTATGAGCTTGAGAAATAGCATCAATTCTTTCCGAACCAGTGATAGCAACACTTGGAAAGGATTTGACTTTTTCCCGAAATATTTAATGACCTATCTTTATGAATAGTATTGCTATGCAGTGTATGAGCTTGAGAAATAGCATCAATTCTTTCCGAACCAGTGATAGCAACACTTGGAAAGGATTTGACTTTTTCCCGAAATATTTAATGACCTATCTTTATGAATAGCATCGCTATGCAGTGTATGAGCTTGAGAAATAGCATTAATTCTTCCCCAGCCAGTGATAGCAACACTTGGAAAGGATTTGACTTTTTCCTGAAATATTTGATGACCTATTTTATGAATAGCATCGTTATGCAGTGTATGAGCTTGAGAAATAGCATCAATTCTTTCCGAACCAGTGATAGCAACACTTGGAAAGGATTCGGCTTTTTCCCGAAATATTTAATGACCTATCTTTATGAATAGTATTGCTATGCAGTGTATGAGCTTGAGAAAAAGCATCAATTCTTTCCGAGCCAGTGATAGCAACACTTGGAAAGGATTTGACTTTTCCCTAAAATATTTGATGACCTATTTTATGAATAGCATCGCTATGCAGTGTATAGACCTGAGGAAAAACATCAATTCTTCCCCAGCCAGTAATAGCAAGACTTGGAAAGGATTTGACTTTTCCCTGAAATATTTGATGAATAGCATTTCTAAGCAATGTATAGACCTGAGAAAAAGCATCAATTCTTCCCCAGCCAGTGATAGCAGTACTTGGAAAGGATTTGGCTTTTTCCTGAAATATTTAATGACTTATCTTTATGAATAGCATCGCTATGCAGTGTATCAGTTTGAGAAATAACATCAAATCTTCCCGAGCCAGTGATAGCAGTACTTGGAAAGGATTTGATTTTTCCTTGAAATATTTAATAACTTATTTTATGAATAGCATTGCTATGCAGTGCATAAACCTGAGGAAAAATATCAAATCTTTCCGAGCCAGTGATAGCAGTACTTGGAAAGGATTTGACTTTTTCCCGAAATATTTAATGACCTATTTTATGAATAGCATCGCTATGCAGTACATAAACCTGAGGAAAAATATCAAATCTTCCCGAACCAGTGATAGCAACACTTGGAAAGGATTTGATTTTTCCCGAAATATTTAATGACCTATCTTTATGAATAGCATCGCTATGCAGTGCATAAACCTGAGGAAAAATATCAAATCTTTCCGAGCCAGTGATAGCAGTACTTGGAAAGGATTTGACTTTTTCCCGAAATATTTAATGACCTATTTTATGAATAGCATCGCTATGCAGTGCATAAACCTGAGGAAAAATATCAAATCTTCCCGAACCAGTGATAGCAACACTTGGAAAGGATTTGATTTTTCCCGAAATATTTAATGACCTATCTTTATGAATAGTATTGCTATGCAGTGTATGAGCTTGATAAATAGCATCAATTCTTCCCCAGCCAGTGATAGCAGCACTTGGAAAGGATTTGGCTTTTCCCTGAAATATTTAATAGCCTATTTTCTTGAATAGCATCGCTATGCAATGTATGAGCTTGAGAAATAGCATCAATTCCTCCTCAGCCAGTGATAGCAGTACTTAGAAAGGATTTGGCTTTTCCCTGAAATATTTGATGACCTATTTTATGAATAGCATCGCTATGCAGTGTATAGACCTTGAGAAATAACATCAATTCTTTCCGAGCCAGTAATAGCAGTACTTGGAAAGGATTTGACTTTTTCCTGAAATATTTGATGACCTATTTTATGAATAACACCTTTATGCAGTGTATCAGTTTGAGGAAAAATATCAAATCTTCCCGAACCAGTGATAGCAACACTTGGAAAGGATTTGATTTTTCCCTGAAATCTTTAGCAGCCTATCTTTATGAATAGTATCTCTAAGCAATGTATAAGTTTGAGGAAAAGCATCAATTCTTTCCGAACCAGTGATAGCAACACTTAGAAAGGATTTGACTTTTCCCCGAAATATTTAATAGCCTATTTTATGAATAGCATCGCTATGCGATGATCTTTCTTATATAAGCTAAATACTTATGAACTATATGTTTTTGATAAAAAATAGGATTGAAAAAACAGTTCCTTAATACCACTTTGATAAGTACAAAGTCACTGTTTTTCAATCCTAGAATCTAGTTTTACATTAGAACTATCAATAATGTTCTACATGAATTAGCACCTTTTTAATCGTTATAAAAAAAGCGATCTGAGACTACAATATGTGCAAATAGCTCCTCATCTTTTTTCCATTCGATAGATTCTATCAACCATCCACCGCTTAAGTATTCAAAAATACAATGTGTTTTGCCATCAAGGGTAAAGGAATAATTACCAATACATGGGATTGGAATGAGTTTTTCTATTGCGATCGCATGTCCCTCATGCGGATACATTGGTAAGCTCCAATGGTATTCAAAAGAAAGTGTGCTTCCTGCAAAAAAGTCGTTGTCTTGCCAAAAGACATGAAATTTAATTTTCATAGTGTC
>CANMKX010000035.1 GCA_947498595.1 uncultured Aquimarina sp.
CATTCGTGCGCTAAGCGGGTGCAAAGATACACCTCTTTTTTACTTCTACAAGCTTTTTTCTTACTTATTTCTTAATTTCATCTTAACTTTTTCTTAATACGTTAATACCGTAGCTCTTATATACCTCTATTATTTTTCTATGGCTCTTTTTATTGTTTTTGCTGCTAACTCTGGAGTTATATCTCTTTGTGGACTTCCAAACATTTCGTATCCTACCATAAACTTCTTAACTGTTTCACTTCTCAATAAAGGTGGATAAAAACTCATATGCCAATGCCAGTGATCATTTCTATTATTATTTGTTGGAGCCTGATGAATTCCGCTTGAATATGGAAAACTACAATCAAATATTTTATCGTATGCTTTTGTTATCACTGCAATTGTTTCCGCGAAAGCAATTTCTTCTTCAATATTCATTTCTTCAATACTATTTTGAGCTTTGATAGGAATGATCATCGTTTCAAATGGCCATACTGCCCAAAAAGGAATTAATAGAACAAAGTGTTCGTTTTGATAAAGAATTCTTTCTTCATTTTTTTGTTCTTCCTTTATATAGTCTTTTAATATTGTTTTTTGATATCTATTAAAATATTCTTTACATCTAACTTCTTTTTTTTCTACTTCATTAGGAATTGTTGATTGACTCCATATTTGGCCATGTGGATGTGGATTACTACATCCCATTACAGCTCCTTTATTCTCGAATATCTGGACATATTTTATATTTTCTTCCTTTTTTAATATCTTATATTCTCTTTTCCATGCTTTAACGACTTTTGTTATTTCTATAGTTGTCATTTGTGCCAGACTTTTTGAATGATCTGGACTAAAACAAATAACTTTACAAATTCCTTGTTCGGCTTCTGCTTTTAGTAGTCCTTTATTATATGTAAAGTCTTTCGATTCTTTTTGCAATGCTGCGAAATCATTTTCAAAAACGTAAACATCTTTGTATTCTGGATTTTTTTGTCCATTTGCTCTTATATTCCCTGCACATAAATAACATGAATCGTCATGCATATGTCTTTTTTCTTTTAAGACCGTTTCTTTTTGTCCTTGCCAAGGTCTTTTTGCTCTATGTGGAGATACTAACACCCACTCTCCTGTAAGAATGTTATAGCGCTTATGTGAATATTTTTGTAATTCTTTCATTTTACTAGCAAGAAGTGTCTGCAACAATTTTCCATTCTCCGTTTATCTTTCTAAAAATGATCATAAAAACACCGTCTGCATTTCCTACTTTACGTACCAAATGATACTCTCCCATTACCCAATATACGTCTTCACCTGCTTTTGATATGTCATTTATTTTGAATTGTAATGTTCCTGTATGCTCTTTAGATGGATATCCTTTTTTATAATTATCTAATGTTTGTTGCCACCCTAATGTCAATCCGTTACTCCCATAAAATTTTAATGAATCTGATTTCCAATATCCTTGCATAAATCCTTCTAAGTCATGATTAGACCATGCTTTTTCTTGAGCTTTCATTATATTTATAATTGCTTTTTTTTCTAGCTCAACTTGTCCTTGACAATACATGGTAATCATGATTGTCATTATAAACATTATTTTTTTCATCTTTAGTTTATTATTCTTGTCCCTTTTCCTATTTCTATTTTATAAACGCTACATTTTTTACGAAACCTATTTTCATATTCTTTCGTAATTGTTCCTATTACTTTATTTTTTATATCTTTTTTTATTATATTAATTGTACATCCGCCAAAACCTCCTCCCATCATTCTTGCTCCTATAATTTCTTTATGTTTTTTTGTTTCTTCAACTAGCAAATCTAACTCTGGACAACTTACATTGTATTGTTTTTGTAATCCTTCATGAGAATCATACATTAACGCTCCAACTTTTTTTAGTTCATCTTTTTTTATATGTTCAACAGAATCTAATACTCTTTCATTTTCTTCTATTACGTATTTTGCTTTTTGATACTCTTCTATTGTTAATATAGTTTTGTTTTTTTCTAAATCATTAATAGTTACATTTCTCAATGTGTCTTTCTTTAGTTTCTTCGCTACACGCTCACAGGTTTCTCTCCTATTATTATATGCTGAATCTGCTAAGTTATGCTTCACATTTGTATTAATTAATATAAGTTCATATTCTAAGAAATCTATTGCTACTATTTTTGATTTTATCGTTTGACAATCTAATAGAAGTACATTTTTTTCTTCCCCAAACATACTTGCATATTGATCCATAATACCGCATTGTACTCCTACAGCATTTTGTTCTGCTTTTTGAGAAATAAATATCATTTCTCTTTTAGTTAGTTTTAAATCATATATTTCATTTAATCCATATACAATACTATTCTCTAATGCTGCCGATGAAGATAATCCTGCTCCTAATGGGATATCTCCTCCAAAGACAAGATCAAAACCTTGAATTAATTTCCTTGTTTTTTGCAATTCTATGATAATTCCTATACAATAATTTCTCCATCCTCCATTTTCTTGTATTTCGATTTTTTGAATATCAAAAGAATATTTTTCAGCTAAATCATCTGCTATAATGGTACATTGGTTTGTCTGATTTTTCTGAATTAAAGCAAATATCCCTTTATTGATCGCTGCTGGCAAAACAAATCCATTATTATAATCTGTATGTTCACCTATTAGATTAATTCTTCCTGGCGAAAATATTTTTATTGGTTCTTTTTGAAAGTGTTTTTTAAAAACTTTTTCCAGCGATTCCATTTTCAGGTTATTCATGTATCTAAACGTATTCTCATTGTTGTAATATATTTCTTGAATCCTGCTTTTTCGTACGCTCTAATAGCTGGTTCATTACCATCATATACATCTAATTTTATTTCGTATATTTTTCGTTGTTTACACCATTCTGTTAATACTTCTACTATTTGCTTATTCACTCCTTTCCCTCTATGTTCTTCATCTACAAACATAAATCCTAAGTATCCATATTCTTTATGGTCTAGGTATGGTTTTGCTTGTAATATTTTCACATAACCTGATGCTACTATTTTCTCATTATATGTTGCTACATATACCTCAGAAGTTTTCTTTTCGATTAATTCTAGAAGGTCATAATAATTAATATGTTCTTCTTTAAGTGTAGGATCATAAGGTCTTTCTGCTATAATAATTCCTTGTTCGAATTGTAATAATATTTCTATATCTGCAGCAACTGCTTTTCTAATTTTATACATTAGGGCGTTTCTTATTTTATGCGAAATAAATATAAATACTTATTACTATAATTGATATTGCAATCCCTGTTATTTTCAAATATTTCCAAGGATTTATGTCTACTTGTTCTGTATATTTCTGAATATATGCTTCATTTCTTGGATACATTTTTCCTATTATCAACATAATTATTATATTAATTACAAATAGTATTGCCATAATATGTAAGAAATGTGGGTATTCTCCTCCACTTGCAATTAATATTGGTTTGATCATGAACTGACTTATACTATATAATATAACTCCAGAAATCAATGCTATTTTGGCTGCTATTGCTGGTACGTATTTAGTTGTGTATCCTACTACAATTATTGTTAAAATAGGAATGCTGTAGCATCCATTCACTTCTTGTAGGTACTCAAAAATTGAAGATGCATTTGCTAATAGTGGTGCAATACACATCGCTAATGCCGCTAATCCTAATCCAAATGTTTTCCCAGCTTTTACTACTTCTTTTTCTGTAGCGTCTTCTTTTATATAAGATTTATAAATATCAATTCCAAAAAGTGTTACTGAACTGTTTAAGGCTGAATTAAATGAACTTAATATAGCTCCAAACAACACTGCTGCGAAAAAACCTACTAATCCTAATGGTAATACTTTTGCTACTAAGGTTGGATATGCTTCGTCTGGGTTTTCTAAGGTATTTCCGAACATATGGTACGCAATAATTCCTGGTAGTACTACCATTAATGGTCCTAATATTTTTAAAAATGATGCTAACAATAGTCCTTTTTGACCTTCTTTTAAATTTTTAGCTCCTAATGCTCGTTGTATTATAGCTTGATTGGTTCCCCAATAGAATAATTGCACTAACATCATTCCTGTAAATATTGTAGAAAAGGGTACTGATGCTGTTTCATTTCCTAATGATTTAAATTTTTCGGGGTGAGTATCTATTATAGTGGTTAATCCAGATACTAAACTCCCTTCTCCTATTGCTAATAATCCAAAAATTGGAATCATCAACCCTCCTATCAATAATCCTATTGCATTAATAGTATCTGATACTGCTACAGCTTTTAATCCTCCAAAAACTGCATAAATTGATCCTATTATTCCTATACTCCAAACTGTTATCCATAATGCTTTTGTATCTGACACTCCTAATATTTCTGGTACATTAAACATGGTATTAATTGCTAATGCTCCTGAGTATAATACAATTGGTAACAATACAATAACATATCCACTTAGGAATAGTCCAGAAGTAAGTGTTTTGGTCATTTTATCATATCTTCTTTCTAAAAACTGGGGAACTGTTGTTATTCCTCCTTTAAGATATCTTGGTAGCAGAAATACAGCAGTAATAACCATTGCTATTGCTGCTAATGTCTCCCAAGCCATTACTAGAATTCCTTCTTTAAATGCTGCTCCGTTAAGTCCTACTATTTGTTCTGTAGATAAGTTGGTTAATAATAATGATCCTGCAATTACTATTCCTGTAAGGCTTCTTCCTCCTAAGAAATATCCATCTGATGAAGATTCGTTAGTTTTTCTACTTGCTAAATAGGAAATAATGGCTACTAGTATTGTAAAGCCTAAAAATGTGACAAATTGCATATTCTAATTATGGTTTAGTTGGTTTGATTATAAAAGTATAGTTGTATTCTTTAGGTTTAATGGTGTATTCTTGATGTACTAAACGTCCCCATGAAGTATCTCCTCCTACTCCCATTTGTTGTAAATCGATATTCCATTGAATTGTTTCCCCAATACGAATATCTGCTCCATGTTTTTTGGTTACTGGTACTAATCCTGAAGCTGATGCACTACCGTCTTTTCCTGATATAAAATCAAGTTCTTTCATTTGAAAAGGCCAAACACTTGCATTTAATAATTGATTTGCTGTGACTTCGATTTTCAAATCGCCTTTCAATTTCATCCAACGGACATCTGTTTTGTTTCCAGTTTCTTGTGGTCTTGAATATCTATGAAATTGTTTTTGAATATTTCCTTGATATATTCCTGTTTTCACTCCAGTTTTTCGATCCCAATAACTCTCTTCAGGTCCTTTACCGTACCAAGATACATTTTTATATGTTTGAGGTAATGTTAAATACATTCCTAAACGCGGAATATTAGGTAATTCTTTTTTTAATGGTTTGAAATTATATGCTATTTCTAAAATTCCATTCGCTATCAATCTATATGTAGTTATTACACTTGCAACTTGTTGTGGTAATTTGTATAAAACTTTAAATTCGACTCCTATTCCTTTTTTTATTGGTTTTTCTAATAGTTCTGCTTGGTATTGATATGTTGCATCTTGCCATATTTTTGCCCACTTATCCATTCCATTACCTAAATCATTATCTGTTGGTGGTCTCCAAAAATTAGGTCGTATCGGGTGTTCTGTTATTATTTTCCCGTATTGTTTCCATGATATAATCTCTCCACTAAGCGTATTAATTTTCAGGTCGACATTTCCGTTTTTTATGACTATTATTTGTGCTTCTGTTTTTATTTCAAGATCATTTAAAACTAATCGTTCATCATTTATTTTATTTCCTTTTTGAATTAAAAATTGTTCCCAAGCTATTTCATTTTTTCCTTTCAGACTGATTTCTAAGATATATTCAGCATCTGGTCGCAAGTTTACAATAGCTTCTGTTAACAAAATTTCTTTTGTTTGTTGTGGTGCTATCGTTATTCCCTTGATTGTTCCTTTTCTAACTAATGTACCATCTTCTAATAATTTCCATGAAAATGTTTTTTGTGAAAGGTTCGTGAAAAAATTTTTATTTGTCACTTCTACTTTCCCTTTTTCTTTGTATCTAATTTTTATGGGCTGATATACTTTCTTTACTTCTAATAAATGTGGGTGTGGTTGTCGATACGGATCTACTAATCCATTATTGAGAAAATTACCATCAGTTGGTAAATCTGGATGGTAATCATGTCCATAAGCTAGATATGGTTTCCCATTTTCGTCTTTATATTCTAAGCTTTGATCAACCCAATCCCATATAAATCCTCCTTGAAGGTTATCATGTGTTTCTATTATATCCCAATAATCTTGTAAATTCCCTACAGAATTCCCCATAGCATGGCAATATTCGATCATAATAGAAGGTTTATCTGATTTTGACGTTGCATGTTTTAGTAAATACTCTGGTTTAGGATACATCGGACAATACAAGTCGGTATAAGCTTCTTTTCCTGCGGGTTCGTATTGAACGATTCTTTTTTTATCTTTAGTTTTAAGCCATTCATATGTTTTTTCAAATATTGCTCCTTCTCCTGCTTCATTACCTAATGACCAGCTATAAATAGATGGATGATTTCTATCTCTATAATACATCCGTTGTGTTCGCATCATATGTGCTGGCAACCAAGACATTTCATTTCCTATTTGCGTTTTTTCATCAATTGCTAGTGGATGACTTTCAATATTTGCTTCGTCTACTACATACAATCCATATTTATCGCATAGGTCTAACCAATATGGATCATTGGGATAGTGTGAACTTCTTACGGCATTAATATTATTTTCTTTCATCAATAGAATATCTTTTTCCATTGATTCTTTAGAAATCACATGTCCTGTATATGGATCTGTTTCATGTCTATCAACTCCTTTAATGTATATTGCTTTTCCATTAAAAAGCACTTGACTTTCTTTTATTTCTACTCTTGTAAATCCTAATGGTCGTTCTATATATTCGTTGTTTGCTGTATCTACTTTATCTTCTAATGCAATCTTTATGGTATATAAAAATGGAATTTCTGCTGACCACGCTTTTATATTTTCTATTATTTGATCAAACTGAATCGTTTTTGTCCCTATATCTATTGTTATTTCTTTTTCACTGGTGTATAATACCTTCTGTCTATCAACAACATTTATTTTTAAATTTCTTTTTACTTCTTGTTTTGTATTATTTTTTATGACTATTTCTCCTTTTAAAATCCCCTGAGTATAAGTCGTATCTAAACTTGTTTTGGTTTCATAATCTTCAATATGTACCTTAGGGCGAGTATACAAAAAGACTTCTCTTTCGATTCCGCTCATACGCAACATATCTTGGCTTTCTAGGTAACTTGCATCGCTCCATCGATACATTTGTAATGCTATCAGATTTTCTCCTTTTTCAAGATATGTGTCTATTTTAAATTCTGCTGGAGTTTTACTTCCTTGAGAATATCCTACATAATGTCCATTAACGTATATATACATTGCTGATTTTGCTCCTGCAAATTTTAGAATTACTTCATTTTTTAAAAACTCTTCATTTAATGTAATTATTTTACGATAGGTTCCTACTGGATTATATTCTTTGGGAGCTTTTGGCCATTTTGTTGTAAAAGGATATCGCTCATCTAAATAAATTGGATTTCCAAATCCTTCTACTTCCCAATTTGCTGGAACTGGTATTGTTGTCCATTTAGTATCATCGTATTTTTTATGATGAAAAGTTGTTGGTCTGTTTTTCGGGTTTTTAGTCCAATGAAATTTCCATTTTCCGTTAAGTTCTATAAATCGTTTAGATTCTTCTTTTCTTTTGATTCCTTCTGTTTCTGTTGCAAAAAATGTAGCTCTTGGTTCTAGTTTATATTCTTCGAACACTTGATGATTTTCATGGTTGATTTGTTCACCTATTGGTTGAAGAGCCTCTTGAGATGTGCAACTCATCGTCAATAGGATAATTATAAAAATGGTAATTACAGCTTTCAATAGTTTTATTTTTTTGGGATTACTACTACATTTTTTAATCAAGAGATTAATATGTTTTCATAAAATCTTCTTTGAATATTTTATCTAACGTATCAACTAGTTCTTTGGCTTGTTTTTTATTAAAAATTATGGGAGGCTTAATTTTTAACACATTATGATCTGGTCCATCGATACTCATTAAAATTCCATGAGTTTTCATTCGATTTGCTACATAATCGGTATGTTTTGCTAATGGATTCATTTTTATATCTACTAGTTCTATTCCTAAAAATAATCCTTGCCCACGGATATCTCCTATAATGGTATATTTTTTTGCTAATGTTTTTAATAATGTTTTCAAATACGTTCCCACTTCAAGTGCATTCTCTTTTAGTTTTTCTTTTTTCACGGTTTGCAAAACTGCTGTTCCGATAGCACAGGATACAGGATTGCCCCCAAAAGTATTAAAGTATTCCATTCCGTTTGCAAAACGATTTGCTACTTCTTGAGTACATGCAACTGCTGCTAGAGGATGGCCATTCCCTAAGGGTTTTCCTATAGTTATTATATCTGGTATGACTTGATGTAATTGAAACCCCCACCATGCTTTACCTACTCGTCCGCAACCAACTTGTACCTCATCTGAAATACATAAGCCTCCTTCTTTTCTAACTATGGCATATATTTCTTTTAAGAAACCTTTTGGTAGTTCTACTTGACCTCCACAACTAATAATTGGTTCTAGAATTAACGCTCCAACTCCTCTACCTTTCAGTTTTATTTTTTGAATTTGTTCTATTACCTCTTTAACATATTTATCTTTTGCTCCATCTCCTCTATATTTTCCTCTAAAAACATCTGGTAATGGAAATATATGTGTATGTTCTGGTATTCCTTCTCCTCCTTTTCCATCAAATTTATAGGAACTAATATCTATACACATATTAGTGTTACCATGATACCCTACTTCTGATGCTATAATATCTTTTTCTCCAGTCACGGCTTTGACCATGCGGATAGCCAATTCATTTGCTTCGCTACCTGAATTGACAAAATGCAGTACACTTAACTCTGGTGGTAATGTTTCTAATAATTCTTGCGTTAATTCATTTATATTTTCATGTAGGTATCTTGAATTAGTATTCAACAATGCCATTTGTTGTTGTCCTGCTTTAATTACTTCCGAATGTTCGTGTCCTACATGCGCTACATTATTAACTGTGTCTAAGTATTTTTGTCCTAATTGATCTATTAAATATGCCCCTTCTCCTCGCACCATTTTAATTGGTGTTTTGTATTGAAGACTTAAACTTTTTCCTAAATGCTCTTTTCTATATTGAATTAATTCTTCATTCGTTTTTAATTCTTTTCTTATTAATTCTTTTTGTTTAAAAAACACATTGGGGTCTGGGCAAATTCCTGACCAGATTGATCGTTCATTTGGAGTCGAAACTCCTGGGAAATCTACTGTATTATCCAACATATCTAACATCAATTGAAAATGTAAATGAGGATTCCATCCTACATTTTCTTCTGGTGTCCCTATATATCCTAATAAACTTCCTTTTTTGATTTGTTGTCCTACTGAAACTATTTTCAAGCTTTCTCTAGAAAGGTGTCCGTATAAACTATAAAAAAACTTATTTTGATGATATCTATGTTTTATGATTATCGTAGGCCCATAATCTTTATGTGCATTATTATTATGTACTGCTATTATTTCTCCATCAATCGGAGCGTGTAACGGAGTTTGTGGCTTTAACCAGAAATCTACTCCTAAATGTATTGTTCTATAATTAGCTCCATTATTTCCTATTACTTTATAAGCTTCAGTTGTATAAAAAGGCCTCGCTTCTAGGTATCCTCCAGCTAATATTTGCTCTGGAGACTGTTTCTGTAATTGATCTATTTTAAATTGTGTTAGATCTATATTTTCAAACTCGGACACATTACCTAACCAAGTACTCTCCATACTAAAATCTATGAAGGATGTTCCTTTTACTTCTAGAGTCGGAAAAATATCTTCTAATTGAATCCGTTGCATTTCTGCCCATTTCTTGAAATCTTTTTCATCTGGATGTACAGAATATCCGCATGCATTTCTGAAACTGTAATATGCAAAATTTTGATGTACCTGATACCATTTATACAAAACTGCCCATGCGGGTTTTTCGCTAATTAATAAATAGGTATTAGTAGGTTCTTTGATTTTATTTATAGCTGATTTAGTTACAGATATCACTAATCGCATTGCAATAGCTATATACAAATGTTCTAATTCTTCTTCTTGAAGTGGATATGTTTTATGGTATCCTTCAATTATTGGTATTGCTGCTGTTAATGGATCTGGATGTCCCATTATTGCATATGCACAGCTAATCGCTAAATCATTAATTATTTGCGTATGTATTGCATCTCCATAATCTATAGCAGCAATTACTTTTGGAGAAATTAGATCTTCAGAAACTATAACATTATTATCATTTGCATCATTATGTACAATTCCTTTTCTTAATTGCTCGTAACTTACTTTTTGCTCTTTAAATTTTTGCTGAAAATATGTAATGATTTCATGTTCTTTTTCTTCAAAAAGGTTGGTATACTCTCTTGTCCAATCAGCTTGTGCTACGTCCCACTCAAAATATCGATGTGCTTCATTATGTTCAAATCCTTGTAATGATTTTGTTAATAATCCACACTGTTCACCTAGACTATATCGTAAATCATCTAATTGTGGATTTACATTACTCCATACTCTACCAGATATCCACGTCAACAACCGTACTGCTCTCTTTTCTCCATAATCGTCAACAATTTGAGAAACAGATTTGCCTTCTATATCTAATAATACTCTTGGAGTTGTTAAGGATTCTTTTTGCTTTTCTACATATAATAGTAATTCTTGTTGGTATGCTAAATATCCCTCTTTTTCATTAGGTCTACTAATTTTTAGTATATAGCTTTCTTTATCAGATATTTTTATTCTAAAGTTAAAATCAACTTCTCCTGGTAAAGGTGTTATAGTTCCTTTTACATTAAATTTTTGCAATGCAATTTTTGCTGCTTGTTCTTGCGTTATTTTTAATGTGTTGTAGTTCATTGTCTTTTCTTGTTCTATCATCTTCTTTATTCCTCTAATAATAACATAATAATATGTGCTGCACTCCAACTAAAATTTTGAGCGTTCAATCCTTCTCCTGTAATAGGATGATAATTTTCTCTAATAGCTTCTCCTTTTCCTAAAATTCCTTTTCCTCCTTTTAAAATATCTTTTGTTGCTTGTGTTGCTTCTTTATCAAATCCATAGTTTCTTAATGCTTTTACGCCAAAGTATGCTTGATCTAACCAATTGGGTCCACGCCAGTATCCTTTTAATGGATTAAATTTAGGATGGTCTGCACTCATTGTTTGAAATGGGACTTTGGTATAGAATTTAGTAGTATCCAACATTTTTTCTACAACTGCGTTTGCTTGATCTTGAGTAGCTGCTTTTGCCCATAATGCAGTCCAGCCTTCACTTCCTTCTCCTTTAATAAATTTCTTCCCATCTAATGTTGTGTCATAAAACCATCCGTCTACAGTATCATAAAATTGTTCTTGAATTTTTTCTTTTAAGATATTGGCTTCATTTATATATGATTTTGCTTCTTCCTCTTTATGCAATATGGTTGCTAATTTTGCTAAAAACTGTTTTTCTGCATAGAGATATGCATTCAAATCTACACTCTCTTGATTTATGGAATAAGCTCCTTCTTGATTCTTTA
Source organism: uncultured Aquimarina sp. (assembly GCA_947498595.1). Classification (GTDB taxonomy): domain Bacteria; phylum Bacteroidota; class Bacteroidia; order Flavobacteriales; family Flavobacteriaceae; genus Aquimarina. The sequence goes on from CANMKX010000035.1 coordinate 11,653, forward strand.
CTATTTTTGAATCATCAAATCTGATCGCATTGTCCATTCCGCTCTCCCATTTTGCTGCAATCAAACTTCCATCTGTAGAACCATACTCACATAAACCATCTTGATCATGATCTCTTTTGGCATACCACCAATAATGATATTTTTTAAGTTTTGGATACATCTCTGCTACAAATTCTTTTTTTGAATCTGCTTTATATATCTTATGTACCGCCCATGCAGATAATGGTGGTTTTGTATCTCTATAATTGTGTTTTTCTATAGTAGTATCTCTATACACTACATCTACAATAAATCCATCTTCTTTCTGAAATTCAAACATTAAACGTATCTGTTTTTTTGCCAAATCCGGATCATATTTTGCTACTCCTACTGCTTGTTTCCATGTATCCCATGACCAAAACCCATGAAACCATTTATAGTGATAGCTTGGAAACATTCCTTCATGTTTTATTTCTCCTGCAGGAATTCTCCAATTATTTTGTAATGTTATTATTGTTTTAGCTAATAGCTGCTTATATTTTTCTTCATCAAATTCTATTCGTTTTTGATTGAGTAATGCTACTATTTGAGCTTCTTTTTCTTGTTTTCTTTTTTCTATAAGCTCTTCAAAAATTGTTTGATTTATTTTCTGCTTTTCTAATTCCCATGAATATTCTGGAAAAATAAATGTTTGTGATATTTCTTTTTCTAAAGATTCTTGAGGTTGTAATATTATTTTTTGTTCTTTAGTTGTGTATTTATTCTCTTTGAGGAGTATTGCATCTTTTTCTTCAAACTTTATATGTCCTATGGCATTTGATTTTTCAGAAATTATTTCTAATTCATTTCCATTTTTTCTTAAAAAAATATCTTCGGTAAAAATCGATCCTCTCCAGTGAGTCTCAAGCGTTATTTTATTTTTTGAAGTATTTGTGATTTTTGTTTTAATTAGCGCTGTATGTCCTGATAAAAAAGTTAATTCTTGATCGATTTTAAAATCTTTTTGCGTGTATTCTTGTTCTAAATGACTGTTGTAACTAATTTGTTTTGTAGGTATTAATGTTTTTTCTATTCCATTTTGCTTTATCGCTAATTGAGAAAGTGCAGGACTGCTCCATATTCCGTTTTGTTGCGTCATTAAAAACGGTCCTGAAAAACCTCCGTATCCATTAATGCTATCTGGAAAACTATATGCAAACCATGCTCCTTGGTCTGAATACATCAGTATTTTTTTATCTTTTATAGTTTTAGGAGTTCCAACGTAGTTTAATACATCTTGACTTTTCAATAAATTTGCCGAAATAGGTTGCTCTATTTCTATATTCTTAGGTTCTTTTTTACAGCTTATAGCTATAATTACTATTAATAATATGAGAATCTTTTTATACATAAGAAGTATTTATTTTGGTATTAATAGTCCATGCATATTTTTCTTGAGGTTTTAACTCTATTATTCCTTCTTTGTTATTAAATGCATTTATATTTCCCGTCATTGGTTCTATTGCTATTCTGGTTCTATCGTCAGGCGTATATAATTGGACATATTTTTCTACGGCATCGTGTTCCATTTCTATTTTATAAGAAGGAGTTTTCAATTGTATTTTAGGTGTTGTTGCTATAAATGCTGTATCAAAATATTGCTGCTTTACTACTATTTCTGTTTTTTCATATCTTTCTTTACTTATCGGAATCATAGAATCATCGCATAAAATTCTCTTTTCGAAGGAAGTTTTTAATATACTATTTTTCAGGTCATTTGTTTTAAAGTATGGATGCCATCCTATCGTAAAGGGAAAACTTTCTGTATCCAAATTTTGGACTTCAATTTTAGTTGTTAAATGTCCTATGGATTGTATTACATAATATATTTTTATCGAAAATTTAAATGGAAATCCTTTTATCAATTCGTTGGAAATATATTTCAGTGTTATATATGCTTCTTTTTGATTTGTTTTGATTTCTTCTATAAGAAATTCTTTATCAGCAATACACCCATGGATTGCATGTCCTCTTGTTTTTTCGTTTATCGGTAATTGATATTCTTTCTCTTTATATCTATAATGTCCATTTTTCACTCTATTCGCAAACGGAAATAATAGTGCTGAAACATATTCTTCTTGGTATTTTTTTATTCCTTTTTCGTCAATTGTTATTCCATCTATAATTGCTATACCATTGACTTTGATTTGTTGTATTGATCCGCCTAAGTTTTGAAAAATCTTGCATGAGAGATTATCTCCTTCTATGTGTATATGGGATAATTTTTTGTTTTGAAGAGATCTAATTTTTGATACCATCATGAAAAATATCGGAAATTCTTTTTTACCTTAAAATAAAACCCTTTTTCATTGGGTCGTTAGGATCTATCACAAAGGTTTGCATTCCTGTAATATGTGCTGTTCCTTCAACCTGAGGAATAACTGCTGTAAATGGTCCAAAATCTTGTTCATCTACTAAAGATCCTTTAAATACAGATCCAGTAATACTCTCTACTGTAAATATTTGGTTGTATTCTATTTCTTTTCTTGCTCTATGAATGGCTACTCTACCAGAAACTCCAGATCCAGTTGGACAACGATCGACTTCTCCTTCTGCAAATACACATACATTACGACTATCGACTGGATTTGTTATTGCTTCTCCTATAAAAATGGTTCCGTATAAAAAACTTAAATCTTCTTCGTATGGATGTAAAATTTCTTTATCGGCTTCCATTACTGCATGTTTTATATCCATTCCTTTAGAAATAATAGATCGATAAGAATCTGTTGTAAGATCAAAATCGAAATTATTTTTTGCCATATTTACATATGCATAAAAAGCACCTCCATAAGCTAGATCATATATAACCTCTCCTATTCCTGGTACTACAATTTTTCTATCTAGTCCTACAACAAAACTAGGTACACAATGAAAACGAACTCCTGTCACTTTCCCTTCTTTCACATGTGTATAAGAAGTAATTCTACCGCAAGGTGCATCAATTTTAAGGATATTATCTCCTTCTTTTACATCAATCCATTTTAACTCAACTGCTAATGTCGATATTGCTATTATAGCATGTCCACACATTGTACTATATCCTTCGTTATGCAAAAAAATAATTCCGAAATCTCCTTCATCATCATTTGGTGGCAATAAGATACATCCATACATATCTGCATGTCCTCTTGGTTCAAACATTAATGCTGTTCGTAAATCATCATAATTTTCTTTACAATACCTACGATATTCTAATACTGAATTCCCTTTTAATTCTGGAAATCCATCTACAATTACTCGTAGTGGTTCTCCCCCTGTATGCATATCGATTGTTTTTATTTGCAGCCAGTCTACTGGTGGAGTAAAGTTTGTTTGTGTTATTATTTTTTGATATGTACTTAATTGTGTTGTTGCGCTCATCGTTACTATAGTATGTACCTTGTTTTATATGTCTTATAAAATCTAATGACTAATTGTTGCTTGTTGGTATTGATTGTAATAATAGGTAGCTGCTGCTAAATCTTCTAATGCATGTCCTACTGATTTAAACAATGTTATTTGATTTTCTGATTGTCTTCCTTTCTTAGTTTCTGCACATAATTCAAATAAATCTGCTTCTATTTCTTCTCTTTTTAAAACACCATTTTGTAAAGGGATTACGATATCTCCACTTTCTTTTAGTCCTCCTTGATATGTATCTAAGTATACCGAAGCTTTTATAATAGCATCATCATCTGCTTCTCTCATATCTTTTTTATATGCTCCTACTAAATCTATATGTTGTCCTGGTTTTATGTGTTTTCCTAATACTAGCGGAATTTTGGATAATGTTGCACTTGATATAATCGCGACCTCTCCTATTACATCTTCTATTGTTTGTACGGCTTTTATCGTGAAGTTCTCTGTTGATAATGTGTCACAAATAGCTTGTGCCTTTTTTATATTTCTACCCCAGACATATACAGTTTCTATGGGGCGAACTGCTGCATGGGCTAAAATTAAATTTATAGATAATGCTCCTGTGCCTATCATTAATAACGACGTGGCATCTTTTCTCGACAAGTACATGGATGCTAATGCAGATGTAGCTGCCGTACGTTTTGCTGTTAGTGATTTTGCTTCTAATATTGCTTTTATAGATCCTTTGGTTGCGTCTAAATATATATACGTTCCTTGTATAGAGGGTAAATCAAATTGTCCATTTTCTGGGCTTACGGTTACAATTTTGACGCCTGCTTCCTTACTTGGATTCCATGCTGGCATTAATAATAATGTAGAGTCTGCTCCTACTGCTGGATTTGAAAAATCATGATGATGTCTCATCGGAACTTCTAAACTCTCTGATAAAAACCCTTGTTTAATCGCTTCTATTAGTTTTTTGAAACGAGTTGATTCATTAATAAACGTATCGTCTATTTGTATAATTGGATCCATTATTTTATTGTTTACGTTCTGAAAATTTGTTTTTCTCTTTGTTAAAAGATAAACCTCATCAATTGTAGTTTGATATAAAAATATAAGATTTGCGCATTTTAAACTTATTTTAACTCTAAATTATTAATATCATACAATCTTTGGATAATATGATACCGTTATATAGACTTTGCTATTCTTTATTTTTATAAAGATTCTTTTTCAAAGGGTTTCTTGTCAAAAATACTCTTTGATATGAATTATTAATTTAGAATATTTTTCTATGAAATTCACAAAGTCATTTACGCTTTTTTTATTATTATTTATTTTAATTTCTTCTTGTAAATCTTCTCAGATTTCTCTAGATAATTTAACTTTTAAGCAACAGCTTAATGCTTTATTTCCTAATGCTACAATTACTCCTATAGAAACTAAAGATCATTTTTCGAAAGCATATCAATTAGTCCTAAAGCAATCGCTCGATCATAAAAACCCTAAAGCTGGTACTTTTGATCACTATATCTATGTATCTCATAGTGGATACAAAAATCCTACTGTTTTTATTACCGAAGGTTATAATGCTCGCCCTCGAACTTATGAACTTAGCAAACTGTTTAATGCTAACCAAATACAAGTTGAGTATCGTTTCTATGGTAAGTCTAGACCCGCATCAATTCCTTGGCAATATTTAACTAATGATGCAGCGATTGAAGATTATCATCAGATTATTACTAAATTAAAGCAATTGTATACTGGGAAATTTATTTCAACAGGAATCAGTAAAGGTGGAGAGACTGTTCTAATTTATAAATCAAAATATCCTAAAGATATAGACATTGCAGTCCCTTATGTAGCTCCACTAATCAATACACAAGAAGATCCTAGAACAACTCATCATATCAACACAGTAGGAACAAAAGATTGTCGTGATAAAATCACTCAATTTCAACGTTCGTTATTACAAAATCGAGCTGCTCTTTTATCCGAAATAAAAATATATGCTGCTGAAAAAGGATCTAAATTTAATGAGGTATCTATTGAAGAGGCTCTTGAATATGCTACTCTTGAATTCCCTTTTTCTTTTTGGCAATGGGGCGGGAACTGCAATGAAATACCTAGTACTACTGCTTCTCCAGAAATTCTTTTTGAATATATGAATGCCATTGTTGGTATTAATTTTTATAGTGACGCATCTTATCATAATTACCTTCCTTCTTTTTATCAACACAGTCGAGAATTAGGATATTACGGATTTGATTTTACTCCTGTTGCTGATTTACTTCAAGTTGTCTCCAATACTTCTAATACGCGCTTTGCGCCTAAAAATGTAGATCTCACATATAATCCTAATTACATTCGAAAAGTTCGCGAATATGTAGAAAACAAAGGAAATCAAATCCTTTACATTTATGGAGGGTATGATACTTGGGGGGCTTGTCGCCCAACTCCTAAGCCTCAATTGGATGCATTAATGATGGTTTTACCTAAAGGATCTCATAGTACTCGTATTAAAAACTTCCCTAAAAATGATCAACAAAAAATCATGACAACTTTAAATAAATGGTTAGGTTCATAAAATTTATATTAAAGTTTCTTAACATAAATTATTTATTATCTTTGAAATTCAATCATCTTTCAAAATAAATCATCATGTTATTTTTATGTGGATCACCGACTTTTTCAGATCTTTTAATTCTTCTACTTTTATTTATTATTCTCCCTATCGCTGTTTTCTCAACATTATTTCACATTATCTTAAAAAGATCAGCTTTCTTTCATGCTCATATTTTATCTAAGAGAATTTTCACCAAAACACTTTATATTGTTTCTCTTATTTTTTTCCCTTTAGTTTCTTTAATTATAATATATAGCTTATTAGGTTATTACTTATAACTACATACTAACCGTATAATAATTATGATTCTGCATTTTATTAAATATATTGTCTTTCATATCTTCAAAAATCAAAATTTTATTAATCTTTATTTTTAAGTTATGTTAAAAAATATTCTAAATGTACCTGGGGTGCATGAATTAACAAAAAGTGATCAAAAAACATTTAATGGTGGAGCTCTAGAAGTATCTTGCGAAATTGTTTGCGCTACAACAGAAAGTCAATTATTATGTGGACTTCCTCCTTTTCTTGGACTATGCGATGGTCAAGGCGGCTATAATGTCCTTTAAAAATATATTCTAAAATCACAAGAGGTTATCCTTTTCGTTAACCTCTTTTTTATAGTATTATTTCTCCGTAATTTTACCCCTATGGTAATACAAGGTCAAATTGTTGATATATACAACAAGAATATATATAGCGGAGAAATAGTTGTTACAGATGGTATTATTACCTCTATCTCTCCTAAAGAACATACAATTAAACAATACATTATTCCGGGGTTTGTGGATGCCCACATACACATTGAAAGTTCGATGTTAGTTCCTTCTGAATTTGCTAAACTTGCAGTACTACATGGAACAGTTGCTACAGTATCTGATCCTCATGAAATTGCAAATGTATTAGGTGTTTCTGGTGTCGAATTTATGATTGAAAATGGAAATAAAGTTCCTTTTAAATTCAATTTTGGAGCTCCATCGTGTGTTCCTGCAACTTCTTTTGAAAGTGCTGGAGCTGTTATTGATTCTGATGATATTAAATTATTATTAGAAAATCCTGAAATAAAATATCTTGCCGAAATGATGAACTATCCTGGTGTTTTATTCAAAGATGAGGAGGTTATGAAAAAAATCGAATGGGCTAAACATTATAACAAACCTATTGATGGGCATGCGCCTGGTTTAAGAGGTGACGATATTTCGACTTATATAGCTGCTGGAATTTCAACAGATCATGAGTGTTTTACATATGAAGAAGCTCTTGAGAAATTACAAAAAGGAATGAAAGTAATTATTAGAGAAGGAAGTGCTGCCAAAAACTTTGAGGCTTTAATAGATTTACTTCCTGAGCATTATCAAGAAATGATGTTTTGTTCTGATGACAAACACCCTGATGATTTATTAGTTGATCATATCAATAAACTTTGTGCACGTGCTGTTGCAAAAGGTATTGACGTTTTTAAAGTATTGCAAGCAGCTTGTATCAATCCTGTAAAGCATTATAATCTTGATGTTGGTTTGTTACAGAAAGATGATGCTGCTGATTTTGTAATTCTAGAAGATCTTATAGATTTTAAAGCTTTAGCAACTTATATTAATGGTGAGTTAGTAGCTCAAAATGGTATTTCTAATATAGCTTCTGTTCCTTTTGAAACTCCTAACAATTTCAATACTGATAAAAAAACAATAGCTGATTTTGCATTTCACTCTGCTTCAGAAACGATTCGTGTTATTGAAGCTTTGGATGGAGAGTTAGTTACTAATCAAATAGAAACTGATAGTTTAATAGTTGATGGTAATCTGGTTTCTAATACTAAAACAGATGTTTTAAAAATGACGGTTGTTAATCGTTATAAAAATCAAGATCCTGCTATAGCTTTTATAAAAAACTTTGGTCTTACTTCTGGAGCTATTGCTTCATCTGTAGGTCACGACTCTCATAATATTATTGCCGTAGGAGTTAGCGATGAAGCTATTTGCAGAGCTGTTAATTTATTAGTAGAAAACAAAGGTGGTATCTGTGCTGTTAATGGTTCTGAAGAAAAAGTAGTTGCTTTACCTGTTGCTGGAATTATGAGTGATCAGCCTGGAGAAATTATAGGTAAATCTTATGCAGAATTGGATACTATGGCTAAAGCTATGGGGAGTTCTCTTCGTGCTCCATATATGACACTTTCTTTTATGGCGTTATTAGTTATTCCTGCGTTAAAACTAAGTGACAAAGGATTATTTGATGGTAGTACATTTAAATTTACATCTGTCGAAGTTAAATAAATTTATAACAAACACATTTGTTTAAGAGTTAACAAATGTGTTTGTGTTTTTTGTTTTTATAATATCTCTGTTTGCCTTCTATAGAAAGCTTCTTGCTGCTTTTCCATTAATTCTCTTGTTACTTTTTTCTTATAAGTATACAATTCATCTTCTTCAGCTATATCTCTATAAACTCTATCATTAATTGCATGATCTGTTTCTACTAAAATGGCACGTTGATTATGCTGTTGTTTTGTCCAACTACTAATCTCTTCTTCTTGTGCTGCTACTCTATAATCGTACTCCCCTTTTGGAGACATTAATTTTGCTAATACGGGAGCTGTTTCTATTGCTAAAAACAGTAAAAATATAAAGAATGATGGCAACCATGGTAATTTTCCTAAAGCGTCAATTCTTGCCATTAGTCCATCAAAATTATCTATAATGGGTTGTGTATTTGTTATTTGCTTATCATACTTAGCTGCTAAGGCTGCTTTTTCGGTTTCTAATACAGCTATTCTTTCTTCATTTTTCTGTTTAAGGATCGTGAACTGCGCTAAGGCTGCATCGTGTTTTTCTCTCTTTTCTCTATATACAGGTCCTTTACCTAATTTATTTGTTCCTGCTGTCCCTTCGGCTTCAGAAATATAGGTTTGATACAATGCATTTACCTCAGCCTCTTTTGTTACTATTTCTTTTTTTAAATTCTGTATTTCTGTATTTGCTATTGTTATTGCAGGCGTAAATTGATCTGCTATTTGCTCTTGATTTGATAATGTTAAATCATTTTTTTGTTCTAATAAAACCCTATCAATTTCTTTTTCAAAAATCTTTAACTCTAATGGTTTTGAGATTACAATTGCTATAATTAACGCTAATACTAATCGCGGTGCTGCTTGCAGAAGTTCTTTAAAAACATTGTCTTTCTTTTTTATGGTAGCTACAATAAATCGATCTAAATTAAAAATTAATAATCCCCATATAAGTCCAAAAAAAACAGCTGTATAATAATTATCGAATACTGTATATAATGCATATGATGCCGCTATAAAAGCCATCACAGCTGTAAAAAAAACTGTTCCTCCTATTCCTGCATATTTATTCTGTTCTCCATTGGAGCTTTGAGCTATTATCTCTGAATCTGCTCCAGAGCATAAAATAAAAAATCGTTTAAGCATACCTTATTTTTTTCCATTCCTAATAATTATAGAACGTCATCTTTCGTTTTTTGTTACACTTTTAAAGTTTTTGATATAAAAAACGCTAATATTATTAAAGTAACATTAGCGTTTAATTCTTGTATTAAAGATATAATGGAGTGATTCCTTAAATCTTCATTTCTATAAATTTTAATAGATAAAACTGTTATATATTATTTACTTTTCTCTACTTCCTTTTCGAATTCTTTAGCAATTTTTTTAGCTCTTTTTTCTGCTTTCTTTTGCATTTTTTTCATTTCTCTTTCCATTTTCTTATGTACTCGCTCCAATTCTTTTGCTTGTATTTCTTGTAATTTTCGAGCTTGTTCTTCATAAGCTTTTTGATGTTCAGCTCTTGCATTTCTATGTGCTTCTCGTTCATGTGCACGTTCAATCTTTCTTTCTTGAATTTCTCGTGCTCTTTCCATAGTGCGTTCTGCTTGTCTCCTTGCTTGCTCTGCAGATCGCTCAGCCTGCATCATAACTCTTTCGGCTTTCCTTTGTGCTAATTCTTGTATTCTATGATTTTTTTCCATAGCTTTTTCTGCTACTCGCTCAGCTTGTTCCCTTATACGTCTGATATGCTCTTCTTTCATTTCAAATTTTTCAGCAATCATACGCGCTTTTTCTTCGGCTATAATAGCTTGTTGTTCTGCTATATCCTCAATCGCAGCAATTCTATCATGATTTAACATGTCTTGCTCTATTACTATCTCTTCAAGCATTGCTTGTTTTTCCTCTAAAAGTAATTCAACCTCTTCATTTATCGCTCTATTAATACCCTCATGAATACCTTCTTCTATTTCAATTTTTTCTACTTCTTCTATTTCTTCTACTTCGTCTACCTCTTCTACTTCTTCTATTATATGTACTCTACCGTTATGGTCGGTTCTCTTTTTCACATGATGTTTAGCTCTAGGGTCTCTCACTATTACATTTCCATCTTTTTCTATAATTTCTGCTCTCCCAGTTAGTACATCTCTTATCGTTGGTGCTGGAGGAGGTGGTGGTGGTAATTTCCCTGAAGCATCTTTTTTAGGTTTTGCTGCTGGTGGCGGAGGCGGAGGCGAATCTGGATAGCTTCCAACGGCTGCGACTCCTAATTCTTTAAAATATAATTCGGCTACATCAGCTTTTTTAATATCGGCTTCAATATTTCCTACAATACTTTTTGCGTCTATTCCTTCTTCACTGTAGATAATAGCTCTTACATTATCAACTCCTCTTTTTTTGGCTAATGCTGCTTCTTTCTTTATTAGTTTAGCTATATTATTTTTTACTAGCTGTCCATTTACATAAATTTCTTTTTGACTTTTTACATAAATCCTAATATGATTTCTTTTTTCTTCTTGTAGCGTTTCTTCAAAAGTTTCTGTTATTACAGTTTCTTTCGGAGTTACCATTTCATAAGTAGTTTCTATTTTATGGTTGAACGCAAATGCGCTAAATCCTAAAATAGGTAACAGCATTAATAGCTTTACTGCTGTACGTTTTTTTGAAAATCTTGTTGTCATCATCTGTAAACGTTTTTTTGTTAATGAATAATTGACTGCACTTGAAAGTGCATTTTGGTTAAAATGTTGCGGATACTCTATTAATAATTTTTGGTATGATACTACTGAGTTTTGTTGTTGAATCACTTGTTGGTCTGCCAAAAATTCATGATTCAATTTTACTGCTCTTTTTACAACAATCCACAATGGATTAAACCAAAATATAATTTGTAAAACTTCTATAAATAGAATATCAAATGTATGTTTTTGAGCTACATGTGCTTGCTCATGCAATAATACTTCTGAGGGAATGTGCTGTTCTTTATATTCTTTTTTAGTCACAAAAATGTAATCTAAGAAAGTATGAGGAACTGTTTTTTTATCTAATAATACATTGGTATATGATGGTGTTTTTTCTTTTTCGTGAATTTTAATTTTTGTCCGAATTCCTTTTAAATTACGTATAAATCGAAATAAAAATAAAACTACTCCTATTGCATATATACTCCACAAAATCAGCTCCCAATAATTAAATTGTGGTACATTTTCTATAGCTTTTTCTGCTGCAATAACTGTGGGAGTTATTACTCGTTCTTGCTCTATAGAATCGGCTATTATTGTTTTTGTATATGTAAATGTGATAATCGGTATGATTCCTGAAAAAATCAAACTTCCGATGAGATATACTCTTTTAATTTTATGCATATTCTCTCTTTCTAGAAATAGCTTATAAAAAGCTATAAAGAGTAATAAACATATCGTTGATTTGATTAGATATGGTATCATTGCTTTTTCTTTTGAATTTCTTGATCTACTATTGCTCGTAATTCTTCTAATTCTGAAGCAGACAGATTAGTTTCTGAAGTGAAAAAGGAAGCAAATTGTGATGCCGAATTATTAAAAAAGTTCTTTATCAATCCATTAACATGAGTTGAAAAATAATCTGTCTTTTTTACTAATGGATAATATTCTCTCGATTTTCCGTAAATAGTATACCCTACAAATCCTTTGTCTGTCATCCTCTTTAATAATGTTGCTATTGTTGTTGTAGCTGGCTTAGGGTCTGGATATGACTCTAATAAGTCTTTCATAAAGGCTTTTTCTTTCTTCCAGAGGTATTTCATTAATTGTTCTTCGGCTTTTGATAATTGCATTTGTCTCTACATTATTAGAATTAACTCTACAAATGTAGAATAAAATTCCTACTCTACAAACGTAGAGGATGTTTTTTTTTCATATTTAATCAATAAAAAAGAACTACCCATATAAAATGAATAGTTCTCTTTAAAAAATTACACTTCTGTTATTTCTAATCTAAGCTACTGAAATTCAACCATAATTGATATCACCCCCATAACATCTTTTATTTTAAAAACTTCCTATCTTAGATCTTTTGTTTTTCTTCTCTCTTTATCGAAAAACTGCTGACATAACTAGTATAATTACTGTTTTAACACTCTAAGTGTTTTTACTGTTTCATCGGTTTCTATCTTTAAAAAGTAGTTCCCCGATGCTTTTATTTCATTCCCTAATATTGCTGTATCAGGATTTCTTATATAATATTTCTGAATTAATAATTTTCCTTGAATATCGTAGATCTTTATGATTACTTTTCCTTTCCCAAGTTTTGAAGTGTTTACTATAAAATCATTGGTAAACGGATTTGGATATACTTTAATTTGATCTTTTTCTATTCGTATTGTCTGCTTATTAGAATTTGTGATATATGTAGTATAAATCGTCTGTTCAGGGTTTGTTTGATATGCATAGTCAAGAATTGTATATGATAATCCATTAGCAGCTACTAAAACATGAAACCATCCATAATGAGTTTCTCCATTATTTTGATATCTAAACCCTATAAAACCTTCTTTACCATTAGATGTTGTATAGGTATTTGAAGCTATATTATATTGCCCATATACATCATAAAAATTACGTGACTGATCTACTGCTTCATTCACCGTTAATAGTTTCGCATTCAATGTATTTCCTTCACATATAATATCTTTTCCATATGTTTCTAATTTTATACTTCCTCCTGTGTACCATGCTCCATATCTATTATCATCTCCAGTTTCTACTGTAAAAGGATTCCATGCAGCGCTACTAGAAACAGTTATATCTTGGATGTCCACATATATTATTCCAGTATTAGTTGTACATGGAGCACATTGTGATCCTCCACAATCAACCCCTGTTTCATCTCCATTTTGAATACCATCATCGCATGTTGGAGTTTGGTCTATTTCTCCTTGAATTATAATTGTATAATCTTCTACTTCGTCCCCTGTAGTACCACATGGATCTGGATCATTATACCAATTATAACGGACACGCATTGTTGTTCTTCCTTGCCTTGCAGTTACAGGAACTGTTACATTTACTGAAAATGGCCCTACTCCTCTTTGCATCATTACGGTCTCATCTGCATCATTAAAATCACCATCTTTATTCCAATCTATCCACCCTCCTATAGTATTATAATTCCAATTTCCTAAAATACCTGGTCTTACAATAAGTGTTTCTGATTGATTGCGTAAAAGTATGGTACTGTTATTCGTATTATCTGTATAACTACTATTATTAGTACTAACATTTATATTTCCAAAAGTTACTTCTGCAATATAATTAGTGCCTTGATTTCCGGTAACGCAATACGTTATACAAGCATCGCAGGAACTTCCCCCACAATCTATTCCTGTCTCATCTCCATTTTGAATACCATCATCGCATGTTGGACATACTGGACAATCTGATCCTCCACAATCTATACCTGTTTCATCTCCATTCTGCACACCATCGTCACATGTTGGAATACAATCTGGGCATTCGCTTCCTCCACAATCCACTCCTGTTTCATCTCCATTTTGAATACCATCATCACATGTTGGAGCGGGTGCTTCTCCCACATATATTGTATAATCTTCTACTTCTCCTATATATATATCATTACCACAAGGTGTAATTTTATCTTCTGATCCATATCCCATACGTACACGCATTCTCAATGGAGTTTCTATTTTAGCATCTACAGGAATTGTTATACTACCTGTGTAAGGGCCTTCGCCATATGCTCTATATACTTCTTCTCCATATTCGTAAAAATTACCATCTTGATTCCAATCTATCCAAACACCTATTGCATTATATGTCCAATGTTCATTAATTGTATTGATGTTTATTGGTACTTGTGTTTGTTGTTGAACTATCGTTGATATTGTCGTATAATCTGAATATGGATTATGTCCTGAACTATTATCAATAGTTCCAAACTGTACTCTTGTTATGTGTAGGCTTTCATCTTGTGTAGCTGCTTCGCAGTATGTAATAGGTGCCTTCTCTATCATTATCTGTACTGATGTTGTATCTGTACTACCTTCATCATCATATACAGTTACTTCGATAGTTCGCAATCCTGGTTCTAGAAAATTTAAACTATTAATATGACTCCATTGGTATGGAGATGCTGTATCTGTTTCTAATAGGTTTCCATCTATTCTCAATTCTACTCTATCAATTTTTCCATCGTCTTCAACATCTGTTTCTATTGCTATATTCTCTTTTTGCACAAAAACTTGTCCTTCTGTTGGCTTTATAAGTGTTATAGATGGCGGTAAATTATTTGTTGTTTGTTCTTCTGTAACTACTATTGAATACTCTTCTATTTCTCCACTACTATTTTGCGCTCCGCAAGGTGTTATATAATCTTCTGAACCGTAACTTAACCTTACACGCATTCTTGTTGTACCTAAAACTGCATCTATTGGTGGTATTATTTCTTGTTGATAGGGTCCTGGTCCATACTGGTGTATAATTTCTTCTCCCGTATCTTCAAAATCACCATCTTGATTCCAGTCTATCCATACACCTAGCGCATTATAAATCCAATAATTGAATAACGTATTAATTTTTAAAGTTGCTGTTTGATTTGTTTTCAAAACTGCGACTCTAGATGTATAATCACTATAAGAGCTCCTACCTGAGATCGCATCTAATTTTGATAGCTCTACTCTTGTTATATAAATATCATCACTGTTTCCGTTATTAGAAGCTTCGCAATAATCGTTTATGTTTGCTGGGTATACTTTAATATAATCTTCTCTTATTTTTATGTCATTTATACCCGAATTTCCCATTGCTGTGAGATTCACATTGTACTCGCCTGGCTCATCATATTGTATCTCAGGAGTTTGATCATCTATTACTTCGTCTGGATTTCCTGATGGAAATCCCCATGTAATTCCTGATAAATAGCCTGTAGACTCATTAGAGAAATATACTTTTCCTCCCGCTACTGTTTCTCTATAACTAGATGAAAACTTAGCTACAGGATCGTCACTAATAGCTAAATCTTTAAGAGGCCCTGTAATTACAAAATCTGCTGTAGGAACACTTCCGCCATAGTCTAAATTCTTAAAATACCCTACAGTATATTTAAAGTTATTAATTAATGTATTTTCTCTGATATCTGTTAATACGTTATCTAAAGCATTAATTACTTTTTTTGCTGCATCTGTATTATTTCCTGCATATGATTCTCCACTTATCTTTCCTTCAATTTTAAACCTTCTATATGAACCTTCAGCATCCATATCAATCACTACATTTGTTGTTGCTGGTAAGGTTTCTATTTCGTTTTCTACAGCTATTGGTGTTCCTAATGTTATTTGATTATCATCTACCCATTGAGTTTCTGGATCCCAACCTTCTATCGTCCCTTCATTAACCTGATTTAAAAAGTTATTGTATGAATTATGTCCATTATTTCTTAAGTTATTTACTAAATTATCAAAACCTGTTATATCATTATTTCTGGTGTAATCAAAAAACTGTTTCAAATAGTAATAATTATTAAGGTACCAATTATACCATGCTGCATTTCCATATGTATAGTGATAAAAATTTCCACTTGAATAGCTTGAATTAAAAACTGTGCTTAAACTTGGCCATCCTGATCCTTTATTAATTATACTTCTAGTATTTTGAGCTAACATTTGTATTCCATCTATATCCGAAGAACCTGCAAAAAAATCAGCCATTCCTTCTTCATACCATACCAATCTACTGTTATTATATATTTCTGAAGCTCCCCAGTTTCCTGGCACTAAATATCTTCCTTGTAAATAGTGTGTATATTCATGCCTAAACAAAGATTCTAGCGATAATGAACTCTCTACTCCTACTGTGCGATCCCATGTATAGAATGTTGCTCTTGATTCGATATAGATTCCTCCATTATTCGTATTTATCCCAAATAAGAATGGTGCGTAATCATCGTATTGTTCTTTTGATCCAAAAACAATCATATTAATTGTTTCATTAATATCTCCTGCAACTGGTTCGTCTGTTTGAATCATTCTAAAAAACTGATTCTGTACTTGTTTTGCTGCATGATATAAATTCTGAATTTTTTCATCACTCAATGGTGTTCTAATTATCATCTCTCCATCATCATAACTTACTGTTTTAGGAAACAGATAATCTTCTACTTCTAATCGTATTGATGCAGGATGTTGGCATAAATTATAGGTACTACAATCCCCATATGTATTTAAGGCTCCTTTTGCTTTTGCCCAGCTAGGGCTTAATCTTGGTGAATTATTAGTAATTGCAGCTAAATGACTCTCGATACGTCCTATCAACGCATCTGATTGTGCTAAGTTTGTCAATCCTCCTACTGCATTTTGCCATAAAAACTTAAGATCCCCTCCTGCAGCTATTAATTCGTTATCTATTGCTATTTGCCCCATTAGATCTATAATCTTTCCATCGGCTACTAAAGCTGCCTCATATGCATTGTCTATATTATTAAAAATTCCATCATATACACTATTTAATCCACCAACATAGGTTCGCATTTCATCTTCATCGGTTATATTTTCCCAACTTCTAGTTATTAATATTTCTTTAAAAACACGTTCTGTTGCATTTACAATTTTTGCATCATACCGTACCTCTGGACTGGATGCTACAATCAAATATTCTCTTAATAATTCTAATGCATATGTGTTATTTTCTAATAAATATGCATTCTCTGCTAAATCACCATATGCCAAACGAATTGTTTGATATGTTTGTTCGTCTAAATTAATTGTTTCTTGAAAAAAATCTAGATAGATTGCTACATGTAAGTAGATTGTTAAGCCATACATTCCCGTACTATTTGTTCCATTATACGAAGATGCCAAACCTCTTACTTCGTTTGCTACTGCTCTTACTTTTTGATTCGTAAATAATGCAGGAGAATATCCACTATGGTAATCAAACATTGCTCTATAACAATCATAATTAGGATTTTGACGCATCGCACTAATTAATGCATAACTAGATAGGCTAGCCCATTGAGCATTGGTATCATAATTACAACTTGCTTTTGATAATGAATTTGTATTAATAGCTTTCGCTGTTGGGATATTTCCTTTTACTTCGAGCGTTCTTGAACAATGATCTTTATGTGTATGTGAAGGAATTTGGACTGGAAAATCTTGTGCATTCACATGTATCGAAATACTACTTAAAATTATTATTGTTAGTAATCTTAGTTTTTTTATTGATGTGCATTGAGTTAGAATATGAGTTTTCATATCGTTTAATTTCTCTCAAATTTCTATATTCTAAAAATTCAAGATTATACTACGTTTCCTGGTATAGAATACCATGCAACCTCATCATAATGAGTTGTATATACATGGATTAATATTGTATACATTATTATTAAATATTTAATAATGTTACTGCCTTTAATTTTTAAGTATGTAAAATAATTTTACTTCCTGTTATCTCAAAAAAACTACCTATTTTACTTTTAATAATATCAGTAGTATTCATGTGATTTTCATAAAGGACTGTTGATTTCTTGCTGTAGTAAATGTTTTTGACTTATTAGATCAATTCTCTGATATAGGACGAGTTTCATTGGGTTAGTTTCCATCTAAATATGAGTTTGTGTGTTGAGTTGTAATAAAATTACCTAAATACATTCTTTGATAATGATACTATTTTATCCAATGACAATCCTATATTAACTCATTAAACAGCAGTAATTTATAACTTACACAATAACCATAAAAAAATAATCATCAAACCATAATCGCGTAATTTTGTATTATTTTTTTATAAAAAAAGAGATCATATTTTCATACAATCTCTTTCTTAATTATTATCGTTTATTTTCCTTATTTTTTCATTTCAGTAAAATACTTATAGAATAAAGGAATTGTTTGAATTCCTTTTAAATAATTAAAAATTCCATAATGTTCATTAGGAGAATGAATAGCATCGCTATCTAATCCAAATCCCATCAATATAGTTTTACTTTTTAATTCTTTTTCAAATAATGCTACAATAGGAATACTTCCTCCAGATCTTTGTGGTATTGCAGGTACTCCAAAAGTTTCTGTATACGCTTTATTAGCCGCTTTATATCCTATATTATCTATTGGAGTTACATAGGCATGTCCACCATGATGTGGAGTTACTTTTACTTTTACCGATGCAGGTGCTATTTTATTAAAATGCTTTACAAATTTCTCTGTAATTTCGTCTGGCGTTTGGTTAGGCACTAATCGCATTGATATTTTTGCATATGCTTTGCTTGCAATTACTGTCTTCGCTCCTTCTCCTGTATATCCTCCCCAAATTCCGTTTACATCTAATGTTGGTCGAATTGAATTACGCTCGTTTGTTGTATATCCTTTTTCTCCATGGATATCTGATAAGTCTATTGATTTTTTATAAGCATCTAAGTCAAACGGTGCTTTTGCCATATCCGCACGTTCTTCTTTACTTAATTCAATTACGTTATCATAAAATCCATCTACAGTAATACGGTTGTCTTCATCTTGTAAAGATGCAATCATCTTGCTTAGGATATTAATTGGATTTGCTACAGCTCCTCCATATAGACCTGAATGTAAATCTCTATTAGGCCCTGTTACTTCAACTTCTACATAGCTCAACCCTCTTAAACCTGTAGTAATAGAAGGTTGCACATTTGAAATCATTCCGGTATCAGAAATCAAAATCACATCATTCGTTAATTTCTCTTGATTTCTTTTAACAAACCAATCCAAGCTTTCTGATCCTACTTCTTCTTCACCCTCAATCATAAATTTCACATTACACGGAAGCGTTTCAGTCTGTGTCATCAATTCCATCGCTTTTACATGCATGTACATCTGCCCCTTATCATCACAAGCTCCTCTAGCAAAAATAGCGCCTTCTGGATGTAACTCAGTTTTTTTAATCACTGGTTCAAATGGTGGTGAATCCCATAATTCTATTGGATCTGCTGGTTGTACATCATAATGTCCATAAACCAATACCGTTGGTAATGTCTTGTCTATTATTTTTTCTCCATATACAATTGGATACCCTGGAGTTTCGCATATTTCAACTGCATCACATCCTGCTTCTAATAATCTTTTTTTAATTTCTTCTGCAGTTTTGATTACATCTTCTTTATAACTAGGATCTGCACTTACTGAAGGAATTTTAAGTAATTCTAAAAGTTCGTTTATAAATCGATTTTTATGTTCTTCTATATACGATTGTATCGTTTCCATAGGATTTTTAATTTTGAGTTTAAAAATACTAAAAATGAAGGATTCTATATACTTTCTTTATAATTATTCATTTCATTCATTTTTATTTACTTATTTCTAAAATATTTAAAAAACTACATATCAACATTTTACAAAGAATCAATTTATTTTTATAATGTTTAAACAAAAAAAAGTCAAAAAAGTTCTTTTTCATTTAATATTATTACTTATATTTGCACTCGTTTTACAAGCAGTCCTAAGTAAACTTGTAAAGATTAAAAATGCGGGCGTGGTGGAATTGGTAGACACGCTAGACTTAGGATCTAGTGCCGCGAGGTGTGAGAGTTCGAGTCTCTCCGCCCGCACTTTTTTAACTACAAATAAGTAGTCAAAAGCCTCTCAAAAATGAGAGGCTTTTTTTGTTTAGGTACAACATTTTGTATTTTTTCAGGGTTTGTTTTAAATTAATATCATTTGGTATGTATTTTTTACGAATACTATGGAATTGGTTGCTAAATAGAAAAAATAGAAGGTCTAAGATGATTAAAACAGTACAAAGACTTGAATTTGAAAATGTTTTTCCAGAAGAAGAACAAAAGGATATTATTGATTATTTAAGTCAAGTATCATCTTCAACATTGCTTGGTATTATAGGTTTTACTAATACTGTTCCTCATCCCAATTTTGACAATTTCATTTCTGACCCTGATGTAAGCTGGGATATAATCCAAAGAGTAACCAAATATGGTAAGGAAAATAAGATTCCGGAGAAACCAGAGGTGATATCACGAGAAGCCAGTCTTCGAATAGCTGAAATTATTTTGGCTAATCGAGAACAATTATTGGAAGACAACACCAACGATGATGTTACTGCCGATGAGTTAAATATTTTAAAAGCTTTTCTTGTGATTAACAAGGAGGTCAACCAAAAACAAAATTTTGGCTACGCCAAGGACAATGTAGATAGAATGGCTGAAATGCTTATAACAATGTCATTTTCATCTGCTGATATTGGGATTTATTCAAATACAAACTTGGAGTTTGGAAAATTACTGTACTCAACGCTAATCAAATATGAACACTTAATTGATTTTTTGACTTCAAATGACGAGTACCAATATCTAAGTGATGCGCTTTCTACCACTTTTGGGGAAAGTGATGTGGCCGAACTTACAAAACAAGTAAAACTTTTATTTGCAGCTCTACTTAATTTAAAACTGAATAATAGTTATAAACTTCAATTGGATGAAGCTGATAAAATTCGATTTCTTAAATCGCTTGCTTCTGCTGAAATTGAGGAATCCCTTGATTTTACTAACCTTAAAAACTATCCAATTTATCAAATCAACGAAAACACATTCTCCATTATTGATTATTTTTTTGTTGTAGATAAGTTTTTTAAGAGTGTACGATTTATCTTGAAAGAAGCCTATAACAAGTACCATAATCTCAAACCAAAAGATGGTTCATTCTTTGGGTTTTATAATACTGTGTTTTCAGAAGAATTTCTGATGAAAAAAGTTCTTGATGAAATTTTCCATTGGAAGTATATGATAAAGAAACAAGTTGCCGATATAACCGATAATGAACCAGATTATTACGTGCGCCACAATAACAGGGTTTATCTGTTTGAGAATAAAGATGTTTTGGTTGCTGCGGGGATAAAGAGCTCAGTCGATATAGAAGAAATAAAAAAGCTTTTGAAAAAAAAGTTCTTAGAAGATGATATGCGTGCAGTAGGTATAGGGCAGTTGGTTAAATCGATTACGCAGATTGTGGAAAATGAATTCTCTTTTGATGATTATGTTAACCATAAAAAGAATGTAACTATTTTTCCAATCCTCCTGGTGAGTGATAGGATTTTCGAAATTCCTGGTATGAATTATATTTTGAACCAATGGTACTTGGGATTGGTAAAAGAAAAACTGGGAGATTACTATAACCCAAACTTTATTAAAGATTTGACTTTCATCGATATGGATACTCTAATTTATTGGCTTCCACACTTGAAAAAAAAGGACTCCAATTTTAGAAAAATCCTGGAGGGTCATCACCGTGGAATGCACTATAAAAAAAAAAATCAATACTCCAGATTTAAAGAAAGGCAAAGAACAAGCTAATGCCTATTTTCATCATAAACTTTCCCCAATTAGCAATCGACTGCCCAAGTACAAATTTCCAAGGGAATTGATGGTTGATAAATTTCGAGATGTACTTGACCATTAAAAAATGTAAAATGATGTTATTATGAAAGCCTCCCAATCCTTACCTAGACCTGAAAACTGGCAAGACTTTGAGAAACTCTGTAAGAAGTTATGGGGTGAGATATGGAACTGCCCAGAAATTATGAGAAATGGTCGTTCTGGTCAGGAACAAGCTGGAATAGATGTTTATGGGATTCCACAAGGAGAAAACTCATATTACGGAATTCAATGTAAAGGCAAGGACGAATATACCGCCAAACAGCTTACTGAAAAGGAAATTAATCAGGAAATTGAAAAAGCTAAAACATTTGAACCTGAGTTAAAGAAAATGTATTTCACAACGACTGCCGTGAGAGATGCAGGTGTACAGGCAATTATCAGAAAGAAAAATATTGAGCATATCAAAAAAGAGCTTTTTGAAGTACACCTCTATGCCTGGGAAGATATTGTCGATTTGATTTTTGAAAATAAGACTACTTACGACTACTATCTTAATAGTCAAACTTTCAAAAAGCGCCATTCAGTACAGGTCACTTTTGAAAACGGAAAGTCAGTAATAAAGGCTAAATCAAAATTTATTCAAAAAAATCATATTGCCAGAAGTGAATATGAAGAAATGGAAAGAGCAGCCGAAAAATTCATGTCTCCAATTATAAAAAAACAGTTGAAATGGCAGGAGAAAATGTGGAAAAATCACGGTATTCTTGACATAGGAGATTTTTCAACTTCTAGCTATACTGAAATCAACAGGAGCTTCATTGAGAGCAAAATTTTGGTTAAAAATAATGGTTCCGAGCCATTAGAGCACTGGAAATTAACTATTTATTACCCCATAGAAATTGTTGAATTGTCCGATGATAATAAAAAAGAGAAAGGAAGCTTTATTGTTCCAGTTCATCGAGCAAAAAATTATGATACTTATATTGATATAGAAAATCATAGGGTCGAATTGGAATCCAGAAAAAAAATCTTAGTAGGAGATGATAGCTTTCTCTCAAAACCAATATTCGTTAAACCATTAGCCGAATCAAAAACAATTGAGATTCCTTGGAAGTTAGTTTCGAAAAATTTTAAGGAAGAAGGTATTCTAAAATTAATAGTTGAGATTGAATTTGACTACAAACGGGTTAAAGTTCCGGATGATTCCCCATTATTATCAGAGGAACAAACAAGAGTTACAATAGAAAATTTTATAGAACGAGTGGACGATGAGTAGTTGAGGTTAGATTAACGTGACACATTCCATTTCATTCTGTTACTCTTCGTTTCAGGAAGAGAACTTCAATAAAATTGCCTTGTACACAATACTCAATTTTGATTTTAATTGCATCGTCCCTTTCTACTAAGTTGTAAATGAATACGGATCAAGAACAAAAGTTGTGTTTATGCAAAAATTTGAGTTAATCTAAAAAGAAAGAATTCAACATTTTTAACACCTCTAAATTGTGCTCTAAAAGCTTTTATCTTAGCATTGAAAGATTCTGCTGATGCGTTTGTACTTCTATTATCGAAATAATTGAGTATTGATTTATAACTTATACTAATAGAATTTGCGACACTATTAAAATCTTTAAACCCTGAATCTTCAACTTCTTTAAACCAATGCGCTAATTTTGGATCAAGAACAATTTAAACTCATTAAAATAGGCCTATAAGAATTATAGGCCTATAAAGACTATATAAATGATTGTTAAATAGGATTAGTATACATTTCTCTTTTACTTTTTCAAAACTGACCTAAGTAATAATAGAGTTAACTTTATAATCACAATAAAACTCTCTTCTTTATAAAAGAAATCAATAATCATGAATTATCACTCAAAATTAGCGGACTGATTAACAATTCATTAGGATGATGTATTATTTGTTTTGCACCTTGCGTTTGAAGCACTTCCAAGTCACGAAACCCCCAACTTACACCAATCGGATACATACCAGAGTTAACAGCCATTTGCATATCTATTTCCGTATCGCCCACATATATCATTTCTTGAGGTGTTAAATTAGTGTATTGACACATTTTAACGAAGCAGGCTGGGTCTGGTTTTTTTGGAATACCTAGGCAAGCGCCACTCACATAATCAAACTCAATTTCTTTAAAGAGTGATAAAACAATTTGCAATGTCAAATCATTTTCTTTATTGCTCAATATCCCTAAAAACATTCCTTTTTCCTTTAAGTTATGTAACATTTCCATGATACCTGGATAAGGTTTTGTTGTGTTGAGTAAATTTCGTCGATAACGGACTGTAAAACTTTTATGAATCTCTTCAAGATGCTTTTGCATTGATTTTGGCAAGCTTTTGCGTACCATGTTCACGGTTCCATTCCCTATTCGCAAGCGATATTCTTGTAAGGTGAAATTCGGTAACCCTCTAAATGTCAATTCTTCATTAAGAGAATTACCAAGATCTTCAAGTGTATCCACAAGTGTTCCATCTAAATCGAAAACGACAGCTTTAATTAATTCTGGATATATCATAATACATGAACTCTCTGTAAATGTCGTTTTGAAACTCCTTTAAAAGAGTTTCTTCCATGCAGCAGAGCATTGTTATCTGCAATCAAAAAATCTCCTTTCTGCCAAACGTGCTCGTATAAAACATCATCTTGATAAAGTCGAGTTGTAAAATTCTGTAAAAACTCTTCTTCTGATTCTTCTGCAACGCTTCGCACACTCACGCTCATTGGATTTACTTCTGCATTATCTTCATTATATGGCTCAATGTATCGAATTCGTGTCTCCTTTGTATCTGGATGAAAATCAACTAAAGGATTACTAATAAGTCCTCCATAATGTGCTTTTTTTTCAGTCTCATAATCTATGGTCGTCTGCTTCCAGATCTCTCGTTTCTGATCATCTGCTGATTGCCAAACTTCACTTGTGTTAGCGAAAATTGTTTCACCTCCAATATTAGATTCTGCTCCTTCTAGACATTGAAATATGTTGTATCGAGGATTTTCTTTTATAAAAGCTCCATCCCAATGCAATTCAACCCTACCTTTAGTAAAGATATGATTAGGAGCGTCTTCTTTTATTTTCAGATCAAGTACTGAACCAAATTCCCATTTCAAAATTTCCCCAAAACGCCCTGCAAATTCCTCAAATTGAGCAGTTTTAAGTGTTGGAAATCCGCGTAAAACTATGAGTTTATGCTTTGCAATAAGCGATTTTAATTCAGTAATAGGAAGAGCTAACACTGAAGATTCACTTGCTTTAGCTTCTCGTATAACACCAAAAGGATTAATCGTCGAAAGCTTTTTCTCTGGCTCTACTTTTGTTATCGCTTTTTCAGGAATAACTTCGTAATGACTTGGTCTTCCTTCTTTAAACATCAACGCTACGTTTTTTGATTCTATTTCAGCACGATTTTCAAGTGTTATTTTCCCATTATCAATAACAGAAACAGCATGCCAAGGTGTTCTCCAAACATCGGTTGTATCTAAGAGGTATACACCAATTTTTTCAGACTTACGCATCTGAGGGTGAATAGAAAGTCTAATAGCATCTGGGAATTCTCGTTCCAAAACACGACTCCAAGCATTACTACGTTGAATTACTCTATATGCAACATTGCGTGCTTCATTCTGAATGGCATTACGACTTTTATCAGCAAACTCATTCATACCAGAAAAATCTTCAAACATAAAACGAGTCATACCTTTATACATCGCACTAGCTTTTGGATCTTTTTTAATTCTATTTCGCAGTGCCGAAAGTCCTTCTCCATAAGTAATCATAAGTTCCTCTCGTAAGGTATCAAAATGTTTGACTCCAGGATATAAATCATCTAAATCAAAAAACTCGATTTGACTACCTACCATTTCAGATGAATACTCTCTTAGTTTTTTTCCGTAAGCGGTAACATGTTCATCTTGAATTCTAATTAAATCAGCGAAAACACGGCCATCTGAGCAAATAGTCATTATTGCTCCTGGTGGGTATATCTTCTCTATCTTTTGACATAATATTTTTAAGTTCTTTAAAGCTTCTATCTCACCTAAGTCCGGCAAATGTCCTAACGTTTTACGTCGATTTGGAGATTTTGCTGGAAATGCTGGTAAAATCAATCTAATAGCTTCGTTTTTGATTACAGCTCTAAGGGTTTTTTCATAATGAACTTTTGCTTCCTCTTCAAAATTACCTTCCTGTTTTTCTTGCCCTGGTAGTAATCGTCTCTTTTCAAAAATAATTTCGACTATACTCTTGGTTATGCTATGGACATTTACTTGGCTAGTTTCTTTTACATTGATTTCCATAATTAATTTGCTTTTAATTATTGTTTATATTTTTAATTCTCTAATTAGTTAGTAGCAGATAATGGTAGTTCAATATCTAGCTCCTTTATACTTTCATTAGATTGTTTTTGGTAATTCATCAATAGCTCAAGTCCTTCTTGAAGGCTAAGCTCTCTTTTAATTATAGTTTGAACAGTTGCAACTATGATTTCTTCTTCTTTTTGTATCGATTTAATTTCAATCATTCTTCTTAAAGCATAATTGATACATACATCATACATCAGATTTTCCATTTGCATAATTTCGATAGGGTCTAGGTGTCTGCCTGATGTTTCTACATGTCGCATAATTGAATCAGGAACTATCGAATCAAAAAATTCTCCACTATTATTACTATAAAGTGCATTATGATTTTCTAAAAATTTCACAAACTCTTCACGGCGTTCGTGCAATTTACCGATAGTTGAATTTTTGTCTAAAAGAGCCATATTACGAGCTAAAAGATTTTCTTCTGGTATTGACTCTAATGTTTCTTTATCTTCAAAACTCCATATCTCGGCCATTGAACGAGGCAGTGTTATACCAAAATATCCCATAGCAACAGGCTGGTAATGCATGCGGTGAACGTCATACGAACCACTATACATCCCTCTAACTTGCTGAAGTATTAATTCCCACCAACTTTTAGTATAAACATTATAAGTTTTCACTTTGGTTTTTAACTCCAACTCTTCTTCTCTTATATCCGTTGCAATAAGATCTCCTATTAATCGATTACTATCTGCTATGAAAGCACTAGTAGTTGAGAAAAGTGGTTCCAGAAACCCGGAAGACATACCAGTCATGTACCAACGATCTTCAGAGTAAGCTTGCTTTGTACGTCTCGGCATTGCTGCTAAACCATGAAAGTCTTCCAAAGAAGAGGATTCTGATAATAATTCTCTAAACACCTTATGTTGATGAAAAAACGCCAGTAACTCTTCATTATTTTTAATCTTTATATTCGTAATATCTTCTCGAACAGTTACACCTATACTAGTAGTAGTTGCATCTAACGGAATCACCCATATCCAATATCCTTTATACATAAAATGGTTTGTAGACAAATAACGACTGGTGTGATTCACTTTCGAACGCCAATCAATATCTCCCATTAAATCAAAGTTCTCCATATGTTTAACACGAGCCCAGTAAGATTTTACTGGATGTCTTTCGTATGCAGAATCAATTAAACCTAATTTCCTCCCAAGCGGAGCCGCAAAACCAGAAGCATCCACCAACCATTTACCTTTGAAGGTTCCTTTGTCTGTAACTACTGTGTGACCATTTTGGCGATCTAGTTGAATGTCGGTTACCTTATGTCCAAGTAAGGTTTTGATACCGGCAGCCTGATTCATTTTGTAGAGATCCGTATCAAAACGCTTACGATCCAATTGTGAGGCAGGTGTTCCATGATACCAAGTACGGCCGATCTCACTCATTTCAGAAAGAGAAAGATCTTTATTTTCTGTATCGAACCACCAACGCAAACCATGCTTGTAAAGGTGATTTGTGTCAAGATAATGCCCCAAATCAAGATGACGCACTGCATAATCCCAAAAAACTTCTAAGGTTGACTCACCTACCCATGAACCAAAATCTTTCTTTTTATCTAAAGTAATAAAAAAATCAAAAACTCAGTAAATACAAGGGATTCCAAGGGAACTTTATATTTACATTAA
>CANMKX010000036.1 GCA_947498595.1 uncultured Aquimarina sp.
ATGGACCGCTCCTCTTCATAATTGGAGTTTGACCGTTCAACAACTTTATATTAAATTTGGGGAGAGAATCACACTGGATTGAATCATCGGACAGAGTTTAATTTACAGACCCAAAAACTCATATAAATAACACACGAAATATTTTTAGTTTTTATATGAGTTCTTGGTTATTTTCATTACTATTTAATACTATTTTCTAAGTTCAATTTTAAATTCAGGGTATTTCTGATTCAACTCTAATAAATCCAATGATTTATCTTGCAAATACTTTTCAAAAAATTGTAATACAGCATTAGTTGTTATTTTATAAGCCTTATTGGGTTTTATTATTCCAGCCTCATTTATTAATCTCGAATTAATTAGTAATGGAATGTCCATAAAATTAGAATGACTAGAATTCAAAATTTCAGCATTGTAAAAATCTGAAGAGCTACCATTACGATAAGCATGTATGTTTAAATTTGGATGTGATTGATTCCAGTCTGATGCTATTAAAGCAAATGGTTTTGTCATGACTGTATCGATCATTTTTCCCCATTGTACCCCATCTAGATTAATCCCTGCTTTAATTCTATAGTCATCAAGCAATGCTTGACCTGCACCAGCACCATCTTGAGAATGTCCTAATACACCAATTTTCTTTGTATCAAGATGGTGAGCTAGAAAAGTAGATGTATTCCATTTTTCTAATTCATCTACTACCAAAGAAATATCATTACTATATCTTTCAGTTAATGCTGCTCCATAATAATTTAGCATAAGTTCATGTATGCTTTTAAGCTGGCCCTTAAGTGTTTTGGCTTTAGTATAGTTTTGCATAGCATCCCAAACCATTGTTGCCATATCTTTATTGTTATGCTTTCTATCGTATTCAGTATTAAAAAGTTTTACTTCTCCACTAGGAAATAATGTTCCTGTACTTTCATATGTATGATTTATATTTAGTACAATATACCCATGGCTTACAATTTCTTCTAGCAATGCATAATAACCAGAAGCTTGAGAATAGCTACCATGAGAGAAAATTAACAAAGGAAATTTACCTTTAGCTACAGATGGATTTGTATATGTGTGTGTCGTAACCATATCTAAATAATTAAATATAGATTTTGGCAACCCATATTTTATAGCAAAACTAACTCTATCCCCGTCGTTTAAATAAGTTTCAGGTTTCTCATCATTAAGCATAGCAGGATACCACACTTTTATCATTAATTCTCTCTTATCTCCAATCTCTGAAGTCATTATTTCATCTTTGTTGGTTTTTAAATGAATATATTGAGAACCTATATTATATTTTCCAGTTGGTACAGGCAAATCAAAAACTGGAAAAACAGATGATAGTATTAAACCAAATAATAAAAGCATCACGAATAGTAATCCGCTTATAATTTTCCTAAACCATCTTCCTTTGAAAAAAAGATATTTTCTATATAAACACCAAATTAAAATTAGGATTATTAGATATATAGGAATCATTTGCCACCGATATCCTTCAAAAATTAAATGTAGAGTAATAGCACCTCCTATAATTATTATAGGGATTCTTTTATTTAGTAAATGCCCTTTTATTGAAATATAAAAAGGAAAAATTGTGCTAATGATTAGAAGAATGATTTCAAAAAGTCTCATAGTTGTTATATGTTTTGACAAATAATGAATTCTTTACTTCAGATTCAAAATATAGGCAATGGACAAATGATGGACAACCTTCTTTTTGAGCTAAATATTTAAAAGTACTGTGAGAATTTCTTCTTTTGATTTAATTCCTAACTTCTTCCTAAGCCTATATCTAGCTTTATTTACGCTATCCTGAGTAATGTTTAATAATTGTCCTATTTCTTTTGAACTTAAATTAAGTCTCAACAAAGCACATAACTTTAATTCGTTTACAGAAATATTAGGGTATTTTCTTTGTAGTGAATGATTGAAGTTTGGGTAAATTCTTTCAAAATTCGAATAAAATGAAATAAGATTAGGTTTGTTTGAATCGGATTGTAATATTTGATACAAATAATCACTTATATCAATTTTTAGTTTTTGAATATTATCATCTTGCTTTAGCAATTTGAGATCATTTTTTTCTCTTTCTAATTCATCGTATTTTAAAACCTTTTTTTTCTGTCGATCTTTTATTCTTTTAACTTCTCTCTTTCTTATTAGATATGGGATAGAGATATATAAGATGATACATAAGGCTAATGCAGATAAAAATAAAATGGTAAAGATAAACCAAGTGTCAGTATTAACTCTAAAATTCATTAAGCAGGTATTTCTTTAATGATACGTATGAATATAAAACTATAAATTTATATTTTTTCAAATTAGCAGTAGCTAATTCACGTGAATAAATAAGTTGATACAAACTTTATTTAAAAGTTATAATCTAAAACTAGATCTCGCAATAGTTACAAGACTAATAAGTAAGTTCGAATTTTAAATTGCTCTATTTTTAGAGAAGTCTACAAAAAACAAATCTAATTTTCTATTTAAAAAACAAAAAAGCCCGTTTCAATTACTGAAACGGGCTTTTTTAATATTATAAAATGAAACAACCTAAGAAGGTTGTAAATTCATATCAGTACTTTCAAAAATCTTATCTGCCGAATTCGCTATAAAACCAGTAAATAAAGCTCCATTTGATTGAGCATATCTAAATGCAAACTCATAATAACAAGAAGTTATTTGCTTTACACCTTCTGTAAATTCTACATCAACAACATCAGCAAGAATGCTAGATTGTTCTAATAATTGTTCAGGAGTTCCTTTAATTTCTCCTCCAGAAGCATTTAAAGTAAATCCTTTCTCTTTTAAAAACTCATTTACTTCTTGTAAAGAGGAGAAAGAATCTAATTTATTTACATCAACTGTAAAGTGATTTGAACAAAAACCATTAACATACATCCATGCGGCATACTCAGATTCGTTCATTAAAGATTGGTATAATTCAAACGAAGGTGTTCCCCACAAGCGACCTTCTAAAATTAAAGCATCTTTTTTTAGCAATTCTTGATCTACGCTGTCAATCAATGTTTTAATCGATGCTTGTAAATCATCAGAAAATTCTTCAGTTAGTAATTGACTGATAAAGATTTTAGGCGCATTAGCGTCTGTCTTATGTTCAAAATGCCTTGCGAATAATTTCTTTTTTTCAAATTTATATTCTCCACTTGGTTCATATCCCATTGCTAAAAATGGTTTCGCCAATATTTCGATGTCAATTCTAGGATCATTAAACGTACGAATCGCTATATGATCATTGAAAATAGTGTTTCCTTCGTTTTCAAAAAGATTCTTAACTTTTTGAGCAGATGGTGTTTTAGCTGTGTATTGTTTCCAAAGTTCTTCAAAAAACATGGTAGTATCCATTATACTTTCTTTTTTGTGGTAAAAATACTAATTTTGACCATTATTAGATTTCAATAAAATGTATTTTGTTATTTTATAAGTGTTTTTCTGTCAAAATAATCTTATAATCTTTTTTGTAAAGTCATTTTGTTATATCTGTTTTAGAAAAAAGTAACACTATGAGTCATTTTGATTATATCGATCAACAAATCTTATTACATATAAGAGAAGATGCTCGTAAACCATACTCGCAAATAGCAAATGAATTAAAGATCTCAAATTCTTTG
Source organism: uncultured Aquimarina sp. (assembly GCA_947498595.1). GTDB lineage: Bacteria > Bacteroidota > Bacteroidia > Flavobacteriales > Flavobacteriaceae > Aquimarina. The sequence continues at coordinate 3,636 of CANMKX010000036.1, forward strand.
GTACATCAGCGTATCAAAAAAATGCAAACAGAAGGTATCATAAACAAAGCTGCTTTTGCTATCGACGAGCAATCTATAGGATACAAAACAAAATCTTATGTAGGTATTCGATTAAGAGAAGCTAGGTTTGCAGAAATAGTTGTGGAAAATCTAGCTAAAATACCCGAAATAGTAGAATGTAATTATGTTTCTGGTAATTATGCGATTTTCATTCTTATTTATGCACTTAACAATCAACATTTACGTAAACTATTATACGAACAAATCCATCAAATTGATGGTGTAGCAGGAACAGATAGCTTTATTTGTTTTGATACAAATTTTAAAAGATCTGTACCATTAGATATAATTTCAAAAAAGATATGAATACGACATTATTAACCGCATTAAATGATCGTTTGGAAGGGACTATTCTTAATGATAAACTTACCAAAACATTATATGCAACTGATGCATCTGTGTATAGAAAAACGCCGCTTGCAGTTGCATTTCCAAAAACCAAAAAAGATCTTATAGAAATTATATCATTTGCCAATCAACATGGTGTTGGCATTATACCTAGAACAGCTGGAACTTCTTTAGCTGGACAATGTGTTGGTGATGGAATTGTAGTAGACGTTTCTAAATATTTCACCAAAATAATATCACTCGACAAAGAAAACAAATCAATTGTAGTCGAGCCAGGAGTTATACGCGATGATCTTAATAGATATCTTAAACCATATGGGCTATTTTTTGGCCCTAATACTTCTACATCTAACCGATGTATGATAGGAGGTATGGTAGGTAATAATAGTAGTGGTACAACTTCTATACAATATGGTGTTACTAGAGATAAAGTAATTGCTATTGATGCAATTCTAGCTGACGGAAGTCAAGCAACTTTTAAAGAGCTTACAATAAATGAATTTAAAGAAAAGCAAGAATTAAAAAATCTTGAAGGAAAAATTTATCAATCATTATATAATGAATTAAATGATAAATTAGTTCAAAGGAATATAAGAGAGAATTTCCCAAAACCGACGATACATAGAAGAAGCACAGGATATGCTATCGATGAGTTAATTGAAAGTAATATTTTTAAAGAAAACCAAGAAAATATCAATATCTGTGATTTGTTATCCGGAAGCGAAGGAACTTTAGCTGTAAGTACGCAAATCACATTACAATTAGATACATTACCTCCGCAAGAAAGTTTAATGATTGCAACGCATTATCAATCTATAGAAGATTGTTTAAATGATGTAGCTCCAGTAATGAAGCACAATTTATTTACTTGTGAGATGATGGATAAAACGATTCTTGATTGTACTATAAATAATAAAGAACAACTTAAAAATCGTTTTTTTATATCTGGAGATCCAGAAGCTATTTTAATGCTAGAATTAAGAGCTACAACTAAAAATGACCTTGAACGTCAGAAAAATGAATTATTAGCTACTATAGAGAACTCTGGCTTAAGTTATGCCCATCCAATTTTAAAAGGAAACGAAATCAATCAAGCTTTGGAGTTAAGAAAAGCAGGTTTGGGACTTTTAGGTAATATCGTCGGTGATAAAAAAGCTGTTGCTTGTATAGAAGATACAGCGGTAGCACTTGAAGATTTAGCTCCTTATATAGCAGAGTTTTCCCAATTAATGAAAAAACACCAACAAGATGCCGTTTATTATGCACATGCAGGAGCAGGAGAATTACACCTTCGTCCAATATTAGATCTTAAGAAAAGTCACGATGTTAAACTATTTAAAGAAATTACTGATGATGTAGCCAAGCTTGTTAAAAAGTATAAAGGATCGATGAGTGGAGAACATGGTGATGGTATTGTAAGAGCTCAATATATTCCATTCATGATTGGTGAAGAGAATTATCAAATCTTGAAAAGAATAAAAAGAGTTTTTGACCCTAATGGAATTTTAAATCCAGGTAAAATAGTGGATGCGTATGCAATGGATGAATCGTTACGATATGTTCCAGATCGTAAAGAACCTCAAATAGAAACATTGTTAGACTTTTCAGATTCTTTAGGAATTTTACGTGCTGCAGAAAAATGTAATGGAAGTGGAGATTGTAGACGTTCACCAGAAGCTGGAGGTACTATGTGTCCAAGTTATAGAGCTACTAAAAATGAAAAGGATACGACTCGAGGGAGGGCAAATACACTCCGAGAATTTTTAACAAATAGTGAAGAAATAAATAAATTTAATCACAAAGAGCTTAAAGAAGTATTTGATTTATGTCTTAGTTGCAAAGGTTGTGCTAGTGAATGTCCTTCTAATGTTGATGTAGCTGCATTGAAAGCAGAATTTCAATATCAATACCAAAAAGAGCAAGGTATCTCGTTACGTACAAAATTATTTGCTTATAATAATAAACTAAACGAACTAGGAAGCATCGCTCCAAAACTGACTAACTTCTTTTTCACGAATAAACTTACTTCTACACTATTAAAGAAAAGTATGGGAGTTGCGAAAGAACGAGAATTACCTACAATTAATAGAGTTTCTTTACAAAAATGGTGTAAAAAGTCTTTGAATGGTCACCAACCAAAAAAGCCAATAAAAACAGTTTATTTCTTTATTGACGAATTTACAAATCATCTAGATGCACCTATAGGTATTGATGCGATTAAAGTTTTGACAAATCTAGGATATTATGTAAAAACGATTAAGCATTACGAAAGTGGAAGAACTTTTATTTCTAAAGGTTTATTAAAAGAAGCTCAAAATGTTGCCAATAAAAACATTTCTATTTTCAAAGATATTATATCCAATGAAACACCACTTTTGGGGTTAGAACCTTCAGCTATTTTAACTTTTAGAGATGAATATATTCGCTTAGCAAATGATAAAGAAACAGCTCAAAAAATTGCAAATAACACTTATATTATAGACGAATTTATAGCTTCAGAAATTAAAAACAACATAATAAAAGATACTCAATTCTCTAACGACAAAAAAATAATTAAATTACACGGACATTGCCATCAAAAGGCATTATCCTCAGTTCACCCAAGTTTTAGTATCTTAAATTTACCAAAAAATTACACCGTTACAATTATTCCTTCTGGATGTTGTGGTATGGCAGGATCTTTTGGCTATGAAAAAGAACACTACGATGTAAGTATGAAAATTGGTGAACAAACCTTATTTCCTGCTATCCGAAAAGCTCCTAATGAGACTATAATAGCTGCTACAGGAACAAGTTGTAGACATCAAATTAAAGATGGAACAACACGTATTGCAAAACACCCAATAACAATTCTTAAAGAAGCCTTGATTTAAATATGAGTACAACAATAGAAATCATTCCTGTAGAAACAGTCTCCATAACTTTTGGAAATGTTTTGGAGACAGTCCAAAAAAAGATAAATACATTTTTATCAACATTAAATGTTAAGCCTATTACTATAGCAATAAAAATCCATGATGAAAATGAAAATTATCAATTATCACCAAATCTTGAAGATCAATTTTCATGGAAACAAAATGAATTTATTTGGTGGACTATTTCTGGCACTGAAGGAGGTATCCAAGTATATACAGATAGCTTAAAAGACGAGTTAATTGATCCTGATAATCCATGGTGGGTTTTTGATGAAATGATAATGAATAATAATAGTATAGATGATATCGAAACTTTAATTGATAAAGCTAAACAATTTGATACTTGCTGGTATGTGAATAGAAATTTTGGTATGTCAGCAATTTTTTATGCATTGCAAGGTGTTATTAGTGCTACATTAGCAGAATTAACTTCAGGTATCATATGGAATGAAGATGAGGCTTGGGAATTTGATAGATTTCCTAGCACATCAAAGAGTTTTGAAAATTGGTACTTGCAAGAAAAACACGCAACTACAGAAGAATTTAAAACTTTGGCTAAAGAATGTATAGAAGAAATTGTTTCAAAATTCAAATAATCGTCTCATCAAACTTAAAGAAGAATTAATAAGCACTCTGAAGTTATTCAGTGGATTGTATATATTTTTAGGGATAGTTTCCATGTTCTTGCTTTTCACTCTTTCAGACGAAGCTGAAGGAACATTTTTAGATATATTTATTAATTTATTGTTTTTTGGAAACTCGTATCTATTTTTATTTAGTTTATATCGAATAATACGCAAAAAAGAAGGAACAAGCACATCGGTATTAATAGGAATCATAGCAATAATAACGATATGTATAATTATAATTTATTTTGGATATTAATCTAAACCATAGTCAATACTAAAGTATTTACGATTTAATAGAATCAATATAATATGGTTTATTGTTAAAAAATTGTTTTATAATAGGTTTTTTATCAAAAAAGAAAGGTTTTTAAAAAAAACAATCCTTTTGAATGTAACAAAAGTCACAAGGTTAATTTATCAAAAAGAGTGTTCTTGCAATATAAAAACATACATCATGAAATTATCAAAATTAGTATTGAAGTCTCAAAATATTAAAGAGGCAATTGCATATTATACCAAAGTACTTGGAGCAGAATTAATAAGTATTTCTAATAAAGAGAAAGAAGAGAGATATCTATTTCAATTTACCAAAGGGAATAGTGCTGCATTAGAATTGAGACATCAAAAAGGATTAGATGATAAAAATGATGCATATAAGCAAGAGCCAACAGATACTTATTGGAAATATAGTTTATTTGTATGTGATATTCTTCAAGTATACAATGCTATTAAAAATAATCATACGATAGGGACTCCATACCAATTTGGTAACATAGGATATTTATCGCATACACATGATATAGAAGCCTATAATATCGAATTTATTCAAAAAGATTTTAAAGAGAATACCAAACCATCTATAGCACAAGATCAGTACCCGTTAAAAGAAATTCCTGTATTAGGTTTGATAACTTTACGTACAAAAGATCCATTAAAAAGTATTCAATTTTATGAATTGTATTTTGAACTTAAATTACATGTTAGAATGTATGTTGATAGAGGAAATGGAGTTGGTTTTACATTATATTTCTTAGGAGGTAAATCATTGCAAGCACCAAGTAAAGACATTGATGCTATAGAAAATAGAGAATGGATGTATCAACAAAATGAAACTTTTATAGAATTACAATACCATTGGGGAACAGAACATGATTTTGAACTAGAATACAATAGTAAAGAAAAAAAACGTTTAGGATTTCAGGGAATTGAATTTACAACTACGAATAATAAAAAAATTAAAGAAAAATTATCTTCAGACAATCAGCCTATAAGCATTCATAAAGATGAAATAAATGAAAAAGAGATCCTTACAGTTATTAGCCCTGATAAGCATCCAATATTTATTTCCCAATTATAGTAATTGCAGCTAACATACTTTCAGGTGTTACATCTTCTAGCTCCAAGCTAGCATTTGTTACATCTGTTTTTTTTATGTTGCTTGAAGGATATGTTTTAAGTTCCCATCGTTTATCATGGTACTCTAAAGAAGTTAAATTCTCGACCCAATCTCCAGAATTAAGGTATAGGCAGGTACCGTTCTCTCTTACTTTACGAATCATTTTAGGTTGGTGAATATGTCCACAAATAACATATTTATAACCATTATCTATCGCTAATTCTGCGGCAACTTGTTCAAAATCACTAATGTATTTTAATGCTTTTTTGACACTGTTTTTTATCTTTTTTGAAAGCGAAAATTTTTCTTTTCCAAGCTTAACTAACCCCCAATTAATAAGGCGATTTAGTAAAATTAAAGTATCATAACCCCAACCTCCAATTTTGGCTAACCATTTAGCATTTTGAATTGAAGCATCAAAAACATCACCATGAAAAAACCACGCTTTTTTACCATCTAAATTTAAAACCAACTTATCTACAATAGAAAAATTCCCCATTTTGGTATTACTGAACTTACGAAGCATCTCATCATGGTTTCCAGTAATATAGATTACTTCTGTGCCTTTAGAAGCAAAATCTAGAATTTTTTTAATTACATTTAAATGTGCTTTAGGAAAATATCTTTTTCTAAATTGCCATATATCAATAATATCACCATTAAGCACTAATGTTTTAGGCTTAATACTGTTTAAATAATAAAGCAATTCTTTTGCATGACAACCATAAGTTCCTAGATGAATATCTGAAAGAACTACTAATTCAATTTCTCTCTTTTCCATAATGCATTTTCTTATAACATTATTGCTAATAGATGGATACCAATTAAATTTTAAAATGAATCTAATTGATTATTTTAATGCTCATTTGGTGCAACTATACTCTTACAATGCAAAGAACGAAAACTGATGTTAAGTAAAGTTTACTAGAGAATAAGCAGATTGTTATTAAATTAATACAATATATGCCTGATATACATACTCAAATGATAAAACACAAAACTATCAATTAATATAAGTAGATATACAATGCTATTATTCAAGTGATTAAATTAAATGTATGAAAATTACTTAAACATATTCTAGTAGTATAACATCAATCGATTTAAAATCAAATATTTCAAATTTGTTATAAAAAAACAGATATATGAAGCGATAAGTTTAGTTTTATTAAGATTTAAAATTATTTTTGTTTGAAAAAGAAAACGTAATGTCAGGGAATACATTTGGAAAAATATTTAAAGTAACAACATTTGGAGAATCACATGGTGTTGCTATTGGTGGAATTATTGATGGGTGTCCTGCAGGAGTCCTTCTTGATTTAGATAAAATCCAAAATGAATTGGATCGCAGAAAACCTGGGCAATCTGCTATAGTTACACAACGAAAAGAACCAGATACAGTTGAATTTTATTCAGGTATTTTTGAAGGATATACTACAGGTACGCCAATTGGTTTTATTATTAAAAACGCAAACCAAAAATCCAAAGATTATTCTCATATTAAAGATGCATATAGACCTTCTCATGCAGATTATACGTATGATCAAAAATATGGTACTCGTGACTATAGAGGAGGAGGACGTTCATCAGCGAGAGAAACAGCAAGTAGAGTTGTTGCTGGAGCGATAGCAAAACAAGTATTAAAAGATTTAGAATTTAATGCATATGTAAGTGCTGTAGGAAGCATAATATTAGATCAAGCATATACTACTTTAGATTTTAAAGAAACTGAAAAGAATATTGTAAGATGTCCTGATCCAATTAAAGCATTAGAAATGGAAAACTACATTAAGCAGATCCGAAAAGAAGGAGATACTGTAGGAGGTGTTGTAAGTTGTGTCATTTTTGGTGTTCCTGTAGGTTTAGGTGAACCTGTATTTGATCGCTTACATGCTGAGTTAGGTAAAGCTATGTTGTCTATCAATGCAGTTAAAGGATTTGAATATGGTAGTGGTTTTGAAGGAGCAAAATTAAAAGGAAGCCAGCATAATGATTTGTTCAACCCTGATGGGACTACTAAAACAAATCTTTCTGGAGGAATTCAAGGAGGGATTTCTAATGGTATGGATATTTATTTTAATGTAGCTTTTAAACCAGTTGCTACAATAATGCAAGATCAAGAAACTATTGATAAAAATGGAACGATAGTTACCATGCAAGGTAAAGGGAGACACGATCCTTGTGTTGTACCAAGGGCTGTCCCTATTGTAGAAGCAATGGCCGCTCTAGTACTTGTGGATAATTGGTTATTGAATAGAACTTCAAAATAATAGTAAATAACAAGAAATAATATAAGATAAAAACAGTATTCTTAAGAAGAGTACTGTTTTTTTGTATTTAATTTATATATTGAACGACTAATAAAACAACTATAAATACACATCAAATCTGGTGGTATTAACATAAAATAATAAAATTGTAGTTTATGAAAAAAATGGCGCTGCATTGGCAGATATTAATTGGAATGTTAGCTGGAGTATTATTTGGCTATACAATGACCCATTTTTCGGCAGGAAAAGAGATAGTTGGTGACTGGATCAAACCATTTGGGACTATTTTCGTAAACCTTCTTAAGTTAATAGCAGTACCATTAATTGTAGCATCATTAATAAAAGGAATCTCGGATTTACAAGATATTTCTAAATTTAAAAAAATTGGAGGTAGAACAATTATTATTTATATTCTAACAACAGTTGTTGCAATTTGTATAGGACTTACCTTGGTAAATATATTAAAACCAGGAGATGGAATTACACAAGAAACTATAGAAAAATTAACTACAGAATATGCAGGAAACTCTAAAATTTCGGCACGTATTGCAGAAGCTTCAAAACAAAAGGAGAGTGGTCCTTTACAATTTATTGTAGATATGGTTCCTCAAAATGCTTTTAAAGCTATGAGTAATAATAAGATGATGCTTCAAGTTATATTCTTTACTATTTTCTTAGGAATTAGTATGTTATTAGTAAAACCGTCTCAATCAAAATCATTAAAAGACTTTTTTGATAGTTTAAATGAGGTGATTCTTAAAATGGTAGACTTGATTATGCTATTTGCACCATATGCTGTTTTTGCATTACTAGCAAATGTAGTAGTCACTTCAGATGATGCAGATATTCTATTGGCATTATTAAAATATGCTGGAGTTGTAGTTACAGGATTATTACTGATGATAGGTTTTTATACATTACTTGTAGCATTTGTTACAAAAAGATCTCCTATCTGGTTTTTGAAACAAATTAGTCCTGCACAACTATTGGCTTTTTCTACTAGTTCAAGTGCTGCAACATTACCCGTAACTATGGAAAGGGTAGAGGAGCATATAGGAGTTGATAAAGAAGTGTCTAGTTTTGTATTACCTGTTGGTGCTACTATAAATATGGATGGAACAAGTTTATATCAAGCAGTTGCAGCAGTATTTATCATGCAAGTTTTATGGCCAGAAGGTCTTACTTTTAGTAATCAAATTACAATTGTACTCACAGCTTTATTGGCGTCTATTGGATCAGCAGCAGTTCCTGGCGCAGGAATGGTGATGTTGGTAATTGTATTAGAAGCCATTGGATTTCCAGCAGACAAATTACCTATTGGATTAGCATTGATCTTTGCAGTTGATCGCCCTCTTGATATGTGTAGAACTACGATCAATGTAACAGGTGACGCAACAGTATCGATGATTGTAGCAAAAACAGTAGGAAAATTAGGAAAACCAAAAGTAAAAGATTGGGATGATAACCTTAAAAAATAAACCGCATTATCATAAACAAAAAAGGAGTCTTGTAATAAGACTCCTTTTTTTGTTACACCTGTCACATCCTGAAATAGCGTTACATAGTTTCATTCATAATAAAAGTATTGAAGCTAATTACGGTGATTTAATATAAATATATTTTAGTGCTGTTTATAAATTAATTCTCTTTCTTTTAGGATATTTTACTTGGTACGAAAATTCTTTCTCGATTGTTTCTAAAGATTTTAAGGTTAATTTCCATTGTAACATTCCTGTTTTTTTATTGTAATCAGCATCATTTACTTCTATTTTATCTAATTTTATCTCCTTATTTTGTGATATTGGAATTCTATCTTCCAATATTAAATCAACAGATGACCTTTTACCATTTTTGATATTAATATTATAGCCTCTATTAACTATTTTTGTAGCACCAATAAGGGAGGTACTTTTAAAATTATTTAACTGCTTTCTTTTAATGACAACAGAAGGATCAATTCCCAATGATACCGTAAACTCTTTTGTATTTACAGAAGTATCTATATAAGTTTGACCAATATAAGTTCCATTATAATATATATTAGCTTCTCCTGCTAATAAATCAAATTGTTCCCAATTAGTAAGTTTTGCTGTTAAATACACATTTTGATCCAAAACAGGCGCAGCATAATATTCATATGTTGCTTTAATATCAAAATTATCAATTTGAATAATCGTTATCTCTTGATCAGAAAGTATGCTATACTTTTTTTTAATTTTAAATAGAGTTGCTGTTAAATTCTCTTCTTTAATTTCAATAGTTTCATTATAATCAATCTTTGCCTCTTGCTTTTCTGTTCTGTATGAACTACTTTTTTTAATTCCATATGTAGCTACAACTTCTTCTTCTTCTAATTCTTGTTCATCTACTTCTAGCTGAATGTTCGCCATTGATGGATTATAGATATAATTTGATCTTCTTTTGGCATGACGAGCTCTAGAATTTACATAAGTAAAATTTAAATATTTTGAATCTAATTTAGGCTTTATCGAGTTTGTATTTGGATTCCCTGTAGAAAGAGTTAGATTTACATTATCCCAATTACTACCTGTTTGTTGAAATATATTAGCTTTATAACTAAAGTTTAAAGGAGAATTAATGTTTTTTGATTTGATATCATATAATGGAAACCATCCAGCATTATCTACCAAATAGTTTATTTTCATATTCAAAGAGATTAAAATATCACTATCTAATTTTATAATAATTTCTCCTCTATAAGTTTTAGAGTTACCTGATAATTTACTCTTTTGTAGTTTTAAGTCAGTTATTTTGGCTTCTATATTGGATTTTCTACGATTAGCATTATAAATTTCATTTTGAATACTACTAATTCGTTTTCTATAGTACGTAGATATTTCTATTATTTTATTCAAAGATAACTCTGAATTATCACTTTTTATTTTTTGATTATTTTCTAATAATTTTTGCTCGTGATTCAAACCATTGATGAGATTGATTATTTCATTTTTTGATTTTAATTTTTGTTTTAATTCAATTTCCAAAAGACTTATTTCTTTGGAAACCTTTCTCTTTTCTAGATAATTTTTAGAATAATTAATTGATAAAACAGATGTGTTTTTTAGACCTGATAACTGTATACTATTCTCTCGTATATTAGGGGATAAATCATAAAGTTTTATAACATTTTTACCTTTAACTAGATTAACAATTGCCGTTCGATTGATTTGAGCACCTTCACGATATACTGTAACGTTTTTGATAGTCGAAGGAGTTTTTTTTCCATCATTTGCATTAGATATAACAAAGAAAAAACAACAAAAAATAAGTGTAAATATTCTAATCATATATATAGTTTAATTGGATTCATAATAAAATTATATAGTATAAATCTATTGTTATCAAAAATAAATACCAAGATTGCTTGAGTAAAATCGGTATCTCATTTAGTTAACAAATCATTTGGATGAGTAAGTTGAAATTCTAGAGTTGATCTAGAAATAGTTTTCTTAATTTAGGAGAAGGGAGCATACAACTCTCTTTTTTACCAAACCATTTATATCGGTTTTTAGCAATAAAATCGTAAACTAAATCTCTAATGAATTTTGGTAAGACTAAGAAAACAACAAGGATTGAATAGCCTCCACTAAGGTGTTTTGCAATATGTAAAGCTGCTGAAGATTTATGAAAATATTGAGTTTCAGAATTAATTAATAGTATAGAATCTAATGACGTTGAATCAATATTAAACTGATCTATATATTTCTTCCCAATTTCGCTTTGTAGTGAAGCATATCTGAACACGTCATTTTTATCATGTTTAATGATAAAATTAATTGCGCTGTTACAAAGGTTACAAACACCATCGAATAGGATAACTTTTTTACCTTCTAAATTCATAAACACAAAGATAAATCTAAATTTAGAAATATGAATAGTTATTTATTTAAGAGTACTTGATTGATTACATCTTCTATTGTTAACTGTAGGTGAGTAGGTAATAAGTTATCTTTGGGTAATACCGCTAAATATCGATCTTCATTAGCATCATATACTTGCTTGTAAATGGGGTCTATAATATTTAATTCTTTACAAATATCTTTTATCAAATCGTAATGATGAATTAAATCAGTGCTCCCTAAATGAAAAATTCCATGTAAATCATGATTTATAATATAGTGCAATTGTTGTGTTAATTTACTAATGGTAGTTGCATTAATAATAACATTAGGAAAAACTTCAATTGCAGCTTTAAACTTATAAGCATTCTTTATTTGTACGATCCTAGGACTAGATGCACCAAAAATCATTGGAATTCTAGCAATGACATATTTTTTTGTCGGAATACGCATTAAGGCATTTTCTATTTTAATTTTAAACCTACCGTAAACACTTTCACTAAAAGTTTTATCAAATTCGTATGATGGGTAATTGCTAAATGTATCAAAAACATTAGCACTTGATAAAAATATTAATTTAGAATCGTGTGTTGAAACCCATTGTATTAATCGTTGATGAGCATCTAATTGCGAATTAAAATTCCCTCTTAAAGATGCTATAATATAAGTTGGTTTTAAATTATCTAAAAGTATGGAAACATCTTCTAGTTCCATATCGTATTGATAGAATTTTTGATTTAATTCATACTCTGTGTTTTCACTACAATATGTTCCATAGGTATCAAAAAATGAATGCAATTCTTTATACAATGCATTACCAATAAAACTACTAACTCCTATAATTAATATTTTTTTCAACTCAAGAGAAGATTAATCTTAGAGCTTTGATTATTTTTAACCAAAGCTCTAATTTTATTATTAACCTTTATAAAAAGGTAATTTAACAACAGTTGCAGAAACTGCTTTTTTACGAATTTTAATGTTTATTTTACTATCAACTTTGGCCAATTCAACAGGAACATATCCTAATCCAATTCCTTTACCCAAAGATGGTGACATTGTACCAGAAGTAACAATACCTATAGCAACACCTTCATCATCAACTATTTCATAATCTTGTCTAGGAATACCTCTTTCATCTAGTTCAAAAGCAATCAATTTACGAGTAACACCACTTTCTTTTTGAGCTTTTAAAGCAGGAGCATTTACGAAATCTTTAGTAAATTTTGTAATCCATCCTAAACCTGCTTCAAGTGGAGAAGTTGTATCATTAATATCATTACCATATAAGCAATATCCCATCTCTAATCGTAGGGTATCTCTTGCTGCAAGACCAATTGGTTTAATTCCAAAATCAGCACCAGCTTTAAATACATTATCCCAAACTTGTTGGATAGTATCATTTTTACAGTAAATCTCAAAACCACCACTTCCAGTATATCCTGTAGCAGAAATAATTACATCATCAACACCAGCAAAATTAGCTATTTCAAAAGTGTAAAATTTCATTGTACTTAGATTGACTTCAGTCAATGATTGCATCGCCTCAGCCGCTTTAGGCCCTTGTATTGCTAATAATGAATATTCATCAGATGCATCATACATTTCAGCATTCATGGTATTATGACTTTTAATCCAATCCCAATCTTTTTCTATATTAGATGCATTGACTACTAATAAATATTTTTCATCAGCAATCTTGTAAACAATAAGATCATCTACAATTCCATTTTTATCATTAGGTAAACAGCTATATTGAGCTTTTCCGTCAACAAGTTTTGAAGCATCATTAGATGTTACTTTTTGAATTAATTCTAAAGCATTTGGGCCAGAAATGATAAATTCTCCCATATGAGATACATCAAATACCCCAACGCCTTTTCGTACAGTTTCGTGTTCTATAGTAACACCTTCATAAGAAACGGGCATATTATACCCTGCAAAAGGAACGATTTTAGCTTTTAAAGCTACGTGAGTCTCTGTTAATGCAGTATTTTTCATGTGTTCAATTTTTTTAATAATGTGAATATTTTTTATACACTGACCATCATAAATATCGATTGCCGAAAATAGGAAACTTTACCTAGCTATCCAATGCTTTTAATATTTTATAATTCTTAAAAAAACCTATAATCACTGACATTATCTAATGTCCATAAGTCATAACTATTTTTTGGTATGATTTGTGTTATGATAAAAAAAAAGTGATTTTTTAATCTCTTAAACTAGTATTAAAGAGTAAAATTGCTAATTTATTATTCTTGCATAATAAATAGTTTTTTATGTATTTTTGTATAAAATTTCAATAATTCTCGACAAAACTACAAGAAACTTATTTATACGAAAATGCAATATTTTTATTTTCTATAAGTTATACGAAAAAAAACACACAAAATAATCATGAAATTACAAAGATTAATTCCCCATTTTCTATGTTTAATGCTTATGACTCAATTATCGGTTGCACAATCTAGTGAAGCTGCATTCTTGTCTGAAACTATCTCTAATCAAAAGCGTTATGTAGGTAAACTAACTGGTCATGATCCTATTAATGATAAAATAGAACTAGGTAGTCGTAGTAGTGAATCTGAAAGAGAAATAGCTTCTGAATATTTATTTGATTTTTTAAAAGATGAAGGGCTAGATGTAAAAAAGCAAAAATATAAAGAAGAACGTAATGGCGTAGAATATAAAGGAACTAATATCTATGCTGTAATTGATGCTACTGATAAAACAGATGAATATTTGGTCATTGGTGCTCATTATGATTCTGCAAAAGGAAGTCCAGGAGCTAATAACAATGCCACTGGTGTTGCATTAGTACAAGTTGTGGCTTCAAAACTTAATAAAATAGAAAACAGGTCTCGAAATATTGTTATTGTCTTTTTAGATCAAGAACAAGAAGGATCTATAGGAAGTCATGCCTTTATACAAAAAATTAAAGATAGAGGAGAAAAAGCTAAAGTACATTCTGTACATATTATAGATCAATTAGGATGGGATAATGATAAGGATAGAGCAATCGAGTTAGAATCACCAAATGTTGAGTTGGAAGAATTATATAAAAGTAAGTCTAAATTAGAAGTATATAGAACACCTGAAGAAAGATCGGCTCATAAAGTATTTAGAGAAGCAGGATACAATACAGTTGGAATAACTGAAGAATATAGTAGTGGTGATACTTCTCCATATAATAATCATAGAGGAGATTCTTTTGAAACTGTAGATTTTAATTACTTAGGATATGCTACAAGTGTTGTTTTGAAAGCTATGACAGATTTGATTAAATAATATCATTCCATATACAATAAAAAGGCCTAGTTGTAAATTTCAACTAGGCCTTTTTATTGTTCTACATTTGTTTTAAAAGAAAGTCTTTTAATTCGTCATAGTTTTTAATTTCAAATGCTTTTTTATCTTTTTTCATAATTGAAGCTATTTGTTCTGGTATCGTTAAACTTTGATTTAAAGTCTCTTCAACTACTGGCAAAAATTTAATCGGATGAGCTGTTTCTAAAAAGATTCCATATTCATCATTATCCAATCCATATTTTTGTAATCCTAAATAGCCTATTGCTCCATGAGGTTCCATTATATAATTAGTTTTAGCATATATATCTTTCATAATTTCTTTTGTAGAAAAATCACTAAAACTATACGATGAAAAATGCTTTTTTAAAGTTTTTATATCATTTTCGTACAATGCTTCAATTCGAACAAAATTACTAGGATTACCAACATCCATAGCATTGGATATAGTTGATACAGATTGTTGAGGCAAATACTTTCCAGTAGATAAATAATTAACAATAGTATCATTACTATTAGTTGCTGCAATAAAATGATGTATTGGCAACCCTAATTTTTGAGCGACAATACCTGCGCAAATATTACCAAAATTGCCACTTGGCACAGAAAAAACTAATTTTTTATTTTTATGTTTTAATTCTTTGTATGCTATAAAATAGTATAATAATTGAGGCAACCAACGAGCTATATTAATAGAGTTAGCAGATGTTAATTGTATCGAATTAGTTATATCCTTATCTAAAAAAGCTTTTTTAACCATTTCCTGACAATCATCAAAAGCACCTGATACTTCTAATGCTGTAATATTTTCACCAAGAGTAGTTAGTTGTTTTTCTTGAATATCAGTCACCTTTCCAGATGGATACAAAATAACCACTTTAACTCCTTTTACTCCCAAAAAACCTTTAGCTACCGCTCCTCCCGTATCTCCAGATGTCGCTACCAAAATTGTAACTTCATCGTTCGTAGTTTTTGTGAAATATTCAAGACAACGTGCCATAAAACGAGCACCAACATCTTTAAAAGCCATTGTAGGGCCATGAAATAATTCTAAAACACTAATATTATCTTCAATTGTTATTAATGGAAAATCAAATGATAATACATCTTTTAAAATACCTTTAAGATCTTCTTTTGGAATTTCATTTCCTATAAATTGTTTTATTGCTTGATATGCAATTTCAATAATATCTAATTTATCAATTTCATTAAAAAAAGAAGAAGGCAATACTTTTATTTCTTCAGGAAAATATAATCCTTTATCTGGTGCAATTCCTTTAAGTAATGCTTCTTTAAAAGAAACAGGTGGTGACTTATGTTGTAAACTATAATAGTTCATTTTTTAGTTTTTAATAATTTTAATTCCTGTGGTATTAATTTTAGAAATATGAATATCAAAATCTAAACCTGTTTTTTGATATTCATTTTCCATAGCATCTGCCACTTTTTTAGCTGTTTTCATTCCTTTATTTAATGTAAAAATTGAAGGGCCAGATCCAGAAATCCCGCAGCCTAAAGCTCCTGATTTATTGGCCATATTTTTCACCTCATTAAAACTAGGAATTAATATGGAGCGTAGCGGTTCTATAATTACATCTTCAAGAGACCTACTTATTAAATCATAATCATTCATAAATAAACCAGACACCAACCCACCAATATTCCCCCATTGTTGAATTGCTTTTTGAAGAGAAACATTTTGTTTTATAACAGCTCTTGCATCAGCTGTTTTAACTTCTATTTGCGGATGGATCACAGTTGCTATTAATTCTTTAGGAACTGGTAGAGATATAATATCTAACGGAGCATAACTTCTTACCAATGTAAAACCTCCAAATAAGGCTGGAGCTACATTATCGGCATGCGCATTACCACTTGCTAATTTTTCTCCTTCCATTGCAAAAGCAACTAATTCTAAAATCGAAAACGGGTTCCCAAGGAGATAATTAACTCCCCAAACAGCTCCTGCACTACTTGCGGCACTACTACCAATACCACTTCCTGCTTTTATGTTTTTGTATATCTCTATATCAACTCCGATTTTCTTTTTATAGGCCTTTAATAATGCCATGACAGCAACTCCTGCAACATTTTTATCGACATCATATGGCAGTTTAGCTCCTTCAATTTTAGTAATTCTTATTTCGGATGTGTCTGTTAACGAAATTTTCATTTCATCTCCAATAGTATCCAAACAAGCCCCTAGAACATCGAAACCGCAAGAGAGATTTGCTATTGTTGCTGGAACAAATATGTGTACTGATTTCATATTTTTAATATTAAAATTACTTTTTACCAACACGAATGATATCCGCAAAAATCCCTGAAGCTGTAACATCTGCACCAGCCCCAGCGCCTTTTATTATTAACGGCTGTTCAGGATATCTATCTGTATAAAATAAAACAATATTATCGCTTCCATTAAGATTGTAAAAAGGATGGTCTATACTAACTTGTTGTAATCCAACACTAGCTTTACCATCTTGATAAGTAGCAACATACTTTAATCTACATTCATTACGACTAGCTTCTTTTAGTATCTTATTAAAATGCTCTTCATTTTTATCTAACGAAGTTAAGAAGTTCGTAAAACCATCTGTATCAAGGCATTCTTTAGGTAAAAACGCATTGTTTTTCACTTCATTTATTTCTAAAACTTGCTCACTTTCTCGTGCTAAAATTAAGATCTTACGCGCAACATCAATTCCACTCAAATCGATTTTTGGATCAGGCTCTGTATATCCTTGTTCTTTTGCTTCTTTAACTACATCGGAGAATAATTTTCCTTTTTTATAATTATTAAAAACAAAATTTAGACTACCTGATAATACCGCTTCAATTTTCTGAACCCTATCTCCAGATGCTATTAAATTATTAAGTGTATTTATAATAGGTAATCCAGCTCCAACATTAGTTTCGAACAAAAAGGGCACATTATAAATGCGAGATAATCGTTTTAGCTCATGGTAATTTTCATAAACATCAGAACAAGCTATTTTATTACACGTTACTACGGCTATATTTTCTTTCAAATACTTTTGATACATCCTTGCAATTGTAGGATTCGCAGTATTATCTATAAAAATGCTATTTCTCAAGTTCATTTTCTTAGCAATAGTCAAAAAAATAGTAGGATCCGCTTTTTCTCCACTAGCTATTATTTCTTTATAATTAGCTAAGTCAATACCATTTTCATCAAAAATCATTTTTGATGAATTGGAAATTCCTACAACTCTAATTTTAAGATGTAGTTTATTTTTTAAGTATTTTTTTTGTTGTAATAATTGATCGATAAGCTTACTTCCTACGTTTCCAACACCAGTAATAAATAAATTGAGTTGTTTCGTTTTTACTTCAAAAAAGCGTTCATGTAAAACGTTTAGCGCTTTTTTAACATTTTTTTCAGCAATTACAACCGAAATATTTTTCTCTGATGCACCTTGTGCAATGGCACGAATATTAACATTGTTTTTACCTAAAGTGCTAAACATCTTTCCACTCAAACCTTGATGCTTGTACATGTGATCGCCTACAAGAGCAACAATAGCTACTTCATTCTCAATTTTTACAGGAGCTACTTTATGCTTTGAAATCTCGTATTCGAATGCTGTATCAAGTATTTGCTTTGCTTTTTCAGCCTCGGATATAGACACTGCTAAACAAATAGAATGCTCAGATGAAGCCTGAGTTATTAATATCACATTTATGCTTTCTAAAAACAAGGCCTCAAACATACGTTTAGAAAAACCTGGAATACCAATCATGCCACTACCTTCTAATGATAGAATTGCAATATTATCGATATGGCTAATACCTGTTACAGGATTTATAGGCTTTGTTATATTTTTAGATATTAAAGTTCCTTTTTCTTTCGGTGCGAAAGTATTTTTTATGCTAATCGGTATGTTTTTTTCTAAAACAGGTTGTATCGTAGGAGGATATATCACCTTGGCTCCAAAATGAGATAATTCCATAGCTTCGAGGTATGAAATATGAGCAATTGGAATGGCATGTTTAACTAACTTTGGATTAGCTGTATACATTCCACTTACATCAGTCCATATTTGTAATAATTCTGCTTGTAAAGCAGCTGCAATTATTGCTGCTGTAAAATCAGACCCACCTCTTCCTAAAGTAGCTGGTTCTCCTGAGCTTGTTTTTGCGATAAAACCAGGAAAAAGAACAATACGATGAGGGTTCTCTTTTTTCAAAACCTGTAATCGATGATTTGTTTCTTCATAATCAATTACAAGTTTAACTCCAGGAGAAGTTATCATAAAATCTCTCGCATCTTTTAATATGATATCCAATCCTCTAGATTTTGCTGCTTCTACTATAATATAAGATGATAATAACTCTCCAAAACTTGCTATAACAGAAGATGTTTTTTCAGACAATTCATTTAATAAATAGACTCCTTCACATAATGATTCTAATTTATTAAGTTCGGCTTTAGTGCGACTAATAATCGAACTTTGTTCTGAGATAGGAATCAGTTTCCTAATAGTATCTAAGTGTTTTTCTTCAATAATGAATAATGTTTTTTTGTAATTTTCATTATGGTTTGCTGCTTGTTTTCCAGCTTTTAATAGTAAATCAGTAACTCCTCCTAATGCTGATACAACCATATATAATGGGGATTCGACACTTTGGCTTTTAACGATTTTGATTACTTTCTCTATTGCATTTGCATTTGCAACAGAAGAACCTCCAAATTTTAGAACGTTCATAATGTTTGGTTTAATTGGTAAAATAAATAATGAATTGTGTATTAGATCACTTTGGATATAATACAATACGGGCTGTGGTGAATATGTGTTGAATTAACCCCTAAGGGTAGTTGTAGAAATAATAACAGTATCCATAGCAATGCCAGACTCCAAGATATTGGTGCTGCAAATTGCAATAATGGTTAATATAGATACGATATTATACATTCAGTTTTTATAACTTGCTACCAAAAGTAGATTATTTTTTTAATAGAAAAAATTAATACTTGAATATTTCTAGTATTTTTAGAACATTATTAAAAATCATATCTAATAATTATTAGATTACTAAAAAAACAAAGTAACATCTTAATAATGAACATTTTTTAAGGTGCTTAAAAATAAAATATAACAATGAAGATATTTTCCGCAGCACAAATGCGCGCAGCAGATACAGCTACTATACAAAATAATGAGATCACTTCTCTAGATTTAATGGAACATGCATCAACTCAAATTTTTAATCTAATTCACCAACGATTACAAGGTGCACCATTACCTATACATGTATTTTGCGGTCTAGGTAACAATGGAGGAGATGGTTTAGTTATTGCACGTTTATTGAGTGAACATGGATATACTGTGCATACTTATATTGTGAACTTTAGTGAAAACAGATCTAAAGATTTTTTAACTAATTATGATAGACTTAAGGCGATTTCAAAAGAATGGCCTACGCAAATTAAATGCGAAGATGATTTTCCTCAAATAAAATCTGATGATCTGGTTATTGATGCCATTTTTGGTATTGGACTTAATAGACCCATGACACCATGGGTAACTAAGCTTATCAAACACATTAATGCTGCTAGATCTTTTACATTAGCTGTTGATATCCCTTCTGGATTGTATGCTGATCGTTCTCCAGATGATCCCCAAGGTGTTATATATGCTTCTATTACAATTACTTTTCAAGTACCAAAATTAGTATTCTTTTTAGCAGAAACTGGTCAATATACCCAAGATCTTGAAGTAATTGATATAGGATTAGATCGTACATATTTACAACAAACTCCAGGTATCGCAGAATTGATGGCAAAAAATGAAGTTTTGCCAATATACAAGCCTAGACATAAATTTGCTCATAAAGGGCATTATGGTCATGCATTAATAATAGGAGGAAGCTATGGTAAGATAGGATGTGTGACTTTGGCTACAGAAGCAGCATTGCGTACAGGAAGCGGATTAGCTACAGCTTATGTTCCTGAATGTGCATATGAAATATTGCAAACTGCATTACCAGAAGCAATGCTTATTACTGATGATGCAGATGATTATATTACAGATATAGAACATGATATACAACCTACAGCTATTGGAATAGGAATAGGACTAGGAACTCACAAAAAGACAAAGATTGCCTTTGAATCTTTTTTAAGAGAAAACAAAACCCCATTAGTTATTGATGCAGATGGAATTAATATACTAGCAATGCATCAAGAATTATTAACTCTGTTACCTGAAAATACAATTTTAACGCCACATTCTAAAGAATTAGAGCGCTTGATAGGTTCTTGGAACAGTGACTTTGAAAAATTAACAAAAGCAAAAGAATTTGTTCAAAAAACAGGAATAATTCTTGTTATTAAAGGGGCTAATACAGTTATTTTATATAAAGATCAAACTTATATTAATACTACTGGTAATCCTGGAATGGCAACAGCAGGTAGTGGAGATGTACTAACAGGAATGATTGTTGGATTAATGTGTCAAGGGTATAATCCTCTTGAAGCAGCTATTTTTGGAGTCTATTTACATGGAAGTGCTGGAGATATTGCTATACATGAAGATGGCTATCAAGCATTACTTGCTAGAGATATCATTTCTCATATAGGGAAATCTTTTTTAGAATTGTTTAAAACACCTCAACCTGAGCAAGCTGTTCCTAATCAATAAATAAAATAAGCATAAAGAAAAACATACTTGAATGAAAAATTCAAGTATGTTATCTATTGAATTTAATCATCGCTATTAAACCCAATAATTTTCCTGCACTTAATACCATTTTCATTTACATAATGGTATTGTCCATATTTGTTTTTAACAAATTTAAAACCTAATTCTCTCAAATCTCTAATTTGAGCAGCAGGTTGTTTACTGATTTTTGCTAGTGAATCACTCGTAGCTTCTCTTTTATAACACATTAATAAAGTCGCTAATCTTTTATTAACTCTAATAGGTCTCCTATAGTGCATAAAAAAATCTTCATCTAGAGCTACATCATTTGGTAATCGATACCGTTTGATACACTCTTCTATAACCATAGTTGGGTTCATAAATTCAATTTGGGATTTTAAATTTCAAAATTGAATTTAACAGCAAAGTATACCTCAAAAAATGACTTATATCACATATTATTCATATAGTTGTTGAAGATACTGATTTCATTTAAAAAGATTACGGTTTACACGTATTTATAAATAGTTATACTTAATTATTTAATCAATTACTTTAAATATTATAAAATACATTTATTGCATATTAAATAAGAATAAACATTTTTAAAAAGTAAATTTAAAATTAGTTCAATTAAGTTGTATCGCTTCTTTATATGCATTCAAGCAACGAGTTCTTGCTTCTTTATGATCAACCATAGGAAGAGGGTATGTTAATTCATCAAAATCTTTCACCCACCTTCTTATATAAATTAGCTCCTTATCAAATTTTTGAATATGTGTTGTAGGATTAAAAATTCTAAAATAAGGAGCAGCATCAACGCCTGTTCCAGCGACCCATTGCCAATTACCTATATTTGCAGACTGCTCATAATCGAGTAATTTCTCTGCAAAATAAGCTTCTCCCCAACGCCAATCAATTAAAAGGTGCTTGCATAAAAAGCTTCCAACTAGCATACGTATTCTATTATGCATAAAACCACTAGTATTAAGCTGTCGCATTCCTGCATCGACGAGTGGATACCCCGTTTCTCCCTTTTTCCATTTTTCAAAATCATTACGATCATTTCTCCATTTTATCAAATCATATTTAGGTTTGAATGATTTAGTAACAGTATGTGGATAATGCCATAAAATTTGCATAAAAAATTCTCTCCAAATTAACTCTGACAAAAAAGTTTCATTTTCTTCTTGAATAGCTTTTTTTATGACAGAACGAATACTAACAATCCCAAACCTTAAGTATGTGCCTACTAAAGAAGTTCCTTTGTTTATAGCAGGGAAATCTCGTGTTTCTTCATAATTTTGAATTAATTCTTTCGTTAGAATAAAAGAAGGTACTTCTATATTAGATATTTGAAAATTTATATCTGATAAATTAAGTATAGAATTCTGAAAAGAATATAAGTTATTTAAAAGGTCTTTAGAATCATAAGGAGCAATCATATTTTTATTAAAAGAATTTTTCCACATTTTTTTATAAGGAGTATATACTTTGTATGCAGTTCCATCTTTTTTTACAATCTCATCTTTTTCAAATATCACATGATCTTTAAATGTTTTAAAAGTAATAACATGCGTGTTTAATAATTTGTCTATGATATGATCTCTTTTTAAAGCATAAGGTTCATAATCATGATTGGCGTATACATGAGTAATCCTATAGGTTTTTAGTAAGCTTGTAAAAACATTTTCTGGAGTATCGTGAAAAATTGCGATAGAACTTTGAACTGAATTCATCAATTCCTTTTGTAAAGCTCTGATATTTTGAACTATGAACTGTACTCTTGGATCATTTTTAGGTAGGTTATCTAATATATTTGGATCAAAAATAAAGATAGGTAAAACCTTATTTTCACCCTTTAAAGCATGATAAAGTGCTACATTATCTTGCAATCGTAAATCTCTTCTAAACCAAAAAACTGAAATACTCTCCTCCATTTTTAATAGATATCTTAAAATTCCCCAAATAATGAAGTTAACTTTTCTTTTCTATAAGCAAATATTTTTTCTAATTCTGGTCTTACTAAAAGAGGATTAATTAATTGCCCTATAATTCCTAAAGGAGGTTTGTAATCGATAATGTCTTCCATTAAAACACCGCCTTCAATTTCTTTTATAAAATGTTTATGATGCCAAAATGCATAAGGCCCGAAACGCTGTTCATCTACAAAATATGAATGATCAATTACATGGGTTATTTCTGTTACCCATTTTATTTTTATTCCAAAAAGTGGAGTTATAGTATACTGTATTATTTGTCCCGGATACATTGATGTATCTAGATTCGATAAAATTTTAAAATTCATACGATCTGGAGTTATCACTTGTAAATTTGCAGGATTTGAAATGAATTCCCATGCTTGATCCAATGAAATAGGTAATTTTTGTACTTTCTTAAAATTATAAACCTTCATCCTTAATATTCTTTACTAAATAAAGGTACTGTTTTTTGTTTAATTTTTAACGTAAAATGTTGAACAAAATAACTTCATGTAATTAACAATTATCGCAACAATCATCTGTTTTAACTAATTTACAAGTCATTACAGCCAAAACAGCTCCAACGATAGGGGCAATCATATATAACCATTGATGCTCCCAATGTCCTGAAAGCAAAGCAGGAGCAAAAGATCTAGCTGGATTCATAGAAGCATTTGTCATTGGCCCAGCAAACATAGCTTCAAGCAATACAACTCCACCAATAGCAATACCTGCCATAGTACCAATTTCTTTCGCGCCAGTAGAGACATTTATAATAACTAACATCAAGAAATAAGTCAATAAAATTTCTAAAACTAATGCTCTTATATCATCAAGAATAGGAATTGTACCTCCTAGATATTCACTTGCGGGAAATAAATACCATAGAACAGTGCTGGCCATAATTGCACCGGTTAATTGTGCTAAAATATATTTAGGAACTTCTTTCCAAGAAAACTTTTTAGCATAAGCAAAAGCAATAGTTACAGCAGGATTAAAATGCGCTCCAGAAATATCTCCAAATGCATAAATCATAGCCATAACAATAAGCCCCCAAGTGATTGCAATTCCAACATGAGTAACATCGCCTTGCGTTATTTCATTAATGGTCATAGCTCCAGTACCGCAAAAAATCAATGCAAAAGTTCCTATAATTTCTGCTATATACGCTCTCATCTAGTTTTATTTTTGTGCAAATATAACGTGTCTTATTTTAAGGATTTGTTAACCTTTTATCAAAGTCAATTATGTACTTTCGCTTAAATCATTCTAAAATATTATAAACTAATGAAAAAGATCGTTTTATTTTTAAGTTTAGCAGCTTTTACAATAGGAACAAAAGCACAAGTTGAAACACCGCAACCAAGTCCAACTGCAAAAGTTGAGCAAGTTGTAGGATTAACTGATATAACACTCGAATATTCTAGACCAAGTGCTCGTGATCGTAAAATCTTTGGTAATCTTGTCCCTTTTGGAAAACTATGGAGAACTGGAGCTAATGCAAATACTAAAATATCTTTTAGCGATCCTGTAAAAATTGAAGGAAAAAAACTAGAAGCAGGTACTTATGCTATATTTACTACACCGAATAAAGGAAACTGGGATGTAATTTTTTATACAGATTCAAGCAACTGGGGAACTCCTCAAAAATTTGATGATAATAAAGTTGCTGCAAAGGTTTCTGTTAAAGCTAATGCAATACCAATGCCTATAGAAACATTTACATTAATGTTTAGTGATTTTACTTCAGATGGAGCTAAGCTTAATATCCTTTGGGAAAAAACAGCTGTTGCTTTAAACATTGAAGTTCCTTCAAAACAGAAAGCTATTGAAAGTATCGAAAAAGCTTTAGCAGGACCAACAAATGGTGATTATTACCAAGCAGCTGTATTCTTAAAAGATAATGGAGATATTAATAAAGCTAAAGAATATATCGAAAAAGCTATTAGTATGCGTGAGCAACCAGCATTCTGGTACCACAGACAACAATCATTAATTTATGCAAAAGCAGGAGATAAGAAAGCAGCAATAAAAGCAGCAAAAACATCTTTAGAGTTAGCTGAAAAAGCAGGAAATGCTGATTATGTTAAATTAAATAAAGATTCTTTAAAAGAATGGGGAGCTTAGTATTTTAAGTTCTTTATCAAAATAGAAAAGCCGATTTCAATAAGTGAAATCGGCTTTTTTTATTCATATTGTTACCTTATAATCCTCCTAATATTGCAGCAATTTCTCTGGCTACACTTGGTTTTTCGGCTATACAAACTTTCATAAATTGGGTTTAAAATAAAGCTACAAAAATAAAAAAATTAAGAGGATATTAAGATTTTGGCACAGATTCTGTTTAATACACTTACAATATGTTTCTTTGCAAAATGAAATAATACGGTTGGTACCAAATCGCAAGAACAATAACAACTTAAAAAAGAAGTGATATGAAACAGATTTACATATTTTTAGTATTGATTTTGATAGGAGCAAAAGCAATACATGGGCAAACTAATAAAAAAGCAGAACAAGAATTTTCTAAAATGATGTCTTCTATAAAGACTGAAAAGAGCAACGAAAAGAGATTACAAAATTCTATTCAGTTTTTTAACCATCGGAGAGGTACAACAACTCGCGAATTAATGGAAATAGCTAGTTATTTATCTAATGATCGTTTAAAGTATAGATTATGCCTTCAAGTATATCCAAATATAATTGATAAGCAGTATTTTTTTAATGTATTCGATATTTTTGAAAGATTTTCTTTTGCGATGAAATTATATCATAATACAATAGCCAAAAAAAGAGACATTATTATCGATTCTGATCAAGATCATCAATATGATAATATTAGATTTCCTGATGCAAGTAGATATAGAGGTAGGAGAGGAGTAAATTGTAGAATGCCTATGGCTGATAGAGATTTTGATTATTATATTTCTGATTTAAGATTACCAAGAGATGAACGTCAACGTTTACGTAATTTAAAAGATGAAGTGGAGCAGAATTGTTTTTCTACAGCACAAATAATGAAATTAGGATTAGAATTAGATCTTGAAAAGAATAAATTAAGTTTTTTAAAGTATGCATATAACAAAACTTATGATTTAGGAAATTTTGATGCTACAATACAAATATTAAATCATAGTTTCTATAAAGATGATTTGTTAAATTATATCGGTCATCAACATCAAGATGAAATTGTTATTGAAGAGATTTGTGAAGTTAATCCTGAAGAATTTAACTTTGCAAAAAATAGTTTAAGGTCACAATCATTTAGAAGAGATAAACTACAATTAGCTAAGCGATTAATTTCTAAAAATTGTTATAATTTACAGCAATTTGAAGTTATTTTTAAAATGTTTAATTTTGAAGATGATCGCCTCAATTTAATGATATATTCTTATGAATACACAAGCGAACCTAGAAAAATGTATCGATTTAGAAACTTATTAAAATTCAGATCTAACCAACAAAAGTATGATCGTTTTTTGATAGATAAACAATAAAAATAAAAGAGGAGATGTTAATATTAACATCTCCTCTTTTATTTTCACTTATAATGACCTTAGCAAACTTTACGCTATGCTTCTGGTTCTAAGTCTGTCTGTAAATTGAATTAATATTGCTATTGACATTACTAATGCACATCCAAATAGATTTAACCATAGATATGGCATCCAATCATACCACCAACCAATAATAACAATCACTTGCGTAATTATAGCTGCGATGAATGTAGCATTACTCTTTACATATTTGATAAAAAATGCCAAAAGAAAAATTCCTAAAACATTACCATAGAATATAGATCCTATAATATTAACCAGTTGAATAAGATTATCAAATAAGTTAGCATAACAAGCTACTAAAATGGCTAATACACCCCATAAAAGTGTAAATAATTTTGATATTTTAAGATAATGTTCCTCTGATTTAGTCCCCACATTACGTTTATATAAATCAATTGCTGTTGTAGACGCTAAAGCATTTAACTCTGATGCTGTAGATGACATTGCAGCTGATAATATTACAGCTAACAGTAATCCAATTAATCCTCTAGGCAAATTATTTAAAATAAAATGAATAAAAACATAATCTTTATCATTCGTTTCCACGGTTTCATCTGCTTGCTTTATAATTGTCTTTGCCTTTTCTCTATTTTCTTTTTCAGCATCGTTTAAAGCTAAGAGTCGTTTTTTATTTTCAGAAGTGTTAGTCTTATCAGTTAAATACTTCTGTATCGTTTCTTGTTTTTCTATTTCTATTTCAGCTTGTTTCTGTTGCAGTTCTTGATATTCATGAATATACTCTGAGTTAACAACTGCTTTTTTAGCACTTGGATTAAAGTTTAGAGGAGAAGCATTGAATTGATAAAATACAAAAACCATAACTCCAACTAGGAGAATGAAAAATTGCATCGGTACTTTAAGTAATCCATTAAATAAAAGTCCCATCTGACTTTCTTTTATAGATTTACCTGATAAATAACGTTGTACTTGACTTTGATCTGTTCCAAAATAAGAAAGTGCTAAAAACGTACCTCCTATGATTCCACTCCAAAATGTATATCGATTATTAAAATCAAAAGAAAAATCTAGTACTTCCATTTTTCCACTTGCTCCGGCAATATCTAATGCTTTGCTAAATGTGATTCCTTCTGGCAAGTAACTTAAGATAAGATAAAATGCGATAAACATACCCGAAAATATAATCGCCATTTGCTGTTTTTGTGTAACACTTACAGCTTTGGTTCCTCCTGTAACTGTATAAATAATAACTAAAACACCAATGATTATATTAAGGAAAGTAAGATTCCACCCTAATACAGCTGATAAAATAATTGCTGGTGCAAAAATTGTTATTCCGGCTGCTAATCCCCTTTGGACAAGAAAAAATATAGCTGCTAATGTTCTAGTTTTAAGATCAAATCTAGATTCTAAATATTCATAAGCTGTATATACTTTTAATTTGTGGTATAGAGGTATAAAAACCATACAAATAACGATCATGGCAATAGGCAATCCAAAATAAAATTGAACAAACCCCATTCCGCTATGAAACGCTTGACCTGGTGTGGATAAAAAAGTAATAGCACTTGCTTGTGTTGCCATTACTGACAATCCAATAGTCCACCATTTAGATTCATTTCCTCCACGAATATAATCTTGTACATTCTTGCTTCCTCTCGTTTTCCATGAACCGTATAAAACGATAAACAAAAGTGTTCCAGAAAGAATGATCCAATCTAATAATTGCATATGTAGTTGTTTTTAAGCGTAGTCTTTTAATTAGTTAGTTCTTATTAATTAAGCATAACTATTGGTTATCCAATAGAAAAATAAGATATAAACAATATTAGCTATTAATACGGCTGTATATATTTTTTTCCATTTATATACCGTTTCAGATTCTTCCATTTTATTTGTTCTAAAAATTTTAATTATTTACCTAATGATAGCAAATTAGCAAAAAGTCTATAAGCCCCAGATACTCCTGCAGGAAATTCTCTAAAGAAACTTAGACCTGTATAAATGTAGTATCCTTCACCGTATTTGGCCACTAGTAAACTTCCCTTTTTAATTGATTCACCTTTATCTTTAGTTGCCAAAATAGGAGTAAATTCATTTGCCCACTTATTAGGAAAATACAGCCCTCGCTCTTGTACCCAACCTTCAAAATCTTTTTGCGTTATTTTATTAGGTGAATTTAAGACTTCATGTTTTGGAGCTAAAAAGCGTACTGATGCATTTTCATCTGTTACACGATCTCTTGATAATGTAATCGGATATGGAGCAAGATTTTCTTTTACTTTTAAACGGTGACTCGTATTATACTGTACAATTAAATTACCTCCTTTTTTAACATACTCTAATAAGAATTTCTGTTTAAATTTTAAATCTTCAACTGTATTATAAGCTCTAATCCCAATAACAATAGCATCATAATTAGCTAGTGTCTTTTCCGAAATATCTTCAGGTGCGATTGTAGTTACTTGATATCCTATTTGTGTAAGACTTTCAGGTACTACATCTCCAGCACCTTCAATATAACCGATTTTTTGACCTTCTTTCTTAATGTCTAAACGTACTACTTTAGTTTTTGAAGGTAATACAACTGTTTTAAAAGGAATATGATCATAATCGATTGTAATTGTTTCTTTGTTATATAATTTATCACCGATTGCTACTATAGGCACAATATAACCTTCATGTTGTGCTGTTGGAGGAGTAACTGTAAAAACAACTGTTTTTTCTTCTCCTTGTTCACTCAATTCAAAGTCAAATTTTTGAGGTGTAACAGTCCATCCTTTAGGATGATTTAATGTTACATTTCCTTTTAAATTATTACGACCAGCTTTGATCGTTACCGGAATTTGCTTTGCTGTTTTATCAGAATAAATAATAACTTTATCTGCGATTCCGACAGAAACTTCTGGAATAATTTCAAAAGGTCTATAAACTTCACCTTTTACTGGATCATTTTTCTTATAAACAATCTCTTTAGTAAATGGAATATCTACTCCTTCTATAGTTAATAAAAATGTTGCTTTATGGTGTCTCGGTGTTTCTGGTTTTCCTATAAGTTCTCTATCTGAAACGGTATACATTCCTAAAGTTCCTTCTTTATTCAACCAATATGGAGAACTAATTTCATCGTTTGCCTCTATTTTATAATCAATTGTTTGTTTCCAACGATTATTATTAGCTAATGTCTTGCTTATTTTCTCTGTACTATTAGAAGGAGTACTCACAATTGTCTTCAATGTCATTGCAATAGGAGATCTATTAATGGCTTCAAAATTTATTTTAGTGGATTCTCCAGCAGAAATTGAAGCTTGACTTGCAACAGCTTCTAAATACAATCCAGCAGTTGCTGCAATAATATCTTTTATCTCTTTAGATTTTAAAGACCTCCAATGTGCGTCTTCAATTTTCTGAATTAACTGATATGCTTTTACCAATTCAGGAATACTAGCTGATGGATTTTTGAAATCAAAATTCTTTTCAACTGCATATAAAATATCTCCTACAGCTTTTCCTCCTTTAACACGATTCCATGAAGTATCTATTCCTTCAAAAAGATTTGCTTTATTAGTAGGTAAATCTCCTTTAATTAATTCAATATATTCATCTTGACTACCACGACTTCCAGTACTACCAAAACCTTGTGATTTATGTTGACTTCTACTTAAAGATGCTATTTCAGTATTTGACAATCCATTTGATGGATAATAAATTCCTGTATCAAATGATAATAAATTTGATTTATCTGCCTTTTCAAAATTTTCTCTACTACCATAAAACCACCATGAAGTATTAAAAAACAAACGTTTTGGTTGCCAAGTTTTCACATATTTTAATTGCTCTGGATAAATTTCTTTTTTCCCTACAAGATCAAATGCTTCAACACTTAACATCGCAGATGTTGTATGATGTCCATGCGTAGTCCCTGGAGTTCTATGATTAAAACGATTTATAATTACATCTGGTTGAAATTTACGAATAGCCCAAACAACATCACTCAATACTTTGTCTTTATCCCAAATAGATAAGGTTTCATCTGGGTGTTTTGAGTATCCAAAATCGTTTGCTCTTGTAAACATTTGTTCTCCACCATCTGTACGTCTAGCTGCCAACAACTCTTGTGTTCTAATAATTCCTAATAATTCTCTAATTTCTGGACCTATTAAATTTTGTCCTCCATCACCACGTGTTAAAGATAAATATGCCGTTCTGGCTTTCACCTTATTTGCCATATACGAAATCAACCGTGTGTTTTCGTCATCAGGGTGTGCTGCTATATATAATACAGATCCTAGAAAATTTAATTTCTTAATGGATTCATAAATTTGAGAAGCATTTAATTTTTTAGGTTGTTGTGCATGTATGGTATATGGGGTTACTATACCAATCAAGATTACAAGAAGTAATTTTCTCATGAGTGTCTTACAATTTTTTACTATAGCCTCAAATATAAAAAGATAAAGCGTGTGGGGTTTACGTTTAAGGATACTTTAACAGGCTTTTAGAATGAAGTATTACGTTTTGAATCGCACATCTTTTATCTCTTTTCGGTTCTTGCTATTACTAAATTATTGAAGTAGCTTTATCAAAAAAAATGTCTATTAGTAAAATAAAAACAGGGCTACTTTCTTATGGTCTTTCAGGTAAAATATTTCATGCTCCATTTGTTCAGGTACATTCAGATTTTGAGCTCATTGCAGTTGTAGAACGTTCTATAAAAAAAGCTAAAGAACAATTCCCTTCTATAAAGAGCTATGATACGATTGATGAATTATTAGCAATTGACACAATAGAATTAGTTATTGTAAATACTCCTAACCATACACATTTTGATTTTGCGATGCGAGCACTTCAAGCAGATAAACATGTGTTGGTTGAAAAACCATTTGCTGTTACAAAACTACAAGCTCAAATACTTTTTGAGACTGCTAAAAGTAAAAACCGTTATATCTTACCATATCAAAATAGACGTTATGATAGCGACTTTCTTTCTGTAAAAAAAATTATCAACAGTAATAAATTAGGCAATATTGTTGAAATGCATCTTCGATTTGATCGTTATAAAAACGAAATAGGTTTAAAAAAATCAAAAGAAGATGCTTCAATCCCAGGGAGTGGTCTTTTATACGACTTAGGACCACATTTACTAGACCAAGTGATTTCTCTTTTTGGAATACCACTTGGATGGAAAAAAGACGTAGGACATTTTAGAGAACAAACCACCGTTGATGATTATGCTCAAATACAATTATCCTACGCCAATGGGTTACAAGTTTATGTAACAGTAAGTATGCATGTATTGGATCCACAAGCTGCTTTTGTAATTCATGGAACTCAAGGTAGTTTTATCAAAAAAAGAACTGATGTACAAGAAAGTCAATTGAAAAACAATCTATTACCTAATCATCCTTTGTATGGAAAAGAAACAACTGATGCTGCAGGTATTTTAACCACTATAGATATGAATGGTAATATAAATAAGGAAACTGTAAGTACTCTTCCTTCTAGTTATTTAACGGTTTTTGATGATGTTTATAAAACGATACGTAACGGTATTTCATATCCTGTTACAGAAGAAGATATTATGGTACAGTTAGAAATTTTGGAATAATACTATATGATTATCGTTTTAACTTACGTTGTATATTGAGTTTGGTTTTCTTTCGAGGAGAATTAGCCAATAAATCAAGAATGGTTCTTTTGTGTTCTATAAGAAATAATGTCAATCGACCTTGACCAATAATTGATAGTTTTTCTGAAATATGCTGTCGATGTGTTTCAATAGTACGTTTACTATTGTGTAGAATTATAGCTATTTCTCTACTGGTTTTACCAATAATTATTAATTCGATTACATCAAGCTCTTTTGATGTCAGGCTTTTAAAATTATCTATTAAAGAATCGTTGCTGGATAAATTCTTTTTAAAGTTTTCTTTAAATTTTTCACTTATGTATATACTTCTTGTACATACATTTTTTATACAATGTATAATTTCGTCTTTCTTAGAGTTAAGATATAAAAAGCCTAATACACCATCATTGTAAAATTTGTCAAAAACTGTTTTCGAAATAATATTTGAAACTAAAATTATTCTTGCTTTTTTAAAGCTGTTGTTTATATAACTAATAACTTCATTTACAATTATTTTTGAAATCGTATCTAGATTTATAATCAATATATCAGGGTTATGATAATTCAATTCAGTTATAATTGTCTTATTACTATTCTCGATTACTAAGGATGCCTCTGCATATGAATAATTAGTAATAATATGTTTAAGTCCCTCTTTAACTATTTCCGAATTATCAAAATGCAATATTTTATATGTCATATTTCTCTACACGTTAAATTTTAATGTTTAATAAATAGTATATAGTTGTTATTATACACTACGTAAAGATTATTTAAAAAATTAACGCTTCATGTGCAAAGATCACCGTTTGACCTATATCACATATTGAAAAATTCGAGTTTTTATTTCTTTTTGATTTAAATCCAAAAACATCTTGTAAAAAAATAAAAACCTTATAAAAAGCACCTTACCAAGAATCATTCAAAATTTAAATCATATCTAGCAAAATAAGTAATTACGGTTATTCAATAAAACAATTAAGTACATCACATTATTCAAAGAAGTAAAAAATTAACATTATTAATAGATAATGTTAATTTTTTTAAGATTTCAAACAACTACGATTACATTTTTACTTCTTTCTATGATTTTCTTTTTATCTGAAAGTTTTTTAAGCATTCTAGAAATCGTATATCTTGATACGTTTAAATCTGAAGCCATTTCTATATGAGATAGAATCAATATTTTGTTGTTATACATAATAGCTTTTTCATTCAAATACTTCATTACACGTTCTTCAGTAGATAATTTCATTAAACTACTAAACTTTACCATCAGGCATTCGATATTGTACTTACAAGAATTTATCATTAGGTTTTTTAAAGATTCAAAGTCATTACCCCATTCTAGTATTTTATCATTAGGTACCCATAATACAGTTGTTTCTTTAATTACTGTTATAGAAAAACTAATCGGCAATTGATTCACCATATTCATTAAATTAATAACAGGATTATTATCTGATGATATATAGTATAATAATAAAGAGTTCTCATTATTCTCAAGATGCACTTTTAATACTCCAGATAAAATAAATCCAGTCATATTATTATGCATTCCTTCGGATATAATCACCTCTCC
Organism: uncultured Aquimarina sp.; assembly: GCA_947498595.1. GTDB lineage: Bacteria > Bacteroidota > Bacteroidia > Flavobacteriales > Flavobacteriaceae > Aquimarina. The sequence continues at coordinate 37,799 of CANMKX010000036.1, forward strand.
AATAGCGTGCTTTTTTTTAGTAGCGGTAGCTAATATCAATGAGATTAATTTTTCATCTAGTTCTTCCGTAAATTTTAAGTCCATTTAGTTTATTAGTTTATAAATGAAGCTTAATTACATTATTAGTTTTGAGTTGTATTGTTTTTTATAATTGCCAAGTTAACAAATTTTAACGTTACTATAAGTAGTAGTTATAAGGTTCTTTTAAACTGAAGTAACGTGCAGATAGTAAGGTAAATAACAATATAAAGTCAATCTTTTCAATAAAAAACAAGTTTATTTATCGCTATAATATACGTGTATATACTTAGCTCTTTTTTTAGTGAGTTCTTTTACTTTGAATCAAATCATTAATATAAAATTTAAAACTATGAAAGATTTAAATCAAACAAAGACAATCAGCCACTACGCGTCTCAAGAGAATGCGTCTTTTGACACTACATTAACAGCAGGAGCTTGTAGCTCATCTTGTTGTGGATCAGTAGAAAC
>CANMKX010000037.1 GCA_947498595.1 uncultured Aquimarina sp.
ATAAACTATTGGACATAGAGAAGTATGCTCGCTTGAAAACACTTTCTAAAGCGCAATGAAGAATTCTATCGGTAAGCTGTATGAGCGAAAAGTTCACGTACGGTTTGATGAAGGGGGCACTGATAGTTTCGAAAATATTAATATCTTTAGAAGATATAATAGAATAGAACTATCAGGCTCTACTCTACCCACACATTTAAAAAACTTATGGAGGATAAAATCAATAAAATCAAAAAGTGGATTAATAAAGGTGGTTTTCCATTTGAAATGAAAGTTGCTAAAGCTTTTAAAGAAGGTGGGTTTCAAATAGGACAGTCAATTTTATTCAAAGACTCTGAAACGGGGAAATATAGGGAAACGGATATTATTGCACACATTACAAAATCTGTAGAAAATGTTTGGTTTAATTTATCTTTCGTCGTCGAATGTAAAAAAGTTGTAGGAAAACCTTGGATTGTTCTAAAGAGTGATTCCGAATATCAAACTCAAAAAGATAAGTTGCCAATTTTCGGGAGTAATAATGCTCAGCTATTGTTTAAAAAAGTCCATTCTGAATCTAATTATCGTTCACCACTTATATTTCCAGATTTGACCAATTATGGATATAATATAATTACTGCTTTCTCCGAAAAAAATGATTCTTCTTATACAGCGAGTCAAAGTGTGTTAAAAGCGATAGACTATTTAGTTAATAAATCCAACGAATCGGATAGTAAATTTTGTAACATTTATATCCCAATCATAGCAATTGAAGGAGAATTATATGATGGAAGCTTGACAAGTGATAATGAAATAAAACTTGAAGAAAAATCCGTATCAACCTTTGTTTCAACAAAATCGTTTGAGGAAAATGGATTGAGTGTTATAACAGTAGTTACAGCGGAAAAACTAACGGAATATATTGATGAATTAAAACTTGACTGTACCATATTTTTCGAAAAGTATGATAAGGAATTAAAAGATATTGCAAAATCTAATCCAACGAATCTGGCTCTTACTATGTATGATAATGATTTCTAATAAAAACGTGTGGTAACAACACCTATGTGATAATGCGGAGTTTGTTTTTAATCAAATGGCTATTGTCTATTTGGTTTGCCGCCAAAGATTTAAATTTAGTATTTTGGAAAAGATAAAAACAAAACATAAACCTTGGCTCAGTGCTGGCTTGAAAACCTGTAATTTTCTGCTCTCGCACTACGCATAGCTAAACGTTACCTGTAATTTGACCCAAACCTCAAGAATGGAATTTGACATAACACATTTAGATAGAAAAATACTGATTAGAGCTCTTTTCGCCTACTCTTCGCCTGTAGGGTTTGGAATAGCTGAATATCAAACACGAAAATTACGGAATGAAAATGTGGACGGATTATCGGACTTTGAATGCGCCGAAATTCTTTCTGAATTTGAACAAATGGAATCTGGCTATAAAAGAGTTTTAGATTATCACAAAGGAAAACCTATGAAATTAGATTTCGTTAAAAACTCTAATGGACAAATAAAAGTTGGAACAAGCGCTTACGACGCTCGAAATGGAAAATATCGTTTTTTGGAGGCTATGCTTGACACTTTTTTGGAAGAAGAAATTATAATTACCAAGAAAGGTTATGGAGAATTTGCTTTTTCGGCACAATCTAAACATTTAAACAGACCAAAATCTGATTTAAAGATGTTTAAAAGTATTCTTAAAAACTGCATTCCGAATAAAAATGAAAACGGTAGATTTTGGAAAATCGATTCAAATAAAGAAGAATATATATCACCAGCAATGAGATTATTTAACGAATAAAAAACTACAGGAATAACTAAGCATTCGGACTGCTCGTAGAGCAGTATCTGAATGCAGTGTTGACTAAAACTCACGTATTACTAGCGATTTAATGACTATGGGTTTTACGAAGCTTTTTCTTGGAGGTATTAGAACTAATAAAAGTTCTTTTCTTGAGGATAATAAGATTATTTACATATTGATAACACTGTTTTTTGTTGAAAAATCTATTTTCAAAACAATTCAAATATCATCTTTTTTTTGGCCATAGGTATCCTATGATGCCTTAGCATTTATTTTTTAGCTATTTTTTGATTTTTTAGTTGGTCTATCCAATGCTTTGGAGGGGCTCTTCCATTAAAAACACAAACTGTTTTCAAATTTCCTTTTTTACAGGAAGGACATTTTAAATGTAGTGTTTCTAGTCTTTTTTTCTTTATAATTGGTTTTCCTAGTTGCTCTTGTAATTCTTTTAAGTAACATTGTTTGCTAGTACTACTTAAAAAACCAAAATGGCGAATGCGAACAAATCCTTTTGGTAATATATGTAAAGCGAATCGACGAATAAACTCTATAGTTTTTTACTTTAAAGGAAACGGCTTCTTTACTGGTATTTATAACTCTATGATTAGAGGTTGCTATTTTGTGAGTATATCGTCCTAAATATTCTACCACAGCACTTGGACTAGCAAAAGGCTTCTTAGCATAAATGACCCAATCTTTTTGAAACAAAGTATCATACAGTTTGTTGTTTTTGATACCTTTTTACGTAATTCCTCTACAAATTTAGCCCTAAAAACTATGCTCATTTGCTTAACAGGAAAGAGAAAGTTATCTTTTTTCTTTGCATATTTCCATTTCCCTTTTTTAGAGACACCTCCACAAGGAACAATACAATGCAAATGCGGATGTAGACTCATATTGCTTCCCCAAGTATGTCAAATAGCAATCATAGCTGTCTTAGCTCCCAAAAATTTTGGATTCTTCCCAAAACCACTTATCACCATCCAAGCCGTTTTAAAAAGAGTACTATAAACTAACCTAGGCTGATGTAGTATTAAAGTATTTAACTCATTTGGTAAAGTAAAAACAACATGATAATATCCCACGTAAAGAAGTTCTTCTTCTCGTTTTTGTATCCATAATTCCCGTTGATGTCCTTGACATTTTGGACAATGACGATTTTTATAGATATCTAATTAGAAACGAGATTATAATATAATATTGATAATGTTATTTTTTATCAATGAAAACATAAAATTATCTAAATATTTTTTATTGAATATGAGTAGAATATATTTTATGTGACTTATATCACAATGTGTCTTTAGTAAAAGATGAATTATATTTTTATTACTAAATCTAATTATAATGCAATCTTCAATAATTCGTAAATAATTGTAATAGTTAAAAAGTGTTAATTAAATCATATAGATAGTTATTTTTTATAAAACTGATTCTAGTAATTAAATAAAATGTGATTTAGATCACAATGTGTCTTTGGTAAAACATTGATTTTGATCACTTTCTGAACTAAAATTAATATAGATATTTGAAATTATAGATATACAATCTATGTATTTAATAATAACTTTATAAAAAAGATTTATGAAAAACAAAAAAATGAAAGCATTAATGTTTTTAGCATTAACTATAGGAACAGGTATTGCAGTAAATGCGCAAGATTTTTCTGATGTAAGCCGAGCTGGTCACTTAAATTTAAGAGCAAATAATGACGGTTCTAGTAATAGTGAATTTATCCGATTTTATACAGGAAGATCTAATGAGTTGAGTGGGACTAACTTTATAGCTCAAATAAGTAATAGAGCTTTAACTCTTAGAGGAAGAGAGCCATCTAGTACAGCAACTGTTATTGGAGCAGTAGGAACTCATTTTCAAATTGATTCTTTTAGAGGATTAAGAATTCATTCAGATACGAATAACAATAACAACGGTGGAGAAACAATTATTCTTGCAGTAGGAAATACTGATATTATAAATATTACTGGAAGCGCGGTAACCTATAATAAAAGAATTACAATGAATGATACAAATAGTGCTAATAATAGAATAGGAATAGGAACGGCGACTCCAGCAACAAGTATGCATGTAAGAGGAGGTAATGTTAGAGTAGATAATGGAGAATACCAAAGTTTTGGACCTATAGTATTGCATGCTGATGTAGATGGAAGCGGAGATGATGATATACAGTTTAAAAATTCAACAAATGATATAATGGCTAGATTACAAGATGGTAATCTAAATCTTAATATTATTAATAATACTGGAGGAGAAATCAGAAGTACGGGTAATTTAGTTTTTAGACCCGATAGTGATAGCAATGGAGGAGATGATCGTATTGTATTTAGAAATTCAGCAAACCGAGAAATGGTAAGAATTCAGGATGGAGTTATTACTACAGATCAAGTACGATTAAATGTAACTACATTTCCAGATTACGTATTTGCCAAAGATTATAATTTAATGCCTTTAAACGAAGTATCTCAGTATATAAAGGCTAATAAACATTTGCCTAATATGCCTACAGAAGCAGAAGTAGTAGCAGAAGGTATGAATGTAGGTCAAATCAATACCATTCTAGTAGAAAAAGTAGAAGAATTAACATTACATACAATCAATCAAGAAGAAAAGATCGAAATGTTGATGAAAAGAATAGAAGCTTTAGAAGCTACTATCAATAAATAAAAAACGCTATAAAATCAGATTTTTAATTGAAGAAAGAACGAAACTCCTATAGTTAAAGAAATAGTAGTTCAAATTTTTACATTTAAATCTGAAAAAAAAATAAAAATGAGAAAATTATATCAATTTATATTCATATTAGTGATAAGTATCGCTAATATGCAAGCACAAAATGAAGATACCTCGTTTCTATATAGATTTGTTAATCAGGATCAAAGCGATGGAACTACTTATGTGTTTCATCACAATATAGAAACCAATGCAGCAGAATTAAAACCAATTTCGAATACCGAATTTAATAGTGAAGAAGGTTATTTAGAATCATTTATTCTTCAACCATTAGAAGGTAGAGTAGGTATTGTTTTGATTGCATCTGCAAAAAAGCCAGATTATTTTTTAAAGAGATCTGGAAATCCAACATTTGCGCCAGCAAATGTAAATGAACCCGTAAGATTCGAGAAACTTACCTCAGAAGACGATATTCGCTTATTCTGCTGGGAAATAGTGATGCAAGACGAAGACGATGCTGATATAATCTCCATAGAAGTAGGGAATTTTAGGCAATTTGGATTACAAACACGAATAGATGGAACCAATCCAACAGTAACACTTTTTAGAAATGAAACAGGGCAAAGACCTGGAAGAACAGTAGCTAATGAAACTGTAGCGAATAGATTCAGATTTAAAATGGAACGCATCGCAAACGTATTTTAAATAACAATATATGAGAAAAAATTATATCATAAGAAGTATATTGTTATTATGCTTAATAATATATACGCAAATAGCAATATCGCAAACCAATAGACCTGCAGTATTGCATATTTTTGGAAACAATAATTATCAAACACATTTCGACACCAATACTCGGCTTACTACAGAAGCTATCAATGCAGGTCGTGCAGGCGAAGCAACTATAGAGTTTTGGGCTATGGCAGGACCTACAGGAACAGATCTTAGTAGAGCCTTTGAGCCATGGAGTATCACAAACTTATTACCAGGATCAGAAGCTTTTAAGTTTTCTGCATCTCGTGATCAATTGACATTGACATTAGGAAATGCAGTTACAAATGTTAATTTATCAGCAACTCAACGTATTCTTAATAATACATGGTACCATTTTGCTTTAGTCTTGGATAGTCAAAATCAGCTGAGAATATATAGAGATGGAGTGCAATTACAAATCGTTCAGAACGTAACTGTAAGACCAGAACATTTGTATATGAGTATAGCACCAAGCGATGATTTGATGATCGCAGAATATCGTGTATGGAACCGAATAAGATCTAGAAATGAGATAGAAAACACACGTTTTAGATCATTATTTAATGAAACTGCTACATCTATATCAGAATTTAGAGGATTAGGGTTAGTAATCGGTTATACCAATTCGCAATTTACCAATGCAGAATTTGCTAATTTACCTAGTTTATCCAATACTGTATGGGATAATATAGCAGCTACTACAGACAATGGATTACCATTGCAGTCGAGAATTACAAATAATTATATTGGTAATACCAAGTTAGCCAAAGTAAGAACAGACGCAGATCACCCAATCTTCAGTTTAGATAGAATTTTATTATCAGTAGCAAAAGGAGGAGGAGTAGATAATGACGAAACTAACGATACACAAGGAATTGCTTTGAGGTGGCCTCATATCGCAGATACAGAGTCATATACAATTAGAAGAAGAGCTGTAAATGGAGGCGAAACAAGTAGTATTATAGAAACATTAAATGATGTGTCTAGTCGTATGGCATCTAGTTTAATTACATATTTCGATTTAGAAGTTATTCCGGGAGAAATTTATGAATATACTGTAGAGTCTTTTGAGGGTGATACAATGACTAGTACAGGAAGTGACAGAGGGTTTATTTTCCATAATGGAGAAATTGATGGAAGTGTAATCACTGATACACAAACAGCAGTACCTAATGTAAGAGTTGAAGCTATATTAGAAAATAATGGAGTAGCTGTTGCTCGTACAGATCAATCATTAATGTTTGCCAATGGATCTGCACCAGTTGTAATCAGTAATGTAGAGCATTTTAGAGAATCAAGAGGATTTGCAACTATAGAATTTTGGTATAGAACTCCAGCAACAAGTACGTCAAGTAATACAGTATTCAAGTTAGACGCAGGAGAAATTAGAATCACAAATACAAAAGCTGAAATGTATTTGGGATCCAACGTGTATGTTTCTGCAGATAAACCTAACGATACGAATTGGCACCATTATGCTTTTACAGTAAGCCCTACAGGTGGAGCCTTATATATAGATGGAGGAGTGCAGCCAGTAGGAGCTAATACAGCAATTACACCAAATGCATCTACCACAAGTCCATTTGCAATTAACTTAAGCAGAGCAAGTCAATTCTCTTTTAATGAGCAAGTAGGAAATCCATATCGTATTGATGAATTACGTATATGGGGAAGTATAAGATCCGCAGTAGATATTTTTAACCAAAGAGATGTAATATTAGGAGATAATGAAGAAGATTTATTAGCTTATTATCGATTTGATATCAATGGAGTAAGTGAGATTTATAATCAAGCAATCCATACACGAGGAGAATTAATCGGAAGAAGTTTTAGAGTAGTGAATAACAATGGACAAGAAACCATTGAGAACGTAGCTTTAACTTTTGCAAACGATAGACCAGATATTGAATATGCTAGTTTTACAGATCAAAATGGAATGTATAGCTTTAGAACATTGCCAGGAATGACTGGAGCTAATGCCTCTTTAGGATATACATTTACACCTACATTACCAAATCATACATTTAGCCCAGTAGATCGTTTTCAACAAGTGCCTTTAGCATTGAATTTTACCGATGCACAACGTAATTTAGAACAATTTATAGATACGTCTACATTTACAGTAACAGGAGAAGTTGTCTATAGAATTCCTAATCCAGCTGCAGTAAGAGGATTTGATTTATTTCCGGTAGTAACCAATACGCCAATAGTAATAGATGGACAAATTGTTAGAAACGAAGATGGAACAATAAGAGGGACAAATACAAATGGAACCTATAGCTTTTCGGCACCATTAGGTAGACACAGATTCTCGATCCATCCTCAATTAATACAAGAAGAAGGATCCAATTCGAATCAAGTAGTTACTATTGATGAATCGAGTTTAGATTTTAATGGAAGTACAGGATATACAGTTAGTACAGAAATGATTACTGCTAATTCAGAAGAACAATTTACGTGGTCGTTTTTTTACGATCCAGATACTATAGCAGATCCAAATGAGGTAATCCCTGAAGTACAAACCTTATTGCATTGGGGAGATTTGTTGGTTAATTTACAAGCAAATAACCGTATCCATGTATTTGTAGGAGATCAAGAAATTACACAACAAACAATTACAGAAGGTTCAGGATATAATTTCTTTGCCATTAGTTATAATGGAGTAACCAATCAAGTAAGAATACAATTGGATTCTATGCCATCGATCGTAGCTAGTACCCCAAGTGGAGACAAAAACTTTGATGCCAAATTGTATTTAGGAGCTAAGAATGGAGCTACAACTCAAGAAGAATTTTCTAGAGCTAATATTGATATTGTAGAATACAGAAATGCGGCTTATAGCCAAAATCAATTGATCGCAATACGAGAAGGAGATGTAATTGAATTAGATGCAGAAGAATTACAGCTATCGTATAATTTTGAACAAGAACAAAAAAGTTTTAGAATTTTAAATACAATAGTAGGAGACGATAATGAGAATAATTATTTAGAATTAGAAGGAGATGCAGATGTAACAAGAGGAAGTTCTGGATATATCAGAAGTGTAGCCTTTGATTATGTGCCTACTAATGCAGCATTTAATCCAGCTGATGGAGCAGACGAATATGTGCTCAATGTAGTAGATCCAATAGCAAGCCTTAATTTTGAAAATCGTACACGTTATAATTTCATAGGTAATATTGTAGTTCCATGTGATAACAATGTAGGAGAATGGACAGGAACAATTACAAGAACAGATATCACCGAACCTCGATTTTCAAAAACAATAGATCATAACAACTTCAATGTAGCTCAAAATACTTTTGTGGTAAAGGATTTATTACCAGGAGATTATTTAGTTAGTTTAACGAATGTAGCGAATGAGTTTACATTGCCTGAGTTTAGCGTAAGCTTGCAACAAGGTAATAAAATTGAGGATATTCGATTTAGAAATCCTATCCAGCAAATTACAGAGTTCTATCGTTATGATATTGCAAACCAAACATTATTGACAGAAATGGGAAGTGCTACTAGCGATTTAGCTGCTGCAAAAATTGATGTTTTATGTAATGGATTTTACGAATTAGAAGCAGGTCAAGAACTTTTGGTTTCAGTGCGAGTATTTGAACAATATGGAGCAGTTGGTAATGATGCAACACGATGTATTATAGAAGATGTTACGGTAAGCTTAGGTGGAGATCTAATCCTTGGAGCAGGAGATACAAGTTTAGAAATAACTACGAATGCTATGGGTAGAGCGAACTTTATTTTGCAAGCAAATACACCTAACTTTATAGGAAACATGGCAAGAGGTCTTAATGTAGCAGTACGAAGAGGATCGGGATCTAATGTAGAGACCATCAATGCAAGTGAATTTGCATATGTGACTGGAGCTGAGCCAGCAGCAGTAGATTTTACACTGACAAATCCTAATGTAGGTTTTGTATTACATGACCCACCGGGAAGTGGAAGTTCGGCAACATTAGCAGAAGGAGCTACATATTCTAATTCATATTCTTTTGCAGAAGGAACTGATATTATGACGACTTTTAGAGGAGGCGTAGGGGTTCAATTTGATGTAACCATGTCAACAGCCCTTGTTACAGCACCTCTAGGTGTAGGAGGTCTTGTAGGATTAAATACTACAGTAAGTTCTAATGAATTTGAAGTAGTGTCAGAATCTAACATTTCTTTTAATTATCGTAATACTGGAGGTAATGGTACGAGTTTAAGTTTAACACAAAGTATTTCTACTCCAGTTTTTACTACCTATGTTGGTCAAGATGCAGATGTATATATAGGGACTTCAGATGTTTTAGGATTTAGTATGGCAAGAGCCTTAACCGTAAATGCGGCTACATGTACTCCTGTGATTAATCCTAATCAACAAACTATGACCATAAGCGAACAATCGCCTTTTGTTTTTACACAGCAACAATTATTAGATGTTACAATACCAACGCTTCAACGTGGTTTAATTGCTGCAATAGATGGAATTAATACACCAGATCAAACAGAATTAGATTTGCGAGATAGCAATGATTTAGGAGCTACAATAGAGCGTATACTAACAGATAATTTAAGAGATACAAATGATCAAGTTAGAGATCTTGCACACCAAATAGATACTTGGAATGAAATTATAGATAACAACAGAAGTAAACTTCGAGATCCAAATTTCTCAGAGAATGGAGAAACGTTTGCAGATACAACAGAAAACCTTCAAATTATAGGAGGATCAGGAGGTACTGTAAGTGAATTAGATCAAGAGCTTTCGTTCTCAGCAGGAACAAATGTATCCTATAATTTATCAAGATCTACAAATGCAGATAATGGATCCGTAACTGGAGGAGGTGTCGTTACAGGGATTAGTATTGGTACTAGCTTTAATGCTTTTGGAGTAAGAGTCTCTTTAGGGAATCAAACATCTATTTCAGGGGTAAGAAGCAATACTACAAACAATACTAATGGAAATAGTAGAGTAGATAGTTTTACTTTTTCAGATGATGATGATGGAGATCAGTTCAATGTAAGTATTCGTAGAGATCCACAATATGATACTCCTATGTTCTTAACTAGAGCAGGACGAAGCCAATGTCCTTATGAATTAGGGACAGTTCCTAGAGAAGGTACTGAAATAGCAATTGATAAAAATGTAGGATTCAATGGTGGCGAAGATTTTATCGAATACGAATTAACCTTACGTAATACCCAAAGGGCTTTAGATAATACTAGAAAAGTATATACTTTGCAATTAATATCATCAAGCAATATAGGAGGTGCTACAGTAGAAGTAAATGGTATAGAACTTAATGAAAATAACAATATGGCAAGTTTTCCATTTGGGTTAGATGGTAATTCTCCTACTGGAGTATTAGAAGAACAAAAAGTTCGTATGATTGTTCGTCGTAATGCTGCAGATACAGAAAATGTACGTTACGAAGATTTAAGATTACGATTCTTTTCAGTTTGTGAACAAGGAGGGGCAGGATTTTTATTCCAATCATATAGACAAGACGAATATGCTACTACAGGTATAGTACCTGTATCAGAATTGGTATTTACAGCAGATTTTTCTGGTGCATGCGTAGAAGAGATCACACAAACAGCACCTATTGCTGATTGGGTTGTTAATAATACGAGTGATAATGAATTACCATTTAACTTTTCAATACCAGGACTTAGTGATATCTTAGGTGATGCTCCTGCAGAAGGAGAAGAAGAGACTAGTTCATTCCAAGTACGTATAGAATATGCAAATGAAGGAAATAATGCTCCTATAGAATTAGTAACTTTAGATGCAGCAGATTTAAGAGCTAATTTAAATACTCAAACAGGTGTTGTTACATATGATGCAGATGTATCAGGGTTAGCAAATGGGACTTATAGTATGAGAATTACACCAATTTGTGATCCAGAGAGCTTAAACCCTAACAGTCGTAATAACTCAACAACTTTTGTAGAAGGAACTATCAATCGTACTGCAGCAGAATTAGTAAGTACCAATCCGGTAAATAATGGAGTTCTTACAAACGGAACAATTTCGGCTACGTTTACAAGTGCTATTAATGCCGCTACAGTAAATCTTAATTCTATTGGATTGAGAGGGGTAATCGGCGGATTACCTAGAGATTTAGTATCAGCAGAATTAGCACAAAATTCAGATATAATTACAATACCGCATCAACCAATATTTAATCTGGATGGAGCATTTACAATAGAAATGTGGGTGAATCCTTCTAGATATCCTACAACTGAAAAAGTGCCTATTTTAAGAAAAGGAGAAAATTATGAAGTTGCATTATTACCAAGCGGAAGTATCAATGTTAATGGAGTAGCGACAACAGGTCGTGCTATTAGACCTTTTGAATGGACGCATATTGCAGCTGTATATGATGGGCAATCTTCTGTAGAAGTATATTTTAACGGAGAATCAGTAATGTCAGCTCCATTTAACGGAATTACTCCAAATGCAGAAAATATTGAAATTTCACCAGATGTAAGTGGAGAATCTTATATAGGTAAATTAGATGATATCCGAATTTGGAATGAAGCAAGAAGTCCATTAGAAATTAATACACAATTGAATCGCCAATTATTAGGAAATGAAGCAGGATTAATTGCATATTTTATTCTAGATGATATTGCTTTAGAAGGAATAAATGGTGCACAAGATGAAGCAGTTCGTGATTTTACAGGAAATGCTATAGGATCAACTGCTACAGGATTAAGTTTTGTAACTGGCGAAGAAAATGCGGCACCATTAGATGTTTCACGTATGGTACAAGACCTACAATTTACTACAACAGTATCCAATGGAGGAACTATCATTAATATCAATCCATTATTTACAGTAGCAGATTTAGAAGGTGCTAGATTAACAGCAATGATTCATGATAACCGATTGAGAGATCAAACAGGAAATATGATAGCTGGACATTCTTGGAGTTTTGTAATTAATCAAAATACAATAGCATGGAGTCAAAATAATGTAAGTGCTACCCAAGTTCAAGGCCAAGAGTTGATCATAAATAATGTTGACTTAATAAATGAAACAGGAGGTGTGCCTGTAACCTATAGATTCGAACGTTTACCAGCATGGTTATCTGTACAAGAGCATAACGGAAATACAGTGACACCGATTGCCGAAGGAACTAATAGAAGAATAGAAGCACTACAAACTGAGAGAGATTTAGAATTTGTCGTAGCACCATTCTTGAGTCCTGGAATTCATACTGCTAGTATAGCAATACGTGTGGAGAATGCAAATTCTGGACAATCTTTAGGAATTGAAACTTTTGAATTAGAGATTACAACTAATTGTGAAACTCCAAATTATACTACAGGATTTGATTCAGGAGATTTCTTAGGATCTATGAATTTTGTAGGACGATTGATGATTGATAATGCACAATCATTGGATACAAATGATATAGTAGCAGTATATTTTAATGATGAATTTAGAGGTTCGGGTCAAGTAAGAACTGATGGTACAGTAAGATTTGCAGTATTTGGAGAAGATACAGATTCTGGTACTTTAAGTTTCAGAGTTTGGGATGCTTCAGAATGTACAGAATATGATGGAATTGTAGAGACTTATAGTTTTTCTTTCGGAACAAGAAAAGGAACAAATGCAGTACCTGTAACCTTCACAGTAGGAGAAAGTCTTACGAGAAGGATTTCAGTCACAGGACGTAATTATGAAGTGAGTTTCAATCTAAGAGATAATACTACAGCGGATATACTTTCATTAAGTGCAATCCAAGGATTATCATCAGGAGACCGATTAGCTAATGCAGCAAGTCCAAGTACAATCATTGCAACAGTTAATACTAATGGAATATTAATAGGAACCGACCCAACAGTGACAACTGTAGATGTCCGTAAAGGTTATTTATTAAGAAGAGTTGCAAGTAGCTCGATAACATTAGAAATATCAGGAGTTCCAGTACCTATAAATACTAATATTAATGTCCCAGGAGGAAATGTAAGAACTGGTATTGCCTTTTTACCAGATGAATTACAACGAACGTCTTTAGCTTTAAGATCTTTAACATCTACTACAGCAAGTGCAGGTGATTTTATTGAACGTAGAGGCTTAAGTGCAGAATACGATGTTACTAATGGTTGGGTAGGAACCCTAACTCATTTAACACCAGGCTTAGGATATATTACAACGGCTACTACAACAGGAGTATTAAATTATAGTGGAATAGCTTCTTCTAGAACAACAACGACTAACACAGCAACTATTGATGAAGAAAGTTCTTATTTAGAAAAGGCAGCTGCTTTAGGATGGAGTATGGATACAGGAGATTATACATCTTTTATGTATATGACAGCGGTAGTGTCTGCAGAGAATCTTGATACTTCTAAAGAGTATGCTATAGCGGCATTTGTAGGAGATGAGATAAGAGGAATTGCGAAACCTCAAATGCTCCATAATCAATACCATTATTTTATGGGAATTGGTTCAGACGAAGTAGAAGAAGTAACTTTTAAATTGTATGATGGAGAGAAATTGATGTTATTGGATAATGTAGAAGTATTTGATGACAGTCAATTACTAGGAGGAATACAAGCTCCTTATGTATTAAACTACACACCTAATAATGAAACAGAAGAAGTAATTCTTGCAACAGCATTAGGATTGAGTTTAGGGCAAAATATTCCAAATCCAATGACAGATGCTACACGTATCAGTTATAGTATTCCAGAAGATGGTAAGGTAAATGTGAGTTTATACAATCTGTTAGGACAAAAGATCTATACGATGGTAGATCAAGAAGTAGCAGGAAACACATTGCATACAATCAATTGGGATGGAGTAGTTGATAATAAAATACTGCCAAGCGGTATTTATATTTATCAATTAACTGTAGGAGATGATAAATTACAGCGTAAGTTAGTAATTGAATAATAATTAGTTTTTTTAATTAAATTAATAATTATTATATGTATAAGAGGGGAAGAGAATATATTTTTCTTCCTCTTTTTAAATAATAAAAATATGAATATATGTATAGAAATGAATTGATTGATATAATAAGTGAGGTTTCTAATTTAGAAAGTGTAAGGTCGAGGAAAAGAATAATACGAGCAGACGAAAAATTAAATAAGATAGCTTTTATTGATGAAGGAAAATTTAATGTATTATTAAAAACGCAAGATGGGAATAGAAAAATTGTGTATCAATTAAGCAGTATTGAAAATGATTTAATAGTTTTTCCTGAGCAATTTATGAATAGATCAATAAAATTTGATGTTATAGCATTAACAGATAGTAGTATAAGGTGGATATCGTTATTAGACTTTAACAAATTAAGCAAAAATAATAATTTAATGACATTAAAATTATTTAAGGCTTTAGAACATTGTAATATTAAAATGTTAGAAGTATTACTTAATTTAAAAAAAGAAAGCCTGTACACGAAACCATATTTAAAATAAATATGTGTTTTACTCTCATATCTCTATAAATCAAGTATTCTTTTAAATACGGATTATTAATAAGGTGATTAGTTTTTCAATTATGATTAAATATTTAGTCTAAATCTATTTTATATTAGAATAATTTGTCCCAAAAAAGCATGTCATTAAATAAATAAACTATCACTATTGACCCATAATAATTTTAAATATGCAAGGATATTGTTAATTATATTGATAATCATAGTTTTATTACAATTATATTTTTAATAAATAATGCCTATTGAACCTTTCTTAGGTTGGGCGTTTTAATTTTTTTAAAAGTTCTTAGTGGACTAAAAATTATACTAAAATAATACAAAAACTAATTTTTTTTTAGTAATTTATATATTTATTAATGTAACAGACCTAATATTTCGTATTAAGAGATTATCCTTTTCTAATTTTTTTATTGTTTTAGTAATTATTACTCTTGAGCAATTTAAATCATTAGCTATTTGTTGATGTGGAATAGATATTTCATTTGTTTTTTTATATATTGCTTTTAATTTTAAATAATCATATAGACGTTTTTCTATAGATCCATCAGAGAAAAAATGAATAGACGATAATATAGATTTATAATGATACTCATGTGATTTTATAACAAACTCTCTAAAAACAGGAAATTCTTGTGACCAAATTTCAATTTTTTCTAAAGGAATTAAAATTAAAACAGATTTTTCCAAAGCTAGTGAAGAAAAATTAATAGGAAAACTTCCAAATAAATTAATAAAATTCACAATACAAGTCTCTTGAGAAGTAAAAGAATATAATAAAGTTTTTTTATCTTTGATATCCATATATAATTCTAAAGAACCTTCAAGTAATAAAGTTGTATAATTAGGAGTATTATTTTCATTGAAAAAAATATCTCTAGAATTATACTTTTTTAAAATTCCTTCATCATTAATTAATTGTATTAATTTTTTTGAAAAATTAAATTTTGTCAAATAAGATTCTAATAATGGTTCCATATGATAATTAATTTTGATTTATTAAAAGAATGATTCCAGGATATGTCTGTAAGAACTCTTCATGTTCTAATTTTTTTAAAATATTATAAATATTTTTTTTAGTAGTATTTAAATCTAAAGCCATTTCTGATACAGATATTTTTAATTTACTAGTATTATATAAATAAGCTCTTGTTTTTAGATAATGAAAAAGCCTTTCTTTAATATTTTTTTTTAGAATATCAGATAGAGTATTCAATAAATGATAATTGTTATAATGATAATTAGACATTATTATGTTTCTAAATTCTTTATTCTTAATAGATTTTTCTATTAATACTTTATTAGAAACCCATAACAGAGTTGTTTCTTTTAATGTGGTAGCTGTAATTTTTATAGTAGTATTTTCATAGATATTCATAAAACTTAGTATATTATGAATAGAATCACTTATAAAATATAAAAATAAAGTGTTTTTTTCTGAATCTATATTTATTTTAATTAAACCATTTAATAAAAATGCAGTGTGATTAATAAATTCTCCATCAGATTTAAATGTAAATCCAAGAGGATATTTTTTGACATCTCCATATTCAAGCAGATGTGATGATAATTTTTGAGAGATCATATATAATTAATATACACTAATAAATAACTCTGATTTTAAATACGATATGATATTAAAAATAGAGAAGAAAAAAATACAATTTAATATTTTGTAAATCAATACTTAAGATGCTTTTATGAATGAAAAATTTAGTTCTAAAAACTGTTCTAAAGCTTCTGTAGTTCTTTCTACTTTCATTCTAGCAATAGCTCCATTAAAACCATCTAAAAGAAAACTTGCAATCTGTTTTGAAGGAATTGTTTTAATTATTTCACCTTTATTTTGACCAGCTTCTATAAATGAAGCTAAACCATTACTCCATTTAGCATAAACATGATTTAGTTTTTTAGCTATAGGATCGTTAATACCTGCTACTTCAACACTTAAATTACCTAAAAAGCAACCTGCTCTGTATTCATTATTTGTGTACCATATAATATTAAGCTTAAAGTGATTTTTTATTCTGTCAAAGTATGAAAGAGATTTATCAGATAAATTAACTTTAAATTCTTTATTAACTTCACGATCATAATATTCTATAGATTTAATAATGAAATCTTCTTTACTTTCAAATAAATGATAAAAAGAACCTTTAGGAATATTACATGTTTTTAAAATATCACGAATACCAGTATTGTGATACCCGTTTAATCTTATGAGTTCAACGCCTTTGCTTAAAATATTATTTATATCATGTTTTGTCATATTTTTTGAGGTAAAATTAAAAATAATAGACCGATCGTTTTTAAATTTTTTGTTAAAAAAAATATATAAAGCATCATCCAACTCTTATTTAAATCAATTTTATATAATCTGAATCTCTTTTTAGAAAATACTTTTTTTCTAGTTTTTTTAATACCCTAGAAATCGTTTCATTTGGTAAATCTAAATCTAAAGCAATTTCAGATTTAGAAATTTTTAGAGTTTTGGTATTAAATAATCTTCCACGAAGATTTAGATAATTCCATAAACGATTCTCTACAGATGAGAGTATTTCCAATAAAGCATTCATTATAGAATGATTATTTTGTTGGTATGCTGTGACTAATAAATATTTTAATTCTTTATCAGACTGTAATAGAGTAATTAAACATGTGTTTTTTATTCTAAGAGTAATAGTCTTTTTCAAAGCTATAATTTGTATGGTAATAGCTATAGATTCGAATAGATTATTAAACGCAACAATATTGTTAATACTATTGATATAATATAAAAAAACAGAGCTATTAGATTGTACCATTTTTACTTTGGCAATACCGTCTAAGATAAAAACGGTATATTCTGTATTTTCTAAATTTATAAATTCATCTTGAGTGTACGTTTTAATTTCTCCATGTTCTTTAAGAAGTGTTAACAATTTTTTGGATAGAATATGATTCATGATATGAAATAGCGAATAGAGTATGTCTTTTGACAGCAAATTTAATACTAAAAGTTAAATAAATGTTAAATAAAAAAAACAAATTATAATAATGATGATTGATGAATGTCTTTTGGGCAAGTAAGTAGAATAAATAAGATATAAGAAAAATTGATATTAATCACTTTGTGATATAGGTCAAATAGATTTTATGATGTAATAATAGAGAAAGGTTTTTGCATATTTGAACCCTAAATTTAAAAAGAAATATGAAACAAAAAATTACACAAGCCATTCTTTTTATGGCACTAGTGGGGGGGATTAATCAAGAAATGAAAGCACAATCTTATGGAGAAGATATTAATCAGAATGATGGGGTTGCATTCCGAGCTAATAATGATAGTTCTAATCATGCAGAATATTTTAGATTCTATACCGGTAGAGGAAATGAAACAAATGGAACAGGATACTTAGCAGAGCTAGGTGATTATGCATTAATACTTAATGGGCGAGAAGCTAGTCAAGGAACAAATGTTAAATTTCCTGTAGGAAATCATTATAGCATATTATCTAACAGAGGACTTCATATTCATGCAGATATCAATAATACTAATAATAAAGGAGAAACAATTCTATTTTCTATAGGTAGGTCAACTACAGTAGAGGTTGATGATGAGGTGATGAAAGTAAAAAAACTAAGTGCTTTTACTAATGCATCATTACCAATTCGAATAGGCAATACTGATATAGTTGATTTTTCGGAGCAAGAGATAAATTTCAAAAGGAAATTAATATTTAATACAGATGGTAATAATAGAATTGGTGTAGGAATTTCAAATCCAGCGACGAGTATACATGTTAAAGGGGGGAATATGAGAGTTGATTCAGGGGAATTTCAAAGTCATGGCCCTATTGTATTGCATCCAGATGTAGATGGTTCTGGAGATGATAAGATAGAATTTAGAAATTCATCAAATGAAGAAGTTGTTTCTATTCAGAATGGAAGTATTGATTTATTAATAAGAGGAAGTAATGGAGGTGGTGAAATCCGATCTAATGGAGCTTTAAAATTTAAGCCAGAAGCTGATGCAACGGGGAACGATGACAAAATCTCATTTTATAATGGCGAAAATCGCGAAATGACACGTATACAGGACGGTGTAATTACAACACATGATATAGTACTTAATGTCAATAGTTTTCCTGACTATGTTTTTGAAAAAGAATATGAATTGATGCCACTTAAAGAAGTATCAAAATACATAGAGACTAATAAGCATTTACCTAATATGCCAAGTGAAAAAGAAGTAATTGCTAATGGGATGCAAATAGCAAAAGTGAATAGAGTTTTAGTAGAAAAAGTTGAGGAATTAACATTATATACAATTCAACAACAACTAGAAATAGAAGCACAGAATAAGAGAATTGAGTCTTTATTAGAGAAGATAGAATTAATCCTTGAGAATAAATAATCTCGATATAATATAAATTATTTTTAGTCTAATCCAATACTATGAAATATAGATACATAAGAATAATTTTACTTTTTTTCATAATAGGGAATATATATTCTCAAGATCAAAGTAAATTATATCGTTTTAGAATGATAAATCAAGATAATGGAGTGTTTTATACTTTTTTCCATAATCTAGATACAAACGAAGCCGAAGTAAGAGCTATAGGAAATGAAGATTATACTGCAGAAAATGGAGGGTATTTAGAATCATTTATTATAAAACCAATGGGGGATTTTGGAAAAGTTATGATTGCTTCTGCAAAAGCGCCAGAATTTTTTTTAAAAAGAAGATCTAACGCCTATAACGGAGAAATTACAAGCAGTGATAATCCTATAAAAAAAATTGAATTTGCTAAGTTAGAAAAAGGAGATGATATAGATTTATATACATGGAATATAAAGATAACAACTTTGAATCGTATTCATAATACATATTTTGTAAGAATACAATCTTCAGAAAGAGATATGACATTAGCATTAAATCGTTTTGATGATAAAAATAATGTGATTCTAGCTCCTGTTAGGAGAAGAAGATTTTTAAGAAAAAGAGAACAAGTTTTTATAATGGAATCTATTAATAACGTTTTCTAACATGATATATATGATAAATAATAAAATACAGCATATAATATTATGTATATTAATGTTATATGCAAATTATGGAATAGCGCAAGTAGAAAGACCTCCTGTGTTAATTCTTAATGGAGGTAATAATTTTCAAACACATTTTGATGCAAATACAAAACTAACATCAGAGTTACTTAATAAAGGATTACCTAATGAAGCTACAATAGAATTCTGGGTAATGGCAGCACCAGGTAGTATGCAAGAACAAGATGATTATTCACCTTGGAAACTATCGAATCTAGAAGGAAATAATCAAGAGTTTACGATCAAAGGATCCAAAGATCGTATACAATTAACGATAGGTAATGCTGTAATACCAGAGATAGCTTTAGAAGGTGATAATCAGTTAGGAAACAATGAGTGGCATCATATAGCACTTGTTTTTGAATCAGGAGAAACCAATATAGAACAATTAGTACGTGTCTATATCGATGGAATACAGCATGCAGTGATGCAATATGTAACTAATATTAGACCAGAGCATTTATATTTTACGATAGCGGCTCAGGATCAATTAAGTATTGCAGAATATAGAGCTTGGAATCGAAAACGTACACAAGCTCAGGTTGAAGCAACTCGTTATCGATCATTTTTTAATCAAAATTCAGCCAACATAAATACCTTAGCAAGTTCTGGACTGGTTATGGCATATGTTGACAGTGTTTTTGAAGAAACTTCTTTGACAAATCTACCAAAATTAGAGACACTTCATTGGAGTAATAAAATAACGACAACAGGAGAACTTGTCAGAGCAGATGCGGCTCATGTTATAAGTAGATTCAATGGAAGTTTAAGATTAGCTGAATTGACAACTATGGCTGATCATCCAATTTTTGGACTTAGAGATGTTTTACTAGAAGCAACAGACGGTAACGGAGCAGACTATACTACAGTTTCAGGAGGAAGAGACGGTGTAACTTTAAGATGGCCACATTTACGAGATGTCAATAGATATATTATTGCTAGAAGAAATATAGCGGATGCCTCTAGCTTACCGCAACAAATAGAAATAATGAATGTTGAAGAAGATTTCCCTGTTTCAACATTTATAGAATTTTTTGATAGTAATATATTACCTAATGAATTGTATGAGTATACAGTAACACCAAACAGAGGTAACGCAGGGATTGATAATGGATTTGTTTTTTCTAATGGAAATGTAGAAGGAATTATCCAAACACCAAGTAATGTAGCTACAAGAAATGCTTTGGTAAAAGCAATACCAGAAAATGGTGATATTCCAGGAAGCGCATTAGAATTTAGAGAAGGAGATTCACCTATTGGTATTAATGATGTTTCAATTTTTGAGCAAGCAAAAGGAGAAGGGACAATAGAGTTTTGGTATAGAACACCTACTGTTGCTACAGGAAAAAATATAGTATTCAAATTAGATATTGGAGAAGTTCAGATTACAGATTCTAATATAAAAATCATATCAGGAAATCCTACATCAGTCAATACGACAATAACATATTTGACTGCTAATAAACCAAATGATACAGATTGGCACCATTATGCATTTACCTTTGGATCTAAAGGAGGATCTTTATATATAGATGGAGGAATAGCACCTACAGATGGAGCTACAGGATTTACAGCAAATGCTACAACTACAATACCTTTTATTGTAGGACTCAATAGAACTTCTCAATTTTCATTCAATGCAGTAGTACATAATAAATATCAATTAGATGAAATGCGTATATGGAAAGGACAGCGATCTACAGTAGAAATAGGGCGATATAAAGATCTTATTTTAGCAGGAATTGAGCCTAATTTATTAGCGTATTATAGATTTGATTTATCAGATAGAAAAAGGATTTATAATCAAGCATTAGAAACAAGAGGTAGCTTTAAAGGAACAAGTTATAGTGAACTGAGACATTTGGATGCAAATGAACAAGCTCCAATAGTTTATGGAGTCTATACAACTCACGAAGGTCTTTATAGTATGACAACCATTAATGCTGGTAGACAGGGGGTTGATGGAATAGGAAATGATCTTTCATATAGAATTATACCATCAAGAGCCAATAGTGATTTTATGCCAGAAGTCTTGGTAAGAGATATAGAAAGATCTTTAACACCTAGAACACAGCAAGCAGATTTTACAGATGTTTCTGCACTTCCAATATCAGGAAGAA
This sequence comes from uncultured Aquimarina sp., assembly GCA_947498595.1. Lineage (GTDB taxonomy): Bacteria > Bacteroidota > Bacteroidia > Flavobacteriales > Flavobacteriaceae > Aquimarina. The sequence goes on from CANMKX010000037.1 coordinate 21,897, forward strand.
TTGTATATCGTATACCAGACCCAGATGATACTTCACAAACATTTGATATTCCGTCATTAGCTGGTACAGGTTTAGAATTAGATGGTTTAATAGTAAATAGTATTGACCCGCAAGCTCAGGTACGTACCAATTCAGATGGAGTATATGTAATCACAGCATCTCCAGGTAGACATACATTACGTGTGGCGAATAATATTTTAGCAACATCTGATGATGAAAGTGATAATGGAGATCAAACTAGCTTAGATTTTAATGGTAGTACAGGATATGCGCAGACCAATTCTAATGTGCGTATCGAGAATAATGATAATTTTACATGGTCAGGATTTATACAACCAGATATTATCCCAGAAGGATCAGAAGAGACATTCAATCCTATACAAACCATTCTTCATTGGGGATCAATACGATTAGAACTAAGAAACAATGATCGATTATATTTGGTTATTAATGATGCAGATGTTTTAAATTCAGAAATCCCAATTAATTCGAGATATGTGTTTTTTGCAATTAGTGCAGATCCAATCAATACTACTATATCGTTAACAGTTAATAATAACTATAAAACAACCGCTTATATAGGTGAAAGAATTGATGATAAAGTATATCTAGGTGCAGAAAATATAGGAACAAGAGAAAATCCTAGAATTAATTTTTCTAGAACGAATATAGATGTTTTAGAATATAGAACAGTAAGTTATACAGCTCAAGAACTAAGGGATCTTAGAGATGGAAATATTATCGAAAATGATGAAGATAATCTGAAATTAACATATACATTCGAACATAGAAGAGGTACTAGAGCCGTAAATATAGCTGTAAATGAAAATTCAGGAGAGAATAATTTCTTATCCCTTCAAGATGGTGCTAGTTTTAATAATACATCTTCTTCTGGATATCTAAGAAGATTTAATTATGAATATAGAGCCATAGGAGAAGGTTCTGTTGCTCCGTTAATTGATCCAGTAAATGATAGTCAATATGTATTCAATATAACAGAAGCCGTATCGAGTATTAATTTCGAAAACCTAACAAGAAGATCTTTTATCGGAAACATAGTTGTACCATGTGATTATGGAGTAGGAGATTGGACAGGAACCATTACACGTACAGATATAGCATTTCCTGCATATAGTATAGATATTGATAATGATAACTTTAATGTCGATCGTACTATTTTTGAAGTACATGGTTTAGTACCAGGACAATATAGAGTAGATATAACTAATACAGAATCAGGAAGAGTTGTACAATCACCGATTTTAGACTTAAGAAGGGGAAATCTAAGTTATGATTTCCAATATAGAAACGAAATAGAGTCAGAAACTACATTTTATGCTTTAAGAGAAGGTGAAATGCAAGGTTTATTAGATGGAGCAACTTTCTTTAATCAAGCTGATTTAGATAGCAGAAGAGTGGATCCTTCTTGTAGTGATTCTAATGGAGATATTCATATATTAGATGCAGGAAGTGCTGTACTAGTTTCTGTAAATATATTCGAGCGTTATGGACAACATAAGTGTGTAGTAGAAGGAGCTCAAGTAAATTTAGGAGGAGATATGATCATTGGTAATTTGAATATCAAATCTAACGATATGGGGAATGCTAACTTTATTTCGACTTTAAGAAGTCCTAATTTCGTGGGAGATCATACAAGAAATTTAACTATAGCTGCTTCACATAATGGCAGATCCTTAAATGATTCAGATAGAGCTTATTTGATTGGGGCACAAAGAGGAAATAGTAATTTTACATTAATAAATCCAACCGTAGGATATGTATTACATGATCCGCCAGGAGATAAGAGTTCATCTACATTATCAGAAGGAGCAACTTATACATATAATAAAACTATAGAAGGTGGATTCGATATAGTAACGGGACTTACTGCCACACCAGGAGGGACTTCTATATCAATGGATAATATAGTTCTAAACGTAGTAGCGCCTTTAGGAGTCGGAGCCGCAGCAGGTTTTGCGATTAGAACAGCAACAACAGAGGTAGATTTTGAATTAGGAGGCGAAGTTGCATCTACTTTTAGAAGAGTAACAGGAAATGGTAATAGTATAACATTAGGTCACATGATAAGCACTCCTACAGAGAGTACTTATGTAGGTCAAGATGCTGACGTATTTGTAGGAACAGCTCAAGTATTAACTTTTGGAGGAGGACGTAATTTAATCGTTACAGATTGTGTAGCAAATGTAGATAATGATACTACAGTCATGACTGCAGAAGAATCTACTCCTTTTGTAGTTACAAGACAACAGATAGAAGACCAAACAATTCCAGATTTACAGCGTAGATTTATAGAACGACATGATGAATTATTTCCAGTTTCGACTGATGTAAAGGCAGCAAGAAATTCATTAGCCCTAGGAGCAACTATCGAAGGATTTAGTTATGATATATCTACGGCTGATGCAGATCATGATTTAGCAAACTTTAAAGTTCAAATAGATGGTTGGAAGGAAATTATTAGAAGAGCTCCTAGAGATCAACAAAGAGCTATTTTTGATGCAGCAGCTACATTGTCTAGTACTACGGATGATTTAAGAAATCTACAAGGAGAATATAATAATATAGAAAGGTTTGATAGACAATTATCTTTTTCAGCTGGACCTACTTCGACATATCAGTTCGAAAGACAAATAAATAATAGTGAACAAATAGGAGGATCTGTTACTAATACAATAAACACAGGTTTTACAAGTGATATAAGTGTTTTAGGTATAGCTATTGGGTTAAGAACAAATTTAGCTGTATCTGGAGTTGTAGGTGGAAGTCGTTCTACAGAAAGGCAGAGTTCTAGAGTGGAGAGTTTTACATTTGAAGATGATGATGCAGGAGATCAATTTGATGTATTAATTCGTAGAGATCCAATATATGATACTCCTATGTTTTTTACTAATGCAGGACAAAGTATGTGCCCGTTTGAATCTGGTACCAAATCAAGAAGAGGAGTAGAGATTTCTGTTGATAAAACTGTAGGTTTTGGTACAGGTGATGAAACTATATTATATACTTTAACTTTACGTAATACACAAACTGCCGAAGATGCAACTCCCAAAAAAGTAGCTGTAGGAATTAATGCAAGTTCTAATGATAAAGGAGCCTTTATTATTCTTAATGAATCACCTATTTTGGAGCCAACAACTAGATCAGAATTTACATTCGGATTAGACCCATCATCACCTACAGGTGTACAGCAAGAAATTGTAACACAATTACGTATAGGAAGAGGTACAGATGCACCAGAAAATATAAGTTATGATGACATAGGGATTCAGATTTTAATAGACCAAGGATGCGAGAGTAAGATTGATTATCAGTTGTATAGAGAAGATGAATACGCAGAAGAAGGTGTTGTTCCTTTTGATGAAATTTTTGTTACATCACATTTTAGTGGTCCATGTATAAGCGAAATTGAAGCTGATTTACCAGCAGAAGAATGGGTTGTAAATGGAAGAGATAATAATGAATTGGACTTTAGATTTAGAATACCAGAAATTGTAAATGAAGAAGTAGATGATGATTTTAAAGTATTGATAGAGTATGTAATACCAGGAAATAATACACCATTTATTTTGGAAGAGTTGACATTAGCTCAATTAAATGATAATATAAAAATTAATACTGGATATATAGAATATACGGCTGATGTATCTTCATTAGTAGATGGAACGTATCGTTTTAGAGTAACACCTTTCTGTGATGATGGAGGTGCTAATTTGGCATCAAGTAAAATGAATCCTACCCCATTTGTTACTGGAACCATATTAAGAATATCACCTGTAATAACCACTACGACTCCCGAGACAAATAGATTATTAGAAGGAGGACAAATAGGAGCTACATTCAGTAGAGATATTAATCCAGTATCTGTGAACAGTAGTACTGTTTCTTTAAGGGGTATATTAGGAGGAGTTCCTTCTCAACTAAAGTCAGCAGAATTTAACGAAGCTTTAGATCAAGTAACAATTCCGCACCAAGCAGAATTTAATTTACCAGAAGCTTTCACGTTAGAGATGTGGATAAATCCATCGAGTTTTCCTAGTACAGGAGAAGTAGCAATTTTAGAAAAAGGTACCAATTATTCAGTAGTATTAACTTCAGACAAGAAAATAAAAATTAATGGAGTTACATCAACAACAGCTGTATTACCGTTTGAATGGACTCATATAGCAGCTGTATATGATAATGAAACTAATACTATTACAATTTATTTTAATGGAGCATCTGTAGGTTCAGGTACAGTAATTACAGATAATTTTACAGTCAATGAAGAAGCGATACAGATTGCAAAATTAGATGGAAGTAAATCTTATATAGGTTTATTAGATGAAATTCGTATGTGGAAAGAAAAAAGATCTCCTTTAGAGATTGTAACCAATATGGATAAACAATTGATAGGTAATGAGGTAAACTTACAAGCATATTTTGTTTTTGATGATAATGCTTTAGAAGGATCAGACGGTACTCCAGATGAAGCTATTAGAGATTTTACAGGAAATGCAGTAGGGACTACAGCAACAGGAACAATTGCGTTTGTAACAGGAGAAGGAATTGCGGCACCATTAGATATTACTAGAATGGTTCAGGATTTACAATTTAATATCCAAGTGTCTAATAATAATACAGTGGTTAATATCTTACCCGTATTTACGGATCAACAAATAGAAGGAGCCAGATTAACAGCTATGATCTCTAATAGAATAGAAGATCCTACAGGCAATAGAGTCGTAGGTAAATCATGGGATTTTATTGTTAATAGAAATGTTTTAGAATGGAGTCTTAATAATACAAGAATTACACAACAACAAGGTACTTCATCTAGAATAACTACAATAGATTTGGATAATTCTAATGGAGCGATCCCAATTACATATCGCTTTGTGAATTTACCAGTATGGTTAAGTGTCGAAAAGAGAGATGGATTAACAACCACAGCTGTATCAGAAGGTAGTACGAAACGTATAGAAGCTTTAGCTGTAGAACGTGATTTAGAATTTGTCGTAGCACCATTCCTAAATCCAGGTCTGCACTCAACAAATGTATATATAGAGACTTTTGATGCTAATACAGGGCTCCCTTTAGGAACAGAGCTATTCCAATTGGAAGTTAATGTATTTTGTGATACGCCTTTATATACTACTGGATTTAATGCCAATCAGTATCTAGGTAATATGAATATGACTGGAAAACTTTTAATCGAAGGAGTACAATCTATGGATGAAGGTGATATTGTTGCTGCATATCTAAATGGAGAGTTTAGAGGTTCTGCAAATGTAGGAAGCAATGGAGTTGTGAATTTATCAGTATTTGGAAATAATGATGAATCAGGAACACTGAGTTTTAAAGTTTGGGATAAATCTGAATGTACAGAGTATAATGGAATTGAAGAAACATATACATATGCATTCAGAAGTAGAATAGGATCTTTATCTACATTGGTAAATATGACAGTAGGATCACAATTAAGTAAAAGAATACCTATTGTACCTGGATTCCAAGAAGTAAGTTTCAATGTTAGAGATAATGAAATATCGAATGTCATATCAATTAGTTCAATTACAGGTTTAGCACCAGGAGATCAAATTATGGATGCCGTTGATTTTAGTGTAATAGCAACAGTTACAACAGATGGTACGTATAGTTATGTAGATACCAATATTACAACTTTAGATATACGCAAAGCTTATCTAATCAGATCAACTCGTACAACTAATAGTATGATTCAGATACAAGGTATACCGGTTGATATAGACACTAATATTGAAATTGCAGGAGATAATGTAATCAATAGTATTGCATATTTACCAAATGACTTACAACGAGTACCAATTGCTTTACGATCTTTAACATCTAATTCAGATGCGATTAGTAATGGAGATCGTATAGAGCGTAGAGGTCTAAGTGCAGAATACACTACCACTAATGGTTGGACAGGAAGTTTAACTCATTTAACCCCAGGTTTAGGATATTTATATACAGCCACAAATAATGGAGTATTAAATTATAGAGGAATTGTATCGATGCAAAGTCAAGCAAATAGCCTAAATAGAGAAGCTCAATTGTCATATGAAAATGATGCAAGATCAATAGGATGGGAAGTCAATCCTAATGCATATGCTAAATTTATGTATATGACAGCCGTATTAGTATCAGATGATTTGGATGCAAACCAAGAATATACAATTGCCGCTTTTGTAGCAGATGAAATACGAGGTGTATCTAAAGCACATTATATGAATGATAAGTTTTATTACTTCATAGGGGTTGGAGCCAATGAGGCATCAGAAGTTGCATTTAAACTTTTTGATGGAGAGAACATAAAAACATTAGATAATGTAGAATTATTTGATCATACCAATTTATTAGGAGAAATAGAACATCCTTATGAATTAAGACTTACTTCGAAAGTGGATCAAAATAATGAAATCGGAACTGTTTTAGGTTTAGACTTAAAGCAAAATATACCGAACCCAATGAAGGATACAACCCAAATAAACTACAGCGTACCAGAAGATGGATATGTAGATATAAGCTTATATAATATATTAGGACAAAAGGTACATACATTTGTGTCTAATGCTGTAAAAGGTAATGTATTACATTCAATACACTGGAATGGTATAGTGAAAGAAAGAATACTTTCTAGCGGTATTTATATCTATAAATTGAATTATAAAGGACAAGAATTGCAACGCAAATTGATCATAGAATAATAAATACAATATAGATTTATTAAAATTTCAAATAAGAAACGGCCTTAAATTAAGGCCGTTTTTTATTTACTATATATAGAAGTGAAATCTTCAAGAAAATAACGTAAGTAAATTAAAGAAGAGATGATTACAATAAAGTAATAGATCGAATATTTCGCTTCAAAATATTTTTTTGTTCAAAATCCTTTAAATACCTACTCACAGTTTCTCTAGAACAATTCAAATCGTTAGCTATTTGTTGATGAGGTAATGTTATTTCATTAGACTTAAAATAAAAAGATTTTTGTTTTAGGTAGTTAAACATTCTAGATTTCAAAGTGATTTTATGATACGATTTAATCAGATTCAATATAGAATCGCAATGATTTTGCTGAGACTTTAAATAAGCTTGAAGAATTATAGGATATTGATTAGACCAAGTAAGAATCAAATCCAAAGGTAGGGATACAATTATACTATGATCAATCGATATATAAGACAAATTAACCGGTTGATTATTAAATAAATTATTGTAATTAGCTAGAATAGAAAGTTCAGTATGTCGATGCGTATACAATAGCGTCTTTTTTACAATACTATCTAGATAAACCTCGATAGAACCTTTGACAATTAGATAAGCAAAAGAATAATCAGATTGTCCCTCGTGTAAAAAAGTCTCGCTCGGTGTAAACTCTTTTATAGTACCATTTTTTAATATTAGATCTATTAATTTATTAGATATTTCATATTGATTGAATAGAGAAGTAAATATAGAATCATTCATAAGGATTAAGCAATTAATGGAGAAAACAGTAGCATGAATAATTTTTTTCAATCAATAGGACTGTAATCTTTTTAGAATAATAAATTTTATATATAGTATAAATAGAGGTTTCGAAGACAAGCTATTTGGTTATTTTAAGAAAAGAAAAATAAATAGTTATACGACATTAAAAAGCGACTCAACGACCTAGTTTAACCTCTAAAAAGATCGGAGCGATATTTTAAATTTAAAACAGATAAACTTGTGGTATGAAATTTAAAAAATGTAGCTCAAAACAAAAGCTAGAAATATTAAACATTCTAACTACACATAAAATAAAATCTGAATATGATATTAATTAAAACCTATGTATTGCTAGTAATCTGATTCTAATAATATTATAAAGATCTTTCAAGAGAAGCAAAAATCCATTTTAAAGCTGCCTGATATTTGCTATATTTAACTTTTATAAAACGATAAAATAACAAATAGGGATTTCTGCGCAGACTCCCGTTGGCTACAATGTCGAAAAACCACTATTAATCGAATGGCAAAATTGAAAGAAACTGAAAAACTTATTCTTGAAAAATTATTTGATATGCAAGGTGGTTATGTGCTGGAATTTTCTAATTCAAAGTTTCAACAATTCATATACAATACATTCAAAATTAATATTTATAGTTCAAAATACTCTGTTCATGGAGATTCTAAAGCTAAAAGACTAAGAACATTTTGGGATTTAGAGAATGACAATACAATCGGTAGACTAATTAATGAATTGATTGAAGTTTGGGAAACTGATAAAGTTCTGAAAAACAAAAGTTTATCTGAAGCTGAGAAGAACTTAAAAGACAAAGCACAAAACATTGCGAAGAGACTTCTTGGAATACAGAATAAGATAGCTAATAAAGAAGAAACTGTTGAGTACTTTTTAAATAAAGATTTCGAGATAGTCTCTTTGGAGAGATTAAATATTGACGGTTCAGTAATAGATATTTTAAATTCAAGAATTAATGAAATACAAAATTCTATAAAAACAAAATCAGTTCTAAGCTGCATAGTTTTATGTGGTAGCGTATTAGAGGGGATTTTATTGGGTATTGCATCTAATAGAATGAAAGAATTCAATAAATGCGAGATAAGTCCAAAGGATAGAAAAACTCAGAAAGTTTTAGCTTTTAACCAATGGTCTTTGGCAAACTTCATTGATGTTTCTTATAAACTGGGATTAATTGGATTGGATGTTAAAAAGTATAGTCATTCATTGCGAGATTTTCGAAATTATATACATCCTTACCAACAAATGACTTCTGGATTTAATCCGGATATTGAAACAGCTAAAATTTCTTGGCAAGTGTTAAAAGCTTCAATAACAGATTTATCCATAAAATTATAAATAAAAAAAACAGTAGCCAAAAACTAAGTATTCAGATTACATATAGAACAAAATCTGAATATAGGGTTGACTAAAACCCACGTATTGTTAGTTGTTTGATTCCAAAAATCTTATAAAAGTCTTTTCAAAAGAAACAAAAATCCATTTTAAAATCACTTGACATTGGCTATATTTAGCTTTTATAAAACCATAAAATAACAAATAGAGGTTTTTGCGCAGACTCCTGTTGTAACACATTAAAATCATTATTTTGGAAAAAGATGATAATACTTTAGATGAATTTCCTAGTCTAGAAAAAACTACACAGGCAATAAACAAACTGAAAAATTATAAATGGCCAATATTTGATCCTGATATAAATTCTGATATTGATAAGTTTATAAAAGAAATTGAAGATATAGTTATTAATGAATTCTATATATTTCCATCGACACTAAAACGAATAGAATTCAAAGACTTTAAGATTAATATTTTTAGAGCAAGAGAAGTTTCAACATTCACAAACATAAATATCTTTTCTGAACACTCATATCCTCCACCTTCTTTTACTGGTATGGGTAGGTGTAATTTTCCTAAAAACCCTGTTTTTTTATGCTGCAAATCATCCAGGTGCGGCATTAATGGAGGTTACAGGAGGTAAAGACTTTACAAGCAAACAATTTTGTGTTTCTAAATGGAAAATTATAAAATCTGATAAAAAGCTTTTCTTTGAAAATTATCTCCGAAATAAATTACCTTCTGATAATCCTTTTAGAGGTCTAAATTTTGATTTAATGCAAAGATTTGATGAAACTTTCGAACAGAAATTAAATACAGAAAAAAGGCAAGCAATTATAAAATATTTTGATTTCCTAGATGATTGTTTTATTAATGATTCTAATTACTCTTTGTCTGCGGCATTAGCGCATAGGGCAATATACAGAGAACATCATATGAGAACAGATATTCTAATGTATCCAAGTAAACAAAGTCTTTTGAAAGGTGTTAATTTTGCTATAAACCCCAACTTTGCAAGCAACTATCTTTATATTCAGAGGTTTTATATCGTTACTATTAATTCAGTCGAAAAAGATAAATCAAAATTTAATATTTCTTTTCAAAACTATGGAACGGTTGAAAAAGGATTGACTTATTGGAAAAAAATAACTAAAAAAGATGATGTCTTTGAAAATTATATAATTGAGGATTTTGGAAAATCATTTTACGAAAACATATTACAATAACTAAGCATTCGGATTGCTCGTAGAATAGTATCTGAATGCAGTGTTGATTAACACCCATGTATTGCTAGCGATTTAAGCTCTATGGGGTTTACGGAGCTTTTTCTTGGAGGTATTAGAGCTAATAAAAGTTCTTCTTTTGAAGATAATGATATGATTTACATATTAATTAAACTGTTTTTTTATTAAAAAACCTACTTTTAGAACAATTCAAGTATCATCTTTATTTTTGGACATAGGTATCCTACGATGCCTTAGCATTTAATTTTTTAGCTATTTTTTGATTTTTTAGTTGGTCTGTAAATAACACTTCAAAAATAACTCAGTATATTAACTGAAAACTGATCCGTTTAAGAGATGTGTAATTCCGATTCCGATTTACAATCAATCATTTAAAATTTAATAGCGATAACTATTTTTATAACGGCCATAATGAATATTGTTTTTTAAGAGATAAGCATGGTTTTTCTATTGCTTAGGTATTGATAAATACCGTTTGATTTGTTGTTGATGGGGCAGTTTTCAGTTACTATGATGGTAACTTTTCAAGTACTATATATCGTAATAGTTTTTTCTAGTATTTGTAGTTATAGAATTGTCTAAAAAGTGTTCTATTTTATTGTTTAGTTTATCAACTTTCTGATTCATATAATAACAGAGTTTTTTATCTTCTACTACCTTTTCTATCATTCTTAAAGCTTCATCTATTTGAGCTGGAAAAAGTGATTTAGAGTTAGCATATTTTATAAAAGCTTCTTTTATTTCAAGATGCGCTTTCTCTAGGTTTTTTATTTCCGTATTTGAATGTTTCATTTTTATAATTTATTTTTCCTTCAAAAACAGTAAAATTATGATGGTTTTTCCATCGCTTAGATATTGATAAATATCGTTTCTTTGCCAACCCTTTATGCTTTTAAACAAGAGTGTATAACTATACTAAGTTGTAAAAATTAAGGAGAGGCTCATAACCTCTCCTTTTTTAATTCGTATATTTTTTGAAATTATTAAACTGCATTGCTTGATAGCTTGTTGTATCCATAGAGATTCCGTCTTCAAGTATTGGGAGTTGTTTTTTTACTGTCTTAAGTTGGATTTGTGTAGCATAAAAACGATACCCCTCATTGTCAAGTCCTAGGATTAGTCCGGGTAATCCTCCATAGCCTAGAATTCCGAAAGGAACCGCTATTTCTGGAGTATACCATGCTATTATTTGACTGCTAAGCATCCCTTTTATTTTTTGTTTATGGACTGTTTGAACGGCTTTGTAACAAGTATAGCCTTTGATTTTCCTTTTCTCGGTGGTTAGTGTCCAAACTTGATCACTTAATTTACTGCTTATAAGGTAGTTTTCATTATTCATTTTTTTCTGAATAATCAATGTATCCTCATTTTTGTTCATATACACATTGTCATGTCCTCCACCTAGATATGTACTCAAAGTGCTGATCATAATCTCCTTATGTTCTGGGAGTGTTGCTTTCTTTTTAAAATAAGCTGTTGTATTCGTAAAAAGTAAGGAGTACGCTAGTGTTGTCATACGAGCATTGGCTTGCTTGATTAAATCTGTAGCTGCTGTTTCTTGCAATGTGTCTTTAGAGAAACGGGGGATAGGTTTCTTTTTATAGATAATTTCTGAAATGGTTGTTTGTGCTTGTGTTCCTTGTGATATTATAAATAAACAGGAAATCATAAAAAATAAAAAATGTTTCATAGGGTATTATTTTGAGAGGTTATACAATCGTTGTACTCTTTTGATGATAGCAATAGTTTGAGTTGCTGGATATTTGCGATGATGTAATCGATCAATCCATTGATAGGTAGTGATTGTTGTTGGGCAATCGTTACAGAGGGCTTGCATAAATTGATAAAAATTATAATGCAATGCCGTGATTACTTGATAATAGTAATGGTGTACTGTGTTATTGTCGTTTATATTCATAAGTAGGTGTTTAAAAAAAGGGATTGTAGAAAAAAGTAAACTGCCTCCGCATGCCTTTTTGGAGGCAGCTACTTTTTTCAGTAATAAATCAATCAAAACTCATGTTCAAAAATCATGTATTGATCAAGATAGGTAACATTTATAGTCTTAAAAATGCCTTCCTATCTTGAATACAATAATCAAAAAACAAATACTCAATTACATACTTAATAAATCCCTTACTTATTAAGTAAAT
>CANMKX010000038.1 GCA_947498595.1 uncultured Aquimarina sp.
AAAACAACTTATACATAAAACAACTTATACATAAAACAACTTATACATAAAACAACTTATACATAAAACAACTTATATATAAAACAATTCAATGAAAAAAATATTTTTATCCTTAGCAGTTATTTGTGGAGGGTATTTTGCAACAGCGCAAGATTATTTTCCGAAAAATGATGGAGTTCATATAAAGAATACGAATTTCACGGTGTTTAAAAATGCAACAATTCACATTTCACCGGATAAGTATATCAAAAAAGGGGTTTTAATAATCCAAAATGGAAAGATAATTGAAGTAGGCTCTTCTGTAACAATACCAGAAAACAGCATCATAATAGATGTAGAAGGAAAACATATATATCCCTCTTTTATTGATATCTATACAACTTTTGGAATGGAACTTCCAAAAGGAAGTGGAGGTAGCCCTTTTAGTGGAAACCCACAATATGGAGCTGCTCGTGAAGGATATTATTGGAATGATCATATACGACCAGAAACGAATGCTTTGACAGGATTTAAATATAATGTTAAGAAAGCAAAAGAGTATATTAAAGAAGGTTTTGGAGTTGTTAATACTCATATGGCAGACGGAATAGCAAGAGGAACAGGGGTATTAGTTGCATTAAATAATGAAGCAACAAAAAGCGAACGATTGTTAAGCGATCGATCAGCTCAATTCTTTTCTTTTTCTAAAAGTAAAAAAAGTAAACAATTATACCCAACTTCTTTGATGGGGTCAATGGCCTTATTACGTCAGATGTACAATGATGCATCTTGGTACGAAAATGGAAATGCATCGACAAAAGATTTAGCTTTAGAAGCACTCAATAGAAATAAAAATTTAACGCAAATATTTGAGGCAGGAAGTAGAATTAATTCTTTTAGGGCAGATAAAATAGGTGATGAATTTAATATACAATATGTAATAGTTGGAGGAGGAGATGAATATGCAAGAATTGATAAAGTTAAAGCAACAAATGCAACATATATTTTGCCCTTAGATTTTCCGGTTGCTTATGATGTATCTGACCCCTATTTATCAAATTTAGTGAGCTTAGGAGATATGAGACATTGGAATCAAGCTCCTTCTAATCCTTATGCATTAGAGAAAAATAAAATACCTTTTTCTTTAAGTACATATAAACTTAAGAAAATCAGCGAATTTAAAAACCAAGTATTAAAAGCTATTCAATATGGCTTAGATAAAAAAACAGCTCTAGCTTCTTTAACAACAATTCCAGCTCAAATTTTAGGAAAAAGTGATGAAATTGGAATACTAAAACAAGGAGCTTATGCTAATTTTTTGATTACAAGTAAAGAATTATTTACTAAAGGAAATGTGATTTTCGAAAATTGGGTACAAGGAAAGAAAAATGTAATTAATGATAGAGAAATAATAGATATAACGGGATTATATGATTTAAATGTAAATGGTTTAAATTATGAAATGAGTATTTCGGGAAATGAAAAAAAACCTAGTATAAAAATAAAACAAGGAACTGTTTCTTTAGGAAGTAAAATAAGTTATAAAGACCAATGGATTAATATAGTTTTTACAGGTAAAGATCTCACAACAAAAGATTATACTCGTATAGTTGGATTAGTGGATGATGCTAATGGCTTTAAAGGAAAAGCAATATTAGCCAATGGTGAAGAAACAGTATTTGAAGCAAAACGTAAAGGAAATAATAAGAAAGAAAAGAAAAAGAGCGATAAAGAGAAGAATGAAAAGCCAACATTGGTTCCAATAACATATCCTAATATAGCTTATGGAAATCAAAAATTACCAGTAGAGAAAACTATTTTATTAAAAAATGCAACAGTATGGACTAATGAAAAAGAAGGAATATTAGAAGAGGCAGATGTATTAATTAAAAATGGTAAAATTGAAGCTATAGGTAAAAATTTAAAAGCTAGAGGAGCTACTATTATTGATGCTACAGGAAAACACGTGACTTCGGGAATAATAGATGAACACTCCCATATTGCAGCAGCAGCTATAAATGAAGCAGGACATAACTCTTCTGCAGAAGTAACTATAGAAGATGTTGTTTCTCCCGATGATATTGATATTTATAGAAATTTGGCAGGAGGAGTAACGTCAATCCAGATTTTACATGGATCAGCAAATCCTATAGGAGGAAGATCAGCAATATTAAAATTAAAATGGGGAGAAAGCGCAGAAAATTTAATTTATAAGGAATCTCCTAAATTTATAAAATTTGCATTAGGAGAAAACGTAAAACAAAGTAACTGGCAAAGTTTTAGTCGTTTTCCTCAAAGTCGTATGGGAGTTGAACAATTATATGTAGATTATTTTACAAGAGCTAAAGAATACGAGCAATTAAAAAATAGCGGAAAACCATATCGAAAAGATATAGAGTTAGAAACATTAGTAGAAATATTGAATGGAGAACGATTTATTAGTTGTCATTCTTATGTGCAAAGCGAAATTAATATGTTAATGAAAGTAGCAGAGAAATTTAATTTTAGAATAAACACATTTACTCACATACTTGAAGGTTATAAAGTTGCTGATAAAATGGCTGCTCATGGAGTTGGAGGTTCAACTTTTTCAGATTGGTGGGCGTATAAATACGAAGTAAACGATGCAATTCCATACAATGCATCTATAATGCATAAAGAAGGAGTAATTGTAGCAATAAATAGTGATGATGGAGAAATGTCAAGAAGATTGAATCAAGAAGCTGCGAAATCAGTGAAATATGGAGGAATAAGTGAAGAGGATGCATGGAAGTTTGTAACATTAAATCCCGCAAAATTATTACATATTGATGATCGTGTTGGAAGTATAAAAGTAGGAAAAGATGCAGATGTTGTTTTATGGACAGATCATCCATTATCAATATATGCTAAAGCTGAAAAAACAATTATAGAAGGACGTGTGTTTTTTGATTTAGAAGAAGATAAAAAGAAACGTGTAGCTATTGTTAAAGAAAAAAGTAAATTATCAGCAATGCTGTTAAAAGCAAAAAACAAAGGATTGAAAACTCAACCTGCTAAGAAAAAAGAAAAACAACATTTTGAATGTGAAACGCTAGAAACCATTCATTAATAGAAAAACTAATATGATGAAAAATATAATAAGTATACTATTGATGATGGTTTATACATGCATCAATGCACAACAAACACCAGCTACATCTCAAACCGAAGCCATTACGATAGAAGGTGCTATAGCTCATATAGGAAATGGAACAATCATAGAGAATAGTTGTATCGTTTTTGAAAACGGAAAAATAATAGCTATTGGAAAATCTGGAGAAATAGCTGCAAAAGGGAAAGTGATCAAAGCTATAGGGAAACATATATATCCAGGATTTATAGCACCTAATTCAACTTTAGGATTAGTAGAGATTGGAGCAGTAAGAGCTACTGACGATGATTCTGAAATAGGTAATTATAATCCACATATAAGAAGTATAATCGCATATAATGCAGAAAGTAAAATAGTAGAAAGTATGAGACCTAATGGTGTTTTGATTAGTCAAATCACACCACGAGGAGGAAGAATATCAGGAACATCTTCAATAGTACAATTAGACGCATGGAATTGGGAGGATGCAGTAATTAAAATTGACGATGGTATTCATTTAAATTGGCCTAATACTTTTTCTAGAGGACGTTGGTGGTTAGGAGAAGAACCAGGGTATAAGGCTAATAAAAATTACCAAAAGCAAACGGACGAATTGAATAGTTTCTTTACGCAAGCAAAAGCGGCTAATAAAGGAGAAATAAATCCTAAAAATATACCTTACCTAGCTATGGAGAAATTATTTTTAGGAAAGCAAAAATTATTTATTCATGTTAATGGAGAAAAAGGAATAAGAGATGCTATTAGTTTTGTAACAAAACATAAAATAAAAAATACAGTTCTAATAGGAGGTGATGAAGGACATAAAGTAGCTGATTTATTGAAAAATGCTAACATAGCAGTTTTAGTGACAAGAACACATAGTTTACCAAACTATGAAGATGATGATTATGATTTACCATATAAAAATGCAAAATTACTAGTTGAAGCTGGAGTTTTAGTAGGGTTACAAAATAGTGGACAAATGGAACGTGCAAATGCTAGAAATCTTCCATTTCAAGCAGGAACAGTAGCAGCTCATGGATTAGATAAGGAAAAAGCAGTACAACTAATTACAGGAAACACCGCTAAGATTTTAGGAATTGATGCTATTACAGGAACTTTAGAAGTAGGTAAAGATGCTACTTTATTTATAAGTGAAGGAGATGCGTTAGATATGCGAACAAATTTATTAAGTAAAGCTTATATACAAGGTAGGGATATTAGCTTAGAAAGCCATCAAACTAAATTATGGAAGCGATATAGCGCTAAATACGGAAAATAGATATAAAATATCGGTATAGTAATTGATTAACAATAGCTGTTTAAAGATTTCTTTAAACAGCTATTGTTTTTTATATCACATTCAAAAAGAATATTTTTGTAATATGAGTAGTGAAAAGTCACATAAATACGTTTTATAATAAAAAATAAATTGATGAGAATAAATTTAATGATATTCATGCTTTTTGCAGGAACAATTTATAGCATTGCGCAAGAGTACAATCAGTATAATGAAAATGGAAAAAGACACGGGAATTGGAAAAAAACATATAAGAACAGTTCTCAAATAAGATATGAAGGAACTTTTGAAAATGGAAAAGAAATAGGGGAATTTAAATTTTATAAACCTAAAAGTGGAAATCAACCTACAGCAATAAAGATATTTAAGAAGAATATAGATTCCATATCCGTAACATATTTTACCCAAAAAGGAGAGGTTATTAGTAAAGGTAAAATGATAGGGAAAGAAAGAGAAGGAAAGTGGATTTACTATCATAAAGGATCCAAACAGATAATGATGACCGAAGATTATAAAAACGGACATTTGGATGGATTACAAAAAACATATTTCATTAATGGAAAATTAACCGAAGAAGTTAATTATACGGATGGAAAAAGAGAAGGGATAAAACGAATCTATTCTGATAAAGGTGTTTTATTGAAGGAATTTACATATAAAAATGATAAACTAAACGGAAAAACAATATACTATAATTCAATAGGAGAAATGACGATTGAAGGAATTTATAGAAATGATAAAAAACACGGGATATGGAATTATTATAAAGATGGTAAGCTATCAGAGCAAAAATTATTTCCATTAAAGAGAAAAAGATAAGATAGAGAATAAATTATAAGTATTATACAATAGATAAATCTTTGAAACAATGTATTTGCATTGCTTTTTTATTTCATAATTTTGCAGATCGCAAAAATGTGAATACTGTGATACAGTAGAAAAACATAAATGCAACAAACAAAAAAGAAATGAAAAGAGTAATTGTAGGATTATCTGGAGGGGTAGATTCTAGTGTAGCAGCATATTTGTTAAAAGAACAAGGGTACGAAGTAATTGGGTTATTCATGAAAAACTGGCATGATGACTCTGTAACAATATCTAATGAATGCCCATGGTTAGATGATAGTAATGATGCATTACTAGTGGCAGAAAAATTGGGAATTCCATTTCAAACAGTTGATCTTAGTGAACAATATAAAGAACGTATTGTTGATTATATGTTTAATGAATACGAAAGAGGAAGAACTCCTAATCCAGACGTGCTTTGTAATAGAGAGATTAAATTTGATGTTTTTATGAAAATAGCATTATCTCTTGGAGCAGATTACGTAGCAACAGGGCATTATTGTAGAAAAGAAACAAGTATAGAAAATGGAGTAGCGGTACATAAATTATTAGCAGGAAAAGATGCGAATAAAGACCAATCTTATTTTTTATGCCAATTATCACAAGAACAACTTGCAAAAACATTATTTCCTGTAGGAGAATTATTAAAACCAGCTGTAAGAGAAATTGCAAAAAAACAAAATTTAATCACAGCCGATAAAAAAGATTCTCAAGGGCTTTGCTTCATAGGGAAAGTTAGATTGCCTGATTTTCTACAACAGAAATTAAAACCAAAAGAAGGAGAAATTATTGAAATTGGAGCTGATCAACCTCAGTTTAATAGAGAAATTCCTACTTTTAATAATAAAGAAGAAGAACTAGAGTTTTTAGCAACTAAATTTAAATACAATCCAAAAGATGGAAAGATAGTTGGGAAACATCAAGGAGCTCATTATTTTACAAAAGGACAACGAAAAGGATTAGCTGTAGGAGGAACACCGGAACCTTTATTTGTTATTGAAACAGATGTAGAGACAAATACAATTTACACAGGGCAGAGTAAAAAACATCCTGGATTGTATCGATCAGCATTGTTAATACAAGAAGATGAGGTACATTGGGTGAGAGAAGATCTTAAATTAGCTGTAGGCGAAACACTTGATGTAGCAGCTAGGATTAGATATAGACAACCATTAGAAAACGCTACTATATATAGAACTAATAAAGGGACTTATGTACGTTTTAAAAACCCACAAAGCGCTATAACCGAAGGACAATTTGTAGCTTGGTATATAAATGAAGAATTGATAGGATCTGGAGTTATTTCATAATTTAGTATCTTGTAAGAAACAGACAAACAACGTATTTGTGAATAAAATAAAAGAATTATTTAAAATAAAATATCCAATCATACAAGGAGGTATGATTTGGGCTAGCGGATGGAAATTAGCTAGTGCAGTTAGTAATGCAGGTGGATTAGGATTGATAGGAGCTGGATCAATGTATCCGGATGTGTTTAGAACACATGTTCAAAAATGTAAATTAGCTACAGATAAACCATTTGGAGTTAATATACCTATGTTGTATCCTAATGTAGAAGAAATAATTAACATTGCTATTGAAGAAGGAGTTAAAATAATTTTCACTTCTGCAGGTAATCCAAAAACATGGACAACATATTTAAAAGAGAAAGGAATCACAGTGGTTCATGTTGTTAGTAGCTTGAAATTTGCATTAAAAGCAGAACAAGCTGGAGTAGATGCAGTTGTAGCCGAAGGATTTGAAGCAGGAGGACATAATGGAAGAGATGAAACAACGACTTTGACATTGATCCCAATGGTAAAAGAAAAAATTAAAATACCGTTAATAGCAGCTGGAGGAATAGCAACAGGAAAAGGAATGTATGCTGTGATGTCTTTAGGTGCAGATGGTGTTCAAGTTGGAAGTAGATTTGTAGCGAGTGAAGAAGCTTCATCTCACCCAGAATTTAAAAAAACTGTTATTGAAGCAAAAGAAGGGGATACTCAATTAACCTTGAAAGAATTAGCTCCTGTACGACTTCTTAAAAATAAATTTTATGAAGATGTAGCTACTCTATATACTAAAGGCCCTACAACAGAAGAATTGAAAGAACTTCTAGGAAGAGCACGAGCAAAAAGAGGAATGTTTGAAGGAGATTTAATAGAAGGAGAGTTAGAAATAGGACAAGTTTCAGGTCTAATAAACGATATAAAACCAGCAAATGAAATTATACTAGATATGATTAATGAATTTAATGTAACTAGGGAAGAATTAAGTACAATGTCGTTTTAATAATTAAATGAGTGAAGCAGCCAAAAAATCCATATTCTGATATTTCTAAACGTGTAGAGTACTCTATACTAGGGATATTGTTTGGATGTATGTTTCCTATATTAGCATTTATAATCGAAATATTACGATTAGACTTAACATTTACATTAGCAAGTTATAAATATATACATAAAACAATACCAGTACATTATATAATAGATACAGCTCCTATTTTTTTGGGGCTGTTTGCTTTTATTGGAGGAAGAAATTTAGATAAAGCTAAAAAATCTAATGAAGAATTAAAAAAGGCATCAAAGTATAGAGAAATATTCTTTATGAATATGAGTCATGAAATTAGAACTCCTATGCAAGGAATTATTGGTGTAATAGATGTACTTTCTGATGATGGTGAATTAAATAAAGAACAGAAGGTACATGTAAGTACAATAAAACAATCGTCTAATGATCTTCTAGCAATTTTGAATGACATACTAGATCTATCAAAGTTAGAAGCTGAACAGATGAGGATTTATACAAAACCGATGAATCTTAAAGTAATGATTCATAAAATTTCACGTTTGTTTTATGCAATAATGCAACAAAAGAAAATTGAATTAGATTTAAAATACGATAATAATATTCCTAAAATAATAGAAGCTGATCAATTACGAATAACTCAAATTATGAGTAATTTGATCGGTAATGCTGTTAAATTTATGGAAGCAGGAACTATAACAATAACCGTAAAATTGTTATCCGATGATCCAGATGTAAGAATACAAATAGAAATTCAAGACGAAGGAATTGGTATGGATCCAAATGAGATGAGT
This sequence comes from uncultured Aquimarina sp., assembly GCA_947498595.1. Taxonomy (GTDB): domain Bacteria; phylum Bacteroidota; class Bacteroidia; order Flavobacteriales; family Flavobacteriaceae; genus Aquimarina. Next base: position 8,339 of record CANMKX010000038.1, read on the forward strand.
GTTATATTTGATTCTTTTAAACAAGCAAAAAATACCAGTGAACTTAAAACACAAATAAAAGGAACAGGATTAGGTCTCTCTATATCTCAAAAATTAGCAAAATTGATGGGAGGGGAAATAAAAGTGAAGAGTGAATTAGGAAAAGGAAGTGTCTTTTGGTTTGACTTTATAGCTAAAAAGGTAGAAAACGAAACAATTCTAGATGAATTAATAGTAAATAAAACTTATTATGATAAAAATATCTTATTAGTGGATGATAGTATGATCAATCAAAAAGTGATAGGTTTATTATTACAAAAATTAGGTTGTAAAATTGAAATTGCTAATAATGGTTTAGAAGCTTGTAAGCTTGTAAGAGAGAATATTTATGATATGATTTTGATGGATATTAATATGCCAGAACTCTCAGGTATAGAAGCAACAAAACGTATTAAAAACGAATTTGAAAAAACTCCAATCATAATAGGATTAAGTGCTAACGCATTATTAGGAGATGCAGAACGTTATATCGAAGATGGGATGGATGATTATTTAACGAAACCCATAACATTAAAAATGCTTTCAAAAAAATTTGATAAATGGTTTAATGCCAAAAATTAAATTTCTTAATTAAAATCAATGAATTCGAGAAAAGAACAATTAGAAGCTTTTGACCGTTTATTAACAATAATGGACGAATTGAGAGAAAAATGTCCGTGGGATAAAAAACAAACTATAGAGTCATTAAGGCATTTAACTATCGAGGAGACTTACGAACTCGGAGATGCTATATTGGATCAAAATCTTAACGAAGTAAAAAAAGAATTAGGAGACATACTATTACATATAGTTTTTTATGCAAAAATAGGAAGTGAAACGAATGATTTTGATATAGCTGATGTTGCCAATGAAATTTGTGATAAATTAATTCATAGACATCCTCACATTTATGGAGACACCATTGTTAAGGATGAAGAGGAAGTTAAGAGAAATTGGGAAAAATTAAAATTAAAAGAAGGTAAAAAAAGTGTTCTCGAAGGAGTCCCGAAATCATTACCAGCATTAGTAAAAGCTAGTCGTATACAAGATAAAGTTGCTGGAGTTGGATTTGATTGGGAAGAACCACATCAAGTATTTGATAAGGTAAAAGAAGAGTTAGATGAATTGCAACAAGAAATTCGTTTAAATGATAAAGATAAAATAGAAGCAGAGTTTGGAGATGTAATGTTTTCTATGATTAATTATGCTAGACATTTGAAAATTAATCCAGAAAATGCGTTGGAAAGAACTAATAAGAAGTTTATTAAAAGATTCCAATATATAGAAAAAAAGGCTGAGGAACATAATAAAGAAATTGATGAAATGACTCTTTCTGAACTTGATGTTTTTTGGGAAGAAGCTAAAAAAATATAGACCTTAGTTATGTGACATCTAAGTTAGTTCTATGCTTGTAATTACTTTCATGATACAGCTACTGTAAATACAGTGTATGATATTACTGATGATTCAATGTTTTTAGTAACATTTACAGATGATGCTGATAGTGATTGTGGAACTCCTACACAAACAACTTATAGGTTTACAAAGCAATAAATTAAGAAATGTAAAAGATATAACTAAAAAGAGATGATGATCATATTGATCGTCATCTCTTTTTTATTTTATACATAAAATAGCTTAAGTTTAATACTTATATCTATTATAATTGTTTGATTCTACTTAGTTTTTCTTTCCAAAGCTCTAATGATTCATTGTGTTTAGCGATGTTTTTATGTACATCTCTTACTAATGGATTATCACTTTTAGCATTTTTAAAGAACAATAAATTGTTTTCTAATTGACGAATCTCTGAAGTAACTTCGTCTATTTTCTTACGAATGAATATTTGCTCGTTTCTTAAAGCTCTGTCATCACCCTGATTGGTTATAGCATTTAGTTTATTTTCAAACTTAACCATTTCGGTTTCTTTACGACTCATATTAAGCTTCTCAAATAAACCATCCAAAACTTTATTATAATCAGATTCTATAGAACGTTTATTATAAGGAACTCTTCCTAATGTTTTCCAAGTATTGATATTTTCTTTAATTAGTTCAATGTCGGTTTTTGGATCACCACTTAGAGTTAAAGATCGTAACGATTCTAGATGAGTTTGCTTATTTGTAAATGCTTGTTCCTCTTCCTGATTTAATTCATTACGTTGTGCATGTACACGATCAAAATATGAGTTACAAGCATCTTTAAAACGCTTCCATATTTTATCACTATCCTTTCTAGGTACATGACCGATTTTTCTCCAATCAGATTGAATTTTTTTCATTAATGGAGTCACTACAGAAAAATCATCACTTTCTTTATTTTCTTCTGCGATTTTAATCAATTCCATCTTTTTATTAAGATTTTCAAATTGATCTTTCTTTAGATTTTTATAGAAAGCATTTTTATTTCTATTAAAATCTCTAACAGCAGTCTTAAATTCACTCCAAGTTTGTTCATTTACTTTAGATGGAACTTTACCTGCATTAAAGAAAGCTTCGCGTAAAGCTTCAATATCTTTAATTTTGTTTTGCCATCCCTTATGATTATCAGATTTATCAGTATTGACAGCAATGATTTTTGAAATAATTTCCTGCTTAACTTCTAAATTCTTTTCGTAAACTTTATCTATTTCTTTGTAGTATTGTTGACGATTGTCATGAATTTGCTTTGTTAAATCGCTGAATTTTTCCCAAATAACTTCTCTGTGTTCTTTTGGAACAGGACCTAAATCCTCTTTCCACATTTTATGAAGTAATTGTAATTCTCTAAAAGAGCGATTAACATCAGTTTCTTGAGCTAATTCTGTAGCTCTATCAATGATTTTTAATTTTTGTTCTAAATTATGTTTGAAATCTAAATCTCTAAAATCTCTATTTAAGTGTAAGAAATCGTAAAAATTTTCGGTATGATGATGATAAGTATTCCAAACTGTATTGTAACGATCTCTAGGAATTGGACCTGCATTACGCCAGCGTTCCTGTATATCTTTAAAATGATTATACGTAGAACTTATATTCTCATCTAGATTGAGTAAACCTTTAAGTTCTTCAACAAGATCCAAACGCTTGTTTAAGTTGTTCTGTAAATCCTTTTTTAAACCTTGATAATAATGATTTCTTTTTTCTTTATAATCAAAATAAACAGAGTTGAATTCCTTTTTGAGAGGAGTAGAGTAGTAAAAATCTATAATATTACCGCCTTCTGCTAGAAATTCTTCCTTTTTTTGCTCAAGCTCTTCATTAAATTTAGCATTAAACTCATATTTAATTTCCTCAACATGTTCTTTAATAGCTTGAACTTTATGAGATGTCAATAAACTTTTTAATTCAGTTACTAATACCTCTTTGGACATCGCATGATAATCCTTTTTTTCTATGTCAAAACGCTCTGCAATCGATTCATCTTCGCTTTCTTCAGCAACAGCTTCATCCATCTGATTTTGAATGTCATCATGTTCAGTAGTTTTTTCTGAATTGATTTCATTCTGTTCTTGTGGTATAGAATTAGTAATTACACCTTCTTTTTCTTCGCTGTTTCCATCTGCTTGTTGCAGGTTATCCTGTGTCGACATTTTATTAAATGTTTTAGTTTACTGAAAATTAATACTAGCGTAAGATACTAACATCTGATAAAAACTCAAAAGAGAATCTTTAGTTTTGATAATATCTTCGTCAAATTAGTCTAAAAAGAGAAAAATAAACTACGAATTCCATATTTCCCAAGCTTTTTCTGCTTGTAATATTAGCATTTGAAGTCCATTACTTACTGTTGCACCGTTCGCTTTTCCTTTTTTTAAGAAAGAAGTTTCTGTAGGATTATAGATTAAATCATAAAGAATATGCTCTTGTGTAATATATTCGTACGGTATATCAGGGGCATTTTCGATATTAGGATGAGTACCTATAGGAGTACAATTGATAATCAATTTATGAGCTGTTATGATATTTTTAGTGAGCTGCTGATATGTTAATTGATCTTTTTTAGGGCTTCTCGAAATAAATGTATAGGCTATACCTAAACTTTCTAAAGCATACGCAATAGCTTTTGATGCTCCACCAGTACCTAAAATTAAAGCTTTTTCTACCTTAGAATTGAGTAGAGGTGTAAGAGAGTTTTTAAATCCATGGTAATCACTGTTGTAACCTATTTTCTTTCCGCCATCTGTTAATTTAATTACATTAACAGCACCGATATTTCGTGCAGTTTCATGTAAGTCATCTAATAAAGGGATTATTTGTTCTTTATATGGAATTGTTACATTTAATCCATGAACTGATGAGTTCTCAAAAGTAGATAGAATTTGATCAATTTTTGGGATATCAAAATTCACATACTCACAAGCTAAATTTTCTTTCAGAAATTTTTCAGAGAAATAACCTCTAGAGAATGAATAATCAATGTTTTTACCTAGTAGTCCGTATGTTTTCACTTGAAAGAATATTGAAATTTATATTTTATTTATTGAAGTGCTTTTTTTCGCCTATTGCCATACCATTCTAACCATAACACAATACAAACTCCAATAGAAATAAACAATATCGCAATATAAGTTTCTGAAATATTGAAATTAGGTATGAATCGATCATAATTATCTAAAATAGGATTTCCTTTAGCATCTTGCAATGTTATTCCTGTAATATCTGTTTTGTATATTTTGGTTTTCCATGGCCATACAACACCTAATGAACCTGTAATAAAACCAATGATTAGAGCAAAGGTGATGTTTTTATAGTATTTTAATAAATAGCCGAGAGCGTGTGATAATATAACCAAACCAGAGGCCGAACCAAGACTAAAAACAACTAAAACCTTTAGTAGTCGAACTCTTTCTGTATTATCTAGAAAAGAAAAATCCCATTGAATTATATCTGTTAAAGTGTCGTATAACGCATTAACAGAGTCAACAAGTAATAGAACATAGTTCCCTAATAAAATAAGAATAAACGATCCAGACAATCCAGGCAAAGTCATTCCAGAAACTCCAATAATTCCACAGATAAATACAAACCAGAGATTATCATTTTCTCTAGCAGGTTCTAATAAACTAATACTTATTCCTGCTATTATACCTATGAGAATAAAGCCAATATTTTTTTTACTCCAATCGTCAAAATCTTTTACAATATAGATTATAGAACCGATGATCATTCCAAAAAAAGTTGACCATACGAATAATTCGTAATGAATAATTAAATAATCTAATATCTTTGAAACACTGAAATAGCTAATGAGCATTCCTAAAATTAGATACCCTAAAAACTTACCATTAATATATCTCCAAAAACTGCCAAATCTTAAATTAATTAAAAGCTTTAAAGCTTTTAAATTTATTTTTTGTAATGAGTATATAAATTCTTCATAAAAACCAGCGACAAAAGCAACAACTCCTCCAGAAACACCAGGTACCTTATTAGCTGCCCCCATTGCTATTCCTTTTACAGTCAGTAAAAATTTATCTCTTATCGTTCTGGTATTCTGTTGCATGAATCATCTATTTTCTTCTGTTAGCAGCAATACGTTCCAGTCCAAGAATCAAAACAAAACCAATGCAAACAAATACGATAACATTAATTAATTGAGGATCTTGTACATATTGATTGGGCAAAATACTTTTTTCTAATAAAGGAACTTTTTGATCATGAGAGTTCATTCTCCAAGATAAAACTTCTTTCCATGGCCAAAGTTTATTAAGAGAACCAATCATAAAACCTGTTAAAACTGCAAGAGTAACATTTTTATGATTTTTGAACATCCAATTAAGTATTTTGGAAAATAATTTTAATCCTAAAATTGCTCCAATTGCAATGAAAATTATTTTACTAATAGCCCCCCAAAGAAGGTCGAAATCTAATTTTACTAAACCATCTCTTAGTTGATTAAGAATATCAATAAAAGTTTGATAAGCACCTAATAATAAAAGAATAAAGGCTCCAGAAACACCTGGTAAAATCATTGCGATAATAGCAATAAAACCACAAAATAATAAATAAAGATTACTGTCTGGTGAAGCTATAGGTTCTACAATGGTAATTGTATAAGATAATACTGAAGCTATTAATAACGAACCAAATACTTTAATATTCCAAGTCGAAATTTGCTTGCCTATATATAAAATACTGGCTAAAACTAATCCAAAAAAGAAGGCCCATAATAATAAGGGTTCATTAAAAAGAAGCCATTTTATAAGTTTAGCTAGAGATAAAATACTAATTGCTATTCCAGAAAATAAAGCAACGATAAAAGATAAGTTATAAGTTATCCATGCTTGTTTTAATCCTTCTTTTTTCCATACTTTGAAGAACTGTAAATCAATCTTATTGATAGTTTCAATAAGCTCTTCATAGATACCAGATATAAAAGCTATTGTACCTCCAGATACACCAGGAACTACATCAGCAGCTCCCATTGCTAAACCTTTAATAGCAATAACTATATAGTCTTTTAGACTTTTTTGCATACAGTTTTTATTTTATAGTTGATACGTTACTATCGTATAACAAATGTATGCAATTTATAAGTAGTATTATGTGATGATAAACAAGATTATTTATACGTATTAATGATATCTTGTACCATTTGCAATTGAAAAACATTTTGAAAAAGCTCTTCTAATATAATATAGTATTCGAAGTCTAATCTTAAGGCGTTATGTAAATGAAATTGTCCTTTTTCAAACTCTTGAACTTCATAACACAATCCAGCCAAACGATAATGGATTTCAGGATTTTCTGGATAAAATTCTAAGGCTTGATACAAATTTTGAGTAGCTCCATCATATTCTCCTAAAAACTTTAAAATATCAGCTCGATTAATCCAAGTTTCCAGTTCATAATTGCCTAATTCTAATACTTTTCTATAACCTCGTTCAGCTTCTTCAAAAAAAGATAAGCGATTATTTATTTTAGCATAACGTTTCCAATAATGTACATTTTCTCCATCAATACTGATTGCTTTATTGATATAATATAAGGCTTTTTGAAAGTTTTTTCTACGCATGTAAAAATCAGTAATGGCGATCCAACCTTTATCAAGTAAAGGATCTTCATGTACTGTACGAGAGTAGTGTTGTATAGCTAGATCTTTATTCCCTAATTTTTCAAAACATTTACCAATTCTTAATAAAGCAAAAGACGTAGGATCGTCCAATTCCAAAGTAATACGATAATTTTCTATAGCTTCATTATAGCGTTTCAGTTTTTCTAAAACTTTACCTTTTTCTAAATAAGCACCAATAAAATACTCATCACTAATGATTGCAAAATCAAAAGCAGTTAACGCCTTTTTATAATCTTTTAGATCAAAATATTGTTTTCCTATTTGATGCCAAGCCACTTCACAATAAGGATTTTTATCTAAAAATAAATTAAGATAATCAATTGCTTGAGCATGTTGTTCTAATATTTCAAAACAATAGATAATGTTGTATAAAGAGGAGTAATCTTCAGCATCTTTTTCTAAACAATGCATGAAGTTTATTTTTGCATTCTCATAATCATCCAAAAATAGATATTCCATTCCCATTAAAGAATAAACATCTGCTTCATCTTTTGTATATCCCAAAGCAGTAGTAAGTAGTTCTATTGCTTTTTCATGTTCATTTTGTTTAGATAAAATATTAGCTTTCTGTATATATACTTCTTCATTTTCAGGTTCAATCGCGTGTAACTGAGCTAAAAGTTCATCAGCTTTATCAATTTGATCTTCAAAGATCATAACTTCTACATGCAATAATTTGAGTCCTACAGATGATGGATGTTGAGAAAGCCCCAAGGACAAAGCTTTTTTAGCTTTAACTATTTTACCATTTTCAAGATAATAATCAATAATTAACTCAAATTCATTGGAATCAAAAAACTTAACATCGTTTGATCGTAACATTGATTCATAACGAGTAAGTGAAAGATTTCCTTCTTCGTGATTATATTTCATACACGTTGATTATTGTGTTAAACAATTTTAAAGACGAAATAAAAACTAAATACAATATCTTTTATCAAGTTTAGTAATTAAAAAAATCTAGTTAACTATTATCATTGCAATAGAAAATTAGAATTTTAATTCGCTTTTCCAATTATTTAATTGGTATTACTGATTTCTATTATTTTAAATTTACGAATGAAAATTTAAAAATATATAACCATTACTTTTTGTTGTTAACAAACTAATTAACAAAATTTATACCAGTAGTGGTGTTTTTAGAATGAATTTGATCTAGAACATCGAGTATAATAGCGCAACCTTCTTTAATTTCTTTTTCTGAAATTGTTAAAGGTGGAGTAATACGTACAGCTTTGGATTCAAAAAGTAACCAAAAAAGAATCAATCCATTGTCTTGACAACCTAAAATCAGTTGATTAGTGATTTCTGTTGATGGAGTCAAGAAAGCAAGCATTAAACCAGATCCTCTAATCTCTGTGATAAGTGGATGTTTTAATAGCTGTCTAAATAATTGCTCTTTCTTTAAGGTAGCTGACATTACGTCACTTTCTGTGATTTCTTGTAATGTTGCTAAGCAGGCTGCAGCTATGACAGGGTTTCCACCAAAAGTTGTGATATGACCTAATTTGGGATTGTCTTGAAGTTGATCCATAAAAGCGGATGATGTAGTGAAAGCACCTACAGGAAGACCTCCTCCCATACCTTTCCCCATAACAACAATATCAGGAATAATATCATAATTTTGAAACCCAAATAATTTACCAGTTCGACCAAAACCAGGTTGAATTTCGTCTAAAATTAATAAAGCACCTACTTCATCACATCGTTCTCTAACCTTTTTTAAATAATTGTTTTTAGGAACAATGAAACCTGCACCACCTTGAATTGTTTCTAAAATAACTCCAGCCGTTTTTTTTGTTATAAAACTTAAATCAGCATCATTGTTAAACTCTATAAATGAAATGTCGGGTAATAAAGGTCTAAAAGCTTGTTTCCTTTCTTCATACCCCATTACACTCATAGATCCCATAGTATTGCCATGATATGCAAGTTTAGCAGCTACAATTTCACTACGTCCTGTAACTCTTCTAGCTAATTTTAGAGATCCTTCAATAGCTTCTGTGCCAGAATTAGTAAGATATGTTTTTTCTAAAGGAGTAGGAAGATGCTGCGCTAATAGCTTGGTTAAAGCCACAGCAGGTTCTTGTATATATTCTCCATAGACCATTACATGGAGATACTTATCTAATTGATCTTTTATAGCAGTAACTACGCGCGGATGTTTATGACCTAAACTACAAGCTGAAACTCCAGCAACAAAATCTAAATATTTTTTTTGATTTTGAGCGTATATATAACTTCCCTCAGCATGTGATATTTCCATGGCAAGAGGATGTGGCGTTGTTTGCGCCTGATATTTAAAAAAATCGTCTTTCAATACAAGTATATTATTTGATTAAAGAATTCACTTCTCTTTATTACCTTTTTTCAATTGTTTAGAAAGTTGTTCTTTTTTTTCTGCATCCTTATAATCCTCTTTTTTTAATCGAGATTCTTTAGTAATATTTTCTTCTAATCTTTTTACAGTCTCTTCATCAAAAAAGTCAGCTTCATCTTTAGGTAATGGAAGCCCTTGTATTTTAACTAATACCGGAGGCTTTTCGCCTTTAAATAAATCTTGTTTAGAAGTAATTTGCTCGTCTCCTCTCCAATGAAAACCAGATAATTCTCGTGCATTTTCAGGTAAGTCTTCTTCTCTATACAAAGTACTTTCTACGTTTTGATAATAGTAAATGTCTTCAATTTCTTGATTCTTTAAAAGCAATTTGATAGAACTAGACAGTACTTTATTAATACCAATTAATTTGAGTTCACCGTCTCCTTCTCTTTGGTAAAATATAGTCTCAGTATTTTTATCAATGTCCACTTGATATAATTCATTTTCTTTGAAAAGACCATAAAGTGTTTGTCCTTTAACTTGATTAAAACCAGCTTTTAAAGTGTCTTCTTGAACTATAAAAGCGTTTGGGTAAACTAATAGAGAATCTAATTTTTCTGTTTTTGTATCAGATATAATTTTAATAGTGTCACCCGTCATTTGATTACGTTGTGTCCATAAGATTGGTTTTCCAAGCATTTTAGTATAACCTGTTACCTGATTTACATGGATAGAATCACATTTTCCGCTCATATTTTTTTTGTAGATACGAACATCTCTAAATCCTTTCATGATACGTTTTTCGGGTTTACCTGTGACCATTAAAGTATCACTGTGTATATAAAGAGAATCCTTTTCTTGAAGTGTAGCAGCTAATGCTCTTTTTGTTATGAAAACAGAATCTTTATCCTTAAAAACTTCAGCATAATGACCTGTAATAATACTATTGTTTGCAGTATCAATTACTTTAATATTATTAGTAGCAGATGCAAAGTTTGTAATACTATTAAAATATAAACTATCACCTTTTACAGTTCTATTGTCATAATCAATCCTAGAGTTTTTGATGGCATGACCAATATTAGTTTTAGAATTGTAAAAGCCTCTTTCGCAATAAATAGTACTCTGTTTTCCTTTTATAGTTGTAGGACCATATACATAAATATGACCATTTTCAGAATAATAATCTAAACGATCAGAATTTACAATGTTTTCAGGATCTATAACTTCTACATCTGTATTAAATGAATATTGTTTACGATCCATATAATAACGACCAATACGACTTGTTAATGTTTTAGAAGAATCTTTAACAGTTCCACCGCTTCTATAATATGCTTGTTGCTTTAACCTATCAAAAAATAAAGTATCTGTTTTAAGTGTATTATTAGGGGTTTCTAAAAGAACATCACTGCTTGCAAATGCAAATTTTGTGTTTCCATTATACTCTGCATACTTACTCTTCATAGAAATCGTGTCACCTTGCTTCATTTTTACATTACCAGAAGCTTTAACAAATTTACTTTCATTATAATATATTGCTTGGTCACACCATATTTCTACTCCATCATGTTCCATATAAATTTGATTGTTTACAGAAACTAATATAGTGGCACCAGGATATTGAACTTCATCTTTTATAGTTCTATCCGACGTTATGTTTATTTTTTTTGATTCTTGAGCATAACCAGTATTACTAATCAGAAATACAAGGCTTATTAATAAAAAAAAGTTTTTCAAACTGAATGATATTTATGTGCAAAATAACGAAAATTGTGCCAATTGATTGTTTCATCTTCCTAAATAAAAAATGAATATTTATGAAACACTTTTTCAAAAGACTTCTGTATCGAGTATTATGGTATTTCCGTAATGTTTTTAACTCATCAATTAAAGAATAACACTAATTATGAAATAACAATAAAATCAAAACCTGTACTTGTAGTTAATGAATAATTACTAATAATGTAGTTGGAGAATTAAGGTTTTTTAGAATTGTAGTGATAGAATGTTGATTAATAATAAAAATATAAAACAATTAAATGATATTTATTTTACTTTCTTATTGATGTATTTCTATATTTTAAGGTTTATTTTGTTAAAAAATTAATAAAAAGTTAATTTTTTAACATTTTTAATATTTGAATTGTTAGTTTTAAAATGTAACACACCATACAAATTCAACTATTATGAAAATTAAATTAACTCTTTTTATGCTCTTTATGGGCATATTTATGCATTCGCAATCATTTAAAGAAGTTCAGTTACCAACGCCAGATAAAATGAGTTCATTTTTTATTGGACCTTTAATTAAATCAACGATCCATTACGGAGCAACTCCTCCTAATTATAATGGAAAAGTTATTTTATTTAATCATGGGTATATAGATCTCAATCAAACGCACTTTTTATTTAATAATTCATTTTACCAAGAAACTTATAACGAAGGGTATCAGGCCGTTTTTGTAGCAACAACAAGAGGAGAAGGATTATGGGAAAATGGCGAGCTTTTGGCTGAGTCGATAGATAATATTACAGAAAAATATCGTGTTCCTAGTTTATATATTATAGCACATAGTAACGGAGGTAAAGCTTCTGAAGCTGCAATGTATAGATATGGAAAGAAGGATAAAGTAAAAAAAGTATTTGCTTTGGGGACTCCGTATTGGGGAACATATTTAGCTGATATCTCTCAATTTCCATTACTTAATTGGGCTTGGAGATTAACAGGATTAAATGAAGGATCGAGAACTTCGACAACATATTACTGTAGAGATGTTGTAAGACCATATTTTGATAATCATCCAGATAATGAACCAGAAAAATTCGTTGTATTAGGAGCTTCTGGATTTTATAATGGATCAACAATTTTAGCACCAGTTTTTCTTGCTACAGGTGGAATATTACTACCAGTTCAAGGAGCTAATGATGGGGTTGCTCCATATCAAAGTACATTAAGACCAGGTGCAGAATATGTTTTTAGCGAAAGAGATCCTGAGGCAATTTTTGATCATTTGGATGTAGCTTTAGGGCAATTTACATGGGGTTATATTAAAGACAGGATTGAGAATAACCAAGATAGAAGAAGTTTTAAAGAAGAGAAATCACTTTCTAATGATAATCAATTAGAAAGTGATTATTATATTTTACAATCAGAAAATTCATATGATAGAATATCATTAGATAAAGATTCAAAATATGCAATAGCTCAAATTTTACATGAAAATAAACAAGCAAAATTTAAAGCTTTAGATAAGCATAATAAACAAATTTCTTATGTGAAAACACATACAAATGATTTACATAATACTGTAATTACAGTTGAAGAAGATAATGTTGATATTCAAAGTAATTCTAAATATGTAGCATTTGTAAAGCAAGAAAAAGGAATTGTAATGACATTTAGAAATTATGATCAAAAAAAGTTAGAAGTTGGATTTAAGAATGCTGCTCAAAAAGAATTAAATATTGATCAAGTTAATGTTAGAGGAGTTTTAGTAAAAACAACGAATATAGATGGGAGCAAGGTTGCAAGCCAGAGAGAAATTATTATTGAATTTGATAAAAAAGGGAAGAAATACTCTTTTGAAACAACATCTTTAGATGATGGAGTATATAGTTTGTTCTTGAATTCAAGTAAAGAAAATGATTTTAAAAGATCGCTGATTACAGGTTTTGTTATTGGAAAATATAATGAATCAATTAATACAATAAGGGAGGATAAAGAATTATTAGAGAATAATAATGTTCAATTGTATCCAACAGTGATAGAAAATAAAGCAACAATTCTATTAAAGAAGAATGAAGGGAAAGAAGTAAATGTAAAAATATATGATGTTACAGGTAAGCTTATGAAAAATTTCGTTAAAAAAAGAAATACGTCTCAAGTATATGAGGTGTCAGAAAAATTACAATCATTACAAGCTGGGATTTATTTACTGAAAATAAATAACGAAGAGATAATAAAGTTTGTGAAGAAATAAAAAAGTAAAGCGGATTATAAATATATAATCCGCTTTACTAATAAATATTGTGAGATACTATTTTAATATAGTTTGTTTTCTATCTGGACCTACAGATACAATGGTTATAGGAATTTCTAATTCTTTTTCTAAGAAACTGATATAATCATTCAATTCATTAGGTAGTTGTGAAGCTTCTGTCATTCCAGTAAGATCTTCAGACCAACCTTTCATTTCTGTATAGATAGGTTCAATATTGTTAGGCTCTACATTATAAGGAAGATGTTTGATGATTTCTCCTTTATATTTGTAAGCAGTACAAATCTTTAATGTTTTAAATCCACTTAAAACATCGCCTTTCATCATCATTAATTGCGTAACACCATTTACTTGAACAGCATATTTTAGAGCAACTAGATCTAGCCAACCACATCGGCGAGCTCTACCAGTTGTAGCTCCAAATTCATGTCCAACACGCCCCATAGTTTCTCCATCATTATCAAATAATTCAGTTGGAAAAGGACCGCTACCGACACGAGTAGTATATGCTTTAAATATTCCAAAAACATCTTTAATTTTATTAGGAGCAATTCCTAGTCCAGTACAAGCACCAGCAGCAGTTGTATTAGAAGATGTTACAAACGGATACGTACCAAAATCAATATCAAGTAAGGAACCTTGAGCACCTTCAGCTAATATAGATTTTCCATCTTTTTGTGCTTGGTACAAATATTCTTCACTATCAATAAAAGTTAATGATTTAAGAGTTTCGATCGCTTTAAAAAATTCATTTTCTAACTCATCTAGATCATATTCTATTTTAGCATTATAGAATCCAATCATAGCTTCGTGTTTATTAGCCAAAGTACGGTAACGTTCTTTCCAATCTTCAAGTTCAAGATCTCCGACACGAATACCATTTCTTCCTGTTTTGTCCATATACGTTGGACCGATACCTTTAAGGGTAGAACCAATTTTGGCTTTACCTTTAGAAGCTTCAGAAGCGGCGTCAAGAATACGATGCGTTGGTAGAATTAAATGAGCTTTTCTTGAAATTAATAATTTTGATACATAATCAATATCATACTTTTCAAGATTGTCTAATTCTTTTTTAAATATTACTGGGTCTATTACGACTCCATTCCCGACTAAGTTGATAGCCTTGTCATGAAAAATTCCACTAGGAATCGTATGTAATACGTGTTTAATACCGTCAAATTCTAAAGTATGTCCAGCATTAGGACCTCCTTGAAATCGAGCGATGATGTCATAATCTTTAGTAAGGACATCTACAATTTTACCTTTACCTTCGTCTCCCCATTGTAGACCAAGTAATAAATTTACAGCCATTAGTGTGTTTTAGTTTGTTGGTTGCTTTTTGGTTCCGTAAAAATATAATGAGTGATTTGTGATTTCTACATCAAAAATCTCTTCTATAGTTTTCTTGATAGATTGGATACGAGGATCACAGAACTCCATAACTTCCCCTGAGTCTGTTAAAATTAAATGATCATGTTGTCTATCAAAATAAGACTTCTCATATTGAGCTTGAGTTTGTCCAAATTGATGTTTACGTACTAACTTACAATCCATTAATAATTCAATAGTATTATATAAGGTAGCACGACTAACACGATAATTTTTATTTTTCATTTTGATATAAAGAGACTCTATATCAAAATGATCTTCGCTGTCGTAAATTTCCTGAAGTATTGCATAACGTTCAGGAGTTTTTCTATGACCATTTTCTTCTAAGAATTTGGTAAACACACCTTTAACTGTGTTTTGATCGTCTTGTGAAGTGTTTTTTGTACTCATACGTTTAAAAAAACAAAGTTACGCTATTTTTTATTCTCTGATAACCTTATCGATACCGTTTATTTTCGAAAGGTTTTGAATTACAGTTTTTAAGATACTTTTATTTTTGACACCAACAGTAACTTTTCCTGTAAAGACGCCGTCGTTAGTATCAAAATTCATATTATACATTGCAAGATGCATATTATTAGAAATAATTTGAGTTACTTCATTTACAACTCCTATATTATCTATTCCAGTCAAAAGAATAACAGCTTTAAATTCTTCTTGACTAGAATCAATCCATTTTGCCGACATAATACGGTAAGCATAGTTGCTTTGTAATTGTAACGCATTAGGACAATTGTTTTTATGAACTTTAATTCCTTCATTAACGGTTACAAATCCAAAAACATCATCTCCAGGGATAGGATTACAACAATTTGATAATTTATATTCCAGTTTTTCAGATTCTTTACCAAATACTAATAAATCATATTTTGAAGTAATTTCTTCTTTGTGTAATTCATCCGAAGTTCCTTTACGAATTCTGTTTTTTATAAAATTCATAAAGACATTACTACGAGTTGTAGCAAATTCTTTAATCTTTTTATTATCGATAGTACCAATACCAACTCGATAAAATAAATCTAAACTTGTTTTTAGTTTGAAATAAAGAACCAGTTCATTTACAACTTTTTCATTGAGTGTAATCTTTTGAGATTTTAATTTTCGTTTTAAAATAACTTTACCCTCTTCAGCAATTAACTTTTTCTCTTCTCGTAAAGACGATTTTATTTTAGCACGAGCTCTTGCAGTTGTAGCATAATCGAGCCAGTTTGATGTAGGCTTTGATTTATCCGAAGTGATAATTTCTACTTGATCACCACTTTTTAAAATATGACTTAAAGGGACTAATTTTCCATTAACTCTAGCTCCTCTTGTTCGTAAACCAACTTCAGTATGTACATTAAAACCAAAATCTAAGGCAGTAGCACCTTTAGGAAGCGATTTTAAATCACCGTTAGGAGTAAAAACAAAAATTTCTTTGGCATATAAATTTAATTTGAATTCTTCAACAAAATCTACAGCGTTCGTTTCAGAATTTTCTAATGCTTCTTGAAGGCGATTCAACCAGCCATCTAACCCTTGATCTTGTTTTTCAGCATTGTTTTTGTATTTGTAATGAGCGGCATACCCTTTTTCTGCAATTTCATGCATACGTTCACTACGTATCTGTACTTCAACCCATCTACCATCTGGTCCTATTACAGTAATATGTAAAGCTTCATAACCAGTTGATTTAGGTTGAGAAATCCAATCTCGTAAACGTATAGGATTAGGACGGTAATAATCTGTTACAATAGTATATATTTTCCAAGCAACAAATTTTTCATTTGCGCGATCACTTCTATAAATAATTCTAACAGCAAATTTATCATAAACTTCATCGAAGCTTACATTTTGCTTGACCATTTTTCTACGAATAGAATAAATGGATTTTGGTCTTCCTTTAATATCATAAGAAAGCCCTTCTTTATCAAGCCCGTTTCTTATTTTATCAGAAAACTGTTTAATATATAAATCTTGTTCCTCTTTACTCTCTTTTATTTTTTCAAAAATATCTTTATAAACATCAGGTTCAGTATATTTTAAACCTAAATCTTCCAACTCGGTTTTTATATTATATAAACCAATACGATGTGCAAGAGGAGCATAAATATATAATGTTTCAGAAGCGATTTTAACTTGTTTATCTGGACGCATAGAATCCATCGTTTGCATATTATGCAAACGATCGGCTATTTTAATGATAATAACACGGACATCATCGTTAAGCGTTAATAACATTTTTCTAAAATTCTCAGCTTGAAGCGATATATCTTTATTTTTATTTAAAGATGAAATTTTGGTTAAACCATCTACAATTCGAGCGATAGTCTCTCCAAACATTTGTTCAATATCAACAAGTGTATACTCAGTGTCTTCTACTACATCATGCAAAAGTGCCGCAGCAATAGAAGTAGCATCAAGACCAATCTCACTAGCTACAATCTTGGCAACAGCAATAGGGTGAAATATATAGGCTTCACCACTTTTTCTGCGTTGATCTTTGTGTCCATCAACAGCTACATCAAAAGCTTGACGAATTAATTTTTTATCTTCATTACTAAGATCACGATAACTGATACGGAGTAACTCTTTATATTCTTTGGTAATCTTTTTGTTTTCTTCTTCTATTTCTATGTCCGTCATAAAATAAAAATACAATTAAGAATTGTAAGAAACAAGCCTGAGGCTTATTCGTTATTGTTCTAAGTTTATAATTCTTTGTAAAAGAGTAGGATGGGAGTAATGCATGAAAACATACGCCGGATGTGGCGTTAGATTACTTAAGCTATTCTTTGATAATTTTTTAAGGCTACTAACCAAAGCATCAGGTTTATAGGTGTTTTTTGCATAATCATCCGCTTGATATTCGAATGCTCTTGAAACTAAATTCATTAATAAACCTGTAATTTCTGAAATAGGAGTATATAAAATTCCATAAGCAATTAAACCTATGTGAAATGAAGGGGTTGTTACTCCTAATGCTTCGGATAACAAACTATTATTAATGAATAAAGATAGAACCCATAATGTTAAGCCTGTTAAAAGAATAGATAAACAAAGGTTTATAATGATATGTTTTCTTTTATAATGACCTACTTCATGTGCTAATACAGCAACAATTTCTTCTGTATCTAAATCCTTTATGAGAGTATCATATAAGGTTATTCTTTTTTCACTACCCAATCCAGAAAAATAGGCATTTGCTTTTGTACTACGCTTTGATCCATCAATAACAAAAATATTGTTTAGAGTAAACCCAACCTTTTTAGCATAAGCCTCAATAGTATTTCTTAATTCGCCTTCTTCTAAAGGTGTCTGTTTATTAAAAAGAGGAACAATAAGTTTTGCATAAAACATATTCATAAATAAACTGAAAACAGCAATCAATGCCCATGTATATAACCAGAAATCCTCTGTTGTTAATTCATAAAACCAAATTATAAGAGCAAGAATACCTCCTCCCATAATGGACATCATTAATATCCCTTTGATTTTATCAATGAAAAATGTTTTGACTGTTGTTTTATTAAAGCCAAAATTCTCTTCAATAACAAAAATTCTATAATAGGCAGAAGGAGTAGAAAGTATATCACCACCAATCATGATAATTCCAAAAAATATAAGACCTATAATAATTGTATTATCAGAAAAACTACGGGCTATAGCGTCAATCCATGCAAATCCATCAAAAAAGAAAAATAGTAATGTGGTTATTAATGAAATTGTAGAGGTTATAAGTTTAAATCTATGATTAACTTTTTTGTACGCTATCGATTTTTGATACTCCTCTTCAGGGTACACATCTGATAGCTTTTGAGGGATTTTATCCGTATAACGTTTAGCATTTAAAAAATCTAATGCGATATCTAATACATGCATACATATAATGATAGCGATCAATAGATAAAATAGGGTTGTTGGGGTCATATGGAAAATATTAGATTGTTTTTTTAATATTTTAGGATTTCTTTTAAAGAGAAAAACCTCTTTGTCTTTTAGCTTCAAAAATAAGAATACCCGCAGCTACAGAGACATTCATAGAATCAATAACACCACTCATAGGTATAATTATATTTTGAGAAGTGTTATCCAACCACTTTGAACTAAGCCCAGTAGCTTCTGTACCAACGACGATAGCACTAGCTTTAGTATAATCTAAAGTGTCATAATGTACTGAAGCTTGAAGTGCAGCTCCATACATCTCTATATTATTTTTTTGTAAAAAAGAGATAATTTCATCAGTAGTTCCTGTAGCAATAGGGGTTGTAAATATACACCCAACACTTGATCGTATGATATTGGGGTTATACATATCTGTTTTAGGATTGGCTATACATACTAGATCAACTTTAGCTGCATCAGCTGTACGGAGTAATGCACCAATATTTCCTGGTTTTTCAGGGGCTTCAGCAACTAGAATTAAAGGTTTTTTGGTAGAGAAGTTTACAAGGTCAAGAATATGATCTTTTGTTTGCGAAAGAGCTATAATACCTTCTGTTGTACCTCTAAATGCTAATTTTTGATATACCTCATTAGAAACTTCAATCTTTTCAATTGTATATGTTATTTCTGAAAAAAGAGAATCTATTTCTGAAAGTGAGATATGTTTTTTGCAGAAATAAACTTGCTTAATATGATAATCACCACGGATAGCTAAAGAAATTTCGCGTTGCCCTTCAATCAGAAAAAGCCCTTCTTTTTTTCTGATTCTAGATTTTTCTTTTAAAGTTGTCAGAAATTTAATAGAAGGATTTTGTAAACTGTTAATTTGTTTATACATAGTGAGCAAATATAAAGAAAGGAGAGAACTTATAAATAAAAAAATCCGCTCAAAACGAGCGGATTTTATATATAAGTGAGAAAATTAATGTTTTAAAAAATTACTTTACTTTCTCTATGATTGCTTTAAAAGCTTCTGGGTTATTCATAGCTAAATCTGCAAGAACCTTACGGTTTAATTCGATATCGTTAGCTTTGATTTTTCCCATAAATTGAGAGTAAGACATACCATGTAAACGAGCACCTGCATTAATACGAGTGATCCATAAAGCACGGAAAGTTCTTTTTTTGTTTCTACGGTCTCTATAAGCATATGACATTGCTTTATCTACCGCATTTTTTGCTACTGTCCAAACGTTTTTACGACGTCCAAAGTAACCTTTTGCTTGCTTAAGAACTTTTTTTCTTCTAGCTCTTTTTGCTACTGAATTGACTGATCTAGGCATAATTTTAAATTTTTTAGTAGTAGGCGATCTATTTTATAGATACTTTTATAAAGCCTAACTCCTGGGTTTAATAATAATTTTAACCGAAAATTATATTAATGAACGATTACTTTAAACGTAATTGTTGTTTAATATTATTCTCATCATTCTCATGTACTAATGTAGCATGAGTTAAAGCTAATTTACGCTTTTTAGACTTCTTTGTTAAGATGTGACTTTTAAAAGCGTGCTTTCTTTTGATTTTACCAGTACCCGTAAGCTTAAAACGCTTCTTTGCACTGGATTTAGTTTTCATTTTAGGCATTGTATCCTTGGTGTTTATTTAATGATCTCACTCATCTATTGTTATAATAAGTATGTTTACTTTCCTTTCTTAGGAGCTATAAACATAATCATTCTTTTACCTTCTAATTTAGGCATCTGTTCAACCTTACCATATTCTTCTAGCTCTTGCGCTAATTTAAGTAGTAAAATTTGACCCTGATCCTTATAAATGATCGAACGACCTTTAAAAAATACATATGCCTTTAATTTAGCTCCTTCTTGTAAGAACTTTACAGCATGTTTTTTCTTAAACTCATAATCGTGATCATCAGTATTAGGTCCAAAACGTATCTCTTTTACAACTACTTTAGTAGCTTTAGATTTAAGAACTTTTTCTCTCTTTTTTTGTTCGTAAAGGAATTTTTTATAATCCATAATTTTACAAACAGGAGGTACTGCCTTAGGAGAGATCTCTACTAAATCCAATTCTTGCTCTTCAGCAAGAGTCAATGCTTTGCGAATAGGATATATACCTACTTCGATATTTTCGCCAACTAATCGTACTTCGTCTACGCGAATCTTTTGATTAATTCTGTGCGGATCTTCTTTTACCTGTCTAACAGGTCTCCGGCTTTTTTTTCTTCTTATTGCTATGGCTAAAAAATTTTAGTTAAACGTTACTTAATTATTGAAATGACTTAAGTGTCTTTTTAATTTCATTATTTATAATCTCAGAGAAATCATCTACAGAAATCGATCCTATATCTTCACCACCATGTTTTCGAACCGAGATAGTATTACTTTTCTCTTCTTGTTCCCCTACTATGATGATATATGGGAATTTATTCATCTCTGCTTCTCTGATCTTTTTACCTACAGTCTCATTTCTATGATCAGTAAGGGCGCGAATTTCGTGATTTTCTAGCGAATTTAAAACTTTTTCTGCGTATTTTTCATATTTTTCACTGAGAGAGAGAATAATAGCTTGCTCAGGCATTAACCATAATGGGAAATTACCTCCTGTATGTTCTAGTAAAATAGCAATAAAACGTTCAAGACTTCCAAATGGAGCTCTATGAATCATTACTGGACGATGTGATTCATTATCACTACCTTTATATGTAAGATCAAAACGTTCAGGTAAGTTATAATCAACTTGAATAGTCCCTAATTGCCAACTTCTACCTAAAGCATCTTTAACCATAAAGTCAAGCTTAGGTCCATAAAAAGCAGCTTCGCCAGATTCAATTACATAATTTAGCCCTTTTTCTTTAGCAGCATTAATAATTGCGTTTTCTGCTTTCTCCCAATTATCAGTATCTCCAATATATTTTTCAGGTTTTGAAAGATCTCTAACAGAAACTTGAGCAGTAAAGTTTTCAAACCCAAGTGAACCAAAAACATATAATACTAGATCAATTACTTTCTTAAATTCGTCATCTAATTGATCTGGAGTACAAAAAATATGTGCATCATCTTGAGTAAAACCTCTTACACGAGTTAATCCATGTAATTCACCACTTTGTTCATATCTGTAAACAGTACCAAATTCAGCAAAACGTTTAGGTAAATCTCTATATGACCAAGGCCCACTTTTGTAAATTTCACAATGGTGAGGACAATTCATAGGTTTTAATAAAAACTCTTCACCTTCAGCAGGAGTATTGATAGGTTGAAAACTATCCTCTCCGTATTTGGCATAATGGCCAGAAGTTTCATAGAGTTCTTTTTGACCAATATGAGGAGTAACAACCATCTCATAACCAGCTTTCTTTTGAGCTTTCTTTAAGAATTG
This sequence comes from uncultured Aquimarina sp., assembly GCA_947498595.1. Classification (GTDB taxonomy): domain Bacteria; phylum Bacteroidota; class Bacteroidia; order Flavobacteriales; family Flavobacteriaceae; genus Aquimarina. The sequence continues at coordinate 30,389 of CANMKX010000038.1, forward strand.
CTCTAAGCGATCACGTAAAGCAGCTCCTTTAGGTAACCATAAAGGAAGACCTTGACCTACTTTTTGAGAAAATGTAAATAAACCTAATTCTTTTCCAAGTTTTCTATGATCTCTCTTTTTAGCCTCTTCTAATAAAGCTAAATATTCTTTTAATTCTTTTTGTTTAGGAAAAGAAGTACCATAAATACGTGTTAATTGCTTATTGTTTTCATCACCTCTCCAATAAGCACCAGCAACACTCATTATTTTTACAGCTTTAATAATTCCTGTATGTGGAATATGTCCTCCACGGCATAAATCTGTAAAAGTATCATGATCGCAAAATGTAATAGTACCGTCTTCTAAATTTTCAATCAATTCAACTTTATATTCATTGCTTTGATCTTCATATAATTTCAAAGCATTGGCTTTAGAAACAGAACGCATTTTAAATTCATGCTTTCCACGAGCTATCTCTAACATTTTGTCTTCAATACGTTTGAAATCTTTATCAGAAATAGAATGTTCACCTAAATCAACATCATAATAAAAACCATTTTCAATAGATGGACCAATAGACAGTTTTACCCCAGGATATAATTGTTCTAAAGCTTGCGCCAAAACGTGAGAAGAAGAATGTCTAAAAGCAGCTTTACCTTCGTCATCTTTCCATGTGTATAAAATAAGATCACCATCTGTGGTTAATTCGGTAGTAGTCTCTATGGTAGTGTTATTAAATTTAGCTGATATTACATTTCTAGCGAAACCTTCGCTAATATCTTTGGCAACACCCATAGCAGTAATACCACTATCGTATTCTCTCACCGAATTGTCTGGTAATGTTATTTTAATCATCGTTTATAATAAATTTAAGCGGCAAAGATAATACGATAAAGAAACTCATACAAATAGGATTGTAATTTAATTTAATAACGATGCCTAAAATTGATTAATGATTGCTAAAGTATTCTTGTTTTTTGAAAATAAGTAAGAATGTTATTTGATGTTTTTTTTGCGTTAGAATTTTGTATTATAAGGAGTTAAAAGGTGAGAAGGCGATTAATTTATATGAAGTATTAGCCCATGTTAAGAAAGATGTTGCTTATATAGAAGAAGATGGGAAAAGGATTCTTTTTGAATTAGAGTCGATAGCCGAAAAAATTAAAGGAGATATTCTAAAGATAAAAAAGGAAGCATTACCTATATTATTGAAAGAAATAGAAGGTATAAAAAGATATTACCAACAGTGGTATGCAATAATCACGCAAGAATTAAAATATTCAAACTTAATAACCTTATTAAAAGGAAACGAA
>CANMKX010000039.1 GCA_947498595.1 uncultured Aquimarina sp.
AGAACTAAACTAGTTATCAATTGTCCATACACCTAGGTTGATACAACCGTTAGGATTAGGAGGTAAAGTCGATAAATTTAATTTTTGTTATTAATACCAACAGTAACTCGGTAATTTTTATTTCTATACCGTTTAAATAAAAGAAGAAATTTTTACCAATCTATGATATAAGGTTTATGTATACAATTTAAAAAAGTGAACCTTTCTTCAGTATGATTTATATTACATTTAGGTACAGTATATATGTTTTTTTCAAAATGTATCTTACCCATTCTTTTAATAATGTTTAGTCTAGTTTTACAAGTGTTTAAGTTGCTTAAAGCTGTTGTAGAATGACTTTTCCTTTATATCTCAACAAAATTAATTTCTATTTTTTGATTTTAAATAGAAATATCGATACCCCTAAAATTTATAATTTTTCATCGAAATTATTGAATTGATACCATGTAAAAAGAAAATTAGGGGAGGGTTAATTAGATTTGAATTCTTGAAAAATGATTATCTGATTGACGTTTTTTTTAAAATAAATACTTAAAAGTGATAGCTGAAATGTTTTAAACTTGTTAAAATTACATTTTTTTAATAAAATTAGTAGGGTAATTTCATATATTGCGCGTTTCTGATTTAGAATTCTAAATCAGAATTTAACGAAACACAAACTCAAACAAGTTTAATTATGAAAAGAAAATTATCTCGACTTGTGCTACCCGGACTTAGTCTAGTAGCCCTATCGGCAATTTTCGTAACTTCTATGAATGATCAGAAGTTAGAAAATAGTCAAGAAATGGATGAAGTCACAAGTTTACGATCTCAGCATGAGGCGTATTTAATGAATAGTCCGTTTAAAGAAACAAAGCACTTAACAAAGAAAGAAAGAAAGGCGGAAGGTTTACCTCCTAATAGATATTATGAGCAATTATGGGATCTTTCTATCAATCCTCGAACAGGAAGAACAGAACCTGAAAAAATTTATGAAGTAAGAGAATTATTAAAATCAGGAAGAGCTAAAAGTGCTCCGGGAGATGACGTAAATAATCCATGGATAGAAAGAGGGCCAAATGATATTGGTGGACGTACTCGAGCTATCTTATTTGATCCTAATGATGCAAACAACAGAAGAGTTTTTGCAGGAGGAGTTAGTGGTGGTTTATGGGTGAATGATAATATTACTTCAACAGCTTCTCAATGGTCTCGTGTCGCTGGAGTGCCGGGTAATTTATCTGTAACAACACTTACAGTGGACCCTAGAAATTCTAATATTATGTATATTGGAACTGGTGAGCAATATACCGGAGGAGACGTAGTAGGAAACGGTGTTTATAGATCTACTGATGGAGGAACAACATGGCAAGCCCTAAATGTTCCAGCAGCAGGAGGAGGAGATATTGTTTTTAATGCGAATGAATTATTCCTTTCAGGAGTTTATTTTGTAAATGATTTTTTAGCGTGGAATAATACAGCTCAAAACCGTACAGATTTATTTATAGCAGTTGGAGCACATTCTTATGGAGATGCTTCAGGACCCAATAATAGGTTAGGACTTCAATCAGCAGGTCTTTATAGATCTATTGATAATGGAGCTACATGGACTCGTATTGAGTCAGCAAATATGAGATATGTGAGAGAAGGAGTAAATTATTATTATATTCCAAATGATTTTGAAGTAACTGCTGATAATAGATTATGGATGGGAACTATAGGATCTCTTTTTGGAGAAGGAGGAGGAAGAGTTTATAGTTCTCTTGATGGAGGAACTTGGACAGAAGCGGCAGCTTCACCATTAAATGATTCTAACAGAGTAGAATTGGAAGCATCTACTACAGATGCCAACAAATTATATGCGTTGACACAAGGATCTACGGAACCTGTACATATTTATAGAACTACAAATCAATTTGGATCGACAACAGCTACAGCGTTACCTAATGATGTAGATACAGGTATTCCTGCAAATGATTTTACGAGAGGACAATCATTTTATGATTTAATGATTGAAGCAGATCCAACCAATGATGATATTATATACGTTGGAGGAATTGATTTATTTAGATCAAATAATAGTGGGAACTCTTGGAGTCAAATTTCTAAATGGTCGAATAATAATAACTTAAGAAATTTACGTTCGTCATTAGTACATGCCGATCAACATGCAATGGTATTTAGACCAGGAAACTCTAATCAAGCTCTTTTCGGAAATGATGGAGGTATTTTTTACGCAAATGGATTATCGTCTGCAAGCAATTCTAATGTTATTAGTGCAAGAAATAATAACTTTAATGTAACGCAATATGTGAAAGCAGGAATTGGACCAAATGGAGTAGGAGATTTAACAGGAATCTTTACAGCTGGAGCTCAAGATAACGGATCACAAGCATTTAGAAATGCAGGAGCAGGGATTAACGGATCTGAGCCTTTATCAGACGGAGATGGTTTCTATACGTTTGTAGATAAGGATGGTCAATATATGACAGCTACTTTTACAAATAACGTAATTTATCGATTTAGTTTACCATGGGATGGTAGAGGGAGAGCACAAGGAGGAGCAACGACATTAGTAAACGAAGGATCTACTGGAGACTTTGTAAATCCTATGGGTTATGATAGTGAAGCGAATTTTATGTTAACAAATTCAACGCCATCAAGAACGACTAATTACCAAATTAAAACAATAGATGTTGCAGGAAATAGACAATCAGATATTACTAATGCATTATTAACAGGAAGTCCAACGGCATTTATAGCGTCACCTTTTGCAAATGGAACTTGGTTTGTGGGTACAGCTAACGGAAAATTATTGAGACTTACGAATGTAAGAAGAGGAGGAGCAACATGGGCAGAAATAAACACGCCTTTTGTAGGATCAGTATCTTCAGTTAGATTAGGAGCAACAGCAAATGATTTAATGGTAACGATCCATAATTATGGAGTGACTAGTGTTTGGGCATCTTCAGATGCAGGAGCTAATTGGGTTAATAAAGAAGGTGATTTACCAGATATTCCAGTAAGAGATCTTTTACAAAATCCATTAGATAGAACAGAGGTTATTGTAGCGACTCAATTAGGAGTTTGGGTAACCAAAGATTTTAATGCAGCAAATCCTACTTGGGTACAATCACAAAATGGAATGAGTGATGCAAGTGTAACGTCATTTGATTATTGGGCTAAAAACGGAAATGATAATGACAATATTATTATCGCATCTACATATGGACGAGGAGTATTTACAGGTTCTTTTGGACCAAATGGTAATACAGTAGATACAGAAGCTCCAACAGTACCAACTAATTTAGTAGCTTCAAATGTAGCACAAACTTCAGTACGCTTAAATTGGAATGCTTCAAATGATAATGTAGGTGTAACTGGATATGATGTACTTCAAGATGGAGTAATGATCACTACAGTAACGACAACTAATTACAATGTTTCTGGATTAACAGCAGGAACTGCATATACATTTACAGTACGAGCTAATGATGCAGCAAATAATCAATCAGGATTAAGTAATGTTGTTAATGTAACAACAACTACTGCAACGGCAGATCCATGTAATGGAGGAGTGACTTTGACAGCAGATTCAGGATCTTTTGCAGACGGAAGTGGAACTAATAATTATATAGATAATAGAAACTGTACTTGGTTAATTAGACCAACAAATGGAGGAAGAGTAACATTAAACTTTGATAATTTTAATACGGAAGCTAATTTTGATTTTGTAACAGTATTTGATGGAGAAAACGCAGCTGCAACACAATTAGGAAACTTTTCAGGAACTTCAATACCTTCAGAAATTACTTCTACTGGTAATGCTTTATTTGTAAGATTTACATCAGATGGTTCTGTAACAAGAGCAGGATGGGCTGCAAGCTATACTTCTGTAACACAAACTGGAGGAGGAGTAACTGGCTGTACAAGTGGAATCACATCTTTTCCTTATAATGAAGGATTCGAAGGTAATTTTGGAGCATGGACTCAAGGAGCAGGAAATGATTTTGATTGGATTCGTCAATCAGGAGGAACACGTTCTAGAGATACAGGACCGACAAGTGCGGTAGAAGGTAGTTTTTATGTATACGTAGAAGCTTCATCTCCAAACAACCCTAATAGAGTAACAACAATAAATTCGCCATGTTTTAATTTAAGTGGAGAAACTGTAGCAAACTTTACCTTTAGATATCATATGAGAGGGTCTGCAGTTGGGAATTTAAAATTAGAAGCTAGCAATAATGATGGAGCGTCTTGGACAGAAATATGGAGTGAATCAGGAAATCAAGGTAGTTCTTGGTTGAATGCGAATGTAAACTTAAATGCATATACAGGAAACTCTGTACAATTACGATTTGTAGGTACAACAGGTACTTCATGGCGAGGAGATATGGCTGTAGATGATATAGCTCTTACTGTAGGATCAAGTACTACTTCTACAACAGAAGATTCTTTATCTAATTTAACAGATACAGGAGCAGCTTTAGAATTTAGCTTATATCCTAATCCAGTTTCAGGAAATGTATTAAATGTTGCAAGTACAACAACTTCAAAAATGAGTTTTAAAATCATGAATATGATTGGACAAGTTGTAAGAGAAGGTGCTGTGATTGATCACAAGATTAATGTAAATGGATTATCACAAGGTTCTTATGTAATAGAAATAGGAACAGAGAATGAAGAAGCGATTATTAAACGTTTTATCAAAAGATAAATTCACATTATATAAATCATAATAAAGTCCCGTATTTTTCGAAATACGGGACTTTTATATATCTTCTTTTAAGGAAAAGTAATTTAATGATTATTTTAATCCATAATAAATTTAACTCCTCCATAGATAAGAGATGATATTAATCCTGTATTACGTTCGTATTGATTATACTTAAGATCAATACTTTTTAATCCAAATTTCCATAGATGGAGTTTCGTGAAAATATCAGTATAACTAATACCGAAGCCATATTGATTGGCATTAAATTTTGATAAATCGTAATCAGAAGTATAAAATTCTTGAGTAGATAAATTTTGTTCATAAGGAGCAAAATAATCTGCTGCAGTTTGATTGTAAAAGCGATATGATGGATATAAAGTAAATTGAGAGGTTATTTTAATAGGAATTTCGATACTTGCTGTATGCGAATTGATTCCCCAATCATCGGTATAGTACCTATAAAAAGTTCTTACCGAAAAAACTTCATTTATATAATAATTAAGACGTCCGCCAATAGCAATTTTTAATCGTGTGCCTGGTAGTTGTTCTATAGCATCTGCAAGATGAAAATCACCAATAAAAGAGTCGGCAACATCTCCAAAATAAACCCGTTGAAAAGGAGTTGACAATAGTCCATCTTGTTGAACTACGTCGATAACAATACTACCTTGAGTATTTCTTGATAAAATTTGAGAAAAACCAAGACCAAGAGAATATGAGTTTCTTCCTTCATTATCAAACTCTGTAAATTGAGGAGTATAATTCGTATTTCCTGTAATAGTAAAATTATTAAAAAAAGAATCGTCTAATCTATTTCCTCCTTGATTAAAAAAACGCAATTCTTGAGGGTATATAGCATTCCATGTATCAAAATAAACATTTCCTTTAATACTAATTTCAGTGTTTTTTTGATTGAATAATCTAGTATAGCTTCCCCCAATACCGATCGAAAAATAATCATACTCGGATGATATCGACAGATTAGTTGACCAAGTATTATTTCGGTCATCACTACTATGACTATAATTGACATTAAGGTTAGTCCATACATCACCTTTAGACGCTCCAGTAGATTCAATAAAAGCGTTAGCAGGTTGATTACCATCAAAAGGATTAATGTTACTTGATGAGGCAGATGAATAAGCAGAAATCCCTGCATCAATGGTCAAAATATCATCATCATTTAATGGAATAGATACAACTATTGTTGGGGTGACATCTGTAAGTTCTTCGGTACCAATACCACCAGTGACAGCGGCATTGTCACCATCTTGGGTATAGTAGCTAGTAAGAAAATCGACTTCGGTAGCTTCTAGAACGCGTTTTTTGTAAGTAGTAATAGAATCTTGTTGTTTTTCTTGAGCCAAAGAACTAGCGCAAACTCCTATAAATAATAAAAGCATGCTTATTATTTTAAAATTTAATTGCATCCGCAGCCTCCTCCTGTTTTTCCTCCGTTAGCACCAGAAGCAGCTTCTCTGTAACTTTGAAAATTAGTATTAAAGCGATCTACTTTTTTTGTAGATAAAGCCATATCGGGATCTTGTAAATTTACTTTTTCATATTCTTTTACAACTGCACAAGAACTTAGACAAAGTATGGCAAGTAATAAAATTGGCAATTTTGTTTTCATAGTTTATTTTATTTTTATATTGTTTGAGGTGTGTATGTTACCTTTGTCATCAATAACAATACATTCTATTTGAGGTAATTGGTTAATTCGATTAATACCGATCTCTTTTCCCATAATAAATATCGAAGTAGCTAAAGCATCAGCTAGTTCTGCTTTAGGAGCAAATACTGTTACACTAATGATTCCGCTAGAAGGATATCCTGTTCTAGGATCAATAATATGCGTATATCTCGTTCCATTAAATTGAACGTATTTTTCATAATTCCCAGAGGTTACAACAGCTTTTTCAAATAATGGTAATAGGGCAAAAGCAGTGTTTTTGTTCATAGGATTAGTGATAGCTATTTTCCACTTTTCTCCGTTTAATTGCTTGCCCCAGGTATTCATATCACCAGATGCATTTATAATTCCAGCAACTACTCCTCGTTGCTTCAATAATACTTTAGCTTTATCAGCAGCATATCCCTTTCCGATGGCACCAAAGCCAATTTTCATTCCTTTTAATTTTAAGAAAACAGTGGATTTTTTTGAATCTAGGATAATATTGTGATAACCTACTTTGGCAACAGAATGTTGAATTTTATTTTTTGAAGGCATCTGTTTCATGCTTCCGTCAAATTTCCAAATTCTATCCATTGAAGCATAACTAATATCAAAGGCTCCATCTGTAAGTTTCGAAATATTTATTGAGCGTTTGATTAATTGAAACAATTCAGGAGAGACTTGAACAGGCTTATTTCCTGCATTTTTATTGATAGCAGAAGTTTGAGAATTAGGATCCCAAGATGAAATTAATTTTTCAATACGATCAATTTCTTGCACTGCTGTATCAATGTATGAATCTCCGAGTTTTTTATTTTGAGCGATAACAGTAATATCAAAACGACTTCCCATTAATTTTAAAGTACGTTTGTAAACTTCTTGAGAAAACCCAGTACTAGATATTCCTATAAGTAAAAATGTAAAAAGACGTTTTAATAGCATGATATTATTTTTCAAAAGATGTTAATAGATCAATATAGCCTTGAGGAGTTAGTTTTTTGTAACCAGTAGTACCTAATGGTTTTCCTTCAGAATTTATGACAATTATTAGCGGAAAATGACCGTTTCGGTTATAACGTTCAGCTAATTTATTGTTGCTTTCTTGTAGTTTTTTAGAAAGTTGATTTTTTTTCTTTCTAGGAAAATCAGCTTTAAGTAATACAAAATGGTCATTGGCATAGTTTTTAAAAATATCCGAATCCCATATTTTTTTTTCTAGCTTGATACAAGGAGCACACCAGTCTGAACCAGCAAAAACAAGTATAATATTTCTATTTTTTTCTAAGGCGATTTTTTTAGCTTCAGAGAAGTCTGTAAGCCATTTTTGCGCATGCATTGTAGAGATGCTTATATAGAATAAGCATACCATTAATAAGAGTTTTTTCATAAAATAAATTATAGTAATGTACAGGATAATCATCCTGAGTTAATAAAAAAGTAAATTATAGTTATATGCTACGATAGAGACGTAGTAAGGCCTTATACACTATACTAAGAATTAAGGATAGTGACTAAGAGTATTATTTTATGTATAGCATTAAATGTGGTTGATTTTGGGAGGATCTAAAATCCCGATAACTCCAGAAGAATGGTGTTTTTCTACATAATAGAAAGAATTACGTTCTATAATAATTTCTGTAGAATTTTGAATGCTATTAGTATTATTGATAAAACAAGCTATAAATGTATAACCTTTATGTATATCGTGTTCTATAGGTAGATTTTGGTGCTCATGTTGATGTTGATCAGAATTTTTGACCTCCATATCATGATCTGTATGAGAAGAACCATAATGTTTTGCTATAAAAGATGCAAAATCATCGTTATAGTTCTCTTCGTGCATGTGGAAATGATTAATTAAATCACTAAGATCAAATATATTCATCGCATCTATACTGATAGATTGCATCAGCATAAAAAGTGAAAGCGATATAGAGATATATTTTAGCATAGTATTATTAAAAACCTCAATAAAAATAGGATGTGTTTTTATCCGTAATTATGGTTAAAACGCTTAATTCGTAAGTTATATTTTAATTTTCTAGTATAAATGGAGTAATTTTTTTTGATTTTAAATAAGAATAATAAAAGATAATAAAGTATTGTTATGAATTTGAAATAGTATTAAAACAAAAGGTTTGTAGGAGAATTAATTTAAAGAAGGTGAAAATAGCATTACATCAAAAATAAGGAATATTTAAATTATTTTTTGAAAAACGGTTTATTTGTATAAAGTATTGTTGTTTAGGTTTTTAGCGTATTTCTTTTGAGTGTATTTAGCACGATTTATATAATGTAAATAGGTATTTTTGTTAAGAATAACAATTAAAAATAATTTAAAAAGAGAGCGTATAGGATAAAATTACTTAACCTACTTTTTCAATAAATACAAGAAAATTATATAATATATAGTTGTATAGAACTCCCAATTTTATATAACATTCCCAAAATTATGTTGATATGGTTTTTTAATTCTAATAAATTAAAAGAATTGTGTATTGTTTGAAATATACCTATCACAGCTTTCAAAAAAATGATAAAATTAGTTATGTCAATGTATGCTTTTAATTGAGTATAGATTGATATGAGAATCTGTTTAATTTTTGGTGCCCACTAAAATTAAATGCCACCCAAATCTATTTTAAGTGATTAAAAACTGTGCTATAGCCTATGAACCTTATTCTACACACCCCCAATTTTTTGTGGAGGAAAGGAAGCGTGTCTTCTATTTTCTTCATATGTATCTTCTTTTTTTCTGGACATTTTACTATAAGAGGCCAAGAAAAATATGATGATTTTGTACAAAAATATAATTTAAAAGATCAATGTTTCTTTCCTAAAGAAGATGTGCCATTATCCTATGTCAATAACCTAAAAAGAGATGGGAGAGAAGTAAATCAACTAATGTTGGATTTGAATAGTGTAACAACTGGAGTCAACCACGATATTCAGTTTATGCCAACAACATCGACAGTCATTTCGACAAGTAATATGCCAGAGTTATATACCCATGATGGTTTTTTTAAAAATATAGAGATCCGTTTTACGGGAGTATTGGATGCAGGCGAATTGGCAGTAATAACAAGAGGTAGTGGTTATGATGTATACTATTTTAATGAAACATTTGTATTAAGAGAATATAATATTGGAACAACAAGAATAAAAGTCAAACAAACAGGAACATCTTTTTTAATAGAAGAGGTGAATGGAGAACTGCTATCAAATGATGTTTTTCTTACATTCATGAGTATGTTTTTATATGGTAATTTGACTCAAGAATATACAAATGGAATTCGGGTAATGAATGTAACAATAGAAGATTCAATAGGAAATACAATAAGTGCGGATAGTTTATTACGCATTTTTACAGACGAACCACTTGCTGTTGATGATGAAAATACAATCAATGCTGATGCGATAAATGCTATTACTGGGAATATTATCCAAAATGATGATGGAATTGGATTGATTGTTTCTGAGGTTGCTGTATATCAAGAAAAAGTAGGCGAAAGTTATCAAACACTATATGGAACTTTAATCGTAGATAGTGACGGTAAATATATATACGCAATTGATCCAGATAATAATATTGTAAAAGGACTAAGAGAAGGCGAATTTATAGAAGATATTATTTCTTATACAATTTCTGATGCAATAGGAATAACTGATTACGGAATGTTAACAATTTTTATTCAAGGTGTAAATGAAGCACCTATTGCGGTTGATAATGTAAAAACTATAACGGTCGGTACTAATGCTACAGTTACAGGAAATGTTCTTCTTGATGATGATGGACTAGGGCAAGATTTTGCAGATCTACCACTATCATATTTAAGATGGGAAAATGAATTTACAAACGGACAAGCAGTAGGCGGGACTTCAAAAGATATAGATGAAGTTAACGTATCATTTACAACACTAGATCCATCAGGAATTGGCGTTTTAGGGCAAAATCAAGTTGTTAATGGTACAGGAACTAATGGAGGACATACAGGTTATTTATTATATTATATAAATGGAGATGATATTTATGGAGAAGATACGCAGCTTATTATTGATTTTGATACTCCAGTATCTAATGTAGGATTTACAATTGTAGATATAGATTATTCGCAGGGAACCAGATGGCAAGATCAAATGACCATTGAAGGAACGCAAAATACTACTTCAGTACCTTTTGAGTATACCACTACTGGTGGTGTTATGACGATCGATGATCATATTTTTTATGGGGTAGGAGATGCAATCCCAAGCGATGCAACAGGTAATGTAAATGTGATTTTTAAAGAACCAATAACACAATTAAAACTTTCATATAATTATGGTGCAAATGTTACCGCAGAAAACCCAGCAAGTCAAATTGCAGGAATTTCGGATATCTATTGGCAGACTAATAATAAAATGAGAGTAGTTAAAGTGAATGATGAAATTGATTTAGTAGGACAAATGATCACAACAACATATGGAATGCTAACAATTTACGCAGATGGAAATTATACTTATAGCGTAGACGAAAATAATTTGATAATAGCAAATTTACCATTAGGAACTACATTAATAGACAGAGTTTCGTATACATTGACAGATGGTATGGATAATTCAGTAAATATAGCAACCGCTTTTTTACATATTAATATAGAAGGAACAATGGTAGCTGATGAAGAAGAAGATGAAACAGAAATTGAAGAAGAAGATGAGAATGAAATAGTTGAGCAAGAAGATTTGATTATTTATTCGGGAATTACTCCGGATGGTGATGGAATGAATGACGAATTTAGAATTATTGGATTAGATAAATACCCTAATAATAGACTTAGAATATATAGTAGATGGAAAGCTCTTGTTTTTGATACAACGGGATATGAGCAAACAAATACAGGGTATTTTAAAGGAACAGCAAATCGAAAAGTAACTACATTAAAAACAGAAGAATTGCCCGTAGGAACGTATTTTTATATGTTAGAATACGAGAAGGAATCAGGTAATCAGAAAACAAAAACGGGTTTTCTATACGTGAATAGATAGATGAGTTTTATTTTTTAGAAAAACTTAGATTGAGATGTATTGTAAAGCTTCGAATGTTAATAAGTGAACAAGAAAATTGAACTATTTCTGGAAGACCTGAAAATGATTGGAGAATTAGAAATATAGCATATCCTATTTATAATTTAGCTGAATTATATTAAATACCAAAAAGTAAAACAATGTAAACTTTGATAGATTTTTGACATGTACTTATAAAAAAAAAATATTATTTTAGTCATTCATAATAAGAAATATATTGTCGCGAAGAGGACTATACTTTCTAGTAGCGCAAAATAAATTAAAATAGGATATGAAGAAAATATTAAATTTTATTTATATGACATTATTTACTATACTATTAAGTAGTTGTGTTAATAATGATATAGCAGAATTAGATGCAGAAAATCAATTTTTAAAATTAATAGAAGCTACTGATTTAAAAAATGATAGTTTGTTTGTTTACGATTTAAAAGACAATGGAATCAATTATGAGATTAAAGATGGTTGGGAAGTTGGATGGAGTGATGATGTGGTTTTTGAAAAATCAAAGGAATTATGTAGAGGTGGAGGACTTTCGTTTGCGAAATGTGTAAAAAAGACTGTAGACGCTGGAAAATGTGTTACTGTTTATAAAGATGGAGATGACTATGTTGCTATTTCTGTTAAATGTCCAGTTGGAATCACACCAGCCGATTAAATATTAGAAGTTTGATATAGCATACATATAACGAACATAAAAATAATAAAGAGTTAAACTGTAAGTTTAACTCTTTATTATTTAATACAAAATGTAATATAGCCTAGTAAGGTAAGGGAAAACACTTCTCTCCTTAAACTTTCAATATAGTTTAATTAAGAAGTAAAATAGTCAATAAATATTCATGTAGTTATTTTATTAATTATAAAGATAATCGACCTTTTTTTTCAAACGGAATCATTTTAAGAATTATTATCAAAAAAAGAATATCTTTCAAGAATAATAAAAACCTATGGAGATCAGCAGTTATTTATTAATTTTGGTTGATATATATATTGTCGCTTTTGACCATTTTGAGAATTAAATTATTTAAAATAGTTTCTTTATTTTGAAATCGATTTATTCTGAAACAAAGTTTATTAAAGTATCTTTTGAGGTTAACATAGTTTATCAATGAGTAGATTATTTTTATCAATGATTCCATTAAATGAATATGTCAATCCAAATTCATGAGCAAGGATTATTGATTTATTTGTAGCTATTTTACTATTAAAAACATTAGGATTTAGTAATACACCATCTTCAGGCGAACGTCTATCATAGGCTCCAGTTGATCTATTAAGGTTATGTCTTTATGGAATAAAAAATTATTTATGATCCTCTCGAAAATTAGTCCAAACTTACCATATCAATTAAAAAATAACTTAGCTAGCTAAAGAAATTAAGCGATTAGCAGAGAAAATTACTTACTTAAGAAAGAATAATTAAAAATATTTAAGCAGTTTTTATATATTTTGTGGTTTTATTGAAAGAAATAAAAAACCATAATAAAGCTGTTTGATATTAGCTATATTTAGCTTTTATAAAGCTATAAATTTATACATATAAATAGTAATTTCGGTACAGATGCTAACCAATAATAATTCAATAAAACTATGATTAAACGCTATATATACGTAATGATCTTTTTTATTTCCTTTGTGAAAATCTATGGCCAAGAGACTATAGATTTAAAGGGTAAAGATAAAATTGAAGATGTAAAATTAAACGATGGACCATATGTTTTTATAGAAAAAGACGGGCTAGTGGAAAAAAAGATTGTAAATGGTCAAGTCTTTACCCAAAAATTAAAATCCAATACTTTTGATACAATATATTCCCCTAATAAAGTAGAATTTAAAAAGGTTAAAAAAATTGCTGCATTGAGTGATATTCATGGAAAGTATGAGCTTGCTATTAGATTATTAAAAACTAATAAAATAGTTGACAAAAAATTAAATTGGAAATTCGGAAAAGGTCATTTGGTAATTGTTGGAGATATTTTTGACAGAGGGGACAAAGTAAATGAAATACTTCTCTTAATCTATAAACTTGAACAGCAAGCCGAAAAAGAGGGGGGTAAAGTACATTTTTTATTAGGAAATCATGAATATATGGTCTTGCACAAAGATTTGAGGTATATTAATGAAAAATACCTGCAAACATGTGATTTATTGAATCTAAATTATGATGAATTATATAGCAATAAAACTGTCATTGGTAGGTGGCTAAGGTCAAAACCTACTATTATTAAAATAAATAATAATGTATTTGTTCACGGTGGTATTTCAAAAGATTTTTTATCGCATAATGATTTCAATCTTAAAAAGATAAATAACCTAATGAGGAAATCAATTGACAGAAGTAAATCTGAAATGAAATCTACAAACTTTTATAAGATTTATTATGGTAGAGAAAGCTTGATATGGTATAGGGGTTACTTTAATGACAAATTAAATGACAAGTACATTTCGGATATTTTGGAATTAATAAATTCAGATCACATTATAGTTGGACATTGCTCAAATGATGAAGTAGTAAGTCTATATGAAAATAAAATTTTTGGAGTAGATTCGAGTATTAAAAAAGGAAAATACGGAGAAATTCTATTTATAGAAAATAATAAATATTTCAGAGGTACTTTGGAAGGGAAGAAGATAAAGTTTGAATAAAAAACGATTAAGCATTCACGCTGCTTATAGAACAAAATCAGGATCGAGTGTTGATTAAACCTACCCATTGCTAATAATCAGGTTTCTATATGCCTTATAGAACCTTATCTTGGATTTAATAAAAGAACTTAATTAATAGTGAAAACGAGTTGACTAACGAAATAACTCTTACATGAGTTGATCACTTTAGTTTATGAGAGATAAAACTGTTTAAAGTTCTGTTGAGGTTTTTTATAAGGTTATTTAATTTTTATAAATGAATAAATAGGAGTTTTTACGCAAACTCCCATTATTGATCATTCCAAAACAATACCTAATAAATCGTTTAATGATTGTTTACCTTTTGAAGTAATAATAATCTCTCTTGAAAACTGAACTTTTTTCAACCAATTATTTTCTAACATTTTTTCCAGAAGAACTGCACCCAAGTGTCCTGCTAGATGCGGACGACGCTCTGACCAATCAAGACATTGTCTAGTTAAAGGTCGGCGACTTTTCTTAAAATCAACTTCCAAAATTCCAAATTGAGAAAGCCAGTCCCAGCATTTTTTAGTCACAAGATAAACTTTATCAGATTTTATCAAATAACCTTGTTTTACCATTGCTTCTGTAACCGCAACACCAACATAACCTGCTAAATGATCATAACATGATCTACAATATTTAACTCCAGTTTTTATTAGTTCCTTATTTGATTTCGATGATAAATTATCGTTGGCTAAATTTGCTAAAGACTCTACAGTATATGCCACATCTGAACTAAAAAAAGAATAATAACGATGCCTTCCTTGAATATCCACCCTTAGAATATTACCATCTAAAAGTTTTGACAAATGATTGCTGACTGAACTCGGAGATAAATCAGAAACTAAAGCTAATTCACTGGCAGTATAAGCTCTACCATCTAATAAATTCCATAATATTTTTGCTCTTGATGGCTCACATAATAATGAAGCTACATTAATAAATTTATTTTCATCCATTATTCATTCTTAAATGAAATGTAAAAGTAATAAATCAATTTACTTTGTTGAACACATAAAATATAATAAATGAAAAAGCATAATTACGAAATAAAAGTTGAGTGGACAGGCAATGAAGGAAATGGAACACTCAATTACAAATCTTATAGCAGAAATCATAAAATCATAGGAAACGGTAAATATAGTGCGATTAATGGCTCATCTGATCCTTCTTTTTTGGGAGATAAAACGAGGTATAATCCAGAGGATCTTTTTTTATCTTCTTTATCCGCTTGTCATATGCTTTTTTATTTACATCTATGTTCGGTACATAAAATTGTAGTAATTGAATATTTAGATAACGCTACAGGAATTATGGAGGAAACTAAAAATGGGAACGGAAAATTTATAGAAGTTACGCTTAATCCAAAAGTGAAAATTACTGACGAAAATATGATTGAAAAAGCGAATGAATTGCATCAAAAAGCTAATGAGTTGTGCTTTATCGCAAATTCTTGCAATTTTAAAGTAAAACACAATCCAAGTTGTTTAGCTGAATAAAAATGCAACGAACTACTAATAATGGATATGAAAAATAGTAGCTAGGAGTTAAATTTTAAGTTTGTTTCTTTTCTGCTATTTTTGTTTTTAACCTAAAATCAATATATGAATTTGCCATGTTTTGTATATAAATTCATTTGACTACAGAAAAACTCAAAACTAATAATTGGTTAAATGAATCCTTTTAGAACTTAAAAATAATAATTAATAAAACAGGCAGGATAATATAAACTGCTACTAATAACAATCAGAATGAGGACCATAATTAATGTACTATTAGGCCTTTTGATTTTAACTTCTTGTAATCAAAAATCGAATTTGAAAAAAGAAGATGTACATGAATCAAAGAATATATTAAACCTGATTGATACTCCTATCGATACTAGTTTAATAATAAACGATCTAAGAAAAGAAGATTTTAAAATAATAAGATCTTCAGACACAACTTTTTATTTAAAACAATTATATGAAGGAATTGATGGAAAGAGTATTCAATATGATAAAAATTCCTTTAATTCGATTAGTGCAAGAATAAAGTTCAACTTTTCCTTTCTTCAATATACAATAGATGATAGTCCAGCATATCCTATTTCCTATTCAAAACAAAGTCCATGGGCGAAGCTTACCCCTGTAGATGGTAGCATAGAAATACCTGGTTTTTATGGAAGTGTTAACAGTAATAAGCTCTACGAACGATTAAATCACCTCAATTTTAAGAGTTTTATGGAGGAGTTTTACCAAGATTTTGAAATTATTAAAAGAGAATCAATTAGAAAACAAACCGAATTTTATACAAAACTACTTCAGAACAAATTAGAATATAAAAAATGCTGCCCAGAATACATAATCCAAGCAGAAAATTTCATAAAAAGAAAAAACTCAGATTATACTTCTATAGATGAGTTAGGTCTTGAATTATTTTATAAATCAATAATGATTGAAATAACTGGAAGTTTAATAGACGGCAGAAGTTTTAAAAGAATATTGGTAGAAAAACAAAAATAATTTATATAAAAGCAATTTGATAGATGCCACTTATTTACCGATCGTTTGGTAACTGTGTTTTTTTGCTTACATTTGCAGTATGAGACCTCAAAAAGTATTAGATAAAGAAATTGTATTAGGATTGACTAAGGTATTTCGTTCCAAAGGTTATGAAGGAGCTAGTTTGAAAGATTTAGCTGATGCTACAGGTCTTAAAAAAGCAAGTTTGTACCATCGATTTCCTAATGGGAAAAAAGAAATGGCAGAAGCGGTCTTAACATATATTAATGAGTGGGTCGAAGAAAATGTATTTCAAGCATTGTTAGATAATAATACAATTCCTCAGGTTCGATTAAAAAATGGCTTGGCTCAAATACGAACATTGTATAATGGAGGAAAAGAAGTTTGTGTTTTTCGTGCACTATCTATGGAAGCAGGTTTAGAACTTTTTGGAGGGCAAGTAAAAAACGGAATGAAAGAATGGATAACAGTTTTTACAAAAATCGGAATAGAGTTACAGTTATCTCCTAAAGAGGCAGAAGATAAGGCTTTACAAACGTTGATTAAAATTCAAGGAAGTTTAATTGTAACGAAAGGATTGAATACTATTGATATATTTGAAAATACACTACAAGATATTGAAGAGAATTATTTAAAAATTTAAAAAAAAATTAATCAATCTTTTTACCGAACGATCGGTAATAATAATATGTAACTATGAAAAAATATCCTTTACCTCCTTTTAATGAGGAATCAGCATTACAAAAAGTACAAAAAGCAGAAGACGCTTGGAATAGCCAGGATCCTATTAAAGTTTCTCAGGCATACTCCATTGATACAGAGTGGAGAAATCGTGATCAGTTTATTAATGGTCGAGATAAAGTTCAAGCTTTTCTTTCTGATAAATGGAAGAAAGAACTGGATTATAAACTTAAAAAAGAATTATGGGCATTTAAAGATAATCGTATTGCCGTAAGATTTGAGTACGAATATAAAAATGAAAACGGACAATGGTTCAGAGCTTATGGTAATGAAAACTGGGAGTTTGACGAAAATGGACTAATGCAAAAACGATATGCAAGTATTAATGATTTAGAAATAAAAGAATCTGAACGAAGACTTTAAACGTATAATGAAATAAATATGAAACAGATAAAATATAAAACGCTAAATGTGAATGGTGTGAATATTGCATATCGCGAATCTGGAGAAACTAAAAATCCAACTATTGTTCTTTTACATGGTTTCCCGTCATCTTCACATCAATACAGAAAGGTATTGAATCAACTCTCTGATGATTTTCATCTAATAGCACCTGATTATCCAGGTTTTGGAAATAGTGATTTTCCATTAGCAGAGAATTATGAATATACTTTTGATAATATTGCAATAACTATAAATTCTTTTCTAGAACAGAAAGGTATTAGTTCTTATGCATTAATGATTCAAGATTACGGAGCTCCTATAGGGTTTAGAATAGCAACAGCGCACCCAGAAAGAGTAACAGGAATAATTAATCAAAATGGAAATGCTTACAAAGAAGGACTCGGAGAAGCATGGGGAGGTATTCAGGCACTTTGGTCAGATAGAAACAATAGTACCGAAGAAGCATTATTACCTATTTTTTCTTTAGAAGGACTTAAATGGCAATATACTCATGGAACAAGAGATCCAGAAAATGTCAATCCAGATACATGGCATTTAGACTATTTGAGATTATCGAGACCTAATGCTCATGCAGTTAATCTAGATTTGTTTTATGATTACCAAAATAATGTGAAGCTATATCCCAAATGGCAAGAATACCTGAAAGAATACCAACCACCTGTATTAATTGTTTGGGGTAAAAACGATGAGTTTTTCCCTGAAGATGGAGCTGAAGCTTTTAAGAAAGATGTAAAAAATATTGATTATAATATTTATGATACTGGGCATTTTGCTTTAGAAGAAGATGGAGATAAAATCATAGCTAAAATGAGAAGTTTTATGAAAAAAATAATGAAGTAATCAAATAGTAAGCGAGTTGTAATAACAATAGCGATCTGAAACTGTACTCAAATCGCTATTGTCATTAATTAAGTATATTCTTAATTAAAAAGTAATTCTTATTCTATTCATCATAAGGAGGGAAATTATTTGATATAACGATATATGATAAGAATTTTTACAGTTTGATTCTTACATAAACTAAAAATGATAGACTTTAGTTGGAAATAAAGAAGGATATGTAATTTAATATGAGTAAATGATATTAATTACAGATTAAAAGTTCGCAATTTTGACTAGATCAAATGAAATGTGGGATTTAAGGATAAAGAAGAAAAATAGATAAGAAGCTTAAAGATGAATTAAATATACATCTTTAAGCCTCAAAATGATTAAAATGTGATTATATATAAATGAATGCACATTTATATAAATTTTATGCTAATTATCTCGATAGATTCTGACTTCACCCTGTATTGTATTTATAGTACCGTTGTAATCTACATAATCACCAGCAAAGTTGATAGATATATATTGACCTATACTTCCAACAGATATCAAATCAAAAGTGATAGGATTACTAAGAGCCATGGTTGCATTTGGATCTAGACCATTAATATCACTTAAAAATTCTATAAACATAGAATTAGAACTTGAACCAAATGAATATCCTGTACCAGGTACTATCGTATTACTATGCATATATGTTCCACGTGTAGTAGTAGATGATCCTATAAAGATATTGCCATTTCTTATATTAGCATAAGGCTTCAATAAATCATAATGATAAGGACCCGTAGTCGTATTAATACGATATCGTATATATTCACTTGCAAGACCTCCACAAAGTGTTATGTTTTGAGTATTACTACCTGGATTTATAGTAGTAATATTGGTCGAAGACTGACCATTTGATAAATCTATTCCTACGACAGATATATTTGAAGGCAAGATGCAATTAATACCTGTATAGTTATAAGTTCCTCCCGTAACTAGAATTCCAGTAATGTATTGACCAGAAGTAGAATTAAGAATGACATAACCATTGTTGACAGGTAAACCAGAACAATCATCAACAGTTCCTGATAACTGAAATGATAAGAGAGGATTTGGAGTCACAGGAATAGTGATATTTGTTGTGCCTGTAAATGGTCCAAAAGAAGAATTTATATATAGTAGATTTCCACAATTATCAAGTATTTTAATTGTCATTGTTTGATTTGCAGGTATTTTTCCACTAACAATTCCACTAGAATTTGTAGTTGCGAATCTAGCATGTCCATTATATGTGATTTCAACGCGTAAACCTGCTACAGGAATTAGAGAAGTCGAATCAATAACAGTAGTTGAAAAATTAACTACAGGAAAAGGGGCGTCACAATTCCAAAAAGAGAAATGTGGTATTTCTGAGATATAATGATTCCCTTCTTTATATGCTATAGTTTCTTCATACCATACACCAGCATGCTCATTAAAAGACCACATAGGGACTTCTTCTGCGGCAGTGTTTATTTGGTCAGGATCAATAGGCATCATTAATTTTGCCGGATCGATGATTTGTAGCTTTTCACCTGAGACTCCTCTTAACTCTACTTGTATCATACCATAAGACCCTAAAACAACTTGTTCGAAGTCTTGTGTGAAGCCATATAAATCTCCAGGCATTGTGTCCGCTGTATCTGGATCAAGAGGATCTAAATAATTAATACTTATAGCCACATCACCATGATATTTATTACCAGATTCATCTGTAAATCCAGGATTGAAAGATATAACACCATCTCCTGTTTTAGATTTAAAATTTACTTTACCTCCTTCATCAGAGTTAATATGAGCTACTTCATTAAACTTAAAAAGTTTTATGGTAAAATTATTTTGCCTACCATCGTGGAGATTATATCCTATAACCCTAGAACCATCTAGATATCCATCAGCAAAAACACGTGCATACGCAAAATATTGTTGTACTAGAATATTTGAGAAAACAACAATTCCATTTTGGTCAGTTTCTTTTTCATATTCTCCTATGGTTACTTTGGCTTTTTTTATAGGTTCATTGTTTTCGTTGATTATCCTACCTATAAAGTTAGCTTTAATGTATTCTCCATTATATTTTTTAGTATGCTCAACTAGCTGATTATCTATTTCGCTTACTTCAGATTTTTTGTGCGTATCAATTGTAGTTACTTTCTCAGTGTTTTCTACAATATCTACATCTTTGTCACAAGCAATTAAAGAAAAGGCGAAGGCAAATGCATAAAGCATTTGTTTTAAAAATGTTTTTTTCATAATGAAAGGTTTTAAGTTTCCCTACTCTTTTTACATTGGCTTTTCGGGTTTCACCAAATATCGATATATAAGTAAGTATGTAACTTCCTGATTCATTACCCAAAAAAGAAGATGAAATGAAAAATTATGAATGGATTAGATCAATTGTTGAATTTATTTTTAAGATGAAATCAATATAAAAAGAACTAATGATAAAATTTATTTTGGATGAGTAGAGAATCACAAAAAGGAAGAAGGAAAAATAAGCGCAAGAATATTTTTGTATACATTCTTGAGAAGAAATAGGTTAAAATTAACCTACATCAAAGATCTATGCAACTTTTGATATAGGTTATGTAAGTACAGCTAAGTATTAATTTTCAAGATTTAGAATGAAATCTTTAATCTCTTTTCCGATTAAATCAGGATTATCTTCTTGAATAAAATGAACTCCTTTACCAATATTTACAGATTTTGTATTAGGAATATTTTTAATAATCCAATTGCGTACAGGTTCAGGTATAAAAGCACCAGGTTCTGCGTAGAAAAATAATTTTGGAATTGAAGATTGCTGTAATTTTTCTCTGTAGTTTTTTACTATTGAGGCAGTTAATTCAGGTTTGCCATCCAAAGGAACTTGAGATACAAATTTCCAAATAGGTTTTCTGCTTTCAATAGTTTGAAAAGGAGTTTTATATGCTTCATGCTCTTCGGGAGTTATATCTCGTGAAACCCAAGTAGGCAAAACCTCGTTTAAAAAGATATTATCTTCAGCAATCATTTTCCATCCATTAGGGCCTCTTAGTTCGTTAAAAAAATCAATATTTTCTTTAGGGAAAAAAGTAGCAATATCTTGTATAATTCCCTCCATAAAAACGATAGCTTTTACATTTTTAGGATGATTAGCAAAATAATTAAAACCAAGCCCAGAACCCCAATCATGTACTACAAGTGTAATCTTTTTAAGATTCATTTTTTCGATCAATTTCTCCAAATAGCCATATTGTTCCATAAAAGTATAATCAATAGCAGGCTTATCAGATTTTCCCATTCCTATTAAATCAGGAACAATAATGTGATGATTCATTCCTGTGAGATGAGGAGTAATATTTCTCCATAAAAAGCTATTTGAAGGATTGCCATGTAAAAATAGAATAGGATTTTCTCCATCTTTATTATATTCAAGAACGTGCATTTTACTGCCGTATACCTCGTAATAATTTGATTTTGATGCTTTTTGTTTCATTGTGATTTGAGTGTGAAAATTTAAAAACAAAAATATAATTTATAGATACATGAGAAAAATGAATTAATTTTATCATTTACATAAAAATAAATAATGGATATTTCTCTAAGAAACTTAAAACTTGTAAATGTGATTGTGAAAGAAGGTTCTCTAACGAAAGCTTCAGAAAAGCTATTTCTTTCGCAACCAGCTTTAAGTCATCAATTAAAAAAATTAGAAGAAGATATAGGTTTGAAAGTATTTAATCGTTTGAATAAAAAATTGATACTTACAGAAGCAGGGGAGGTGCTGTTTAAAACTTCAGAAAAACTATTGGTATCCTTAACAATGCTTAATACAGAGCTAGATGAAATAAAAAGAGTTGGAAACAAGAAGATTAGTTTGACTATAGAATGTTATACGTGTTATCATTGGTTGCCAAAAGTTGTTAAAGAGTTTAGAAAAAACAATCCTGAGATTAATGTTGAAATTAATATTGAAGCAACTAAGAATCCACTTCAAAACCTAATGGAAGGAGAGATTGATATAGCTATTGTCAGTAATATAAAAAATGTTGTACCCGCTGTTCACTTTGAACCATTGATAACCGATGAAATGGTGGTGATCCTTTCAAAAGAAAATCATTTATCAGAGTTGAAAACACTTGAGTTATCAGATTTGAGAGATGAAAACCTAATACTTTATGATATTCCTGAAAAAAAGAACTATGTTTTGAATCATATTTTGAAACATGAGAGAAATCTAATAAAGTCAATTCAAAAAGTTCAATTAACAGAGGCGATTGTTGAATTAGTAGCTGCTAATTTAGGAATATCTATAATGGCAAAATGGGCTGTTATGCCGTTTTTGGAAAAAAGAAATATGAAGATGTTACCCTTTCAAGCTGATCAAGGAAAGAGAGATTGGTTTATAGCAAGTCTAGATAAAATTTCGGAAACAGAAAGCTTATTTATCGAACAGATTAAAAAAGAATTTAATCCATAAAGAATTCAAAAAGTAACATCGGATTTCATCTGTTTGTATAAATAGATGAGTTGTGTTTTTGTAATTGAAAAAGAGATAATAATACAATCTTTCTATTTGATATGAGAAGAATAAATGTTGTATTAGGTTTGTTTTTAGAGCTTTGTGTATATTTTAATTCTGAAGATAATAATAAGAAAAAGCTTGTGTTTCATTATTACTTGTATTAAATAAAAGCATTACATTTGCCATCGATTTTTGGTTTTTTATGAAAATAAAAATTAAAAGGGAATTTGGTGTAAGTCCAAAACTGTTCCCGCAACTGTAAGGTTCATTTGAAATTACATATCAATAAGTCACTGCTTTTTATAAAGTGGGAAGGCGATATGTTAGAACCAAGTCAGGAGACCTGCCACTAATCTAAAAAATAATTAGTAACTCTCGGGTAAAGGGTTAGAAAATTTAAAACTACACTTATAGTGGTATTTTCTACGAATTACCTGCACAAAACTTATTTTCTAAGTAATGAAAAGATTAGTATTATGCAGTGTGTTTTTGCTATTGGCAAGTTTTGCTATAGCACAATCAAACACTACAATTACAGGAACTGTAAAAGACTTTAAAACAGGTGAAGGAATTCCTGATGTTTCAATTGTCATTCAAAATCTACCAAAAGGAACAACAACTGATACCAATGGTAATTTTACGATTAATATCCCTGAAAACAACAAAACACTTAGATTTTCCAAAATTGGATATGAAACGCTTCAAAAAGACATAAATATTGATGATAAGACAATTCGCGTATTGTTAAAAAAAGAAGATATAGCCTTAGATGAGGTAACGATTAATTCAAATCAAAAGAAATTAAAGCAACAAATTCTTAATGTAGGTAAACTTCCTATTAAAGACATAGATGCACCGATTACGACCAATAGTGTAGATGCTAAATTATTGCAATTACGTAATGTTACTGACTTGGGAGAAGCTGTAAAAAGTGCTACAGGAGTACGTCCTATAAATAGATACGGTGGTTTTCAGACATTTAGAATTCGTGGTTTTAACAATTTTGTACTGCTAGTAGATGGAGTACGAGACGAGAGACATAATATTTCAACAAGTGCACCCACAACTAACTTAGCCAACGTAGAGCGTATAGAAGTATTAAAAGGACCTGCAAGTGTTTTATATGGTCATTCTGCACTAGGGGGAATTATTAATATTGTTAGAAAAAAGCCAACTTCTATCGATAGAGGTAGTGTTAATATTTCCTACGGAAGTTACGATACCTATAATATGACAGCAGGATTTGGAGGTGCTATATCAGATAAATTGAGATATAGAACTGATTTTGGTACTACACGTACAGATGGATGGAGAGATTACGGAGTAGAAACGAATAATGGTTCTGTTACCTTTGAATATACACTAACAGATAAAGATACTTTTGAATTTTACGCACAAGTAAACGACGATCAATACGATACTGATACAGGGATCCCAGTAGGTGATGACGGTTCTTTGGTTCCTGGGATGAATCCTGAAACAAGGTATAATGACCCTCAAGATTATTTAAAACACAAAAGATTTGATTTCCAATTAAAGTATACTCATAAATTCAGTAATAAATTAAAATTGACAAATCACCTTTCTTATTCAGATGATGATATCGATTATTTATCTACAGAACTTTTAGTATTTAATAGCACGAGAGATTCACTTACAAGAGATTTTCCTTTTTATTTCAATCATCAAACAAAGACGCTTCAAAATCAATTAGATGTTAGTTACGAAACTAAAACAGGAAGTATTAAGCATAAACTTCTTTTTGGAAATTCATTTAGTTACCTTGATCGTAAAACTTTTAGAGGGAGTGTTATAGGACCAGGAGCGTTTACAACTATAGCTATTCAAAATCCTATTCTAAATCAAGGACATATTGAACCAGTAGATGAAAGAGTAGATGTAACAGATGAAATAGTAAGTGGGTTTTATGTACAAGATTGGTTAGAATTTTCGGATAAATTAAAGGCTTTAGTTGGAGTTAGATATGATATATTTGAAGGTACATATTACCGAGATATTGTAGACAATGATAGAAATATAATTACGAATGGAGACCGTACGGATATCCCTTCAAATGCATTAACATACAGAGCTGGTTTGGTATATCAGCCTATTAAAGATGTATTAAGTGTTTTTGGATCTTACTCTAATTATTTTAAACCCTCTAGGAGAGTAGCACCAGACGGAACTATTTTTGACCCAGAAGAAGGATACCAAGTTGAAGGAGGTTTTAAATTTCAAAAAAACCGCTTATTTGCAGCAACAGTTTCTACATATTATATGTTAAAAAATAATATTGTAGAAAGAACTAGCGCAGATGATTTTCAGCAAATAGGAGAAGCCGATTCTAGAGGATTTGAAATAGATATTGAATCACAACCTTTTAAAGGTTTATATGTAAAAGCAGGATATGCATTTGTAGATGCTAAAGTTAGATCCTATGATGAAGCACTTCAAACAATAAGAGCTGGAAACCAACTTCGTTTTGCTCCAAAAAATTCAGCTAATTTTTGGGTAAATTATGATTTTCAAATAGCTAAGTTAAAAGGAATAGGATTAGGATTGGGAGGAAACCACGTAGGAAGCAATTATACAAATTCAAGCAATACGTTCGAACTGCCTGCGTATACTACACTAGATGGAACAATATACTATCAAGCTAAGAAAGTAAGAATAGGATTCAATCTTAATAATATAACCGATGAATTGTATTTTACAGACGCTATATACGGAAATCAGTTTTTTGTAGGACAAGGAAGAAACTATAAGGTTAGCATTACTTATAAATTTTAAAAACATCAAGCACTATCTATTACAGATGGTGCTTCTTTTTTTATGATCAAAAAAATAATTTCTTTACATCATTGGTTAGGTACTTTTTTTAGTATACTTTTTCTTATTTGGTTTTTATCTGGTTTTGTCATGATGTATCATACATTTCCACTCTTAAGTAAAGATCAAAAAAGAACAATGTTACCTCATGAGCAGATAAATAGGATTCTTACTCCAACCGAAGTTTTTAGCGCTATTAATAAAGATACGATTCATAGTTTAGCATTAAATTTTCAATTACACAGACCTGTATTGCATTTAGTAACAACTACAGGAAAGACAATCTCTAAATATGCCGATACAGGAAGTCCTGTATACATGTCTAAAACAAGAGCTTTAGCGATAGCAAAAGAAAATTTAAAAATAAAAACTACTGCAGAGGTAAATGTTATTACAGAATTGGATCAATGGATTCCTAGGACACGTTTTCTTAAACATATGCCTATTTATAAAGT
The DNA here is from genome assembly GCA_947498595.1 of uncultured Aquimarina sp. Classification (GTDB taxonomy): domain Bacteria; phylum Bacteroidota; class Bacteroidia; order Flavobacteriales; family Flavobacteriaceae; genus Aquimarina. The sequence goes on from CANMKX010000039.1 coordinate 26,408, forward strand.
ATCCTTTGATAATCCTGATAAAACTTACACATATGTATCTTCTGTTACAGGAGAAGTTTTAGCAACTAATGTCGTATCAGAAAGATTTTGGTCTTGGGTGGGGGCTATACCGCATTGGATTTATTTTAAAGATATCAGAATTCATAATACTTTATGGTTTCAGATAATCGTTTGGTTATCTAGTTTAGGCTTCCTTATGGTGCTTACAGGAATGGTAACAGGTATTGTGAGATATAAGAAAAAACCTAAAGCGAAATTCAAGCGTTTTAAGAACAAATGGTATAATTATCACTATTACTTTGGTCTATTCTTCGGAATTTTTATTTGTACTTGGATTTTTAGTGGTTGGATGAGTATGACACCGTTTAGTTGGACGCCTAGTACAAGTCTAAATAAAAAAGAACAGCAAGAATGGCAAAAAGGAAGTTTTCAATTATCTGAAATTACACCAGAAATATGGAATGATTTTCTTGATAAAACAAAGAATAAACAGGTACAGGAAAGTAATTTTACTTTTTTTAATACACAAGTCTTTGCTGTAGTACATACAGATTCTTCTCAGCTATTATATAATTTAAATAGAATTGATAAGCTTCCTGTAATTACAGATTATAAAACAGTTGTTCAATCTTTTGATAAAAACAACAAGATTACAAATGTAGCATTGCTAGATGCGTATGATAACTATTATTATAGTAGGCATAATATCAAACAATTACCCGTAATAAGAATTGATACAGATAGCGAAATTAGCTATTACATAAATCCAAAAACAACAAAGGTAGTTTATAAATGTGCTACTAAAAATAGAATTCAACGTTGGATATATCACGGTTTACATAGTTTAGATTTTTCTTTTTTAGCTTGGAATAGACCTCTGTGGGATATTGTTCTTTTTATCCTATTATTAGGAGGAACTATAGTTAGTTTTACAGGAACGGTTTTAGGTTTCAGATTCTTGAAAAGAAAAAGAAATAAGAAAAAACATAAGAAAAAGAAACAACTAAAGGGATAGAAAGAAGATTAATAAAAAAGCGATTCTAATTTTTTAAATAGAAGTTTATGTTTAAATAAAGGAATTAAACAAGCTGAAATATTTATAAAAGAATCAAAATTCGAATTATCAGAAATGGATTTAAATGCCAAAGGATATGAGATGATTAAAAGAGGCTTTTATAAAAAAGCAATAAACTTATTTACACTCGAAATTTTATTTTTTCCAAAATCGTATGATGCTTACGATTCTTTAGGAGAAGCTTATATGATGAACAATGAAATAAATAAGGCGATAAGAAATTATAAAAAAAGTCTAGAATTAAATTCTAAAAACATGAATGCAAAGAAAAAATTAAAAGAATTGCAAGAATAGAAAATTACGTATCAAATTGGAAATCAATTTAAACATGATTTAGTTTAATGAATAATTCTGCAGATAAGAGCTATGTAAAAGGAAGTTGAATGAATTAACAAAGACTAAAAAGAAAGAATATCGTAGTTCCTCCAAACAATGCAAAAATTGTCCATTTGCTATACAGTGTTTAGGAAAAACAGCCAAAGAAAAGGAGTTTTACGTAACCTATTATCGTGAACATTACGAACGAAATAAAACGAGAGTATATAGCAAGAAAGGGAAATACATGAAGCGAAA
>CANMKX010000040.1 GCA_947498595.1 uncultured Aquimarina sp.
CTGCTATCAAATTTGAAACTACCAAATCAGACCAATTAACACTATTCTTATAAACCCTTAGATCGAATTCAGGTTTAAAGTATTGAAAATAAGTAAATTAAATTGTTTTGTGCTGCTGTTTTTCCATACTTAACATATTGATTAATAAGGATGAAGGATTACAAAAAGACAACTGAAATAAAAAGTGTAATTTTGGAGAATAAATAAACTACTTCTAGAAAACATGAATATATAATCATAGCTAAAAAATGTCATCACAAATGACAGAATTCTATCAAATGCTAGCAGCCTATTTTTATAAATTTAAAAATAGTGAGATTATATATGCAATTATCAAACAAAAAAGAATTTTTAAGGATATCTGTACAGTGTTTAAATACCATTAAACTAATACTATTATAAAAATGACAGGACCAGATAAAAATAAAGTATATCCATTAAATGGATATGAAAAATTATGCTTTTTAAAAAACATAATAAAGAACCCTAACATAAAAGTAGGTGATTACACTTATTATGATGATGCCGAAGATGTCGCTAATTTTGAGAAAAATGTAAAATATCATTTTGATTTTATAGGAGATCAATTAATTATTGGGAAGTTTTGTATGATAGCCTCTGGAGTAACTTTTATAATGAATGGAGCCAATCACTTGACAGAAGCAATTAGCAGTTATCCATTTGCAATCTTTGGTAATGGATGGAAACATGCGATGAATGAAAAAAAATATCCGAATAAAGGAAATACTAATGTGGGGAACGATGTTTGGATAGGATATAATGTCACAATTATGCCAGGAGTTTCAATAGGAGATGGAGCTATCATTGCAGCAAATTCAATAGTAACTAAAGATGTTGCTCCTTATGCGGTAGTAGGAGGAAATCCAGCGAAAGAAATCAAAAAGAGATTTTCAAAAAGAACAATAAAAAAATTAAGAGCGTTAAGATGGTGGGATTGGGATATAGAGAAAATAACGAATAATGTAGGGATATTAACAGGAAATGATCTAGATGCTATATTTTAAAAAAATAAATCGATTATTTTTTAAAGCGTAAATGGTTGTTTTATAGTGTTTTTGATGTGTGATTGGTTGATTTAAGTATGAAGAAGCATAAAAAATGAAAAATTAGCGCAAGTTTTAGAGTTGTTATGGCATCCTATAATTAAGAATACAGAAATAGTGTTGTTTTGATAAATCACAATGTAGCTGTAAAAGATATTAGGAAATGATAAAAGAGAAGAAAAAACTTTTAGGAATATATTTGATAGGAATGCTTGTGATAGCTTGTTCGAGTAGTGATGATAGTGTTACTGGAGTAGAAGATAATCAAACAGATGATAATACTACAGTAGCTTATGATATATCAAGTTTATTATCAAAATTTGAAGGACTGGGGCTGTCTTATGAAATCAATGGGAATACAGTAACTTTTACAACGCAAGATTTACCCAATCATAAATCACCATATTATCAAGATACACTTTGGGAACAAGATTTGTATGAAGCGTATAATGGAACAAATCCAAATTTTGCATTAAACCCTAATCGAATTTCTGAACAAAATATAACACTTACAATACCATTACAACCTAGTGAAGCGGTTACTAAAGAAGCAACATCATTAGGAGCTATAGGTATTGCAAGAAACGGAGTCGTATTTTACAATCAATATGCAGGGCCTAATAATCAAGCATTGACTTTTGAAATCGATTCATTTGATCAATATTTAGGGCACCCTCAACAATCAGGAGGATATCATTATCATCAAGAGCCAACATATCTAACTCAGCAATTTGGGGAAAGTGCTTTTTTAGGTTTGTTGGCAGATGGTTTTCCTATATACGGCCCTGTTGAAAACGGAGAAGTATTAGCATCGGATGATTTGGATGAATACCATGGACATACTACGATAACAGCAGACTTTCCTAACGGAATTTATCATTATCACATTACTGCTGATGATCCTTATATCAATGGAAATGGGTTTTATGGAGTACCAGGGAATATCACAAATTAAAATTATGATTAGGGTATTCTTTTTTATAATTGTTATAACTACAGTATCTTGTTATAATACATCAGAGCAATTGATTGAAGATGATAAAAATCTGAAACTTAAAAATGGAGTATTATATCATTTTGATAAAAAATTTACAGGAAAACTAGTATATTTTTATAAAGATGGACATCTTAAGTCAGAAAAAGAATATAAGAAAGGAAGACTAAACGGAAAAGTAGTCAAATGGCATGTAGATCAATCATTAGCAGAAGAACGATGGTATACTAAAGGAATAAAAACAGGTACACACAAATCATGGTGGATTAATGGGAAACCTAAGTTTGAATATCACTTTAATAACAAAGGACTTTATCAAGGTAATGTAACAGAATGGTTTAAAAATGGTCAAATATATAAGAGCTTCCATTTTGAACAAGGAAAAGAATCGGGAAAACAACAACTGTTTGAAATGGATGGCAAGATACGAGCCAATTATGTAACGATTAATGGGGAACGTTTTGGATTAATTGGATTAAAAAAATGTTATACCATAAAAGCAGGGGAAGATGAAATATTTTAAATATCTAGTACTTTTAGTTGTATTGATAAGTGCATGCAATAGTAAACAAAAAGAATTGATAACAACTAAAAAGCCTCAACAATTACCTTATTTTATAGAAGCTAGTTTTACCCCTTATTGGTTAGATCAAAAATCGTTAGCAGGAAAACATAGAATTCCACAATTTAGTTTTCTGAATCAAGAAGGAGACACAATAACCAATAAGACTGTTGATGGAAAAATATATATAGCAGATTTCTTTTTTACAACTTGCCCCGGGATTTGTCCTAAATTAACAAAGAATATGAAAATGCTTCAAGAAGAATATCGAACCGAAAAAGATATTCTTTTACTTTCACATACAGTAATGCCATGGCAAGATTCAGTAGCAACGTTAAAAGAATATGCAACACGTCATGAGGTTAATTCTTCAAAGTGGCATTTGTTGACAGGAAATAAAGACGAAATATATAACGTTGCTAGAAATGGTTATTTTGCAGACGACGAATATAATACAACGCAAAATGAAAATAGTTTTATACATACAGAAAATTTCGTTTTAGTAGATGCAGAAGGATATATACGAGGTGTATATAATGGAACCGTTATTTTAGATGTAAAAAGGCTAATTAGGCATGTAGCGTTATTAAAAAAAGAAATGTCTAGCTAACATAAATATATTGTAAAAGAAATTTTATTCTCGAAAAGAATATGTAATTTAATAGAGAGGATAAAGTTTCTTTTTTGATGATTACTATTGAAAATAATAAAAGAGAAGTTTTATAAAGTTTTTAGTTGTCTATGCTCGAAATTTAACATTCGAGGATTTCCCCAAAGTTATGGAAGAACAAGAACTGATAGAACATTTAAGATTAGGAGATCAAAAATCATATGCATTATTAATTGATATGCATAAAGATATGGTATATAGTGTTTGTTTATCTTTTGTGCCTAATACACAAGATGCAGAAGATTTGTCACAAGAAGTTTTTGTAGAGGTTTTTCAAGCTATTCATAAATTTAGAGGAGAATCAAAATTGTCAACATGGTTATATAGAATAGCAACCAATAAAGCTTTAATGTTTTTGAGAAAACAAAAAACAAAAAAACGATTTGCTTTTTTAGAATCATTGTTTTTTGATAATGGAACTATAAGATCAGATTTAAATCATATAGAAATTAATCACCCTGGAATACAATTAGAACATAAAGAAGCAATAACTCGCTTTTATCAAATAATAAATAAATTGCCAAAAGCACAACAAGAAGTTTTTATTTTAGCAAAAATTGAAGGATTGAGCTATTTAGAAATAGTCGAAGTTACTAAAAAAACAAAAGGAGCAGTAGAATCATTATTGTTTAGAGCGAAGCGCAATTTAGAAAAAGAATTAAAGAAGTATCCCAGTTTTGATTTGTATAAAAAATAAAAGAATCAGTAAGATAGCGCAATTTTGTAGACTAAAATAGCATCCAATATTAAAATGATAAAATCATGAATTCAGGTTCTGAAGTAGAAAAAGTAATAGAAATCTTAGGAAGAGTAGAAAAACAACCTGCTCCACCATTTTTTACAGAAAGAGCATTGCAACGGATTTTTAATAAAGAAGATATAGTTGAAGATTGGCTACCCTGGTGGACTCCTAAAATACAATGGGGAGTACTACTGATGATTGTGATTGTTAATGCAACGATTATGTATTCGTCAATAGAAAAATATCAATATAAAACAGAAATTACTCAATTAGCAGATTTTTATAATACAAGCGGATTCTAATGACCAAGATTAAAAATTTATATATACTAATTTTTATATTGATTGGCATCAATGCTATTATATTGGGAGTGTTTATATTTAAAGGAAAACCTAAATTAAAACATCGACCACCACACATAACATTAATTGAACTTCTTGATTTTAGTTTAGAACAAAAGCAAAAAGTGAAAGAATATAAAGGCCATAAAAAAATTAGATCCTCGAAAAAAGCATTGCAACAAATGCGGATCGATTTATATTCGAATATTGATAAAAGAGGAAAATCAGGAGCAGAAATAGAAAAAATACTTAGAGAAATTACGAAATATCAAACCGTATTTGAAGAAGAATCCTATGCTTTTTTTTCATTTATAAGAGAAACATGTACAACAAAACAAAAAGAAAAGTTTGATAAAATTATTTTAGATACATTTAAAAGACCAGGGATGAAAGAACCCTTTAAAAATCATTAGATACAGGGAGTAAATTAAAATATAATATACCCCCTGTATTCAATTAAATGTTTTCTTCTACTACTAAAGAATGTCTTTGAACTTCAATAGCATTATTAATAGCATCCCATAATTTAATACGATGTTCTAATGCTTGTTTACTAGTTTGTAAAACATCATTCCATTTTGAAGGATCTTCACCACACAATTCAGATATCATTTTAAGAGATAGAGGGCCATGCTCATCTCCATCCAATTCGATATGACGTTCTAGATAATAAGTAAGTTTATTATATTCAGCTTCCTTATTAGAGTTTTTAATAATTTCAATAAACATATCAGGAATTAAATCCTCTCTACCAAAAGTAAAAGCTGCAGCAACGATATGAGTTTGATTAGTAGCAATACAATCAAAAGAAAAAGTAATAAAATCTTTTACGGCAGTATCGATAGATAATGAGTTTATAGCAGAAGAGACACTTTGATTATCCTTAATTGTATCGATAAAAGATGCAATCATAGTTGTATCGGCATCAATTTGATGCATAGCGTCAAGATACATTTCAAAATGACTTTTAGGCTCTCCTATTTCGTTGACGTCAGTTTCTTCACCATGAACAATTTCATTAATAAATCTAGCTGTTGTAGGATTAGAAGAAGGGACCCATGGAACAGAAGTGCAAGTAAGGTTTTTTTGTAAAGCTTTTAGTAAAGACATGAAATCCCATACGGCATAAATGTGATGTTCCATAAATATACGAATATCTGCTATGGATTTCAGGTGATTATAAAGAGGATGATGAGTTAGTTTTTCTCGTAAAGGAGTTAATTCTTTTTCTATATGTATGATTTCCTTCATTGTGGGAGTGTCGAATCTAAGTTATATGAACAATGCTGCAAAATTAAGAAGAAATCATGTAAAGAAAACTATAGATTATAGAGGTTATTTATTGTGATATAAATTAATTAAGTATAAAAAATAAAAGCGATATACAATGAAGTATATCGCTTTTCAACAATGGTTATGTTGGTCATTATTGTACGTTGTGAATATGCACATCACGTTGTGGATAAGGAATAGAGATCCCAGCAGTGTCTAATGCATTTTTAGCATCTTCTAAAACTTCAAAATGAACATCCCAGTAGTCAGCTACAGTAGCATAAGGACGAACAACTAGATTAATAGCATTGTCCCCTAATTCGCTTACAGCAACTGTAGGAGCAGGCTCATTTAAAACTTTAGGATTGTCTAATAATACTTGAGTAATAACATCCTTAGCTTTTTTAATATCATCACCATAACCAATACCAATATTTAGATCAACACGTAATGTTCCTTCAGCAGTATAATTGATGATGTTTCCATTGGATAAAGTACCATTAGGAATGATTGCTTCTCTATTTTGTGGTGTAATAACTTTAGTAGTAAAGATTTCTATTTCTTTAACACTACCAATAACCCCTTGTGCTTCGATAACATCCCCTATTTTAAAAGGCTTGAAAATCATAATAAGAACACCACCAGCAAAGTTAGATAAAGAACCTTGTAAAGCCATACCAATAGCTAAACCTGCAGCAGCAAGGATTGCAGCAAACGAAGTCGTTTCTACACCCAGTTTAGCCAATACAGCAAGAATTAATAATATTTTAAATACCCATCCTAATAAGTTGATTAAGAATTTTTGTAAACTTTCGTCATAATTCCTTTTCGTCATTAATGTAGTGATTCCTTTCATTAATTTTTTAATGATCCAAGAACCAATAATCCAAATGATAATAGCTCCAACAATCTTAAGGCCATAAGTAGAAGCGAAATCTATTCCCTTATCAATCCATTTTTGAATATCTAAATTCTCCATAATAAAAAGTTATATTTAAGTTGATATAATTGAATTTGCAAAAATATACTAGGCTAAATAAATTAGAAGCACTTGTAAGATACTTTTTTTTGGGGAAATCGATGAACGGTTGTTTTACTCTTTAAAAGACAGCTTTCTATCTTTTTTGAGTTTCATATTTAATCTTTTTAATTGTACATTAGCCCAGACCTCAAAACTTATAAATATGTCAGAATTTTGGCTTTATTTTAATCTAGGATTAGAACATGTACTAGATTGGAATGCATACGATCATGTATTGTTTTTAATTGTTTTAACAGTAGCATATTCTTTTGATCACTGGAAAAGGATATTATTACTTGTAACGGTATTTACTATTGGGCACACCATTTCGCTTATTCTTTCAAGCTATAATGTCGTTCAAGTTAATTCAAAAATCATAGAGTTTTTAATTCCTGTAACAATTCTTATAGCCGCATTGTTTAATGTATTTACAGCAGGTAAAAACCCAAAAGGAATGAAAGCAGGAGTATTGTTGTTTTCAACATTGTTTTTTGGATTGATCCATGGATTAGGATTTTCGAGTTATTTTAAAGTAATCAGTAGCAATGTAAGTTCAAAAATTTGGCCTTTATCAGAGTTTGCTTTAGGTATTGAAGCAGCGCAATTGATAGTGGTACTCATATTACTTGTTTTAAGTTTTGTAATACAAACTATATTTAGATTCTCAAGAAGAGATTGGGTATTAGTGGTTTCTTCTATAGTAATAGGAATGGTAATTCCTATGTTACTGAGAAATAAAATTTGGTAAAATCGTGAGGTCAAAAGTAAATTAGTGTCACATAGCTAAAATATATTCGTATCTTAGGAATATAGCTATTATGTTATAAGTTTTTATGTCAAAAGAAAAACAACTTAAATACGATAAAGCATATTTGCGTATTGCTAGAGAGTGGGGAAAACTATCTCATTGCGAAAGAAAACAGGTTGGTGCAGTTATTGTAAAGGATAGAATGATCATATCAGATGGCTTTAACGGAACACCAACTGGATTTGAGAATTATTGCGAAGATGATGAAGGATATACAAAATGGTATGTATTGCATGCAGAAGCAAATGCTATTTTAAAAGTAGCAGCATCAACGCAATCTTGTAAGGGAGCTACTTTATATATAACATTGTCACCATGCAAAGAATGTAGTAAGTTAATCTATCAAGCAGGTATAGAACGTATCGTTTATTATGATGGCTATAAAGATGATGCAGGGCTTGTGTTTCTAGAAAAAGCAGGAGTCAAGATAGAACAAATAACAGATTTAGATTAGGGGGAAATATTATGGGATATTCAAAAAAATACTTACCGTTATTTTTGGGACTTGCTTTAGGAGTAGGTGTTTTTTTGGGGAGTAAACTAGATTTTAATGATCCTTCAGATACATTGTTTTCTTATAATCAGAAAAAAGAGAAATTAAATAGATTAATTGATTATATCGATTACGAGTATGTAGACGAAATTAATACGGATAGTATTGTTGAAGTAACAGTAAATAAAATATTAGAGAATTTAGATCCTCACTCAATATATATACCACCAGAAGAATTAGAAGGGATAACAGAAAGTATGCAAGGTGATTTTATAGGCATAGGAGTAAGTTATTACCCGTATAGAGATACTATATCTGTGATCAATACAATAAAAGGAGGGCCGAGTGAACGTTCAGGAATCATTCCAGGAGATAGAATATTGATGGCAGATAACGATACTCTATATGGAGAACGATTAGAACGAGAAAAATTAGCAGATCGCCTAAAAGGAGCTGTTAATAGTAAAGTTTTATTAAAAGTTTTTAGACAAGGAGAAGGGGTTTTTGATGTACAAGTAAAGAGAGGACATGTTCCTTTATATAGCGTAGATGCATCATATAAACTGAATGAAAAACTTGGGTATATAAAAGTGAATAGATTTGCAGAAACTACTTATAAAGAATTTAAAAGTGCATTAGACTCTCTTCAAGATATTGGAATTACAGAATTAATAGTAGATTTAAGAGATAACGGAGGAGGATTTATAGCCCCAGCTCTTAAAATGGCAGATGAATTTTTGAAAGACGAAACATTAATGATGTTTACCAAAAATAAAAAAGGTGCCATCGAAAAAAACTATGCAACAAGTAAAGGTAGTTTTGAAAATGAGAAATTATACGTGTTACTTAACGAAAACTCAGCTTCTGCTAGTGAAATTTTTGCAGGTGCTATTCAAGATAACGATAGAGGAATTATTGTAGGGAGACGTTCTTATGGAAAAGGACTTGTGCAACGAGAAATGTCATTAGGAGACGGAAGTGCTATACGGTTAACTATATCGAGATATTATACGCCAACAGGTAGATCAATCCAGCGACCCTATAAAAATGGAAATGATGAGTATTTTAAAGAATACTTAGAACGTTATAAAAATGGGGAATTGCAAAGTGTTGATAGTATTCAAGTAGCAGATACACTTAAATTTAAAACTCCAAAAGGGAAAATAGTTTATGGAGGAGGTGGTATTATACCTGATATGTTTGTTCGTAAAGATACTACTCGTGTTGGAGAAACTTTAAATTATATGTTAAGATCAGGATTTATTGGTAGGTATGTTTTTGAAGAAATGGATAAAAATAGATCGTATTACAATCAGCTGAGTGAAGATGATTTTGAGAGTGAGATTCAGATAGAAGATGCTATGGTAGAAGATTTTGTAGCATATAATAAAAGACGCAATATAACAATGGATCTTAATAATTATGAAGCACAATTAAAAAAATATATAAAAGCAACAATGGCTCAACAATTATTTGGGACAAGTGCATTCGAGAAATATATAAATCAAGATGATGCTATGATTAGAAAAGTAGTGTCTTTAAAAGAATAATATAACAGATAGATACCCCTTATGTCAGTATTTGAAGAATACCTTGTTGCAATAGCTGTTTGTTCTCCATTATTTCTATTTATTATAGCAGTAACCTTTAGATTATTAGATAACAGTACCTCTATTTTTTTAAGTAAAGAAATTATAGTAGATTCTTCTTATGCTTCTGTAAAGTTGATAAAAAAGCATATCAAATCAACTCAAGATCCAGAAGTGAAAAAAGGACTAGAAAAAGCGTTGATATTTAGAAGACTACATAATCTATTTATGATACTTACAGTAGTGTCAATACCAATTGTAATAGCAAGCTTTGTAATTCTATGGAGTTAATAATGATACGTAAGAAAAATTATTTCTTTTTTTGAGCAATAGATCTTGATGTTAATAAAATGAACATTAATACGATAACACAAGCCGAAGCAAAAATTCCAATAAGAGCAATGCTACTTTCTCCCTCAAAAAGATTATCAAAGTCCAATAAAGTTGCATTGTAAATCAATAAAATAGAAGCTGCTAAAACTAAAAAATAGATGAATTTTTTCATTAAAAAAGACCTTTAATATTCGTAGCGAATAATTTAACCGCTATAGCAAGCAAAATTACACCAAATATTTTACGTATCACACCAATTCCTTGTTTTCCTAATACTTTTTCGATTTTCCCAGAAGATTTAAGAACTATGTAAACAAAAATGATGTTTATTAAGATTGCAATTACAATATTCGTTGTATGATATTCTGCACGTAAAGATAAAATAGAAGTCATCGTACCAGCACCAGCAATTAAAGGAAATGCTAACGGTACTACAGCAGCAGTTTCTGGCTCATCATCTTTATAAAGTTGAATACCGAGAATCATTTCTAGAGCAATAAAGAATAAAATAAAAGAACCAGCAACGGCAAATGAATTAACATCAATCCCAATAAGTGTTAAGATTTCTTTACCTAAAAATAAAAAGATGATCATTAAAACAGCAGCAACAATAGATGCTTTTTCACTTTGAATATGCCCAACACGTTTACGTAAATCAATAATGATAGGAATGCTACCAATAATATCAATTACAGCAAAAAGAATCATACTAGCAGTAGCTATTTCTTTGATATCAAAACTCATAATAGCATTTTTTAAATTAAAAATAGTAACAAAAATAAGAATCTTGTTTTTATAAAAGTATAATAAAAAGGTGAATAAATTGTAAAATTTATCTTGAAGATGAATTATCTTCGCGACATGTTTCAATTAGGAAAAACCATTATCTCGGAAGATATTATAGAAAAAGATTTTGTATGCAATTTAAATGCATGCAAAGGAACTTGCTGTATAGATGGGGATGCAGGAGCGCCTCTAGAAGAATCCGAAACCAAAATCTTAGAAGAAATTTACCCTATCGTAAAAGGTTATTTACGTCAAGAGGGAATAGATGCTATAGAAGCTCAAGGAACCTATATTACTACTGAAAATGGGGAGTTAGAAACTCCATTGATTGATGATGCGGATTGTGCATATGTAATCTTTGATGATAAAGGTACTGCATTGTGTGCAATTGAAGAAGCTTACAATCAAGGAGAAGTTGATTGGAAAAAACCTGTATCATGTCATTTATATCCTATAAGAGTACAAGATTATACAGAGTTTTCAGCAGTTAATTACCATCATTGGGATATTTGTGATGATGCCTGTACTTTAGGTAAAGAATTACAAGTGCCAGTATATAAATTTATAAAAGAAGCGCTCATCCGAAAATTTGGAGAAGATTGGTACATAGAATTAGAAAAAATAGCAGATACGATTGCAAAAAAATAAACAGACTTACATACTAAAAAAGATATAGAAAAAACAGCTTAGATTCAGAAAGCTGTTTTTTTTGTGATTATTTTTAATAGTATAAAGATGTTACGGATTAACCGTAATTTATTTTTTAGGAGAGTAAGTTTTTTGATAAAGAAAATCCTGTTAGTAAGTGTGAAAATGCGGGATGAGAAGATAATCTTTAATAAATAATAAGAATTCTTTTTTAGTTTTAATGTGTTGTTAATCAATTATTTAAGTGTAATTTGTTTCATCTCTAAGAAAATGAGAGGTTTAGCAAAATGTTGAAAACTTGTTGAAAACGTTTCTAGGTTTTTTTAAGGTAGTACAAGGTATTTTGTGATCTTTGTTATAGTCAAAAATGACTGGGGAATTAATCACATAAATTACAAAAAGGCACAAGAATGAATGCAGTTGAACCAATCTTGCAAGAGAATAAAGATAGATTCGTAATTTTTCCTATCAAACATCATGATATATGGGATTGGTATAAAAAAATGGAAGCGAGTTTTTGGACAGCAGAAGAGATTGATTTACACCAAGATATTACAGATTGGAAAACGAAATTGAATGACGATGAACGATACTTTATCAAGCATATATTAGCTTTTTTTGCTGCTTCTGATGGGATCGTGAATGAAAATTTAGCAGAAAATTTTGTGAACGAAGTACAATATAGTGAGGCAAAATTTTTCTATGGATTTCAAATTATGATGGAAAATATTCATTCCGAAACATACTCTCTCTTGATTGATACGTATGTTAAAGATGAAAAAGAAAAAGATCAATTATTTAGAGCTATTGAAGTTTTTCCAGCGATTAAGAAAAAAGCAGATTGGGCGTTAAAATGGATTGATTCAGATTCTTTTGCCGAACGATTAATTGCCTTTGCAGCAGTTGAAGGTATTTTCTTTTCTGGAGCATTTTGTTCTATTTATTGGTTAAAGAAAAGAGGTTTGATGCCTGGGTTAACTTTTTCAAATGAGTTGATCTCTAGAGATGAAGGAGTACATTGTGATTTTGCAGTTCATTTGCATAACAAGCATTTGGTAAATAAAGTGCCTAAAGATAGAATTAGAGAGATCATTGTAAATGCTCTTAATATAGAAAGAGAATTTGTTACTGAATCTCTACCTGTAAGTTTAATAGGAATGAATGCAGGTTTAATGACACAATATCTTGAGTTTGTAACAGATAGATTGTTGGTCGAATTAGAATGCGAAAAAGAATACGGGACAGCAAATCCATTTGATTTCATGGATATGATCTCTTTACAAGGGAAAACTAACTTCTTTGAGAAAAGAGTATCAGAATATCAAAAAGCTGGTGTACTAAATAAAGATACAGATGATAACAAAATTAGCTTTGATGCTGATTTTTAATCAAAAATAAATTTTATAGATAATTGATAATGCTGATTGATTAAATCAGTACTTACCCCATATTGATATTTATAAAATAGGGATACAGAAAAAAGTCATAAAAAAAATAAAAATAGCACCTTTATAAATAAGGTGTTGTTATTAGTCAACTCATTTTTCTAAATGTGGCAGGATACTTTTTGCCATTTTTTTAAGAAAAATAAAACCACGATAGCGTATGTATGTAGTTAAAAGAGATGGTCATAAAGAACCAATTATGTTTGACAAAATTACCTCTAGGGTAAGGAAATTGTGTTACGGATTAAATGAACTTGTAGACCCTGTTAAGGTTGCTATGAGAGTGATAGAAGGATTGTATGATGGAGTGTCAACAAGTGAGTTGGATAATTTGGCAGCAGAAATAGCAGCTACAATGACTATCGCACATCCTGATTATGCAAAACTAGCAGCGCGTATATCAGTGTCTAACTTACATAAAAATACAAAAAAGACTTTCTCTGAAGTAGTTAAGGATTTGTATGGATATGTAAATCCACGTACAAATAATGCAGCTCCTTTAATAGCAGATGACGTGTATGATGTAATTATGGCTAATAAAGAACGTTTAGATTCAACGATCATCTATAACCGAGATTTTGGATACGATTATTTTGGGTTTAAAACTTTAGAACGTTCTTATTTATTAAAAATAAACGGTAAAATAGCCGAACGTCCACAACATATGCTAATGCGAGTTTCTATAGGAATTCATTTAAATGATTTAGATGCAGCGATAGAAACATATGAGTTGATGTCTAAAAAATATTTTACACACGCAACACCAACCTTATTCAATTCGGGTACACCAAAACCTCAAATGTCATCATGCTTTTTGTTAACTACCAAAGATGATAGTATTGAAGGAATATACGATACGTTAAAACAAACGGCAAAAATTTCGCAATCGGCTGGAGGAATAGGATTATCAATACATAATATAAGAGCAACAGGATCCTATATCGCAGGAACTAATGGAACTTCAAACGGAATTGTTCCTATGTTAAGAGTTTTTAACGATACTGCTCGTTATGTAGATCAAGGTGGAGGAAAAAGAAAGGGATCGTTTGCAATATACATAGAACCGTGGCATGCAGATATTTTTGATTTTTTAGATCTTAAAAAGAATCACGGAAAAGAAGAAATGAGAGCAAGAGATTTGTTTTATGCTATGTGGATACCAGATTTATTCATGAAACGTGTAGAGCAAGATGCTACATGGACTTTAATGTGTCCAGATGAATGCCCAGGGATGTTTGACGTTCATAGCGAAGAGTTTGAAGAAATGTATTTGCGTTTTGAAGCAGAAGGAAAAGGTAGGAGAACGATCAAAGCAAGAGAATTATGGGAAAAAATATTAGAATCTCAAATTGAAACAGGTACACCTTATATGTTGTATAAAGATGCAGCAAATAGGAAGTCTAACCAACAAAATTTAGGAACTATTCGTTCTTCAAATTTATGTACAGAAATTATTGAATATACAAGCCCTGATGAGGTTGCAGTTTGTAACCTAGCTTCTATAGCATTGCCAATGTTTGTGAAAAATGGAAGTTTTGATCACCAAGAATTGTATAGGATAACAAAACGAGTAACGAAGAATTTAAATAAAGTAATTGATCGTAATTATTATCCAGTTAAAGAAGCAGAGAACTCGAATGTAAGACATAGGCCAATTGGATTAGGAGTACAAGGACTTGCTGATACATTCATCAAATTGAGATTGCCGTTTACAAGTGATGAAGCAAAAAAATTAAATCAAGAAATTTTTGAAACTTTATATTTTGCTGCTGTAACAGCTTCTATGGAAGAAGCAACAGTTGATGGGCCTTATCAATCTTATAAAGGATCTCCGATTTCAAAAGGAGAATTCCAATATAATTTATGGGGGATTAAAGATGGAGAATTAAGCGGACGTTGGGATTGGAAAACACTACGAGAACAAGTGTTAACTAACGGAGTGAGAAATTCATTATTAGTAGCGCCAATGCCAACTGCATCAACATCTCAAATATTAGGAAACAATGAAGCTTTTGAGCCTTATACAAGTAATATTTATACGAGAAGAGTTCTTTCTGGAGAATTTATCGTTGTAAATAAACATTTATTAGAAGATCTAGTAGAATTGAATCTTTGGAGTGATGAGCTTAAAGATGCGATAATGAGAGCTAATGGATCTATACAAGATATTGATAGTATTCCTCAAGACTTGAAAGATCTATATAAAACAGTATGGGAGATGAGTATGAAAGATATAATAGATATGTCTAGACAAAGAGGATATTTTATAGATCAATCTCAGTCGTTAAATTTATTTATGGAAGGAGCAACAATGGCAAAATTAACGTCAATGCACTTCTATGCATGGAAAAGCGGCTTGAAAACAGGAATGTATTACTTAAGAACAAAGTCGGCTGTAGATGCGATTAAATTTACATTGAGTAATGATAAAAAAGAAACAACAAACGAAGTAGCAGCATCAGCAGCTAAAAAAATAGAAAAACAAGCAACTGTAAACCCTATAAATAAACCAAAAATGGTTTCAGTTGACGATTCAGCATTATCTCCAGAAGAATTAAAAGCAATAATTCAACAATCAAAAGATGCTGAAGGAGACGATTGTTTAATGTGTGGATCATAAAAAATAAAATAAACAGAATAATAAAAAGAGAAGCTACGTGAGTAAGCTTCTCTTTTTCGTTATTTTTGGAGCAAAATAAAAGAAACAACAGCATACTGTATATGATGAACTGGGAAAGACTCCTATCATTAAAACGATATGGAGATACGAATAAGCGATTACGTATAGAACAAGATGAAACTCGTTTAGGATTTGAAGTAGATTATGATCGAGTAATTTTCTCTTCTGCATTCAGAAGCTTGCAAGATAAAACGCAAGTTATACCTTTATCAAAAACAAGTTTTGTACACACAAGGTTAACACATAGTTTAGAGGTGTCTGTTGTAGGACGTTCTTTAGGAAGAGTAGTAGGAAAAAAAATAATAGAAAAACATCCTGATTTAGCTACAGTTCACGGATACCATTTTAATGATTTTGGAGCTATTGTAGCAGCAGCAGCATTAGCACATGATATAGGAAACCCACCATATGGACATTCTGGAGAAAAAGCAATAGGAGAATATTTCAAGACAGGTAAAGGAGTAGCATACAAAGAATATTTAGCACCTAAAGAATATCAAGATTTAATCGATTTTGAAGGAAATGCTAACGGATTTAAGATTTTAACAGAGTCTAGAAAAGGAATAGAAGGTGGATTACGACTTTCTTATGGAACATTAGGAGCCTTTACAAAGTATCCAAAAGAATCTTTACCCAAAAAACCAACAACTCATGTAGCACATAAAAAGTTTGGGTATTTTCAAAGTGAAAAAAACTCTTTTAAAGATATAGCATCAGAAGTAGGGCTGATTCCTCAAATAATAAATGGAGAAGAAACATTTAGTAGACATCCATTATCACTTCTTGTAGAAGCAGCAGATGATATTTGCTATACGATTATAGATTTTGAAGATGGAATAAATTTAGGATTGATCCAAGAAGAATATGCTTTAGAATATTTGATCAATTTAGTTAAAGAATCTATTAATACTTCAAAATACCATAGTTTATCCACAAGAGCAGATCGATTAAGTTACTTAAGAGCTTTAGCTATAAATACACTAATTCAAGAAGCAGCAACCATCTTTGTAGAGAATGAAGACAAAATATTATCAGGTACTTTTGATGTTGCTTTGATTGAAAAAAGTCGATACGAAGCACAAATTAATGATATATTAAAATTATGTGTATCAGAAATTTATCAGAGTAAAGAAGTAATAGAAAAAGAAATAGCAGGATATGAAATTCTTTCTACATTATTAGAAAAATATTGTAGTGCAGCGGATAACTATAATACAGGGAATTTATCAAATTATGATAAGTTGATATTAAAAGCAGAAGGAGAACATTTTGATTATAAGAATACTAATATTTATATAAGATTGATCAGTATATGTAAATACGTAGCAAGTCTTACAGATGGAAATGCATTAACAAAATTTCAGAAAATAAAAGGAGTTAGAGTATAATATGGTGTTACAGTAACTTTCTTAAAACCTTACGGATAGCTACAGGAGAAATGCCACAAATATCATGTAATTCTTCTGTAGTTCCATGATGAATGAAAGTATCTGGAATTCCTAAATTTTGTATAAAGGTGTTTTTGAAATTTTGTTGATTAGCAAATTCAATGATACTATGACCAAACCCCCCAACAATAGCTCCATCTTCTATAGTAATGATCTTAGTGAATTCTTCAAAAATATCAGTCAATAAAGAATAATCTAAAGGTTTTATAATAGAAAATTGATAGTGAGCTACTTCATTAGGATTTTGAAGTTCACGAATAGCTTTGGTAACATTATGAGCAATTGTCCCAGTAGATAATATAGCTATTTTATTCCCTTTTTTAAGTAATGAGCCAGATGATAAAGAAACCTTTGAAAAAGGCTGTTTCCAATCTAAAATAGTACCTCGACCTCTAGGATATCTAATTGCAATTGGATGAGCTAATCCTAAAGAAGCAGTATATAATAAATTTCTTAATTCTATTTCGTTTATAGGAGCTACAATTATTAAATTGGGAATACATTTTAGATAAGAAATATCAAAAACTCCATGATGTGTAGCACCATCAGCTCCTACAAGACCAGCGCGATCTATACAAAAAACAACAGGAAGATTCTGTAAAGCAACATCATGTATTATTTGATCATAAGCACGCTGTAAAAAAGTTGAATAAATAGTACAGAAAGGGATCATTCCTTGAGTAGCCATACCTGCAGCGAGAGTAACAGCATGCTGTTCTGCAATACCAACATCAAAAGCACGTTCAGGAAAAATATCCATCATGTATTTTAATGAACTACCAGTAGGCATTGCTGGGGTAATACCTATTATTTTTTCATTGCTTTTTGCAAGCTCTACCATTGTATGCCCAAATACATCTTGGAATTTAGGAGGTAAAGGAGTTTTGGAATTAGGTAGTAATTCTCCTGTATTTTTATCAAACTTCCCTGGAGCATGATATTTGACCTGATCCTCTTCAGCCTTTTTTAAACCTTTCCCCTTTGTTGTAATAACATGTAATAATTTGGGACCTTTAATATTTTTTAATTTTTCTAATGAATCAATTAAAGTTTTTATATCATGACCATCTACTGGACCAATATAGTCAAAGTTTAATGCTTCAATAATAGTATTGGTATTTGATTTTACACCGATCTTAGCTTTGGTTAAATATTCTTTTAATGCACCTACACTAGGATCAATTCCTATGGCATTATCATTAAGAATGATGAGCATATTTGTGTTAGAAATCCCAGCATGATTAAGACCTTCAAATGCCATACCACTTGCGATTGAAGCATCACCAATAACAGCAATATGCTGACGATTAAATTCTTTCTTTAATTGGGATGAGATGGCCATACCTAAAGCAGCAGAAATAGAAGTAGAAGAATGTCCAACTCCAAAAGTATCGTAAATACTTTCATTTCTTTTAGGGAAACCACTAATACCTCCTAATTGTCGATTTGTATGAAAAACTTCTTTTCGCTCTGTAAGGATTTTATGAGGGTATGCTTGATGACCTACATCCCATACAATAAGATCGTCGGGAGTATTGAATACATAATGCAAAGCTATTGTAAGCTCGATAACACCTAAACTAGCACCTAAATGACCTTCTTTAGTTGCTACGATATTGATAATGAAATCTCTTAATTCTTGAGCCAAAACAGGAAGTTTCTCAATAGAATGTTTTCGTAAATCACTAGGAGAATATATGCTAGAAAGTATCGAGTCTTTCATGAAAAAAAATCTAATTGTTGAAATTATAATGAATTTAATTCAGTTGAAAATGAATCAATCCATTACAAAAATACTACTTTGAAATCGTATTTTTGTCTTTGACGATTTCGAATGTATAAAAAGAACATAATGTTAGAACCATTAGATGATACTTATTATATGCAAAAAGCATATCAAGAAGCAGAAATAGCATATGATAAAGGAGAAATACCAATAGGAGCTGTTATTGTTGTTGCTGATAGAATAATCGCTAGATCACATAATTTAACAGAAATGCTAAACGATGTAACAGCACATGCAGAAATGCAAGCAATTACAGCAGCAGCAAATTTTTTAGGAGGAAAATATTTGAAAGATTGTACTTTGTATGTAACAATTGAACCTTGTCAAATGTGTGCAGGAGCATTGTTTTGGAGTCAGATTAGTAAAATTGTTTACGGAGCAAGAGATTATCAGCGAGGATGCATAGAAATGGGAACAAAATTACACCCTAAAACAAATATGATTGGAGGAGTAATGGAAGAAGAATGTAGTACTCTTCTAAAAGATTTTTTTAAGGGAAAAAGAAAATGAAAATTATAAAAAAAGTGTTGTAATTCATTACAACACTTTTCTTGAAATATTTTGAATATATATATAATTAAAGAACTCGAACTTGAGCTGCAATAACTCCTTTTCTACCTTCTTCTTCTTGATATTCTACTTTATCTCCTTTGGCCAAAACTTCACCGTTTAAACCACTTGCATGAACAAAGATATCTCTTCCTGTTTGATCATTCACTATGAATCCAAATCCTTTAGACTCATTAAAAAATTTTACTGTTCCTTCCATTGTAATATTATAATTTAATATTACAAATGTAAGTGTTAAAATGTTAAGGGTTGTTAAATAATTGTAAATAATTTTGAATAATTAAATAGAATCTTTTTTCTTACTATTATTAAAATCCCTCATTTTGTTTAAATTTTCTTGAGTTAATAAATAATCTTTCATGTTTTTATTTTTCCAACGATGATAGATAAAAAGTGGCATTAATATAAAAGACGTTGCTAATATTGTGATTCCTATAATACGATCACCTACAGTGGGATTTATAGATTTATAATAAAAACCTACACAGCCAGAGATTAATAAGGCAAAAAACAAAATGCGAATAATATATTTCATGTAAATATGATTTTGCAAAGAAGAAAAACTATTTGTTATAATTTATAGAGAATCATACACTTTAAATACGACTCTCTATAAATTGATATTTTATTCTTAATTCGATAATTGAAGACTTAGTTCGTCTAATTGATCTTTATCTATGTTAGAAGGAGCATCGATCATAACATCTCGACCACTATTATTTTTTGGAAAAGCAATAAAATCTCGAATAGTTTCTTGGCCTCCTAGAATTGATACTAATCTATCAAAACCAAAAGCAAGTCCTCCATGTGGTGGAGCTCCGTATTGGAAAGCATCCATAAGGAATCCAAATTGAGCTTTTGCCTCTTCTGGAGTGAAACCTAAATAATCAAACATTAAAGCTTGCGTATTTTTGTCATGTATACGAATAGATCCCCCTCCAATTTCATTACCATTAAGTACTAAATCATATGCATTAGCTCTTACTTTACTAGGATCAGTTTTTAGTAAAGCAATATCTTCTGGTTTTGGAGATGTAAATGGATGGTGCATTGCATGGTAGCGTTCAGTATCTTCGTCCCATTCTAATAGTGGGAAATCAACAACCCATAAAGGTGCGAAAACTTCAGGATTACGTAAACCTAAGCGTTCTGCCATTTCCATACGTAATGCACTCAATTGTGCACGTACTTTATTTGTATTGCCAGAAAGAATACAAATTAAATCTCCTGGTTTAGCCCCTGTAGTTTCTGCCCATTTTGTTAAATCATCTTGATCATAAAATTTATCAACAGAAGATTTGTAAGAACCATCTTCATTGCATTTGACATAAACCATTCCTAAAGCTCCAACTTGTGGACGCTTTATCCATTCAATAAGCTTATCAATTTCTTTTCTTGTATAGGATGCAGCTCCAGGAACAGCAATCCCTACAACAAGTTCAGCATCATTAAAAACTTTAAAATCTTTATGTTGAGCGACTTCGTTTAATTCTCCAAACTCCATTCCAAAACGGATATCTGGTTTGTCATTACCATAAGTACGCATTGCCGTGTCATATGTCATTCTTGGGAATGCATCTACAGAAACATTTTTAATTTCTTTTAAAAGATGACGAGTCATTCCTTCAAAAATAGAAAGAATATCTTCTTGGTCAACAAAAGCCATTTCACAATCTATTTGTGTAAACTCAGGTTGTCTATCTGCACGAAGATCTTCATCTCTAAAACATTTTACTATTTGAAAGTATTTATCCATACCACCAACCATAAGCAATTGCTTAAAAGTTTGTGGAGATTGAGGAAGTGCATAAAATTGCCCTTGGTTCATTCTAGAAGGTACTACAAAATCTCTAGCTCCTTCAGGAGTAGATTTAATTAAATATGGAGTCTCTACTTCAATAAAACCTTCATTAGATAAAAAGTTTCGAACCTGCATTCCTACTTGATGGCGAAACATCAAGTTGTTTTTTACCGGATTACGACGAATATCTAAATAGCGGTATTTCATTCTGATATCCTCACCTCCATCAGTCGAATCTTCAATTGTAAAAGGAGGTATCAAAGCTTCATTAAGAACGGTTAATTCATCTACAAGAATTTCAATATCTCCTGTAGACATATTAGAATTCTTAGATTCTCGCTCAATGACCGTTCCTTTTATTTGTATTACAAATTCACGACCTAATGACTTCGCTTTTTCAACTACATCTTTTGGTGTTCTTTCTTCATCAAATATAAGTTGTGTGATTCCGTATCGATCTCTTAAATCGACCCAAATCATAAAACCTTTATCACGAGATTTTTGAACCCAACCAGAAAGGGTAACTGTAGTATTTATATGTGTAGCGTTTAATTCGCCACAAGTATGCGATCTGTACATAATATTTGAAATATTTTGAAGTTGCAAAAATAAGAAGATTAAGATTAAAAATATTTGTAATCTTAAATTAGTTAATATGCTATAAATGATATAAATACGGTTAAACCGTAAAAAAAAGAGTGTTTTTTAATTAATTTATCAACAAAATGATTTGATGAGTGATAATTACTTATCTATTAACATATATTTCTGATAATCTTTAATAGATTTATGAAAATATTTAAACAAATCATTATGAAAAAACAAACGGGTCGTAGCAATTTAATATTGCTATTATTAATTTTTTTTCCTGTCATTTTGTTCGCGCAAAATACAATTACAGGAAAAATAGTTAATGGTACTACAGGGGAAACAGTACCATTTGTAAATATCGTTGAAAAAGGAACTTCCAATGGAACAACGAGTGATATCGATGGTAATTTTTCTTTAGATGCTAAGAGTTTACCAACAATATTCGTGTTTTCCTCTTTGGGGTTTGAAACGCAAGAATTGAATGTTAATGAAAGTAAGTCTGTTACAATTACAATGCAAGAATCAGCAGCAGCTTTAGAAGAAGTAGTTGTTACAGGGTTAGCATCTTCTGTAAAGAGAAGTAATCTTGCAAATGCTATTTCTACAGTAACATCAGAAGAATTAGTAGGTAATACTGGTCAAACTACTGTAGATGGAGCTTTATATGGTAAAGTTACAGGAGTGAATATAACGTCTTCTTCAGGAGCGCCTGGAGGAGGATTTGCATTGAGATTACGTGGTATCTCATCTATTAATGGAAATAACCAACCTTTGATTATAGTTGATGGAGTATATGTTAATAATGTCGAAATTCCTTCAGGATTGCGATTCGCTTCAGGAGGAAATCGTGGGAATGAAGAAAATTCGCCAAATAGATTAGCTGATTTGGATCCTAATGATATTGAAAATATAGAAATATTGAAAGGTTCATCAGCTGCAGCAATATATGGACAAAGAGGAAACGCAGGGGTAGTAATTATCACGACTAAAAGAGGTAAAGGTGGGAA
Organism: uncultured Aquimarina sp.; assembly: GCA_947498595.1. Lineage (GTDB taxonomy): Bacteria > Bacteroidota > Bacteroidia > Flavobacteriales > Flavobacteriaceae > Aquimarina. Next base: position 22,652 of record CANMKX010000040.1, read on the forward strand.
AACTAAGATTTCATTTTCTCAAGATGTAGGTTTTAATACAATTCAAAATAAATTAGGATTAAGACCATGGACAGCAGAATCTGTTGAGAATACTTTTGGTGCAGCTGAGAGAGCTCAATATGAAGCTACGATTGCAGCTAATGGCCAATTATATGATTATGAGGATGAAATATATGGAAATAAAGGATTTATAACTGATACTAGGTTAAGTGCTACGGGAGGAAATGAGAGAACGAGATTTTATGTAGGAGGATCATATAGAGATGAAGAAGGTATTATCGAAAATACTGGATTTGATAGATTATCATTAAGAGCTAATATAGATCATAGAATTTCTGATATATTTGATTTTACATCTACTACTAATTATGTAAGAAGTAATTCTAGTAGAAGTTTTACAGGTAATGAAAATGAAGGAGGATTAAGTTATGGATATACGTTAGCTTTTACTCGTCCTTGGGTTAACTTATACCCAGATGCTAATGGAAACTATCCAAATAACCCTAATTATCCAGGAAATCCAATTTTTGTAAGAGATCAAGCTAAGAATGATGATTCAAATAATAGAATTATTCAAGGGTTTAAATTAAATACAAAGTTATTTACTAATGATGCCAATAGATTGAGATTTGTAATTAATGGAGGAATAGATTATTTAGCAAATGAAACTTATGTATATGTTCCAGAAACTCACCAAGCACAAATAGGGGGACAAGAAGGGTTTATTGCTCAAGGGAAAAATAATTTCACGCAGTTTAATAGTCAAGCGATATTAGTCTGGGATCATGATGCTTTAGGAGGAGATTTGGGACTAACAAGTCAATTAGGATTTACATACTTAGATCAAGAATCTAATTTAGTTAATAGCAGAGGGTCTAATTTATCAGCAGGTCAAACAAATGTAGATCAGTCTGTTAATCAAGTGATAGACCAGTTTATATCATCAGAAGAAGATTCTGGATATTTTGCACAAGTTGAAGGTAATTACAAAGATAGATTTATAGCTACTTTAGGATACCGATTAGACAAATCATCAAGAAATGGAGATCCTAATAAATTATATGGTTTCCCTAAGGCTTCGTTAGCTGTTAATTTCACTAAATTCAATTTTTGGAAGCTTGAAGCAATTAATCAATTGAAGTTTAGAACAGCTTATGGAGAAACTGGTAACCCAGCTGCTTTTGGAGCAACATTTACAAGTTTAGGAGCTTCAAACATAGGAGGAAATGGGGGGAGTTCTATAGCTGGATTGAATGGAAACCCTGATGTAGAGCCAGAAACTGCAACGGAATTTGAAATAGGATTAGATTTAGGTATACTTAATAATATTACATTAGAAGCTACATATTATAATAAAAATGTAAGAGACTTAATATTATCGAGATCATTACCAGGTTCTTCAGGATTTACTACAGAAACAACCAATTTAGCTGACTTAAGAAATCAAGGGGTCGAATTAGCTGTTAGAGCTGACTTATTTGATATTGATAACTTTAAATGGAATACGGCTGTTCAGTTTTATTTGAATAGATCAGAAGTAACGAGATTAGATGTTCCTGCATTTGCTCAACCTGGAGCAGGTTTTGGTACTGGTTTAGGAACTTTTTATATAGAAGAAGGACAACCAGTAACACAATTAGTAGGAAATATTGATGGAGAATTAGTTCAAGTAGGAAATGTAGAACCAGACTTTCAAATGGCATTTAATAATCAATTTACAATTTTAAAGCAATTTGATTTTTCTTTCTTGTTACAATGGAAAGAAGGAGGAGAAAATTTAAACTTATCTAGATTTTTAACAGATTTAGGACAAACAAGTCCAGATTTAGAAACAACCGAAGGACAAGATCGATTGGCTTCTCCTGCTAATGCAGTGCGTTTTGTAGAACCTGCAGGATATGTTCGATTAAGAGAAATGGCTTTATATTACAGATTGAAAAGAGCAAATGTTAAATCATGGTTTGGCAATGTTGTCGAAAATGTGAAACTAGGAGTTTCAGCTAGAAATTTATTTACGATAACAGACTATAGCAGTTATGATCCTGAAGTTTCTGTTAATGGAGGAGCTGGATTATCTAGTGGAATAGAAGTAGCGCCTTTTCCAAGTTCTAAACAATTTTATTTCCACCTAAATGTTAATTTTTAAGAAAACAAAGATGAAAAATATAATTAATAAAACATTGAGATATACCTTGATGGGAGTGTTTTCTGCAATGATGATAACCTCATGTTCAATAGATGAAGTAGTGGATCCTAATGGACCTAGTGTAGGAGGAGTGTTAACAAATGCTTCTAAAGCTCAATTAAATGAATTAGCTATTGGTGTAGAATCAACATTAAGAAATGGGTTAGGAGTTGAAGTTACAGCAAGCGGAACTATGGCAAGAGAACTGTACCTTTTTGATGCAGATCCAAGAAATACAGGAGATTTGTTAGGTAAAAATGGAATAGCACTGGATAATAATTCGTTTTATAGTACATCTCAATGGAATGGGAGTTATAGAGCGATAAAAAATGCAAACCTATTAATAGAAGCGGCTAATAATACTTCGGCGATAAATGAAGAAGAATTATCAGGATATTTAGGATATGCAAAAACGATGATAGGATATGAGTTAATTCAAATACTTAAATCATACGGAGTAGCAAGAGTTGATGTAGCAGATGCTAATAATTTGGGACCAATTTTGAATATAAATGAAACATTAGCAAGAGTTAGAACAATGCTAGATGAAGCAAATGTAAATTTAAATAACGCAGGTGCAGCTTTTGAATTTCCATTAAGTAGTGGTTTTTCTAATTTTGATACACCGTCTACGTTTATTGAATTTAATAGATCTATTGCAGCGATTGCTGCTGTATATGAAGGAAATGGAACTGCAGCTTTAACAGCTTTAACAGATTCATTCTTTGGGTTAACTGTAGGGTTAACTGTAGGACCTAAACACGTTTTTGGTTTAGGTGGTGGAGATCAATCTAATCCAGTATTTAGGATCCCATCTATATCAGCATCAGAACCTAATAATGGAGATCAGATCATAGTACATAATAGTTGGATTAATGATGCTGAAGTTGGAGATACACGAGTAACAAGTAAAACTGCAGTAAGACCAACTCCAAGTTCTCAAGATGATCTTAATGGGACTAATGAGACAAGGCTATATGCCTCTAATGTAACTCCTATTGATATTGTAAGAAATGAAGAGTTAATTTTGATTTATGCAGAAGCTAGTATTCTAGCTGGAAACTTACAAGATGCAGAGAATGCATTAAATGTAATTAGAAATGCTGCAAGCTTACCTAATTATTCTGGAAATCAAACAGTAGATGAATTGACTACAGAATTATTAAATCAACGTAGATATTCTTTATGGGCAGAAAATCATAGGATGTTTGATTTAAGAAGATATGATTTATCTAATACCTTGCCTATTGATAGAGCAGGTGATCAAGTTTTTAATGTATTTCCGGTACCATTAGCAGAGGAAAATTAATAAAATTTAATCAATTTGACTAAAAAGCATCACTTCTGTGATGCTTTTTTTTGATATTATGGTTTGTTTGTTAGATAATTACGGTTTCAATGTTAATTTAATGTTACTAGATTATTGTTTTAAAGTAAAATTAATGTTAACTTTGTTAAAGTATTGATTTTAAGAACCCAAATAAACCTAAGATATATGAAAAATGTAGTAATGATGGCGATGATGTTTTGTTCAGTAGTTTTAATGGCGCAAAACGATAAACCTACTTTTGAGAAAGAAGGAGAAAAAATAAAAGGAACTTTTTTTCACGATAATGGTACTGTTAGACAAGCAGGATATTATGACGTAGAAGGAAAATTGCATGGAGAGTGGATATCTTATAATGAAAATGGTGAAAAAATTGCCATGGGACAATATGTGAACGGAGAGAAATCTGGTAAATGGTTTTTTTGGAATGATAAAAATTTAACAGAGGTTGATTATACATCTAATAGAATTACTGGAGTTACTAATTGGGAGAATTCAAAACGTTTAGTTAGTAATTAAAAGAATCTAAATAAATAAAAAAAGGTTGATGAAATTAGTTTTATCAACCTTTTTTTATATGTGAAAAGAATAATATAGAAAGTTTAAAAAAGTTAGATCATTGAGGGTATTGAAAATGTTATAAAATTCAGAGTTTATAATATTAAGAAATTGTAGATGACTTGTGATGTTAGTAAGAGTTAGAGATGAGATTATCATATCTCTTTTATAGAATAAAAAAGAAGAGGCCGTCTAGAAAGTGAATTTTTAGGCGATTTTTTATGCTCTTTTTTTAAGTAAGACAACCTGAAAGTCGCATGAAATGAATATTCTCAGATAGAACATGTTCTATTTTTCATGAGGAATATAGATTACCTAAATAAGTATATAGTAAAATCTTCAGTAAAACTTTGAAGAGATAGAAGATGAAGCAACGTTAGCCTTTAGAACAGGAACTTTTAATCATGGAGCTCAGATAAAAATTAG
>CANMKX010000041.1 GCA_947498595.1 uncultured Aquimarina sp.
TCATTGATCAAAGCACTATAATTTGCTTCTAATTCTTGTACCAAAATTGGTATAGACCAACCATCGGATGCTATATGATGCAATACCAATACCAACAAATGTTCTGCTTCACTTACTTCTAACACTTGTACGCGAAGCATATAGTCTTTTGCTAAATCAAAAGGAATTGATAATACACTCTCAATAGCCGATTGCTCATCTTTATTTCCTAATGATGCTACAGCAATCCCAAAATCAGTTGCTGTTTTTAAAGTTTGGTATGGTACGCCATCTATCTCTTTAAAAATAGTTCGTAAACTTTCATGACGTGCCACAATTTTTTGTAATGACGCTTCTAATACAGCTAAATCAAGTACTCCATGCAATCGTAAAACTCCGCTTACATGGTACTCCAAACTCCCATGCAATTGATCTATAAACCATAATCGTTCTTGAGCATAAGACAAGCTATAAACTTCTTCCTCTTCTCTAGTTTGTTTCTCGATTGAAGGTATTGCTGCTACTTTATTTTTTAATGCTTCTTCTTTTAAATACTGTAATAAAGCTTCTTTATTTTTCTTTAATATGGGAATAAAACTTTTATCTAGTGTAAATCCCTTTTTTATTCTGAATTTTAATTCTTCTCCTTCTAAAAAAAGCGTGATCCCTTTTTGTTTGGCTTGATATAGTATCTCTAATATTTCTATTTTTGTGTGCTCCATCTCGCTATTTTTTATAAACTAAACACATCATATTCTTCATCTATTTGCTCTTGATCTATAGCTTCTTCTTTATTCAATTCTATATATTTTGAGAAACTAGAGATTGTAGGATATTCAAATATTTCTTTGATATTAATTTCAATAGCAAACTTTTCTTGAAGTATCGGAATCAATCGTACTGCTAATAATGAATGTCCTCCAATATCAAAAAAGTTATCTTTGACACCTATAGGAGAAATGGCTAATAACTCTTCCCAAATAGCAACCATTTCTTTTTCAACTTCGGTCTCTGGTGCACTGTATTCTTGCTGTTGAATTGCTTCAGTAGATGGTTTAGGTAATAACTTCCTATCTATTTTACCATTAGGAGTTAATGGAAACTCGTCTAGTATGCTATAAAGTTTTGGTACCATATATTCTGGCAAACTCCATCTCAATTGCTCTTCTATTTCTTTAGATTCAATCGCTTTATTAGTAGTTAGATATGCTAGCAGTCGTTGCTCTCCTGTTACATCTTCGTGAACCGTAACTAATGATTGTTGTACTGCTTCTAATCGCTCTAATTTTGTTTCAATTTCTCCTAATTCTATACGATATCCTCTAATTTTTACTTGCGTATCTTTTCTTCCTATATATTCTATAGTTCCATCAGGTAACCATTGTACTAAATCTCCTGTTTTGTACAGTCTTTCCCCTGATACAAATGGATTGTCTACAAAATGTTTTGCGGTTAGTTCTGGTCGTTTCCAATATCCTTTAGCTACTTGAATTCCACTAATGCATAATTCTCCTTTAACACCTATGGCTTGTGGTTGCAATGTTTCATTCAAGACATACAGGTTAATATTGTCTAAAGGTTTTCCTATAGGCACATTAATGATATCCGATGTTACTTCTGTCGTATCATAATAACTTGTATAGATTGTTGCTTCTGTGGGTCCGTAAATATTTTCGAGAGTCGCTTCTAAACCTAACTTTCGGTAATTCAAAATCAATTCTAATGGTAACTTTTCTCCTGCTAACATTATATGTTTTAATCCACTCATTTTTTCTATTCCAAGACTTGGTAATGCTGCTACTAGAACAGAAAATAATGATGGAACTAGATTGAAATGTGTTATTTTTTGATCTTGAATTGTTTGTATCAATGCTGGTAAATCTGCTTCGTATCCAATTGGTAGTATTCCTAAACTTCCTCCTTGATACATCCACCCAAAAATTTCGTATACTGAAACATCAAAACTAAAAGTCGTTTTTAATAACAATCGATCTTTTGCTGTAATTGGGTACTTATTATTCATGGTAACCAAAAGTGCATGCAATGATTTGTGCTCAATCATTACTCCTTTAGGTGTTCCTGTTGTCCCTGATGTATAAATGATATATGCTAACTGATCATCGGATATATTTTGATGCTCGAAACTAGTATTTTCTTCATCCAATTTTTCTGCTATAGTGTCTAACAGAATTAGTTGTTTATCATTATTGTTCTTAAATAAATCGGCTGTATTTTTTTGACCAATAATACGTATTGCCTCTGTATCTTCTAGTATAAAATCAATTCGTTCTTGTGGGTAATTAGGATCTATAGGTACATATGTAGCGCCTACTTTAAGTATTGCCAAAATCCCTACAATCATTTCTACAGAACGCTCTACACAAATAGGAATCAACTCATTTTGCGTAACTCCTTGATTTGTTATGTAATGGGCTAATTGATTGGATTTATTATCTAACTCTTTATAAGTGATTTCATTATTCTCTACTACAACGGCTATTGCATCTGGCGTTTTGTCAAGTTGCTTTTGAAAAATATCTAATACTGTTTTTCCTTTTGATAACTCATATTGAGTATCATTGAAACTTGTGAGTATCTGATTTTGTTCTTGAGATGTAATATACTTTAATGTTTCAATTGTTGCTTCTTTTTTCACGAAGCTTTCCAATACTGTTTTTAGATGTTTTTCTATGGTTATAACATCCTTTTTATCAATCACCTCATCATGATACATGAATTTCATAGATAACGTTGTATCTACTAAAGAAAATGATATTGCTAATACATAATTTGTCTGTTCGTGATTATAAACATTCTCTACTTGAAGTCCTTTATCACTTTGCAAAGAATTCTCATCTACTGGGTAATTTTCAAAGACTAACAAAGTATCGAATAATGCTTCTTTAATTCCTGATACCGTTTGAATTTTACCTAGAGGCACATAATTATATTCTTCTCTACCAATAGTATGTCCTTGCTGTAGTTCTTGTAGCCAAGTTACTACTGAGGAATTAGCATCTATTTGTGTACATACTGGAATTGTATTGATATACAATCCTATTCTGTTTTCAATTCCTTCAATACTACTATCTCTTCCAGATACTGTTGCTCCAAAGGCTACTTCGTTTTGATTTGTATATCTTGATAATAAGTATGCCCACGCTCCTTGTACCAGTGTATTAACGGTTACGTGGTTTTGTTTTGCATAACCTAATAACTCTGTAGTAAGATTGGTATCAATAGTTACTACATGCGTACTATTGCCCATTACTGTATTTCTACGAGAAGCATCTTTTATATAAGGAAGGTAACTTGGATTTTCTAGTGCTTGTAAGTATTTTTTCCAGTATGCAGTTCCTTCTGATATTCCTTTATTTTGAATCAGTCGTACTTGATCTCCATAAGTGTCAACAGGGAATTCTGGAAGGTTTATTTTTTGAGTATATGCTTCATAATTTTGCATAAACGAACTCATCAATCTTGATAAAGACCAACCATCCCAAAGGATATGATGATTACTCAATACCATTTTGATTCTGTCTTCGCTTATCTTGATTAAAGTAACTCTCATTAAAGGGAATTCGTCTATAGAGAATCCTCTTTCTTTATCTTCGGCTAGAAATATTGCTATTTTAGATGCTAATTGATCTTCTTTACAATCACTGAAATCTAATTTTTCAACACTAAAATCTAAATCTTTATATACACATTGTAATGCTGTTCCTAATACGTTAGGAAATATTTTTGTTCTTAAAATAGTATGTGATGCTATAATTTTCTTCCAACTTTCTTGAAAAGCTACCTCATCAAATTCTCCAACAAAATCGCATGCAAATTGAATTAAATAAGCATCCTTACTGTCATCATACATACTATGGAATAACATTCCTTCTTGTAATGGACTTAAAGGATATAAATCTTCAATAACTTGAGGGTGTTCTTCTTTTAAAATAAAGTCTGTTAGCTCTCCATTCGTACTATTAGTATGAAGTAATCCATAATCAGTTACTGTTTTTTGTGGTGTAGTAATCGTTTTGCAATGATCAATTATTGCTGTAAGATCTTTTTTGTATTGCTTTGCTAATTGCTCAATAGTACTTTTATTATATCGTAAGCTATCATAACTCCAAGTAACATGCAATTTACCTCCCGCAATCATACTATTGATAGCTATCTTATTAGGTACCTTATTATAGTCTCCTATATCATTTCCTTTATCTTCTTCTGCGATTGCTATTGTTCCGTTTTGTGGTAAACTACTATCAAAACTTCCTAAATAATTAAAAATAATATCTTCAAAATTGGATGTTAAACTCGTTTTTATTTCGTCTGTTGACAAATATCTAAGTATTCCATACCCAATTCCTTTAGCAGGAACCATGCGAAGCATATCTTTTGTATTTGCTATGATATTTCCTACTGCATCTTCGTTATTTTTAATTTCCAAATGCACTGGATATAGACTCGTAAACCAACCTATTGTCTTGTTAATGTCTATAGTATCAAAAAGATCTTCTCTCCCGTGTCCTTCTACTCCTATTACTACAGATTGCTGCTCTAACCATCGAGACAATGTCATTGTTAATGCACTTAACAGTATATCATTGATCTCTGTATGATATGCATGGTTTACATTTTGTAACAACGCTTTTGTTATCTCTTCTTCAATAACTAAAGTATGCTTATTAGTCGTTTGTTGAATGCAAGCTTCTAATGCAGTTGTATCTTGAGGTAATTCTTGGCATTTGTCTGCTATTTTTTGCCAATACTTAACTTCTTGTTGTAATGTCGTTGATCTAGCGTATGCTGCTAGTTTTTCTTGCCATTGTCTATAAGAAGTTAACTTTTCTGATGTAACATATTGATTTCCTGATTTTATAGCTTCTATATTTCGATATAGATCTTCTAATAAAATTCTCCATGAAACTCCATCAATAGCTAAATGATGAATTGCTATAAACAATCTGTTTTGAGTTTCATTTTCTGGTGTTTCTATTTTTACAAATCGAGCAATTTCACCTTCATAAATATTTAGATCTTTCTGATATTTTTTACAAATTGATGTAATTGTATTTTCATCATCAGAGATTTCTTCTTTAACTAATATTGGTTTATCTGTATATCGCTGATTAACTTGAGAGCTTACTTCGTAGTGAAACCCTAAAACATCGTGTTGCGCTCTTATAAGTTCTACCGCTTTTGTAAGAATAGCACTATTTATTTCTTTATCAATTTTTAATAATATCGATTGATTGTAATGTGATATTTCTTGTATGTCTTGTTCAAAAAACCATTGTTGGATAGGTAACAATCCTACTTTGCCATCCAAAAGTCCTTCTTCTTTTTCGATTACAATGTCTTCTCGTATGTGTAAGGCTAACTCTTGTATGGTTTGGTGTACAAAAATATCTTTTACTTTACATAAAACACCAACTGATTTTGCTCTACTTACCAATTGAATTGCTTTAATAGAATCTCCTCCTAACTCGAAAAAATTATCAGTTACACTTATCGTATCTACTGCTAGTAATTGCTTATAAATCGCAACCAGTTTCTTTTCTGTTTCTGAAGTAGCAACAACTACCGCTTCATCTGTATTTCTTGCTTTATTAGGTATTGGAAGTGCTTTTCTGTCTATTTTACCATTTTTTGTAATCGGAAATTCATCTAATTGCATTATAAATTTCGGCATCATATAACTCGGCAATACCTGCTTCAGTTTTGTTTCTAAAACGGTGTTAGTTATAGTTATTTTAACCACTACATATGCTGTAAGGTATTTGTTTCCAATTTCATCTTCTCTTGCTATCACTATTGCTTGTTGTACTTCTTCTAACTGATTTAAAACAGTTTCGATTCCGTTCAATTCAATACGATAACCTCTTATTTTTACCTGGCTATCTTTTCTTCCTATAAATTCTATAGTTCCGTTATCTGACCATCGAACAATATCTCCTGTTTTATATAGCTTTTCATTCTCTTGAAATGGATTTTCAATAAATCGTTCGTCTGTTAGTTGTTTTTGGTTTAAATATCCCAATGCAACTCCATCTCCTGCTGTGTATAGTTCTCCTGCAACTCCTATAGGACATATTGATAAATTGTCGTCCAAAACATATATTTTGGTTCCTGTTATCGGTGTTCCAATCGGAATTTTATTTGTGAAGTCAAATGTTTTAGGAATCTCGTAGCAGCATGTAAATGTAGTATTCTCTGTTGGTCCGTATCCATTAATCACAGTAACATCAGGCAGTTTTTTATATAACTTCTCTATCGTTTTTGGTGTTAAGACATCACCTCCAGATACTACATATTTTAAGGGTAATCTTTCTATATCACTTTCTGCCCATTGATCAAACAATGCTGATGTTAACCATATTGTATTTACTTTATGTTTTTCAATTTCATTATTAATCGTAGGTAAATCAACAGTATCTGCTCCATACAATGCTACTGTTCCTCCATTTAACAAACTACACCAAATCTCGAAAGTAGCGGCATCAAACGAGATCGTAGACAGTTGTAATATCGTTGTTTGCTGATTTAATGGCAGGTGATTCATCTTACTCAATCGCACTATTCCGCGTTGTGGTACTAATGTTCCTTTAGGAGTTCCTGTTGTTCCTGAAGTATAAATCACATAAGCTAAATCATCTGCATTATATTGTTTATTAACTGAGAGAGTTGTCTCTTTTGCTATTTTTTCTTTCTGCCTATCAACATAAATTTTCTGAATATTTTCATATTCTTTAAACAGTTCTATTTTAGTTGCTTCGGTAAGTATGATAGTCGCTCTACAATCCTTTAAAATAAATTTGATACGTTCCTCAGGATATGTTGGATCAATAGGTACATAGGCATTTCCAGTTTTAAGTATTGCTAGTATACCAATCATCATTTCTACAGATCGATCCATTGAGATTGGGATCAATCCTTTTTCTTGAATTCCTTGTTTTAGAATATAATGTGCTAGCTGATTTGACTTTTCATCCAATGCTTGATAGGAAACTTCTTTTTCTTGATATCGTACCGCTATTGTAGTTGGGTTTTCTTGTACTTGTTGTTCAAAAAGTTCTAATACTGTATCGTTAGAATCATATATTTCTCCTGTAGTTGCATTAAATTTTTCTACAATTTGCTTTTCCTCTTCAACATCTAGTATCGTTAACTTTGCTATAGGTGTATCTATATCATCACAAATAGCATCAATTAATTTGCTAAAATGTTTTGCAAAACGCTGTATTGTTTCTTCTTTATAGAGTGCTGTGTTGTATTCGATTGCTACAGCTAATTGTTTCTCTTTTTCAACTATATCTAAACTTAGTTCAAATTTAGTTGTCGTCGTAGTATGCGGTACCAGTTCTATTGCACTTTCTCCTATCTTAATTTCATCAACTTGTTCGTTATTTTGTAACGTCAATAATGTTTGAAATATAGGAGTTTTATTTTCTGATCTTTTTTCTTCTACTCTATCTACAATTTTTTCAAAAGGTACTTCTTGATGTTGATAAGCATCTAACGTAGTTTCTCTAACCGAAGCTAATATTTCTGTAAAAGATTGTTTGTTATCCAACTGACTTCTTAATGCAATTGTATTAACAAAAAAGCCGATTAGTGGCGCTATCTCTATTTGTTCTCTATTCGCTATTGGGCTTCCTACCGTAATATCTGCTTCTCCTGTATATTTGAATAGTAATATTTTATAAGCACTTAGCAATGTCATAAAGAGTGTGCTTTTTTGCTCTTTACTTATTGCTTTTAATTGTGCCGTAGCTTTTGCCGAAATTTCAAATTCGTATCTTAATCCTTCAATACTTTGTGTTGAGGTATGTGCATAATCTACAGGCATTGACAAAGGTATATTCCCTTTTAATTGATCTTCCCAATAGTTAAGTTTTTCTTCTAAAGTTTGATTTGTTAAGTGTATTCGCTGCCAAATACTATAATCTGCGTATTGAACTGGTAATGTATCTAAACCTGAAATTGTTTCGTTTAGCAATCCTCGGTATAACGCTTCTAGTTCTTTTACAAAAATTGGTATCGACCATCCATCTGAAGCTATATGATGCATCACTAAAACTAATCTATACTCTTTTGAGCTTATTTTAATAAGCCTAACTCGAAGCATGTAATCCAATGCTAAATCAAAATCTAATGCGATTTCTCCTTCAATATAATTTTCTAATGTAGTATATCGTTCGATTTCTTCTATAGAAACTTCAGTTACAGTAAAGTCTTCGCCTGATAATATCTTTTGATATCCTTTTCCATCTATTTCTCTAATGGTTGTACGTAAAACTTCATGTCTTAATAAAACTCCTTTAAGTGCGCTTTTTAAAATTTCAGTATCAATTTCACCTTTAATGCTTAATACTGCTGGCATATGATATTGATGACTCCCTTGTAATTTGTCTATAAACCATAATCTTTCTTGTGTATAAGATAATGGAATTAATTCTGGTCGTTTTGCTTTTGTTATTACAGGTAATAAAGAAACTTCGGCTACATCAATTTGTTTAGCTAATTGTGCTATTGTAGGTTTCTCGAATATTGCTTTTACGTCTAAAATGATACTGAATTCTGCTCTAATTCTAGAGATCAACCGAACTGCAAGTAATGAATGTCCTCCTAGTTCGAAGAAATTGTCATTGATTCCTATCGATTCAATCGTAAGTAATTCGCTCCATATTTGAGCTAATTCAATTTCTACAGCAGTTTCTGGAGCACTGTATACTTGCTGTTGTATTCCTTCTAAATTTAGTTCTGGTAATTGTTTTCTATCAATTTTTCCGTTTACACTTAATGGCATTGTATCTAATACCATATAATGTTTAGGAACCATGTATTCTGGAAGCTTTGCTAATAATATTGCTTCTATTTGTTGAGTATCTATAGTTGTTTCGCTTACTACATAAGCTATTAACCTTTTGTTGTTATGGGCATCTTCGTTTACCGTTACTACAGACTGTTGTATTTCTGGTAATTCATCTATTAAACTTTCAATTTCTCCTAATTCTATTCGGTATCCTCGAATTTTAACTTGATTATCTTTTCGTCCTATATAAGCGATACTACCATCTGTTTTCCAGGAAGCTAAATCTCCTGTTTTATAAATTTTCTCTCCTTTAATAAATGGGTTTTCTATAAACTTTTCTTCGGTTAATGATTTCCTGTTAAGATATCCTCTTGCGACTTGAATTCCTCCTATGCATAATTCTCCTGTAACTCCAATTGGCTGTTTTTGCAAATTCTCGTTAAGGATATATATTTGAGTGTTAGCTACTGGAGATCCAATACTGATATTCGTATCTATTACTTTAGTTGTAATATCAATTGCTGTAACATCAATTGCAGCTTCAGTTGGCCCATATAAGTTATGTATTTTAACTTCTGGTAATTTTTCTCTGCAATTCTTAACTATGGTATATGTAAGCGCTTCTCCACTACAAACAATATGGCGTAAACTATCACATGTAGTCTCTATAATGTCTTCTAGAAAAACAGACAACATTGATGGTACAAAATGTATAATAGTTCCTTGTTCTTTAGCGATTAATTCTTGTAAATATATAGGGTTTTTATGTCCTTCCGGCTTGGCAAAAACCAATGTACATCCTACGATTAATGGCATTGTCAATTCCCATACAGAAACATCAAAAGTATAGGTGGTTTTCTGTAAAATAACATCTTCTGTAGTGATATTTAAGTCATCACGCATCCATAACAAACGGTTATACAATCCTTTGTGTTCACATAAAACTCCTTTTGGTTTCCCTGTAGTCCCAGAAGTATAAATAACATATGCCAGTTGTTCTGGAGTGATTTGATCTATTGTAATTGATGTCTCATATGTCGTTATATCTAGAGTATCTAACGAGATTATTTTAATTGTATCTTTTTTAAATAACGTATGAAAACGGTCTTGCGTTAGTAGTATCTCTGCTCCAATATCTTCTAGTATATAATCAATACGATTAACTGGGAATGTAGGATCAATAGGAACATAAGCGCCTCCAGCTTTTAAAATTCCTACTATTCCTATCATCATTTCAAAGGATCGCTCAACGCAAATAGGTACCAAACATTCCTTTTTTACTCCTTTATCTTTTAAAAACTGTGCTAATTGATTTGTTTTTTTATCTAATTCTTCAAAACTTAATTTTTGATCTTCAAAAACGATAGCCGTTTCCTTTGGCCTATTTCTAACTTGTTCTGCAAATAATTCAAGAATGGAAGTGTTTTCTGGATATGCTATCGCAGTTTGGTTAAACCCTATTAATGTTTCTTCTTCTTCTTGAGATAACATTAATAATTTACCTATTGATTCGTGAGGTGCTACAGTTATTGCGGTTAGTAAATTCTTGAAATGATTTGAAAAACGAACAATTGTATCTTTTGTATACAAATCTGTATTGTACTCTACTGATACTGTTAATCCATCAATCGTATCTGATATATCTAGACTTAGGTCAAATTTTGCTGTCATAGATGGGAATTCAATCATTTCGATATTACTTTCTCCTAAATGTATTCCGTCAACTTGTTCGTTGTTTTGGAAGGTTAACATTGTTTGGAAAATAGGAGCCCTACTTTGATCTCTTGTTTTTGTAATTTTATCTACAATTTTCTCAAAAGGTACATCTTGATAGTTATAAGCTTCTAAAGTTGTTGTTTTGATTTGCTGCAACAATTCTACAAAACTCATTTCTTTATTTAACTGACTTCGTAATGCAATGGTATTGACGAAAAAACCAATTAAATTTGCTACTTCACTTTGTTCTCTATTGGCAACTGGTGTACCTACACAAAGATCTTCATTAGCGGTGTATTTGTATAAAAGAGTTTTATAAACACTAAGCAAACTCATAAATAAAGTAGCTCCTTGTGTTTGTGTGATTTCTTTTAATTTTGATAATGTCTTTTTCTCAACTTCAAAAATATAATTCGTCCCCGTAGTGGTTTGTGTAACAGGTCTCACAAAATCTGTTGGTAGATCCAAAGGTGTTACTCCTTTTAGCTGCTGCTCCCAATATGCTAATTTATTTTCTAAAACAGTTCCTCTTAATTCTTCTCGCTGCCACAGACTATAATCTGCGTATTGTATTGCTAATGGAGGGAGTTCTATCGTATTTCCTTTAACATTTGAATTGTAAAGTATTTCTAATTCTTTTACCATAATTGGTAAAGACCATCCATCTGCTGCTATATGATGTGCTACTAAAATTAAAATATGCTCTTTTTCTTCAACATGTATTAATGTTGCTCGTAACATATAATCTTTAGCTAAATCAAATGGAGCGTTTAATTCTTCTTTAATTCTTGTCGTTACATCTTCAATAGCATCCCTATTAACCTCTATAACCTCAAAAGCATCGCTTGGTACGTTTTTTTGAAATACAGCCCCTTCTCTTTCTTCAAAAATAGTACGCAACGATTCGTGTCTATCTACTATTTTTTTGACCGTATCTTTTAATACAGTAACATTTAAGGCTCCTGAGATTTTTAATACTCCAGGAATATGATATTGTTGACTCCCTTGAAATCTATCTATAAACCATAATCTTTCTTGTGCAAATGATGGTGCAATAGTATCAGGTCTATCGGTAACTTTACGTATAGGGTTACTGGTAGTTTTTGATTGAATTTGATTTACTTGATTTTCAAAAAAATCAATCAAACCTTGCTCATTATTTTTTATCTTTTTAAGAAGATCAGCAGGAATACTATCTGTCTTCTTTTTTTTCATTCCTAATCGCCCTCCTTTGGCAAATAATTGTATTTTATTACGTTGTGCTTCTTGAACAATATTTAGAATAAGTTGAGTTTTCATTATATAAGTTGGCCTAATTTAATGTGTGATTTGTGTTATGGTGTGTTAGAAAAAGAAGGTTTCTTCTTCCTCTTCTTCTAAATCTATAGTATCTGTAATTGTATTTTGTGTGATTAATACTTCCAAAAATTGCGCTAATGTCTCAATCGTAGGATAGTTGAATAATAATTTGACTTCTAGTTCTAATTCAAATTCAGCTCGAATTGATGATATCAATCGTACTGCTAGTAGAGAATGTCCACCTAATTCGAAAAAATTATCTGTTATACCGATAGGAGAAGTTGCTAACAACTCTTCCCATAGTGCTACTAACTTTGATTGTGTTGCTGTTTCTGGAGCTTTATATTCGTTGGTTCTTATAGCTATTCCATCTGGTGCCGGTAATGCTTTACGATCAATTTTACCATTGTGCGTTAATTTAAATTCCTCTACTTGAACATAAATTCGGGGAATCATATAAACTGGCAAACGCTCCTGTAAAATTTGTTCTAATGATTGTTGGTTAACTTCCTGAGGTGTTTTTATATATGCTACTAATCTTTTTTCTCCTGTAGCATCTTCTTTAACCTCAACTACTGCTTGTTCAACAATTTCAAGTTGATCTAAAGCATTTTCTATTTCTCCTAATTCTATTCGGTAACCTCTTAGTTTTACTTGGTTATCTTTACGTCCTATATATTCTATTGTTCCATCATCAAACCAGCGTACTAAATCTCCTGTTCGATATAATCGTTCCCCTTTTTTATATGGATTTTCTACAAATTTTTCGGCAGTTAATTCTGGGCGATTCAGATAACCTCTTGCTACTTGAATTCCTCCTACGCAAAGTTCTCCTACGACTCCTACAGCTACCAACGAAAGGTTTTCATTCATAACATATGCGTATACATTATCTAATGGTTTTCCTATTGTTGCTGTAGTTTCATTATGCAATGGCATTCTTGTCATAGTACTACAAATAGTACTTTCTGTAGGTCCATAGGCATTAATAATAGTAATTCCTTTTTCTTGCAGTTCTTTAGTTAATGGTATCTGTAATGCTTCTCCTGCCGATATAATTGTTTTTACATGATTCAATTGTTCTTTTAAAACTAATTGGTAAGATGGCGGTAAGGTTGCAATAGTTACTTGTTCTTTTTGTAGTACTTGACTGATCTTATCTATTGACTTGATCGTTTCTTCTTTTACCAATACCAAACTACTACCCGAAACTAATGTTGGATACAATTCAAATCCAAAAGCATCAAAAGCTACAGTTGCAAATTGTAGGGTAACATCTTCTTTTGTTATCTGTGATCCTTTAATTTGATTATACGCTAGATTAACCATGCTTTGATGTTCACATAACACTCCTTTTGGTTTTCCTGTAGTTCCAGATGTATAAATAACATACATCAATTGCTCTGGTGTAATGGTTAACGAAACTGGTTCGATTTCTTGTCTTTCTAATTCTTCGTTGAGAGCATCAATCTGTATTTCTTGAACTTTTGATTTATGAAATAATTTCGCAAAGTTTTGTTGCGTAATAATTCGTTTTGCTCCCGTATCATTTAATATATAGTCGATACGTTCTTGAGGATAGTTAGGATCTAATGGTACATAAGCTCCACCAGCTTTTAATATTCCTAATACCGCTATAACCATTTCAAATGAACGTTCTACACAGATAGGTATTAGCTCTTCTTTGGTTACCCCTTGATTTATGAGATAATGTGCTAATTGATTTGATTTCTGATTTAATGCTTCATAGGTCATTTTTTCTTCTTCAAAAACCAATGCAATTGCTTCTGGATTTTTAGTTACATGTGTCTCAAAAATATCTAAAACGGAAGCTTCTTTGGGTATCGGTAGGTCTCGTGTATTAAATTCATCTAATAACCTTTTTTCTTCATTAATTGTTAAATAGTTTAAATCTGAAATCTGTAACGTATTAGTTGTCATTGTGGATAAAACTTCTAACAGATGACCTTCTATCATCGATATTTTAGCCGAATTGATTACAGTATCATTATATAAAAACTTAATTTTTAATTGATTATCAATCAAAAAGAATGCTATTGATAGTACATAATTAGTCTGCTCATGATTAAATATATTATCTACTTCTATAACTGCTTTAGAGTTTAAAGCTTCTTCGTCTACAGGATAGTTTTCGAAAACTAAAAGTGTATCAAATAACGCTTCTCTAATCCCTGTATTTAATTGTATTTTTCCTAATGGGATATAATTAAATTCTTCTCGTCCTGTAGTATGTCCATCTTGTAATTCTTTTAGCCATTCGCTAATCGCCATTTCATCATTTACTTGTGTACATACGGGTATTGTGTTAATATATAATCCAACTCTTTCTTCAATTCCTGAAACGGCACTATTTCTACCTGAAATTGTAGTTCCAAAAGTTACTGTTTCTTGATTTGTATATCTTGATAATAGGTATGACCAAGCTCCTTGCAACAATGTGTTAAGTGTTATTTTATGCTCTTGTGCATACGCTAACAAACGCGTTGTTACTTCTTTGTCTAGTGTTATACTTTCAGCGGTATTTCCTATTATTTTATTACGAACATTAGTATCTGATATAAAAGGTAAATATGTTGGTTCTTCAACTATTTCTAAATAATTATTCCAAAATGCTTCTCCTTTACGTTGTCCTTGTTTTTGAATAAATCGTACTTGATCTCCATAATAATCTGTTTTTATCACAGGCAACTCTTCTTTGTTTACCAACTGAGTGTACAATTGCATAAACGAGCTCAATAATCTAGAAAATGACCATCCATCCCATAAAATGTGATGATTTGTTAATACCATTCGTACATTATTTTCTTCTGTTTGTAATAAACTGATTCGTAATAATGGTACTTCTGTTATTTGAAATCCTCGCTTTCTATCGTTTTCTAAAAAGGATTCGATTTTTGTTTTCAAGACATCACCTTTGTACATGCTGAAATCAATATCTTGAATAGGTATCTCAACAGTATCATAAACACATTGTACGGCTGTGCTAAACGCATTTGGATGTATTTGTGTTCGCAATACGGTATGTTGTTTAAATAGGTACTCCCAACATTGCCTGAATAATTCTCTATCAATTTTTCCTTTTAAATCACATCCAAACTGTACTACATAAGCCGATGTATTATTATCATACATACTGTGGAAGAGCAATCCTTCTTGCAATGGGCTTAATGGGTAAATATCTTGAATTTCCCCTATATGTTCTTGGTTTTTAAAACCGTCTAAAGCTCTTTGTGTAATTGATGTTGATAGTCCGTAATCATGTCCCGTTTTAATGGTTGTTGCTATACTTTTACAGTGTGCAATAATAGCTTCTAAATGAGCCTTATAATTAGTAGCTAATCTATTAATTGTAGTTTCCTCAAAACGCAACGTATCATAATTCCATACGATCTGTAATTTCCCTTCTATAACCATACTATTTATGGTTAGTTTATTAGGTGTTTGATTCTCAATACTTATATCGCTTCCTGTGCTTTCTTTGGCTATATTTAAAACTCCGTCAGTTGCTAATGTTGTATCAAAACTTCCTAAATAATTAAAAATAACATCTTCAAAATCTGATTTTAATGCTTCTCTATTAGCTGCATCTTTTCCTAAATGACGCAAAATACCATATCCAATTCCTTTGTTCGGAATAGCTCTTAGCATTGCTTTTGTGTTAGCAATAACTTCAGTTAATTCTTTTTCACCTTTATAAATTGCTAATCGAACAGGGTATAAACTTGTGAACCAACCTATGGTTCTACTGATATCTATATCTTCAAATAATTCTTCTCTACCGTGTCCTTCTAATCCTATTATTACTTGATCATTTCCTATCCAATCTGTTAATGTTAATGTTAATGCACTTAATAATATATCATTGATTTCTGTATTGTAGACATGATGAATATCTTGCAACAATTTCGCTGTGCTATTTTCCTCTAGAATTGTTGTTATATAGTTCGTCTCTTCATAAGTAGTGATTCCGTCATATTCTGTATCCTGCGGAAGAGTTTGTGTTATTTTTGCTATTGATTTCCAATAATTATTTTCAAAAAGCAATACATCATCTGTAGCATATTCTTGTAATTTTTGTTGCCATTGTCTGTATGAACTTTGTTTTGAAACTAATTCTAACTTCTTTGAATTTATTACTTGTTCTAATAACAATTGAATATCTTCTAGTAAAACCCTCCAAGAAACTCCATCTATAGCCAAGTGATGAATAACAATAAATAATCTATTTTCTACGCTTGATGCTGGTGTTTGTATCCATACAAATTTTATTAATTCACCATTTTCTATGGATAAGCTTTGTTGGTATTTGATGCATATTTCTTCTATGAAAGAAGTATCTGTTACTTTCTCTATTTCTAAAGTTGGTAATTGATTTCCATAGTATTGCTCTACTGTTTCTGTTAATTTATACTCTAATCTCAATGCATCGTGATACCTTCCGATATAGTCAATGATTTGATTCAGGTCATTTTCTGTAACTTTTTTCTCTATTGTTACTAAAGTAGATTGATTATAGTGATCAAACTTATGATAAGATTGATCAAAAAACCATTGCTGAATAGGCAACATTCCAGCAGTACCTTCCAACATTCCTTCTTCACGCAAAACTGCATAGCTATCTCGTAAATGAATTATTAATTTAGCGATAGTTTGATAGTGAAATACATCTTTTACTTTAAAAAGAATATGTTCATTTTTAGCTCTACTAACCATTTGTATCGCTTTAATAGAATCTCCTCCTAGTTCAAAGAAATTATCTTGAGTACCAATTTTATTAATCCCTAATAATTCTTCCCAAATACGTGCTAATATGATTTCTTTTTCAGTTTTTGGCTCAACATATTGATTGCTTACAAAATCTTTTTCTTGAGGTACTGGTAATTTTTTTCTATCAACTTTCCCATTAGCTGTTAACGGAAATTCTTCTAGTTTTATGTAGATTTTAGGAACCATATACGATGGTAATCGATCGTTTAATCTCTCTTCTATAAAAGTTTGCTCTATCGAATCGTTTTCAATGATGTATCCTATTAGCCTTTTATTTTCTTGTGTATCTTCGTTTACTAAAACAACAGCTTGTTCTATCTCCTTAATATCTTCTAGTGCTGCTTCAATTTCTCCTAATTCAATTCTATACCCCCTTAATTTTACTTGATGATCAATACGTCCTATATACTCTATAGTTCCGTTTGCATACCACCTTGCCAAATCTCCCGTTCTATACAGACGTTCGCCTTCAATAAAAGGGTTTTCTATAAATTTTTCTTTAGATAATTCTGGTCTATTTAGATATGCTCTTGCTGTTTGAATTCCTCCTAAGCATAGCTCTCCAATAACTCCTACAGGAACTGGTTTTGATGTTGCATCTAATATATATGTAGGCACATTTTGCAACGGTTTACCTATTGTAATTTTACCATCTTCTCTTATTGGATCCGAAGTCATTGAGGTACATATTGTACTTTCTGTAGGTCCATAAGCATTGATTATACGTACTCCTTCATTCTGTAAATATTTCGCTACTGGAACTTGTAATGCTTCTCCTCCAGAAACAATCGTGTGCAATGTTGATAAATGTTCTTTTAAAACAGTTTGATATGATGGTGGTAAAAATGTAACAGTTACATTTTCATCTTTAAACAAATTACTTAATTTGTCTATAGATTTAATTGTTTCTTCTTTTGCTATCACTAATTTTCCACCAGAGGCTAATACTGGATATACTTCAAAACCAAATGCATCAAATGCTATTGTTGCAAATTGTAATGTAATATCTGTATCTTTTAATCCTAACTCTTCTACATGATTTTCTGTTAAGTTTACCATGCTTCTATGTTCACATAAAACTCCTTTGGGAGTTCCTGTTGTACCAGATGTATAAATTACATACATCAATTGCTCTCCTTCGATTGAAACTGGTACATTTGTAATAGGAAGTATCGTTGGTAATGCTGTTATCATTACGTTCTCAACTTCTTTTTCTAAAAATAAATGTGCTAAATTGTCTTGGCTTATTACGTATTTTGCTTTGGTATCTTTTAGAATAAAATCTACTCGTTCTTCTGGATATGATGGATCCATTGGAACATAAGCTCCTCCTGCTTTTAATATTCCCAGAACTGCTATAATCATTTCTATAGATCGCTCCAAGCATATAGGGATCAACGCTTCTTTTTCTATTCCTATTTCTAATAAATAGTGCGCTAATTGATTACTGCGTTCATCCAATTCTTTATAGGACACTTCTTCTCCTTCAAAAGTTAAAGCTATTCTACCAGGTTGACTTTTGGCTTGTTTATCAAATAATTCTAGTACAGAATTATGTGTCGATATTGGTTTTGTAAAAACATTAAAATCCTCTATCAGTAGCTTATTTTCTTCTACTGTTACGTATTCTATATCTTCTACTAACTTTACTGATTTTAATATACTTTGTAACGCCTCAATCAAATGCCCTCCAATAGTCGTTACTATTGAATTGTCTAATTGTGTATCGTTATACAACATTTTTATATTCAGTCCATCAATACCTATAGAAAATGCTACAGATAATACATAATTAGTTTGTTCATAGTATTGTAAGTTTTCTGCTTCTAAAACACTATTTTCATTGAATGAAGCTTCGTCTACAGGGTAATTCTCAAAAACTAAAAGTGTATCAAAAAGTGCATCGCTAATTGTTGTCGCATTTTGAATTGTACTTAATGGTAGATGACTATATTCTTCTCTACCAATTGTGTGTTCTTTTTGTATGTTTTGCAACCATGATTCTATCGGTTCTTTTGACGTTACATTTATGCATACAGGAATTGTATTGATATACAAACCTACTTTTTCTTCTATACCAACAATCTCACTATCTCTACCAGAAATTGTTGCTCCAAAACTTACCGTTTCTTGTCGCGTATATTGCGCTAATAAATACCCCCAAACACCTTGTATTAATGTATTTATAGTAACATGATGTTGCTTTGCAAAGATTTCTAAATCTTGACTTAGTTGTTTTCCTAAAGTAAAGTGATGCGCTTTATTCCCTATCTTTTCGTTACGTTCTGCTATATTTTTTATAAAAGGTAAATAGGTTGCTTCTTCTAAGTTTGACAAATAATTTCTCCAATAATTAATTCCTCTTGTCGTATCTTTTTCTAAAATATAACGTACTTGATCTCCATAATTATCTACCTGTAATTTAGGTGTTTCCATTTTTTGAATCAGAGCTCCATAATACGTCATAAATCCACTCATAATTCTAGAGAACGACCAGCCATCCCATAAAATATGATGATTCGACAATAACATTGTCATTTTGTTTCCTGGCAATTTGATCAGTGTTATTCGCATTAAAGATGCATTGTTTATCACGAATCCTTTTTTACGATCTTCGGCTCTGTATACATCAACTTTACTACTAGCTTCTTCTTTACTATACGAACTATAATCTAACTCTATAATTGGCAAAGTCACTGAGTCATAAATGCATTGTACCGCATTTCCTAATTCATTTGGGAAAATTCGAGATCTTAATATTGTATGTTTCTTGAAAATATACTCCCAGCTTTCTTTAAAATATACTTCATTAATACCTCCAGTAAAATCACAGCTAAATTGTATTAAATATGCTTCTGGGTTATTATCATACAAACTATGAAACAACAATCCTTCTTGCAGTGGGCTTAATGGATATATATCTTCTACAGTCCCTATATGTAGAGGGCTTTTTTTGAAATTTTCTAATGTTTCAAAAGAAACATTCTTTATTCCATAATTACTTCCTGTTAATATAGGTTTTGCTATTGTTAAACAATGCTGTATTATCGCTTCTAAATTGATAATATATTCATTAGCCAATGTTGTTATAGTTTCAAGCTCATGGATATTATTATCAAATTCCCACAATACATGTAGCTCTCCTTGAGAAATAACGCTATTAATAATAAAAGAGCTATCGTTTTTATTTAGGGAACTACTGTCTTTCCCTTTATCTTCTTTAGAAAATTTGAATAAATTTTTATCAGATACAACTTCTGTAAAATCTCCTAAATAATTAAATATAACCTCTTCTATACTAGTTTTCCATAACTCATTATTTTGAGTTGCATCCGAAAGGTATTTTAAAATTCCAAAGCCAATTCCTTTTTCCGGAATAGCTCTAAGCATATCTTTTGTATTTGCTATTACAGCAGGAATAGTTTTCTCTTTTGTAGCTAAAACTATTGGGTATAAACTCGTAAACCAACCTATGGTTCTACCTGTATCAATAGTATCAAATAAATCCTCTCTTCCATGTCCTTCTAACCCTATCGTAAACTCATTTTTATTTGACCAATTGGTTAATGTTATCGCTAAAGCACTTAATAACAAATCATTAATTTCGGTTCCATAAGCTTGATGTACTTCTTTCAATAATTGTGTTGTTCGTTCATTGTTCAACACTACTTTATAATCTTTTACATCATTATATTTTTCTGCTTTAAATGATTTTTGATTATTTAAAAAACTACTTTTTGATAGAACATTTTCCCAATATGTCTGTTCTTTTAATAGTTTTTCACTTTTAGCATATGTTTCAATTTGTGACTGCCATTGACGATACGAACTTAATTTCCCAGGTAATTCTTTACCATTTAATAACGTTTGTAAATCTTCAAACAAAATTCTCCATGAAACACCGTCGATTGCTAAATGATGGACTGCTATAAAAACTTTATTTTTTTCAATTTTAGAGGTATTAATCCATACAAATTTTGTGAGTGTTCCTTTTTCTAAATCTAAACTGGCTTGGTATTTATCACAAATCTCAGCTATTGTTTGAGTATCTGTTATGTTTTCTAAAAAGAAATTATTTTTTATAGTCGATTGATATTCTTGAAGCACTTCTTCTTCTGAAATATCATACTGAAAACGCAATGCATCATGATGACTCATCAACTGTTCTACAGCCTTCTTAAAGTCTGTTTCAGTTATTATATCATCTATTTCTAATAATACCGATTGATTATAATGGTTTAACTCTTCGTATTTCTTTTCGAAAAACCATTTTTGAATTGGTGCTAATTGGACATTTCCTTCTAATGCTCCCTCTTCTTTATCTGTATCAAGTAGTGTCCTTAAATTATTCGCTAGTTCCGAAATAGTTTGATAACTGAATACATCTTTAACTTTAAAAATGATAGCTTCTTTTTTAGCTGCACTTACCAATTGAATTGCTTTAATAGAGTCTCCTCCCAACTCAAAGAAATTATCGGTAACTCCTAATTTGTCTATCCCTAACAATTCTTTCCAGATAGCTACCAACGTATGCTCAGTAGTACTCTTTGGAGCTTCATATGTTGCTGTATTTACTTCGTAAACTCCTGGTGCTGGCAATTGCTTACGATCTATTTTTCCACTGCTATTCAACGGAAAACTCTCTACGATCACATACTGACTTGGCAACATATACGATGGCAATTGCTCTTTTAAAGAGGCTTCTATTGTCGCTATTGTTAGTGCTTTTTCTCCAACTAAATAAGCTACCAATCGCTTGCTTTCTTTGTCTTCTTTTACAACTACTACCGATTGTTCTACTGCTGGTAAACCTTCTAATGCTGATTCAATCTCTCCTAATTCGATACGATAGCCTCGAATCTTAACCTGAGAATCTTTTCTTCCTACATATTCAATCGTTCCATTTGACAACCAACGTACAATATCTCCTGTTTTATATAATCGCTCTCCTTCTTTAAATGGATGCGGTATAAAACTTTCTTTGGTTAATCCTTCTTGATGTAAGTAGCCTTTGGCTAATTGCCTTCCTCCTATACATAATTCTCCTAAAACTCCTATTGGTTGTAATTCATTTGCTGAATTCAATACTAATAATTCTAAGTTATCCAGTGGTCTTCCTATTGGTACATGAACCGTTTCTGGTGCTAATTCAATCGTATCTATATAACTACTGTAGATCGTTGCTTCTGTAGGACCGTAAATATTTTCTAAACTCGCTTTCAGTCCTAATCCTCGATAACGTTGTATCAATTCCATCGGTAGTTTTTCTCCCGCTAACATCACATAACGTATACTTGATAATTGTGCTATTCCTACGCTTGATAACTCTTCTAACAATACCGAAAATAAGGAGGGCACCAAATTAAAATGTGTGATCTGTTGTGCTGCGATTGTTTCTAAGACTAACGGAATGTCTGTTGTTCCTCCTTCTGGTAAAATCCCTAAACTTCCTCCCTGATAAATCCATCCAAATAATTCGTAGATCGATACATCAAAACTTAAGGTTGTTTTTAATAACAAACGATCCGATTGAGTTACCGCATAGCGTTTGTTCATCCCTTCTAACAATGCCTGTAATGATTGATATTGTATCATTACTCCTTTTGGCTTGCCGGTTGTTCCTGATGTATATATGATATATGCTAACTGACTTGGTGCTATCGATATATCTAGTCGTTCTGTTGGGTAGTTTACTAACTGTACTGCTATATTATCAATGTGATGTATGTTGATATTCTCTTGATCAAATACATCTTGATATGCTTGAGTTGTTATGACTTGCGTTGCTTGGGTATCTTCCAAAATATACCTTACTCGGTCTTTTGGTAGCTTAGCATCTATAGGAACGTATACTCCTCCGGCTTTTAATATTCCGAAAATACCTATCAGTAATTCGATCGAACGGTCTACACAAATCGGAATCAATTCTTCTTGTCCAATTCCTGATGCTTTTAAATAATGTGCTAATTGATTCGATCGTTCATCTAACTCTTGGTAGCTTACTTCAACATCTTTATAAACCAAAGCTATAGCTCTTGGTTGTGCTTTTACTTGGTTTGCTAAAAGATCTAAAACCGTTTTTTCTTCTGAATAGGAATGTGTGGTGCTTGAAAATCCTTCTAGAATTGCTGTTTCTTCACTTCCTATTATAGCTAATGTATCTATCCTTTGTGTTGGATTGGCTACAATACTATTCAATAATTCTTGGTAATGTCCTGCCAAACGTTCTATTGTACTGCTTTTAAATAGATTCGTATTGTATTCAAATGCTATTTGTAATCCAGAATCTGTTGCTGTTACACTAACGCTTAATTCAAATTTTGCTGTAGTAACTGTTGGAATTGTCAGACGTATATTGCTTTCTCCTAATTGCAATGCCCCTATTTCTTCGTTATTCTGTAGGGTAAAAAGCGTTTGGAAAATTGGACTTCTGCTTTGATCTCGCTGTGTTACGACTTTGTCTACGATCTTTTCAAACGGAACATCTTGTTGGTTGTATGCTCCTAAAGTCGTCTCTTTTAATTTCCTTAGTGTTTCTTCAAAATTTTCTGTTCCAACAAGCTCGCTACGCAATGCTATGGTATTGACAAAGAAACCTATCAATCCTGCTATTTCTGGTTGTTCTCTATTTGCTATCGGACTTCCTACTGTAATGTCACTTTCGCCTGTATAACGGTATAATAACACTTTGTAAGCAGTCAAAAGAGTCATAAAAAGGGTTGCTCCTTCTTGTTGTCCTAATGCAGTTATTTTTTGCGTAGTTACTATATCGATAGCAATCGTATGCGATGCTCCTTCATTACTCAGGATCGCTGGACGGCTATAATCTGTTGGTATTGCCAGCGGGGTATTTCCTTGTAAAGTAGTTTCCCAATATGCTAGTTTCTTTTCTAAAACTTCTCCTGATAAATAAGCTCGTTGCCAAAGACTGTAATCTGCATACTGAATCGTTAACTCCTCTAAACTAGTCGCTACTCCTGCTAATTTTTCGTTATAGATCGTTTCTAATTCTTTTACAAAAATCGGTAACGACCATCCATCTGATGCAATGTGATGCATCACCAATACCAAACTATATCCTTCTGTACTTTCCCAAAGACCACTTCGTAGCATATAATCTTGTGATAAATCAAAACTTCGTTCTAATATTGCTGCTACTACCTTTTCTTTATCTGTTCCTTTAAGGCGTTCTAATCGGTATTCTTTACTGCTTTTTATTACTTGATACCCATTTCCTTCTTTTTCCGTAATTACTGTGCGTAAGACTTCATGCCTTTCAACCATCGCCTGCAACGAGGCTTCTAATGTTGGAATCGAAATTGTTCCTGTTATTTCTATTACTGCCGGAATGTGGTAGGCTTTACTTCCTTCTAATCGATCTATAAACCATAAGCGTTCTTGAGTGTAGGATAACGCAATAGCAACAGGACGTTCTTGTGGTATTATAATTGGTTGATCGTTTGCATTACTTTTTTCGATATGACTTGCCAAATCTGCCAACTCTCCATATTCAAAAATATCTTTGACCTGTAATTGTTTTCCTAGTTCTTGTCGAATCTTTGATAACAATCGAACCGCTAATAATGAATGGCCTCCTAATACAAAGAAATTATCTCGTCTGCCTATTTTCTCTACTCCTAACAATTCGCTCCATAGCAATGCTAATGATTTTTCAACCTCACTCTTTGGAGCTTCGTATGTGGCTGTTTCTAATGTGCTTTCTGTCAAAGCAGGTAATTGCTTGCGTGCTACTTTACCATTAGCACTTAGCGGCATCTTATCCAAAATCATATAGTGCTGTGGCACCATATACGAAGGTAATTTTGACTGTAAGACCTTTGTTATTGCTTTGGTATCTATATCTGTTTCTCCCACTAAATAAGCTATCAAACGTTTATTCCCTTGTATATCTGTCGCTGCTATAACCACAGATTGTTGCACTGAAGATTCTTTATCTAGTAGATTTTCTATTTCTCCTAATTCAATACGATACCCTCTAATTTTAACTTGATTATCTCTTCTTCCTATATATGTAATACTTCCGTCTGATTCCCATCTCGCTACATCTCCTGTTCTATAAAGACGTTCTCCTTTCTTGAATGGATGTGGAATAAATTTTTCTTTGGTTAAACTACTTCTATTTAAATAACCTCTTGCTACTTGTATTCCTCCTATACATAGTTCTCCCGAAATACCTATAGGTTGTTTTGAGAAAGATTCATTTAATATCAGAATCTCTGTATTAGCTACTGGATATCCTATACTTACTTGTTTCTCTATAGCTTCTGCTGTAATATCAATAGAAGTCACATCAATGGATGCTTCTGTTGGCCCGTATAAATTATGTAACTGAAGTCTGGGTAGCTTTTGTCTAAATTCATGAACCATTTGCGAAGTCAACGCTTCTCCACTACAAATCACATGTCGTAAACTCTTACAGCTTGTTTCTTGTACCGTTTCTAAAAAAATCGATAACATAGAAGGTACAAAATGAATTATCGTCCCTTTTTCTTTTCCAATTAATTCTTGCAAATAATAAGGATCCTTGTGCCCTTCTGGTTTAGCAAAAACCAAACGACATCCTACAATTAATGGCATTGTTAATTCCCATACAGATACATCAAATGTATAGGTTGTTTTTTGGATAATCGTATCTGTGTTATTGATCTTTAAATCATCTCGCATCCATAACAATCGATTGTACAATCCTTGATGCTCACACAATACTCCTTTAGGATTTCCTGTAGTTCCCGAAGTATAAATCACATAGGCTAATTGATCTGGCGCTATAGTACCTACTTCATGATTGGCTTTATAGTCTTCTAACGGTAAAGTATCCAAGGAAACCTCTTTAATTATTCCTTCAAATAATGATTTATATGCTGTTTGAGTAACTACAAGTTTTGCCTTGGTATCTGTTATAATATAAGTGATGCGTTCACTAGGGAAATTCGGATCGATTGGTACATAAGCACCTCCAGCTTTTAGAATTCCTAAAATTCCTACAAGCATTTCTAAAGAACGATCCACACAAATCGGAATCAATTCTTCTTGTTCTATTCCTTGTTTTATCAAATAATCTGCTAATTGATTCGATCGTTTATCTAAAGCTTCAAAGCTTAGTGAGGTTGCTTCGTATACAACCGCAATTGCATTGGGCTGTGTCGCTACTTGTTTTGCAAATAAGCTTAATATATTCTCTTTTTCAGGGTATATAATTTCAGTTTCATTAAAGCTATTCAACACAGCTATTTCTGTACTACTTAATAAAGTTAATTTACCAATAGATTGTGTAGGTGTTTCGATTACCGAATTTATTAATTCTTGGTAATGGGCTCCTAAACGTACAATCGTTTCCTTGTTGAATAATGCGGTGCTGTATTCTATTCGTACCGATAAACCATCTTTGGA
>CANMKX010000042.1 GCA_947498595.1 uncultured Aquimarina sp.
AATCGATAACTTCTTTTAATCGACGATAGAAATTTGTTTTGGCTACACGATCACTCATTTGAAAATGAGTGAATAGTAAAACGAACTCTAAATCTGAATAGGACAATATTCGGACAGAAGAAATGAGAAGCATTTAAGAACCTTATTTAGAAAATGCCTGAGAATTAGTAACATTTAGCTAAAATTCTACACTTATATATTAAACACCATGATATATGATAGAACAGGTTCTCAATAAAAAGGAAATAAATTATCTGATTTTGGTAATTAAATTCTTAATTCTAATATTTTTCATTTTTGTTTCAATTAGAGGTTTTCAAGAAACTTTTTTTGAATTGGATATTAACTATGGAAATCAATACAAATTGTCCGATTTCATTCGATTAATAACAAAAAGAACATATTTCCGACCTTCCCTACTTTTATTAATACCACTTATAGGAATTTTTATAAATAAAAGAATTGGTTGGATTTTTATAACATCATACTTCTACTTTCTACTGACTAACTTAGTTTATTCTACTATATCCAATGGACTAGATTATAATGAAGAAATAGTATTTTTCGCTATTGCGTTGATATTAATATTTATTTGGATTATGAATCGAAAAAAAATTGTTGAGAAAGTTTATGGTCTTAAAAAAGACCAAGTATTGATTGCTAATATAAAAGCTTCCTCTCTTGGGATTTTCTTGACCTTGTACCTAGCATGGACTCAAATAATTTAAACGTACTGTAACAATTTGTATATTGCATATGCTCCCTTCGGGAAGCAAAAGCACCATACAAGAAACGTTGTAAGTAATCTAAAAATTATAATGTGAAATTTAATTCCTTAACGATATCTCTCCTTTTGTTTTTACTTTTTAGTTGTTCTAAAAATGAAACTATTGAAAAGGAAAATAAAAAAATAGAAATCTATTTAACGAATAAAAGAATTTTAAATCCCAATTCAATAGTTGCCACTAAATCTGATTCATTAATAAAATACATAAAACAAAATGTTCCTGAAAAAGATTTCGATTTTTTCATGAGTAGGTATGAGAGTAAAGAATGGGATACAATCCAAAATAAATTTTCTCATAAGTCAAAATTTCTTGCTACAAAAATTGATTTAGACAAGATTCCAATTGTTTACGATTCAGAAATAGGGAAATTTAATGTTCAAAAAGGTGAGTTAAAAATTAGTAAAAGTGGTCTTGATAGAATAGCTCAAAACATAGATAAAAAGTATATTTGGGATGGCCAACAGTACGTCATAACTTATGGTGGTAAACCAATATTTTCAGGGTATTTTGTTTCAAGTTTAAGTAGCTCATTGGTGAATTGGTATTCAACTTATCATTTTCATTCTGATTTATCGAAAGGAGATTTTAAATTAACAACTCCATTTAAAATCGACCAATGTTATTGTTCGTTGAAAGATAGAGAGTCAATCCCCAATTTAAAATCTAACATTAAACTAATCAAAGCCTTTCGCCAAACAGGTAGATTAACTCAATAATAAAGACTACTTGCAACAATACCTATAAAATAATACGGGTTTTGGTCTTTAATCCTTAGGTTTGTATATATTTAGACTTTCGCCAAATCTTTTAATTTGGTTTTTTAGTAAACAAAAAAATTAAAAACAAAATAAAAAGCGTTTGGCTTGTGTCGACACGAAAATCCACGGATTTTTTGCCCCGTACTATTCATAGCCAAACCGTCAGACTGCGCAAAAACTCAAGAGTAGTAATTGAATAAAAATAAATATCTTACTATTATATAAATCGACGCATTATTTTATGAATTATATTCAAGGTTTTGATCGAGGGCGATTACAAATGATTTCATTTGATGAACACCTATCAGGAAGTAATTTTACTTGCTACAAGAAATCAATGTATTTCTAATAAAATAGTAGATTTATAGAATCTTCCATTTATCAAAAAAGAGTATTTTTCAAAAGAAATAAAAATCCATTTTAAAGCTGCTTGATATTGCTATATTTAGCTTTTATAAAACTATAAAATATCGAATATAGGTATCTGCGCAGATTTCTGGTGTACAACATTATGAAACAAATTTTGATCTATATTTTAATCATTTTTCTAAGTTCTTGTCAAACTGACAAAAAAAACTCAAAAACAGTAGATTCGCTCCAAAAAGAATTAGAAAAAATGGAGGGGAAAGGAAAAGAAATACAAGAAAAATTAGAACAAAATGATAGTATCATTTCCGAGATACAAATGACTATTAAAAAAACGGAGGATAGTATTGCAGAGAAGAAAGTCAACATTAAACCAAATTGTGAAATAACGTCTCTTACAAAGATTGATTCTCTGATTAAACAAAATATTGAATTAAATGACCAAAATTTTGCTATTTTCTTTGCGAATATGAATCCTAAATGTTCAAACAACATTGAATATCTTGAATTCAACAATGAATTGGTTTTTAAAACCCTGAAATCAAACCCCAAGAAATTTGTAGCTTTTTTAAGTAGAGTTTCGAAGAAAAAGGAAATATTGGAATTTGTACTTACTCAACTTCGAAATCCAATCAATGACGGAATTGAACTTAATAAGGTTTCTGAAAAATTGAACAAAATAGAAACGGATGATCCAAATACTCAAAAACTGATTTTGGAATCCCTAAAGAAAGCTATTGAAAAATATAATTAAACGTTGTACAACAACAGTAATCGTTGCACAAGTCGATAATTATAAAATATAAAGGAGAAGAAAAGCCTTTTTAAGAGGCTTTTCTTCTGTGTTTAGGTAAATCTACAACCAATAAAAATGGTCGATTTATAGAACGTTCCATTTATTAAGAAGCTTTAAAAGAAAATCAACAAAGAGTACCTTTCAAAAGAAATAAAAACCCATTTTAAAGCTGCTTGATATTGGCTATATTTAGCTTTTATAAAACCATAAAATAACAAACAGGAGTTTCTGCGCAGACTCACGTTACCTGCAATTAGATGGAAACAAATAATTCTACAATATCAATTAACAAATTTATCCTTGGACAAGGAACAGAAGGAGTCTATTCCGATATAACAATTGAAATTAAGAGGTCTGGACAAGCAAAAATTAACCGTGGCCATGGCATTCAATTAAACGATGAAAAAACATTAAAAGCAATTGAAAACGAATTTGAGAAAAATTGGATTAATGGATATAAAAAGGATGGAATTAATTTAGAAATAACAATTCTAAATGTTGGAGTTGATCCTTCTGGAAGAAAATATGCAATAGAAAATTTAGTTAACAGAGTAATGCATAACGCCTTACCAAAAATTGGTATTAATCCACCACAAATTTTTGGACTATAAAAATGAAGTATAGCACTATAACATTCAAAACTTTAACTGGAAATCAAGAATATATTGACCTTGGTGACCAATACTATGATGAATGGATAATTTATGAGGACAAGTTTCCAAAATTCCATATTAACTGTTTTAAAGAGAATTCACATGCAGATTCTTTAATTAAGAGCTTAATTGAAAACGAAAAATGGACAATTGAAGAACTTCTATAAAGGATTAATTAATTGGATAACAGATATTTGACTTTATATGAAAAACCCTTGATTGAAATTGCATCTTCATCCGAATTAAAAGAAATAAAATTTGACTCATTAACTATTGATCTGGTTGAAAAAATAAAAAACACATAACAATAGTAATTGTTGCGCAAGTTAATAACTATAAAATATAAAGAAGAAGAAAAGTCTTTTTAAAAAATTTTCTTCTGTGTTTAGGTGAATCAGTTGATAAAATTAAAGTTCTTTAAAAGATGTATAATACGTCTTTATTATGAATAGCTTCTAATCCCCAATACTATAGACTACGACAACAAATAACAGAACATCAATTTGGTACTTTAAAAGACAATGGGGATTCACATTTACTCTAATGAAAAAGAAAGAACATGTATTATCAGAAGTTACTATGATAATGATTTGTTATAATCTAAGAAGACTTATGTCCATTTATGGAATAAAAGAGCTAAAAAACAGGTTAAAAGCTCTTGTTCTACACCAATTGAGCATATATTTTCTTTTTAAATCATTTTTAAGCGCTTTTATCAAAAAAAGAGTACTTTTCAAAAGAAGCAAAAAATCATTTTAAAGCTGCGTGATATTAGCTATATTTAGTTTTTATAAAACCATAAAGTAACAAATAGGGGGTTCTGCGCAGACTCACGTTACTTGCAAGCAGTGAAAATGAAAATTCAAATATTAACATTAATTATTTTATGCTTATTATCCTGTAAGGAAAAAAGCAAAGGGAATTCCGAAAGTATTGATGTAGTAACTACGGAAAAAGATGTAAAATTGGACGAGCTGGTATTCACTGTTGCTGAAATCGATTCATTAATCTCTAATAAATCACTGTCTGAGTTGAAATATCCTAATATGTCTGTTTGTGGTGGAAGTTTAAGCGGATTTTACTACAAAAATAAATTAGTTTTTATAGACGCAACTTATTCCGGAGAATTGAGCTATACTCGAAAAAAAATGTATCTATTACAATCAAATTTTTCTAAAATCATATATCAAGAGCACTTCCCAGAAATGGACAAGTATAAGAAAAAATACCCTTTGGAAAAATATGATTTTGACCCAAGTAAAGTCACGTTTGCAGACACTATATATGAAATCAATATTGGACAAAAAAACGGATTTAAAAAAACTTATCTAAACGAAATATTATCAACAAAAGCTGACTCAACTCTGATTAATAAATTACTGGATTGTGGAGAGCGAATGAAAACGGAATTGAAATCTGTAACGGAATAAAAAGCTAGCTGGTAACATTATATATGAAGTCAGAGCAAAATTTGGTGCTAGATCGAAAGGCAATTTTCTTTTTGTAATGGCGCTAGATTTTTATAAATTAAACAAGAAATAAAAATGCGCAGATAAATCAATTGGTTTAAGTATACCTGCCTTGCTCCGATTCATATATTAATCGTTAGTGTGCCACGAGGCTGTATGAATCCAGTGGGTGAAAATCCCACCAAAGTAATTAGCTGTTCACTTTGAAGAAAAACATACAGTTGTTCCTGTGAAGGAATTGTTGAAGCTATGTTCTTTCAAATAATCAAGCCGTAATGCGTAAGCGTGAACCCGTAGTAGCTTCGAGAAGTGTATCTGCAATTTGGGGAGAGTTTTGACGGTCTTCGAACCCTGTCACTTCAATAGGATTAACAGTTGCTAGAATATTGAAGAGTTGCCGGAGTCATAGGGATGGCGTGCTTATAGATGGATTAGTACGGAATGTGGAAGGTCTTTTATAGCAATTAATGGCAATACTAAAGACTCTGTTAACCTGAATTCGATGTAAGAAATCTGATTTAATAGTATTTCCAGAATATGAAAAATCATCTAATACGGATACTAGCGGGTAAATATAAAATGCCTTATAATAATTAAACGTTGAGTAATGACACTTCTTTTTATAAAGTCAGAAATGAATTATTCTTATAGTTACTATACTATATCGTAATTAAACAAGATGAAAATTATAAATGATGAGTATATCGTATTTATTATCTGTTTATTTACCGATTATAGTATAGTATGTTTCTATCTAAGAAAAACCGTTAAAAACTTATTATCAATGTTTATTGTAAAAATTATTAATCTATCTATTGCTTGATCAACATATTCATCTTTATCATACAAATCTACATGAGAAGCTCCTTTTATTTCAAAGAGTTCTTTTGGTTCACTAGCTTCATTATAAAATTCTAAAGTTAGAGGTGCTGTATCCTGTAAAGCGTTTTCTCCGTAAAGACCGAGATAAGGTGTGTATAAATATCTCGCAAATGGGATGGAATTATTTTGCGGATAGATTTCAAAGAACAACGCTGGATTCTTATATTCATATCTAGGATAAGTTTTTACTCCACCACGTTCTGTCATGTAATAGTCATACGCGTTTCTCATAACATTATGTTCATCTAAACCATCAAGTTCTAGATTATCCATACCCATAACGTCCATGTAATCTAATTCTCCTGTTTCATAAGCATTTTGTCTAGTTTCATTGGCCATTGTCATCAAATCAACTACTTGTTCTCTTGGAGTATTATTATAAAACGCTTGAGTTTGATCCATATAACCACTTATCGTTGCAAATGCTTTAATTCTTTTATCTGTCATAGTAACCATAGCCATCGTGGCACCAGAAGCACAAATTCCTAAAGCATAGAGTTTATCTCGATCAACTAGAGAAAGTGTACGAAGAAAACTAATTGCATCTCTAATATTTTCCATTTTATAATTTGGATTTTCATAATTACGAATTCTACCCTCACTTTCTCCAAAACCAACATGATCAAAAGCTAAAGTTACGAATCCTTTTGCGGCTAATTTACGACCGTATATAGCTCCTACCTGTTCTTTAATTTGTGTCATTGGTCCAGAGTAAATAATTGTAGGGTATTTTTTACTTGCATCAAATCCTATAGGTAAATATAAATGTCCTGCCAATTGATATTCATTACTTTTGAAGGTTACATTGTTTTTTCCTGCTTTAAAAATTTCCATTCCTTGTTTTTTTAATGATAATAATAGATCTAATATTTATTAAAGAATTCAATCATTTTATTAACAGCTTGATCTACATACTGATCTTGATCATAAAGATCAATATGTGAAGCACCCTTTATTTCAAAAATTTCTTTGGGTTCACTACATTTTTCATAAAAAGATTTGGTTAATGGTCCTGAATCTGCTATTTCACCATATATCCCTATATAAGGTGTAAAAAGATAAGGTGCTAAATCTATAGCTACCATTGCTAAAGGGAAAGTATCATTTGAAAAGGTTGGACATTTATGGCTGTAATTAGGATAGGTTTCTTTACCTCCTCTATCAGTTAAATAGAAATCCACGCACTCAACAAAAACACTAGTTTTATCAAATCCACTAGTATCTCTTGTTTCCATTTGCATAATATCAACGTACTCGATATTTCCTGTTTCATAATAGGTTTGTCTGGCTTCATTAGCTTGATTATATCTATCAATAATAGCTTCTTTTGACTCACCGCCTGTAAACATACTTGTTCCTAACATATAACCACTAACTGTTGCAATGACTTTCATTCGTTTATCCGTTAAAGCAACCATAGGCATAATACCACCAGAAGCACAAACACCTAGACCATAAAACTTATCTCTATTTACAAAAGGAAATGAACGTAAGTAACTAATTCCATCTTTTATATTATCGTGTTTATTCATTGGGTTTTCGTACACTCTTGCATCTCCTTCACTATCCCCAAATCCCATATGATCAAATGCTAAAAATATAAATCCTTTTTTCACTATTTTCTTACCATAAAAATCACCTGTCTGCTCTTTTACTTGTGTCATTGGACCTGAATAGATAATGGTAGGATATCGTTTGTTTTTATCAAAACCATCTGGTAAATATAAATTACCTGATAAAGTCATTCCTTTACTTTTAAAAGATACTTTGTTTATTCCTGCTTTTAAATTTCCCATATTCTTTTCGTTTAAAATAGTTCCATTTTGAGCTAATAATACTACTTCAGATACTAGAAATAGTATTATTAAAATTGATTTGTATTTCATGTCATTATTTCTTTGATACAAAATTCGTTCAATTCTATAATTCACTACTTAAACAATTAGGTTAGAATTGTATACTTTTTGGAGATTTTTAATTATAGTCCATAAGAATTCATGTAAAAATCCCTGCTTATTATATTAGATTCCGCAAATAGAAAGATGATTTCCTGAAGATTAAGCCTGAATATCAATACTCAAAAGACTGCTATTAAAATATATAATAAAATAGGGTTTAACTTAAAAAGCTAAACCCTATATAATTTAATCTTATATAACTTGCAAGATAATATCGATACTATCTTAATCAGTCTATAAGCTATAAATCAATTCTTATTCAATTACTAACTTACGTTGTAGTTTATCATCTCCTACAATTAATTGATAAATATAAATACCGCTTGGCAATACTTTGTTATCAACTACTCCATCCCAATTGATTGTATGTAGGGTGTTTCCTGTTACTTCTTGATTTACCATTGTATAAATCTTTTGTCCTAACAGATTGTATAAACTCACATCTACCTTACCATCTTCTGGAATACTATAACTGATACGTGTAGCATCTGTCATTGGATTTGGAATATTTTGTCCTAAACTCAATCCTAATGCTGTTGTAAGAATTGCTTCTTCTGTTTCACTATTAGGCATATAGTTTAATACATAAGGTGTTTGTAATCTTCCTAGCAATTGATTGCTTTCTAATATTTCTACATTATCCAATAGTCTTACTTTTTCTCCATCATATAACTTGAAAGTCACTTCTTCTTCATCTGAACCGATTCCCATAAAATAATGGTATTGATTATGGTACATTTGAGGTTTAGCAATTCCTCTCACCTCGTCTCCTACAAATGCTGCTATAGTATACTCTTTGGAAATATCTAATTGCTCTGGATTTACGACTGCTGTCATGTGCATAAAAGATGCATAATCTCCTATATCCATACGCCATCCTAAAGCAGCTGCCTTTTCTAAATACGAACTTTCTTCATCTATAGTTGCTATACTAGCTGTAACTCCTCTTGTAGTAGCAATTCCACTATAATTCAATGTTCCTACTCTATTAGTAGATATTACGTATCCTAATCCTGGTGTTAAATGTGTTAGGGCTCCCGTCCATCCATCTGTAGCACTATATTGTGCACTCAAATTTCTACGTGAGATAACGTCTCCATCACTAATTGTTGTTGATGTTAAGGATCGTAATGCTAAAGGTGTTCGCTGCAATTCATTTGGTAAAAACGCAATTCCTGTTCTTATATCTCCTCCAGGAATTGTAATATCTGTAGCCACAGGAACTGGAATTCCTGATATTTCCAATATAATTGGATTCCTTGAGACTCTTCTTAATAAATATCCTCTACGTATATCTATAGTAGTTATAGTTGGATCCGTTGCTATTAAGACTCCATTAGCATTTGCAGTTGCTATAATCGTACTTGGACTTTCCGCAAGTGCTAATCGATCTCCTGATGATAGTCCTCTGATTGAACTTAATGAGAGTCTATTTGCTGTAGTATTATCTCTCAAGTTAAAACTTACTTCATAATTACGTCCTATAACTGGAATCCTTCTCGTAAGGCTTTCTCCAACTGTAAAGGTAACAGGTACAGTAGTAGTACCCTGTCTAGATCCAAATACAAAATTATAATTCTCTATAATATTTCCATATTCAGTACACTCTGATGCATTCCAAACTCTAAAACTTAAAGTTCCTGTATCGGTATCTTCTCCAAATACGGCAAATCTTACTGTGCCATCAGTTCTTATTTGACCTGAACCTCTAAATTCATCATTTAGATATACAGCTACAATATCATTAGTATCTGTAGACTGTGAACCATCAATCATTAAGCGTCCTACAAAATTCATTGTCCCTAAGAAATCTCCTGTATCAAATCCAGCTCTATAATTAGGTACTTGACAATTCGTTGTAATTTCTAATGTAAAAGTCTCTACTCCTAAAGATTGACCTGTAGATGCATTCTCTACTACAATCGCTACATTAGTGGTGTGTACTCCTGGATTTAAAAATGGAGCTACTACAAATTCTAAATCACGTTCTGTCTGTAACGCTTCTATTCTTCTATTAGTTCTATCAGCAATTGGAGTTATGGTATTACCATTACGCTCTTGTACAGATAACCATGCTGGTAATTGTTCAAAACGATATGTAACTGGTACTCCTCCTGTTTCATTCACCAAGTTAATATCATCAATAATCAATTCTTGTCCTTGAACTTGTGATCGGTTTACATTGTTTTGACTCCAAGCAATGGTGTTTTGATTAATCACAAAACTCCATGAATGTCCTCCTATCATATTTCCTGCTTGATCTCTTAATCGACTCTCATAAATCATCGCTGTTAAGCGAGCTCCTTCCAAATCTGCTACGGTAAATAATGGATTAATATTGATCGTTGTTCCACCATTAGAAACAATAGTCGTAAACTGTAAATCTCTTATCATTCGAGTTACATCTAAAGGTGCTGCATTCTCTTCTCCATTTACGAAAGTTAGACCTGTAGCGGTAGTCCCTATGGCATTGCCTGTAAAATCTCGAATCGCTTTATCTTGCGCCCCATTTAAACCTGCTAAAGCAATATCATCTAGGATAAAATAAGCGATCAATCCTGTTTCATTTCCTAGCAATTGACGATTCAATTGAGTATTGATCTCTAACGGTGATCTTGCTACATTCCAAATTCTGATATCATCCAATCTTCCCATATAGGATTCATCATTTACATCTGGCGAAATTTCAATAGCCTCACTATTACTCACAATTCCATTATAGGGTGCAGAAGCTACTGATTCCCCATTAAAATAGATTTCTATCGCACTACTTCCATCATATACCGCTGCTATATGAGTCCATTCAAAAGGTCTAACAGCACGTCCTGTCGTAACTATTCCATTAACATTTATATTTCCATTTGGTAATAATGCAACTTCATAGTTTTCTCCCTTCTTCAGAATAGGTATCGCTTCATTTGTAGGATATCTAAATGGATTTACCCACATTTCTACGGTAAAGGCTCCTTCTATATTGAACACTGGTTGATGCGGTATGCTAATTTCATCTTCATTTTGAGCCAGTTCTGCAGATACCAAATCTCTTGGCAATCCACCAACTACACCACGTAATCCTATAGAATTTAAATTTACTGTTGCTGTATTAACCGCACCCGTAAATGTTGCAGAAATAGTTCCATTTGTTAATACTCCATTATTTACAGGGTTCGTACTTACCAATTCTGCTGCCGTACGATTGATTACTCCTTCAACAAATGTAGTCGGATTGTTACGGCTGTTTGGATTTAAACTATCTGGATCACAAATCGGAGTAATACGCATGCTATATCTTCCATTAGCTAATGCTGATACGTCTGCATTATAAGTAACAAATCCAGTTAACGGATCTATATTTGCTCTTAAAGCTGCTGCATCTAATGTAACCAATTCTATAGGGGTATTATTTCCTTGATTCGCATACTCTAATCGCACTTGAAACACGCTTGTTTCTTCTTCTCCTTCTGCTGGTGCTTCTCCTAAGATATCTTGAAGCCTTGGTATTGCAAATCTAAATGGTAATTCATTATTACTCGTATTGTTTACTACCCAATCAGCAAGAGGTGCTGCTTGTTCAATATCATCTATACAAGCCCCACTAAAATGCGCTGATACAAAAACTTCTTGAAAAGGCACGACTCCTACTTCTGCGTATTCATCAACTCTATAACTACGATATGCATCTCCTGCTTGCTCACATTCTGCAAAGAATCGAATTCCTATATTTTCATACGAAATATTTTCTGGCGCATCCAATCCTCTGGCTATTTGTAATGTCCCTACCACTTCTTGTTGAACACCTGTTGGAGAATTTCCATCCAATGTAAATGGAATAGGAGAAGTTGTTGCTGGCTCGAAAATTGGAGATGTATTATAGAACACCTGTGCTCCTTGACCATTAGTCGCTCCATTTAGTCCTACTATATAGGTTTTACGCGTATTATCTTGGGCTCTTTGCGTATTACGTAAAATCACATTATATGTAATAGTTTCTTCTCCTGGAGTACTAAAACCTACTGTTTTATCGAGTATAATTTCTACGCCCTGTCTAGGCACAGTTCCTGATTCGTATGGGCACATACTAAGCCCTGCTCTGGTTAAAAACATAGGCGTATCATATTCTGGATCTCTACGAATACTTACATTAAATTGATCTCCATCGTCATCATCGGTAAAAGTAAAGCTATCTACTCTACTATTTTCAGTAATTTCATTATCTGTATTATTTCTTACTCCCGAAATAGAAGTTGTATTACCTAAATTAACGCGAGCTCCACCAACATTAAAACTAGTACTAAAAGTAGCTGTTGTAACTTGTGCTCCATTACGTTCACTCCCTTCTTCAGAAGTATTACTTCTAGATAAATTATACGATATATTAACTCCAGCTGAAAATGTCCTTTCTTCATCTAAATTTACTGGTAAAACTGATGTGGTACCAGCAAAAGTCTCTCCATTAGCAAAGAAATTTGCCCCTTGAAGTTTATTTTTATTGCTCTGAATAATCTCATTCCATCTATCAATCTGATGTGCTAAATCCTGAATCGTTTCATTTTCATCTCTTAAATTTTGTGTTAAAATACGAGCTAAAGTAGCACTTAGATCATTACTATCTCGTAAGTCTAATTCTGATTGATCAGGAACATTTACACCGTCTATTTCTGTAATTAATAAACGTTGTAAATTAGGAATCGTAACATCCAGTAATTGTTGCTGCGTAAATGCAAAAGGAGTACGTCTACTAATCACCATTGTTTGTTGATTAGGATTAATCATAGGGGTACATGTTGCTGCATTTACTGTTAAAGCTCTTGACATACTAAATCCTAATACATCTGAAGTTCCTATATATACGTCAGCATCTTGCCCTACATAGGTATCAAAAGTAGGAGTAGAAATACTCTCCATTAAACTTACAATACTTCCATTACCTCCTGTATTACGATAACTAAAACTACCGCTTACTTCTCCTGTTGCATCTACTTCAGTAGAAGTTGTTGTTACATTTACTCCATTAATAACCCCAGCTCCTAAAGGTGCTGAAACAACAGCAGTTAGCATTCTCACTCTAAACTCAGCTCCCGCCCCAGCCGTAAATGCGGTCATTACATCGGTTCCTTCCGAAAAAGAATATGTATCAGAGAAACTGGCTCCTTCTTCTAAAGTTGAACTACTTCCATCTCCTGGAGGGTCATGCAATACATATCCTATTTTTGGGTTGGTTAATGTAAAATTAGTTGCTGCTGGCTCTGCTCCCGTTATATAAGCAAACTCAGTTGCATTAATAGATTCAGTGTTTGAACCTTCACCTCTTCGTACAGCTATATTTAAGCCTCTTGTATTATCTCCTGAAAAGTTAGGTGTATTTGTCTGAAATACAAAATTAGCTCTTCCTTCTTCATTGGTAGTCATCTCTAAATTTCTACCTCCAGCTCCTAAGATTATATCTCCACTTAGATTGACAGTCACATTATCTAAAGTACATTGTCTTGCTTCATCATCTGCTGTTCCATATTGTTCGAACACACGTACCGAAGCTAAGACTTCTTGCCCCACTTCGAATGTATAAATATCATTACATAAAGGATCTATTCTTGCGGCAGCTAAATCTTCGGTAGCAGTTCCTGCTTCTGTAAGCAATATTTGATTCCTAATATCATAACGATAGAATTCTGTAATCTGCTGTATAGGATTTCTAAAACGAATATCCCTGATAACGTTTCCTTGTTGTAGATTTACACTAAAGGTAGGTATTGCAAAACCTGTCATTGTATTGATCAAAGACACCTCATAACTACCCGGTAACAAATCTTTTACTACAAACGTATTTTGCGCTATATTAAAATTACTCCCATTAATCGTTTTGGAAAATTGCGGCTCTCTAAGATCACTACGTGTGATGGTTCCTGTCCATACACCTACGGTATTATCACAGGGAACAACTATATTTCCTATAAAATTGTAACGTGTACGATTTTCAAAATTTAAACTCGATATAGGATCTACTACATTTAAAACATATTCTCTAGCCCCATCAACTGGATTAAATTCAGCATTTGTAGGTACATAATCAAATATTATACCTCTTGTATATCCAGAACTACCTCTTACTAA
The DNA here is from genome assembly GCA_947498595.1 of uncultured Aquimarina sp. Classification (GTDB taxonomy): domain Bacteria; phylum Bacteroidota; class Bacteroidia; order Flavobacteriales; family Flavobacteriaceae; genus Aquimarina. The sequence continues at coordinate 13,782 of CANMKX010000042.1, forward strand.
ATCCGCCTCTCCTTCTAAATTCAAATAATTATTTTCATTTCCATCATGCACGATAGTATTCAAAGCTCTAAAACTTTCTGATTCTTGCTCGAAGGTATAAGACAATTGTAGATAATCTTCATCTGCAGCAATGATACCTCCTTCTCTGATAGTTGTTAATTGGCTTTCGCTATAAGCAGCATTTCTATACTCTACGATATCCATATTAGCTCTCGAAAATTCTTTTTGGGTAGTTTCTCCATTCTTAGCACCTAAATATAATCGAGCATTAAAATCTCTATCTCCACTTGGCATACTCGCTACAATCGAAGGCATCGCATCTAATTGTATTCTTATTTGATTGGTTACTCCATTATAACTAATGGCAAAGAAATTATAATCAGATCGCTCTTCAATTACACGTTGTTCAATTTCTTGTCCTCCTATAAATACATGGATACGATTATTTGCCTGTAGATTTACAACTAAATCTCCCCAATGTAATAATGTCTGTACTTCTGGAATCACATCACTAGGGTCTGCTACAATATCTGGATTGTAAAAGAACGACCAGGTAAATTGGTTTTCTGTATTCGCTGTAATTGTTTCTGTACTTACTGCATACCCTGTAGCTCCGTTAAAATCTAAACTCGACTCATCAATAACTGTTGTTTGGTTTGAATTTGCTATGTCATCTTGAATCAATTGCGGATGAATCGAAAACATATGCCTCCCTAACGGAGCTGAAAAACTATAGGTCCCGTTGGTATTAGTTCCTCTTATAGTACCACCTTCATCTCGTACTATTTGTCCATCTAATACAATTGGAGTATTTGCTACCACAGGAAATACATCAAATCCATCTGCTGCACTTGCATTAGGAATTCTATAAACAACTTCTCCTGTTACTGTAAATGTTGAGGTATCTATAAATTGTTCTAAATTACGTTGTGCATCTGTAAATCTCAATGCCAACAGTACCTCTTGAGAACGCTCTACCGGGCTAAAGGTATGATTAGGCAACACTGGTGTAAAAGCATATCTTAAAGAACTATTACCTCCTGCTCTACCTGGTAATGTTCTAAAACTATACATTCCGTTTTGATCCGTAAAACTAGCATAGTTAATAGCAGGTCTATCGCCTGCCATTGTCAAGGCTACATCTTCAATCGAATCCTCTCCATTATTGGTTACCAATCTAAAGCTTCTTCCTGTCAATGTTCCTCTCGTATGAATCGCTTGATTGTATATCTCATTTTCTCCATTGATATCAAAACGGTAATAAGCTATTAAATCCTCTTCATTATCACCTAAAATCACCTCTCTGTAATTAAAAATATCTACTGCATTTCTAACTCCGCTCCAAATTCTTAACTCATCGATACGATATGGATTATTAATCTGCTCGTTAAAAGAAAACTGACTAGCTCTATTGAGATTAATAGCAAATGGACTGCTAGTTACAGCGTTCGGAGTGATTTCTGTATTCGCTCTTGTCGGTTGGATTCCCCCATCAATATATAAAGCGCCTCCTGTAGGACTCATTGTAAATGCATAATGGTGCCAATTCGTATCATTAGGTTTATCGGCTAACATATATACATTACTTCCTAAATACATGGATGCTGTAGTTCCTGTCATTCTGATTTCACCTATGTCTAACTTAAATATAGTGTTATTAGATGAATTAGTTGCCGGTGTTCTATACCAAAATTCTATGGTTGCTAAACCTCTAGATTCTCTAAAAGGTTCTACATTATTTATGACTACAGGCGCTGAGCCATTTAAAAACATTAAGGATTGATCTGTACGTGCTACTGCATTTCCATCATTTGTCAGTATTGCTTCTATCTTTACATCTGGTACAGCTGTTTGTGTATTAGTAATTACACTTCCATCTATCTCTCCATTATGAAATACAAATCCAGTATCCGATCCAGAGCTTGTCATTGCTCCATTATTAAAAGCTTCAACTGTATATTCATACAATTCACCCGGAATAATAGTGGTATCAAAATAGGTTATAAAACTAGAGGCCATTCGATTGGACACATCATTGATTGTTTGGACTATACTACTTGTTTCACCTCCATTTACAACTCTTCTTCTAATTGTATAGGAATCTGTTTCTGCTATATGTGGCCATCGCAAAGCAATTCCCTCAGTATCATTAGTAGTATCACTATCTACACCACCTCTATCGGCTACTGTTAATAGAATTCGATCCAAACTAAAAATAGGGTGATCTGCATCAGTTCTTACTTTGGCTAATTCTCTATTTCCTATATAATTATCTGTAATTCTAGATTGTAATGGAAGTCCATTATCAGGTGTGGCTACTATATTATCCCATACAGTACTTGACAAACTAGGTAAATTAGCAACCTCTGTACTTGTAAATTGCGAATTTGTATATCCTATAATCAATCCTAAACCTCTAAACTCGTTAATAGAAGAAGTACTTTCATTGAATAATGATCGAAAACGTGTTTCTTCGATTTCACTACGACTTCTTGCTCGATTCCATACCCTATATTCTGCCAGCATCAAATCATCATTGGGCGCAATACTCATATATAATCGATCTGGTCTCAATGTTACATTCTGTATAGTTTGTAATTCTACTCCATCTCTGTAAATCCTTAGTTGATTTTGTGTATTTAAGACTAAGGCGAAATGATACCAAGTATTATTAAGAACACGTTGATTTGCTGATAGATTTATATTTGTAATGGCATTTCCTAAGGTCAATTTTAATTGATCTCGAGAAGCTGAAAATTCGAAAGATTCTGATCCTGACAATAAATTCGTAATGCTCCATGGATCAAAAGCTCGATTGAGATCAACTCCTGTAGAACCTGCCATTGCCCAAAACTCTATAGTGGCTTCTCCTTCTCTCCCTGTATTGATAGCATCGGTAGTAAACCTTGTTTGGGTATCAAAATATGTTTGGTAATTATTATTTCCAAAAATTTGCAATACTGCTGGTCTATTATCCTGCGCCTCTACGATACACGTATATGTTACCATCCATAATAACAATATACTTCTTATGATATAATTTTTTTTCATATATTATTATTTAAAAAACATTCGTTACTCGTTGTAATCTATATTTAAAGCCATTTGCTACAGTTTCGTTATCTACATTATTTGTCAAACGACTATTGTTCGTATTTCTAAAAAAAGTAACTAATCCTCTACCGTTAAACTGACATTGAACTCCGTATTGTCGCAAACCTGCAGCCTTTATTGCAATTATAGCTCCTTCTTCATTTTGTTCATCTTCTACAATAATTTCCCAACTATACACATTAATATCATCTGTATTTTCATCATATGTATCGAAAAAAACGCGTTCATTAGACGATGCAACTGAACTTTGACCTGTGCGTTTTAAAAAATGGTTAGGTGCCTTAGCAGAAGCAATCATTACTACTCCTTTTCTTCCTGCTATTGGTTGTAGTATAAAAGATTGTAAATAACCATCTGTCCTATTTAATTCTGTAGTTGTTCTTGGTATAAAATCTGCATCATTATTATCCAAATTATGATGTAGAACCAATTGATTCCCGTTTCGTTCTACTAAATTTACAAATCTAAATAGCTGTGTATCTTGTGCATTAATACTTCCTATTCCCATTAAGAATAGTAGTACTCCTGTATATATGTCTTTTCATATTTTTTATTTTAATTCCTTAAATATGGCCAATAGAGATCCTTGCCTATTGTTTTTATTCTTCAAACAATGGACTTTATCTAAATTAAATATATCTTAAGGAGCTAGGTAATCACTTTGTAATATAGATATTATGAATTCATTTCGTTTAACGACATTTTCTTCTTTTAAATACTATTAACCATTTAAACTCAAAACACTGAATTACCTATTAATTCGTGAATTTTTATTGATTAATTGCTGCTTCAAGAGTTTCTAATCTTTTTAATAACAACGCTATTTTTTGTTCTTGAGATTGCATTTGCTCTTTTTGATTAATCGTATGCAAGGTTAATTCTTCTACCTTTTCTACTAGAATAGTATTAATTTTGGATACATTCATTCCATTGGCTACTACTTCTGCTTCTGTAGGCATGTTAGGTAAATGCTTATTCGTTTTAATATATGCAGCGACGTCTTTTAATGGCATTAATTTATAATCCTTAGCAAATACATAATCTGGGAATGTAGTCACATTCAATCGTATTTCATCAGTTGTAATTACTCCATCTTGAATACGCGCCATCTCCCTTCTATTCTGGTTTAGGAATATAATTCTATCATTTCCTGTATTATCATTATCAGGTTGGAATCGTAACGCTCCATTAGAGCTAATCACTCCTCCGTTAGCTGTTTCTCGACGTAAAAATAATTCTCCATCTTGAATACTTGCCATTCGTTCGTTTGAAGAATTTAAAAATTCTATGCTATCATCTCCTGTCCTATCTGTATCCGGGTGTAAAACTACAGGCCCCCAACTTTGATATTGACCTGTATCCACTCTAACATTACCGTCTCTTACGTGTATTTTTTCACTTGGATTTGACATTCCAAATCCTGAATTCCCATTAAATCTAGTTGTATTTTCAAATACAGTCATACCTTCAAATGAAGCCCCTGTATTAACATTAAAACCATTATCATAAGACATCTCCAATATTGTCCTTATATCGCCTCCTGAACTTGCTCTAAACCTATAGTTAAAATCTCCATTTGCATTATTTCCTTGGGCATTCTGTGCAACTTGCGCATTACCTATTAGACTTATAAACCCGAATGCAATACTAGTTAGCATTAAAATTTTGTTCTTTCTTTTCATAATTATTTTTTAAAGTTTTCAAAGAGATTTAAATCTGCTTTTCTTAAAATTCTAATACTAAATTCAACGAAAAAGAGCTATCAAAAAAAAACTGTGATCACAATGGGAATTACATTCTATTTCCCCATAAAAAAAACAAAAGCAACTCATATCTAACTAATTATAATTAATCATAAACAATCTCTGTATTTAAAAGATTATATTCTTTAGTTTTATTTTATATTTTCTATAACATTTAATTAACATACACATGTAATTTCAAGATATTAATACCTTAAAATATTTCCTCAAAAAGTATACAATTTCCCTTGAAAAGTATACATCAAGTTAAACTCATATTTGGACTTTTGATTTTAATAATAAACCTAAAAATATTAAGATCATGGATCATTCTATTACAGCACTTTTTGATCATACTGCTATCGAACAAGAATTTAAATATTCATTATTAAAAAATGGAAAAAAGCAAATCTTAACTCCTAATAAAACAATATTATCTCCATCTATCTCTTCTCCAAACATAGGTTTTATTACTAAAGGGATTTTAAAAGTTACACTTGAAGTATCCGAAAAGCCTGTTTTTCTTTTTTATCTCAATGCAAAAAATAATTTTATTATTAATGATATTAATATAACTCTTAATACTCCTGTGCTTACTTCGTATACTACTGTTACTGATGCTGAAGTATATTGGGTTCCTAAACAATTAATTGACAAATGGTATGTAATCTATCCTGAATTTAAAAATGTTTATTTCTATACTATGAAGCATAATATCAATTCTGTTCTTGCAAATTTAGTTTTCTTAAACTCAATTAGATTAAAAGATCGATTATTTAATTTCTTAAGAGAATCCTCTTTACAATTAGAAGCTGAAACTTTTAAAGTTTTTAATTATACTCTTGCTAATGATTTAAATACAAGCGTTCAATCTATATCTAGAGCTATGAGTTTATTAGAGAAAGAATCTAAAATAAAACGCAATAATAAAAATATCACTATTTGTAGTTACTTTTAATATTATATCTATGCGTTTTCATTTTCCAACTTTATTTACTGATGATTTAATTCAAGAGTTAACTTCTATAGGATATTATCAATCTTATGCTCTTGGAGAGACTATTACTATTGATAATAGTAATGAACATTTAAATTACTTTATGATCAATGGTCTTGCTAAAATTTATTTAGAAAGAAATAATCAAAAATTATTTCTTTCCTATCAAAATGGTGCTGATTTTAATCTACTTAACCTTATATCTTCTACAACTAATCAAACTGAGCGTTTTTCATTTACTTTTATAAAACGCTCTCATGTTTTTATTCTTTCAAACAAACATCTCTTTAATATTTTTCTTAATCACTCTATTTTTAAGAAACATATCTATGATTCTTATCAAAAAAATTATCATTTAATAATCAACACTTTAAGAAATTCTTTAAAAATGTCATTATTAGATCGTTTATATCATTATTTAAAAATTAAATCTTATTATTTAAATACATCAAAAATGCCGTATTCAATTCAAGAAATAGCTGATGACTTACAATTTTCTAGAAAATCAATTTCTAAAAAACTAATGACTCTTCAGTCTCAACAAAAAATCATTCGTAAAATTGACATCATTATAATTTTATAAATAATAGTATCGAAAAAATATAATTCGTAAAAAAGTTATTTATGATTATAATATCATGTTCGTAAACGATATTTATCTTTTATGTATGATTAAATATTGAATATCTTTATTTAACATTTAGTCATAATATCACAAAAATGAATTAATAATTCTTATTGTATTATTATAAATTCGCTTCTTCTATTTAATTGATGCTCGGTTTCTGAGCAGTCTACTCCATCTTTACATTTATTCAATAATGTTGATTCTCCATATCCTCTACCTGTTATACGTTTCTTATCTATTCCTCCTTTTTTTATTATATAAGAAATCGTACTTCTGGCTCTTCGCTCACTAAGATTCTTGTTATAACTACTATTTGCTCGACTATCGGTATGAGATCGTACGTCTATTTTTAGTGATGGATATTTTTGTAATGCTGCTATGATTTTTTGTAATTCTATCGCTGCATCTGGACGGATTTTTGATTTATTTAAATCAAAATAAATAATTTCTAATTTTAATATTTTAGATAAATCATCTCCTGGTGTTGCTGTTCTATTAGTTAAGTTATCTTTCCCTAATTTTAAAGGAATATTAAACTCGTGTTCTAATATCTCGTTGGAACTTAAGCGTTCTTCTGTAAATCCATAAGTTATTTCACTTGCTCTTATTACATAATCTTGATTGCATTCTATATTAAATCGATATGTTCCTGCTGTAGTTGTTGTTGTTCGTTCTAACTCCTTATTTGAACCATCCATTAGGATCACCGTTGCATTGGTTAACTTTTCTCCTGTGTTTTTATCTGTTACTGTTCCACTTAGGTATTGCTTACAGCCCGTGATCAAAGGGGACAATTGTTTGAATTTGTAGATATCATCACTTCCCATTCCTCCTTTTCGATTGCTCGAAAAATATCCGGTTTTACTTTCTTCGTCTATTATAAAGGTAAAATCATCATCTGAGCTATTGATCGGCCTTCCTACATTATAAGGATTGGTTAATTCTCCTTCTTCTTGTACTGATACAAAAACATCCAATCCTCCTAAGCCTGTATGACCATCACTTGCAAAAAATAGTTGATTGGATGCACTAATAAATGGAAAAGTCTCTCTTCCTTCGGTATTAATATTGTCTCCTAAATTCTCTGGCTTTCCAAAACTCCCATCTCTGGCTATTGCTACTTTAAAAATATCTGACTCTCCAATGCTCCCTGGCATATTACTCGCAAAATATAACGTTTTTCCATCTGAAGATAAACTAGGGTGTGCCACTGAGTATTCATCGCTATTAAATGGTAATTCGATCACATCTTGCCATTTTTTTCCATTAAAAACTGCTCGGTATAACTTTAATAATGTTGTTCCTTGTTCATTACTCTTTAATGATCTCTTGGTGTAATTATTTCTTGTAAAATAAACAGTATCTCCTGTCTTATTAAAGGTTGCTGAGGATTCATGAAATTTTGTGTTTATTCTTCCTTTTAGTTTCTTTGGTTTTATCTCTTCTTGTTCTTGTGGTATCGTAAATAAATCTAAAAATGGCATTTCATTCCATTCATGAATAATACGTTTTGAGGTGTTTCCTTTTCGTGATGAAGCAAAAACAAGCGCATCATTATGAAAGCTTGGTCCATAATCTGAATATTTTGAATTTATTGCCATCTTTGCTAATTCAAACTTTCCTGATTGAATTTCTATAAAATTTAAATAATCCCTAGTTTTCATGAAAGTCTTTCCTCGATTGTCGGAGCTTTTTTGGATATTAAATTTCTCCATCACCTTATCCGCTGCTTCATACTTTTTTATGCTTTTTAAGCTTTGTGCGTATCTAAATAGGTATTCATTCTTTACTTCTGATGGATATTCTTTTAACAATGCTTCATACCATTTTACTGATTTTTCTAATTCTGCATTAAAATAATAGGAGTCTCCTAATTTTTCGTACAACGATGCAGAGGTGTATCCTTTTGAAGCTACATCTAGATAGATTGCTCTTGCATCTATATAAGCATACTGAGCAAAGTTTTTATCTGCTTTGGCTATTCGCTTTTCTTGCGAGATGACCAAACAAGTAAATAGTAATAATATTGCTGTACTTATGTGTTTCGTTATACTCATAATATTCCCTTTGATGTTAAAAGAATCGTGGTGTAATCATTCTATTGTATTTCTTGAAAAATTCGTAGCGAATTAAAACCTCATAACTACCGTCATTAAAACTCGTATTTCCTAATTCTGTCGTTTCTCTATCATATGCAAAACCGATGAGCATCGAATCTGATAATTGAAAACCTAATATTCCGCTTACTGCGGCATCCCATCTATACCCTCCTCCGATTATAAATTTATCATACAATAATAAACTTGCTGATACGTCTACTTGCAATGGTGCTCCTGAAACGGCTTTGGCTAACAATGCTGGTTTTAATTTGACTTCTGTACTCAAATCGAAAGCATATCCCATGATCAAATAATAATTAATCCGCTCTCTTGCGATAAAACTTGACGAATTTGAACTCGTTGTTGTTGCACTTTCATCAAAATGATCCGTTTCTAATAAATTTGGAGCACTAAGTCCTACATAAAATTTATTGGTATGATAATACAATCCTATTCCTACATTTGGGCTAAACTTATTCTCTATTGAATTCTCAAAATTAGGATCATTAATATCAAATCGTGTTAGTTTATTAAAATCTACATCCAATAAATGTCCTCCTGCTTTGAGTCCAAAACTTAATTTTCCTATTTCGGAAGTTTGTATTGTGTATGAAAAGTCTATATCCAAGTATGTTTCTTGTGTAGGACCTATCTCATCTCTCACTAATGAAATTCCTATTCCTACTTGATTTTTACCTCCCAATGGTGTGTGCCCTGATAAGGTTAATGATCTAGGGGCGCCATCTAATCCAACCCACTGACTCCTATGCAATCCTACAATACTTAAAACTCCTCTACTTCCGGCATATGCCGGATTTATACTTATAGTATTGTACATGTATTGTGTATACTGTGCATCTTGTTGACCGTAACTAAATCCTGAGAATATAAAACTCAATCCAATCACTATATTTTTTAATCGTATTGTTTTCATAACAGTCTTGCTTATTTATTTTATTAAAAGTGATCGATATTTTATATTCACCTATTTATATATAAATATCCTGCTCTGTTTTTTATTTGATTATTTCTCGTTTCGTATTCGAGAATATAATAGTATGTCCCTACAGGTAATTTTTCTTCTTCTTGATAAGTCGTCCTACCATTTGAAATTCCTTTAAAATAATCTGTTCCTACTTGCTCATAATTATTCGCTTCAAAAACCAAAACTCCCCAACGATTGTATATTCTTAAGGTATTATTAGGATAATTACTTAAACCTACAATTCTGAAATCATCATTATTATCATCATCATTTGAAGAAATCCCTGTGTAGATTATAATACCATCATCTTCGTCATTAGTTATATCGGTTACTGTTTCATCTTCTCCGTCTCCATCATCATCATGATCTTGATCTGTAGTATCCATAGGATCATCCGAAATATCTAACACATCTTCTCCTCCTGGATCTTGACCTATTGCTGTAGCACTATTTCTAACAAATCCATTAAAAATATCGGTAGTAGTTAATATATAGGTTCCTCTAAAAGTTGAAGCATCACTTTCTCCTGGTAATAAATCTATAGGGCCTCCTGTTAATTCTATTCCTGGTAATATATCAGTTATTAAAATATTAGTGATCGCAACGTTTCCTGTATTCTCAACAACAAACAAATATTCAATAATATCTCCTGCATTGGGCAATCCATCTGAATTAATATCTACATAGATTCCTGTTTTTATTAAAGCTAGATTTGGTGAGTTTAAATCTATAATAGTAGGATCGTTAGTAGGATCTGTATCTGGATCTTCTCCATCTTCAAATTCATCTCCATCATCAGAAACATCTATAACATCATTCCCTTCTGGATCTTGACCTATTGCTGTAGCACTATTAATAATACGTTCATTATCAATATCATTTTGAGTAATTGCATAAGATATAGTTACTGTTCCCTCATCTCCTGGTGCAAGTGTACTTGGGATAATTGACACTCCATTTGCTCCTATTATAGGATCGTTTATTACAATATTATCGATAGTTAATTCTCCAGTATTCTGGACTGTAAATATGTAATCAATACTATCTCCTTCATTAACTAATCCATCTCCATTATCATCTATATAATTTCCGATTTTCACTAATGTTAATTCTGGTACTCCGGTAATCTCCGTATCCGTAGTATCATCATCCGTATTACCGTCTGTATCATCTCCATCATCACTTGTATCTACTACATTAGTTCCATCTGGCGCAGTTCCTTCTCCTATTGCACTATTATGAATTCCTCCTGCATCAATATCACTCTGAGTTAAAAGATATGTTGCCACATACATTGCTGTTTCTCCAACTTCTAATATGCCTTCAACACCTCCTGTGTTTTGGTAATCTGGCCCTGTTGTTAATGCTAGTATATTTCCGTTTGAATCTATTAAATTGTCAATTATTGTTACATTATTTAATGTTACATTTCCTGTATTAGTCAATGTAATCGTATAATTAATAATATCATCTACTCCTAGTATTCCGTTTCCGTCATCTGTAATACTACTAACAGTTTTTTCAGCTATAATTTCTGGAGTTCTTATAATCGTTGTTACTGTTGGATCATTGGTTGCGTCTCCATCTGTTGTTCCATCTCCATTGTCACTCTCCGTTGTTTCATTACTTGTGATACTTGTTCCTGTTCCGTCAACATCTGTATCCGATGTATCTGTTACATCATCTGTCCCTGTTGGACTGTCTCCTGTAGCAATGGCACTGTTCTCTACATATCCCAAATCAATCATCGATTGGGTAATCGTTTGATTTGCTGTAACTGTTACACTAGCTCCGGGAGCTAAACTAACTATTGGACTCCCTGTTACAACTCCTCCATCTGCATTAACATCCACAACATCAATATTACTTAAGGTAACATTTCCAGTATTTTCTACTACGATATCGTATTCAATTACATCGTTTAATACACTTCCTGAAACACGAATTGTTTTAGTTACTAACAAATTTGGAGCTGCTGGAATCGTTGTTACTGTTGGATCATTGGTTGCGTCTCCATCTGTTGTTCCATCTCCATTGTCACTCTCCGTTGTTTCATTATTTGTGATACTTGTTCCTGTTCCGTCAACATCTGTATCAGATGTATCTGTTACATCATCTGTCCCTGTTGGACTGTCTCCTGTAGC
>CANMKX010000043.1 GCA_947498595.1 uncultured Aquimarina sp.
TTTTAATGAAAAATATAGCCGCATAATTAATAATCGAAATTTAAAAGATTACTCTTGTTTTATAGGGGTCAAAACATGAGCCTGCTATGCGAAAAAGACAAATAACTACTGGCAAAAAGACTAGAAATCGAAAATTTAGGATGTCTACAAGTGAAATAGTCACCATTACTGTATTGTTTCATTTAAGTGGTATAAGAATCTTCAAACATTTCTATATTTTATATGTACAACAACAATTACAAAATGAATTTCCCAAGACAGTTTCTTACAATCGCTTTGTAGAATTAATGCAGTCCAATTTAGTTCCTCTAACTCTATATTTAAAAACATGCTGTTTAGGGAATTGTACAGGTATTTCTTTTATAGATTCTACTCCTATTAGAGCTTGTAAAAACAAGGGAATTAACAATAATAAAGTATTTAAAATATCGCTACCATAGGTAAATCAACAATTAATGACAATGAGAGATAAGATATTGCTAAGGAAAAGATCTGTCATAGAAACCATAAATGATCAATTAAAAAACATTGCACAAGCAGAACATTCTAGACACAGAAGTTTTGGTAATCTCATTACTAATCTTGTAGCTAGCCTAATTGCTTATTCTTTTCAGAAAAAGAAACCTGCTATCAAATTTGAAACTACCAAATCAGACCAATTAACACTATTCTTATAAACCCTTAGATCGAATTCAGGTTTACAGTATTCTTTGATTTTCCTATTGAAATAAGAACTATTATATACACTACTAATCTTATTGAAAATTTGAATGGAAAAATAAGAAAACACAACAAAAATAAATTCTCATACCCAACAGATAATGCCGTTGTAAAACCCGTGTTTTTTAGCCTTAAGAGAAAGTACTAAAAAATGGACTATGCCTTTTAGAAATAGGTGGATTATACTTAATCAATTTTTAGCTATATTCAAAAACAGGATTAAGTTATAAATACTTAACCCTGATATATTAAACTTACACACTTTTTAGGGTAATGTCTATAAAACGGAAATTATTTTTTTCGTTGTACTAACTCTAATTGGTCTATACTTACATTAGTTGTAAAAATACCATAATTAACAATAGCCTTTCCTTTCTCGATAGTATCAATACTTCCTACGGCTTTTCCGTCCAGCATACGAACTCTATCTCCAATTTTTAAAACGACTTTAGGCTTTTGTTTTTCAATGATTTCTTCTTTCTTTTTTTCTTCCTTCTTTTTTACACGAATGACTTCAACTTTTTTCTCTATTTCCTTCTTTACGCGTTCTTCTTTTGCTTTTTCAACTTTACGTTCCTTGAGAGTTTGTTTTTTACGTTTAGAGTTTTCAATCTCTACCATTTTTAAGAATTCACCTATAAGTTCTTTCTTTCTCTTATTATTAAAATAACGTTCACTGATATCATTTACTTTCTGTCCAAGATAGATCAATCGTTGATTACTATCATAAAGTTCTTGATAGCTCTCTAATTTAAGTTGAACTTTTTGATTTATTTTCTCTAAACGATCTTTTTCATCTTCAGCTTTAGATTCTTTTGACTTTAAAGCATCGGTGGTTTTTTGTAATTTTGATCGTTCTTTTTGTAAATCAGCAATACTCTTATCAAAACGTATTTTACCTCTTGCTACTTTCTTTTTAGCTTTGTTAATAAGACTATAGGGGATTCCATTTTTTTGAGCAACTTCAAACGTAAAGGAACTACCAGCTTCTCCAAGATGTAATTTAAATAAAGGCTCCAGTGTGCGACTATCAAACATCATATTTGCATTAGAGATATGTGGTAGTTCATTGGCTAGCATTTTTAAATTTGCATAATGTGTCGTGATTATTCCAAATGATTCACGCTCATAAAATACTTCTAGAAATGCTTCAGCCATAGCACCTCCTAATTCTGGATCACTACCAGTACCAAATTCATCAATTAAAAAAAGTGTACGGTTGTTACATTTTTTTAAAAATTGATTCATGTTTTTAAGACGATAGCTATAAGTACTCAAGTGATTTTCGATTGATTGATTATCACCTATATCGGTCAATATTTTATCAAACAAGCATACACGACTATATTCATGTACAGGAATCAACATTCCGCTTTGTAGCATTACTTGTAGTAAACCAATCGTCTTTAATGTAATACTTTTTCCTCCTGCATTAGGCCCGGAAATAACGATTATTCGATTGTTTTGTTCAAGACTAATTGTTTGAGGATGCGTTTTTTCACCTTTTTGAGTATTAGTTAAATAAAGCAAGGGGTGATATGCATCTCTTAGATGCAATTCTCTCTCTTGAGTAATAGTAGGCAAAATACCTTTAAGCTTATAGGCATGTTTAGTTTTTGCAGCAATCACATCCATATCACTTAAATACTCTTGGTATTGCTGTAATAAATTCGAAAACGGACGAAGACGATCTGTCAAATCTTTAAGAATACGAATAATCTCTTCGCGCTCTTCAAATTGTAATGTAGCTAATTCTCTACTAAATTGTAGTGTAGCTTCAGGTTCAACGTAGACAATACTACCTGTCTTTGAGCTTCCCATTATAGCACCTTTTACTTTACGGCGGTGCATAGCTTTTACAGCTAATACTCTACGGTTTTCTACAATACTTTCTTTAATTTCATCTAAATAGCCAAAACTTAAATATCTTGATAGATCACGACCAAAACTACCATTAAGTTTTCCTTGTACATGATTGATATCTCTACGTAAACTTTGAAGCTTAGCAGATGCATTATCTTTTACTTCTCCAAATCGATCAATAACAACATCAATTAATGAGATAATTTCTTTTGTAAAAGGAACCGCAGTTGAAGTTTCATGTAAAACAGGGTATAACTCTTGAAACTTATGAAAAAATGCCAAAAGATGATTGGTAGTAGTACTAATACTAGAAATCTTTTTTAAATTAATAGCCTCCAGAAAACTATTTTCTATGCTCAATAATTTTAGCTCTCGATCAATTGTATCAAAACTATGTGTAGGAATAGCGCTATCATTAAGGCTAGACGATTTATATTCATTTACTTGATGTAAGGAGAAGAGCACACGCTCATGTGTTGGCTCGGGTATAATAGTAAGAGCTTTTTCTTTTCCATAATCAGTAGTACATAATTCAGAAATTTGTTGAAGAATAGTACCGAACTCTAGATCGATAAGTGTTTTATTAGAAATTCTAATCATAGTATTTTTTACCCTATTTTTGGATTTTTGATGAATGGCGCATTGATTTGCGGAACAAAAATAAACAACTTGTTTAATTTTTTAGAATTTAATCCATGAATGTGAACATAGATAGTAGTTGGAAAGCGAAATTAAGTAAAGAATTTGATAAACCCTACTTTAAATCATTACTAGAATTTGTAGAAGAAGAATATAAATCAGAAGAATGTTTCCCGAAAGAAAACGAAATATTTGCAGCATTTGATTATTGTTCATTTGATGATGTAAAAGTTGTTATTATTGGTCAAGATCCATATCATGGAATAAACCAAGCTAATGGATTGTGCTTTTCTGTAAAAGATGATATTGTTATCCCACCATCATTAGTTAATATTTTTAAAGAGCTTGAAACAGATTTAGGAATTACATACCCGTCAAGCGGAAATTTAGAGCGTTGGGCAAAACAAGGAGTTTTATTGTTAAATGCTACACTTACTGTAAGAGTTAATAAAGCAGGATCGCATCAGAAAAAAGGATGGGAAACCTTTACAGATAAAGTGATTGAGATTTTATCTAAAGAAAAGAAGGAAGTTGTCTTTTTATTATGGGGAGGCTATGCAAAGAAGAAAGGTTCGAAAATAGACACAACAAAGCATTGTGTATTGACAAGTGGACATCCGTCTCCTTTAAGTGCAAATAGAGGTTATTGGTTTGGAAACAAACATTTCAGTAAAACGAATGATTATTTAGATGAACACAAGAAATCTAGAATTGAATGGTAAATAAGTATTTTTTTATTATTTAAAGATAAGTAATCAGCTAACAGCAAGACAAATTTAATTGCCTTATCGTTAGCTGAATATTATTAAAAAGAATATATCCATTTTAAAATTGATGTATCAAAGTTTTTGGAGCTACTTTTTTATCAATAATGTTTAAGGTATGTAATTGATCTTGTACTTTCTGCAAAGTATCTTTTGAGATTTGTTGTTGACTCCATTCTGTTATAGATAGCCATTCTTTAATATCATCTAATTGCTGCTCATATCGATGTGCTAATGTAGTGTCAATAGCAGGAATATTTTTAAAATCTGCAGTTGTTGTATTGATAATAGATAAAATATCTTGAATCTCTTTAGAAGAATCTTTTAGAATATCTTCTCGTACAGCAATAACAAAACAAGGCCATGGAGTAGGGCAGTCTCCAATTCTTCTAAAAGTATTGTTGTCAACCAAAGGTTTGGTCGTAAAGTGTTCCCACATAAAATAATCAGCATTACCTTTTGTGAGATCATTGATAGCCCCATCTAAATTTTTAACAACTTCAAACGATAAACTATCGGTATCCCAACCTTGTTGTTGAGCGTGTATATATGACATAAGATGGGAGCCAGAACCATAGCGACTTATAGCAGCTTTGGTATGTTCAATATCATTAATAGATTGATACGTCGCATTAGCAGCCACATGGATTCCCCAAACAAGAGGTGTTTGTATATATGTTTGTACAATTTTAGAAGGATTACCAGCGATAATATCTTTTACCAGACCTTCTGTTAATATAATTGCAATATCGATAGACTTATCTCTTAATGCTTCGCACATAGCTCCTGTACCACCAGGAAAGTCTGTCCACTGTAAATTAATCCCTTTTTTTTGATATGCACCTTCTTCGATTGTTAGATGCCAAGGCAAGTTAAAATGCTCAGGAACGCCACCAATATTTATGTTTTTCATAATTTATAAAATGAATTTGTATTAGACTGTTATAATAGAGGATTTTAAAAAAATTAATAATTAAAATGAATTTTTTTTAATTATTCTGTAAGGAGCTGGTGTTTTATCGACTTAACACGTAGTTAATCGATAATAAAAACGTAGTATTATCGTTTTGTAAGGATGTAATTCAATAAGAATTAAGCTTATAAATTAACGAAACAACCCCATTAAAGCAACAATTATGAAAAATACATTCCCCTTTAGAAATAAAAAAAGTCAAGTAAAGGTATCACAATTGAAGAAAAATTCAATCGATACTCGTATTGAAATTGAAATATATATTGTAACAGCTTTAAGTATAATGTTGATTATTAATTTATTATCAACATTGTAATAAAAGAGTTTATAAAATTAATTTGTTAACACATATAAATCTATTTAAGATTAATTTGATGTTTTGGTTTTTTAAGATAAATCTAGAGTATTAATAACTAAATACTCTAGATTTTGTGTTTTGTATAAGATACAATTATAAAATTGCGATTTTTTCAAGAGAATACTCTATTAATCTTTCTACTAATAATGCAGGATCGTTACTAAATTCACCTGTAGCTCTATTGGCTAATATAGCATTCATTGAAACAGCTTTATGACCTAAAAGTTTAGCCATTCCATAAATTCCAGCAGTTTCCATTTCTAAATTTGTGATTACTTGACCCTCAAATTTAAAATCAGCCATTTTATTATTTAATTCATTATTCTGTAATGGCAAACGTAAAATTCGCCCTTGAGGGCCATAAAAACCAACATTAGTAACGGTAAATCCTTTTGTTGTTTGTTCACTTTGCATATGTTCGCTTAATGCTTGATCAGCAGTAACAACATACGGCTTTGATTTGTTTGGATCCCAATTTAATTGATTTACCAAAGCATTTGATGCTTCAGGTACTTGTACATGAGCACTATCATAAAAATGTAGTAAGCTATCAAAACCAACTGCTAAATCACTAACAACAAAACTATCAATAGGAATATTTTTCTGTATAGAACCAGAAGTACCGATACGAATAATGTTAAGTGAAGTATGTGTGTCTTTAACTTCTCGAGTGTCAAAATCTACATTAACTAAAGCATCTAATTCGTTAAAAACGATATCAATATTGTCAGTTCCTATTCCAGTGGATATAACTGTAATTCTTTTTCCTTTATAGGTACCAGTTTGTGTATGAAATTCTCTTTTATGTATACTAAATTCGACAGTATCAAAATGTTTCGTTATTTGTGATACGCGATCAGGATCACCTACAGTGATTATTGTATTAGCAAGATGTTCAGGTTTGAGTTGTAAATGGTAAATACTACCATTTTCGTTTAGAATAAATTCTGAAGCAGCTATAGGCATATTAAATGTGTATTAATGAGTGAGTGTTTTTGTTATAAGTATATTGGTGTTTTGCGATACCACCAAATACCATACTATCCATGTTATTTTTCATGGAGTTTATCGAGGTGTAAAGCAAATCTTTCCCTTTTTTGTTTAATGAAATGGTATGTTCTGTAATTGAATAAAAAACATGCATTCGATCAATAATACGAATTATTTGTAAATCACCAAAACCGTAGTATTCTTGATTGTTTAAGAGATAACGAATAAGTTGATGTAATGATGAAAAAGAGTGTTTGTCAATTGCTTTTAATACAGAGTGTTCTAATAAATTCAATTGAGTCTTTGGATCAGGGAATCTATTAAAATGTGCTATAATACAATCAGACAAATATTTAAAAGAAGAGGTTATTCCTATTAGTTTTTTTAAAGAAATATGATCTGTACTACAATAGGTTTTCCAAAAAGTATCGGCGATTTTACAATCTTCCGAATTTAATTTAATTTTCTCGGTATAATGTTCCAATAACAGAGGAGTTGATAGTTCTGCTAAACCTTTTAGTTTTTCGTTATTTTCGATATGACCGCTACACACAAGATATAAAGGGGTAGTAATATTTTGTTGTTTCAAATAACTTATAGCAGCACATAAGTTTACATGACAAAATAAATCATATTCAAACCAAAGGATGATTTCTTGATATATATTAGAATTTATTTTATTTAGTTGAGAAATAAACTTCTCAACATAAAAGTCCTTGTCAGGAGATTCATAATATGAATGAAGAAAATCTTGACGTTTTGATATAGCACTTTCAGTAGCAAGAGAATATTCTGTAGGACCTTCACAAAGCATTTCTCTCCATATTACAAAATCACCATCGATAGCTAAATCAATTAAGCGATTAGTGATACAATCACCATTTGTAATATGAAGAGAATCTTTCAAAAAAATGTATGATTTAGCCGCCTACGCGTTTTACTTTAAATCCTTTGTCTTTAAGAATTGTCATAATCTGATTTCTATAATCTCCTTGAATGATAATACTATCATTTTTAAAACTACCACCGACACTTAATTTTTGCTTTAATTCTTTAGCAAGAATTTTAAAATCAGCATCAGCTCCCGTGTAACCTTCAATTATAGTAATAGGTTTTCCTTTACGTTTTTCGTATTTGCAAATTAAAGGATCATCTTGCATCCATATTTCAGTACTTTCTTGAGGAGTAGTATCTTCCTCACTAACCTCGTGATCTGGAAATAAATTCTTTAATTGATCTTGTAAATCCATAAAATTATGACATGTAAATTAAAATGTAAAAATACTATAATTACTTTTTAATTAAACCAATTTCTACTAAGCGTTGATGTAAAAAGTCACCTGCAGTAATATCATCATATTGCTTAGGATTATCATCAGTAATACATTGTTCGATACAATCTAATTTCATTTCACTACGTGGGTGCATGAAAAATGGAATAGAATATCTAGGTTCGCTCCAGCTTTCTTTAGGTGGATTGATCACACGGTGGATTGTCGAACGTAACTTGTTATTAGTATGACGTTCTAACATATCTCCAACGTTGATTACTAAATCACCTTCTTCAGGAATAGCATCAATCCATTCACCATCTTTACGTTGTACTTGTAAACCACCTGTAGAAGCTCCCATTAATAATGTAATTAAATTGATGTCTCCATGCGCTCCAGCACGTACAGCACCTTTAGGCTCTTCTGTAATTGGTGGATAATGGATAGGACGTAAAATACTATTACCATTACTAGCCCAGTGATCAAAATAAAATTCATCCAAACCTATATATAAAGCTAAAGCTCTTAGTACATAAATACCAGTCTTTTCAAGCATTCTATAAGCCTTCATTCCAGTAGGGTTGAAATTAGCTAGCTCATTTACAGTAACATTAGGAGGATATTCATCAACAAGATTAGCATCAGCATCTGGCTCCTGACCAAAATGCCAAAATTCTTTTAAATCTCCTTCTTTTTTACCTTTTGCATGCTCTTTCCCAAAAGAAATATAACCACGTTGTCCTCCAAGACCTTCAATTTCGTATTGACGCTTAGTTTCTAATGGTAATTCAAAGAAACCTTTTATTTCACTATATAAATTATCAATCAATTCATCATCCAAAAAATGATTCTTTAATGATACAAAACCTATCTCTTCATATGCAGACCCAATTTCATTGACAAATTTTTGTTTTCTATCGTTATCGTCTGATAAGAAGTCAGCTAAATTAACACTTGGTATATTATTCATTTGTATAACCTTTATTTAGATAGCAAATTTAAATAAATAATATTGTTATTAACAAAGTAATCAACAATAGTAATTAACAATTTCTAAAAAAAGCCCTTCTTTTTTTAAGAGGATCTAAACAGTTATGGATTCTGAATAAAAAATAAGTACATTTACTGTAATTAAAATCAAACTTATGCAACATAACCCTACCATTACTACCCCAATTATCTACAATAAAAAATCATATAAAGCTGAAGAATTAAAATCGTTATATGCAGCAATGCTAAAACCTAGATTAATAGAAGAGAAAATGCTCATTCTATTAAGACAAGGGAAAATATCTAAATGGTTTAGTGGTATAGGACAAGAAGCTATTTCTGTTGGAGTTACTGCTGCATTAGACAAAGAAGAGTATATCTTACCAATGCACCGTAATTTAGGGGTGTTTACAACAAGAGAAATACCGTTATATAGATTGTTTAGTCAATGGCAAGGAAAAGCGAATGGTTTTACACAAGGGAGAGATAGATCCTTTCATTTTGGAACACAAGAATACAATTTGGTTGGAATGATTTCTCATTTAGGACCTCAGTTAGGTGTTGCTAACGGAATTTCGCTTGGAAATTTATTGAAAAAGAATAATAAAGTTACAGCTGTATTTACAGGTGAAGGAGGAACGAGTGAAGGAGATTTTCATGAAGCATTAAATGTTGCTTCTGTATGGAATCTACCAGTTTTGTTTTGCGTAGAAAATAATGGTTATGGATTATCAACGCCTACAAAAGAACAATACAATTGTAGTGATATCGCAGATAGAGGTATTGGATATGGAATTGAATCTTACATTATAGATGGTAATAATATTCTTGAAGTACATAATAAGGTCAGTGAATTGGCAGAAAGTATTAGAGAAAACCCTAGACCAATTTTGCTAGAATTCAAGACTTTTAGAATGCGCGGGCATGAAGAAGCTAGTGGGACGAAATATGTACCTAAAGAATTAATGGAAGCTTGGGCTGAAAAAGACCCAGTTAATACATATAGAAGTTTCTTGATTGAAGATGAGATTTTGACAATTGATGAAGAGGAAACTTTGATACAAACTATCAAAGAAGAAATCGATGCACATTGGGCAAAAGCAAATGCAGAAGAGCCGATACAGGTAAATTTAGAAAAAGAATTAAATGATGTTTATGCACCTACGAATATCGATGAAATAATACCTGAGAATCAAACAGAAGAAATTAGATTAATAGATGCTATTTCTAATGGATTGCGTCAAGCAATGGAACGTAATGATAATATGGTCATTATGGGACAGGACATTGCCGAATATGGCGGTGTTTTTAAAATTACCGATGGATTTGTTGATGCATTTGGGAAAGCCAGAGTAAGGAATACGCCTATTTGCGAATCAATTATTGTTTCTACAGCGATGGGATTAGCTATAAACCAACATAAAGCTGTTGTGGAAATGCAATTTGCTGATTTTGTGTCTTCAGGGTTTAACCCAATAGTAAACTTATTAGCAAAATCACATTATAGATGGGGACAAAAAGCAGATGTAGTAGTACGTATGCCTTGTGGAGCCGGAGTAGGAGCTGGACCATTTCATAGTCAAACAAACGAAGCTTGGTTTACAAAAACACCAGGTTTAAAAGTTATATATCCAGCATTTCCTTATGATGCCAAAGGACTTCTATGTGCAGCAATTGAAGATCCTAATCCAGTATTGTTTTTTGAACATAAAGCATTGTATAGAAGTATACGAGAAGAAGTACCCAATAATTATTATACATTACCTATAGGGAAAGCAGCAAAAATTAGAGAAGGAAAAGATGTTACAATTATCAGTTATGGTGCAGGAGTTCATTGGGCATTAGAAACACTTAATAAGAATCCAAATATTGATGCAACACTTATTGATTTAAGAACATTACAGCCTCTTGATGTAACAACGTTATATGATGCAACCAAAAAAACAGGAAAAGTTATCATTCTTCAAGAAGATTCAATGTTTGGAGGTATTGCTTCAGATATATCAGCTTTATTAATGGAACACTGTTTTGAATATCTAGATGCTCCAGTTAAACGAGTCGCTAGTTTAGAAACACCAATTCCTTTTGAAGGTAATTTAGAAAAGCAATATTTAGCAAAAGAACGTTTTGAAATAACACTAAAAGAACTTATAAATTATTAAAACAAAAAAAATCCCTTTTCAAAAGGGATTTTTTTTATAATTATTATTATCGAGGACTAATGCTTCCTGAACCAGCTTTAGATTTACCAACTTTTTCTGGATTTCCAGCATAAACGATACCTCCAGATCCAGAAACTTTAGCTGTAATTTCTTCAGTAGCGGTTACTTCTACATCTCCAGAACCAGCAACAGCAGCTGTTACAGTTTTAGCATTAAGACTGAATGCTTCGATGTCACCTGATCCAGAAACTTTACAATCTAATGTATTTGTATTTCCTTTTAAGACCACATCACCAGAACCACTCACAGCTGTTTTTAAATGATTTGCTTCTATATTTAATTTGATATCACCAGAACCACTCACAGCAGTTTTAAAGTTTTCAGCTCTAATAACGTCCGTATTTTTAATATCACCAGAACCTGATAATGTAACTGCAGAGATATCTTTGAATGGAACTGTTATTTTTATTTTCTTACCACGTGTAGGTCTTAAATTATATCCTTTCTTGATGTAGATGTTGAGTTTACCGTTGCTTACTTCAGTTTCTATATATTCCATGAAATTACTTTCGGTATTGATAACTAAAGCACCTTCTTTTCCAGAAACAAGGTTTACATCAAGAGGACCTTTTACTTTGATTTGATCATAATCCGATAAAGATCTTGTTTTAGTAACCATAACTCCGTTTCCTTTTATCTTTTTCCAACTACCCCATTGGGCATGAGTGGTATTAAGAGTACATAATGCTATTGTGATTACAGCTATAAATTTTTTCATAATTGAGATGTTTTTGATATTGTTAATTTTTTAATAATTTGATTGAACCGTAACTTGATATTATATTGATTGCATTACCAGAGTTTTGAGTATTATTATACCCTTGGTAATTTTTATCAGAACCGTCTCGCTTTTTCTTCAAAACTGTGATTTGATCATCAAGTGTAATACTAGCATACGAACCTTTTATATTGAAATCAAATTCTAAAGAAGGAATATACCCTAAAGCGATTCTAACATAATCAGTTCTAAGATTTACATTTTTCACTGTAGATTGTAAATTCATTACTTTAATAGATCCATAATCAGCGATTACATCTAGTTGAAAGTGTAAATTTTGCAGTTCAGTTGTTAAATAATCGCCGCGCCCAACAAAAACACCTACATTTTCAACCTTTAAACTCCCATAATCACATTTATAATTCAGTTTTTTGATAGCACCAATTCTAGATTTAGTATAATCAGCAACTAAGTGAACTTCATCAGCTTTACGGAGATTGAAATTTGAATAATCGGCATAAATACTTCCTTTAGATAAATATTCAATAGTACTATTACGGGTGTAATCAAACCTAATTTCGTTTTGATTCCCTAATAACTCTCCAAGGATTAATTGCCCATAATCACAGCTGATTCGTGTATTACCTTTAATTTTATCCAAAGTAATACTCCCATAATCATTATTAAGATCAATATTATTAGTTATAGGCATTTTAATGATATAATTAATTTCCATGTGAGTATTATTATTCCCGTTAGAGAATTTATCCCACCAAGATTGATTTCTTTTGTGAAAAATGGTTGTAGCACTAACCATTGTTGAAGAAGTATCAAACTCTACATCTATATCTTTTAATTTCCGAATTACTTTTTCTTCATCATTCCCGTTTACTTTGATGGTTATTTGTATTGAAATTTGATCCTTATCCCATGCCGTAATATCTAGATTGCCATAATCATTTTTGATTTTTAAAAGTGCATTTTTTGTAACCTTAAATTCTTTATTAAGTGTTTTTTGTTTTGTGTATTTTCCTTTAAAAGTACCGTCATTTGCAATTATTAATGAAGGGGTAGCTATAAAAAGTATAAATAAAAATTTATATAATATTGTTTTCATTCTGTGAGAATTTTAATTCTTTAATACTGTTCATTTCTTCCAGCGTTTGTTCTAATAAAGCTGTACGTTGCTGAAAATTTTTAATCATAGCGCTAATAACTCTTTTATCATAGCCACTATCAATTAAATCGGTTTTTAAAGCCGCATAATCTTTTTCTAAATTATCAATTTGTTCTAATGCATCACTTACTATTTTTTTAGTCTCAATAGAGTTTAAAGCATTAATTTGCTCTAATTGAGAAGAAATAGCAATGGTGAAGAAATCTTGTGTTTCTTCTAGTTGAGGTGAAATGCTAGCAAGATCGACCTCTGTTTCTTGTTGTTGTAACATAATTGTTGAGAATATTCCGAAAATTATAGCAACAGATGCAGCTATTGAGAGTATTCGTGACCAATTATATGATTTAACAGGTAATTGTATTACAGGCTTTTCATCATGATTAGCATCTTCTACTTGTTTTTCTAGCTTAACTAGAAACCTAGCTTTATGATCTTTTTCAGGCTCAAATAGATCAAAATCACTTTGGTTACGTTCAAATAAATAATCGACATCATCTTTTTTCATGCGCATTGTATTTTTTTTCTTAGACTTTCTTTAGCACGAGAAATCATTGTTCTACAATTTGAATAAGAAATATTCATAATTTCGGCAATTTCCTCATAATCATACCCTTCAATTAAATGAAGAGATAAAGAAGTACTATAGTTATCTTTTAATTCTTTCAATGTTTTTAAAATTTGATTAACCTGTAGGCTTTTCAAATCATTTGATTTTATTTCTTCTGTATCAGTCAAATGATAAGACACCTGATCCAATGCAATTTCCTGATAAATGCTATTTTTTCGAGTAGCAGTTAAGCTAGAATTAATAACAATTCTTTTTAGCCATGCGCCAAACATTTTATTATCTTGAAGCGATTCCAATTTGGTAAAAGCGCTTAAAAAAGCTTCTTGCATAATATCTTCAGCTTCGGCTGTGTTTTTTACAATTCTATAAGAAGTGTTGAACATCGCTTTATAATAACGATTGTAGATTTCAAGTTGAGCCGCTTGATTTCCTTTTCGACACATTTCTATTAATTGCTCTGTATTTAATTTAGTTAGTTTCAAGGATTGATGATTAGCTTTTACCTATAGATAAAGTTAAAAATCATTTGTTACAGTTTGAAGATTTTTTTTTCATCTTTGTGGCATAAGAATTGAACAATGTGTAATGTAATTAGTCGTAAAGACTTGTGTTATACACAGTAAAACGATTTATTACTTTTTTAAAAACAATAAAAACAATTAAGTTTTATGTCTTAGTGACATAATGACTTTATTATATAGCCTATGACAAAATCTAAATTTGTAACTCTTGACAGTTTGTCATTACAAGGAATTGATGAAGATGCAGAATTAATTCCGTTGATGACACCAGAGGATGAAGAAGAAATAAATAAAGAAGACCTACCAGAAGTATTATCAATACTTCCGCTTCGTAATACTGTATTATTTCCTGGAGTTGTTATTCCTATCACAGCTGGAAGAGACAAATCTATAGCATTGATTAATGATGCAAATAATGGAAGTAAAGTAATAGGAGTTGTTTCTCAAAAAGATGAGAGTATAGAGAATCCTACAGCAAACGATATTAATACTGTGGGAGTTGTAGCTCGTATTTTGCGAGTATTAAAAATGCCTGACGGTAATACAACTGTAATTTTACAAGGGAAAAAGCGATTTGAAATTTCTGAGGTAGTTTCAGAAGAACCTTATATTACTTCTGTAGTTAAGGAAGTGCCTGAAATAAGACCAGAATTTAAAAATGAAGAATTTGATGCAATCATTGATTCAATAAAAGACTTAGCTTTAGAAATCATTAAAGAAAGTCCAAATATTCCTACTGAAGCATCATTTGCTATTAAAAATATAGAAAGTCCATCTTTCTTAATTAATTTTGTTTCTTCTAATATGAACATTCCTGTAGCGGAAAAGCAACGTTTATTAGAGGTTAATGATCTTAAAGAAAGAGCACTTGAAACTTTAAAGTTTATGAATCTTGAGTTCCAGAAATTGGAATTGAAGAATGATATCCAAAATAAAGTTCAAAGTGATATGAACCAGCAGCAACGCGAGTATTTTTTACATCAACAGATGAAAACTATACAAGAGGAATTAGGCGGAGTATCTCATGAAGATGAGATTGAAGAAATGGTGCTGAAAGGGAAAGAAAAGAAATGGGATGAAAAAACGCAAAAGCATTTTGAAAAAGAAATTGCTAAAATGCGAAGAATGAACCCACAAGTAGCAGAGTATTCTATCCAACGTAATTATTTAGATTTATTTTTAGAATTACCATGGAATGAATTTAGCGAAGATCAATTTGATCTTAAAAGAGCTATGGAGATCTTAGATAGAGATCATTATGGATTGGATGATGTAAAAAAGCGTATCATTGAATACTTAGCTGTATTGAAGTTACGTAATGATATGAAATCTCCAATACTATGTTTATATGGACCTCCAGGAGTTGGAAAAACATCGTTAGGTAAATCTGTTGCTGAAGCATTAGGAAGAGAATATGTACGTATTTCTTTAGGTGGTTTAAGAGATGAAGCAGAAATAAGAGGGCATCGTAAAACTTATATCGGAGCCATGCCAGGACGTATTATCCAAAGCTTGAAAAAAGCAGGGACTAGTAATCCGGTATTCGTATTAGATGAAATAGATAAATTATCAAGTGGACACCAAGGAGATCCTTCTTCTGCTTTATTAGAAGTATTAGATCCAGAACAAAATTCAGAATTCTACGATAATTTCCTTGAAATGGGATATGATTTATCTAAAGTAATGTTTGTTGCTACTTCAAATAGTCTAAATACAATTCAGCCAGCATTAAGAGATCGTATGGAGATTATTAATGTAACAGGATATACTATTGAAGAAAAAGTTGAAATAGCGAAACAACATTTATTACCAAAACAATTAAAAGAGCATGGATTAGACAAATCGCATTTAAAGATTGCTAAAGCTCAATTAGAAAAAATTGTAGAAGGATATACTCGTGAATCTGGAGTACGTGGTTTAGAAAAACAAATTGCTAAAGTTGTACGTTATGCAGCTAAAAATATAGCGATGGAAGAGGAGTATAATATAAAAGTAAATAATGAAGACATTATTGAAATTTTAGGAGCTCCAAAATTAGAAAGAGATAAGTACGAGAATAATGATGTTGCTGGAGTTGTAACAGGTCTAGCTTGGACAAGTGTAGGTGGAGATATTCTTTTTATAGAATCTATTCTGTCTAAAGGTAAAGGAGCGATGACTATTACAGGTAATCTTGGTAAAGTCATGAAAGAATCTGCTACTATAGCGATGGAATATATCAAAGCGAATGCAGAAGAATTAGGTATTGACGCAGCAATTATAGATAAATACAACGTACACATTCACGTACCAGAAGGAGCAACTCCTAAAGATGGACCAAGTGCTGGAGTAACAATGTTAACCTCATTAGTTTCTTTATTTACACAGCGTAAAGTGAAGAAGAGCTTAGCAATGACTGGAGAGATAACTTTAAGAGGTAAAGTATTGCCTGTAGGAGGAATCAAAGAAAAAATTCTAGCTGCTAAAAGAGCAAAAATTAAAGAAATCCTTTTATGTAAAGAGAATAAAAGAGATATAGATGAGATTAAAGAAGAGTATCTTAAAGGCTTAACATTTCATTATGTAACCGATATGAGTGAAGTATTGAAAATAGCTGTAACAGATGCTAAAGTTAAAAATGCAAAGAAATTAGCAGTATAAAATAATACAATTCAATTGTATTGAACCCAATAAGTTATTACTTATTGGGTTTTTTTATGAGTAAACTTTAAGTGCCTCAAAAGACGTTTTAGCTTTATTATTAGATGGTTAAGTATTTTTTTTGAATTTAATTACACTTACCAAATTACATTTGTATCAAGAAACATAATTAAAAATATTTATAAAATAATTTTAAAAAAGAGCAAATGAAAAATGTAGTAAAAACACTGGGTGTAGGTATCATAATTTCTTTGATAATAAGTTGTTCTTCAGTAAAAGTAACCGATTTTTGGAAGGATGCAAATATTACTAAATTAAAGGATCAACATATAATGGTAATAAATAAAACAAGCAAAAATATAGTGCGAACTAGGTTCGAAAAAGATCTAGTGAGTTCCTTGAATAACAAAGGATTTAATGCTGTAGAAAGTTTGACGATGTTCCCTAATATTGAATCGGAAAAGAAATTGAATATTTCTGAAATAGATGAGATTAAAAATCAAATATTAAGTAAGGGAATTGAGGCAGTTATTGTAACTACATTAAAAGAAGTAGAAGAATTTGAAAATGTAGAGAATATACACTCAGGATATTATATTAATACATCCCCATCTGGTATAATCTATAGAGGGAGATATTATAGAAATTTTTACAGATATTATGGAACCGTATATATATCAAGTCCAACAACTACAAAAATTACATCTAGTGGAAAAAATTATGTTTTAGAAACTGTAATATATGATTTAACTAAAAAAGAGAATAACCAATTACTATCTGTAATTACAACAAAAATTGATAACCCAGAAACATTAGGAACAACATCCAAAGACTTTTCTAAAAAAATAGCAAAAGAACTTAGTAAATAATTTACCTGAATTTTATGATTCGCGAGACGATTTTATAGAAAAAATAGAGTTAGCGCGTAATTCTTATATGTTTAAGCAACAGCTTTTTAGTATTTTTTTTAACTATTTTTAAGAAGCTAACATGTTAAAAAACAGTGTGTAATAGATACCTGGTTTTTATGTAACAATTTTAAACATATGCGATTACTAAAAATAGCAATATTAATAAGTGGATTATTAAACATTCAAATTACCATAGCTCAAAATGTTAATGAAAAGAATTTTGAACAAGAAAAGTTTACCATTGCAAAAGCGAGTTATACTTATTATGGAGTAACCGAATTTAAAGAAGACGGTGTAACAGGTGAAGTTGGTTTTTCTGAATTTAGAGGAGCTTTTTATCTTCCTAAATTATTAAATAATAAAAAAACAATCTTAGTCAACGGATTAGAGTTTAGTAGTTTGATTCCTGAATTTAAAAGTGATTTAACTACAGAAACATTATCAAGAGATTTCTATTCTATTTCGTATAATTTGGGAGCCATTCATTTTTTCAATAATAGAGTATGGTCTATGACTATAAACTTAAAACCAACGTTAGCTTCAGACTTTAAAGAAAAAATATCTTCAGATGATTTTATATTTCAAGGAACAATTTTAGTTACCAAAAAACGATCTAAACATTTAAAATATGGATTAGGACTTTCGTATAATACGAGATTTGGAGCAAAGCAAATTTTACCAATACTACAATTAGTATATAAGACAGATCGATGGGAAACTATGATCTATCTACCAGCTTATATTTCACAATTTTATAAGTTTACTCAAAGCAAACTAGGGTTAACTATAGGGCTAAATGGTAATAACTATAATTTTAGGAATAATTCAATTGTAGGATTAGATTTAGATAAATTAGGGTATTCAAGAGTAAATATAGGCCCTGATTTTGAAACTAAATTGTCTAAAAATTTACGAATAAACTTAAATGCAGGTATATCTGTAGCCAATAAACTAGATTGGTTAGATGCAGATGGAGATAGCGTATTAGATCTGTCTCCAGAAAATAAGTTTTTTGCTAAAATAGAACTTAAGCTAGTGAAATAACGGATTAATATTGAACATACTAAAAAAGATATGAAAAGATTTTTTCTTCTATACGTTATGAGTTTTATAACGATGACAATATCAAGTCAGAATATTTCTGAATTATATAAAAAAGTAAATCCGTCTGTAGTAACTATTGTGACTAAGTCAAAAACAGCTGACCCTGATAGAACTAGTGAAAGTATAGGATCTGGAGTCTTAATTTCTGCTAAAGGAGAGATTCTTACAGCATCTCATGTAGTTAATGATGCAGAATATATTAGAGTTAAATTTTTAAGCGGAGAAGAAATACCAGCAAAAGTTATTCGAGCAGCTCCTGTAGCAGATTTGGCTTTGATCAAACTAGCATGGCTACCTAAAGAACTTGTGGTTGCAAAAATTGGAAACTCTGATAATGTATCTATAGGAGATCAAATAATTATTGTAGGTGCACCATATGGACTGGAACACTCATTGTCTGTAGGATATATTAGTGGAAGAGAATCTAAAAAAACGAGAACATCAGGTTTTACAATAAACGAATTTTTTCAAACAGACGCTTCTATTAATCATGGGAATTCTGGAGGTCCTATGTTTAATCTAAAAGGAGAAATAATAGGAATTTCAAGTTATATTATAACAGAATCAGGAGGTTTTCAAGGCTTAGGATTTGCTGCGACATCAAATGTGGGAATAGATTTAGTAATTGATGGAAATATGCGTTGGACAGGAATTAGTGGATATTTGTTAAATAGAAAACAAGCATGGTTGCTTAATGTTCCTATGGATGGAGGAATGTTGATAGAATCTATTGTGAATTTTTCTCCCGCTGATTTAGAAGGATTGAAAGGAGGATTTGAAACCATTATTATTGACGGAGAAAAGTTAACTATAGGAGGAGATATTATTTTATCTATAAATGGACTAGTATTAACGAGATCAAGTATGGAAAAATTACAGGGAATTAACAATGAACTATTAAAAGACTTTCAACAAAAAAAGAAGTTTGAACTACAAGTACTTAGAGGAGGTTTTGTTGAAAAAATCACGTTTGAATTTTAAAAAAATAAAACAATCAGTAATGAATTTAAAACGATAAAAACAGTAATAGCCTTTCTTTCATAGGATTTGATGTCATTAGTCTATAGATTTTAGTAGTTCATCTATAATTACTTTTTTTTTGGTTTTTAAACATTGTTAAACAGGTAAAAGATTGTACATTTACAACATATTAAAAGAATAAAAAAACTGCATCTTATTATGATGTATTTAAAAATATATTAGAATCTAAATTTCTAATAAAGATTGCAAACAGTTTTATAACATAACTGTTCGTTTTTTGATTGATGAATGGACCTCCGGCTGATTACCGGAGGTTTTTCATTTTATATTATTTAGTTCCGTTAAAATATTGAATACAAACGAGATTTTCTTCAATATATACATGATATTTTATGTAACTAAAAGATTCTTTATTTAATATCTCTATAACTTCACTAGTTATAAATTAAGGAATAGAACCTTATATAATTCCATTATTAATAAAATTTAGGATACGATACATTTATTGATATACTACATGAATGCTAATATGCAAACCATTACAATGAAAAAATAATGTAAAA
The DNA here is from genome assembly GCA_947498595.1 of uncultured Aquimarina sp. GTDB lineage: Bacteria > Bacteroidota > Bacteroidia > Flavobacteriales > Flavobacteriaceae > Aquimarina. Next base: position 19,974 of record CANMKX010000043.1, read on the forward strand.
TAAAATGTTAAAAAAATATAGAAAACAATGACTTATTTGTTTTTTACAAAGATATTGTGTTTGTATAATATACTGATAAATACTGTTTTAATGTATTTTTTTTGAGTGTATAAAGTAAGTTTTGTAGCTAAAATATAACTAGATTTAAATTGTTAAATATTACTTAATTGTTTAGGTATGATTTTCTAAATGAAATGGTTACTTAAAAAATGATTAAAAGGAATGTTTTCCACGTTTTTAAATAAAAAGTTACATAGAGTTTTTATTTAAGAAGCAAACAAATAGAATATTATTATGATCAATCTTACCCCCTCTAAGAATTATAATATTCAGTAAACATCGTTATCAGAAATTAACGGGAAAAGTTAATTTAAGAAGTGAGGTGCTATATAGCAAAAAACATACAAAGCATTTTGATGAATAGGAAAATAAGATAGTCGTTATCACTAATGAATTTAAAACTATAATTTTTGAGGATATGGAAATTAGTACTCTGGGACAATACTTAATTATGTTAAAAAGAGGTGTTAAAAGATTTTTTTTAATACATATAGTATTAGTATTTAATACCTTTTCTGTAATTGGACAACAGGTAGAAAGTCAATCAAATATAATTGATGCTTTTGATATAAAGGAGAATAGATTTCTAGATAAAGATGAATTAAATCCTTTAAACATATCCAAAAGTAATCACGCCATTGCTAAGAATATAAATAGGATTCCATTTTTAACAAATATGTTAGCAGCTCCTAATATAGATTTAGACGGACTTACAGCAGGAGTTAATTACGAATATCAATTACAACCCACTAATACAGGAGTTTTTGGAACCAGTAGAAATCCATCGTTAACATCTGATACGGGAACTATTTTAAGTGCAACAATAAATTTTTCAGGAATTTTAGACCCAGAAGAGTTAGGGTTTATTAATGGACCTTTAGGGCAGGTACAATACAATTTTGCTAATCCAATACAGTCGACTTCGACACATACTTTTGGAAGTACGAATTTAAAAGTTTCTATTTCTGGAAATACCTTTACGATAGTTGAAGCTACAGAAACCAATCAGCCAATACCTAATGCTGATTTTATCGCATTTTTGAATGCATTTTTATATGGAGATTTAGCAACTCCATATACAGATGGAGTTCGTACGATGGATATAACTGTAACAGACACAAATGGAGAAACAGCAAGCGCACAAACAATAATTAGAGTATATACAACTTTGCCAGTAGTCACCGATGATGTCAATACGATTTTAGCAAATCTAACAACGCCAATTTCAGGTAATATTATAACCAATGATACAGGTTCTTCAATAACGATATCAGAAGTAGATGTATATCCAGCATTTGTTAATAATGTATATACTACATTGTATGGTTCGTTAACAATACAAGCAGATGGAAACTACACTTATAATGTAGATGTTACAAATTCGGCAGTATTAGGTTTACGTAATGGAGAATCTTTGCAGGACATTGTTTCGTACACTATTATAGATAATGTAGGTATTATTGACTATGGAATTTTAACAATTACAATTAACGGAGTAGATGAACCACCAGTTGCATCAGACAATACGAATGATGTTACCGTAGGAGTTAATGTGATAGCAACAGGAAATGTAATCTCAGACGATGATGGTGTAGGACAAGATTCTGCAGATAGACCATTATCTCAATTGATATGGGAAAATGAATTTAATGTTGGAGGAGGAATTTTTACAAATGTATCAGGACCTATTAATGGTACTTCTAGAACATTATCTGGAGTAACAGTAAATTTCACTTCAACCGATCCAGCTGGTTTTGGAGTACCAAATCAAAATCAAGTTGTTTATCAAACTCTTACAAATGGAGGGCATACCGGCTATTTAGGATATGTAATTGATGGGACTATCAACCCATCTGCTTCAACAGAACTTACTATAGATTTTAGTGAACCAGTATATAATTTAGGTTTTTTAGTAGTTGATATTGATTATTCTCAAGGAACATCATGGCAAGATCAAATAACAATTAATGGGACATTAGAAGGAGTAAATTCTAACTTTGAATATGTAACAACAGGAGGGGTTGTTGATGCAGGGAATAATACATTTTATGGAACTGGATCTGCAATAACAAGTGATGCAACGGGTAATGTAAATGTGTTTTTTGCAGAACCTATAGATAGATTAATCTTATCATATAACTATGGACCAGATGCTACAGATGCTAATCAAGGAGGACAAATAGCAGGTGTGTCAGACATATATTGGCAAGGTAGTAACTCAGTAAGAGTTCAACAAGTAGATAATGATGCTATAAATGTAGGAGTTGATATTGCTACGACTTATGGAACAATAACAATCAATTCTGATGGAAGTTATAATTATGTAGTTGATATTACCAACCCAGCAGTAGCAAATCTACCAGTGGGAGCTACGTTAACAGATACGATACCTTATAGGTTAATAGATACAGTAGATAATTCAGGAAATGTAGATGATGCAAATTTAATTATAACTATAAATGGATCAACAATAGATACTGACGGAGATGGAGTTGTCGATATAATAGATATAGATGATGATAATGATGGGATATTGGATACGACAGAAGAGTTGGATTGCGTGAATAATGCAATTGATTTTTCGTCGATAGGAACAGGAAATTTAGACACCCAAACTTTTTTTAATACGCTATCAAATCAAATAGTAACTGTTACAGGAACGGCAACTAATGCATCTGGAAATATTGATGGTGATGTTGATCTAAATACTGGAGGAAATGTAACCTTGAATTTTGATGTTCCTACAATTATAGAACTTTCGCATGAAAATAATATTGTAGGAAATTTTGACACTCCAGATAGAATAAGGTTAACTGGAGTTGGAGCAGGAGGCTTTACTGTATCAGATCCAGATAATGATATAACAATTATTAGTACTACTACAGATGAAATTGTATTTGAAGCATTAAAAGTAATAACAACACCTTTAAATTGGAATATAAGAACAAATAATGCGATAACAAGTACCTCTATAACATTGATTACAGGAAATCCTAATTCAGTAATAAATATAGGAATCCAAGCTTGTAATTATTTAGATACTGATATGGATATGATACCAGATCATTTGGATTTAGATTCAGAAAATGATGGAATTCCTGATAATATAGAAGCGCAAACAACCTTAGGTTATATTGGTCCTAATGCAGATACTCCAGCAGTATATACGACTAATAATGGACTTAATTCAGCATATTTAACTACTAACGGTTCTGGTGGATTAGGACTAACGCCTACGAATACAGATATGATTGATACACCAGATTATATAGATTTAAATAGCGATAATGAAGGAGATAATGATACTATTGAAGCTGGACTTGTATTGAGCAATATTATTGGAGCTAATGGATTAGATAATGCGTATGATAATGGAGATGATTATATAGATGTAAATGGAAGTTTTGATACCACGCAAGCAGATAATTTTCCAGATATAGATACAGATGTTAATACTGGAGGAAATGTAGATTTTAGAGATCGTATGATGCCATTTACTTGTGATACAAGATTCTATCAAGTTATAAGTGGTCAATTAAATGAATATGATATAGCCAATGGAGTTTATATACCAATAGGACCTGTAAATCAACAATATAATGCATTAGGTTATAATGAATTAGATAACTTTATGTATAGCCTAATAACAGATTCACAAATAGACGCATTTAATTTAGTGAGGTTAAGCTCAAATGGAGAAATAGAGTTATTAGGAGTTCCAGACAACGGAGGAACTCCATTATCTACCGGGAATGCAAATCAAAAAGCAGGTGATTTAGATGATTTAGGGAATTTATGGACACGATCATTCGAAACAGGAGAATTTCATAGAATAGATGTATCTGCTGTACCACCAACTTATACAACAATACCTGTTTCTCCTGCAATAGGGAATGTTGCTGATATCGTTTTTATTAATAATAGAATGTATGGAGCAGCTGGAAATACTTTGTATGAATTCGATATAACTCAAAACCCGATAGTAGCAACTCAAAAAACAGTAACAGGATTGCCAGGAGGTGGTTTTGGGGCAGCTTTTACAGATGCACAAGACAATTTGTATGTGCTTTCAAATTCGGGAGGACTTTACATTATCGAAAATTATACAACAGCCCTACCTACTGCAATTCAATTAGCAAATTCGGCAGCAACAACACAAAATGATGGAGCAAGTTGCCCAAGTGCAACGATTATAGAAATTGATTATGGTGATGCTCCCGATACAGGAGCAGGGACAGCTATAAACAATTATCAAACATTATTATCAGATAATGGAGCTAGACATATCAAAATTGTTGGAGGAACGCATTTAGGAAGTACTGTAGATTATGAAGCCGATGCTACCCCTGGTATAAATGCTGATGGAGACGCTGCTGATGAAGATGGTGTAACAATTGGAGGAGCAACATTACAAAATCAGAATATTAATTTAGGAGAATCTTATACATTAGATGTTACTACTGTAAATGCACCCAGTGTTGCTACAGCGTTTTTATCTATATGGATAGATTATAATAGAAATGGAAGTTTTGATGATACGGGAGAACAAATAGCAGTAGATGTAAATTCAAGTGGTGGTATAGAAAATATTAATTTTACAGTACCAAATTCAGCAATTCCTGGTGACACCTACGTTAGAGTACGTTATGCTATAGGTAGTGGAACTCAATCAACAGGAAGTGCATCAGAAGGAGAAGTAGAAGATTATAAAGTAACGATAATCAATCAAAGTTTATTAGTAACTAAAACAATCCGCGTTTCTGGAAGTGAGTTAAACGATGTAATTGAATACGATATACTTGTTGAGAATGATGGAAATGTTACCTTAAGTAATATTGATGTTGTAGATGTTAATGCAGATGGAGGAGTTGTAACAGGCAGTCCGATAGTTAGTTTAGCTCCCGGAGCTAGTGTAACAGTTACAGCAAATCAAACAATTACCCAAGCGATGATTGATTTGGGATATGTAGAGAACAGTGCCATTGCTACAGGAGACAGTCCAACAGGGACAGATGATGTAACA
>CANMKX010000044.1 GCA_947498595.1 uncultured Aquimarina sp.
TCTCCTACTCCATCAACTCCATCTCCATTGTCTGCTATACTAAATGTTTTTACAGCTTCTATTATTGGGTTTTCTGGTAATGCAGTAACTGTTGGATCATCTGTCGTAGTCGTTCCATCTGCTGGATCATCTGATACATCACTTACATCATCTGTTCCGCCTGGGCTATCACCTAACCCTGTTGCTTGATTGCTATAGCTTCCACTATCAATCTCGGCTTGTGTCAATACATGATTTGCCAATACATCTACACTATTCCCTGGTGTTAAGCTTGTGATTGGGCTTCCACTTGTAATTGTCGCATCTGGATCCGTTACTTCTATATTACTTAAAGTTACGTTTCCTGTATTGCTTACCGTAATCGTATAATTAATAACATCTCCTGCTTCTAATGTCCCATTTGTTCCTAAGTCTAATGCGTCTACTTTGCTTAAACTCATTTCTGGATTTTCAGGTAAACCTGTAACTGTTGGATCATCTGTCGTAGTTGTTCCATCTGCTGGATCGTCTGATACATCACTTACATCATCTGTATTCCCTGGACTGTCTCCTTCTCCTGTTGCTTGATTGCTATAACTTCCACTATCAATCTCGGCTTGTGTTAATACGTGATTTGCTAATACATCTACAGTATTTCCTGGTGCCAAGCTTACAATCGGACTTCCACTTGTAATTATCGCATCTGGATCCGTTACTTCTATATTACTTAAAGTTACGTTTCCTGTATTGCTTACCGTAATCGTATAATTAATAACATCTCCTGCATTTAATATCGTATCTGTTCCTAAATCCAAGGCATCTACTTTACTTAAGTTCATTCTTGGATTTGCTGGTAATACTGTAACTGTTGGATCATCTGTCGTAGTCGTTCCATCTGCTGGATCGTCTGATACATCACTTACATCATCTGTATTTCCTGGACTATCTCCTTCTCCTGTTGCTTGATTGCTATAACTTCCACTATCAATCTCTGCTTGTGTCAATACGTGATTTGCTAATACATCTACACTATTCCCTGGTGCCAAACTTACGATCGGACTTCCACTTGTAATTGTCGCATCTGGATCCGTTACTTCTATATTATTTAAAGTTACGTTTCCTGTATTGCTTACTGTGATCGTATAATTAATAATATCTCCTGCTTCTAATGTCCCATTTGTTCCTAAATCCAAAGCATCCACTTTACTCAAGTTCATTCTTGGATTTGCTGGTAATACTGTAACTGTTGGATCATCTGTCGTAGTTGTTCCATCTGCTGGATCGTCTGATACATCACTTACATCATCTGTATTCCCTGGACTATCTCCTTCTCCTGTTGCTTGATTGCTATAGCTTCCACTATCAATCTCTGCTTGTGTCAATACGTGATTTGCTAATACATCTACACTATTTCCTGGTGCCAAGCTTACAATCGGACTTCCACTTGTGATTATCGCATCTGGATCCGTTACTTCTATATTACTTAAAGTTACGTTTCCTGTATTACTTACTGTGATCGTATAATTAATAACATCTCCTGCTTCTAATGTCCCATTTGTTCCTAAATCCAAAGCATCCACTTTACTCAAGTTCATTCTTGGATTTGCTGGTAGTACTGTAACTGTTGGATCATCTGTCGTAGTCGTTCCATCTGCTGGATCGTCTGATACATCACTTACATCATCTGTATTCCCTGGACTATCTCCTTCTCCTGTTGCTTGATTGCTATAGCTTCCACTATCAATCTCGGCTTGTGTCAATACATGATTTGCTAATACATCTACACTATTTCCTGGTGCCAAACTTACGATCGGACTTCCACTTGTAATTGTCGCATCTGGATCCGTTACTTCTATATTACTTAAAGTTACGTTTCCTGTATTGCTTACTGTGATCGTATAATTAATAACATCTCCTGCTTCTAATGTCCCATTTGTTCCTAAATCCAAAGCATCCACTTTACTCAAGTTCATTCTTGGATTTGCTGGTAATACTGTAACTGTTGGATCATCTGTCGTAGTCGTTCCATCTGCTGGATCGTCTGATACATCACTTACATCATCTGTATTCCCTGGACTATCTCCTTCTCCTGTTGCTTGATTGCTATAGCTTCCACTATCAATCTCGGCTTGTGTCAATACATGATTTGCTAATACATCTACACTATTTCCTGGTGCCAAACTTACGATCGGACTTCCACTTGTAATTGTCGCATCTGGATCCGTTACTTCTATATTACTTAAAGTTACGTTTCCTGTATTGCTTACTGTGATCGTATAATTAATAACATCTCCTGCTTCTAATGTCCCATTTGTTCCTAAATCCAAGGCATCCACTTTACTCAAGTTCATTCTTGGATTTGCTGGTAACACTGTAACTGTTGGATCATCTGTCGTAGTCGTTCCATCTGCTGGATCGTCTGATACATCACTTACATCGTCTGTATTCCCTGGACTGTCTCCTTCTCCTGTTGCTTGATTACTATAACTTCCACTATCAATTTCGGCTTGTGTTAATACGTGATTTGCTAATATATCTACACTATTTCCTGGTGCCAAGCTTACAATCGGACTTCCACTTGTGATTGTCGCATCTGGATCTGTTACTTCTATATTACTTAAAGTTACGTTTCCTGTATTGCTTACCGTAATCGTATAATTAATAACATCTCCTGCATTTAATATCGTATCTGTTCCTAAATCCAAGACATCCACTTTACTTAAGTTCATTCTTGGATTTGCTGGTAATATTGTAACTGTTGGATCATCTGTCATAGTCGTTCCATCTGCTGGATCGTCTGATACATCACTTACATCATCTGTATTCCCTGGACTGTCTCCTTCTCCTGTTGCTTGATTACTATAACTTCCACTATCAATCTCAGCTTGTGTTAATACGTGATTTGCTAATACATCTACACTACTTCCTGGTGCCAAACTTACGATCGGACTTCCACTTGTGATTGTCGCATCTGGATCCGTTACTTCTATATTACTTAAAGTTACGTTTCCTGTATTGCTTACAGTGATTGTATAATTAATAACATCCCCTGCATTTAATATCGTATCTGTTCCTAAATCCAAGGCATCCACTTTACTTAAGTTCATTCTTGGATTTGCTGGTAATACTGTAACTGTTGGATCATCTGTCGTAGTCGTTCCATCTGCTGGATCATCTGATACATCACTTACATCATCTGTTCCGTTAGGTCCGTCACCTAATCCTGTAGCTTGATTGTTATAACTTCCACTATCAATCTCAGCTTGCGTTAATACGTGATTTGCTAATACATTTACACTATTTCCTGGTGCCAAACTTACAATCGGATTTCCGCTTGTGATTGTCGCATCTGGATCTGTTACTTCTATATTACTTAAAGTTACGTTTCCTGTATTGCTTACCGTGATCGTATAATTAATAACATCTCCTGCTTCTAATGTCCCATTTGTTCCTAAATCCAAGGCATCTACTTTACTCAAGTTCATTCTTGGATTTTGAGGCACAACATTTGGATCTGCACTATCTTCATCATCTTCACTTTGATCTCCATCATCATTATTTACTTCACTATCTGGATCAAAATTATCACTTGCTGTTATCTCTGCTACATTTACATAATCTCCAGTTGCATCAACTGTAGCTACAATTGTTAATGTTGCATTTCCTCCATTTGCTATATTACCTAGAAGCCAAATTCCAGGAATTGGTATGTATGAACCTTGACTCATTACTGGGATTCCTGATAATGTATATCCACTAGGCAATAAATCTGTTACATTAACACCAGTTGCATTATTAGGCCCATCATTTGTAACTGTAATTGTAAAAGTAACGGTATCACCTTGAGTAGCATTTCCTACACCACTTCCATCTGGATCATTCGTTACTGCTACAGTTTTTTCTAAGCGAAGATCTGATGAAGCTCCAATAGTAATTCTATAATCTTCTACTTCTCCTTCTGGTGCAATTCCAAAAGATCGAACTCCCGTTCCTGTTGTATACCTTACTCTTACGTAAGTTAAACCTGTATCAGCTGAATTCGGAACTGAAAAATTAATGTTTTCAATTCCTCCTGTTGAATTAATATCTGAAGCTACTTTTTCACCTGCATCTTCAAAACTACCATTTCTATTAAAATCAACCCAAACAGATAAAAATGCTGTTGCTACACTTGCATCATTTACGGTTGCTATGTCTAATGTATATGATTCTCCTATATGTAATGTTTGATTTTGTAAATCTGTACCAAGTAACGTTACTCCATCTTCATCTGTTCCATCTCCATTCGCATTTACATTTTGTGCAGCATCTGATTCATAATCTACTCCAGTTCCTATAAAAGTTCCTCCATTAATTTTAATATGTCTAGCTCCATTATCTGATTTCAACGTTTGATAATTTCCTGCAGCTGTGCTTAATCCCGTATCAGGTGCATCTCCATAATCTACTTCAAATACAACCGCGCTAGGACAACTTGCTCCATCATTACGGGTTGTTTCGTCAGTTTTAATAATTTCTACAGCACAAGGAGTTACTGTATCATATTCTGAAATTGCATATAAAATTCCGTCTGGATTTGGATTCCCTGTACCCTCTCCATTATAGGATATATATAATTGATCACTATTTTCTCCAAAACTTGCTCCGTATCCTCTACTTGATGGTAAAGTTCCACCATTACATAAATTAATTGCAACTGAAGTAGCTGTTGGTAAAGGTAATGCTCCTGTTAATCCTGTAATTGTTAATTTAAATAAGTTAGGCGCTTTGATTCCGTATAACGTACCTGCAATAATACTAAAATCACTGGCTTCAAAACCTGCTCCTATAGTTACTGTCGCACCTGTAACGATATCAACAGTATGTATATTTCCATCAGTCGTTCTAACATATAATATTCCATTATAAATATCTCCTGCATTTGCAAATCCTGTTAACCCAGTTCCTGCTAATCTAACTACAGAGCCATCAGCACCTATTCTAATTAGATCATTTGCATTTATAGTTGTTCCGAAAGTATCTGTACCTGCATTTCTTGAAATAGCATACATAAAGCCGTTAACTTCATTATACCCCATTGCATTATATTGTGTTCCTCCTAATTGACTTCCTATATCGGTATATACTCCTGTCGCTGGATTTAATTCTCTTAATTGCCCATCAATTACTTGGTAAAAGGCAGAAGGACATACAAAATTAGGTTGCACAGTTAATGTAAAACTAGCTTCATCATCTTCACTTTGATCTCCATCGTCATTATTTACTGTACTATCAGGATCATTCTGATTACTAGCTATAATTTGCACTTCATTTTTATACTCATCAACTACGTTTGTTGGTGCAACTACCTCTGCTTGATAAGTTAATGTAAGACCTGTTGATGGTATTGATAAGTTATTCCATGTTATCGTATTACCTGTTAACGTTCCTCCATTATCAATCGCTGTTATATTAGTATATCCTGAAGGTATTACATCTGCTATAGATACACCTGTACCTATTTGAGTTTCTCCATTAGCTATTGCTATCGAAAACGTTACAATTTCTCCTTCAACCGCAATATTTCTATCTGCTGTTTTTGATAAACTTAAATCAATATCACAAGCAGCTGTGTTACTTGCATTAGCAGATTCTCCAACTCCTTGTCCAGAAGTTGTTGCGGCATTAGGCACTCCTTCTAAATCTACACCTGTAGGTGTTAAGTTGGCCGGAGTACTCACATCTAATCTATCGTTCGCATCTAAATTCCCTAAATTAAATGTTCCTCCACCTTCTAATGCATCAGGACATCCATCTCCATCGCTATCCAAATCTAGATGATCTAAAATAGTATCTCCATCAGTATCATTACATATTGACAAAGAAAATCTTCCTGAATTTAGGCCTCCTGATAATCTGTTTCTATAATCAACTCTAATTCCTGTCAAAGGTGCATTTGCTATTATTTCAAATTCTAAAAAAGGAGTATTCCCTCCAGTTCCTGAAGTATTTGCTCCTCCAATTGTAATTGAAGAACCTGTATTTGAAATATCTGCATCGGCAGATGAAACAACAATCCAATTAAAGTTACTTGGAGCTCCTAAAGCTGTAAAAGTAATTTCATCCTGTTGATTCATATTAGAAGCCCCTATTAAATTTGAAGCTATTAATCGTACGATATTAGAAGAACTTAATGTTATGTCTGTCGACACTCCTTCATTAATATTTGAATTCGTACCGTCTTCAAATCTTAATACTTGAAAGTTTCCAGAATTATCTTCTGAGCTAATACTTATATCCGAAGCAGCTCCAATTGGTGTAGGAGGTGCGATTGTTATTGTTCCTGCTGTTGAAGTTCCATCAACATTCATTGATGTTGTATAAGCTGTAGATCCTACAACTAATTCACTCGCTCCTTGGATTCCAGAAAAATCTAAAAATGTAGAAAAACATTCATCTGTATCTAAAATCCCATCATTATCATCATCTAAATCCTCTGTATTTAATACATTATCACCATCTGTGTCTACACATAATGAATTGGATGCACTCAGTACATTTACGCTGATACTTGTACGATTACTTTCTATTCCTCCTATTGTTTGACTAACATAATATGTTGTCATCCCAGCTACTGAAGTATTAGGAGTTGGCGCTAGATTACTGCTTGTTCCTCCTGTTGGCACCGTATACCATAATAAATTAGTTCCTGTTGCTGTAAGTGGCGTAGCTGTATCATTAAGGCAATATTCAATAGTTCCTCCAGAGATTGAAGGTTCTACTGGCATATCATCGTTTGTTATTGTATATACAGTTGTAATTGTTCCTGAACCTCCACAAACACTGGTACTTCTACTTATAATTCCAGCTCCTGTTGCAGTAATTTCAAAATCAATAGTTTCATTTGGCTCTGCAAAAGCATTATTTGTGATATTAAGATTTAACGGAATTCCAGTAGCTTCTGTCCCATCATATTGACCACTTGGAATATTTACAGTCCCATTAAATACATAATCAGATGCATCTGCTGTACCTCCAGTTATAGAAACTGTAACTGTTGTTGCTGTTACAATTTCTCCTGTAATTAACAATCTAGGTATATTACCTCCATCTACCTCGACATCTTGATAGGCAACTGCACCTAACTCTACATAAGCATTTAATCCTGATATTGTTATATTATCTAGAAAATTCCCTACAGTATTATTACCTGATCCTGTACTTACAGAATTAAATTCAAACAATTGATTTCCTGATACAGTAGCTGTATATGTACCTGTATAATTAAACCATTGTGTTGTATTTGAAGAAAAATTCCCTTGATCAACTCCGCCTATAGTCAAATTAATAACATCTGTTCCTGATCTTGCCCTATGCCAAAATGACCAATTAATAGTCTCTCCTAGCTCCATGCAAATATTCTGAAAAACAGTAGCATCTTGAGTTGCGTTAATTTCTATAAATTGATCTTGATCTTGAGAAGGAACTCCTAAAAATCCAGATCGCCATATTTCAATCAAATCATCTGTTGCTGAAGTTTCCCAAAATGGAACAAGATCTTCATTTACTTGTGTAGATCCAGTTACAGTCGGATCTTCAAAAGAACTGTTAATTAATGTTCTTGTTACCTGAGCTTGTAGTCCTGTTGAATTCAATAGAAAACAAATACAGCAAAATAAAAGAAATTGATACTTTCTATTTATTTTAATTATTTGTTCTTTAAATGAAATTCTTAATAGAAGTATTAAGTAGTTTTGCTCCATTTGAATTAAATTTAGATTTATACTGTATTATCTAGAGGTTATTATTTTATTTCTACGATTTGTAAACCATTTTTAAGCAAAAAATAAAAGTCAGAAATAACTTCTTTCTTTTGATTACTTCAATTATCTAACTTCTTTTATATTTATCTTACTTATATTTGTATAAATAAATAAATTTCAAAAAATTACGGTTTAACCATTGTTATTGTTCAGGCAAAGAAAACTGTTCTTAAAATTTCCTCCTATATTTTTTACTTAAAATCACTTGTAAACTAATAATTTGTAATCTTTATAAATTATAAAACAGGTACTTATACCCTGTTATTTTTCATGCATTTTTTTAAGTAACGCTAACTATCATTTTTTTTATCAAAAAACACCTTCTTTTAATCACTTAAAAAAAACTATGGTTTTACAATACTTATTATACACTATACAAATAAATAAATTATATCTAACTTATATTTTCTATTTCAGACAATTAACGTTTGGCTTTCGATAAAATGCGTTTATCTATCGGTGAACGACTTTTTTATTTTATCAAAAAACATAGCGCATTTATAAAACTATCATATTCAATAGATATGTTATATTTGCAACTTTAGCGCATAAGAATGAAATTCATAGACGAAATCAAGAGACGTAGAACATTCGGTATTATTTCTCACCCGGATGCAGGTAAAACTACATTAACAGAAAAATTATTATTATTTGGTGGTGCCATTCAAGAAGCTGGTGCTGTTAAATCTAATAAAATAAAAAAAGGAGCAACTAGTGACTTTATGGAGATAGAAAGACAACGTGGTATTTCTGTTGCTACATCTGTTCTAGCTTTTGAATATAAAGACATAAAAATTAACATTTTAGACACACCTGGGCATAAAGATTTTGCTGAAGATACATTTAGAACCTTAACTGCTGTGGATAGTGTTATTGTAGTTATTGATGTTGCAAAAGGTGTTGAGGAACAAACAGAGAAATTAGTATCTGTTTGTCGTATGCGTAATATTCCTATGATTGTTTTTATTAATAAACTAGATAGAGAAGGAAAAGATGCATTTGAATTATTAGATGAAATCGAACAAAAATTAGGTTTAAAGGTTACACCACTAAGTTTCCCTATTGGTATGGGGTATGATTTTAAAGGTATTTATAACATTTGGGAAAAAAACGTAAACCTTTTTAGTGGAGATAGTCGTAAAAATATCGAAGAAACTATTGAGATTTCTGATCTAAGTTCTAATGAATTAAATTCGATTATTGGTGATACAGCTGCCGAAGATTTAAGAGGAGAATTAGAACTTGTAGATGGAGTATATCCTTCTTTTGATCCTGAAGCTTATCAAGATGGTACTTTACAGCCTGTTTTCTTTGGATCTGCTTTAAATAATTTTGGGGTTCGAGAATTATTAGATTGCTTTATTAATATAGCTCCGTTTCCTAGAGCAAAAGAGAGTGATACAAGAATAGTTGCTCCTGATGAAGAAAAATTTACTGGGTTTGTATTTAAAATTCATGCTAATATGGATCCTAAACATAGAGATCGTTTAGCTTTTATAAAAATTGTTTCTGGAACGTTTGAACGTAATGTTCCTTATTTACATACACGACTTAATAAAAAATTAAAATTTTCTAGTCCTAACGCTTTCTTTGCCGAGAAGAAGCAGATTGTAGATATTTCTTATCCTGGAGATATTGTTGGATTACATGATACTGGTAATTTTAAAATTGGAGATACTTTAACTTCAGGTGAAAAACTTCTTTACAAAGGGATACCTAGTTTTTCTCCAGAACATTTTAGATATATAAATAATGCTGATCCTATGAAATCTAAACAATTGGCCAAAGGTATTGACCAATTAATGGATGAAGGTGTTGCTCAATTATTTACATTAGAATTTAATAATCGTAAAGTGATTGGTACTGTAGGAGCTCTTCAATATGAGGTAATTCAATATCGTTTAGAACATGAATATGGTGCAAAATGTACCTACGAAAATCTAAATGTTCATAAAGCTTGCTGGGTTGATCCAAAAGACGACAAAAGCGATGAGTTTAAAGAATTTAAACGTATAAAGAGTAAATTTTTAGCTGTAGATAAACATGGTCAATTGGTCTTTTTAGCAGATTCTTATTTTAGTTTACAGATGACTGAACAAAAATTTCCTAATATAACATTTCATTCTACTTCAGAATTTTAATAGTAAGATATATATATAAAAGGGACAAAATAGAATTTCTATTTTGTCCCTTTTTTTATGATAGACTTTTTCATTAGCTCAAGAATTTACAAAAAAAAACTCTGTAAATAAATTTACAGAGTTTTTTTATATGTCTTTAGCTTATGCCTGACCAGTAGGTCCAAAATTCATAGGAATAGGCGGTTGCTCATAATCTTTTATTTCTCCATGAGCAGCTTCAAATCTTTTCACATTATCGTTTAGCGCCTTGAGTAAACGTTTAGCGTGTTGAGGAGTTAAAATAATTCTACTCTTCACCTTACTTTTAGGTCTACCTGGCATAATGCTTACAAAATCTACAACAAATTCTGATACTGAATGATTTATAATTGCTAAGTTACTATATGTCCCTTCTGCTATATTCTCATCAAGCTCAATATTCAATTGATTTTGTTTTTGATTATTATTATCTGCCATGATTAATTAAAGTTAACTTCTTGCTTTTGTTCCATTCTGTCTTCAAACTCTTCTTTCGATCCTACAATAATATTATCATAGTTTCTCATTCCAGTTCCAGCAGGGATTCTATGTCCAACAATTACATTTTCTTTTAAGCCTTCTAATCCATCTACTTTACCACTTACAGCAGCTTCGTTTAATACTTTAGTAGTTTCCTGGAATGATGCCGCAGAGATAAATGATTTAGTCTGTAATGAAGCTCTAGTAATACCTTGTAAAATTGGAGTTGCAGTTGCAGGAACAACATCTCTTGCAGATACTAAGTTTTTATCTTCTCTTCTTAAAATTGAATTCTCATCTCTTAAATCACGAAGTGAAATAATTTGTCCAGCTTTTAAGTTTTCACTATCACCTTCATCTTCTACTACTTTCATTCCGAAAATCTTATCATTTTCTTCGATGAAATCAGATTTATGAATCAATTGGTTTTCTAAGAAAATAGTATCACCTGGATCAACAATTCTTACTTTACGCATCATTTGACGTACTACTACTTCAAAATGCTTATCATTAATTTTCACCCCTTGTAAACGATATACTTCTTGTACTTCATTTACTAAGTATTGTTGAACAGCAGATGGTCCTTTAATTTTCAAGATATCTTCTGGAGTAGTTGATCCATCAGATAATGGCATACCAGCTCTTACGAAATCATTTTCTTGTACAAGAATTTGATTTGATAATTTAACTAAGTATTTTTTAATTTGTCCAATTCTAGATTCAACTATAATTTCACGGTTACCACGCTTAATTTTACCAAAAGAAACAACACCATCAATCTCACTTACTACAGCTGGGTTAGAAGGGTTACGTGCTTCAAATAATTCTGTTACACGAGGTAGACCTCCAGTAATATCCCCTGCTTTAGCTGATTTACGAGGAATCTTAACTAAAATTTTACCAACTTTAATTTTATCTCCATCATCAATCATTAAGTGAGCTCCAACAGGTAAGTTATAAGATCTTAAAATCTCATCACCTTTACCTATAATATGCAATGTTGGTATTTTCTTTTTATCACGAGATTCAGAAATTACTTTTTCTTGGAATCCAGTTTGCTCATCAATTTCTACTTGATACGTAATTCCTTGCTCGATGTTTTCGTAACGAATTTGACCTGCAAATTCTGAAATAATTACACCGTTATATGGATCCCACTGACAAATTACTGCATCAGTTTCAATGTCTTGTCCATCTTTTACGAACAATTCAGATCCATAAGGAATCAAGTTAGTACTTAAAACAATTCCAGTAGTTTTATCAAAAATCTTAATTTCAGAAGTACGAGAGATAACCACTTCAATTGGTTTTCCTTCAGCATCTTCTGCCATTACAGTTTTTAATTCATCAATTTCAACTCTACCAGAGAATTTTGCTTTCAATGTGTTTTCCTCAG
This sequence comes from uncultured Aquimarina sp., assembly GCA_947498595.1. GTDB lineage: Bacteria > Bacteroidota > Bacteroidia > Flavobacteriales > Flavobacteriaceae > Aquimarina. Next base: position 11,817 of record CANMKX010000044.1, read on the forward strand.
AAATGTTACCTGCAATACCTCCCACGTGGAATGTACGTAAAGTAAGCTGTGTTCCTGGTTCTCCAATTGATTGGGCAGCAATAACTCCTACTGCTTCTCCACGTTGTACTGTTTTTCCTGTTGCTAAGTTTCTTCCGTAACACTTTACGCAAATACCTTTCTTAGCTTCACAAGTTAATGCTGATCTTACTTCAACTTTCTCAATAGGTGAAGCTTCGATCTTTTTCACCATTTCGTCATCAATTTCAACTCCTGCTTCAACAAGAACCTCTTGAGTCAATGGATTTACTATATCTTGTAATGAAGTTCTACCAATTATACGAGCTCCTAAAGGCTCAATAATTTCTTCATTTTTCTTTAATGCTGATACTTCAACTCCACGTAATGTTCCACAATCTTCTTGGTTAACAATTACATCTTGAGCAACATCTACTAAACGACGTGTTAAGTAACCTGCATCGGCTGTTTTAAGTGCCGTATCTGCAAGTCCTTTACGAGCCCCGTGAGTAGAGATAAAGTATTCAAGAATTGATAATCCTTCTTTAAAGTTAGAAAGAATTGGATTTTCAATAATTTCACCACCACCAGAGTTAGATTTCTTAGGCTTAGCCATCAGACCACGCATTCCTGTTAACTGACGAATCTGTTCTTTAGATCCACGAGCTCCAGAATCAAGCATCATATACACTGAGTTAAATCCTTGTTGATCTTCACTAATACGCTTCATTGATAATTCTGTCAACTGAGCATTGGTTGTTGTCCAAATATCAATTACCTGATTATAACGTTCATTATTAGTAATAAGTCCCATATTATAGTTTCCTATAATACCATCAACTTGTGTATTTGCGTCAGCAATCATTTGATGTTTTTCTGGCGGGATAATAATATCACCTAAACTAAATGATAATCCACCTCTAAATGCAAATCCGTAACCTAACGATTTGATTTCATCTAAGAAAGCTGCTGTTTCTGGTACACTTGTTACTTTAAGAATATCTCCAATGATATCTCTTAATGCCTTTTTATTTAAAACCTGATTAATAAATCCTGCTTTCTCTGGTACTTTTTCATTAAATAAAACTCTACCTGTAGTAGTTTCTATTATCTGATAAACAAGTTCTCCTTCTTCATTAAAATCTTTTGCACGAATTTTAATATTAGCATTAATATCTAATCTTCCTTCGTTATATGCAATATTTACTTCTTCTGCAGAATAGAACGTTAAATCCTCACCTTTTATTTCTAATTCAGGCGTAGATCTACGCGACTTAGTCATGTAATATAATCCAAGTACCATATCCTGAGAAGGTACCGTTACCGGTGATCCGTTTGCAGGGTTAAGAATGTTATGCGATGCTAACATTAATAACTGAGCTTCAAGAATTGCTTCAGGCCCTAATGGTAAATGTACCGCCATTTGATCCCCATCAAAATCGGCATTAAAGGCCGTACAAACTAATGGGTGTAATTGGATTGCTTTACCTTCAATAAGTTTAGGTTGAAAAGCTTGTATCCCTAAACGGTGAAGCGTAGGAGCACGGTTTAGTAATACAGGGTGTCCTTTAAGAACATTTTCTAAAATATCCCATACTACTGGTTCTTTTCTATCTATTATTTTTTTAGCAGATTTTACTGTTTTTACAATACCACGTTCAATCAATTTACGAATTACGAATGGCTTATATAATTCAGCTGCCATGTTTTTAGGTAAACCACACTCAAATAATTTAAGTTCTGGTCCTACAACAATTACAGAACGTGCTGAATAATCCACACGCTTACCAAGTAAGTTTTGACGGAAACGTCCTTGCTTACCTTTTAATGAATCTGATAATGATTTTAATGGTCTGTTAGAATCTGTTTTTACTGCAGATGATTTACGAGTGTTATCAAATAATGAATCTACTGATTCTTGTAACATACGCTTCTCATTACGTAAAATCACTTCAGGAGCTTTGATCTCTACCAAACGCTTCAAACGATTGTTACGAATAATTACACGACGGTATAAATCATTTAAATCTGAAGTTGCAAAACGTCCTCCATCTAATGGCACTAATGGACGTAATTCTGGTGGAATTACAGGGATCACTTTCATGATCATCCATTCTGGCTTATTTTCTCTATTTTTATTAGCATCACGAAGTGACTCAACAACCTGTAAACGTTTTAACGCTTCAGTTTTACGTTGTTTAGATGTTTCGTTATTTGCTTTATGTCTTAATTCGTAAGATAATGCATCTAAATCGATACGTCTAAGAATTTCTATCAGACATTCTGCCCCCATCTTAGCAATGAACTTATTTGGATCAGAATCATCTAAATATAAATTCTCTTGAGGAAGGCTATCTAATATATTTAAATACTCTTCTTCAGTAAGGAAATCCATTTTTTGAACTGGTTCCCCATCTTCGTTTTTGGCAATACCTGGTTGAATTACTACGTAACGTTCGTAATAAATGATCATATCTAATTTCTTAGATGGTAATCCTAATAGGTATCCTATTTTATTTGGTAATGAACGGAAGTACCAGATATGCGCAACAGGAACAACAAGGTTAATGTGCCCTACTCGATCTCTACGAACTTTCTTTTCTGTTACCTCTACACCACAACGGTCACAAACGATCCCCTTGTAACGAATTCTTTTATATTTTCCACAAGCACATTCGAAATCCTTTACAGGTCCAAAAATGCGCTCACAAAATAAACCATCACGCTCTGGTTTATGAGTACGATAATTAATAGTTTCTGGCTTAAGAACTTCCCCTTTAGACGCTTCTAAAATCGACTCTGGAGATGCTAAACCAATAGAGATTTTATTAAACCTCTTTACTGCATTCTTATCATTTTTTCTTGCCATAATATATGGTAGTTAAGAATTTATTGTAATTTTTTTGCTATAACTTTTTATTGAGGATATTCTTATAAAAAGAATATCCTCATAAAGTCATTACTATTCTTCTAATCTAATATCTAGACCTAGTCCTTTTAATTCATGCATTAATACATTGAATGATTCTGGTAATCCTGGTTCTGGCATAGCTTCACCTTTAACAATACTTTCGTATGTTTTAGCTCTTCCTATAACATCATCAGATTTAACTGTTAGAATCTCACGTAATGTACTAGATGCTCCATATGCTTCTAGTGCCCAAACTTCCATTTCTCCAAAACGCTGTCCTCCAAATTGCGCTTTACCACCTAATGGTTGCTGCGTAATTAATGAGTATGGCCCAATAGAACGTGCGTGCATCTTATCATCAACCATATGCCCTAATTTAAGCATATAAATAACTCCTACAGTTGCTGGTTGATCAAAACGTTGACCTGTTCCTCCATCATATAAGTACGTATGTCCAAATCGAGGGATTCCTGCTTCATCTGTATACTCGTTAATTTGATCTAAAGTAGCTCCATCGAAAATTGGTGTCGCATATTTTCTTCCTAATTTTTGACCTGCCCAACCAAGTACAGTTTCATAAATTTGTCCGATGTTCATACGAGATGGTACCCCTAATGGATTCAATACAATATCAACTGGTGTTCCATCTTCTAAGAAAGGCATATCTTCTTGACGAACAATACGAGCAACAATACCTTTGTTACCGTGACGTCCTGCCATCTTATCTCCTACTTTCAGTTTACGCTTTTTAGCAATATATATTTTTGCTAATTTAATAATACCTGAAGGTAATTCATCTCCAACAGAAATTGTAAACTTCTCACGACGTAAATTTCCTTGTAAATCGTTTTCTTTAATCTTATAATTATGTATAAGATCAGCTACCATTCTGTTTAAAGAATCATCTGTAGTCCAAGTTCCTCTAGTTAAGTGAGAATAATCATCGATGCTGTTCAACATCTTTTGAGTATACTTCTTACCTTTTGGTAGAATATCTTCTCCTAAATCATTTTGAACTCCTTGAGATGTTTTCCCTCCAATTAAAAGGAATAAACGCTCAATTAATTGATTCTTTAAATATTCAAATTTTGTTTCGTAAGATCCTTCAAGAATTGCAATATCCTCTTTATCTTGAGCTCTTTTACGCTTATCTTTTATTGCTCTTGAAAATAATTTTTTATCAATTACAACTCCATGTAAAGAAGGTGAAGCTTTTAAAGAAGCATCTTTAACGTCTCCAGCTTTATCACCAAATATTGCTCTTAAAAGCTTTTCTTCTGGTGTAGGATCACTTTCTCCTTTAGGTGTAATCTTTCCAATAAGAATATCTCCTGGCTTAACTTCTGCACCAATACGGATCATTCCATTTTCATCAAGATCTTTTGTTGCATCTTCAGAAACATTAGGAATATCATTAGTTAACTCTTCGTTTCCTAATTTTGTATCTCTAACTTCTAAAGAATACTCATCAATATGAATTGATGTAAAAATATCTTCTCTTACAACTTTTTCTGAAATTACAATTGCATCCTCAAAGTTATACCCTTTCCAAGGCATGAAGGCAACCTTCATATTTCTACCTAAAGCAAGTTCTCCTTTTTCAGTTGCGTAACCTTGACATAAAACTTGACCTTTATCAACTCTATCTCCAACGCTTACGATTGGCTTAAGGTTAATAGAAGTACCTTGGTTAGTTTTACGGAATTTTATTAATTTATACGTTCTAGAATCAGAATCAAAACTTACAGCTCTTTCTTCTTCAGTTCTATCGTATTTTATTGTTATTTTTTGTGCATCTACATACTCAACAACTCCATCACCTTCAGCATTGATTAATACTCTTGAATCTGAAGCAACTTGACGTTCTAGTCCAGTTCCTACAATAGGAGCATCAACTCTTAATAATGGTACTGCTTGACGCATCATGTTTGATCCCATCAATGCACGGTTGGCATCATCATGTTCCAAGAATGGAATTAATGAAGCTGAAATCGAAGCAATCTGGTTTGGTGCAACATCGGCATAATTCACATTTGTAGGGTCAATTACTGGAAAATCCCCTTCCATACGTGCAATTACCTTATCTGATGTTATAGTACCCTCTTCATCTATAGGAATATTTGCTTGTGCAATTAATTGTCCTTCTTCTTCTTCAGCACTTAAGTATCTATATTCAGCGATATCTACCTTTCCTTCATCTACTTTTCTATAAGGAGTTTCTAAGAATCCCATAGAATTAACTTTTGCGAATACTGATAACGATGATATTAATCCAATATTCGGTCCTTCTGGTGTTTCAATAGGACATAAACGACCGTAATGTGTATAGTGAACATCACGAACCTCAAATCCTGCACGCTCACGAGATAAACCTCCAGGCCCTAAGGCAGATAATCTACGTTTGTGCGTTATCTCTGCTAATGGATTAGTTTGATCCATAAATTGAGATAATTGATTGGTTCCGAAGAATGAGTTAATTACCGATGATAATGTTTTTGCATTAATCAAATCGATAGGCGTAAATACCTCGTTATCACGAACATTCATACGTTCACGGATAGTACGAGCCATTCTTGCTAAACCAACACCAAATTGTTGAGATAATTGTTCTCCTACAGTTCTAACACGACGGTTAGATAAGTGATCGATATCATCAATCTCTGCTTTAGAATTAATTAACTCAATTAAGTATTTTATAATAGTAATGATATCTTCTTTGGTAAGCACTTGCTTATCCATAGCTATATCAAGACCTAACTTTTTATTCATTCTATAACGACCTACTTCTCCTAAGTTGTAACGTTGGTCAGAAAAGAATAATTTGTCAATAATACCTCTTGCAGTTTCTTCATCAGGCGGTTCTGCATTACGTAATTGACGGTATATATGTTCAACAGCTTCCTTTTCAGAATTTGTTGGATCTTTTTGTAATGTATTATAGATAATCGCGTAGTCTCCTTTTTGACTATCTTCTTTGTGTAATAAGATTGTTTTTACACCAGAATCTAAGATCTCTTCTAAATGATCTTTATCTAAAAGCGTATCACGATCTAATACAATTTCGTTACGTTCTATAGATACTACTTCTCCAGTATCTTCATCAACGAAATCTTCGTGCCATGTATTTAATACACGTGCAGCAAGTTTACGTCCTAAAACTTTTTTAAGTCCAGATTTAGAAACTTTAATCTCTTCAGCAAGATCAAAAATTTCTAAAATGTCTTTATCTCTTTCAAAACCGATTGCACGGAAAAGAGTAGTTACAGGTAATTTTTTCTTTCTATCAATATATGCGTACATAACGCTATTGATATCTGTAGCAAATTCTATCCATGATCCTTTAAAAGGAATTACTCTGGCAGAATATAGCTTTGTTCCATTTGCATGGAATGATTGTCCAAAGAAAACACCAGGTGAACGGTGTAACTGAGATACGACAACTCTTTCAGCTCCATTGATACAAAAAGTACCACTAGGTGTCATATAAGGGATAGTCCCTAAGTATACATCCTGTACGATGGTTTCAAAATCTTCATGCTCAGGGTCTGTACAATATAGTTTTAGACGTGCTTTTAATGGCACACTATACGTTAAACCTCTCTCTATACATTCTTGAAGCACATAACGTGGTGGATCAACAAAATAATCTAAAAATTCTAATACGAATTGATTACGGGTATCCGTAATAGGAAAGTTTTCCATGAAGGTATTATATAAACCTTCGTCTCCTCTTTCTTCAGATTTTGTATCTAATTGAAAGAAATCCTGGAAAGATTTTATCTGAATATCAAGAAAATCTGGATAATCAGGTCTATTCTTTACAGATGAGAAATTCAATCTTTCAGTTTGCGTTGCTAACATCAATGGACGGAATTTAAATTAAAATAATTATAATGGCGTGTACTCTATTCAATTTATGCTCTATACACAAAAGGGTTTAGACCTTAGAGAAATTCTCCAGGCCTAAACCTAATTGTTTGTTTATGTAAAGCTTACTTAAGCTCAACTTCTGCTCCAGCCTCTTCTAATTGTGCTTTAAGAGCTTCAGCTTCGTCTTTAGAGATACCTTCTTTGATTGCACTTGGTGCATCATCTACTAATCCTTTAGCTTCTTTAAGACCTTGTCCAGTTAATTCTTTAACTAACTTTACAACAGCTAACTTAGAACCTCCAGCAGCCTTAAGGATTACGTCAAATTCAGTTTGCTCTTCAGCACTTGCATCTCCAGCACCTCCACCAGCAGCAACAGCTACAGCTGCAGCAGCAGGCTCAATACCATACTCATCCTTTAATATATCTGCTAATTCATTAACTTCTTTTACTGTTAAGTTAACTAATTGTTCTGCGAAATCTTTTAAATCTGCCATTTTCTATCGTTTTAAATAATTTTTAATTCTATATAATTGTTAAAAAGTGCGTACTTTTTGGGATTATCCTTCTTTTTCGGATAATGTTTTAAGGATACCTGCGATTTTCCCTCCACTTGATTTAAGTGCAGAAACAACGTTTTTAGCAGGCGATTGAAGCAATCCAATGATATCTCCGATAACTTCTTCTTTAGACTTGATATTAACAAGTGCTTCTAAGTTTTCGTCTCCAACAAATACAGCTTCTTCTACAAAAGCTCCTTTAAGGATTGGTTTCTCAGCTTTTTTACGGAATTCCTTGATCACTTTCGCTGGTGCATTACCAGTTTCAGAGAACATAATAGAAGTATTACCTTTTAATACATTAGGTAAATCTCCGAAATCCTTATCTGACTTTTCCATTGCTTTTGCAAGGAAAGTGTTTTTAACTACTGTTAAAGATACATTAGCTTTAAAACAAGCTCTACGTAAATTAGAAGTAGTTGTTGCGTTAAGACCTGAAATATCAGCTAAATATATATTAGCATTTTCAGCTAACTGAGCAGTCAAGTCTTCAATTACTTGTGATTTTTCTTCTCTTGTCATAATTGTTTATCTTAATTACCCAGCAAAATTCTTAGAGTCAACCTGTACTCCTGGACTCATAGTACTAGACATGTATATAGATTTGATATATACACCTTTAGCTGCTTGAGGCTTTAACTTCACTAATGTTGTTAATAATTCTTTCGCGTTTCCAGCTATTTTATCTGCTTCAAATGAAGCTTTTCCGATAGCTGCATGTACGATACCAGTTTTATCTACTTTAAAGTCGATTTTACCAGCTTTCACATCAGAAACTGCTTTGGATACATCCATAGTTACAGTTCCTGTTTTTGGGTTAGGCATTAATCCACGTGGTCCTAAGATACGTCCTAATGGTCCTAATTTACCCATAACACTAGGCATAGTGATGATTACATCAACATCTGTCCAACCACCTTTTATTTTAGTAAGGTATTCATCTAGACCAACGTAATCAGCTCCAGCAGCTTTTGCTTCTGCTTCTTTGTCTGGTGTTACTAATGCTAAAACTTTAACGTCTTTACCAGTACCGTGAGGTAGTGTAACTACACCACGAACCATTTGATTTGCTTTACGAGGATCTACGTTCAAACGAACAGCGATATCAACTGAAGCATCAAAATTAACGTTTGTTATTTCTTTTATTAGAGCTGAAGCTTCTTCTACAGAATATGCTTTATTGCTATCAACTTTAGCATTTGCTTCCTTTTGCTTTTTTGTTACTCTTGCCATTTTGTAAATGTTTTAAGATTAAAAAGGAGCATCTCCTTTAACTGTTAACCCCATTGAACGAGCAGTACCAGCGATCATTTTCATTGCTGATTCAACAGTAAATGCATTCAAATCTGGCATTTTATCTTCTGCAATAGCGCGAACTTGTTCCCAAGTAACACTTGCTACTTTTTTACGGTTAGGCTCTCCAGAACCTTTTTTCGTTTTTGCTGCTTCCAGTAATTGCACTGCTGCTGGTGGAGTCTTAATTACAAAGTCAAATGATTTGTCTTTGTATACATTAATAACTACAGGTAATACCTTACCAGCTTTATCTTGAGTTCTACCATTGAATTGCTTACAGAATTCCATGATATTTACTCCGGCAGCTCCTAAAGCAGGTCCAACTGGTGGTGACGGATTTGCCGCTCCACCTTTCACTTGAAGTTTTACAACCTTACTTATTTCTTTAGCCATTCTTCTAAATTTAGGTTTAGAATTATTCTATATTTTGGAAGCAACAAGAATAATTCTAGAATATATAATGTAACAATTATTATAATTTCTCTACTTGCATGTAACTTAATTCTAATGGTGTTTTTCTTCCAAAAATTTTCACCATTACTTCTAACTTACGCTTTTCTTCGTATACTTTTTCTACAGATCCATTAAATCCATTGAAAGGTCCATCTATAACTTTTACAGTTTCTCCTACAACATAAGGAATAGATACATTATCTGTTTTGACAGCTAATTCATCTACTTTACCTAACATTCTATTAATTTCTGATTTTCTTAAAGGCACAGGATCTCCTCCTTTAACTTCTCCTAAAAATCCAATCACCCCATTTATAGATTTTATAATATGCGGAATTTCCCCTGATAAGTTAGCTTCAATCATAACATAACCTGGAAAATAAACTCTTTCTTTGTTTATTTTCTTACCATTACGAATTTGAATAACTTTTTCAGTAGGAACTAAAATTTGAGAAACATAATCTTCCATACCGTATTGAGATATTTCTCTTTCGATATAGTCCTTTATTTTATTTTCTTGACCGCTTACGGCGCGTATAACGTACCATTTTTTTGTATTATTAGCTTCTGCCATGATGCAACTCTATGATTTTACCCAATTAAAATATTGCTCAATAACATTACTAAATACAGTATCAATCCCCCATATAGCTAAAGAAAAAATCACTGTAAACACAACAACGACTATAGTAAGTCGTTGAGCTTCTGCCCATGGTGTCCATGTAACATGATTTCTTAATTCGTTATAAGATTCTGAGATATAATTTATAAATCCAGCCATTATATTTAAATGTTTGCACGGGTTGCGAGACTCGAACTCACGACACCTGGTTTTGGAGACCAGTGCTCTACCAACTGAGCTAAACCCGTATTTATAAGCAAGGTGCCAAATAAGACACCTTGACTTATTATAAAACTATATTATTAGTCTAAAATTTCAGTTACCTGACCAGCTCCTACTGTTCTACCTCCTTCACGGATAGCGAAACGTAGACCTACATTCATTGCGATTGGCTGAATCAACTCAACTGTGATAGTTAAGTTATCTCCTGGCATTACCATTTCAATTCCATCAGGAAGTGCAATGTTACCAGTTACATCAGTTGTACGCACATAAAATTGTGGACGGTAGTTATTGTGGAATGGAGTGTGACGTCCACCTTCTTCTTTCTTTAGAACATAAACCTCTGCTTTAAACTTAGCGTGAGGAGTTACAGAACCTGGCTTACAGATTACCATACCTCTACGGATATCTTCTTTGTTAATACCTCTTAATAAGATACCAGCGTTATCTCCAGCTTCACCTCTATCTAAGATTTGACGGAACATTTCGATACCTGTGATAGTAGAAGTTAATTTTTCTGCTCCCATACCAATAATATCAACTGCATCTCCTGTATTAGCAATACCAGTTTCGATACGTCCTGTTGCTACAGTACCACGTCCAGTAATTGAGAATACATCTTCAATCGGCATTAAGAAATCTTTATCAACTTCTCTTAATGGCTCCTCGATCCAAGAATCACAAGCTTCCATTAATTCTAAAACTGTATCAACCCATTGCTTTTCACCGTTAAGTGCTCCTAAAGCAGATCCTTGAATAACAGGCCCATTATCACCATCATACTGATAGAAAGATAATAAATCTCTTACTTCCATATCAACAAGCTCTAATAACTCTTCATCATCAACCATATCACACTTGTTTAAGAAAACAACGATACGAGGAATACCTACCTGACGTCCTAATAGGATGTGCTCACGAGTTTGTGGCATTGGTCCATCAGTAGCAGCTACAACTAATATAGCTCCGTCCATTTGAGCAGCTCCAGTTACCATGTTTTTTACATAATCGGCGTGACCTGGACAATCAACGTGAGCATAGTGACGGTTAGCCGTTTGATACTCAACATGTGATGTATTAATAGTAATACCTCTTTCTTTTTCTTCAGGTGCGTTATCAATAGTATCAAAATCTCTCGCTTCAGAAAGACCTGCATCAGCTAATACTTTAGTTATCGCAGCTGTCAAAGTAGTTTTACCGTGATCTACGTGTCCAATTGTACCAATATTTAAGTGTGGTTTGGAACGATCAAAAGTTTCCTTTGCCATAATTAATTTATTTAATCTTAGTTATATATTAGTGTTCAATTTATATCGTATAACTAGAGCCAATGACGAGAGTTGAACTCGTGACCTCTTCCTTACCAAGGAAACGCTCTACCCCTGAGCTACACCGGCTTATATATAAACATAACAATAAATCTCATTTTTATAAAATAAAAAAGAAATTTATCATTATTTGGTGCGCTGTACTCAAAAGAAATACTCTTAAATTTTTAGAGCGAAAGACCGGGTTCGAACCGGCGACATTCAGCTTGGAAGGCTGACGCTCTACCAACTGAGCTACTTTCGCATTTGTATTTTTAAAATCATTTTAGTAACTTTAAAAAATTGTGGGGAGAGCAGGATTCGAACCTGCGAAGGTAAAAACCAACAGATTTACAGTCTGTCCTCGTTGGCCGCTTGAGTATCTCCCCAATTATCAATGTGTTATTCTTGAACTTGTTATTTTGATTTTGCAAAACTAATAATTTATTTTGCAATTCCAAAACTTTTTTTGATTTATTTTTACTTACTTTATTTCAAATAAACATTAAACCATTTTAAGTATCTCCACTTGTTATTTTGAGTCTGCAAAACTAATAATTTATTTTACAATTCCAAAACTTTTTTTGATTTATTTTTACTTACTTTATTTCAAATAAACATTAAACCAT
>CANMKX010000045.1 GCA_947498595.1 uncultured Aquimarina sp.
TCTTTCTCATAATTACTGCTTAAAGTTAAAATTATTATTCTACTTTTTAACAGTTCGGTTTTATGGGGAGCTTACAAGAGCAAAAAACAGCCCCATTAAAATTAAATTTTAATGGGGCTGTTTTTTTGTTTTTTATTTTTTAAAACGTCAATTCTAATCCTATTTTAACATTACGACCTCTGGTATTAAAACCTATTATTTCTTGATAGTCTTCATTTGTTATATTATTCATACCTGCAAACATAGTAACATGCTTTGTAAATGTATGACTGATATAAAAATCTAATATTCCATAAGCTTCTAAAGTTACAGAAGTTGGAGCAAATGTAACTGGATCAACATTTACAAAATCATTATCTAATCTATCAGTACTATATTGGTAACTAAGCGATGTATATGTTTTTTTTGCAAGCTCATATCCTACCGTAGCATTAATTTTATGCTCTGGGATACGTATATTATCTTCTAATTTATCAATATTGGTATAAGTATAGTTTCCGTTAAAACTTAATTTATCATTCAAAAATTTAGCAGCAATTTCAACTTCTATTCCATCAACTTCTATTGTACTGCTTGCATTTGTATTGACAAAAGTAGTCGGATCAAATGTTATAAAATTATCTATTTCTCTATTAAAATAAACCACACTCACAAGAGCTTTCTTTTGGTGAGACATTTCAATTCCTGCTTCAATAGTTGTACTCTCTTCTGGATTTAAATCAGGATTACCTGAAGCAAAAGCTGTGTCAAATAACTGAAATAACGATGGTGTTATATATGCAGTACTATATGATGCTAGCCCTTTTAAATAGTTTTCTCCAAAATTGTATGTATACGATGGATTAATCGTATATACTAAGTGTTCTCCATATTCGCTATGCGTATTCAATCTTATTCCTGTATTAACTTGCAGTCCAAAAGTACTTGCATATACTACATTAAGATAAGGGTCAATGATATCAAAAGTAGCATCATCACTACTTATAGATTCTATTAACGATGTCCCTCCAAAAGGAATATTTTGAAAACTAAAATCACTTGTAGTTCCATTAACTCCAATTACAGTATAAAATGTATTATCAAAATTGTACTTATTATATAAATCATATGTCAAAGTTTTACTATCATAAATAGCAGGGAAATTAGATTTTAATTCTCTATCTAGAACAGCATAACTATTCGTAAAATTAACACTTCCTTTTCCGTTTCCATATTTATACTTCCAGATACTACCTACTCTTAACTGACGGCTGTCTGCAGTATTATCTCCATCTATAAGACCTCCATCATCAAAATTTGCTCGATACTGATCTAAATTACCAAAAAATTGTACATCAAATTTATCATTATGCTTATACCCTATTTTTGCTAAAACATTGAATTTTGAAAAAGGATCGCTTTCCGCATTCTCAGTTTCAACAGCAGATAATCCATCTGTAAACTGATTATTAAAACTTGTTTGATAAGTTATTTTTCCTAAAGTACCATGTATAGATGCGCTATTAAAAAACTCATTTACATCATAATCTTGTTCTTCTTGAGATTGATTTGACCCAATACTTGTAGAAAAATTAGCCGAAATCGCTTTTTTACTTGCCCCTTTAGTCTTTATATTAATTACTGCTGCAGCTGCACCAGAACCATACAACGTACTAGATGCTCCTTTAAGAATTTCAATTTCCTTAATATCACTCACAGAAATTAATCGTAAATCAAAATCTCCAGCAGAAGCTGATGGATCTGTCATGGTAATACCATCAATACGAATTACAACTTGTCTGTTACGACTTCCTCGAATATAATACCCTAGGTTTTGTCCAGCATTACTATCACTACCATTAATTTCAATTCCCGCTACACGATTTATAACAGTAGCTACCGATTGTCCTTGACTTCTTTCTAACTCTTCGCTCGTAATTTTTGTAATTACTTTACCGCTTTGTTCTCTTTTTAAATTAAATCTAGAATCCGAAACTACGACTTCCTCTAGTTCATTCACTTTTTCTTCATTTCTCGTTTCTTGAGCTGTAAGAATTTGACCTCCTAATAGCAATAATGCTATCCCAAAAAAATGTTTTTTGTTCATCTTATAAATATGATTACTTATTAAATCAGGAAAAAAAGTATGTAGTTACCCATACTCAAACTCTTATCCCGAAAGTCTGATATATTGAATAATGGCAGGTCTCCTGGCTTGCGTTTTGTCAATTACCTTCCCATTTATACAAAACAGTGGTTTTGAAGTGTTGACAAACATTCTTACTATTGCAAGAACATAGCTTACAGTTGCGGGAACAGCTCAGGTCTTACACCTGATTCCCTTTTAATTCGTATTTATATAAAAAATACAAAACCAAAATTCGACGCAAAAGTAAGACTTTCTACAAGATAGAAACAATAGATTTTTATTAAATCTTTATCATAATTTTCAGAAGCAAATATTAAAAGTAACTTTACACTTTATAAATAAAGATTTATGCTCTATTATATTACAGGAGGAGAACGTTCTGGAAAAAGTAATTATGCACAAAGTTTAGCGCTAGAACTGAGTGATACTCCAATCTACCTTGCTACATCTCGTATTTGGGATAAAAATCATCAAGAACGTATCCAACGTCATATTGCCGATAGGGATGAACGCTGGACTACTTTAGAAGAAGAAAAAAATCTTGAATTAGTGATTCCCAAAAATCGTGTTGTTGTTATTGATTGCGTTACATTATGGCTTACTAACTTTTTTATGGATACTAATAGTGATATTCAAAAGTCTTTAGCACAAGCCAAAGCTGTTTTCGATAAGATCTGTACTATAGATACAACGCTAATAATTATTTCTAATGAAATTGGAATGGGAGGACATGCAACTACAGAAGTTGGTAGAAAATTTACTCAATTACAAGGGTGGATGAATCAACATATTGCATCACAAGCTGATAAAGCTATATTAATGGTTTCAGGAATACCAGTTCCTATTAAATAAAAAACATTCAAAATTATCATGTTCAATATTCAATCACTTGCTTCTGATTTACAAAAAGATTTACAACATAAAATAGATACCAAAACAAAACCTATAGGTGCATTAGGCACATTAGAATCAATAGCGCTACAAATTGGAAGCATTCAAAATACTGTGTCTCCAAAAATCACCAAACCAACAATAATTGTTTTTGCTGGAGATCACGGAATTGCTAAAAAAGGTGAAGTTAATCCTTATCCACAAGAAGTAACCACACAAATGGTTTATAATTTTTTGCAAGGAGGTGCTGCTATCAATGTTTTTTGTAAACAAAATGATATCAACCTTGCTATTGTTGATGCTGGTGTTGCTCATGATTTCAAAAATATTACAGGCCTAATCCATGCAAAAATTGCCTTAGGTACTCATAATTATCAGGAACAACCTGCTATGTCTATTATGGAATGTCAGCAAGCTATAAAATCAGGAAGCGATATTTGTTTAAAACAGTATTCACAAGGTTGTAATACTATTGCTTTTGGAGAAATGGGAATAGGAAATACCTCATCGGCATCACTTTTAATGGCTTCATATACACAAATACCTATTGAAGAATGCGTAGGTGCAGGAACAGGATTACCATCAAATGCTATTGCAATCAAACAGCATATTTTATCTACTGTACTATCCAAATATAAAACTAAAGATCCGCTTGAAATTTTGGCTACCTTTGGTGGTTATGAAATTGCAATGATTACTGGAGCTATTTTAAAAGCTGCAGAGTTACGTATGACTATTATCATTGATGGGTTTATAGTTACAGCTGCCTTACTCGCTGCACAAGCAATCAATCCTTTAGTATTAGAATATTGTATTTTTGCTCATACCTCTGGAGAGCAAGGACATCAAAAAATGCTTGCATATTTACAAAAAGAACCATTACTTAATTTAGGTTTACGATTAGGTGAAGGAACAGGCGCTGCAATTGCATTTCCGATAGTAATTGCTGCTACTTCATTCTTAAATAATATGGCTAGCTTTGAAGAAGCTGGAGTTACTGATAAAAAATAAATTGTGAAAAAAGAACTACACATATTTTTAACTGCATTAACTTTCTTTACAAGAATTCCTGCTCCAAAATGGGCTATACATGATCCTTCTTTTTTAAAAAAGAGTACTCGTTATTTTTCTTTAATAGGTATTATTGTTGGTAGCATTGGTGCATTAATTTTTTTAGGAACTAACTTATTGCTTCCTAAAGAAATTTCAATTCTTATAAGCATGGTTGCCACCATTTATACTACGGGAGCATTTCATGAAGACGGTTTTGCGGATGTGTGTGATGGATTTGGTGGTGGGTGGACCAAAGAAAAAATTCTTTTTATCATGAAGGATTCTCGATTAGGGACTTATGGAACTATCGGACTCTTGATGTTATTAGCTTTAAAATTTAGTACGTTACTACATATCAAAACATCTCTTTTACCATTAATTATTCTTACTGGACATAGTACCAGTCGTTTTATTGCTACAACATTAATCTATACACATCCTTATGTAAGAGACACAAATGATAGCAAAGCCAAACCTGCTGCTAAACAAATGTCTTTCATTTCTTTAGCTATTAATGCTATTATTGCTGTTATCCCATTGTTCTTTTTGCAAAATCCTTTTATATTTATAGTACTAGTTCCTATGTATATTTCTAAAATGTTTTTAGCTTCTAAATTTAAGAAATGGATTGGTGGACAAACCGGTGATTGCGCAGGTGCTGTACAACAATTAAGCGAAGTCGTTTTTTATATTACTATTCTTATTTTTTATACTCATGGATATCTATTTAATTAGACATACAACTCCCGATGTTGCTAAAGGAATTTGCTACGGACAAGCTGATATTGATGTTACAGATAGTTTTCTTGATGAGGTAACCAAAATCCATACAACAATTCCCCCTTCAACAGCTATTGATTACATTTATAGCAGTCCCCTTATTCGTTGCAAAAAATTAGCACAAACATTTAATAAAGAAGTTCATGAAGATATGAGGTTAATGGAACTCAACTTTGGGAATTGGGAACTACAAGCTTGGGATGCTATAGATAAAAAAGAATCAACTCCTTGGATGGAAGATTTTGTATATCAAACTGTTCCTAATGGAGAATCCTACATCGATTTGCAACAAAGAGTACTCAATTTTTATCATGAGATCATTTCTTTAAAAGCGGATACTATTATTATTGTAACTCATGCAGGGCCAATTCGGGCTTTGTTAGCAACATTACAATCAATACCTTTAAAAGATTCTTTTTCTATAAATGTAGTTTATGGACAAATTTCTAAAATTTCTATATCAGCTCAAAAAGCCATTATAACTGCTTCATATTCTATTTAAAAAACCTTTTATGAAATTCAAACATATTTCTATCAAATTATTCTTTTTATGCTTCATTCTTCTAGTTATTTCTTGTAAACAGGAAATCAAGCATGAGATTAAACAGGAGAACAAAAATGAGACAAACCACACTCCTACTCCTATTCAGGAAATTAAAGCCGATACAATTATTCCTACGATACCAATAATAAATCAATCAAACGATTCTATTGTACTAACACATGCTAAAGGATTTACAATCGAAAAACACGATACGTATACTCAAATCGATATCATTTCTCCTTGGCCTAATGCTCAAAAAAAATTCACTTATATCTTACATCCAAAAGGGACTCAACAACCTAGTATTGATCAACAAGCAATCTATATAACAACTCCAATAGATCGATATATTGTAACTTCTACAACTGATATTCCTATATTAGAATACTTAGGCATCGAAAATAATTTAGTTGGTTTTCCCCACACAGATTATATCTCTTCAGAAAAAACAAGAGCTTTAGTAAAACAAGGTAACATCAAGAATATTGGTAAAGAACAAGATATTAATACTGAAATTGTTTTAGAATTAGCTCCCGAGTTAATCATTGGTTTCTCTACTTCTGGAGAAAACAGAACATATCAAGCACTTCAAAATTCTGGGATTCCAACTATTTTTAATGGATCTTGGACAGAAGAGCATCCGTTAGGAAGAGTAGAATGGATCAAACTTCTTGCTGCTTTCTTTAATAAAGAGAAAGAGGCTAATCAAATTTTTGAGACGATTAAACAAGATTATAATGCTGCCAAAGATATTGTAGCAAACACCACTGAACAACCTACAGTTATTTCTGGTAATTTATTTAAAGATGTATGGTATGTCCCTGGTGGAAAAAGTTATATTGCCACATTTCTTAAAGATGCAAAGGCTTCTTATTTATGGGCTGATAATCCCAAAAAAGGAAGTCTTACTTTAAGCTTTGAAGAGGTTTTAGATAAAGGTCAAAAAGCTCAAATATGGATTGATTCTGGATCCTATAAAAGTCTTGATCTTATGCTAAAACACAATGACCGTTACGAACTTTTTGATGCTTTCAAAAATAAATCTGTATATTCTCCTGTCTTAAAAATAGGGCCATCTGGAGGATTACTATATTATGAGTTAGGATCTATTCGTCCAGATTTAATTTTAAAAGATTTAATTAAAATTATACATCCAGAACTTGTACCTGAATATCAACCTTATTTTTTTAAAAAATTAGACTAATTGATTGTTACTAAATCATATCGCTATGTATTTATTGGGATTACAATAATTGCTATTCTATGTTTCTTTATAAACATCAGTTTGGGTTCTGTATCTATTCCCTTAAAGGCTATACTGAGTAGTATTGTTGATGGTACTGTAGAGAAGGAATCTTGGAAACATATTATTATTTCATATCGTTTACCTAAAGCTATAACAGCAGTTCTTGTAGGAAGCGGACTAGGTGTTGCTGGTTTATTAATGCAAACCTTATTTCGTAATCCTTTAGCAGGTCCATTTGTATTAGGAATTAGCTCTGGTGCAAGTCTAGGAGTAGCTTTATTAGTCTTAACCAGTGTTTCTTCTAGTAGTATTTTATTTCATTTAGCAGCTTCAAAATGGGGTATTGTAATTGCTGCTAGTTTAGGTAGTTCTTTGGTATTACTAGCCGTTACTGTAGTTTCTTTAAAAATCCGAGATACTATGGCTATTTTAATCATCGGATTGATGTTTGGTAGTATTACAGCCGGAATTGTAAGTGTATTATCCTATTTTGCTCCTGCCGAACAATTACAACAATATATCTTTTGGGGATTTGGTAGTTTAGGAAATTTATCATGGTATGATCTTATGATATTCTCCATTCCTTTTTCTTTAGGAATTATAATTGCAATTGCTACTATCAAACCTCTAAATACTTTATTGTTGGGAGAAAATTATGCTTTAAGTTTAGGGATTCCTGTAAAACGTAGTCGGTTTTTAATTATCATTGCAACTAGCTTGTTAGCAGGAAGTATCACTGCTTTTGCAGGGCCTATAGCTTTTATTGGACTTGCTGTACCACATTTAACTCGTTTATTATTTAACACTTCAAATCATAAAATTTTACTCCCAGCTGTTATCATATTAGGAAGTATATTAATGCTTTTTTGTGATAGTATTGCGCAATTACCTAATAGTGAATATACCGTTCCTATTAATGCAATTACTTCGCTCATAGGCGCGCCTATAGTTATCTGGTTATTAGTTCGTAAAAGAAAATCTTTATTTTGAAAAAAACAACACAACATACCGTTTTACAAACAGAGGATTTAACGATTGGTTATCTTCAAAAGAAGAAGATGAAAATAATCGCTTCTGATATTAATTTACAATTATATTCAGGAGAATTCATAGGTCTTGTAGGAGGAAATGGTATAGGTAAATCTACTCTTTTACGCACATTATCCAACATTCAACCCGCATTATATGGAACAATTTATTTAGCTCAAAAACAGCTTTTTAAATATCCCCCTATTACACTAGCTACCAAATTGAGTTTGGTGTTGACAGAAGATATTCCTTCAAAAAACATTACTGTTCAAGAATTAGTTGCTCTTGGTAGGCAACCTTATACCAATTGGGTAGGTAAACTTTCTGAAGAAGATATCGTTCAAGTAAAGAAAGCAATTAAATTAACACAAATAGAAGAATTGATATATCGTAAATGTCATGAACTTAGTGATGGGCAATTACAAAAAGTACTCATTGCCAGAGCTATTGCTCAAGACACTCCACTTATTATATTAGACGAACCAACAACACATCTCGATATATATCACAAAGCATATATTTTTAAATTATTACAACGACTAGCTCATCAAACTCAAAAGACAATTTTATTCTCTACACATGAAATTGATTTTGCTATACAATTATGCGATAAATTAATCGTTATGCATCCTGATTCTTATGAATATGGTCGTCCAAAAGAATTGATTCAATGTAATAGTTTTGAAGGTCTTTTTCCTAAAGATCTTATTACTTTTGACGCCAGTTCTGGAAGATTTAAAATTAAATAAAGAATCTTTATATAGGACGAAATTTTATCCTAAAAAATTCAATATCTTATACCCATGAAAAAATTAAACGAAATAGAGATTGCTCAAAAGCTAACTACTTTAGATGGTTGGGAATACAATGAAGGTGCAATTCATACTACTATCGAATTTAAAGATTTTAAAGATACTTTTTCTGTTATGACTCGTATTGCTTTTGAAGCAGAATTACAAAGTCACCACCCAGATTGGACAAATGTATATAACAAATTACAAATTAGTCTTACTACACACGATGCTGGAGGTGTAACAGAAAATGATTTCAATTTGGCCTTGGCTATCGACCAAATTATCTTGGGAGAAGAATAAAAAATCCAGCAAAAAGAATTTGTAAAAAACAGCATTCTACTTAAGTTTGCAACAAGTAATTAAATTTAGATTATGGGAAGAGCTTTCGAATTTAGAAAAGCACGTAAAATGAAGCGTTGGGCTGCAATGGCCAAAACTTTTACACGTATCGGTAAAGATATTGTTATGGCAGTAAAAGAAGGAGGTCCAGATCCAGACGCGAATTCTAGATTAAGAGCAGTGATCCAAAACGCGAAAGCTGCAAACATGCCTAAAGATAACGTTGAACGTGCTATTAAACGTGCCAGCGATAAAGATCAAGGCGAATATAAAGAAGTACTATTTGAAGGGTATGCTCCTCATGGAATCGCTATTTTAGTAGAAACAGCTACTGATAATAATAACAGAACTGTAGCTAATATTCGTTCATATTTTAATAAATGTAACGGAAACTTAGGTACTTCAGGATCTGTTGAATTCATGTTTGATCACACTTGTAATTTCCGAATTAATGGTGAAGGAATTGATCCTGAAGAATTAGAATTAGAGTTCATCGATTATGGTGCTGAAGAAATTTTTGAAGATGAAGATGGAATTTTAATTTACGCTCCTTTCGGTAGTTTTGGTGCTATCCAAAAAGAATTAGAAAATCGTAGTATAGAGATTTTATCATCTGGATTTGAACGTATTCCTCAAGTTACAAAGCAACTTAATGAAGAACAAGTTGCAGATGTTGAAAAATTGCTTGAGAAAATAGAAGAAGATGAGGATGTGCAGAATGTATATCATAGCATGCAAGAAGCTACAGCTTAATCACTATATCTATAATACATATAAAAAAACACTCTAATTAGAGTGTTTTTTTATATGTATATGTTTGAAAACACCTCTCTTTTTTCAGGAATACTCTCTTTTTATTATACCTATCAAATATTATAATAGTCTAGTAGTTTGTCGATGTATGCAATTATTAATTGACTATTTTTGTAACCTCTTCACTCAAATATTGTAAGTTACTATGTTTTTTATTTGTCATTATTATTATCGTTAAATCTGATGAATTGTAACGTCTAATTAATGACTTTTCCATTTGGTCAGTTTATTTTTCAAATGCATTACATCATAAATCTACGCAGAAATTTCTCTTCAGTATTACTTAACTGTTTTTAAAATTGGTCAATCTTATTTCTGCTTCTCTATAATATTTTAAACCTGATAATATAATTTCAATTTTGCTTAATGTCAAAGATTTCCTTTAATCTGTAATATCTTTATAGTTACTATATCTACATTTGTAACATATTTAATATATTCCAATATTTCTGGATCATTACTATTTCTTTTGATTTCATCGATTTCATTTATCCATTCGATTGATTTCTCTCGATTATATAAATGAAGATTCCTCAAGAAAGCCATTGGATTTTTTTGAACTAGTTTAGTTATTTCATTTTTTGTTTTATCATAATCGAACTTAGTTAGTAAATTTAAAATATAGTGTTTTACTTTTTCGTCTTTCTCTTCTTTATATTTTTCATTTAAAATTTTCAATGATGAACCGTTTAATGCATCAAAAGATTTTATGTATGATAAAGAGATCAATTTTCTATAAGATTCATTATTTGATAAAAACCAACTTACACAACTTTCTTCCTTTTCATTTTTAAGCCCTTTGTAGCTAATGCTTTTACCAGAAATAATTTCATCTAACCAATTTTCATACCAATCCAGAAAGTTAGTTTCTTTAGAGAAGTGCGGACAATATTCTATTTCGTCATATGTATGAACTATCCGTCCTTTATTCTCTCCAGTTAGTATAATTCCTAAGTAACCAGAGCATCCTGAAAATCCTATATTTAAAATTCCTGAATAGGCTTTTGCTACTTCAATATCATAGTCTTCATCAGAAATATTATCATCCATTCTATCATAAACTTTCTCCCATTCGTCTTCTTTCATATTTTCATCAAAAAAAGGTTTCCTTTCTAGATATTTTAAAGAAGGTTTTACAATAAAATGATGTTCATGTCCTAGTCTGAAAATACCATAATCTGGTCCTGCAGCCGAATTACTAACTACTGTATTTGGATATTCTAGTCCTCCGTTTCCTATTTCTGTTAAGAACTTCTTATAAGCTTCTGGTAATTTGATATTGTATTTATTTTCAAAGTCATTTATGCTTTGATTCTTTATAGGTTTATTCAGTATATATTTATGAGATGAAGCTCCAAATACTTCAAGAAAAGAATCCGTATTTTTTGCTAATCGTAACTTTATTTTTATTCTTTCTATTTGATTGAGTGCTATCATTTAATTTTTAAATAATAAAAGTTTCGTAGAAATTCCTATTTATCCCTTTTTGTTATAAAAGCTAAAGATACCTCATGGCAAATAATACACGTCTAAAACCTCATACTTTAAGATCGTTGAAAGAAAATATTCTTTAAAGCTCATAAATTCGAGGTTATAATTAATGCACAAGGAATAGTTATCATTACATTGAAATGCTTTTTATTAAACAATCCAAACACCTCACTATATTATTCATAGTTATTTTTTACTCAATGTTTCTTTATAAAGAAAATCAATAACTTTGTACATAGCATAATTTTTCTCTTTTGCAACATCCGTATATAAACCACCTTTAGTTAGCTCATTAATCTTTTGTCCTAATGAAAGTGAATTACTTTTTATAATTAACCCATTAAAATTAATCATCCAAGGTGTATATAAATAATTAGGCTTATCATCTGAATTATTGACAGTTAACACATCTCCATTTTTAAATTTAATTGTTATTTTTCTCCAATCAGTTGTTGTACTTCTATTTCCGTATCTTGTATTAAATACTTTATTTATTATAGAATCTGGAATTGATTCAAATCGGTCAGCAACGCTTTTATAAAATTCAAAATCTGTATTTTCTCCTGGAAAAGTATAATAATTACCAAACTCAAACCGATCATATCCATTCTTCTTAATTTTTTGTTCTTTTTTATCTATGAATTTTTTGAAATTCTCTACATCTTTTTTAGAAATTTCTAGATCTTTATTAGTAAGAGTTTCAAATCGAGAATTATCAATTTCACTCACTATTTCATTTAGTATATGCGGATTTATTTCTTTTTTCATTTTTGACAAAAATCGCTTTTCCCTTGAAGTTAATTTAAAATAATCTTTTTTCAATGAGTATGCTTTAAATTGTCTTTCGTTATGAAAACAACCTTGACTACCTATTTCAATAGAAAATGTATCAATATTATTTTCTGATAGGTTAAACAACGATTTTGGAAGCTCATAGTTAGTTGCTTTTTGCCCTTCAATATCTATAATCAATCTTTTGTCTAAATCATTGTTGGCAACTATAATTTGATTTTTAAAAATAACTGCATTAGAAACATTAATAGATAACTTCATAAATCGATACCATTTTGCTTTTTTTTCATCAAATCTTAAAACAGTATTTCTACGAAAACCAATTTCTTCGCCTTTATAATTCACTTTTAAATAGGGCTCTCTAATTGACATTTCATTTGTCATAAGCATTGAAACTATAAAATCATTTTTGTTAATTTTATAAATTTCGTCATAAGTTAAAGCGAAAAGGTTATTGTTTTTTGTGTTGATAGCAACTGGTAAAGTCTTCAATTGTTTGTCTGATTTCCATATAGAAACGAAACTTGAATCCTTTAGGCTAATTCTTAAATCCCTACCAACTAAATAAATAGATTCGTCAGATGTGATTTCAAAGTCAGATATATCTGGTAATTCTATCCAATCTATTGTATTTTTCTTGGTATAAAAAATGTTTCCTTGTTGATTGATAATGTAATAATCTCCAAAAATCCTTATTTTCCTTATGTCAGGTCTATCACTTTTAGAAAGTCTCTTATATTTTTTTTGGTCTAAGGGTGTTTGTATTCTTTCCCAAGTTAAACAATTGTCAGTTGTTTTATATAATACATTCCAAAAAGAGCCGAATAAGCCTGTTTTTTCATCTTTAGCAAAATGAATTGTCGTAAATCTTAATGCATTTTCATTTCCTGCTTTATCAAAGCTTTTCCATGTTTCGCCTTTATCTTCGCTATAGTAAATAAGTTGAGAATTTCCACTCATCCAAGCTTTTCCATTATCGTTAATATAAGCAGCATCAATCCAACTACTTTTACCGAATTTTACTTTATCCCAACTCTTACCTTTATCAGTTGAACGGAACACAATGTCTTGCTTTCCGTCTTCTTTTATAAACCCTGAAATCATCAGGGTATTTTCATCAAAAAAGTTTATTCTTTCAAAAATATTTCCTAAACTAAAATTGTTAGAGCCAAAAGGTCCTATATGCCATAATCTACCTATCTCATTTGTATAATATGTATTACCAGATTTTGTAGCTATCCAAATTTTTTCGGATGGTGAAATTCCTATTTCTGAAACTCCTCCATTTACTGAAAGGTTTGCTAAATAGTTGTCTTGACCAAGTATTATTAATGGTACGAATAAGATTATTAGTAAAAATAGCTTTCTCATTGCCTCATTCATTTGTACGAAACTAATTCTGTTTTTTAAAATTAAAAATTTAAATTGAGTAAACTATGCTTTTCAGTTAGTTATCTATTCATTTTTATATCAAACAACCATTGTTTTTTTTAAATAATATTAAATGATGCTTTTATACCCGAGGTAATCATTCCTACTCCCATGATCGCTAAAATTAACCCCATTAATTTTCCTATAACAGAAATAATATTAGTCCCTAATTTTCTAACAATAGTATCCCCAAGAGAGAATGATAAGTATGATAGATAACTCATCAAACTGAACATAAAAATAACAATTGCAGTATGTACAAGATCTGGTGTAGTAACAAAACTCGTTGCGGTAACTATAGTACCGGGACCCGCAAGAATTGGTATCGCAAGAGGTGTGATAGCTACATCAATTTCGTTAGACTTTGTGGTTCCTGTTTGGTTCACTTTAGGCTTATTTGATAATAGCATTTCAAAGCCAATATAAAATAATAAAATACCTCCTGTTATTTTAAATGACGGTATTGTGATTCCAAATAATTGAAACATATATTTACCCAATATTACAAACAGTGTAATAATTATAAAAGAAATAATTACAGCTCTTTTAGCTATTCTTTTTTTACATTCTTTAGACCTCCCTTCTACTGCAGAAAGAAAGACTGGTAAAAAAGCAATAGGGTTATTTATAGCAAAAAAACTCATAAATACGCTAAAAGAAAAAAGTAGAAGTTCATTTGTTACCATCTTAATTTTTTATAAGAGATTACTATTAAAAATATTTTGTCTTATAGATGAGATAGCTACAGCTAACCTCAACGCTTGATCTATAGCTTTGGGATCTTGTCTAAAATTCTCCAAACTCGTTATATGGCTAAGAAAACACATATATCCACCATTGACAATCGAAAAAGCTATACAAGCATAATGGTATGCTAATTCATCTTTAATATTAAGTGTTTGAAATGGCTGAAACATTAAATCGTTAATATTACCACCTGCATTAATTGGATGAACATTTCTTCCCATAAAATAAGGATTAGTTACACTCATTCTAGAAGATGCTATACATACAGTTCTTTTTTCTTCTTTAGAAAGTCCACCTACCTTTTCTTTTATAAACGAAACAATTTTTTCGTCTTTGGTAACTATACTTGCAGCCCAAGCAACTATTCTGATATATTCTTTACTTAAAAACTCATTCTCTTTTAAAGTTTCATTGAGCAATTTTTCTTGATCTCCTATTTCGGGGATTTCCTTAATGATTTTATTTAATTCGTTCATGATATATTGTAATTTATTCAAATTGTTAAATCGGGATATGTAGATATATTAATTGAAATTTTTTTAAGATATAAATTGTATATATTCTTGAATTGTTCTCTCGTTTCTTTTTAGGTAAGACCATTTCCCGTGTCTTGTTAAAATTAAAAGATCACACTTTTGCATACTTGTTAAATAAGCAGAGATAGTAGATTGAGATAAGCCTGCTTTTTTATGTATAAAGCTAACGCAAACACCATAATCAAAATGTCCTAATGCTTCTTGAGGAGGAAAATTACTTTCAGGTTTTTTTAACCATTCCATTATTTGAATCCTAGTTTGATTAGACAAGCATTTACTTATTTCAGTTGCTTCTTTTAAATTCATATCGCAAATATATTTATAATTACCGATATGTAAAAACGTTATATAAAACCTTCATTCCCATAAATACAAAGCAGCAATAAATCTTAATTATCGTTCCTAATTTTCAGCTATTTACACTTAAAAAAAACTCTTCTTAAACATTTAAAAAATCAATTAACTATCAATACCTAAAGTATAATAAGTACTGCTTTTATAAGTAATATTATTTATACAAAAGTTATTCAACATTTGCAGAAGAATTAGAAATATCGGTTTCTAATTCTTCTGTAAATAGGCTTCTTTTTATTTATTTTACTTTATTATAATTAAGCAAAAACTCTTTACCTCCTTGATTAAGAACAAGTGTCATTTGTTTATTTTTAAAATACGCTATTTTAAATGTTTCTGTTATACCAGAGTTTTTTATTAATATTGATTGTGTTTCTTTAGAAAATGCCCAAGTTCCTCTATCTAATTGTTTTCCCACACTACTTATAAAATTATTATCCACCTCATAATTTTGATAAACTTCAGAGGTACCCATAACTTCTTTTGGCGATACTCTTTCTTCTTCTATAATAAGAGATTCTAGTTTCCATTTCCCTATTATTTCTTTTGGAAATGATGCTGGAATATCGTTTGAAATTTCTATAGGTTTCTCTTTATAGACTATAATAGGACTGTTTGTATTTACCATTTCATATTTTTCAATTTCTTCAATATTCATCCAGTGAATGTTATTTGCAGATGCAGCATTAATAGTGAAATAATAAAAATTTTCTGCCTCTTTTAGTGTAGCTCCTATCGATTGATAATACGCTATATAAGGTTGATGGTATTTATGTCCTCTAGGAAAATCGGTTGCTTGAATCTTTTCACCATCTCCCCATGAATGAACACCAATTCTGATATTTTCACCTAATGATCTTTTTTTTCCTGCCAAAAATAAATCTGTACCACCAGAAGCTATTATCCCATTGTCATTTAAATGAGTATCAAACTTATGTTGGTGAACATAGTGTGCTAATTTTAAATTTACCTCATCATTAATTGAGCCTTCACAATTAATAATTTCTAATAACTTAATAGCTGGATATTCACTAGTTAACTTTTTAAATTCTTTAAATGCTGAAGAATTAATCACACCATCTAATACAATCGATTGTTTGTCGCTGGATACTTTAAAAATAGTTAATTCTTCTAG
This sequence comes from uncultured Aquimarina sp., assembly GCA_947498595.1. Lineage (GTDB taxonomy): Bacteria > Bacteroidota > Bacteroidia > Flavobacteriales > Flavobacteriaceae > Aquimarina. The sequence continues at coordinate 16,104 of CANMKX010000045.1, forward strand.
CTTTTTAAATTCTGGAGGTAATGCTCCACAGCTTAAAATGATTAATGCTATTACGGATACGAATACTGCTTTAAATTTCATCTTTATTTTTATTAGTGTTAACTTATTTATTAAACAAAAAAAAGCACATACCTCTCTTTTAAAAGAGGTATGTGCTTTTTTACTTTGCACAAAATACATGATTATTTTCCCAATTTCTTCCTCGTGATAGAAAACAACCTATTATGTAATTCTTTACATTAGACGCATCCAATTAAAAAATGTTACATATTTTTTTATATGACTTAAGAATTGAATCTGGGTTATCAACTTATTCTTTCTTAGAATTTAAAAGTATTTTAGTGAGAAACGACAAAGTTTCACTTAGTTTGCTTCAGTTATTTGTTATCACACATTTTTATTCGATCGTTCTAGACATAGCAATTGTCATACTAATTCCAAAATATAGAAATGGAAGTAAACCAATCAAAATCCAAATCCAATGTTTTACCCATTGCTTCCCTTTTTCTGAGATAACGACTATTGGATGCAAAAAAGAGCAACCTACCATTAAAAACACAAGATTTTTTGATAATAAACTTCCATATTTATAAACCCTGTGATAGTCAGAAAAACGAAACCATTCTTCAAGAAATCTTGCAATTATCATTCCTCCTAAACAAAGTACACAAATAGCAATCCCTGACAATTTTGGATTGTATAAAAATCGATTAATTCTATTTAGTTTTCTAGTTTCCAAATTTATTGTTTTATGTTATTTTTCAGCCAATAATTTCCCATTATACACATTTCGTCTGTAGACATATTTTTAATTCAGACCACTGTTTCCTATCAGGAGTTAATATCTGGAACTCAATAATTTTGTTAGCGAGATTATTTGCGTTTAAATAAATTCTATCCTTTTTCTTACTTATTAATTCTCTATCAAGTTTGATTTCTATTTCTATAGTTTTCTATTTCTATTGGAGTAATATTTTTAAACGGTTCTTTGTCAACTTTAAATTCTAACCTATCAAATACAATAGCAGATTTTCCTTTTTCAATTTCAGAATTAACAATTAATTCTAATTTACCTATTCCTTGCGCACTAATTCCGTAATAATCAATAATAATAGATTCATTTTTTTCAAATAAGGCCTTTATAATTAGTATTCTTCTATCAATAAAATCTGGAATACCTAGTTTTGTTGTGACGATTTTCAAAAGCTTTTTACCTTTATAATATGCAAAAAAGAAGTTTCGATTTAGAATTTAAGAGAACAATAGTAGAATTAGTATTATCAGGCAAAACAGTAAATGAGGTTTGCTTAGAATATAATTTAGGTACTAGTATGGTTAATCGCTGGAAACGTGAATTTAGTGATAATGCTAATGGATTAAAGACAGTTCAAAAACTCTCGGAAGAACAGAAAGAGTTAGCAAAATTACGTAAAGAACTGCGAGAGGTCACCATGGAACGCGATATCTTAAAAAAGGCAGTAGGCATCTTTTCCAAGAGCGGCAGGTAAGATATGAATTCATTACTACCCATAGGGGTGAATATCCTGTTGAAAAGTTATGTATGTGTATGAGAGTAAGCAAGAATTCATACTATCATTGGTTAAAAACAAAAGACACTAAAAAGCAAAAACCATCTTTGGTTTATTTGAAAAAACGTATTAGTATCTTGTTTGATCAGAATAAGCAAATCTATGGTAGCAAACGTATAAAAAAGGCATTACAACGTGAAGGTCTGCATTATTCAGTCTCTTACATCTCCTCTCTTATGAGGTTGTTAGGATTAAAAAGTATTCTGAAAAAGAAATATATAACCACTACTGATTCTAAAGATGATTTAACAATAGCAGAGAATACATTAAATAGAGAATTTCACTCTTCACAATTAGGTGAAAAATGGGTGTCAGACATCACCTATATCAAAATAGGAAAATCATGGAATTACTTAACCACCATATTGGATCTTGCAGATAGAAAGGTTGTTTCTTGGGTAGTAAGTCTAGACATGAGAACAGAAAACACCGTTTTAAAAGCATGGAAAAAGGCTATACAAACACGAGCAATTACAGATAATCATATTTTTCACTCTGATAGAGGTGTACAATATGCAAGTAATCAAATAAAGCAATATTTTAAAAATCTACTTAAAAATCAAATCCAAAGTATGAGTAGAAAAGGGAATTGTTGGGATAATGCAGTAGCAGAAAGTTTCTTTAAAACTATTAAATATGAGTGCCTTAATAGACGTAAATTCAGCAATTACATAGAACTTTACACCTGTATAGAAGATTACATCAACTGGTATAATTATAAACGATTACATTCTAGTTTAGATTATATCACACCAGCTGAAATGGAAATGGAACTGAAAATTAAAATAAATCAATTAAATAATGTAGCTTAATAAAATCGTACCAAATTTACTAGGTAGTCCACTTTATCTATTTATTTCTAAAATATTCACATTCATATTTCCTTTAAAAACAAAAGATAAAAATAAGCTACTATCTAATGGTTTTATTTCATTAATATCTAAATCGTTTATAACACCTGACAGGTTTAATCCTTTTGATATTTCGATTTTACTTTCTAAAACTTTGTTTAGTTTTATTTTTTGTTCATCCAATTTTTTATCAAGGTCAAAACTCATTTTTCTTTTTAATCGATTATAAACAATAAAGTTTGCTAGAGCTTCTATAGAGTTATTTGCTAACCAGCTATTAGTCTGCGCATCAATTTTAAATTTATCTACATATAACGTTTCATTAGATTTGTCAAACACCATTTTTGAGTGTAAATAAATAAACCCTTTTTTTCTTTTAAAGAGTGGTCTTAAAATTTTCACTTTTAAACCAAGTTTTAAATCGTATTTATCAATCGAACTATTATTTATTGTGACATCTAATATTTTTGCATATTTTTTCTCTTTTCCTTTTTTATTTTTCACTTTTATGTATTGACCGATGAGATTTTCTTTAGCTTTTTTTTCAATTGTTTGAAATTCTATTTTCAAAGGAATATTTAAATCAATATTGTTTTGTGGTAAATCAGATATTTTTTCAAGATTTGGTAGGTTTTTATTTGGAATCCAATTATTTGCCTCTTCTTTATTGCCTGTTTTTGCGTTGAATTTTATACCTACTCCTAAGTTTAGATTTGAATTGTCAAACATAAAATCTTTGTAAATCAGATTTTTAGGTTCGATTAATATAAATGTTGTAGAATCAATACTAATTGGTTTTTGGATATTTTTCCATATTTTTTCAATCTCAGATTTAAAAGGGATTTTTTTTAACTCTTGATTTATTTGCCCAGAAATGTTATCACTAAAATGATGCCACCCAAAAGCTCTTAATAATGATGTAACATTAACACCTTCACATTTTGCATTATCTATTTTCGCACTAAAGTTTGAATTAGTAGAAATGTTGTAATCTGACGAAATTATAGTCGAAATATTAGCAGAAGCGTTTCCTCTAATATTATCACAACCAAGTGTAACCCAAGCACCCCATATTTTGCCTTTAAAAGGCCAAGGTTGTTTTGTCCAACCTCTAGAACCATAAGTTCCGCTACCGTCGGTAAATCTTATATTATGCGTTATTTTATTACCGTTAAAATTTGTGTTGCCATCTGAGATTTTTAATGTTATGTCATATCTTTTAGTATCGGTTTTATCTTTTAGTTGAATTGACGGCGGTGTAGAAGAATTAATTAATTTTCTAATTTCCGAATTCTGAACTTTAATAGGAATAAATACATAGCTTGAATTTTCGGTCTGGGCATTAATATTTGAATTAATTACTATGCAAATAACTCCGATGGTAATGAATAATCTTTTCATAATTTAAAGTTTAATATTTATTCCAAAATACCAGCTTATAATGAAGTATAAAATACCCAATGTTAGGTATATTACTGCCAACGTTAAATATATGGCATTTAGGGTAGGAAACAAGCAATTAATTTCGGTTTTGCACTAAGCCAAACTTTTGCATTTTGATTTATCTTTTTTTATAAAGCCAAATCAAAAGATTTGGCGATTTCGTAAACAAACACAAGCTTTTCGAATCGTCTTAAACAGTCCTATTTGCTATATATAGTGTTATATGTAGACCTTTTACTATCTGTATAGTCCAGAATATTCTTCTTGATATTCATCAAATAAGTTATGTGTTTCAATAATCAGATTTCTAATTTTTATCAAAGAATTTTCATCTAATTGACTAAATTCTTGAATTATATCATTTTCTTTAAATCGAAATTTTGTGAATGCAAAACCTTCTAGGTCAACTGTATTCCATTCTGCATGAACAACCATATTTCTTAAACGACCAGATTCTTTCAAATCTTCAATCATTCTCTTATGTGTCGACAACTCTTTATCAACAATTTTTTGCATATATGAAGAGTATCTGTTAAACAAATCAACCTTAGCAGAATAAGTCATATTATGAGTTAATAATACTCCTTTTGAATCACTTCTGTCACTAATTAAGAACCAAATAAATGATGTAAGCCTCTCTTCTAATAAATTAAATTCAAAAATAAGATGCCCTACGTGAGATGATATAAGTTCTAAAAACTCTTCATTATTATCCTCTAGATTTTTAGTTAAAAAAGAAAACTGTTCTAGTGGGATTTTTTTCGATTTCATTTAAAGTCTTATTAGTTTTGTGGTTACATATAACGAGAGTCTGCGCAGAAACCTCTGTTTGTTATTTTATGATTTTATAAAAGTTAAATATAGCTAATATTAAAAAGCTTTAATATGGATTTTTGTTTCTTTTGAAAGGTATTCTTTTTTGAATCTAGAATTAATAAAATAGGAAATGTTAAACTACGAAATTTATTATTTTTATGTAGTTTTAACGCTTGTAAATATAATTGATTATGTAAGGTTTTATATGATCGAATTATAGCCAAAGTTAAAAGTAAAAAATCAGCTTTAATAACTGTTTGTAATAAACTATTAAAACAAGCTTTTGCAGTAGTAAAAAATAGATTGCCATACGATGATAATTATAGAAGTACTTTTGTTGTAAAGTAAGTGAAATTCACTTGGTTTTTACCTTAGTTCTTTGTTTGGCTTCGTTATTTTTTTCAATAGTTTGTTATATTCATATTTAATTTCTCTTCTATAAAATTTCTTACCCTTAATGCTTCCATAAACCATATTCAATTCAGGGAGATATTCAATTGATGTCTCAGAACAACCCCTCATAAAATAATCATCTTCCATTTCATTAGGAAATCTATCGAATGTGTATTTTGATAAATATGGGATGATAATATAACTTTTGCCTTTTTTCATGTGTCGTACACCTGATCTACATACCGCTCCACCGAATGATCCGAATAATCGAATTTTTTTCTTTTTAAATTCACCTTTAACTACGGTCAATACCTCTAAGTCTACTGATTGCCAATATTCATCTTTACCATTGTCATATTCTGATTTAAAGGTTTCGTGAATGGTATCCTCTAAATTGTGAAATATTTTTCCATTGTATAGGTGAAAATTTTCTTCGATTACTTTAACGAGAAGAACCAATTCAGCGTTTTTTCCAGTTCTAATAAAGTTCCCACCCCATTTACAAGTACATGCAATTGTCAGATTTGAAATCAGAAGCAAAATTATTGTCGAATGCAGTTTTTTCATAATGAAGTCGTAGAGTAGAGCCTGATAGTTCTATTATATCTTCTAAAGATATTAATATTTTCGAAACTATCAGTGCCCCCTTCATCAAACCGTACGTGAACTTTTCGCTCATACGGCTTACCGATAGAGTTCTTCATTGCGCTTTAGAAAGTGTTTTCAAGCGAGCATACTTCTCTATGTCCAATAGTTTATAACATTTAACTAATGTTTCATAGGGATGTTGGCGAAGCACCCGATGTGCTTTTCTTCCTTTTCCTTTCATCCATTTGTAAAGCTTGTAATCTAGATGTTTCTTAATGATCTTTATGGTATCCCAAATATGTGTGGTTTTACTTATTGAAAAATAATTCAACCACCCTATTAGAGTTTGGTTCAGTTTCCAAACAATCCATTCTATTGTCCAATGCCGTCGTTTATTGAATAACTCCCTTAGTTTGGTAAATAATTTACTTCGGGATTTCATACTAGGACGAACATTGGTATACTTCTTTTATAACAACATCTGCACTTCGTAATACTTATAACAGAGTCTTTAGTATTGCCAATACTTCCTATAAAAGACCTCCCACGTTCCGTACTAATCCATCTCTAATCACGCCATCCCTATGACTCCGGCAACTCTTCAATATTCTAGCAACTGTTAATCCTATTGAAGTGACAGGGTTC
>CANMKX010000046.1 GCA_947498595.1 uncultured Aquimarina sp.
TTCTTCAAAGTGAACAGCTAATTACTTTGGTGGGATTTTCACCCACTGGATTCATACAGCCTCGTGGCACACCAACGTTTTGTATAAGATGCGTGCGTCGCAGACGCATGCTAATTGTCCGTTAGGACAACCATATTGTAAATATACAAGAACCGTATTGTTAAGCCTAATAGTCAGCATGCATTTTATATGTTGTTGGCATGCGTTTTTCATTATTCTTTAGTCAAAAATAATAGTGTCCTTTACCGTTGGTCCAATTTTAAACTTAAGGGTAGAGTCCGATTTTATTAAAATACTATCGATTTCTGATTTAATTTTTAATGAATCTTTGGTAATTCCAGCGTTTATGTCATAGGTTTTACCGCCTTTAAATTCTACTCCATTTGTACAAGAATAAATAAATGTCAAAGAAATTACTGTTATAACGCATTTGATTATGCCCATTTTTAATAAATTAATTCTATTTTTCACAAGATGATTATTCAATGCTTGCCAACATGAGTATATAGTTACCATGGTAACTATATATCTCTTATATTTTTTCTTTTATTAAAGGTAATTAAATTAATTAGTGCTCTGAAATTATTTACTAGTTCTTTTTTAATGAAGCTAATGAAATCAATCACTAACAAACATTCTTTATTAATTAATTGAGTTTCTAAGTATATATTATTTGAATAATATACACTTAGATTAAATCTATAATGACACATCGAATATAGTCAACACTGCATTCAGATACTGCTCTACGAGCAGTCCGAATGCTTAGTTATTACCATACGTTTTTATTTCAATTTTTTTATTCAATTTTCGGTTTATGAAATCTGATATTTTAGAAAAGTCAGACATTTCTAATTTTAGATGTTCGAGATTATATTTCTTGTCTGTCTGGTCAATAAAAATAATTCTATCTTGAAATAAATTTACCTCACTCAGTTTTTCAATTTCTACATTATTTTTTTGGTTTCCGCTTACTGATACTAATTCATTATTTTTTATCCATATTGCTCCATTTGGGATAAAAACTATTCCAGAAATAATTAATAAAAGTCCATTTAATGTCATCAACGATATAAAAATCAAATATTCTTTTATCAAAACTAGCGCACAAATTCCGCCTATAAATAATAGTGTTCCCATAATGAAGGGATAAGTTTTATTGTAGTCATCATTATTTGTCAAGAATCTTAATTCGTTCACAACATTCCCTCTTCGGTATTTTATACTATAAACTATTGACCAAATAATTATTAAAGTCCATAGAATAGGTAAATATTCCCTAATCGGATTCAGATAATCTGTCAATATTATTATTAACAGAATTCCAATAATAATTAATTGACCTATAATTGATTTTAGTGTTTTCATCTAATGTATGGTAACGGTGCGTGTAAAATGCATTTTTACATAGTGTTATGTGTTTTTCGTTTCTTTCAAATACTGTTCAAATGAATGGTACTTATTCATTTTACCTGATTTTTCAATTTCTATATACATATCTGGATTATTCAACAATCCAGATACGATTAACTCTATGAGTACTGAATAGGATACAGTATTTATAACATCAATCAAATCTTTTTTTTGCTTAAATTTAAAATGACACTCTCCATCATCATGGGTAGACAAATTTCCAAATCCAATCAATTCAATTTCAAAATCGATTAGTCCAAATTCATCTTCTTGTTCGAAAAAAGACTTTACTTCCTCAACAGTTTTCCAATCAGGAAATTCATTTTCAGTTGCCCATCCATACTTCTTGTAATTGGAAGCTCCAATACTTAACAATTTGACCTTTAGCTTTTCGCTAATTGCCTTTAATCCATTAAGTGTAGAGAACTCTCCCAAGTAAAGTTCAAATTCATTCTCATTTTCTTTATATAGGTAAACTGTCGGATTCATTTTTGATTACACATAACGGCTCATATAACAAACGTAGCTCGTCGTCAGGCAGCTATGATTTGTTATACATTGTTAGTAGCTTTTTTTCTTGTTTTAGTTTCAACTAGGCATTCAATACCTACTTTGTTTAATTCGTCCGCAATTTCTTGAAATTCTGGGAAATGACTATTCCAAATTTTAGGTTCAGTATAAATTATTTTTTGTTCGCTGTTGACCATTTGAACAAGCTCATTCGTAGAGCATTTAATTACTGATTTTAATTTTAAAATATTTTCTTTTTCATAAGGAATCTCTAAGTAAAAATATTCTTCCAAATCTTGAACATCTAGCTCAAAAAAATGAATCCAATCAATTCCAGGTGAAGATCCCATCCTTTGAAATTTATCATAGAGTTTTGAAACCATCAATTCTCCAACACCAACCCATCCAGTTCTTTTAACCCGTGATAAGTATTTTTCTGTTTTTATACACCAATCTATAGAATAGCATAATTTATGTTCTTTTATGGACTCCCTTAATCCACAAAGAAGACGAGGTTTTTTTTGGGTTTTATGTTCTAATTCAAAGTACTCATTAGTTTTTAATAAAACTTCATCCAATATGTCATCAGAAATTTTCTGTTTAGGATTTGCATTTGTTTCATTAATCCAATCAATTAGCCATCTTATTTGAGATGATTCATATGGGTTAGAAGATGTTTTTAATCTGGATTTTAAAAAGGGAAGAACATCTGTGTTATGATTAATTTTAAAGATAGTATCTACAGTTAAGTCCATTATAAAAATTAATCTTTCTAATTCTTCATTGTCTGAACTATAACTTCCAGATTTTTTTTCAAATACTTTACTATCATATTTTGAATCAATCCAATTAAGTATAGGTTTACCTATTTTGCTAGATAACACAGAACCGTCATGTCTTTTTAAGCTAATTAAATCATTTAATGACTCTATACCAACTGAAAAAGACGTTTTATTAATGGAAAATAAATTCAACAATTGAAAAATCAATTCCTCTAAAGTATTGATTTTAATACCTCCTTTTAATTCCTTAAAATCTTCCGTTTTCTTTATATTCATTTTTCGCAAATTGCTACTAACGTTAAATATATTGCAAGTAGGGCAGAAAACAAGCAATTATTTTCGGTTTAGCCACAAGCCAAATCTTTTGTATTTTGTTTTATTTTTTTCTTTTAACACCAAATCAAAAGATTTGGCAACTTTGCAAATTGAGAATAACCATTCGGATAAGCACTAATCGCCCTATTTGCTATATATAGTGTTACAAACTTTTTCTATTTTCCTAATTATTAAATTTCCGAGTTCAATTAGTTCTATTGAGTTTTTTAAATCGGATGAAAAGTCAAGAAATCTATATTTTGCATTATTATTAATAACATATATGTCAATAATTGTATGATAACTAGTAGTATATTTCAATTTTATTTTAATATTTTCTGTTTCAAGCTTAAATCTCAAATTGGGCGTTAGTTTAATAGACCTTTTTTTCAGGCTATTGATAAACTCAATCTTATTTTTACTAATTATAAGCTTATCGTTAAAGCTCTTAAATATAGTTAATATTGAAACAATTGAAAGCATTGATAGTAGTCCAACAAAAATTAACATTAAAAAGTCAATTTCATTCATTCGATCTAGAATTAGGTATATAAAAGTTAGTGGAATAACTATCATTAAAATTAATCCTATATCAGCTTTTTTGAGTAGGTTAAATTTAGGTTTTATTTCTATTTTTTCATTATCCTCAATAAATTTAAGATCATATTTTTTAGCGAGCATTTTAAATCTATCATCCATTTAATCTAATTGATTGTTTGTAACGGGAGTCTGCGCAGAAACCCCTATTTGTTACTTTATGGTTTTATAAAAGCTAAATATAGCCAATATCAAGTAGCTTTAAAATGGATTTTTGTTTCTTCTAATAAAAAAATAACTAAAAAATTAAACACTATGGAATCATAGGATACCTATGGCCAAAAATAAAGATGATATTTGAATTGTTTTGGAAATAGATTTTTCAACAAAAAAACAGTGTTATCAATATATAAATAATCTTATTACCCCCTCAAGAAAAGAACTTTTATTAGTTCTAATACCTCCAAGAAAAAGCTTCGTAAAACCCATAGCCATTAAATCGCTAGAAATACGTGGGTTTTAGTCAACACTGCATTCAGATACTGCTCTACGAGCAGTCCGAATGCTTAGTTATTACAGGCTGTTTTTATACGTTTTTTAAATACTTTTCTCTAAGTCCATTTGTAATTATATCAGTTGTTCCTTTCCTTTCAACTGTTTTTCTATCTTTGAAATCTAAGTTAAGAAAATCACTTTTTAAGAAATCTATAGACTCTTGAAATTTAGAAAGTACTTCTTCCTCATTTTTTAATACATCTAAAATTCTATTACAAAAAACCTCTGTTTTCTTTTTGTCTTTTGGATTTGGAATTGTTTGAGGCGAAACCAAAAATCTAAAGATTAAAATAATTTGATATCTAAATCGTCTTGTAGTTTTTTCCAGTTTATTGGTATTGTATAAGTTCTCTAACATATAATAAGTTAAAGCACTTGTATAATAAGGAAGATAATCGTGTTCATTATTAAAAATATCGTCTCCCATATCTTTTATTAATTTTCCATAATAACCAGCAACTAAATGAGGTTTGTCTAAAAACATAGAAGAGAAAACTTTTATTTGAGTTTCTCTATTTACAACTCTTTTCATTGGAATTTCAGAACTCTTGAATTGATTAGTTCTTCTTTCGTAATATAATTTATAATCGTCTTTTGGGATTGCTTGGTAATAGTATTCTAAATTTCTTTGAAATTCTGTTAAAGCTTCTAATTCTACAGCATCAACAGCTGTTTGATTGTTTGTGGCTCTTGTAATTTTACTTTTAATTGCAGAATTGTCAGTAACTATTATCTTTAAAGGAATGTGCATTGAATCAATACTCTCAACATTCCTGTTTTCATATAGTACATTACTTGTTTGACAACCATTTACAATTTGATAATTTGTTATTGTAATATTATCTCCAGGTCCCGATATTTCGTCAGCAACTACTGTAACTCCATTATTTAATATACAAAATGAATCAAGATTTCCAGCTTTTAAGGTTTGAGCAATATCTGTATTAACAGGGTTGTTTTCTTGTTCTAAATAATCTCTAATATTATCATTGAAAACAGATTTCATTTTACCAGATTCGTCTATAATTATTTTTTTAAATTCAGAAAAAGGTATCATTCCAGAATAAGCGACTTTAATTTCATTAATTGTAGGAATAGTTACTTTCTTTTCGAATTTGATAGACGCTTCTACAGGTTCCTTTGTTTTTCTATATAGTTTTTGAATTTGTTTTGAATCACAAGGGTAGAAAGTAACACTATCGAATAGACTTAAATCTTCTAATTCTTTGGTGTTATCGGATATAACATTAACTAAATTAGCGTCCTCAACCCACTTTCCTGTAGAGCAGAAATATAAATTACAAATTGGATTTCTGTCTTTCATAAATTTTGAATTAGCATATATATACTCTTTCATTTCTATGAAATTTCTCATTTCATTTGTAACGAATAAATCAGATTGTTCATTGAAAAATGTTTTTGTCCAACGAAACATATTATCGATTTGTGTTCCATCAAATTTTGAAGATGTTTTGGATTGTATAATCACAAATGTTACAGTTAAAAATCTGTTCAATTCAATTAATTCCTCAATTTCTTGAATTGAATTACAAAGTTTGTTATTAACAATTATACCAATTCCGTCAATTCCTTGAGTACTTTTACCTGTAGAAATTTCTTTTTCGTCAAAGCTTACAGAATCATATTCTTTGTTTATGATACAGAAGTTTGTAAACATTTCAAATTGGTCACTTAAAGCTAAAGAAGTGTAATTTTTACTTTCTACGAATTCTTTTAAAAAGCTTTTAGTTATTGCATCCATAAATTTTCTTTTTTCAAATTGCCTGTAACTGTCTCGGCTATGGTTAGTACGGGAATTAAAAGTAGTTAACTTTCGATTAAGCACTTAGCCAAAACTTTTTATTTTGTTTTATTTTTTTCTTTATAAAGCCAAATCAAAAAGATTTGGCTGACTTAGTTAAAAGCCCTAAACTTTGAGTTAAGTGCCAGATTCCATATTAATTATAGCTATTGTTAGGCTTTCGTTATTTTATTTTTCTCAGTATTCCTTTCAGTTCACTTTCTAGTTTACTTTTCTCAATGAAACTCTCAAAACCTTTTTTTATCTTAATTTTTCCTTTGTAGATGTCTGCTAACTGCTTGATTTTCGTATTATCAGTTTTCTGATAAGTATGACCGTATTTATTTAAAAAGCTTATTATCAAAAGGTGAAAGCTTCTTAAAACATTTAAGTTCTTATCGTTATTATCGTTTTGAATATTTGAGAAATAATTAATGACTTTTTCTAGCTTATCAAATTCATTTTCGGTTTTATCACTGAACTCATCAAAATCAATAACTCTATTTCCTTCAATTACCCATTTACTATATCCAATTAAGTCATTTTTAAAAAAGTGGTTTTGATTATTTCCGTTCGAATAATTTAATTCAGAAAGTAACTTAGGTTCACTAAAAATATCTTTAAATGTTTTGATATATTTTAAATATAAAATGTCATTTTTATCAGCAACTATTGAGTCAATAGAAACTGTATCTTTTTCCGTTTTTAACACCCAATGCAGAAATACTAGAAACCGATAAACAAAACTTCTGGTATAGTATTTAGTTCTTTCTTCCCACTCTTGTTTATTAATTTGATGCCAATTCTTGTCAATGTTTTCATTGAAATTCCAAAGTCTATGATTAAACTCTTCAGTTATATTAAGTAAAGGCATTTTGTGCTTGGCAATTTCTTCTTTTAATTTCTTTTTTTGTTCAAACTCATATTCTTTTCTGAGCTTATATCTTAGAGAATTACGTTCATAAAATATTTTAAAAAACCAGCCTATCAAAAAGACAAAAATGGAGGTAATACTTGAAATTATTACTACTTGTACTTTTATGTATAATCCATTAAACCATTCAATCATATTTTATTAGTTGTTTTTTAATGAAGCCTAACATGAATATATAGTTACCATGGTAACTATATATCTCTTATATTTTTCTTTTATTAAAAATAATTAGTCTTCTAAAATTATTTACTAGTGTTTTTTAAATAAACATAGTAAAATCAATAGTTAACAAAGGTTTGCTAATGATTACAGTATAATTCTTTCTTGACATTAAAGAAAAATGCATGAATAGGAGTTATTTGTAGCATTTCGTTATTTGAATAATTTTATGGTATAATCAAATAATTCAGTACCACCCCATTTTCCATGCCCTAGAATGACAATTTTTGCATTAGGATACTTTAATTTAATTTTTTCTACCGTTTTTGACCATTCTTTAACATTAGCATCTTCTAAATTTCCTCTACTTGCTCCAACCTTCTTGATCAAACATCCTCCAAAAACTGCATTGTCATTTGGAAAATAACCTATAATATTATCTTTTGCGCGACCTTCTCCAAAGTATGCTGCATAAACTTTTTATTGGGTTATTGAAATTTGGATTGTTTTCTTATAATAATTTTATTGTTCTTTCAAAGATACTTTTTTTGTAAGAAAAACCACACTAACTACTAGTATTTATTTGTAATAAAGTCCATATAAATGGTGTCTCACATGGTTTTTACGGGATAACCGTTTGTAGGAAAAATAAAAACCGTATCAAAAATAATTACTCTTGATACGGGACTCCATTAGTGCTTTTGTAGGTTAACTCAAAAAATAAAGACTTTTGTTTATCGTTTTTAATCGAGTTCTAGTTTTACTTTCGTTTTTTTGGGCAATACTACTGTTATAAAATAATCTTCGTATTGATATGACAATGCTTTGTATTGCGAGAAGTTTTTAAAGAGACTCTTATAAACTCCATTTTTATAAATTATTTTTTCAACTTCAAAAATTTTGAAATCTGCCATTAATCCCGTTTTAAAGATTTTTGAAAGACTTTCTTTTACAGTCCACAGCATTGTAAAGCCTATCTCGTTATACAAGCCTTCTTTTTTTATTAAATCACATTCTCTTGCATGCAATACTGTTTTCATAGATGCTTCGGTATGCGTACTTATCTTTTCTATATCTACGCCTATAGGATGCTCGTTTGAGCAAGCTACAGCAATTCCTATAGTGTCTGTGTGACTAATGCTTACTTCTAAATTTTCTTTATGTAAATATTTAACTGTTGGAAACTCAAATACTCCTCGATCAATAACAATACTGTCTAGGTTTTGATGTTCTCTCATTGTTTTTTTAAGTGCGTACTTAGCTGCTATTCTACCTAAAAGATAGCTGTCTTTTCTGCGCTTAAATTTTAGCCCATTTACATATTCTTTTTCTTCACTATGTAATAATTCTGATACGATATCAGGTGTTAATTCGTCGTATCTAACAAGATTAACACCTGCTATAAATTGTTTTTTTGTACGTTCTAAAACTAAAATTCCCTTTTCCAATATTGATTATTTCTTAAGAATAACTATTAAAAATATTCGTTTCTTTTTGAAACAAATTAATCATAAATTCTGGATGTTGATAGATAAAAAAATGATTTCCTTCTAACGCATGTAACTCTATGGCACTACTAGTTGCATCACGCCAAGCTGTAACTTCTGATAAATCGTCTATTTCTTCGGTTCCATATAGTACATCTATTGGTATAGATAAGATATGTTTTTGCGTATTTTTATAGGTTTCTACAACTTGATAATCGGCTTTTAAGATATCTTCATAAAAATCTCTTAAACCTTTTTCTTTTAATATTTGATCTGGTAATCCTCCTAATTCATTTACTTTATTCCAAAATGCATTGCTCTCTAAATGTGCAATTCTTTCTTTTCTTATAATCGTAGGCGCTTTTCTACCCGACACCATTAATTTTAATGGTTTTTTATATCCTTTGGTTTCGATTTCGATAGCCATTAGGTACGCTATTAATCCTCCCATACTATGACCATATAGGACATAATCTTCATAAGGATTCATGTTTTTTATGATATTTAACGTAGGTTGTAATACAGATTGAATTACATCCGTTGTATTGTATGCTAATGCTTCTTGCATTCGTTGCCCTCTTCCGGGATAATCCAATGCTATAAATTCTAAATCGGTTGCATCTAAATATTCTTTTAAATAGTTAAAAGAATATTTACTTCCTCCTGCAAATGGATATGCTATTATTTTCATGTGATTAAGTATAGAGTTGATTTGTGTTTATAATTAAAATGATATATCAAATTAAAAAGGGGCATCCTTCTTTATTAATACGATTTTATCACAAATTAACAATCGAGTTGTATCCAATTACTCAATGCTCCTACTCCAATGTTTTCTCACATTATATATTATCCTTCAATAGTTGCCATAGCTACTTCTTTTACTTCTTCTAATGCTCCATATTCCATTTTAAACAAACGATCTGCTACATTAAAATACTGATCGTCATGGGTGATCGCTATAATGGTTTTATCTTCTTTATTTACCAACCATGGTAAAATCTCTTTATAGAATTTCTTTCTAAAATATGGATCTTGATCTGCTGCCCATTCGTCTAACACTAAGATATCTCTATCTTCTAACAAAACAGCTATTAAAGCCAATCTTTTTCGTTGTCCCATAGATAAATCTGTTGTAGAAAATCCGTGATTCTCAAAACGTACTTTTTCGTTAATTTCAAAAATCTCTAAATATTCTTGCATTCGATCTTTATCGATGTGATCTATTCCATAAAATTTATCAAAAAGATGAAAATCACTATAAATAGGTGCTATTTGACTTCTTCCAAACAGGTTCCATACTTTTTCTTCTATGGCTTCATCATTCAACAAAATACGATCTGTTTCTGCTTTGTATACTCCTAAAAGTGAATTGATAAAAGTTGTTTTTCCACTTCCGTTACCTCCATAAATAAAAACTATTTCGTTACGTGTTAATGAAAAATCAATAGGTCCTACTACAAAACTTTCGTTTTTACGTTCGTGCGTATACGTAATTCCTTCAATATTCATATTCTTAAAACTCAAAAATCGCTCGCTTAGTACACCTACAACTGACTCTTTTTCAGTCACTTTTAAATCTTTCGAAATATTCAATATTTTATCCGTAGCAATGTTAGCTCTAGATAAAGATCCTGTTAAGCTTATGATCATCTCTAGAGGTTTTAATAAGAATAAAAAAGCGATTGCAAAACCTATGACAACTTCTTTCTCTGCTGGAAAAAACAATGGAAATCCAATTAATAATATTCCTAAAAAACAAAATGAAAGTGTACTTGCTAAAATGGTAGTGATCGATATTTTTGTCAATGCACTTACCTTATATCCATATACTTCTTCTACTTTTTCGTTTGTTAATGATTCTATTTCGGCATTCTTTCTTGAAAAAATACTCAATTCTTTAAAACCATCCAATATTTGATTTAATAACGAAACAATAGTGTCTTGTAAATCCCTTGATTTTTCTAATTGTGGATATGCTATTTTAAAAATTAAAACAAAGGCTGAAACTCCAATAATTAATACTCCTATGGTTAGCAATAATAATTTCCATGACAAGTATCCCATATAAACAAAACACGACAATACTGTTGCTGTGGATACAATTACATGTACTAACAGTAGCAAACTTTCTGAAATTGTATTGATATCACTAGAAAATGCAGTGTAAATACTATCTCTATGTGTGGTAACTTTTTTGAAATTTGATTTGGTTAATAAGGTATTAAAAATCTGTTTTTTCATTCCTACCATTAACTTTTCTGAAGCTTGTATTAAACCTCTAAAAAATATGATATTTAAGACTACGTATCCTACTATTGCTCCTCCATAATACAGTGCATTTGTTGCAGTAGGCTCCATTGTTTGATTGATAAAGTTGTTTACCAAACTTATGATTAACGTATTTACTAATCCTGTAATTGCTCCTAAAGTGAACAAGAGGCTTAGTTTGAGTTTGTTGGTATGTTGAAATAAGAACTTAATAATTTTCATCTGCTCTTTATGTTTATTTATCGTTTGCTATTAATATGTTTTTCTTTGCTAGAATGGATGTTATAATGGGCTGCACATAAGGTTGTTGTAACATCGTTAAATGTGCTCCCGCTACGCAATAATCTTGAACGCATATGGATGTTGTTTCTTTCCATTTAGACACCAACTCTAACTCTTTTGTTTCTTGAGTATGGTACAATGTGATAGGCACTTCTAAAATTGTATTCGTTTTGGGTTTGTAGTGCAAGCCTGCTATTGTTTGTGCAATGTGTATGCTTACAAATTTCTTAAAGGTATTTCTCGTTAAAAATTCAATCTCTAAATTCAATACTTGGTCGTATACAAAATCTAATTGCTCTTCTTCGGCTAGTGTATCTAATGTAGCTATATCAATAGACACTGCGTCTTTTTGGTAAAAGGAAGCAACTAATTGGTAAATTCCGACAAGATGCTGCGTTGTAGAATGTTTTTCCAAAATTTGTGTTGCCAATGTATGTTCTATAAAAGGCTCTCCATCAAAAATGGTCAATTCACGTATTTCAAATCCTGCTTTGATTAATTGTAAGGCAATTTCGTACGTAACTTTTGCTCCAAAAGAATATCCAGCCAAATGATAAGGACCTATTGGATCTATCTCTTGAATGCACTGGATGGCATGGGCTGCAATAGCTTCTACAGTAGGTATAATTTCGGAATCATTATCCAATCCACTAGCTTTGTATCCATAAACTTGATAGTTTTCTTTTAAAGCCTCTGCAATCGGATAAAAAGAAACAATATTTCCTCCAGCTCCAGGAATACAAAATAACTTAGAACTTGCTACAGTTGCATTAGAGTTCATGAGGATCATTCCTGATGTTTCACTTGTCTCTTCTTCGTGTGCTACAATATTTGCAAAAGCAGCTATGGTTGGATATTGAAAGACTTGAGAAACTACAAATTCTCTTTTAAACGTATGATTCAATATAGAAATTAACTGAATGGCTAGCAATGAATGTCCGCCGAGTTCAAAGAAATTATCTGTAATGCTTATATCTTTAGTTACTAATACTTCTTGCCAAATGTGTACTAATTCTTTTTCTATTCTTGTTTTTGGAGCTATAACAACTCTTTCTTTTTCGGGATTCTCAATGATTGATTTTGATAAACTCTTTTTATCAATTTTTCCATTTGCCAATACAGGCATTTTTTCTAAAAACTGATAGTGTTTTGGTATCATATAGCTTGACAATGATTTTGCTAATTGCATGTCTATATGTGGTTTTATAGAAGTAGCTCCTACGATATGTGCTATTAACTGCTTTTCATGCAATGTTTCATCTACTAGAACTATTGCCTGATCTACACCTTTTATTTGCAATAATGCAGCTTCAATTTCACCTAATTCTACACGATATCCTCTAATTTTTACTTGATCGTCTTTTCGGCCTATAAATTCAATTTCACCAGCAGCATTCCACTTAACCAAATCTCCTGTTTTGTACAAACGTGTTCCTTTTTTATAAGGATTCGTTATAAATTTTTCGTTGGTTAAATCGGGTAAGTTTAGGTATCCTTTTGCGAGCCCATTTCCAGAGATACATAATTCTCCAACAACTCCTACAGGTACCAATGCTAATGCTTTATTTAATACGTATACATCATCACTACAAAATGGTTTTCCTAGGGTAACTTTAACTTCTTTTTCTTCTAGTGCTATTGGTTTTAATAATTTACCTATAGTTGCTTCAGAAGGGCCATAATGATTATAGACATTGCAATTCACATTAGAGCGTTGCAATAATTCTATACTGTCGTTTCCTAAGGCTTCTCCTCCAAAAATCAAACATTTATTGGGTGCAAATAACTGTGTTCCATATTGTAGTGCTTTCCAATGGGATGGTACAATTTTTATACAATCCAAATTTGCTTTTTGCAATACATGACCACTCATAATATCGTCTTCGGTAAAAACCTGCAATGTTCCTCCTGTTACAAATGCCGGAAAGAGGACAGTATTTCCTAAATCTGCTGCGACCGATGAGGTCAATCCAAATTGCTTACATTCTGTTATGTTTGTATGCTTTTGTATTGATTCGCAATATGCTACAACCGAAAGGTGTTGTATCATTACTCCTTTTGGATTTCCTGTGGTTCCTGAAGTATAAATCACATATATCAAATCCTCTTTGTCAATTGCTACACCACTTGCTGCTGAGCTATAGCTTTTATACTCATCGGTATCTAATGTTATTAATTGTTTTTTAGAATCGAAATAATCTGAATATAATTGTTCACTCACAATTACATCTGCCATTGTATCTTTGACTATAAAATCGATTCGTGTTTTCGGAAATTTTGAATCTACTGGTACGTATGCAGCTCCTGCTTTTAAAATCCCCAAAATACCAATGATCAAATCCATAGATCGTTGTACACATATAGGAACTATAGTTCCTTTTGTTACTCCATTTGCAATCAAACAATTTGCTAATCGATTAGATCTATCATCGAGTTCTCGATAACTTATTGCCACATCTTGAAAAACTACTGCAATTGCTTCTGGTTGTTTTTTTGCTTGCTTTTCAAATAATGTTACAAAGGTTTCTTGGTTTACTATGGGTGTTTGTTTGTTATTGAATTCAACCGTTAACTGTTGTTCTTCTAGTTCAGAAACCATCGGTAATTTATCTATTGCTAAGGTTGAATTTTCACAAATTTCTTTTGCTAATTCCTGAAAATGAACTCCTAACCTACTAATTGTTTCTTCTTTAAATAAATCAGTACTATAATCTAGATTTACAGACAATCCTTCTTCAATTTCTGTAACAGTACAACTAAGATCTAATTTAGCTGTAGATGGTGCTATAGAAATTACTTCTATTTCGTTTTCTCCTAAATGTAAATTTTCTGGTTTTGCATTGTTTTGCAATGTCAACATTGTCTGAAACAATGGTGCTCTACTTTGATCTCTACTAGTAACTACACTTTCTACAATTCTCTCAAAAGGTACTTCTTGATGTTCGTAAGCCGTTAATAGTGTTTCTTTTAATTGCTCAATCGTTTTATCAAAATTTTGATTGCCATCTATTTGAGATCTGATAACAATGGTATTGACAAAAAAGCCAATTAAATTCTCTATTTCTGGTTGTTCTCTATTTGCTATAGGGCTTCCTATGGTAATATCGCTTTCGTTTGTATATCGATATAATACGATCTTATACAATGCTACCAAAATCATATATAGCGTAGCTTGGTTTTTATTTCCTAACTCTTTTAACTGATTGGTCAGCTCTTTATCTAACACAAAATTATAACTAGTTCCTTTGTTACTCAATAATTGAGGTCTTGTATAATCTGTTGGTAAGGATAAAGGAGTTACTCCTGTTAGTTGCTCTTTCCAATACGCTAGTTTTTGGGCTAAAAACGTTTCATTTAAGTAATTTCGTTGCCATAAACTATATTCTGCATACTGTATCGGGAGTATTGGTAGTTTATCTTCTTGAGCATTAAAAATTGCTTCCAATTCCTTAATGATTATAGGCAAAGACCATCCGTCGGCTGCTATATGGTGTGCCACTAAAACCAGAATATGTGTATCTGTATTTAATTGTATGATACTTGCTCGAAGCATATAGTCTGAAATTAAGTCAAACGGAAGTTCAATTTTTTCTTGAATCTGTTCTTCGATGCTTTTTTGACTCGCTTTATTGTATTGTATTTTAAATTCTTTTGAATCTAAAATCTCTTGGTATGGCTTTCCGTTTTTTTCTTTAAAAACAGTTCGTAAGACTTCGTGTCTGTTTAAAATTGTTTTTAACGACGTTTCTAATTTCTGAATATTTAATGCTCCTGAAATCTTGAGTATTCCCGGAATATGGTATGCTACACTGCCTTGTAATTTATCTATAAACCACAATCGTTCTTGCATATACGATAACGGGATCATTGTTGGTCGGTCACCTTTCGTTATTATCGGAATTGTTTTTGTTACCGATTCATCAATAAATTTTGCTAGGGTACGGATGCTGGTATTTTCAAAAACTGTTCTAATACTTATGGTAATTTCTAGTTGTGTACGTATTATAGAAATCAAACGCATTGCTAGAATGGAGTGTCCTCCCAACTCAAAGAAATTATCGGTAACTCCTAATTTGTCTATCCCTAATAATTCTTTCCAGATAGCTACCAACGCATGCTCAGTAGCACTCTTTGGAGCTTCATATGTTACTGTATTTACTTCGTAAACTCCTGGTGCTGGCAATTGCTTGCGATCTATCTTTCCACTGCTATTCAACGGAAAACTCTCTACGATCACATACTGACTTGGCAACATATACGATGGCAATTGCTCTTTTAAAGAGGCTTCTATTGTCGCTATTGTTAGTGTTTTTTCTCCAACTAAATAAGCTACCAATCGCTTGCTTGCTTTGTCTTCTTTTACAACTACTACCGATTGTTCTACTGCTGGTAAACTTTCTAATGCTGATTCAATCTCTCCTAATTCGATACGATAGCCTCGAATCTTAACCTGAGAATCTTTTCTTCCTACATATTCAATCGTTCCATTTGACAACCAACGTACAATATCTCCTGTTTTATATAATCGCTCTCCTTCTTTAAATGGATGCGGTATAAAACTTTCTTTGGTTAATCCTTCTTGATGTAAATATCCTTTGGCTAATTGTCTTCCGCCTATACATAATTCTCCTAAAACTCCTATTGGTTGTAATTCATTTGCTGAATTCAATACTAATAATTCTAGGTTATCCAGTGGTCTTCCAATAGGTACATGAACCGTTTCTGGTGCTAATTCAATCGTATCTATATAACTACTGTAGATCGTTGCTTCCGTAGGGCCGTAAATATTTTCTAAACTCGCTTTCAGTCCTAATCCTCGATAGCGTTGTATCAATTCCATCGGCAATTTTTCTCCCGCTAACATCACATAACGTATACTTGATAATTGTGCTATTCCTACGCTTGATAATTCTTCTAACAATACCGAAAATAAGGAGGGCACTAAATTAAAATGTGTAATCTGTTGTGCTGCGATTGTTTCTAAGACTAACGGAATGTCTGTTGTTCCTCCTTCTGGTAAAATTCCTAAACTTCCTCCCTGATAAATCCATCCGAATAATTCGTAAATCGATACATCAAAACTTAAGGTTGTTTTTAATAACAAACGATCCGATTGAGTTACCGCATAGCGTTTGTTCATCCCTTCTAACAATGCCTGTAATGATTGATACTGTATCATTACTCCTTTTGGCTTGCCGGTTGTTCCTGATGTATATATGATATATGCTAACTGGCTTGGTGCTATCGATATATCTAGTCGTTCTGTTGAGTAGTTTACTAATTGTACTGCTAAATTATCAATGTGATGTATGTTGATATTCTTTTGATCAAATACATCTTGATATGCTTTAGTTGTTATGATTTGCGTTGCTTGGGTATCTTCCAAAATATACGCTACTCGGTCTTTTGGTAACTTAGCATCTATAGGAACGTATACTCCTCCGGCTTTTAATATTCCGAAAATACCTATCAGTAATTCGATCGAACGGTCTACACAAATCGGAATCAATTCTTCTTGTTCAATTCCTGATGCTTTTAAATAATGTGCTAACTGATTCGATCGTTCGTCTAACTCTTGATAGCTTACTTCAACATCTTTATAAACCAAAGCTGTAGCTCTTGGTTGCGCTTTTACTTGGTTTGCTAAAAGATCTAAAACTGTCTTCTCTTCTGAGTATGGATGTGTGGTACTTGAAAATCCTTCTAGAATTGCTGTTTCTTCACCTCCTACTATTGTCAATTTACCAATAGATTGTGTAGGTGTTTCGATTACCGAATTTATTAATTCTTGGTAATGTCCTGCCAAACGTTCTATTGTACTGCTTTTAAATAGATTCGTATTGTATTCAAATGCTATTTGTAATCCAGAATCTGTTGCTGTTACACTAACGCTTAATTCAAATTTTGCTGTAGTAACTGTTGGAATTGTCAAAGATATATTGCTTTCTCCTAATTGCAATTCCCCTATTTCTTCGTTATTCTGTAAGGTAAAAAGCGTTTGGAAAATTGGGCTTCTGCTTTGATCTCGCTGCGTTACTACTTTGTCTACGATTTTTTCAAACGGAACATCCTGTTGGTTGTATGCTCCTAAAGTCGTCTCTTTTAATTTCCTTAGTGTTTCTTCAAAATTTTCTGTTCCAACAAGCTCGCTACGCAATGCTATGGTATTGACAAAGAAACCTATCAATCCTGCTATTTCTGGTTGTTCTCTATTAGCTATTGGACTTCCTACTGTGATATCACTTTCGCCTGTATAACGGTATAATAACACTTTGTAAGCAGCCAAAAGGGTCATGAAAAGGGTTGCTCCTTCTTGTTGTCCTAATGCAGTTATTTTTTGTGTAGTTGCTATATCGATAGCAATCGTATGCGATGCTCCTTCATTACTCAGGATCGCTGGACGACTATAATCTGTTGGTATTGCCAGCGGGGTATTTCCTTGTAAAGTAGTTTCCCAATATGCTAGTTTCTTTTCTAAAACTTCTCCTGATAAATAAGCTCGTTGCCAAAGACTGTAATCTGCATACTGAATCGTTAATTCCTCTAAACTAGTCGCTACTCCTGCTAATTTTTCGTTATAAATCGTTTCTAATTCTTTTACAAAAATTGGTAACGACCATCCATCTGATGCGATGTGATGCATTACTAACACCAAACTATATCCTTCTGTACTTTCCCAAAGGCCACTTCGCAGCATATAATCTTGTGATAAATCAAAACTTCGTTCTAATATTGCTGCTACTACCTTTTCTTTATCTGTTCCTTTAAGACGTTCTAATCGGTATTCTTTACTGTTTTTTATTACTTGATACCCATTTCCTTCTTTTTCCGTAATTACTGTGCGTAAGACTTCATGTCTTTCCACCATCGCCTGTAACGAGGCTTCTAATGTTGGAATTGAAATTGTTCCTGTTATTTCTATTACTGCCGGAATGTGGTAGGCTTTACTTCCTTCTAATCGGTCTATAAACCATAAGCGTTCTTGAGTATAGGATAACGCAATAGCAACAGGACGTTCTTGTGGTGTTATAATTGGTTGATCATTTGCATTACTTTTTTCGATACGACTTGCCAAATCTGACAATTCTCCATATTCAAAAATATCTTTGACCTGTAATTGTTTTCCTAATTCTTGTCGAATCTTTGATAACAATCGAACTGCTAATAATGAATGTCCTCCTAATACAAAGAAATTATCTCGTCTGCCTAATTTCTCTATCCCTAACAATTCTTTCCAGATAGCTACCAACGCATGCTCAGTAGCACTCTTTGGAGCTTCGTATGTTGCTGTATTTATTTCGTAAACTCCTGGTGCTGGCAATTGCTTACGATCTATCTTTCCACTGCTATTCAACGGAAAACTCTCTACGATCACATACTGACTTGGCAACATATACGATGGCAATTGCTCTTTTAAAGAGGCTTCTATTGTCGCTATTGTTAATGCTTTTTCTCCAACTAAATAAGCTACCAATCGCTTACTTGCTTTGTCTTCTTTTACAACTACTACCGATTGTTCTACTGCTGGTAAACTTTCTAATGCTGATTCAATCTCTCCTAATTCAATACGATAGCCTCGAATCTTGACTTGAGAATCTTTTCTTCCTACATATTCAATCGTTCCATTTGACAACCAACGTACAATATCTCCTGTTTTATATAATCGCTCTCCTTCTTTAAATGGATGCGGTATAAAACTTTTTTTGGTTAATCCTTCTTGATGTAAATAGCCTTTGGCTAATTGTTTTCCGCCTATGCATAACTCTCCTAAAACTCCTATTGGTTGTAATTCATTTGCTGAATTCAATACTAATAATTCTAGGTTATCCAGTGGTCTACCTATTGGTACATGAACCGTTTCTGGTGCTAATTCAATCGTATTTATATAACTACTGTAGATCGTTGCTTCTGTAGGACCGTAAATATTTTCTAAACTCGCTTTCAGTCCTAATCCTCGATAGCGTTGTATCAATTCCATCGGTAGTTTTTCTCCTGCTAGCATCACATAACGTACACTCGATAATTGTGCTATTCCTACGCTTGATAACTCTTCTAATAATACCGAGAATAAAGAGGGCACCAAATTAAAATGTGTAATCTGTTGTGCTGCGATTGTTTCTAAGACTAACGGAATGTCTGTTGTTCCTCCTTCTGGTAAAATTCCTAAACTTCCTCCCTGATAAATCCATCCAAATAATTCGTAAATCGATACATCAAAACTTAAGGTTGTTTTTAATAACAAACGATCCGATTGAGTTACCGCATAGCGTTTGTTCATTCCTTCTAACAATGCCTGTAATGATTGATATTGTATCATTACTCCTTTTGGCTTGCCAGTTGTTCCTGATGTATATATGATATATGCTAACTGACTTGGTGCTATCGATATATCTAATCCTTCTGTTGAATAACTTGCCAGTTTTGTTGCTAAATTATCGATATGGTGTATGGTGATATTTTCTTGATCAAATACATCTTGATATGCTTGAGTTGTTATGACTTGCGTTGCTTGGGTATCTTCCAAAATATACGCTACTCGGTCTTTTGGTAACTTAGCATCTATAGGAACGTATACTCCTCCAGCTTTTAATATTCCGAAAATACCTATCAGTAATTCGATCGAACGGTCTACACAAATCGGAATCAATTCTTCTTGTTCAATTCCTGATGCTTTTAAATAATGTGCTAACTGATTCGATCGTTCATCTAACTCTTGGTAGCTTACTTCAACATCTTTATAGACCAAAGCTGTAGCTCTTGGTTGCGCTTTTACTTGGTTTGCTAAAAGATCTAAAACTGTCTTCTCTTCTGAATAGGGATGTGTGGTGCTTGAAAATCCTTCTAGAATTGCTGTTTCTTCACCTCCTACTATTGTCAATTTACCAATAGACTGTGTAGGTGTTTCGATTACCGAATTTATTAATTCTTGGTAATGAGCTCCTAAACGTACAATCGTTTCCTTGTTGAATAATGCGGTGCTGTATTCTATTCGTACCGATAAACCATCTTTGGA
>CANMKX010000047.1 GCA_947498595.1 uncultured Aquimarina sp.
ATTTTAATGAAAAATATAGCCGCATAATTAATAATCGAAATTTAAAAGATTACTCTTGTTTTATAGGGGTCAAAACAGATCGGATGTTCCATAAAATGATGCGTTTGATAGGATGAATAAAATTTTATCTCCGTTAATTTTACTAGAAACCTCTCGTTCATCTTTACTAGCAGCTTTGCTAATAATTTTCCATTCTCCTTCTATTTTTTTTAAGAGAAATAAATCGACATACCTTATGTTTTTTTTCGGCAAAATTATTTCTGCTTTTGCAGTAGCTATGGTATTAAAATGATCTATCGATATTATATTTCCTATTCGTCCATTAAACCCTGTTTTCTTATTTTCATACCAACTCTTATATTTCTTTATAGGAACAATCCATAGTTTCTTTTCTTTATTCTCCAAATAGAGATTTGCATCTCCATAAAATGCTTTTTCAATAAGTTGTGGCTGATTATATGAAGTACCATTTATATAATTTAATAGTGTCTTTCTTATTTCAGATTTTTCGGTTTGTCCGATTGCAGATAGACTTAATAATATAAATCCAATTAATAACAGAAAATGTTTCATTAGTAATGTTGTTAAAATTAATATTAGCAACAATTATACTTAGAACAGTTTCTGAAACTTCAACAGAATTATACTTTAAGACTCCTAATGTATACATTAGGAATTTTGAAAAACACTATTCTTTAATGTATTTAGATGGAGTTGTGCCAGTTATCTTTTTGAATGCTGCATAAAACGTACTATTCGAATTAAAGCCACATTGTTCTGCTATTATTTCTATTTTTAGATTAGGACTAGCTTTTAGGAGTTGTTTAGCTTCTTCAATTCTATATTCATTAATGTATTTAGGGAAACTTTTGTTTAAATTATTGTTCAACAATTGAGATAATAACTGTGGACGAATATTAATTTTTTGAGCCAGTATAGTTAATGTCAAATTAGGATTCTTAAACAATTTTTCATTGTTAATAATAGCTTCTATTTTTTCTATCAATTTGTTTACCTCATCTTCTTCTATTAGATTGTTTGCATATTTTTCTTTCTTAACAGAAATTACAAACTCTTTTTTTCTTTTAGAAAAAAGAAGCAATCCTGACAAATAAAAAACAAATGAAAAAGATAAAGCTCCGCTGATATACGATGTATAACTTGCTGTGAAATATGCGATCCAAATGATTAAAACACCAAAAAAAACACTAACCAACCACGTTTCGTCATAATTTAATTTCTCTTTTGTTCTAAATAGCTTTTGCAGTACATCTCTTAATAAGAATCCAGAAATCATTATATATAGCAACCATTGAAAATTAATTATTCGATAAAAATAATTAACCCAAAGACTTATATATTTTTGATAAGGATATAAAAAACCTACACTTAAAACAATGACCAATAAAAAAGATAGATGTACATAATAAACGCTATTCAATTTCTTTAATTTATCAATTTTGGACTTACTATAAAAGTATAAGAAAGGACCTATAAAAAAGCATGCAGATAGACCTACTTGTAAGTAGTTTTTTGAAAGTTCGGGGTTATAATAGAAAAATAAAGATTTCCAAACACGAATGCTTAAAACTGCTAGTAATGCACCTAAAAAATAATTTGATTTATGTATCGGCTTTGCAAAAAACAAAAAATAGATACTTAAAACAATACTATTAAAAGCCCCCAGTGCACTAAAGAAAAATATCAAGTTATTATCTAAATTCAATTTATTTTTATGTTTTTCTACATGTTAAAAATATCAAATATACAAATTGGAACTAGGTAAACATATATAGTGGCCAATTGATATATGGTCTTATACCCAAGAAACATCAAAACAATTGGCTAAATTTAATTGGTATTATTCATCGTTTCAATTTAGATTATAATTTTCATTAGCCCATTTGATTGTTGGTTCAATCCATTCTTTCAAGGGTTGAAACAAAAAACCATGTCCCATCCCTGTATTCAATTGAATTTCTTTAAAATGTTTGATTTTACATCTAGAAGTTTTCTTTCGTTCTAATGCAGAAACTCCAAAAGGGTCTGATTTCTCGTAAATCGTTAAAATATTACCGCAATAATTAATCTCAGGTATATTCTGAATATCACTATCTCTAAAACTTGCTATAAATACAAAATTTAATTCTTGATTGTTCGCTAAAGTTGAAACGTATTGAGCAATATATCCTCCTTTTGAAATACCAATTACAGTTATTCTTTGAGGTGGGATTCCTATTTTTATTAAACTGTCAATTTGAGTTACAACTCTAATTGCATAATCTCTCGCATTCACATTTTCATTTCTTTTTTCACTGATAACTTTTAACCCATTTCTTCTGAATTCGCTAATGATCTCGTTGTACTCAGTACGCCCAAATTCGGGATGTAATTCATGCAAATCATGCTCTTCTAAAAATCGATTATGAAGAAAAAAAACATACCGATCATTACTTTCAATCTCAAATGCGAATAACATAATCCCAAAAAGAGCTCCGATTAACAAACTAATCTTCATGTATTTCTATTTAATATTTGCTAAAAGATTCTAGTGTATCAAAAATAATAGTTTAACGCTTACTAATATAGTGATAATAAGTATTACCCCCTTTCATACAATCGTATCTATAATTCTTTACACATTAAACAATCTTTTCTCTCATTCTTTATTAGATTCTTTACTAGTATATGTCTAATCAAAGAAGTACTTCTACAATCAGATAATTTGATTTAACCTCTTGAAAAGATGATACTGTATTTTTTTATAAATTACGATTTTGATTTTGGAAACTCTTCATCTATAGAAAGAATAAAAGCATTAATAAGTTTTACCACATCGATATAAAAATCATGATTGGTTACATCATAATCATCAGTTGCTTTATGATAACCGGGATGATCTTCTTCGCTAAAAGTAATATTTGGAATTCCTTTTTCGAAAAAAGGAGCATTGTCTGATGAGTGCATCCAATAGTCTTTTATTTTGTCATTAGGATTATCATGCCCATAAGAAACATTAAGCGAACTCGTTTTTGCAACTGTAGCAATAGTTGATTTAAATTGAGGAAAAGGATAGGTTCCTACAACATAAATTTCATTAGCTGGATTTCTACTAATCATATCAAAATTGATATTTAATTTAATGTCTTTTAACGGAATATAAGGCTTGTCCACAAAAGCTTTAGATCCATGTAATCCCAACTCTTCTGCATCAAAAGCAGCAAAAACAATAGAATGCTTAGGTTTATTTTTAGAAAAATAATTAGCCAAAAACAATAACGCAGATGTTCCTGAAGCATTATCATCTGCACC
This sequence comes from uncultured Aquimarina sp., assembly GCA_947498595.1. Classification (GTDB taxonomy): domain Bacteria; phylum Bacteroidota; class Bacteroidia; order Flavobacteriales; family Flavobacteriaceae; genus Aquimarina. Next base: position 3,313 of record CANMKX010000047.1, read on the forward strand.
ATTATAGATCGTGTCATTTATAATTCCGATATGGTCATAGTGTGCGCCAATTACAATGTATTTATCTGGATTTATTTTTCCTTTAACATAACCTACTATATTAATTCCTTCTCTTTCTTTTTTAGTGTCTTCATCTATAAATGTAAACGGAATACTATAATTATCAGTTAGTTTATAGAGTCCTATTCTATTAAAATAATTTGTAATCAAATTTTGTGCTTCTTTATTATTTCCAGTCGCACGTCCTTTAAAAGCATCAGAAGCAAGTGTTTTTTGTATCTCTAATAACTGCGAATATGGATTAGTAGTTACTACATTATACTTTTCAATTTCTTCAGTAGTCATCCAATGTATATCATTAGCTGGAGCTGCTTCAAGCGTATACCAATAAAAATCTAACGGAATATTCATTTCGGTATAATAAGATAAATATTTTTCATGCTCCTCATGATCTCTAGGAAAATCTAAGGCGACTTGATTCCCTCCAGACCAAGAATGTACACCTAATTTTGCTGTAGGATGTACTGCTCGTTTTTTTCCAGCTAAAAACATATCTGTTCCTCCAGATGCAACCATTCCATTTTCTGGAATATAAGTATTGATTTTGTATTTTCGGATTTCTTGTGAAGCTAGAAGATTTACCTCATCATCTATAGAACCTGGAACATATTCCATTACCATTGTTGTAATCTCAGGATTCTCTTTCAATACTAATTTAATATCCTCTAATGTATTCGCATAAATAATTCCTTTCATATAAATAGTGTCTTTCCCTATTTGATTTTCTTTGTAATAAAACTCTGCGACTTGTTCTCCTTCAATTTTCATTAAAACTTTTTGTCCAAAAGCATTGCTGTATAAAGCTTCTGGAAAAAAGAATACAATGATTCCTAAGATAGCTATTATGATTATCAAAAAAATGCCCGTTTTTTTCATAGTATTTATGTTCATAGTATTAATAATTGGAAATAAAAAACCTCCGCATACCAAAATCAAATTTTATTGATTTAAGGTATACGGAGGTTTTCCGTAGAAATTTCACTTATCTTTCCAATGTTCTTCCTTAAAGTTGAAAAACAAGTGTGTAACGCATTAGTTACTAAATTTCGATGACCAAATATATAAAAATATATTTAGAAGCATCTTTTAATTTTGAAACCTTACTTTATATATCTAATCACGAGTGTGTTTCATCACTGGACAAACTGAAGCTACAGCTGCTTTTTTTGTTTTAACTGTAGTTTTCTCTATTGGTAACTCAATTGATGGTAAACGTTTGTCTAACGGAATGTCTTTCTCTCGTCGTAAAGTGTTTACTTGAATATGTGGCCACAAAGTTGTTCCTCCATTAGATCCAAACATAAACTCAAAGTCTACTATTTGTTCGTATTGTAATTGTTCTATAAGACCTCCAAATTCTTCATCATAAACTTCTTCTATCCACATACGGTAACGCATTCTCACAACTCTACAATAACGCTCAATCATTACATTATTGATAACTCCTCCTTGAATACCTGTTTCATGTACGGTATCCAATTCAATCATATCATATCTTTTAAATTTTAAACCATCATTGGCATCTTTCAACTTCAAATTAGGTTGTACCGTATATGGAAATTCGGCTCCAAACTTATCATAATTAAAAATATTTAAAAAATAGGCACGTCCACTATTTACACCGCTGTTACCAACACCTCCATCAGGATTTTGCTCTTCACGAGGCAGCTTTGTCCAATCTGGTTTTTCTCGCGATCCTGCGATTAAATCCTTTTCTGGATCGATTCCCATACTTGGTGAAACCGCTAAGTATTGTTGCTCCCAAAGGTTTGCTATGTGTGGAGCATATCCTTCTTCTGATTTTGTTATGTTACCTGTTAAATGAATAGTTGTTCCATGAGGTATCACTCCAGATCGTGAAATTTGATAGGGTGGTACAAATTGAGGTCCTAATTCTCCTGGTCCTATTACAGGCTCGCCTCCATCTGTTTTTACCGATTCTTCATCCGATGTATGCTTAAACATAGTTTTTGGATCTTGGAATGGACTATTAGGATCCCAAGGCATTTGGTGATCTCCTAGCCATAGATACATTCCATCTTCAAAGTGCTGAAGTAAATTTTCATTATCTATAATTGCAGTTTCGTATTTAACAGCACCGTTAAACTGCTCATTAGATCCTGCTCTATTACGTACAGGAGCATTAACTTGAGTAAACTTAAGTTGTTCTCTATATTCCTGAGATTTAAAATGGAAAACTCCAAAAATTGTTTCTGAAGATGTCCCTGGTGATGGCATAGGCGTTGTATGCAATCCTGTTGGGCCTCCTTTCCAGTTAACCCAAGTACCATGGAGCTTTGATAAAATACCAAATTGGGTTCCATTATTTTTTCCTTTTGGTAATCCTTCTTCCCATTCAATATAAGGTTTTACAGATGATGGCTGAGTTTTTTTCATAATAATGTACTTTATAATATTAATTGTTTTGATTTTTTATTTTGGACAAATAAATGGGTATTCTTTATCATCAATTAACTTTTCTATATTAAAGAAATCGTTTAAAACAGATTCTGCTGTACAGAAAGCTCCCTCTACCCATGCTTGATCATTAGAGTAGGTAGATCCTATAATAAAAAGGTTACTGTCTTTACCTTTTACTAATGATGAAGGTTTGCGTATTTTTTGTTGTACATCCCCGATATTATAATGAGAATAATAGGCATGATATCCTGCATTAAATGGTGGTAAAGACCAATCCATATATTTGGTTTCTAAAGGCTCTGGGATTGATGTATAGTTTGCTTGAGGCCCAAAATGTAAACTCGCTAATTGCTGTCGTAACATTTTTACCATAATAGCAGGCGCTTTACGTGGTCCTTGTAGTGGTTGATAATCTTTAGACTCTGCTACTTTTCGTTCTTGATTAGGTCCTAATTCTAGAGCTTTCCAGAATGTTGTATAACGTATATCGTCATAACTTGCTAGAATTCCGTATACTTTTTTACCATTTTCACTGCGTGCATTGTCTCCAAAATAAACCACTTGTCTGATAGGCATATCGGTTGCACTTGGACCAATGGTATCTAAATGTGCTATACTGGTAATTTGCTGTTTTTCTGTAAAACTTAAAGTTGCTTGCACAATAGTTTCAGTAGCATTTATAAAACCAGCTTCTGTTGTATAACTCGTATCTATAATTGAAGTTACCGAGTTGTCATAAGCTTTGTTTTGCTTTTCTGATTTCAATTTTGCTTGTGCAGCTTCTGAAGCAGCTTTTTCTATTGCTTCTATATATTTTACAGGAAATTTTTCTTTTTTAAGTGTTTCTATTCCTTCTTGTGTTAAGAAATAACTGTTTAATTTTGCAGGATATTTTGGTGGTGACGGAATATCATCTCTCCACCACGGAGAATCAAAGAACATTCCAATTTTATAAGATGGTTGCATTAAAACAGATTCTAAATACAATTGTACTTTATCTTCGTTTAAAACATCAAAATCACCATCTTTTTTAGTACTATAACGTGTTGCTTGCGCTACTAAATCAATAGCATATCTCCCCATAGCTAAAAATGCAGCATCACTAGTTTTTGCATCTAATTCTTTATTTGGTTCTTCTCTACTTGCTGTTGTATAATGAATTATATTTTTGTTTTCTATAATGGAACGTAGTCTTGTATTTGGATGGTATTCAAAATGAATTCCTTTCTCCTTGGCTAGCTTAACAATCTCTTGAAAAAGTGTCGAAAAAATACCCGAATAACCAATGGTTAATGTTTTGTATAAGGTTCCTGGTGTAAATTCGTTATTTACTTCAAATGATTGAGCCGAATTACTATTTACTACATTAGAAGAATAGCCATTACCATCTGCTAAATAACTAAATCCTTCTTGACCTAAAACATCATACGCTAAATTCCAATATCCAATATCTTTTAATTTCTGCCCTTTTTCAAAAATAGATTCATCTCCTAAATCTTTTGTTATTTTTCCTTTTTCATAAAATTTACACCACTTCTCTCTAGTAGGTGGTAATGCATCTTCAGAAACATTAATTCCAACGCCTTCAATTTTAGTAAAGCCATCATCTGGTGCTGTATCAGCACCATAATTATTTACATTATACGGAGCTGGATTTTTAGCATCAATTTCTGAAGTATACATGTTTTTAGCTCTTAATGATAAAAGCGGGTTGCTAGCTTCATTAAAAGGTACTGCGTATTTTTCTAAACCGATTTCGCTAATCGTTTTGGTTACTAATCGATGCCCTGGATTATTTGCATCATTAGGGTTAGGGTTGTCTTTTGTTTTTTTATAATCCCAAGCAGAGTAACGCATTCCTCCTAGTTCCAAATAAGAAGCTTCGGGATTATCCTTATAATGCCATGTACAAACTCTAGCTCCTGCTTCTCGAGTTCCTTTTTCTTCCTTCGAAAATTGATATTTCCCCCAATCGTATAATTCTAGAACATCTCCCTTTTTTAAAATTTTTGAGGTGTCTTTTGTATTTGCTGATTTTCCTTGAAGCAGTCTCCATGCTGTATATAATCCAGCTGCTCCAGCTCCAAAAATTGAATATGTTTTCTTTTCCATTTTTTTATTTTTTACAATTCATTACTTGTGGTGTTAGATTTTTCATTTGTCCTGCTAAATCTTTTTCAGGAATAAGAACTTCAACCAAAGTAGGTTTGTCACTTTTAGCTGTTTGTAAATTCTCTAATACTTGATTTAATTCTTTTATAGTATTTGCTTGATAGCCATTGGCTCCATATGCTTTGGCTAAAGCCATATAATCCCATTTAGGTAGATTATCGAATTTGTCAAATTTACCTTGTGGACAAAATGCATCTACGTCAACAAAAACTTGTTCTATAGCATAAACTTGATTATTCATCACAAAAATGACACTATTCACATTGTATCGTGCTAAGGTTGAAAGGGATTGACAAATCATCATGAACCCACCATCACCAGCAATAGTCCATGATTGTTTTTTACTTCCTAATTGCGCTCCTAAAGCTGCACCTGTTTCATAACCTATGCATTGCCATGCAGCCGAACTGATAAAACTATTTTGTTTCATCCCATAAATATTTGTAGCAACATACATGGCTGAACTCACTCCAAATGTTAAATTAATTGTATCCCACAAATTATTATCTTCTATATGTTTAACAGTATGTTGGAAAAAGCGATTAAACGTAATAGTTTCTGGTTTATCATTGTATTTTGAATCTGAAGAGGATTGCCAAGGTTCAGGATATTTGGGTTGTGCAGGAGCAATATTCTTTAATGGATATGATTTACTGTTTTCAAAACGTTCTAGAAGAGCCTCCATAAAATCTTTCATGGTAACATCTTGATAAGTAAAATATCCTGCTCTAATTTCGGTAGTAGTTGCCATTACCATATCAGAGTACTTATTTTCAACAAACCATAAGTAATCGTCTGTGATAAGTGTCCCTAAAGTTAAAAAGCAATCCGATTTCTCTACATAATTTTTTACATTATCTATAGAGGCAGCATCTGCGTATGTACCAATAAATTTGTCTCCTTTTTCGTCTAATACTGTCTTACCAAGTGATGTTGTCGTATAAATAAATCCACTTGCATCTATGAGTTTTTGAAGTAAACCTGACAAGTCATGACGTAAAACTTCGACCCCAGCAAAAATCATAGGTTGTTTTGCTGTTGTTATCTGAGTCCATGCTTGATTTACTGCGTTTAACAAGGCATCCTGTTTACTCTTTTTAAGCTTAGGTTCTAATTTCTTTTTTGATGGACGTTTACATGGTTCTCCCCAAACTTCACTATAACAGGCTATATAAACAGGTTTTTTATGTGTAATTGCTGCTATTAATAATTTATCGATTTTTTTTGCTGCTCCTACAGAAGTACTTAACGTTTCTGAAGCTACTGTAACATGATCAAAAATTTCTTGATCTGCTTTTAAATTACCTGTTGAATGATGGTATAAAACATTATACATACTTCCTATCTTTCGATCATTAGCACCAGGTGTAGCACTTATTACAACCATGGGACTAGATTCTACATAAGCACCTGCAACTGCATTTAATGCACTAAAAGTACTTACTCCATATTGTAATGAAACAGCGGATAGTCCTCTTGTTCTTCCGTATGCATCTGCTGCATATGAAGCATCTAATTCGTTAGAGGTTCCTATAGTCTCAATGCTATCAAATTTTTCTAGCGCTTGCGTGAAGTTTTTAACGTAATCTCCAGGGATTTGGAATAATTCTGTTACATCAAGTTGTTTTAAGCGAGTTAATAAATAATCTGCTACTGTAAAGGTATCGTTTAGCATCGTTTTTTAATTTTAATTGATTTGTATTTAATAATGACTAAATGACCCAGCATTTATTAAATATTGTTTTCACTAAAATTAATGTGCTTTCAACAACTTTTTAAGCGTAGAAATACCCGATTTCAAAATCAGAAATAACAGACCATTTATTCAATGGTTTTGTAAATTAAAATAATACTTCGTTTAGATAAAAACAGAAAACATGATCATAGCGATAACTATGCTCCTATTTTATACCGAAATATAAAGGATATAGAAATAAATTTGAGCGATTATTTTCATACTTATTTCCTATAAAATTACATATAGTACGCAACATAAAAATCTTATTATGTTTCTTTTATTAAACAATTTTTGGAGGAGAGATGTATTCTTGCTTTTATAAAATTATAGGATTATATAATCTCTGTTTTTTGTGTTTTTTTAATCATTTCAAATATCCCTAGAGTCAGAATTGTGATTATAATCCCTTGCAAAAAAATCATTCCAAATGCGGATGCAAATAAATCTATCAACCCTATATTCTCATTTTCTATCGTAGTCTTTAAATTTATAGGTAAATAATCTCGATGGAAACTAGTCACTATTATTACAAAACGTTCTAAATACATTCCACTTTTTATACCAAATGCCACTAATAAAACATACCAATATTTTGAAGCTATTTTTTTAATAAACAGCGTTAAAGGTAAAATCAAAGCAGATAAAAACATTATCCAATAAGCCCAGGCATAAGGTCCAGTTGCTCTGTTAATAAAAGCATATTCGTCTGTATTTTTAGCAGTTGCCATTCCTATTAAGTATAAAGTCCCAGTAACTATCGTATAGAAAATAATCGTCCAACGAATTAGATTTAGTACTTTTTTGTTTCAAATCTATTTTTAAAAATAAATTCGAAAAGAAGTAACGTTAAAATTATAGGAATCAAACAGTGAATAATATTCGCGTCAAATAAAAGAAGTAACGTTAAAATTATAGGAATCAAACAGTGAATAATATTCGCGTCAAATATTTCAATAAATCTTTTATAAATCTCCATTTTTCAGTAAGCCCAACTAAGTATCAATTCAGAACTCTTTATTTTATGTTTTTGTAAAAATTAAATATAACTAATATTAAACAATTTAAGATATATTTTTAAGCTGCTTAGTATTGATTATATTTAGCTCTAATAAAACCTTAAAAAACAGATAAGGGTTTCTACACAGATTCGCATTATATACTATTAAGATAATTAATCTAAATGAAAAAAGTTACTAATAAAATTGTATTTCTTTTAAGTTTGTTTCTAATTTCAACAATCGGAACGATGGCTTTTGTTTACGTCAAATCAAAACAAAAAATGGTTTGTGCGACTGAAGTGCCACGGCTAATATGTGGAACGGAAAATATGTTAACAGAAATCGGATTTAAAGGCAGAGACGTATTCAATACAAATTGTGCTACTTGTCATAAATTATATAAAAAAATGTCTGGACCTAGTCTGAAAGGGATTGTTCAAAATGGCCATTATCCCTCAACAGATTATTTTATTAAATATATGCGAAATGAACAGAGTTTAATTGAACAAAATGATCAATTCGCTCTAGCTATTAATGAAAAATATACTTTTGATTATAAGCATCATTTTGAATTGAGTGATCTAGAATTTCAACAATTACTGGAATATATTGCAGAATAAGAACAGTCAACTATAACATATATGTGATCATACAGTTAAACGACGAATCAAATGGTCTTTCTGTATGTTTGTAGATGCAATGACTTTAAAACTAAATATAATCAATATCAAGTGGCTTTAAAATAACTCTTTATATCTTTTAAAAAACATCCTTTTTTATTCTTTCGATTGCAAGTTCGAGTTTTCTTTCATTAAACCCTTTTTGCAATTCAGTTAATATTAATTTTTCTTTATAAGCTTCATCTAATCCGTTTAGATAAAAACAGAAAACATGATCATAGCGATAACTATGCTCCTATTTTATACCGAAATATAAAGGATATAGAAATAAATTTGAGCGATTATTTTCATACTTATTTCCTATAAAATTACATATAGTACGCAACATAAAAATCTTATTATGTTTCTTTTATTAAACAGTTTTTGGAGGAGAGATGTATTCTTGCTTTTATAAAATTATAGGATTATATAATCTCTGTTTTTTGTATTTTTTTAATCATTTCAAATATCCCTAGAGTTAGAATTGTGATTATAATCCCTTGCAAAAAAATCATTCCAAATGCGGATGCAAATAAATCTATCAACCCAATATTTTCATTTTCTATTGTAGTCTTTAAATTTATAGGTAAGTAATCATTATTATAAAATTGGATATTTCAAGGACAGCAATCCCCTGTAAGTATACAGAAGTTTGCTGTCTAATACTTTTCAATTTATGCTTGTTTTTCTACATAGGATACGTAATTATTAATTTTTCTATTCGTTGATTATCTATGCAAATACGATCCTTAAAGAAGTTTATTTATGATTTTTATAAACGTCCAAATAATTATTCTTATCCACTGTTTTTCCAGTTTCTATATGATATTTTAAGCCAAAAAGATGTTGTTTTAGTCCTTTTCCCAATTGTCCTTTCATTAGATAGATCATAAAACCCGGAGAGGTTGTAGCAAAAGAAGTCATTTTTATTTCGCTTTTTTCTTCTCCAATAGAAGTTAACTCATAAACAGCAGACATTTCTTTTAATAAAGGTAAGTTATGGTTGTAAGCCTCAACTTTAAAACTATTGTTCTGATTTACTTCTACTATTGTCTCTTCTAAAAATAACTTATCATTAAACATAACGTGCCTTGAAACATTTAACTCTCCCTTAATAGCATTTCCTATATATTTAGATGCAGACATTCCTGGATTATGTATATGAATGTCTCCATATTGATTAAACAACACTTCCCAAATTTTTTCCTTAGAAGCATTAATTACTTCTTTAAATTCTGATTTACTCATTTTATGTGCATTTTAATGACATTTCAAAAATACTAAGAGGATGTGACAAGGGTATGTCAGGGGTGTTTTACTTCTTTAAATTATAGTTTATACTACATTTGATATTATTCTATGAGCAGTCAGAATGCTTTGTTATTAGGCATATTTTTTTATCCACAAGCTCCGTGGCAATTTTTCGGAATATGCACATGTACCTTTCCTATATCTGCATGATTTCGCTTTAGAATTGTTTTATTTTCATTTTCTCCTACTAAAACTCCTTCAACTGGTTTCATTATGAAAGATAAGCCATCATTAACTATAATCGATACTTGTTTGTTTATTTTACTGGTTTTTAGATATGATGAACCTATTGATTTTGGTTCTGTTTTATAAGCATTTTTTAGAGCTTCTTTTCTTGGTAGTTCTTTGTAGTTAGCCATATCAAATTGGTTCATTTTTTTCAGCCATTTTTTAATATTTGATAAGCCTTTTCCATATTTTAATTTGTTCACTCTATTAGAGTACCAGACATGAGTGTAAGCTGTAAAATCGGTATAATTTGGAGTTTCACTTTCAGATAAAAACGTGTTGTATTCAAGTTTTTCATCAATATTTTTCAAATATTGAATCAAAATATTGGTCCATTCTTCATTTGATTTTTCTTCAATTGAGTTATTTCCTTTAACCTCTAATTTTAATTTGAATCTATCAATTAAAAAATCACAAGCGTCTTTCATAGGAATATGCTTAAAATAGCTCGTAATCAATTCTATTGGTGTGAGTTTTGCCACAACAGCCTTTCCAAATTCATATTCTAATTCATCTGCAAAGAGCTTCTGATTTTTAGTTAAATGATAATAAATCAAACTTTTATCACCAGAAATTTCTGCAATTTGATGACAAATCTCTTTTGTATCACAATAAATATCTGCTCCAATCTGCAAAATAGGAACCCGTCTTGAATAGTTTCCTGATAAAGTTTCTTGTACTGGTCTTGGTACTCCTTTGCTTGTAAGTTCTGAATACCAATCTAATTGACAATATCCCAACATTGTCATTATTTTTTGACAATAAGGCGAACCATAATTTCTATGTAATATTATTTTGTTCATTTTTTTATTTTTAGATTAACCACAACCTCCAAAACAGGACTTAGGCAATTCAATCAAAATATCATTATTGTTATGGTCTTTTGTTTTTATTTGATACATTTCTTTAGTTCCTTGTTCATAAATGCTCTTAAGTTTAAAATTTTCTTTTTTAAACGATTGAACAGATGTTTTAATACCATTTTGAATTCTAATTTTGAAAGATTTTTCATCTTCTGAAATTAAGTACCCAATACTCAGTATTTCTGATTTTTCGTTACTTAATACTCTAAATATTTTATTCATAACTCTTGGTTTTAATGAATGTAGTTTTTGTTTTTGGAAAGCCATTTTAAATAAAACATTGCAACTTTTAGTTTGAATGCAGGTAACTTTGTCCTTTTATTATTGCTAGGTCTATTTTGCATTCGTTTAATCCATTTCTCCACATTTGGATAGGGCGAAAGATTAAAACCAATAGTTTTTAGAAAAATTGGGTCAGGAAGCCAAGCTATATCGGCAACACTTATTTTTCTTCCTAAAATGAAATCTTGGTTACTTAAGCTTTCATCTAACATTAGCATTTTTGCGTTATTTATATTTTCTACTTCTTGCTCTTGTTCTATGGTCATATGGTAGCCTCTTTCCATCATAAATTTCAATTTTTCAGGATTGTTTTTTTTGTATGTATCTACCATATCCTTTCTTATTGGCCTGCCTCCTTTATTTTTATATAAATAACCAATGGCTGTTTCAATATGTGTTCTGGTTGCAGATTCTACCCATTCCCACATTTCACTTTCTTTTTCCTTATTAATAAAACTTGGGTTTGGAAATATACTTTCGAGATATTTTAAAATATTTTCACTTCCATAAATTGCAATTCCATCATGAATCATTGTTGGAATACTTCCTTGTGGATTAATTGCGAGATATTCTGGTTCAAATTGCTCATATTTTAGCAAATTAACACTGTGACTTTGCCAGTTTAATTGCTTCTCTTCCAACATTAAGGCTGCTCTCATATAGTTATTTGAACCACTTGCACCGAAAAGATGAATTCCTTTAATGTCTTCAACTTTATTATTCTTTAATATCTGTATACTCATAACTACTAAAGTTTTGGAATGAAAAACCACAAATAAATAGCAACAAATGGAATTGCTGCCAAAAGAGATAGGAATAAATTTCTACTTCTATAAGGCTCGTGTCTCTCATAACAAGCTTTGAAACTCATTTTTCCTAAATATTTGGGATATGCTATATATAATTCGATGAAAGGCGTAAGGAAAATAGATAATAATAAGCCAGCATTAAAGACAACTAATACAAGAGTATTATGTGGGATAAAATAAAAATATAAAATAGCAATTGGCCATTGAGCAAGAATACCCATTAGCATCATTGTCATGTTTTGTTTATTTGAATTCTCTTCAAAATCATAATAAAATAATCGTAAAATACTTCCAATTGGATTTAAATATGATTTTCCCTTGGTGAGTAATACACCAAAATAATGAAACCATTCGTGAATATTGGCAAATAGAAAAAAACCAAAACTAAAAATTAATGGAAATAAAATAAAGTTAAGAAAGTAAAGGTTTCCCTCTAGATTTATATTATTTATGGAATAAATAAGTATTGCTGAAAGAATATAGATTGTTAAGTCTCTAAATATATATATGTTTAAAGGGTACTTTTTATATACATATTCTTGTTTTGTAAAGCTAATAAGTTTTGCCATTTTTTATTTTTTAAGCAAAGATATTAGCGGTAATTCAGAAAAATTTTAACCTATGTGAAAATCGTATAGAAACTTATTTTTCCGCTCTAATTCTACTTAAGCTTTGTTGTTTCATACCAAGATACGTAGCAATATAACCTAGATTTGCTCTTTTGAAAATCTCTGGATGTTCATGAAGCAAATCAAAATATCTTTCTTTTGCTGATTTTGTTTGAATGGCAATAAGTTTATTTGTTACTTTTATAGTGGCATTTATTAAAGTGTTCTCAAAAATTAAACGTATAGCATCTGATTGATTTTTAAGACTCCAAAACTGTTCATAGCTACTTATTCTAACAGTCGTATTATTTTCTAATGCTTGAACACCATAAATACTTACTGTTTTATTAATAACGCTTGATAATACGGTTAACACTTCTTGTTCGGCTGTAAACCAGTGTGTAATATCATTTCCTTTAGTATCATAATAAAATGCTCTAATAAATCCTTTTTCAACATAATATACATTTTTATGAATCGAATTTGCAGGAATAATTATTTCGTTCTTTTGATAGGTTTTAGAGGCTAGTTTATTTATAAATTCTTTAAATGCTTGGTTGTTCAACTTGCTATCTTTAATTATGCCTAACAAACGTATATAATTACATGGTAAATTATATACCATTTCACCAAAGATAATTGAATTTGTAAGAAAGTTTAATTTGTAAGAAAGTTTAATTTGTTTACTAATGTTTATTTAATCAAATTAGTAAATTCAATAGTCAAAAAAGAATCTTTATTAATTAGATAAATATTTAAAATGGTCTATTTTATTCTTTCTTTAATACTTATAGTAATACGTAGGTTCTAGTCAACACTGCATTCAATTATTGCTCTATCAGCAATTCGAATACTTAGTTACTTTACATAGCTCTGTCGGCTTCCCCAAATTAGAACTGCTTAAATATCTAAAGGTTCAATATAGTTATTCTTTCCCAATTTTAATTTAGC
>CANMKX010000048.1 GCA_947498595.1 uncultured Aquimarina sp.
CTGCTATCAAATTTGAAACTACCAAATCAGACCAATTAACACTATTCTTATAAACCCTTAGATCGAATTCAGGTTTATAGTATCAATGAATGACTTAATTAATCCTATATACAGCAATCTAAGTTTATCTTTTGATTAATATCTTAATCTATAGAATATATGATTGTCAGCTTTGATAAAAGTGTTGCTTATTGAAAATATTTTCAGTTAAAGAAAGAGAAAACTTTATTTGTATTAAATATAAACCCCTTAATTTAAAACAAATGAAATACCTACAGTTAATTATTAAAAGTATTATACTAACTATGTTTATAAGTTGTACTAATACAGAAGAAGAATTAAATATTCAAGAAGTAGAATTATCAGAAACAAATTCTTTAATCACAATTTCTAATCCACCAATCAATCTGCAAGGAGTTGACGCTTGTTTTGCAGAAAATATAGCTTATGATATATATGAAGAAACGATATTTGATGTTTTTTTACCAAAATCGAGTACTGCAACTCCTATGGTTATTTATATTCATGGAGGAGGTTTTAGAGGTGGAGATAAAAATTATATATATGCGCCTACAAATAACATAGACTATCCTATGGAAATTAAAACTTTATTAGCTAATAGGGTTGCAGTTGCAACGATTAATTATAGATTATTAGATGCTAATAATGAAACAGAAGGGGTTTTAAAACCATTGAATGATGTTAAAAGAGCATTACAATATATAAGGAGTATTGCTAAAAATTTAAATGTAAATAAAAATCAAATTATATTAACTGGTAATTCTGCTGGTGCAGGCGCAGCTCTTTGGTTAGCTACAAATGATGATTTTAAAAATTTAAGTTCTAATGATCTTGTACTACATGAATCTACTCGTGTGAATGGAATAGCATTAAGACAAACACAATCAAGTTATGATATTGAAAACAGATGGATTAATGACGTTTTTGTTGATTATAATTTGGTATGGGAAGAATTCGCAATTGAAAATATTGAAACTTTAATGCAGTTTTATGGTATTTCGTCAATTAATGAATATAACACTCCTGAGATAGATACATATAGAGAAAGAGTAGATATGCTATCATCTTTAACATCTGATGATCCTGAAATATGGTGTGCAAATATATATACATTAGTAGAACCTCCAATAGATGAGAGTATTGCATATCATCATGCTTTTCATGCTAGAGAAATCAAAGAAAGAGCAGATATTGTTGGAGTTAAAAATGTAACATATTATGGACGAAATCCAATATTGTTCAGTGATCCAAGTAATGAAACATTGGTCGATTTCATTTTAAGAAAAACTAGCGAATAAAGTTCATATTTACAGAAGTGATAATTATTATAAAAATCTAGTTATCACTTCTGTAAATAATTTAATTAGAGTAATAATCTAAAAAAAGATGTTATCATCAATTAATTTGTAAATTCATAATCATTAAAAGTTTAGTGAGGTTTATGAAAATACATGATATTATTATAATTGGAGGAGGTCAAGCAGGATTATCGGTAGCATATTTTTTAAGAAGACATAGATTTGATTATTTAATTTTGGATGATCAGAAAGAGGTAGGAGGATCATGGTTAAAAACGTGGGATAATTTAAAATTATTTTCTCCAACAGAATATAGCTCACTTTCTGGTTGGGGAATGCCAAAAAGTGAAGATGAATATCCAACCAAATTTGAATTTTTGGAATACCTAAAGATGTATCAGAAGCGTTATGATTTTCCTATAAAAAGAAATATCGAAGTAATTAATGTACATAAAGAAAAAGATATTTTTAGAATTGAAACAAACACAGAAATATTCTATTCAAAAAGATTAGTTAGTGCAACTGGAACCGCAAGAAATCCTTTTATACCAGAATATTCTACAGCGAAATATTTTTTAGGAAAACAGATACATTCTCTAACATATAAAAATGCTATTGAGTTAAAAAATAAAAAAATATTGATAGTAGGAGGAGGGAATTCGGGAGCTCAAATTTTAGCAGAAGTATCTAAAGTAGCAGAAACGAAATGGGTAACAATTGAAGAACCTGCTTTTTTACCAGATACTATTGATGGGAGGTATCTTTTTAAAGAAGCAAATCAACGTTTTTTTAGTACACCTAAACTTACATCAGAAAATACTGCTAAAGCATCACTATCAAATATAGTTATGATTAAAAGTGTAAGAGAAGCTAGAAAAAGAGGTGTCTTGGTAGCTCTACGACCATTTAAAGATTTTTATACCAAAGGAGTAATATGGGATAATGACATAAAAGAAGAATTTGATGCGGTCATTTGGTGTACAGGCTTTAGAGCGAATCTAACTCATTTAAAGGCATTAAACATTATTAAAGACAATCGTATAAAAACAGAACATTCACGTTCTATAGAAGAGCCAAATTTATGGCTAGTTGGATATGGAAATTGGACAGGGTTTGCTTCAGCAACAATATATGGCGTAGGAAAGACAGCAAAACAAACTGTTCATGAAATAGCAAATAGTTTGAAATAATTTTTAGAGACTTAATTTACTATTTAAAAAAGATAAAGAGCATTCTGTTCATTATTAGTGAAAAGGAAAAAATTGTAACAAGATGGATCAACTAATAAAGAGAATGCTCTTAAAAATCTAGAGGTATTAATTATTGTACTATATATGTACTTTGCGATATTTCATTTAATCTAAAATATCCAAAAGCATAGTTGTTTGGGTCTGTTTGATTATTACAATTACCTCTTAATGGAGCAGGAGTAGATGAAAAAGGACCACCACCATCGCCTGATTGTTCTAACAATAGATCGATGTAATTATAATAACGTTCTGATATTCCATATAAATTAATTTCAATTTCATCTCCTGGAAGAGAGTCTTCATTATCATCTTCATCTGTGTTTTCCCATTCAAAAAACATCTCATTTCCATTCGAAAATTCATCATCTTGTGTAAAAAATACAGGTAATAATTCTCCAGTTGATGTATATCTAGCTAAATAAAAATTAGTTTCATCTTCGGGATCCTCAAAAAAGGTATTAATCTCTATGATTTCGGTATCAAATCCAGCTTCAGTAGTTTGGTTAACAGTTGTTATATCAGTTACAGGCATTAAAGTTTCAGTAGCGATGTAAGTTTCATTATCATAAACTACTTCTAGAGTATAGGTTGCATTCAATTCAGGAATAAAATTATCCGTAGTATAGATTCCTTCGTTTTGATGCGTAAATATAAACACCGATTGATCATTTTCTTTTGTGATTTGTACAGTAGCATTGGTAACAGTAACAGCATCTGTATCAAAGAAAGGAGTTGATAAACTTAATTTTATTTGTTGATCATTACCCGTAGTACCTTTAATCCAATCAATAGATCCTTCAATAACTAATCTCGGAGGTGCAGTTGGTACAGAAACATCAATAGTTTCTTCGCATGAAGTGAACAAAAATGTTACTATGCATGATAATAATATATATTTTATAAGAGTATTCATTGATTTAGAATTTAAAATTATATGATATTGCTGGAAGAATACCAAAAATATATGTTTTTGTTGCTTCGTTTAGTCCTGTGTCAACATTTTGCGAAAAAGAGATTGATGCAGCGTTTGTTCTGTTATAAAGATTGTAGATACCAAAAACCCATTCTCCTTTCCAACGTTTTTTAGATGTTGGGTTTGGCTTGTATGTAGCAGAAATATCTAACCTATGGTAAGCAGGTAAACGATTAGCATTTCTACTATCATAACTAGCCACGGACAATCCTTGATATTCAAATTGACCGTTTGGGTAGGTTACTGGTCTACCCGTTTGAAAAACAAAATTCGAGCTTAAACTCCACTTATCCGTTAGTTTGTAATTACTCGTAAAAGAAATATCATGAGTACGATCATATGCGGTATTATACCAATCTCCATTATTAATTCCAGGCCCTCCAGCAGCACCTCCTAATGTACGTTGCTCAGATTTTGATAGGGTATAAGCTAACCATCCTGTAAGGCGTCCTGTATTTTTCTTTAATAATAATTCTAAACCGTACGAACGTGTTTCACCATTTAGAATTTCAGTTTCTATTGTATTATTAGCGATTAAATCTGAACCATCAATATAATCAACTCGATTATCAATAGTTTTATAATAAACTTCTGTTTCAAGAGAATAACTATTGTTTTTGAAATTTTTAAAATAACCAATAGCGTATTGATTTGCTAATTGAGGTTTTATATATTTTCCGCTAGGAGCCCATATATCTAATGGAGTTACCGAAGTTGTATTGGATATTAAATGTAAGTATTGAGACATCCTATTATAACTTGCTTTAATAGATGAAGATTCATTTAATTGATAAGATAAAGCTAAACGTGGTTCTAAATTCCCGAACGTTTTGATGCTACTCCCACTATCGTAAGTTGTTTGTCCAATAGGTGTTGCTCTTTCATAAATCCCTAAATTATCATTGTATACAACTGGTAGATCATTTGCATATTCATTTAAAGTTTGTTCTCCTAGTCTAAAGAAATTGCTGTAACGTAATCCATAATAAGCCGTTAGTTTATCTGTTACTTTATGTTCTGCACTTAAATATAAGCCTGTTTCGAATGCTTTTTTATCATCTAATTTTCTAAAATTAATAGCTGAATCTGGACGAGATGGAGATACTTGACCTGGATTGAAATCGTAGTAAATACCACTAACTCCGAAATTAAATTTTATGCGATCGTTTTTGTAATAATTAAAATCATATTTAAGATTATAATTCTGTATATCAGATTTCCAATCTAAGCCTGTAGAATCAAATGTTAGTGCATAATCATACTTACTATATATAAACGAAAGGTTGGAAAATAGTTTGTCTGTAAATATGTGGTTCCATCTTAAGTTACCAGAAATATTCCCATAGCTATTATCAAAAGAATTCCCGAACTCTAGACCGTCTCTTCCTAAATATCCAGAAAGATATAGTTTGTTTTTTTCGTTAATTTCATAATTAGTTTTAAAATTTAGGTCATAAAAATCAGCACTATTTTCGTCTAAAAATAAATGCGCATAAGACATTCTACCTGCCAGCAAAAATGACCCTTTATCTTTTATAGTAGGACCTTCCAGTGCTAATCTACTAGAAACGATACCTATTCCTCCAGTAAGTTTGAAATTTTTACTATTTCCATCCTTTTGTCTTACATCTAATACAGAAGATGCACGACCACCAAATTGTGAGGGTATTCCACCTTTATATAATTTTAAATCTTTAATGGCATCTGCATTAAAAACAGAGAAAAAACCAAATAAATGCGATGTATTATAAATAATAGCTTCATCTAATAAAACCAAATTTTGATCGGCAGCACCTCCTCTTACATTAAACCCACCAGTTCCTTCACCACTATTGGTTACTCCTGGTAACAATTGAATAGATTTAATAATATCAACTTCACCTAAAGCTACAGGTATCTGTTTTATCGTAGCAGCTTTAAGTTTTACGGTACTCATTTCGGGTTTTTTGATATTGATTTTCTTAGTTTCGTCTGCTGTAACAATGACTTCATCTAATTGAGCTGTAGCTTCATTTAACTCAAAACTTACTTTTTGATCCTGAGTTAATTGTATTTCCCGAGTAATTTGATCGTATCCAATGTAGTTAACAATTAGAGTGTAATTCCCTTCAGGAGCTGTGATTGAAAAAAAACCATATTCATTTGTGACAGTACCGATAGATGTATCTTTTAAATATACAGTAGCGCCTAAAAGTGTTTCACCATTACTAAAATCTTTAATCGTACCACTCACACTATACTTCTGTTGAGCTATAGCAGTAAGCGACGTAATTGATAATATTAATAACAAGATGACTTTCGAGTATCTCATATATGTAAGTTTATTTATAATTTTGAATTTCAAATATGAGATGTAAACGCACAATTTTAAAAAATAATCTATTAAACTAGTAAAAAATTATACAAATATTGAATAAGCATCTATGAATAACGTTTATCCCATAAAACGATCTATTTATAAGTAAAAAAAGGGAGTTAATTGATAAATGTTAGTACAACACAATAAATGCCTTTTGAATATTTAACTTTATATCGATAAAACATTTGGAGGATGAAAGATTTGATAAAGAATATGGTGGGATGGCTTTTAGTATGGTTGTTCTTTTTTAGTGTATCCGTAAATCAAGGTGATGATGATAATTCTTGGCTTATAGCAACGTTTTTAACTTCGCTAGAATTGGTTGTTTATTATACAAATTTGAAATTTTTACTTCCTAGGTTTTACATTTTAAATAAAAAGAAAAAATATTATGGATACGCTATAACAATGTGGCTAACATTATTGTTTTTCTTTTTAATTTTAGATAGCCTTTATATAGAAGACAGTTTCAAAAAACACGAATGTCATGATCCAGATGAATTTGAGTTTATTGAATATTTCTTTTTTTCAATCATGATTGGTTTAGCTTTTTTTATTAGTTCAACTATTGGTTTGCAAAAACATGAGGGAAAACTAAAAGTGCAAGTACAAAAACTGAGAAGGGAGAAAACAGCAACAGAATTAATGTTTTTAAAATCTCAAATTAATCCGCATTTTTTATTTAATGCACTGAATAATATTTATTCATTATCATATTCTGGAAATAAAAAAGCTACAGATCAGATACTATCTTTATCAGACATGCTTAGATACGTATTATATGATTGCAAAGAAGATAGCGTTCCTATTAAAAAAGAATTAAGCTATATAGAGCATTTTATTACTTTTCAAAAACTAAAAACAAATCATGATCAAAATATTAATTATACATTAAAAGCTGAAAATGTGTCCATTTCTATAGCGCCTATGATTTTAATACCGTTTATAGAAAACAGTTTTAAGCATAGTTTAATCGAAAAGGATAGAGATGGATTTGTAACTATTAAAATTGAAATTAATAATAAAGTCATTCATTTTTCTATAGAAAATAGCAAACCATCATTTAATAGAGCAATGTTGTTAAATGATGAAGGAGGTATTGGATTAGATAATGTGATAAAAAGATTAAATTTGATATATGAAGATGGATACGATCTTGAAATAGTAGATAACGAAACCTATAAGGTAAACCTAAAGATAATTACATCATGATAAAAAGTATCATACAATGTATAATTGTTGATGATGAAGCATTAGCAAGAGATTTGCTAGAGCAATATGTGGATCGTATTCCTGATTTGGAATGTATTGGTTCATACGAATCACCATTGGATGCATTACCATATATACAAAATGGAACTGTTGATATATTATTATTAGATATTCAGATGCCTGAGATTACCGGAATTGATTTTCTTAAAACGATAGAAAATAAAACTTGCACCATTATAACATCTGCATATCCAGAATATGCATTGGAAGGATATCAACTTAATGTTTCAGATTATTTGGTAAAGCCTATCTCACTACCACGATTTATCCAAGCAATTAATAAGATCAAAGAAATTATAATTACAAAGCGAAAAGCAATTGCTTATGAAAATAAAAAATACCAGCCAGTAATTTCAATTCCATCAACATTAAAAGAAAAAGATTTTATAATCATAAAATCAGATAAAAAAGTTCATAAAATATCTTTAAATAGAATTCTATATATTGAAGGAGCGTTGGAGTATGTTAGTTATTACCTCAATGATGGGTCAAAAATTCTGATTTTAAATACCTTGCGTGATTTAGAAAACACACTCCCAATCAATTCTTTTATCAGGATTCACAGATCATATATTGTTGCTTTTGATAAAATACAAAGTATCTCTGGAAACATATTAGAAATACAAAAATATCAAATCCCTATTGGAAAATCATATAAAGAAATTTTAAAAAGAAAGTTAAATTATTAATTTAAGTGGATGATTTATAGATAAGTCATTCATCTACAGATAAAGTTTAATCATCGAATAATGATAACATTAACAAGGGTCTCATTGTAAATTTGAAGCAATCAAAAGCATTAATTATGAGACAGTTATTACTATTATTCGGAATTTTGAGCATCGCATTAGGAAATGCACAAGGCTATCAATTTTTAGGAAGTTATACTTCTAATGGAACTCCATTATACTTAACGACTAGTGATGAAGTAAGTGTTGAAACACTTGAAACAATCGATAGTTCTCTACCAGAAAGTTACCCCGTTCCTGATTATAATCCTCACTATATATCATCAGGTTACGATACAGACATTAGATTGAATGATACTGCGGATGTGTGGGTAACATTTATAAGCGAAGGAGCAGGATACAGAAATGTATTAGGGTTTTACACATACGATATTAATAATCCATCCCCAACAGCACCAGAAGCAGAAGACATTACAATTATTTTTCCTAACGTATCAGCATTAGGAAGTGGAGGTGGATTAGAAACAGGGAATAAGGTTCACATAGGTAATTTTGCTGCTGGAACAGGAATAGGTTGGGTATTATTAGCTAATGGTTGGAACGGTAATCAAGTTACTTCTGGATATTGGCAATTATATTCAAATCCTAGCTACAATCCAGAATCTAATCCTAGTTTGCAATACCATAATGTATTATTGCAAGATCCAGAAAACGAACGTGTTATTTTAGGGTTTGAAGATATAAGAAGAGATTATGGATCATGTGACAATGATTTTAACGATGCGGTTTTTTATATTACAGCAAGTCCTTACACATCATTAACAACAACCAATATGCCTGATGTAGATTCTTCTACAGATATTTATTCAGCAAATAACGGAGGACTAGAAAGTAACGGAGATCTTGCAACATTAATAGCTAAACGTAATTTTAAAAGAGCTAAAAATAATTCTGCATTGAACAAAAAAGCACTACAAATTCCATTCAATAAGTCAACGACTACAGATGCATTAGGAGTTTATTTTCCTGAAGCAGGAATGTTTGGAACAGAAACTACTTATGAGTCTAGTCCAGATGATTTATTAGAAATAACAAATGCGGTAGAAGTTTTTGCAGTAGATTATTATGAAGGAGACAGAAGAGTATCTGCAGGGTTGGCTACTAGAACAGAAGATCAAGTGTATAATCATTCAAAAATGATATGCGATCGTCTAAATGGATCGATATTAAAAGATGTACGTAATGTAATGATTAAAGAGTACCAAATGATACATTCTATTATTGAAAGAAGCAATGGATATCTTGAATATGCTTTGAGTTTTTCAGTAAAATTAGGCGAAGAATCTAACGAACTTTATAGCTATTGGAATATAGAAGAGTATCCTGAAGGAGAATATGTAAATTTCCAATTATGGGGAGGATCCATGGGACAAGTAGCAACATTAGCAAGTGAAATAATAGAAACTTTTAAGTCTGAAAAGGAATTAGTTTCAGAAATAGTAGAAAATAGAATTCCATTAGTATTTGTTAATAAAGGTACATATCGTAACGGAAAGTTAGAGTTGTCAATAACAAATAAAGTCAATGCTAGTTGGGGGACAGTTAATGCAAGTATAGCTAGAACAGAAGTTGCGACTAGAGAAGAGATAAATCAAGGTATTTCTTTAAATGGAGATTGGAATCAAAATATAACAATAGATACAGGGTATGCTTTTGATATTGGATTGTCTCTTACTGCTGAAAATTCTGTTAGAACAGATGGATTATATCTTGCAGATGGTCCTTGGGGAGTTGATTACTTAGAAGAAGAAGCTACGGTTAATGAATTTAATATTATTGCTCAGGAAACAATATTAGAAGAATATAATTATGAGATAGAAAGAGGTATTGAAGTTTCGGGAGAAGTTAGAGGGACTTTTAACATTTTCAGAAATATTTTAGCAGGAGATTTAACTCAAGATATGTCAATGTATGAAACATTAGAGTTTAATATTAAAAACACACAGCCTATTGAAGTTATAATAGTTACAGAAGGGTTAGAAGATTGGAATAATAGATTACGCTATACTATACCATCAAATGAAAACAATGAAGATTATAGGATAAATTTTGCTAATTTTCTAAATGGAAATAATGCTCCAGAAGAAATTACAAATGTAAGAAGCGTTGTATTTTCTTTACAAGGAGACTATAACACAACAACGTCTTTTGATATTGAAATTAACGAATTGGCTTTTACAACTGAAGAAATATTAAGTATAGAAGAAAATGTTTTAGAACAGGAATACGTATTCAATTATCCTAATCCATTTAAAAATAAAACAATTATTAAAATGCCAGAAGCAACAAGATATGCAGATTTAATGGTTGTTGACATGTTGGGGAGAATAATTTTTAATGAGAAGGTAAAGACAATAGATGATGGACGTTCGATTCAATTTGAAACAAATATAAGATCAGGAGTATACAAATATATAGTTGTGGATGATAAAGGTAATAAACATGACAGTAGTTTTTTGATTAATTGATTTTTTTGATTAGGTAGAATAAAGGAGGAGTTTTTTGAACCCCTCCTTTATTTTTTATGTCTGTCACGTCCTGAAATATTGTTACATAATTATGTAACAATATGAGATACACTACTTACCGTAAACGTACTCAGAAAGATTATACGATGAGTTTTAAGCTTTAAATAACTGTACGCCTTATTTAGGATTAATCAGTAAGATGATAATTAAATCATCAGAGATTATTAATAATTAAGAAACTAATATTTCACCTATAGACTCATTTTCTTTAATTAATTTTAAGTAAGGATGAGAAAAACGGATAAAACCATTTTTTCGTTCGATTACATTTGCAAATAAATACCCATAAGGCTCAATTTTTGCAATGTGTTTTCGGATGCGATAGATTTGTAAATTAATGTAATAAGCATCTATTTCTTTAGAAAACTCTTTACTTAAATCATAAGCGATTTCTTCAATAGAAAACCATCCTTGATCATTTTCACTATATCCATTAGAAACATCAGATAGACGTTTTCTAGCTAGTGATAATAAAAGATAATTATGAACTCTAGTACCTAAATCTAAAACTAATGTATTGGAGATGATTTGTATGGTAATATGCTCTTCATCGGCACTCAATATAAATTGATAATAAGCCTCTTTTACAATATGGCCATAATCAATTATATCATCAATCCATTGATTTTCGATAAAAACCCACTCATCATTATTAAAATGTAATGTAACTCCTTGAGTAAGAGGGATTGTTTTGCCTTCTTTTTCGGCTTTCCATTGGCGGTTTTTGGCACAATAAATATGTATGTCTTGCTTTTTTTGATGTAGTAAGTCTAATACCGAAGGAAGCGGTATAACTTTATTTTTATTTGTTAAAGATTTAAAATAACAGCTAGGAGGAGTATTATCAATTAACATCCATTGAGTTGATTTTTTTTCTCCAAATTGTATGATTTCTTTCGAATGAAATTTATAAGTAGTTTGATGATAAAATTTGTTATTGATTAAAGTCCCATTTCGACTATGATCCTTTAGGTACCAAAAGCCACATTTCCAAAAGATAGTAGCATGCGATTGAGAAACATCTTGAGAATGAACACATGTTTTAGCTATTTGTTTATTTCGACCAAAAATATGTTGTGTTTCTAAAACAATAATTTCTTTACTTATAATGTTTTGTAAGATAGCCATAGAAATCTTTTTAATGTTTTACAAAGCATCATATTCCCCAATACAATGCTTTGTAAAATCAAATATTAATACCCCTTACTTTTTCTGAATTCCCAACAAAAAAGTATTTTAATTTTAACAATTATCAATCAAAAAATAGTTACAATAATATAAGCAACCTAGACAATAACCTATAATCGTAAACATCCGATTAACAACATACTATATTAAAATACAAATTGACTAATTAGCGTTCTCAATCAAAAATCGTATTTATTGTTTTGATTAAAGTTATAAAATATAAAAAGAGATTTGTTGATTATAAAAAGTACACTTTTTGTGGTTAAGACATATTGTTAATTGAATAAAAAAGTGTATGTTTTACATGATTCATATCATATAAAAATACGGTGTAAGAGAATACTTTGCGTTTCTAATTGATAAGTTTGAAAACGTGAATTTAAAAGAGAAAATCATAGCCTTGAAAAAGGAAAAAAACGCTGTATTATTAGCACATTATTACCAAAGGCCAGAAATTCAAGAAATAGCAGATTATGTGGGAGATAGTTTAGGACTATCCCAGCAAGCAGCTACTACAGATGCTAGTATCATTGTTTTTTCAGGAGTACATTTTATGGCTGAAACAGCAAAGATTATTAATCCTCAAAAAAAAGTAATAATACCAGATATTAATGCTGGTTGTTCTTTAGCAGATTCGTGTCCGCCAGAAGAGTTTAAAAAATTTAAAGAAACATATCCTAGACATACAGTTATTACATACATCAATTGTACTGCAACTATCAAAACAATGAGTGATATTGTATGTACATCTTCTAATGCATTAAAAATTGTAAACTCTTTACCTAAAGAAACTCCTATAATTTTTGCGCCAGATAAAAATTTAGGTAATTATATAATGAAAGAGACGGGAAGAAAAATGCTATTGTGGGATGGAAGTTGTATAGTGCATGAAGCATTTAATTTTGACAAGCTGTTGGCATTGAAAAAAGAACATCCAGATGCAGAAATTATAGCACATCCAGAATCTGAAGAACATATTTTAAAAACAGCGACTTATATTGGATCTACGGCTGGTATGATTAACTACGTAAAAGAATCTCGTGTAAAGAAGTTTATTGTGGGTACCGAAGTAGGAATTTTGCATGAGATGAAAAGAAAAGTTCCCGATGCAATTTTAATTCCGATACCTGTAGATGAGGATAATACATGCGCTTGTAGTGAATGTGCTTTTATGAAAGTAAATACTCTACAAAAGATATATGATTGTTTAAAGCATGAATCTCCAGAGATTTCTATTGACGATAATATTAGAGAAAAGGCACTAATACCGATAGAGCGAATGTTTCAATTATCTTGATATTGTGATGAAAGAAACAGATCATTTAGTTATAGGTTCTGGAATTGCAGGATTAACTTATGCAATAAAAATAGCAGAACAGTTTAAAAACAGAAATGTAACCATTATTACCAAAGAGGCAGCAAAAGAATCTAATACTCAATATGCGCAAGGAGGTATAGCGATTTCGAGAGGTATAAAACAAAATACGTTTGAACAGCATATTGAAGATACTTTAAAGGCTGGAGATGGTTTATGCAATCTTGTTGTTGTTGATAAAGTAATTAGAGAAGGATCACAACGTTTAAAAGAATTGATCGCCTGGGAAGCAAATTTTGATCAGGACGATTCTGGAAAATTTATTTTAGGTAAGGAAGGAGGGCATAGTGTAAATCGAATAATTCATCATAAAGATTGTACAGGAAAAGAGTTAATAAGGGTATTACTAAAAAAAGTAAAAACATTGGCTAATGTTACAATTTTATCTCATCATTTTGCAATTGACCTTATTACAGAACATCAACTTAAAAAGAAGCATTACGGAAAAAAAAAATGTTTTGGAGTATATGTATTGGATCAACATAATGATAGTGTGATAACGATCAAATCTAAAACAGTTTTATTAGCTACAGGAGGTATAGGACAGGTGTATAAAACAACCACAAATCCAAGCATAGCAACAGCAGATGGTATTGCAATGGCATATAGAGCGAAAGCGCATATTGAAGGAATGGAGTTTATTCAATTTCATCCTACGATTGTATACGATCATACCACTACAGAAAAATTTTTAATATCAGAAGCAGTACGAGGTTTTGGAGCATATTTGCGTAACTCGATGGGAAGGCGATTTTTATTTGATTATGATGTAAGAGGTGAATTAGCTTCAAGAGATATCGTTTCAAGAGCGATTTATCAAGAATTAAGAAAAAGTAAGGAAAAATGCGTGTATTTAGATATAACACACCTGGACATTGATAGTTTTAAAAAGCAATTTCCGACCATAACAGCAGTTTGCATTGCAAAAGGGATTAATTTAGAACTAGAAGGAATTCCAGTTGTACCCGCAGCACATTATTTGTGTGGAGGAATTGTAGTAGATGAATTTGGAGAAACTACAATAGATAATTTATATGCTTGTGGAGAATGTGCTAATACAGGATTGCACGGAGCAAATAGATTAGCTTCAAATTCACTTTTAGAAGCTTTGGTATATGCCGATATTATTTATAAATCTCACTTTAAAATTGATACTAAACTAATGCTAGATATACCAGATTGGGAAACAAATGGAACAATAACTCGAATGCCTAAAGAGGAAATTATACGATACAAAGATAAGTTACAAAGTATCTTAGAAAAACATGTAGGCATTATCCGATCTAAAAGAGGATTAGAAATAGCGAGGAAAAAATTGGAAGAACTTTTTCTAGAAATAGAAGTGTATTATAAGACTAATACTATTGATAGTAGGATCTGTGAGTTGCGTAATATGATCAACACAGCTTTTTTGATAATAACACAATCGCAAAAGAGACATACAAATAAAGGAGGATATTATAATATTGATATAGAAAAAAACACCTTTAAAAAAGAATAGCTTAAAAGCATGTTGAGTAAAAAGCATAATTATCAAAACAATATACAACTTTATATTAAGTAAGAGATAAAATACTTATATTCCCCTTAAAGTGAAAAAAAATAGTAGATGGTAAAAAGGTTATTAGTTAATGATTTAGATCAAGTAGCAGTAGATTTGATAGAATTATATAAAGATAAACCATTGGTGTTAATCTTTTATAATAATGATTGTATAGGCTGTACAGGAAGAGCTATCCCATTGGCGTATGAGTACCATCAAAAATATTTGGATGTACAAGTAATAGGAATCCACAGTAACTTTAGAGATAATACTATAGGTAGAACAGCTATAGAAAGTATTTTTAGAAATAAAAAAGTTCCTTTTCCGATTTATATAGATCCAAATCATAAGCTTTATGATACACTTAATTGTGAAGGAACACCACAATGGATATTAATTACTAAAGAAAGAGAAATATATCGATCAATTTTTGGTTCTCAAGCAGGAGCTCAAAACAGATTATTGTATGCTTTGGAAGGATTATTAAACGAAACTAAAAATTAGTTTATTGGGATGTAATTATATGAAAAATGAATGAAATCTATACGTTTTATAAAACAATAGAAATAGTTGATAAGATTAAGATGCTCTTAAGAACATCCAGAAAATTATTTTGAGAATATAGAAATGATGAGGTCAATGATTATAGTAAATAAAAATTATGTTTGAAGAGTAATTTTTTTCCTAATAATTGATCAAACGCTTTATTTATAATGATGCAAAGAGACCAGATTGTTCTGTTTGTAAGGGGTAAATATTTATAAAATAAAGAGTCACAAATATCATTAATAATGTTCTACTTTTTGAATGATTAATAAGGTTGTACCGATAATGAAAAGATACCTTTTATAGCAATTATTGTTGTTAGTTACAAGCCTTAATTTGGTTATAATATGGGTCTGTAAATTAAACTCTGTCCGATTATTCAATCCTCTTGGGGCTAGCTCCAAGAGGATTGGTTTTTAAACCCAGTGTGATTCTCTCCCCAAATTTAATATAAAGTTGTTGAACGGTCAAACTCCAATTATGAAGAGGAGCGGTCCAT
>CANMKX010000049.1 GCA_947498595.1 uncultured Aquimarina sp.
AAGTAAAGTTAAATCATTCAAAAAAAGAAATAATTGTTATGAAACAAATGCCCGCAGTACTCAGCGAAATACATATTACGCAAAGTCTAAAAGAACCTATTTTTAGTAGATCCTTTTTTAGTTCAAGTTGCTTTAGAAAAAAACTTTGATAAAGATATCAAAATCTAGTATCCTTCTGATTGGGAAATATTCTATAATTTATATTATACTAAAGATATTCTTGGATATCAATCCTTACTTACACATTTAGAACAACAAGAACAATTACCTAAATACACATCAACAATAAACTCTTAGAACACAAGAGCACTAAAAAAGCAATTCTTTTTCAGTGCTCTTCAAATTATGATTAAAAGAATAGAGGGATTAACATTTGTTTTACCCTCTATCACATAAGCCCACTACTAACTATCAACCAAACTATTTAATATTTAGTTTTTCATCTTATGTTTTTTCAATTCTTTTTTAAGCTCAGCAGTAGTGTATACCTTGCTTGAAATTAGTTTGAAATTAGTTTGTGCCGCTGCATTTCCGTCCAATCCTGGTAGTTTAGCTGATGCAGTTGCATCTCCAACAACAGCAACTTCAAATCCATTTTCTCCCAACTCTCTCATATGAGATTCTGCACAAAGATTACCAGACATTCCTGCAAGTATTACTTTGTCTATTTTTTGTTTTCTTAATTGTAAAGCCAAATCATTTGATTCTGGTCCAAAAACTTTATGAGGACTAGTAACGACTACTCTGTCCTTATTAATATACTTCTTGTATATTGGTAACCAATCTGCACCTGACCCTTCAAATCCTTCTACATTTAATTGATCTCCTCTATCAAACATAGTAATATTATGCATTAATTTTTCCAGTACACCTTCAAATTTCCAAACGTGATCATGTTTGTAATAATAGTGTGAAGAAACAAAAACAGGGATATTATGTTTTTCTGCTAATTTGAAGATTGTTAATAAGTTTTCAACAGTATTATTTTCTTTAACACTTTCTCCAACTGCTCCCCAAGCAACACCTTGTGGGCTCAAAAAATCAATTTGAGGATCTGTAATTACTATTGCTGTAGTTTCATCAATAATAAATTCTGGTTCTGGTAATTGAGCAAATACACTCGTAATTCCTGTAGCAAATACTACAAATGTTTTAATTAAATTTTTCATTGTATTTTATTTAATATGTTATACTTAAATTATAGTACAAAGTTGAGGCTATATAGCTTCTTAAAAAATGGACTTTTGGAGTATGTGAGTGTACTATTTTCCCAAAAATGAGAAAAATTGAATTACAAGTAGATTGTAAAAAGCATTAAGAAATACATAGAGTATAACTATGATATTTAATTTAAAAAAAAAGTTGTTTAATTAACTTGTAGCTCTACCTGAACCAACAGTTTCTCTATACTGTTTTGGGGAAACATCAGCTTTATTCTTAAAAAAACGACTAAAATAATGCTCATCTGAGTAACCAAGTTCGAAAGCAATTTCTTTAACAGTCTTATTTGTTAAATAAAGGTCTCTTTTAGCTTCAATAACTATTCTTTCAGAAATTAAATCAGTTGGCGTCTTATTGAAATGTAATTTAGTGGCCTTACCTAGGGCTTTGGAAGTGATATTCAATAAGTCAGCGTATTCACCAGCAGAATGTTTCGTTTTGTAATGAATTTCTATAAGATTTTTTAAATTTTGAAGTACAAAAGGAGCGTCTGTAGTAGGCACAAATTCTTTATCAGCTTCAGTTTGTTGTTCTAGTTTTAATCTAGATGCATTGATTAATAAGATTTTTAAATATGAAACCAATAACTCATCTTGTGCTAAAGATAAACTTTGCATTTCAGAAACTATTTGATCTATAGTTTTATCAAATTCTTTTTTAGATTTATTATCTAAAATAAAATAAGGAGGTTTATATATATTATTGAACAAGACGCCATTACAAGCAACTTGCTCTTGATGATGGTGTATGCAGAAAAAATCTGGATGAAAATTTATTACAAGACCTTCAATATTATCACTAGCTTCAAACATAAATGGTTGATATGGTGTAAATGAAAACATGGTGTCTTTTGTAAATTCATATTCAGTAAATCCAATTTTAGCTAATCCATTACCTTTTTTTATCCAGACCATAGAATAATATCCTAAACGTTGTATATGGTTAAAATGACTATTGCCCTTGAATTCAAAAAACTTAAGGTCTAGGTTTCCTGTTTGCTTGTTTACTAAAGTGATTGGACTTGTCATAATTCTATAAATTTAATTATTATTTTATTCTTTGACTAATTTCTAAATTGTTTCCTTCCGTATCTTGAAACCAAGCAGATAAGCTTCCATCTAAATTAAAGATTTTATTACCTTTTTCTTCAAAAAAGAGAATTCCTTCATTCTCTAATTCATTAATGGATTCTTGAATATTCGAAACCGAAAAACTAATAACGGTATGTTCTGCTTTAGTTAAATCTTCTCTTTGGTAAAGTAAAAAACGATTCTTGTTTGCATATACCCAAAACATATTTAATTCTGAACTAAGTGTCTCTATAGTAAACCCTAATATTTGACTATAAAACTTTTTAACTCTATCAACATTATTAATAGGTATAGTAGCTATTACGTTTTGAATTTTCATATTTGCTAATAAAAATCATAGACATATGATAATTCTTACCATATGCCTATAACTTTTTAATTACTATTTAAACTTTCTATCTTCTTCCTTTATTTCAAGGTCATTAATGCTGGCATATCTTCTTTGCATGAGTCCATTTTCATCAAACTCCCAGTTTTCATTTCCGTAGGCTCTAAACCAATTACCTTCTTTAGTTTGGTACTCATACTCAAACCTTACAGCTATTCTATTATCTGTATGCGCCCAATATTCTTTTACAAGTTTATAGTTTAACTCATTTACCCATTTGTCTGAAAGAAACGCCACAATTTCCTCTCTTCCATTAACAAATACATTTCTATTTCTCCATTCGCTATCTATAGCGTAAGCTTTAGATACTGTTACTGGGTCTTGACTATTCCATGCATCTTCTGCTTTCTGAATTTTTTCTTTTGCCGTTTCCAATGTAAATGGTGGCAGTGGGAATTTTTGTTCCATAATTATTGTTTTAGATTAAAATATTAAATTTTTATAAACTTAAGCGTGGTAATATCTTTCAAACATTACTTCACCATCTTTCCATTTTGTATATACCGCTTGTTGTATATCTATGTGGTCTTTATCATTAGCTTCCAGTTTTAATGTAGCCGTATAATGGGATTCGTTTTCGTTATTAGACAAAGAGTACACTTCGTACCCTCTAAACTCAGTAACATTATTTGCTTTTTGAAATTCAATCAACCCATTAATTACATTCTCTTTACCTACAATAGGTTCACTATTTGCTTCTCGAGAGCTTACATTAGATGCGAAGTATTTTTATTGAGCTTCATTTAACTCTCTTCTTTTTACCATCTCTAACATCTCTCTTATTTTTACATTTTGATTATTCATAATTTATTCAACTATTAACTTATTATTTAATTTTGATAGTGTAAAGATATACTCATCTCACCTCCTTATAAATGGATGATTTACGTTAATAAATGGATGTTTTTCAATTTGTCTTTTTATTAATATAAAAAAATAAACCTCTCGAATTAGTACTTCTTAGCTATGTTTTAATATCTTATTATCTGTTGCTTGTTATTCAATAATGTCATTATTTAAATCAATAATATCACTGCAATCACAGACCAAAAAACAAAGGAGGTACATATCTATCCTAAAACGGACAAAATTGTTGCAGAAACAGAAAAAAAGATTTCAAAACATCTATTTATAGAAAAGATCTTACGACGTAAAAAAATGGGGAGTTAACTGTAAGAACTCAAGGAGGAAAAATCATTCAGTTGCATTAAAAAGAACGACGCCAATTCTTGCATACAAAATAAGTTACCTATGCAAGAGTATATCATCTTAAAAGAAGTAAGCGAAATATTACAGTTTAAAGATAAAAGAAGTGTAGAAATGTGGTGTAAAGAACATCATATTCCATTGGTATCTTGTGGGAAGCAATCTTTGGTAGATCCTTTTTTAGTCCAAGTTGCTTTAGAAAAAAACTTTGATAAAGATATCAAAACCCAGTATCCTTCTGATTGGGAAATATTCTATAATTTATATTATACTAAAGATATTCTTGGATATCAATCCTTACTTACACATTTAGAACAACAAGAACAATTACCTAAATACACATCAACAATAAACTCTTAGAACACAAGAGCACTAAAAAAGCAATTCTTTTTCAGTGCTCTTCAAATTATTGATAATTCTTTTTTTAAGATTTATCAGAGAAATTAAGGACATCTTGTAAAGCCTTGTCTGTGATAGAATGATCAAAGTATTGTTGGTAATTCATTGTAACACTAATATCAGAATGACGGTAAAGTTTTTGAAGGCTACGCATCGGAATTTTGTTTCCTGCAATAGTACCAAAACTATGTCTAGAGATATGATTGCTTAATTTTTTATCTATACCAGCAAGTTTGCCTATTTTTCGTAAATAATAATTCATTAGCGATTTAGTCAAATCAATTTTTTTATTCAACGCTATTTTATCTTTTGGAGAAATTCCTTTTAAAAAAGGAAATATATAATCGTTGTGATGTGTCTTTAAAGATTTGAAATGAGTTAATATTTCTAAAGCTTCCTGAGGAATTTTTAATGAATCTTGCTTTTCGTTTTTTCCCATCTCATAATGAAGACGACCATCATGAATTTGATCCCATTGCATTTTAATTACATCAGAGATGCGCATCCCTGCTAAATAGAAAGAGAAAAGAAATGATTTTTGAGCCAACCATATATTACTCATAAAAGGAAGAGATACTTCAGAAAATCGTACCAATTCTTCTTCTACAAGTCCTATTTTTGAAGATGATTTTCCACGTATCTTATATTGGTGTCGACTACCAAAAGGGTAATGATCTGCCGAGACAATTTTTTGTTTAATGGCTATATTATAAATTTTACGAATAAAAGAGAGATTAGAGATAATAACATTCTTTTTATAATTCTTGGATTCTAAATATGCTATAAAATCTTTAATGAATTTATGGGTAATTTCTTTGAAAGCGATAACATCCGAATTCACAAAAGAGAGGAATAACTTATTTTTATAAAAGCAATCTTTATAAGTGTTATATTCTTTTTTAAAGAGTATTCGATCCAATTCTTCCTTGGAGATATCAAAAAAAGAAATCTCTATACGATTGTTTTTTATACGATCAACTAAAACTTTTAAATCAAAATCAGGATGTTCTACTTTAAATTGAGTGATCAATTGTTGTGCTAAAGCATATTTTTGTTTTGCTCGTGAATTGATATCCTCAGCATAGGGATGCGAACGTCGTACTTCTGATTTTTTAGCATTCCAATACTTCTGATCAAGCCATTCGATATGGATATATTTAGGAGTACCGTTTTTTGTAATTCGTAGTGCTAAAGAGAATTGACCTAGTTTATTTTTATTGCTTTTATACAATAGAAGTTTTAATGTTGCCATAAAATAATTGTTGTTTGATGAATTATATCAAGGCAATCTAATATTAAATATCTATTAAAAAAATAATGGAATTCTATACATTTTAATGAATACTATAGGATTCGCTTAACAGCCATATTCCTAGTAAACACCATACTTACAGTGTTTTTAAATCTATTGGAGTTTTATATTTATTTTCTTAATAGAAGAAATTATTTTATAAAAAAAAAGATGATTTTTTGTGATTTTTTAAAAGGTATAAATACTAATAAGATATAATTGATTTGTAAATGCAAAAACGAGAAGAATTTATATCATTAATTAAGACAAACGAAGGAATCCTATATAAAATAGCAAAATTATATATGGATGATTTAGAAGATCAAAAAGATTTATATCAAGAAACGGTATTTCAATTATGGAAATCTTTTGAAACGTTTGAAAAGAAATCCAAAATCAGTACTTGGGTTTATAGAGTTGCTTTAAATACCGCAATTTCTCAATTGAAGAAAGAAAAAAAGAGAAAAACAAAAATCTCTTTAGATTCTGTATTTATAGAACGATTAGATCACATTGATACAATAATGGATGAACGGATTACTCTTTTATATGAACATATTAAAAAACTAAGTTTAGTCGAAAAAGGGATCATTTTACTATTCTTAGAAGGTAAAAATTATAAAGAGATAGGAGAAGTGACAGGTTTTTCAGAAACAAATATAGGTACTCGTATGTCTAGGATTAAACAAAAGTTAAAAACAGAAATCAAGAAATAAGGATATGGAATTAGATGAAATGAGAGGACTATGGAATGATATGTCTGAAGAATTAGTCAAAGAAAAGATAGTAACTGATAAAATAATTATAGAAATGACACAACAAAAAATCACATCAAAATTAAACGCAATAACAATTCCAGAAATGATAGGGACATTAATCTGTTTTAGTGGAGGATTATACCTATCATATAACTTTCACTATCTAGATACATGGTACTTGCAAATCAGTGGGGTTTTTACAATATTATTTTGTTTTATAATGCCTATCATGTCTCTCAAATCGATTTATAATATGAAAAAAATAAACCTTACTAATGAAACTTATAAAAATGTGTTAGAGCAATATGCAACTAGTAAGAAACAGTTTATTAAAGTTCAAAAAGTAAGTTATTATTTAAGTTTCATTTTTATGATTACGTTACTGCTAATTGTAAGTAAAATAGAAAATGGATCAAACATGTTATTAGAGAATACAAAATTCTTTATGTTTATGCCTATTGGGTTTATAATCTTTCATTTTTTTGCAAAATGGATTTTCAAGAAATACAAAAGAATCGCGGATTCAGCTGAAATTATTTTAAAAGAATTAAATTAAAATGAATAATCTATTGAATGTGAGTTTTTACATTCAATAGGTTGTTTTTTTGAATTAAGATGTAAACAAGTTAAAGAATACTTAAAGCTAATTTTTTATACTAAGCAAATGATTAGTTTTGTTTTTTTGATTACTATATGGCAAGAAAGAAGGAATATAATGAAAGCGAAGTTATAGAAAGTGCAATGTCTTTGTTTTGGCGTAATGGGTATACAAATACTTCTACTCGAATGCTAGAAAAAGAAATGGGAATTAATCAATTTTCTATTTACGCTAGTTTTGGCAGTAAGCATGGAGTTTTTTTAGAAAGTATAAAACTTTATAAAAGTAAAATTAAAGAAATAACAAATGCATTAAATGAATCTGAAAATGGAGTAGAAGCAATTAAAAAATATTTTTATGATTTTATCAAGTTTTCATCAAATAATAATAAATGTAAAGGATGCTTACTTACCAATACGGTTAACGAACTTGGATTAGAACAAGACAAACTAATTACAAAAGAAGTTTTTAATTTCACCAATTCGTTAAAAGAATTATTCTACCAAAAATTAAAAGAAAGCCAAATTAAAGATGAAAAAACATTAGAGAGTCAAGCAGCATATTTAATGGTTTCTATGGCGGGACTATCTGTTGTAAGTAAAGTATTTTCTAAAGAATTATTAAATAATTACATAGAAAATATATTTAAAAACATGTAAAAATGTTAAGTGAGTACTTGGCATTATAATAACTTATATACAATAACTAAGCATTTGCTTTGATATTATATATTAAATAATTTTAATTAATAAAGCTATGAATAACACAAAAGAAAAAAAGTCAACATTTCAAATTCACACTATTGAAACAGCTCCAGAAAAGAGTAAACCTTTATTAGAGAAATCGATTAAATCATTTGGTATGATACCTGGTTTACATGGGGTATTAGCAGAAGCTCCAGAATTATTAGATGCATACCAAAGAATGCATCAATTATTTATGGATTCATCTTTTAATGAAGCAGAATTAACGGTAGTTTGGCAAACTATTAATGTGGAACACGAATGTCATTATTGTGTACCAGCACATACTGCTATTGCCAATATGATGAAGGTTGATGAAGAAATCACAAATGCATTAAGAAACAGTACTTCATTACCTACAGAGAAATTACAAGTTTTGCATGAAACTACACTTATTCTTGTTCGTAATAGAGGGAATATTTCAGGTGAAGAATTAGAAGTTTTTTATAAAGCTGGCTATACAAAGCGTAATTTATTGGAAATCATTTTAGGGTTATCTCAAAAAGTAATTAGTAATTACACAAATCATATAGCAGAAACTCCAATTGATCAGCCATTCCAAAAGTTTGTTTGGAAAAAATAAGTATGATAAGAGCCTTTTAAGTATGATAAGAGGCTCTTATATTTTAAATCTTATTTATAATAGAGAGTTCATTAATTCTATTGCTAGAAGTTTAGAATTGTACCTAATTTTAAAAGTTAATTTTATTTCAACTATATTGCTATCTTTAGATAATAAGTGTTAATATTTCAGAAAGATGAGCATAGGGATAAAAATTTCTTTAAATGATGGGTTATATCTAAAAGAACCACAGGATTCTAAATTAGGAAAGAAAATAATACAATACAGTATTTTAATGATTGATGAATTTGGATTTGAATCTTTTACTTTTAAGAAATTAGCTGCTGAAATAAATTCTACTGAAGCATCTATTTATAGATATTTTGAGAATAAACATTTATTATTATTGTATTTATTGAATTGGTATTGGGAGTGGGTTCGTTATTTAATTACAATCAATACAATGAATATTGATGACCCCAAGAAAAAATTAAAAATAATAATTCATTCAATAGTTTTTGCGTCAAAAGAGAATCCTGGAATCGCATATGTTAATGAAAGTAAATTGCATAACATTGTAATTTCTGAAGGAATGAAAACATATCATACTAAAAATGTTGATGAAGAGAATTCCAAAGGTTTTTTTAAAGGATATAAAGATTTAGCAAAATCAGTTTCTACTGTAATAAATGAGATAAATCCTAATTTTGAGTACCCATTTGCGCTAGCGACAAACTTATTTGAAATGTCTAACAATCATATTTATTTTTCAAAACATTTACCAAAATTAACAGATATCTCAATTCAAAAAGATACTATTGAAGGAGTAGAGGACATGTTAAATTATTTTGTAGAAAAATTATTAAAATAAAATTTAACCATTACCAATTTACTCGATCATCAGCTTTAAAAGCACCTCTTTTATGTAATATCCATTGAGATTCGTCTAATGGAGAAACTCCTTTATAAGATTTTATTTTATCTTCGGTTACTATGGTTTTATCATAACCATCCAAAACGAGTTTAATACGGCCTTTTCCAGAGGTTGTTGCAGAAAATTTGATTCCATAATCCATAGCTTTTTCGACAGCAACTCTCCCTGTTAAACTGAAATTATCACCAGTAAACTCAGGGGAATTAATTTGTGCATTCATTTGACTTAAATCACCCGAAACTGCTCCCAATGTATCTTGATGTGCTTTAATCTCAAAAGCATACATAGGTTCTAATAGTTCGGTATCTGCTATTTCCAATCCACGTAAAATTCCCATAGGAGTAGCTAATAAAAAATCGCCAGGATTAGAATGAATCGTATGTTCAGACCCCTCAATTAAAGTAATCTTAATATCTGTAACCTCCCAACCTTTAATTCCTTGACGCAAAGACCATGGAATAGCTCTTTTCACTTCATTTTGGTATTTTAATGAAATATCAGAAGTTCTAACTTTTGAGTCAAATTGTACTCCGCTGTTTTTTGCCCCAGGTTCAATTAAAAAAGTCATGATTGCCCAACAAGGTTTAGGCATCCAATAGCGAACATATCCTTCGGCTGTTTTTTTAGGCGTCTCTTTGTAAATAACTTTTGGCTTTAAAAAATGAGCCGAAATATTAAAACGTAATAATAGACTATCTTTAAGCACTTCAGTTTGAATAGGCCCTAGTATACGTAAATGAAACTCGCGATCTTCTTTATACCATTTAAAATCTAATTGCGGATCTTCAATATTGAGAAGCTCTAAGGCTTCCCCAAGTTTTTGATAATCTTTATCATTATTAGCTATTGCTTGAACACTTAATACAGGTTGAGTTATTTTAGTATACTGATCATCAAATGAGGTGTTTCCTAAAACATCTCCAGCTAGAACAACATCAGAAGTAGTTATAACCCCAATTTCTCTAGGCAATAATTCTCCAACGGATTCAAAAGAATCTAATCTCCTTTTTAAAATTTGATTAATTTTAATTTCTTTTTGAAGTTGTTGTGACCAAATTGTATCTTTATTTTTTAAATAACCACTATATAATTTAATATGAG
Organism: uncultured Aquimarina sp.; assembly: GCA_947498595.1. GTDB lineage: Bacteria > Bacteroidota > Bacteroidia > Flavobacteriales > Flavobacteriaceae > Aquimarina. The sequence goes on from CANMKX010000049.1 coordinate 10,293, forward strand.
CTAATCGACCATGCTTAGCATTGTATTCAACTTTAAAAACTTTAGCACTATTAGATGCTGTTTCTATTTTATTTATCTCAAAGAGTGATGTAATAGCGTCTAACAAAGAATCAATTCCCATATCTAATTTTCCACTACCAAAAAGCAAAGGAATTAAATGTTGTTTTTGTATTTGGGAGATTCCTTTTTGTTTTATAGATAAAAGATCAGGAAGTGTATCGTTGAGAAAATCTTCAAAAAAATCTTCGTCAAATTCAGTTAAATTTTCAAAACTTTTCTCTATGATTTTTTGAGACATATGAGCATCAAGTTCTGTAAAAGAAATCAATGAAGGTTGTTTAGGAATTGATGTATCTGCATAATTTAATGCAAATAATTGAATCCTTAAATCAGTTTCTAAATCGAGATATACTTGCTCGATATCAGCACCATCTCTATCTATTTTGTTAATAAAAATTAAAGTAGGTATTTTACGTTCATTTAAAGATTCCCATAAATTAATCGTGTTAGCTTGAACGCCTTCTACAGCAGATACTACTAATACTACTATGTCTAATACAGAAAGCGCTCGATCTACCTCTGCAGAAAAATCAATATGCCCAGGTGTATCTACTAAAGTGACCAATGTTGAATTCCATTCAAAATCCACAGTTGCCGTTTTGATAGAAATACCGCGTTCTTTTTCCATTTCCAACCCATCGGTAATAGCAGAACCTTTGTCTACACTTCCTCTTTTTCGAGTAGCACCAGCTGTATGTAACATACCCTCAGTTAGCGTAGTTTTTCCTGCGTCTACATGAGCCAAAACACCAATGGTTATTTTATTTTTATCAAAAGACATAATGAGTTATTATAATATAGTAGTGATTACAAAAATAACCTTCTAATATAGAAAAATACTATTCAGATTATAAATTATTTTAAGGATATTGAAATTAACTATTATGGTTTCTATGCATATAAAATAAGACCAACTCCGATCATTATACCAGCTAACGGAATTAATTTTTTTCGTTTGTTTTGTTCCTTAAATATCAAACCTCCGATAACAACAGCTATCAATATTTGACTACGTTTTATAGCAGATAATAGCATGATTAATGCTTCAGGATCTTGTAAGGCCTTAAAATAAAAATAATCAGCAGCTTGCAATAAAATACCTACGGCAGGTATCGTCCAACGAAAAGTGAAAGAGTTTCGTTTGTCTGCTTTAGGAAGCCATGTAATTAAAACAATGATCAATAAGATAATAGTGGTATAGAAACAAAACCAAAATTGTAATGTTTGCGGCATTAAACTCAATCGCTGAATTAAAAATTTATCATATAAGCCACTGGAAGCTCCCAGAAATGTCGCACCAATGATGGCAAAAATCCATTTATTCCGTTTAAAATTTATACCTTCTTTTTTTCCAATTCGAGAATAAAGTAAAACAGATAAAATAATAAGAAAAAAACCAATCCATTGTAAAAAATTAGGGCGTTCTTGATAGATTAAAATAGCGCCTATAAAAGTAAAAAATGGACCAGCAGATCGTATTGGGGTTACAATAGTTATTGGTAAATGTTTTAAAGCTTGATAGGCGAGCACCCAAGATGAAGCCATTATAAAGGATTTTATAATGATGTAACCATGATATTCCCACGAGATTTTTTGAATAAATAAACCATAATCTGTAAGCAATTCTGGATAAAAAATTGAGCCAAGATAAAGTGGCAATAACAGTAAAAAGCCAGTCGAAATTGTTCCTAATAATACCGGAAAAACTTCGTTTCCTCTAACAGCATGCTTTTTACATAAATTATGTAATCCTAAAAATAAAGCAGCTAATAATCCTAAATACATCCACATGGCGCGAAGATAGTTTTTGATAAAAATTATGACAAACTATATGTAGATAAATATTGTATTTTGATCTCTGTAAAGTAATATAATATTTTAAATTTAGTACAAATCAGTTATAATACTTATCGATTAAAAGCTATTTTCATTAATTGCTCTTTATAACTTCTACCAATAGGCAAATATAGATCACCAACTTTTAATTTATTTCCCTCTAAAGTTTGGATTAGATGTATGGGAACTATATAAGAACGATGTATACGTATAAACTGGTGTATAATTAGTTCTTTTTCAACTTTTTTTAAAGAATTTAATACAATTAAGCGTTCGCCTCCTTTCAAGAAATAAGAAACATATTCACCTAAACTTTCTATATATAAAATAGTTGAAATAGGAACACGATGGATTTTATGGTTACTAATAAGAATTATAACAGCATCATTATTGTTCTTAATAATTTCTGTACTTTGAATTAAAGTAGGTTTTTGAAATTGGATTAATTGAATTGCTTTATCAACTGCTTTTAAAAAACGTTGAAATGTAAAAGGCTTTAGTAAATAATCAACAACATCAAGTTGATAGCCTTCAATAGCATATTCTTGATAAGCTGAAGTGATTATGACCTTAGGACTATAATGTAAGCCTTTTAAAAAATCTATTCCTGAAAGTTCAGCCATTTGAATATCTAAAAATAAAATATCGACATCTTTATTTTGTAATAATTCTAAAGCTGATAAAGGACCTTTAAATTCACCAATATTTTTGAGCACAGGAATTTTTTCAACAAATGAAGCTACTAAAAATCGAGCAGGTTGCTCATCGTCTATGATTACACAGTTATACATTTTTGAGATATAATGTTATTTTTACTTCATATTCATTTCTACAGTGATTAATTATTAATGTGTGACAAGATGGATATAATATATCTAATCTTTTTTTTACATTTTCATTTCCGATACCTCCTAATTTACTTCTTTTATAAATAGATTTTTTGTCAAAAGTGTTTTTTATACTAAAAAAGACATTATTCTTATCACTTCTAATAGTAATAACTATTGAGCTATTATGAGATAATCCTATGTTACTATGCTTAAAACTATTTTCAATAAAAGGAAGGAATAGCATGGGTTCAATTTTATTATCAACCTCGATATAATGGTTAAAAATGAGGTTACTAATGATACTATCATCTTTTAATGATTGTAGTGATATATAATTCTCAATATAAGTAATTTCATCAGAAATATTTATTTTCTCTTTTTCTAAATCATATAATATAAAACGTAACATTTCAGAAAGTTTAACAACGCTATTCGCACCTTTTTCAGAATCTTGTAATATGATCGAATAAATATTGTTAAGAGTGTTAAATAAAAAATGAGGATTAATTTGAGATTTTAAAAAACGAAGTTCATTAGTCATATTGAGATTGACTAAGGTTAAGTTTTTTTCTTTGGCTTTTATATTTTCATCATATACATATATAAAAGAAGAAATAATGAATATAAGTATTGTTATAATTGAAGGACGATTAGTAATAAAACTTAATATTTTTTTGAGTGAAAGGTTGTTGTTCAATATAGCTTCTAAAAGAGTGCTTTTTTTTGAAGAATATCGCGTTAATTCTTGAAATATTATTAGAAAACCAATAATTAGAAATAGTATTAAAAAGAAATAGAGTACATATTTTCCTTTTAAAAATAGTTTAGGAATTAAAATTTTTATATTCAAATATACTATTGCAAAATGCACAAACCAAGAAAAAAATACCAGAGGTAGTTTCCCTGTTTTGTAATTGAATAAAGCTACTAATAAAACAAAGTATAGTAGCCAGATTAAAATTGACTTATAGTATTTTTCTAAAAAGATCATTTACCTATGTTGAGTAACAAAGGTAAGTGATAAAAACATTTTAGTTTTATAACCTGAATTCGATGTAAGAAATCTGATTTTATAGTATGGAAAAAGCAGAATATTCAGTAAAATACTGAATATCAATCAACTAAAATTACTCTGCTTATGATTTCTAAAGATAAAATTACTGAAATATTTTGTTCTATAGATGATTTTT
>CANMKX010000050.1 GCA_947498595.1 uncultured Aquimarina sp.
GCTAAATTAAAATTGGGAAAGAATAACTATATTGAACCTTTAGAAATTTAAGCAGTTCTAATTTGGGGAAGCCGACACGATGACTTTGAAACTTTATACTTAAAACCTGTTAAACGATTGATCAAAGAAAATAATATCGAATTTATTGTTTGTGATTTCAGAGGAGTAGATACTTTAATAATGGAGTATTTAAAAAATGAATCACATAACGTAAGTGTTTTACATATAGGAGAAAAACCTAGGTATCTTCCTGATAAATATCGTACAAAAGTAAATCATTGGAAAATTATAGGTGGTTTTGAAAATGATATTTTAAGAGATAAGTACGCAATAGAAAATTGTACCCATTTTATTGCGACCGACTTTAACTCAAGTGAAAAAAGAAAAAGCGGAACTCAAAAAAATATAGAATTATGTGAAGCTCTTAATAAAATAAAAATAGCAGAATGAATTATTGAGTAGAACAACTTATTTAGAACTATAACTGTTTGATGATTCTTTAAAACATTATAATAAAGGAGTATATTTATTTAATTCATTTTTAATGTTTTGGTATAATTCAATTTCCCAATCTATATGCTGAATTTTAGGGTACTCTTCTTTTTGTTTGAAATCCCAAGGAGTAATTAGTAAAGAGATTTTATTTTTATTAGTACATTTTGCAGCTAATACAAAAAGTTCTTCAATATTTTTATCTCCAATAGGAATACAACCAATAGTGACATTTTTGCCATGAATCATAATATCACTACCTAAATCAGTTCTATGGTCAAGAGTACCCATTTCAATATCAAAAGTATTGGGATAGTTCACCCTTAAAGATAGATGATAAGCACTGTTAGGGTTTAAAGATTCTATTTGATAAATCCCTTCAGGAATTTGTCGATCCCCTTCTTTTAACTTAGGACCCAATTGACCACTAAAACCAGTAAAAGGATATGTTTTTAAAAGTTTCCAAGGTTCTTGATATGTACTACGAATATACACTTCAAGTAGACGTTCTTCTTTATAAGCTATCAAACTTAATTGAAATTGATCAATAGTAATTCCTGTAGATTTAAAATTAGTATCCAAACGATTTGATACATCATTCTCATAAATATTCAGAATAGAAGTAACATCTTGCTTCTTTTTGAATTGACGTATCAAAGATAAAGGAGCCTTGAAAAAGTAAAGAAGAAAGATAAACAATGTAACAACTCCAAAAATAATATAATACTTATTCATATATTTTTTTAAGAAAATTAGACAATAAGTATACCAAAAAAGTAGGTCGAAATAAGTTTAGGAATCATTTTAATGTTCATTTGGTATTACATATTAATAAAAAGAATCTTTCAATCTAAATTAGTGTTTTTTTTAATTAAAACCCTCTAATAATTATATGTATAATAAAAATAAGCATCGAAAACAATTAGTAAAAATATTGTGAACGATGCATACTTTCTTTATCTGAATGATACATTCAGGGATATTTTTATATCAGTACTTAGAAACCTATAGCAGTATCATCACCACGTTTGTCAGCACCACCTTCTAGAGTACCGTCAGGTAACACTAAAATACCATCAACTTTACCAATAATACGAGATTTTTGTTGATTGATGTGATATCCTTTTAGCTGTAAACTATCAAGCATTTTAGTATCAAAAGCATTAGGTTCAAAAGTAATCACATCAGGCAACCATTGATGATGAAATCTAGGAGCATTAACAGCTTCTTGCATTCCCATATCAAATTCTGTTACATTTAAAATAGTTTGTAGAACAGAAGTAATAATAGTAGAACCTCCGGGAGTTCCTACTGTCATCCAGAACTTACCATCTTTTTCTACTAATGTAGGAGTCATAGAACTTAACATACGTTTTTCAGGAGCAATAGCATTTGCTTCAGCACCTATTAATCCGAACATATTTGGAACTCCAGGTTTAGCGCTAAAATCATCCATTTCATTATTTAAGAAAAACCCTAATTCATCTACATATAATTTTGAACCATAAGCACCATTAAGAGTTGTAGTAACAGCTATAGCATTTCCATATTGATCAACAATAGAATAATGAGTAGTATCATCGCTTTCATAACCAGGTAAATCTCCATAAGACATTTCACTAGATGGAGTAGCCTTTTCAAAATTAAAAGTATCCATACGATTATTTAAATATTTAGCGCTAATCAAGGTGTTTAACGGAATATTAACAAAGTCAGGATCACCTAGGTAAAAACTACGATCTGCGTACGCTCTACGTTCTGCTTCTGTTATTATTTGAATTGTTTTTTGACTATTATGACCATATTGTTTGATATCAAAAGGCTCAATAGATTTCATGATTTGCGCCAAACAAACTCCACCACTTGAAGGAGGAGACATCGAAATAATATTTAAATTTTTATATTTAAAAGTTACTGGAGTACGCCATTTAGCTTCATATTTTGCTAAATCTTCTAGAGTAATAATTCCTCCTTTTTCTTGTAAATATGAAACCATTTTTTGTGCAGTTGCACCTTTATAAAACTCATCTTTTCCATTTTGAATGATGCGTTCTAGTGTTCTAGCAAGTCCTATATTTATAACCGTATCATTAGCTTTAAATGGAGTAGAATAAAGGACAGTATCTTGATTAACTTTAGTAAAAATAGTATGATATTTTTCAAAACGCTTGGCTTGTTTTGTTGTTACAATGTATCCTTTTTTAGCAAGATTAACTACTGGACGAAGAATTTGTTCAATAGGAAGAGATCCAAATTTTTTGTGTGCAGCAAAAATACCAGCTACAGTCCCCGGTATCCCTACAGCCATAGCGCCAACTTGACTTTTATAAGGAAGAACATTACCCTCTTTGTCCAAATACATATCTTTAGTAGCAGCAAGTGGAGCTTTTTCTCTGTAATCTAAAGCACCAATTTCTCCATTATTGGTACGATATACCATAAAACCACCGCCACCTAAATTCCCTGCAAAAGGAAAAGCAACTGCTAAAGCCATTTCTGTACCAACCATTGCATCAAAAGCATTACCGCCTTGTAGCATGATCTCTTTACCAATTTTTGAAGCTTCAGCACGAGCAGAAACTACCATTGCTTTTTTAGTAATTAAACCACGTTTTTTAGTTGTGTGAGGTTTTTCTATAATTACATTTTTAGGAGTAACTTCGGATTTACATGACAATAGAAGTAAAGAAAAACTAAAGAGTATAAATAATCTTTTCATTAGGGAATTATTATAAAGTTTTGATTTTATTTAAAGTGAAATCTTGTAATTGAATAAAAAAGGCGCGAAACTCGTTTTCAAATTCAGAATAGAATTCTTTAAGTTCGTTAACAGCAAGATCCATACGAGATTTGTTTTTAGTACGATGATTCATCTGATATAGAATTTTACCAATTCCTGGAATTGTAGCATAACTTAATAACCAATTATCTTGAAGCATATATGGCATAAAGTTTTGAATGCGTTTTGGTAAGATATCAAAATGAGATTCTAATAAATTATAAAAATCAGAAACATACTGATCTAAAGGTATATCAGAATAGTCACTCCAATTAGCAGCCAAATAATGATCGTAGAGTATATCAACGATTACACCGCTATAGTGCCCATATTTAGGAAACAATCGTGCAGTACTTTGCTTGACTATTGGGTGTGTGTCAGTATAAAAATCAATGGCACGATGTAATATAATACCTTGCTGAATTCTTAAAGGAAAATGTTGGTATTTTTTTCCTTTTACAGCATCAGCAATAAAATTACCAAGTTTGAGTTCTTGATCTGTACCAGAAAGGTAAATATGAGCTAAAAAATTCATTAGGTCAATTTACAATTTTTACTTTTTGTTGTACAGTTTTTATAGGAAATTTAAAGAAGATGTAGTAATAGCAAGATGTAGCTCGTATATTTGTGATGCATTTTTTATTACAGAAAATGTATTATCTAACAATAGAATATGACATTAATCAAATCAATATCAGGAATACGTGGTACTATAGGAGGAAGCGTAGGAGATAATTTAACACCTATAGATGCGGTAAAATTTGCTTCAGCTTATGGAAGTTGGCTTAAAAAAGAATATAAAAAAGAACACCCAGTAGTTGTAGTAGGTAGAGATGCAAGAATATCTGGATCTATGATACAACAATTAGTGATGAATAGTCTTGTAGGATTAGGAATTCATGTAGTAGACCTTGATTTGTCAACAACACCTACAGTTGAAGTAGCTGTACCATTAGAAAAAGCGGATGGGGGAATTATTCTTACAGCAAGTCATAATCCAAAGCAATGGAATGCATTAAAGTTATTAAATCATAAAGGAGAGTTTTTAAATGGAGCCAATGGAGCTGAAATTTTAAAAATGGCCGAGCAAGATGATTTTTCATTTGCAGAAGTTGATGATCTAGGAAGTATTATTACTAAAACAGATTATATAGACATCCATGTTGATGAGGTTTTAAAACTACCATTGGTTGATGCAGAAAAGATAAAGAAAGCTGGATTTAAAGTTGTAGTAGACGGAGTTAATTCTACAGGAGGTATAGCCGTTCCTGCATTATTAGAAAAATTAGGAGTAGAAACTATAGCGTTATATTGTACACCTAATGGTCAATTTCCACACAATCCAGAACCATTAAAAGAACACCTTACTGATTTATCAGAATTAGTTGTAAAAGAAAAAGCAGATTTTGGAATCGTAGTAGATCCTGATGTAGATCGATTGGCGTTTATAGATGAGACAGGAGAGATGTTTGGAGAAGAATATACACTTGTTGCTTGTGCAGATTATGTGTTGAGTAAAACACCAGGAAATACAGTATCAAACCTTTCATCTAGTAGAGCCTTAAGAGATATAACGAATAAACATAATGGTATTTATGAAGCTAGTGCAGTAGGAGAAGTAAATGTTGTGGAAAAAATGAAAGCTAATAATGCAATTATTGGTGGAGAAGGTAACGGAGGAATCATTTATCCAGCATCTCACTATGGAAGAGATTCATTAGTTGGAATCGCATTGTTCTTGACATATTTGGCTGAAAAAAAGATGACTGTTAGTGCATTAAAAGCTAGCTATCCATCATATTTCATGAGTAAAAATAAAATTCAACTTACACCAGCGTTAGATGTAGATGGAATTTTAAAAAGCTTTCATAAAAAGTATGAATCAGAAGAGGTTAGTACAGTTGATGGAGTGAAAGTAGATTTTACTGAAAGTTGGGTGCATTTAAGAAAAAGTAATACAGAACCAATTATTAGAATATATACAGAAGCTTTGAGTCAAGAAAAGGCAGACAATTTAGCAAGTGATACTATTAACGTGTTAAAAGAAATAGCTGGGATTTAATAAAATCAAGTAATAAAAATTAAGAAAAACCTTGATCCTTAAAAAGATTGAGGTTTTTTTATGAAAAAGCAAAGTTGCTATTACTAATTAAAAGAGCATTTCTTTTTTATAAATTCTAAATTCAAGTTATAAGTGCAACATGAATATTTAAAATACTTGGGGCTAGCCCCAAGTATTTTAGGCTCAATATTTATATTGATCTTGCATGAAACATTACAAACAGTTAACCTTGTCTCAAAGGTATCAAATTCAAAGTCTTTTACAAGTCGGTTTTACACAAACTCAAATAGCTATAGAGTTGTGTGTTCATCGGAGGACTATCTCTCGTGAGTTAAAACGAAACATTCCTACAAGAGGACAAACAGCTAACAAATACATAGCAGAACATGCTCAGCGAAAAACATCACAAAGGCATTTTAACAAGACTAAATCTATTTTTTTAACATAAGCATTAAAAGAACGTATAGCTAGATTATTAGAAGTTGAAAAGTGGAGTCCAGAACTCATTTCTAAACGATCATCAAAACAAGGAGAGTTATGGGTTAGTCACGAAACTATTTACAAGTGGATATGGACTGCAAAACATAGTGATCATCGTAAACATAAGCAATATAAAAACCTTCATAAACATCTTCGTTATACTGGCAGAAGGCAAAAGCGAAGTAACCTAAAAGACAATCGAGGAACAATAATTAATAGAGTTTCCATAGAGAAACGACCAGAAGTGGTATCTCAACGCAAACGTATAGGAGATATCGAAGTAAACCTTATGATGGGAAGTAATCACAAGTCTGCTTTATTGGTTATGACAGATAGAGCAACATTAGTAACTATGTTAGAACCTCTAAGAGGTAAAAGTGAACAAGAGGTCTATCAAAAAATGAGTAAACGCTTATCTAATTTTAGTAGTTCATGGATAAAAACAATCACCTTTGATAATGGAAAAGAATTTGCATACCATTATAAAATAGCTAATGACCTGAAAGTAAAAACATACTTTACAAGACCTTATACTTCACAAGATAAGGGAACTATAGAAAATAGAATAGGTGTTATAAGACGATTTTTTCCAAAGAAAACGGATTTTAACAAAATATCTAATCAAAGAATTAAAGAAGTAGAATTATTACTAAATTACGGACCTATTAGAAAGTTTAATTACAATAACCCGATTGAAGTTCTAAAAAATATGTGTGTTGCACTTATGGGTTGAACACAGCATTAAACTAGAACTTAAAAATGATAATTATTTAGTTTTGATTAAGTGAAATTTCTGAAGAATACTAGAAAAGAATCAACTTAAAAAATGAAATAACGATAGAAATTAACGTTTTTCAAGTAATTATTACAAGTCAACAAAGTATTCATTCCGGGAAGATTTTTATAATGATGTTTTTATTAAAATAGAAGTGTATTTTAATGAAAAAAAGTGGTTATGTGTATGAGGTAACGGTAACTATTAGGTATAACAGTTGAAATAAAAATATAATGAGAGAATTTATAGCAGATTTAAGATTAGAAAAAATATTGTTAGATAAAGGTTTTATTGAAACTACATCTGAAAGAAATAAGATTAAAGGAAAAAAAAGTTTTAAACTCTCAAAAAATGCACAAAAGGAAATATATTTTGATTATATAAATATAAAAATACTTCCAAGTGGTAATTCTCGAATTAAAATGACCGAAGAAGAATTAAAATATGTTTTTTTATATTTTGAATTGACATCAATTGACTTTAAAGAATTAGTGTACGACGGGGAGTTTGATTTTGAAAACGTACGTAAAGGAATTAATTCATTAAAAAAAGAACTTAAATTACATGAAGAATTAAACTGTAGATTTAGACGTAAGAATAAAATAGAAAGAATATTGAAAAGATATAATGAAATTAGTATAAGCTAAATGGTATATTCGATTAAGGAAGATATTTTTAATGTTTAAGAATAATATGTGTTATTTGTACTAAAAAAGGTATAAGTCTTTTTTGAACTTTAGATTAAGTAGCAATTAATCAAGCGGTTTTTTTATAAATTTAAACAATCAATAAAAAAATGCCTGACATTATAAAACCATTTCCTACAATAGTAACAGAACGTTTAATACTAAGAGCATTAAAAAACTCTGATGTAGCTGAGATATGTTATTTAAGATCAGATGCTATAGTTAATAAATATAGTAAGCGTCCGTTAACGAAAACACATGAAGAAGCAATTGAATTTATACAGATGATAAATGAAGGAGTTGCAGAACAAAAACGAATATATTGGAGCATTTGTCTAAAAGAATTTCCCGAAAAATTGATAGGAACTATTTGTTTATGGAATTATTCTGAAGATATGTTAACAGCAGAAGTAGGATATGATTTAGGAACAAAATTTCATCAAAAAGGAATTATGAGTGAAGCCTTAAAAGCAGTATTACAATATGGAATTAAAGAAATGAAATTTGTAACAATAGAAGCTTTTACTCATAAAAATAACGATGCTTCAAAAAAGTTATTAGAGAAGCACCAATTTAAACTAATGAATGAACGAGTAGATAAAACAAATAAAGATAATAGCATTTATGTTTTAAATACAGCAAACTAAAAAGATAAAATACATTCAAATTCATCGAAATTTTATTTCGATGAATTATAGAAAATATTAAGAGATATAAAAGTTGTTAATCAATTGTAGCTCCTTTTGGAGGCGTTGAATTACGATGCTTCCATCGTTTATGTGTCCATAAATAATATTGAGGTTCTTTTTTGATTTGCTCTTCAAGAAGGCTTAAATATTTTTTGACAACAAAATAATCATCACATTCTCCAGCATTTTCAGTAATTGTAATGAATTTAGCTTCATAATGTCCACGTTTTTTCTTTTCTACATGCAAATACGATACAGCTAAATCAAATCGCTTAGCTAAAACTTCACCACCTAGAAAAGCAGGGACTTTTATTCCCATAAAATCAGTCCAGTACAATGCTTTTTTCAATCTTGGAGATTGATCAGAAACCATACCATATACATGGATGTTTCCATTCTTTTCATTAAGACTTATCTCTTTCATTGCATGATGATTGGTTACTAACTTAGTATTATAACGAGCACGAATACGTTTAACCAAACGATCAAAATGCTTATTTTTTACTTGCTTGTAAATACCAATAGAAGGAGTACTAATCAATAATTGTGTAACAATAGCCCATTCATAACTAGCATAATGTCCTAATAATAAAACAATACTTTTGTTTTTAGCTTCTAAAGCCTTTAATTCTTCAATATTAGAAATCTTAAAACGTTTAGACAATTCTTCATTAGAAATAGACATTGATTTTATCATTTCAAGAAACATATCACACATATGTTTATAAAACTGTTTACGAATTAGCTGTATCTCCTTATCAGATTTTTCAGGAAAGACCAACGTAAGGTTTTCGGTTACTACTTTTTTACGATAACCAATGATACGATATACCAAAATGTATACAGCAGTAGAGAATCCATAAAATAAAGTCCATGGTAATTTTGAAATAATCCATAAAATAGGATATACCAATCGATAAATGAGTAATTGCATATTACTTGATGATTTGATACGCAAAAATAAGATGTTTTTTATTAGTGATACTAATAGAAAATCTTAAAAAGCAAGAGTTTTTTAATTCAACACAATTTTAAAAGAGAGATAATAAATACTAAAACGAACGTTATATGATTTTGAATATATGGTATATTTGATATTCTAAAATTACAAAGTATATGATGAACCTAAATATGGTGATGATATTAATCATTGCAGCAAATGTGATCTTCTCTTTCAAAGGATTTAAGGATTTCTCTTTTTTTGAGCGATATAAATTTAATATAGGAGGTATACGTAGAGGAGAACAAGTACGCGTACTTACTTCTGGTTTTTTACATGCAGACGAGATGCATTTGTTTTTTAATATGCTTACATTATATTTTTTTGCTCCTAAAGTAATTAGTTATGCAGGGAGTATACATTTTTTAATTATTTATTTTGGAAGTTTAGTTTTAGGAAGCTTGTTTTCAATGTATTTTCATAAAGACGAATATCATTATAGTGCTGTAGGAGCAAGTGGTGCTGTTTCTGGTATTATTTACGCAGCAATCTTATTTGAACCAACAAGTAGTATGGGATTATTAATTATACCAATACCTATTCCAGCGTATATTTTTGGTGTAGGATATTTATTGTATTCTATTTTTGGAATGAAAAACAGAGTAGGGAATATTGGACACGATGCACATTTTGGAGGTGCAGTAGGAGGATATATAATTACATTAATTTTAGCACCTTGGATAATAGAAGCTAATTTGCTGTTTGTAGTATTATTAGCAATACCGATAGCAATTCTATTTGTAATGCAACGTCAAGGTAAATTATAAATGGCACAACTATTGAAAGGCTTTTAATTGACAAGAATAACCTAGATTATAAAATCACATAAATTAAACATAATGAAAAAAATCTTATTAATTGCCACAATCCTAATCGGTATGACGACACAAGCACAACATGCAAATCCAAATAGTATTAATGTAACTGGCGAAGGTGTTGTTACAGTAGTGCCAGACGGAGCTATAGTTACAGTACGAGTAGAAAATCAAGGAAGCGAAGCTCTAGATGTAAAGAATGCTAATGATAAAGCAGTTTCTACAGTGATTAAGTACTGTAAAGATGCTGGGATAAAAGAAAAAGATGTTCGTACAGAATATGTTAACCTGAATAAAAATTATAATTATAATACTAAAAAATATAATTATACAGCAAATCAAACCATGCGTATTAAGATCCGAAAATTAGGAGATTATGATAAAATAATGGGAGGTTTATTAGCATCAGGTATTAATAGAATTGACGGAGTACAATTTACATCTTCAAAAATAGAATCATTAGAAATTGAAGCTAGAAAGAAAGCTGTAGCTAATGCTAAACGTAAAGCAGAAGAATATACTTCAGTACTAGGACAATCTATAGGAAAAGCATTACAAATAAATGAACAAAATTCTGTTTCGAGACCAATGCCAATGAGAGGGAAAATGATGGCTATGTCTGCTCAAGCAGAAAGTAGTGGGCCAACAATTGCTCCAGGAGAATTGACAATACGTACAGAAATCCATATTATTTTTGAATTGAAATAATACTTTAAATAAGTTTTTAAAAAAAGGTCGATTAATTAATTTAATCGACCTTCTTTTTTTAATTTTTGAAACCATCACCTAAACGATAACTTAAAATAATGCCATGTGTATTTGTTAAAGGAGAATCTCTTAATGCTTGATTATATTGATATACAAAACGAATATTATTAGATAAGTTAAAACCTATAAGACAATTAATAGCAGCGCTAGTTCTATACCCTATACCTAATGTTATCTTATTATTATAATTCATAGTCGTATTAAAATCGACTTGCAATGGAGCCCCATCAGTATATTTAAAAAAGATGCTAGGATTAAATAATAGCTTTTCAAAACGAGTAGCAAAAAAGCGAATACCTCCATACGCATAATATACTTGATCTAATTCTATACTATCATCAGATGCCAAAGTCGTACCTAAAATATTAGGAGCAGCAATACCTACATAAACTCGATTTTGATTATACAAAGCTCCTATTCCTACTGTTGGGATTAAAGCATTGATGTTATTTTGAAACTCAGGATCATCAGTAATACCTAAATCTAATAAATTATCGTTATAAGATAAAAGACCACCTGTTATACCAAAAGAGAGAATGTGTGGATTATATGCCCACCAGATTGGTCTGCGATAATTATCATCAAATCTAATTTTATAAGCATATGAAAGAGATACCTGCGTTGTATTAGTAACACCAATTTGATCGCTTAAAACACTTCCGCTTAAACCTACATTTTTTGAACGCAAAGGAGCATTTATAGTAACACCAATATTTCGAGGACTACCATCGGTAGGATTAAAATACCCTCGACTAAATAAAGAGATATCTAAATCTTTATAATAACCAGAATGTGCAGGGTTTATTAAAACTGTATTATAATTATAATTAGAAAAAGTAGGAGTTTGTTGACTCCAAACGAATTGAGAATTCATTTGAAGAATGACAATAATTAAAAGTATGAATAATGATTTGTACATGATTTATCGTTTAATGACTATGAACCCTCTTAACTTAGGTAGTGTATGTGGTGAATTAATTTTGATATCAAAGAAATAAGTTCCATTAGGAAGTTTCCCCGCACCAAGATTTGTTGCTTTATTAGCAACACCATTAAATACTCTAGAAGTATTATTATAACCATCTATTTTATAGACTAAATCACCCCAACGATTATAGATTGAAACTTCGTTCATAGGATAGTTCTCTATACCTTTAATAATCCAAGTATCATGAATTCCATCGTTATTTGGTGAAATTCCATACTGAGATTCCTCTTCTAATGTTGGGATTACAGTAACCGTAACTGTATCTTGACTTGTACAGCCATCAATAGATGTAAATACAACAGTATATGTTGTTGTAACAACAGGGGCTGCAGTTGGTGTTAAAATTGTTGGGTTATCAAGTCCAGTAGATGGAAACCATTGGACAGATCCAATTCCAGATATAGTAGCATCTAATAATACCTCTTGACCAGTTTGAATTTCTTCGTCCTCTCCTGCATTGATATTGATAATTTCTTTAGTAACAATAAATGAACAACTACTACTATTATTATCATTGTCTGTAGCAGTAATAATAATTGTTCTATTATTGATAAAAGGTGACCCTGCTGGAGGATCTTGAGTGATTAAAGGAGCTGAGTCAGTATTATCTGTAACAGATACAAGATTTGTATAATCTGGAAAGATAAGAATATCGCAAGGCTCATTTTGATCAGCAGGACATATGATTGTAGGAGCTTCAGTATCAGAATTAGCAGTAATAATGATAGAACAATTAACTGAATTCCCTGTAGTATCTGTAGCAGTAAAGGTAACGGTCATTCCATCTACAAAAGGAGTTCCTACTGTAGGGTTTTGCGAAATAGAAGGATTGGCATCACAATTATCAGTTGCAGTAATCATAGAGGTATAATCAGGAATGGTATCCCCAATAGACAAAGTTTGATTTGCGATACATGTAATTGTAGGATCTATAGAGTCCGTATTTTGATTGATAGTGATAGTACATTGACTGTCATTTCCTGCATCATCCGTAGCAGTAAAAGTAACGGTCATTCCATCGGTAAAGGTAGTACCCGGAATAGGATTTTGAGAAATCGTAACATCAGTATCAATATCATCTGTAGCAGTTACTAATGAAGTATAATCAGGTAAAAGAGTATTACAGTCCAGAGTTTGATTAGTAGGACATGTGATTACAGGATCGACAGTATCTGGATTAGCAGTAATAATGATAGAACAATTAACTGAATTCCCTGTAGTATCCGTAGCAGTAAAGGTAACGGTCATTCCATCTACAAAAGGAGTTCCTACTGTAGGGTTTTGCGAAATAGAAGGATTGGCATCACAATTATCAGTTGCAGTAATGATAGAGGTATAATCAGGAATGGTATTCCCAATAGACAAAGTTTGATTTGCAATACATGTAATTGTAGGATCTATAGAGTCCGTATTTTGATTGATAGTGATAGTACATTGACTGTCGTTTCCTGCATCATCCGTAGCAGTAAAAGTAACGGTCATTCCATCGGTAAAAGTAGTACCCGGAATAGGGTTTTGAGAAATCGTTACATCTGTATCGATATCATCTGTAGCAGTTACTAATGAGGTATAATCAGGTAAAAGAATATTACAGTCCAGAGTTTGATTAGCAGGACATGTGATTACAGGATCGACAGTATCTGGATTAGCAGTAATAATTATAGAACAAGTAACTGAATTTCCAGATGTATCTATAGCGGTAAAGGTAATCGTCATTCCATCTACAAAAGGAGCTCCTACTGTAGGGTTTTGCGAAATAGAAGGATTGGCATCACAATTATCAGTTGCAGTAATCATAGTGGTATAATCAGGAATGGTATCCCCAATAGACAAAGTTTGATTTGCAATACATGTAATTGTAGGATCTATAGAGTCCGTATTTTGATTGATAGTGATAGTACATTGACTGTCATTTCCTGCATCATCCGTAGCAGTAAAAGTAACGGTCATTCCATCGGTAAAAGTAGTACCCGGAATAGGATTTTGAGAAATCGTTACATCTGTATCAATATCATCTGTAGCAGTTACTAATGAAGTATAATCAGGTAAAAGAGTATTACAGTCCAGAGTTTGATTAGTAGGACATGTGATTACAGGATCGACAGTATCTGGATTAGCAGTAATAATGATAGAACAATTAACTGAATTCCCAGATGTATCTGTAGCAGTAAAGGTAACGGTCATTCCATCTACAAAAGGAGTTCCTACTGTAGGGTTTTGCGAAATAGAAGG
>CANMKX010000051.1 GCA_947498595.1 uncultured Aquimarina sp.
CGGGACTTGAACCCGCACGACCTAATGGTCATTGGATTTTAAGTCCAACGTGTCTACCAATTCCACCACTTCAGCATGGTGCGTACTCAGAGCGAAAGACGGGATTTGAACCCGCGACCCCCACCTTGGCAAGGTGATGCTCTACCCCTGAGCTACTTTCGCAATCTTTGTATGAACGAGCAATGCTGTGATTGCGGATGCAAAGATAGAACATTTCTACGTTCTACAAAGCTTTTTTGAAAAAAATTTCAAAAAAATTACGATTTAATTTCTTTACTCCTGATTAACACGCGTTTAATCTCATTTAATTTCATCAACGCTTCTACTGGTGTCAAAGTATCTATATCGATATCTATTATTTCTTCTTTTATTTCTGTTAATATAGGATCGTCCAAATTAAAAAAGCTCAATTGCATTTCTTCATCATTTTGCGCATTTTTAATTTTATCTGTCAACTCTTCACTACTATGAGACTTCTCCAGCTTTTTAAGCATCTTATTTGCTCTATGAAGTACTTGTTGTGGCATTCCTGCCATTTTTGCTACATGGATACCAAAACTATGCTCACTACCTCCAGGAACAAGTTTACGTAAAAACAATACTGTATCTTTTAATTCTTTTACTGAAACATTATAATTTTTGATTCGTCCAAATGTTTCATGCATTTCATTTAGTTCGTGATAATGCGTTGCAAATAATGTTTTAGGTCTAGCTGGGTGTTCATGTAAAAACTCACTAATTGCCCAAGCTATTGAAATTCCATCATAAGTACTTGTCCCCCTTCCTATCTCATCTAGTAAAACCAAGCTACGATCAGAAATATTATTAAGAATACTTGCTGTTTCATTCATTTCTACCATAAAAGTAGACTCTCCCATAGAAATATTATCACTTGCTCCTACTCTTGTAAATATTTTATCAACTACTCCTATTCGTGCGCTATCCGCAGGAACAAAGCATCCCATTTGCGCAAGTAATACTATTAAAGCTGTCTGTCTTAATATCGCCGACTTACCACTCATATTTGGTCCCGTAATCATAATCATTTGTTGCCGCTCTCTATCAAGATATACATCGTTTGCTATATATTCTTGTCCAATAGGCAATTGTTTTTCTATTACAGGATGTCTTCCGTTCTTAATTTCTAAATCAAAAGAATCTTCAATTACAGGACGTACATATTGATATTCTATAGCTAATTGTGCAAAAGATCCCAAACAATCCAATTGTCCTATCAAGGTTGCATTAAGTTGTACCGGTTTAATATATTCGTTCATCCAAACAATCAAATCTGAAAAAATTTGTTGTTCTAAGACTAATATTTTCTCTTCGGCTCCTAATATTTTAGCTTCATATTCTTTTAGTTCTTCTGTAATATATCGTTCTGCACTTACCAGTGTTTGTTTTCGAATCCATGATTCTGGCACTTTATCTTTATGTGTATTTCGAACTTCTATATAATAACCAAACACGTTATTAGATGCTATTTTAAGGGATGTAATACCCGTTGCCTCCATTTCACGTTCAAGCATCTTATTCAGGTAATCTTTTCCTGAAAATGCGATTGTACGCAATTCATCTAATTCTTCTAATACACCTGAAGCAACTGTATTTCCTTTTAAAATATTTACCGGAGCATCTTCATGTAATGTAGCTTTTATTTTCTCTCTTAATAACTCACAATCATGTAATGTATCTCCTATTACTTTTAAAGCTTCATTATTACTTTGTAATGCTTGTGCTTTTATAGGAACAATAGCTTCTAACGAGTTTTTTAATTGAATAACCTCTCTTGGACTTACTTTTCCTGTAGCAACTTTAGAGATTAGTCGTTCTAAATCTCCTATTTGTTTTATATGCTGCTGTATTTTTTGATGTAATCCAGATTCATCTAAAAAATATTGAACTATTTCATGTCTTTTATAAATTGCTGTAACATTTTTTAAAGGTAATGCCAGCCATCTTTTTAACATACGCCCTCCCATTGGAGATATCGTTTTGTCAATTACATCCAACAGTGTTACTGCATTATTTGAAGTACTATGATATAGTTCTAGGTTTCGGATCGTAAATCGATCCATCCATATATATTGATCTTCGGCAATACGATGAATTGCAGTAATATGTTGTAATTTGTGATGTTGCGTTTCTCCTAAATAATGTAAGATTACTCCAGCTGCAACAATTCCTTCTTTAAGATGATCTACTCCAAATCCTTTTAATGAATTGGTTCCAAAATGGTTGTTTAGTGTTTCTGAAGCATAATCTGCTTTAAACACCCAATCTTCTAATAAAAAAGTATGATGATCTTCTCCAAAATCTTCATAAAAAAGCTGTTTTTTCTGTTTTACAATTAAGATTTCGCTGGGACTAAAATTCTGCAATAACTTATCTATATATGCTTTATCTCCTTGTGTTGCTAAAAACTCTCCTGTAGAAACATCTAAAAAAGCAATCCCTAATTCTTTTTTTCCGTACTGGATAGCACATAAAAAGTTATTAGTTTTACTTTGTAAAACCTCATCATTAAGTGCTACTCCTGGAGTTACTAATTCTGTTACTCCTCGCTTAACAATTGTTTTGGTTTGTTTAGGATCTTCTAATTGATCACATATTGCTACTCGTTCGCCTGCCATTACTAGTTTAGGCAAATATGTGTTTAACGAATGATGCGGAAACCCTGCTAAAGCTGTTTCGGATTCTGATCCTGCTCCTCGCTTGGTTAATACAATATTTAATATTCCAGCAGTTCTTATTGCGTCTTCACCAAAAGTTTCGTAAAAATCTCCGACTCTAAATAATAACAATGCATCAGGGTATTTAGCCTTAATACTGTTATATTGTTTCATTAAAGGAGTTTCTTTCTTTGCTTTACTAGCTTTTTTTGCAGTCAATGGTAATCAATTTTAGATAAGTGGCTAAAATAATCATTCTATTTTCGTTTCTATAATTGTTTTGTATTTCTTTGATTGAATCTTCTAGTTTTTAGATATCCTGAGGTCACTTCTAAAAACTAACTTTACCTCATTAAAAGATCGGGGTATTATTTTAATATAACCTCCACTCATCTAAAGTTATAATTCCAAAAGGTAAATTTATCGTTTCGCATTACTTTATAAATCTTTATACAGATGATAAATAATTCGAATTGCCTTTTTTTATTTATAAAAAGTGGGTGTAATAAAATAAATACTAGATTTATTTTATTACACCCACTTTTTACCCTCATCAATAAAAGTTTCATTCCTTATCACCTAATCATCAGGAAATCAATATTGATCACGATATGTTTTTATATTAATTTTTAATAACTTTTATTACTATAGGTTTTTCTAAAATGACTTTTAAAAAGTAAATTCCATTAGGTTGATTTTCAAAATTCATTCTTATTTTTCCTTTATCTATTTTATAAATCTCAGAAGAGATTAATTGTGACTGAATTGTATAGATTTCTAATTGAGCTTCTTTTGCTAAAGTGGGTAACGAAATTTCAAAAACTCCAGATGTTGGATTTGGATAAGCATATACATTATTGGTATAAGTTTCACCGACATTAGGATGCTCTGTTTCTAATGCATGTGGTACATTAGTTATATTTATTTTTTCAAGATCATTAGGATAAACATTTACTTTTTCTAACGTAAATTGAGCTCCATAATTCGTGCTTGGTGGATTATTATCATATTGAAGGTATCCTGTTTCCCGAACAATATTTGCTCTTTTCCCTACCCATGCATTATTAATACAAAACCACTGATCATCTTGTTTTTCTAGAATCCATCGACGACTTAACCAAACAGGCCAACTTCGATTTAACTCTACATGATCTAATAATCTTTCTACATGCATATATAAATTATTCTTTTTATTTTTCACTTCAAAACTCCCATCTGGAAGTTCTAAAAAACTCCAATAATAATTATCATTTTCTTTTAAAGTTCCATATTTGATTTTACCTCCATCTTGATACAAATAACTATTGTTAATCCTATTTTTAATTTTATAAAAATTAGTTGGAGAGATTTTCAGGAGTACTTCAATATTACTTATTGCTTTTAATCCATTTGGGTGCTTTACTGTAATTGTAGTGTTTCCTGGATTTAATCCAGTCAACAGTCCGTTTTGATCAATCTTAGCAATATTAGGATTACTTGAAAACCATGTAAATTGTTGTTTCTTTGAATTCAAAGAAAATACTTTTGCATGCAATTGCGTCACTTCTCCTTCTTCAATTGATATTTTTGCTGGTGATAAATTTATAGACTTTTCTGCTTTTGATCCCAATCTAATTTCAAACTGTGCTGCGTTTTCGCAAATATCATCTATTTGTATTCTCTCAAATGTAATATTATCAATACCAATCCAACCTTTATGGTTACTTCCGATCTTAATACCGCATCCTTCTCCGAAATTATCAACTCCAGTACCATTTATAGCTATATTTTCTAAATAAACAGATGTCATTTTAGCTTTATCAGATGCTCTACTTACCAATATAGCGTCTGTTTGAGCATCTACAATCTCTATATCTTTTAGATTAACATTTACTACATCATAATGCCAAGTCAATAAATTAATAGCACCTATATTGTTATCCCATAATCCATATCTCGTTCCACATCTCTCTACCTTCATATCGTGGATATTAATAGTCGAAGTGGTTACATAAGGAGCTGCTGGAAATGTTGAGTTAACACGAATACCAGCCCCTGCAAAAACATCTTTAATTACACAATGGTGAGCTTCGTGCTGTTCTCCTCCAAATATTCCTAATCCAGCTGCCCTTGCAACAAATTCTACTGTATTATATCTAAATACATTATTAGTACATGGGCCTACTAATTCGGGTTGATGAGAAACCGTTGCCATTGCATCATCTCCATTATTTCTCAAACTACTATATTCAAGCACACAATTTCTGGCTCCTCTAGCAAAATTACAACCATCAGCATATGTATTACGGATACGACAATTTCTAATTGTTAAATGATCAGCTACATTTAATGCATTTTTACCATATCCATCTGATGTCCAGAATCCAACTGAAAAATGAGACAACCATACATTCTCGATAATCGAATTCTTTCCCCAATATTGATTAAAGGCTCTATATCCACCTCCTCGATTATTCAAATTAGACGTCATATAAAAATCTGACACACGCACCTGAGAGCCTTGACCATCAATTCCTCCTTTTGCATTCATCTCAGAATATCCCGTCCAATGTAAGTGTGTATACCAAATACCTGCTCCTTGAAACACAAATCCATCTGTATCAATCGTAATATTTTTACTTAATAAAAATTTACCTTCTGGAATATACACTCCTGTTTTTGTTCTTTTTGCTGTATTAATAGCACTCATGAAAGCTTCTGTATCATCAATATTATCATTAGGCTTTGCTCCAAATCTTGAATCCATTACAGAAACGAATCCTGTGGGTTTCTCAATTTTTCTTTGAATTGGTTCTAATTCGACAAAATCAACTCCATATGGAATTCCATCATCTTTGGATTTAACTAACATTAACTCATCTCCAGGTTGCAACTCATCTTTAAAAACAAAACGTTCTTCGTCAAAACGCATTCGAGGGTTTCCTGTTTTTGGATCGTTTACTGGATCTCGTTTTACTCCTGGTGATTTATCAAAATATTGCCAAGCATAAAACGATGTTAAATCAATCACACCTACTTTTGTACCATTAACAAAGACACCTAAGCTTCCATTCAAACCTTTTCCTTCTTCAGAATCAGGCATAGTAAAACGTAAAGTCATCCCTTTAGATTTTTCATTTACTTTCCATTTTACAGAGGCGTTTTTATCTGATAATTCTATATATTTTTTTTCAGATGCTTCTGATTGTGTTAGCGCTTGATCATAAGAAACATCTTTTAGCAATGCTCCTTGATTATAAATCCCCTTATCAGCTTCGTACCTAACATAAGGCATATTATATGCTCCATATTGTACGTTGTTAGATTGCCCTAACCCTGCATATACGCTTATAAGAAGAAGAATAAGACTTAAATAATTTTTTCTATTCATTATGTGTTTTTTGCTTCAAAATTACCGTCTTCTACATACAAGCCTCTTTTATGACCTTTATCATTTTACGTTTACTTCAAAAAACACGATTAATATTATATCAAAAAAGAATTGTGTTAAAAAACAAAAGGTTGCAAAAATCACCTCAAATAAATTATAATGCACTTATCGCATCTATGATAATTTATTTCACAAAAAAGGAAGGGTAAGATGAAAAAATAAGTGAAAACTATTTTCTATTTTGCTTGTACTGTTTAGGTGTTAATCCTGTTTCTTTTTTAAATGCAGTATAAAAAACACTTTTAGATTTAAAACCACTTTCTTCTCCTATAGTATCTATTGTTAAATGGTCATTTCTATTATCTATAATTAATTCTATAGCTTTATTTACTCTAAATTTGTTTATGTATGTATTGTAATTAACTTTATAGGTTAGGTTAATATAATTTGAAACAACTTTTGCATGAAGATTTAATTTCGAAGACAATTCTACAATGGTCAAATCTTTATTCAAGTACAATAATTCACTTTCAATCGTATCGTCTAATACCAATAAGCTTTCTGGAATTGTAGTTTCTTTTATTTCTATTCTATCTCCTAATTCTAGAGGCTTGAAATCCGTATATAATATTCCTTTTAAAAAGATTTGAAATATAATTACAAATTCAATACTCATCGATATCACCAAAAACATTTTTGCTTCCTTGATAAATATAACCGTCAAAACAAATAATAAAATTGCTAATGCGATGAACATATTCATTTTTTTTTGCACCCATTTTGCATCATCTTTATCATTAATTACAACATATTTCTTCCTAATTGCATAATGTTTTTTGATCACTTTATAGATATACATAAAAATAGACAGGTCAAAAATAATAGGAATGAATACTCGTAACTTGTAATAAATAGCATTATTAAAAATCTCTCCCCTAGTTTCTTCTAGCAATAATGAAATCATTAGATTAATGATCAAATCTATTGCCCCTGGTAAGAAAAAATATCTAATATTTTTAATTTCAGTAATCGTTACTTCATTAACGTACAGTAAAAAAAATGGAATTGTAAAAAAAGAAGTATGTATTGGTAAGAAAAAAACATTAGAATTAAAAGGAACTCCTAATTCTATTAAATATTCAAATAAAAGTTCATTATAAGAAAAACTAAAAATAAATAATCCAAGGTATAACATTGGCTTATTCTTATTTTTCACACATAAAATTATACCTAATAGTAATTCTAATATAATTAGCACAATAACAAATAATGTGCTATAAAACTGGAAATTGGTCAATTTAATCTAATTATTGATTTCTCTTTTATAATCTTTTTCTCTTTTTCTAAAGAGTTTAAAATTCTTGAAATTGACACTGGTGATGCATTTAAATCCAATGCCATTTCGGCTATAATCACC
Organism: uncultured Aquimarina sp.; assembly: GCA_947498595.1. Taxonomy (GTDB): domain Bacteria; phylum Bacteroidota; class Bacteroidia; order Flavobacteriales; family Flavobacteriaceae; genus Aquimarina. The sequence continues at coordinate 7,463 of CANMKX010000051.1, forward strand.
TTAACACCTACATTCAACAGTGATTTTGCTTTTAAATATTTACACACACTTTTTTCTAATGATTTAAAACTATAGTTACTAATAGTATTTATCATTTGTGAATAATTAGCATGATATATGTCTCTAACTTTAGGTTTCATTTCAACATTTTTTAGAAACTCTTCGTTAGACACCCACAATATAGTACTTTCCGTTCTTGCTCTTAAATAAAAAGGAATTCGTTTATTTTGAAATAAATTCATAAAATGTATCACATTATTTTTATTTTCATCAAAGTCATAAAGAAATAAACTTGCCTTTTTTTCTTCTATATATGCTTTTATAGTCCCTTCTAAAACAAAACCCGTACTGTACTTATATGCTCCTTTGGATATAATTGTTTCATTTTTTTTATATTCTTTTATAACACCTTTATCTATGATTGATTGATTTAAAATATTATTTTTCATAGCGCAAATTTTAACATAGTAAAGAACTACTCATTATACTTAATCCTTGTTTATTGAAGAGTCATGTTCTTTTTACAAAAACTTAATCTTTTTAGGTTTTCTAATTATTAGGTTTTCTTCTTCCAGAAGCTTTAGATTTTTAGATATTGTAGCTTTTGATAATCCTGTGTCCTCTACTATTATACTTCTCTTTATATACAATTCGTTTCCTTTACCTATTCGTTCTCTTAGATATGTATACAATAATTCTTTGGCGTCTAATTTTAATTTACACTTCAATATTTTTAGCATCAAATCAAAGCTTTGCTCATAACTTCTCATGTAAATCTCGTCTAGCTCATTATATTTTTCTATGTATAATTTTATAAAAGAAACATCCATTTTCAATATCACTGTATCTTCAGTAGCGACACAACTATATTTTTCTTTATTCTCATGATAGATTATTGATGGATTCAGTAATGTTAATTTTTGCTTTTCAGAATGAATTCCATAAAGTATAATTTTTTCTTCATCTACATTAATATATGTTTTCACTGCTCCTTTCATCATAAAACAACAAACATTTTGATATTCGTCTTCAAAAAACACATTCGTATTTTCTGAATACTCTTTTATTATTCCATATTTTAATAGTGCTTTTTTTAACTCTAAACTATACTTTAATTCTTCTATGTCTTTCATGCTTTATATTTAAAAGCAATTTTCCAAATCCATTTCTATTAAGTCCTATAAATAGCCTCAAGGTTGTTCGGAATTATTCTTTTCGGATAAAAATCGTAAATCCATAATCCACACAAAAAACACAAATAACTAAAAAACAACAAATTAATCAAAAACCATTTTCATTAGCACATTGTAAAGAATGACCTAGATCACGTAGTCTAATTTGTTATAGCATCTAATCACTCGAAAGCAGAATTTTGTAAGAAAAACATGGAAAAAGCATTCGACAATTTTCATTTTTCAAAAGATTTAATTCACTTACTTAATACAAATGCTAAATTATACAGGTTAAAACCTAGAAAGAACACTTACTACTCTTATGATGTTTCTAGAGAAGAAACTTATTTTTTATTATCTGGAACGATTAAAATTACCCTGAGAAATAAAGGCAAGGAACTTTTTTTATGCTATTTAAATCAAAATCATTTATCTATTACAAATGGTTTTACATTATTCAACAATTCTAATACGACATTAATAGTACAGGTTATTGAAGATGTATCTTTATTAAAAGTATCTAATAAATTAATTCTAGAATGGAGTAAACAGTTTAAAGAATTACAAGAACATATTATCTATTCAAATTCTATTCTTTTTCATCAATTATCAGAGAGTTTAATTAATTATACTTCTCTAACAACTGATGAGCGTATTTATGATTATTTAAAAAAAGAAGCTTCTCTATTAAAAACAAACGAATTTAAAATCTCTTTACATCAAATCAGTCAAGATTTAAATATAAGAAGAGAAACTGCTTCTAAATTATTGAAAAAGCTAACTCTTAAAAAAATCATTACAAAGAAAAAGAACTCTAATACGATCTTGATTCACTAAGCAATTTATTTTCATATAAAACTAATATGTTACATTTTGATAAAGAATTACACAATTTAATAAATACTCATTCTATAAATGAAAAATATAAAAAAGGAGAAATTATCAACTCCGCTAATTATTCTTCAAAAACTTTTTTTATTATAGATGGTCAAGCTAAAATATATCTAAAAAAAGGCAGGCAATTATTTTTTTTACATCCTCTAAACACAATAAACTTAATAACCTCTTTATTTATATTTTCTACAAAATATAGACATTATGATTTATGCTTAAAATTTACAACAAACACAACGGTATTAATTATCGATAATCATTTAATAGAAGAATGGTCAAATCATTACATCGAATTAAAAACAGTGATGCTTTCTTCGTCTAAATACATGATAAACTCATTAATTTCGACATATAACAACCTAGCATTTCTCAATGCTAACCAAAAAGTCTTTAATTATTTAAAAACTTTTTTTGTAATTAATAATAATAAAAGACTAAGATTTTCTTTCACCGAAATCGCTTTCGACATCAATATCTCTAGGGCTCTAGTTTCAAAAGTTGTAAAAAAACTAGCCGAGGAAAAAAAAATCAGTTACAATATCAATGGTATAAAAATATTAGATTTTGGGTAATTTCTTTTTTCAAAAAATATCCCCATAAATAAAATTCATGGGGATTAAATTATTATTTACTCTTAGATCAAAGTTACTCTTTTATAAACTTTCTTGTAATTGTCTTTGACCCTTCACTAAATTTCATAAAATACAAACCTTTAGATAAGCTACTGATATCAACTCTTTTATTATTTGTGATAACACCTGCTCTTATTTGTTGTCCATTAATCGTATAAATACTATATGGCATATCTCCTTTTGTAGTCGAGACAGTAACAAAGTTTGAAGCAGGTATAGGATAAATCGTTAGATTTTCTTCTGCACTCACACTTGCGACTTTAGATTCCTGTAAATCAATTATATTAATTAAATAATCCTCTACTTCTATCGCTTCAGTACAAATAGACGCGTCTCTTAATGCAGTTGTAATACGTAATCTCTTAACTCCATTTGTTACATTTTCAGGTATTCTTAATGTCCCTACTAATTCAGATTCTGAATCAAATTCATTTTCTACTAATAGCGTTTCTGATGGATCATCAAAATCTCCATCTTCATTATAATCTATTGAAACATAAGCAACTTGATTGTCTGTTAAATCACCATTAAAAATAAATCTAAAAGGAACTGTTCTAACCTTTTGTATATCTACTGCTGGATTATTCGTAAAATCAGAATACTGGTATAAGTTATTGGTTTCTGTAAAGTTTTGAATTTCACCATTTCGTCCAAATATTACAACTCGTATACCAACATAGCTATCATCTGCAGCTATAAATTGTGGTGTACAATATTCATCAAGAATTGTAAAGTCTGCATCAGAAATATCAAAGAAAACATTTGCTCTACCTTGTACCATAATTCTATTATGCTCTCCTCTAACATTAGGAATTACTACATCATGAGAACCATCATTTGGAACCCTACTGGCTAAAGAAATTCTATTATCAAAGTCTCCATTTTGAATTAAAAAAATATTTACATTTTGTGTATCAATTTCATTTCCAGTAGTTCCTGCTACATTCCAAGTGATTGTTTGTGTTGCATTAGGCATCAAAGAAAGGTTATTATCATTTAATGAAGTAATTCTAAAAGCTTCTCCTGTATTTACTGTTCTTATACTTGTATTAGCAAAAGCTGTTCTACCTCCATTAGGGTCGTTATCTCTTACTGTAAGCCTAAAATTCATAATTCTAGAAACTGAAGGTACTACCTCCATTGCATTTGCTGTGCTTCCTGCTAAAATAGTTTCTAAATTAGGCATGAAACGATAATTTTTAGTCGATGGCGGTATCGATCTAAATGCTGGTCCCTGTTGTGTATTACTTTGCAGCGGAAATGGAGCTGCTTCTGGATCTTGCTGTTCGAAAACATAAGTTGTTACGTTATCATTTCCTGTTCTTCTTGCTGTAAGAAGAAAAGGCGTACTTGCTGGAATAGTCATATCTCGCAGTCTTATATTAGCTACTGGAGCTGTTTCATTTCCTGAAACTCTTGATACTCCACAAGGATTAGGCCTTCTATCTAACGCTTCAAAATTATCTAATATTTGTTGAATAGTGACTGCATTAAAATAAGTAGCATTAGATCTATCTACAAGCTCATCTCCGAGACTGCAAGCTCCTCTTCCCATTATTGAGTTCCCATAGTGCGGTTCTACAGTTGTTATACGATTTCGCTCTTGCCCACAAGTAAAATTATTGTGTGTATGAGTAGCTCCAAATGTATGGCCAATCTCATGCGCTAAAGTAAAAGTAATTGTAGGCATTAATTCTTCAAAATTATCAGTGTTTGCAGCAACATAAGCATATCTATTTTCACTACATACTGCATCTTCTATAAAACCAGCACCATCAATATCCATTACTGTGGTAGAAAAGGCTGTAAATAAATCAGCATCTGTACTACTAACACCAACTACTCTATTTATAAAACGAGTAATTCCAAGACCAGCTTCAAAAACACTAACAAAGAAATTTGTTTCTGGACCTTGGTTCACAACAATTAAATCATCATTGTTAGCTATTAATTGAAAAGTAACTGATAGATCTGTTTCATAAATTCCAGCAACACGTGTTGTATGTGTAACAATATCTGCCATTACTGCCTCTTTTATTTGCGCTTCCGTCGCTCCATCTCCCAAGTTTGCCGATTCTGTTACAGCTTCTGTATATTCGAAAGTCACTGGTGTTGCCAATCGTAATGTTCTTAACCTTCCATCATTTAATCTATTCCCTAATTGTTGGCTATTTTCTTTATGGATTTTTTTTACATCACTCTCTTTCGTTAAACACTGAAAGTCTGCTTTATTTTCCATATCCTCTAAATGATACAATGTATATTTTTTTTCATTTGAAACAGTTACTGGATCTAGAAAAGCTACATCCTTTCCTGGCGTCATAATTATTCCATGAAAATCATTTTTATCTACATTAAATCTAATTACCGAAGTTCCATCTACTTCAATTCCTTTGTAGGATTTTATAGCTGGATATTTAGCAGCTAGTTGAGGGTTCATTACAGAAGCTTCATATACTTCGTATTGTTTCATGTTTCCCTCTCCATCAGGAAATGACATTAAGGTTTCCAATATTTTATTTGACGCATCTTTATCAGACAACTTCTGAATTTTTTCTTTTAATAAATCAATATCTAATTTGTATATTTTTTTACTAAAAAGGTGATTGTTTTTTTTCTTATAATCAGAGTTATTATTTTCTGTTTTCTTCCAAGGATTTATCGTTTGTGACATCCCTGATGTCATTATAAACAAACTAACAATACACAGTAGTTTTAAATGTTTTTTCATAATAATATATATTAACAATTTTAATATGATAAGTAACTAGTATCTCTTACCATAGCTTTAATATATTAGTCGGTTTTGACGAACCTACTAACCACATGTAATACAAATCAATACTTGGTTTTAACAAAAACAAAAAAACACATAAAACACTCATTAAAAACAATTTAAATACATTCAAGAAAAATATATTTCTTAAAAACACTCATTTATTTTCCATATAAAAATATACTTTAACATAGCTACTTAATATTATGTTAAACAGATTTGCAATAAGCTTTTAAAAGAGCCTGTATTATGGATCAAGAACAAAAGTTGTGTGAGAATTGAAATATAAGTGTGATTTTTGTAAAAAAAGAGAACATTTTGGATTTATCATTAGAGGTTTTAAAATTTATATTACCAGAATTATTAACTACTCATTTTAATTTAACAAGA
>CANMKX010000052.1 GCA_947498595.1 uncultured Aquimarina sp.
TAATCCATTAGCATTATCACTAAATTCACGTTTCCAGCGATTAACCATACTAGTACCTAAGTTATATTCTAAGCAAACCTCATTTACTGTTTTACCTGATAATACTAATTCTACTATCGTTCTCTTAAATTCTAAATCGAAACTTCTTTTTTGCATATCATAAAGGTAAAAAGCTTTTGAAAATCGTCACAACAAAACTAGATATTCCAAGTTTAAATATCCTCAGAATGTAGTAATTAGAAGTGATAATGGAAGTCAATTTATAGCTAAAAACGTTCGTGAATATTTTGATTTAATTGATGTTAGCCAAGAGTTTACTCACATAGCTACACCTGAAGAAAATGCTCATATAGAGGCCTATCATGGAATATTAAAAAAAAAAGTCTTTCAGAGATTTGAGTATAAATCTTTTGGAGAAATTGAACAAATACTAAAAAGATATGTCAATTTTTATAATAATCATAGGCATCATGGGCTATTAGGTAGAATAACTCCTATGGAAAAATGGAACCAAAATCAACATTTGATTTTAATGAAAAATATAGCCGCATAAGTAATAATCAAATTTAAAAGATTACTCTTGTTTTATAGGGGCTAAAACATCTGACTATAAGAAAAGTATTTGTATACTGACCTCTATAATAATTTCTTAGATTGGTATATTATAATATACTTTGCATCCCTCTATTTGTAAGATTTCTGAATAATTTTCTAAAAAATAGTTGAGATTTTATTTGATTTGGGGCGGATCATATTTAAAAGAATGAATCCTTCCATAGGATAAGAATATAATATGCTGATGATACCTCCTATGTAGTTTTCCATTCATATTTTAAGTGGTCTTAAGTAATACATGTATTACTTAAGACCACTTAAAATATATTCATATATATCATTATTTCTACCAAGTTTTGACTTATTAAAACTATGTGTAGTATAAATTGGTTTCTGAATCATTTCTCTTTGCATCATTTCATTAATTGTATGATAAAAATCTAGAGAGGTTTTACCTATTAATAAAGGGGTTAAATCATTATCTTTTTCCCAAAAATGTAAAATTTTCACAAAACCACTTAAGTATAAATAATCTTTAGTAAAGCCTCCTCCTCTAAATATCCTTGTAACTACACTAAAAGCTTCATCTTTATTCAAACCATGGTCGTTTAGCAGAAAATTATAACACTCAATAAAATCTGCTCCATCACACATCATATCTACTATGATAACACGATAAGCTAACTTCTTTAACCTTTTCATCGAAATATTACCACTAAGATATTCAGATAAAATAGCTAATCCTTCTTGTGTCATGGTATTTACAGGAAGTCCTAGATTAAATAAATTAAGTTTTTGATTATTAGAATTCATTGTGGTAACCATATGGACCCCTATTTCATGCTCTATAAGTGCGTTTATTTGACCTTTAGTGAATTTTGCATCTGATCTAAATAAAATAGTTTTTTTTGCATTTAAAACCATGACTTGTGAGATAACATGATTACTTTTTTCTATTCTACTTTTAAATCCATAGCTTTTAAGACCTTCTTTAAACAAAACCATAGCTTCTTCAACACCTAAACTTGGTGATCTCTTAGGTTCGCCCGCTACATCGGGTAAATGCAAAAAATAATGTGCATTTTTAATATCCTTTTTGGAAGGTCTTCCAAAATAACGCAATGAATTATACAAAAATTTTGGTGTTCCAATTTCAGATAGCATATCTATTTTATCAAAATAACTATTGATAACAGATTCATATAAATGACGAATTGAAACATCCGAAATATCTTGTACCTTAAGGTTACTTAATTTCTGTTTTAACTCGAATGGGTTAATTTTAATTGGGTTATACTTAAAATTAGGTATTTCTGTGCATTTACTTTTAAAAAAGCGTTTTTTCTCTTGTATGTTATTAATTGGATTGACAAAAGTCAATAATTCAAAACCCTTTAGTAGACTAAACAGTTTTTTATCAACTTTAAGAATTGAGGAATCCATTGTTTTATCCAATAATTTAGCCTTTACTTGGTATTCCCAATCTGAATGCTTTTGATTAAAAAAATTAGCATTATTTAATATTGCTTTTTTAAACCCCTTTTGTAATGTCTTAATTATATTTGGATAATCATCTCCTGTAATTTCATTGCAATAAACCTTTTTGATTTCAGTAGCTAAAACCAAAGTATTCTTAAAATTTTTAGTGATATATTCTAGATTATAACCTCTTCCGTAAAAAACATCGTTAATAGCACTATTATTCTCAATATCTTGTAATTCAATATTTTCAAGCTCTTGCCTCCAATGCTCTACAACATTTCCAAAACGATTCATGTCAATATTCTCAGCTCCAATATTAAAAAGTGGAACTTTTCTATCCCAACGTTGAAAATTATAAGAGTGAATATCATAAACTACACATCCTCCAAAAAGAGTCTCTAACTTTTGAATTAATGCATTTGTAACTTTATAATAGCTATTATGCTTTTCTATACTTTTTTGCCGCTCTTTAGGGGTTAATTTTTTTCTCCATACCTTTTTATCCCATGCTATGTCAAAAATGCAATCGTCTGGATTTCTATTTAAATCATATTCAAAACGAGAATCATTACCAATTAAAGTAATTGGCATTGAAGAAATAAAATCTCCCGTAAAAGGATCTTCTTCATACCAACGGCTATACTCGTCATGATTTATTTTTTCTTTTAATTCTGAACTCAAATTACTACCATTGTGAATAGCAGTACAACAATATGGAAGATATTTATTTATTTTTACAGAAAAAGAACCATCAAAAGCAATAGCTTCAAAATGTTTTTCGACATTTATTAAAGCTATAATTTCATTAATTTCTAACCTCTCCATCTGACTTTAACTTTATAAGCTCTGATTTGTTTTTTCGATCACTTATTTCTTCTACTATGTGCTCTAAATAATCAACAATTTTCTTCTGAATTTTTGTGTTATTCAATTTATTAATATCAGTAATAGTACCTGGACTCATCACATTAACTTCAATAAGTTTACCTCCTATTAAATCTAGTCCTGCATAGTATATACCATCACGTACTAATTTTTCTCCAATTTTTCTACATAAAATTTTATCCTCTTTGGTTAACCTGTATTTTTCTACAGTACCACCTGCAGAAATATTTGAACGTGCATCTCCTTTTGCTGGTCTTCTACGTAAAGCTCCGATAGGTTCTCCATTTAACATTAATACACGTACATCTCCATCTTCAGCACCATCAACGTACTCTTGCAAAATAACATAACTAGACTTTCCTTCTTTTCCATTAATATAGAAATCAAGTAAAGATTTAATATTATGCATTGCTGATTTTTCGATTATAATTACACCATTACCACCATATCCGTCTAGTGGTTTTAAAATCATCTTCTCGTTTTCCGATTCTTCGATGATTCTTAATAAATAATCAATATTTTTTGATACATGGGTCGCTGGAATCAACTCACGTTTTGGATCGTAATATGCTGCTGTATAAATTTTATTATTGGTTTCTCGTAAACCATCCACAGCATTTAATATAAACACATCATCTTTTATAGAATCAAGAAAATTAAGCATCAATGGATCCATAGGTGGATTGTCCCTCATAAATATTACATCAAAATGTTGTAAAGATTTCATTTCTTTATAAAATTTAACTGATTTATAAAACGATGGAATACTATTAGAAACTTTACCTTGATTAACAATAGTTTTACACAAACTCAATGTGATACTATCACGAATTGTTAAATTAGATGGGGATGTTATGGCAACTTCATGTCCACGAACTGCAAGTTCATGAATCATTCTAAGTGTAGAATCTTGCTTAGGATTTACCTTTTCCCAAGGGTACATTATAAAACAAATCTTCATTAAATATAAGTATTTTTCAAAGCAAAATTCAATTAAAAAAGGGAATATAATTGTATGACTTGTTTATTTAAGTAAATTACACTAAAAAAAATACTAAATGAAGATTAATTCACTATATATTGATGATATTGATATACAAATCCTTGAAATTCTCCAAGAAAACGCAATGACAACAGCAAAAGAAATGGCTCATAAACTTTCTCTTACTACAACTCCTATTTATGAACGCATAAAAAAATTGCAGAAAACTGGAATTATTAAACAATATGTTGCATTATTAGATGCTGATATGCTTGGTAAAAGTATTTTAGTTTTCATGAACATTACCATAAAAGATCATCATATTGAAAAGCGAAATGAGTTTGTTCAAGAAATGGAAAAACTAGAGGCTGTTATTGAATTTTACCATACATCAGGAAGTTTCGATTTCTTGGTAAAAGTTCGATTTTCTGATATTAAATCTTTCAAAAATTTCTTAGTCAACGAAGTTGCATCTATCCATAATATTGGAGACATTGAAAGTCAAATAGTTCTTGAAGAAATAAAATTTTCAACAAAAATATTGATAGATTAATAATTGCATATATTATAGATTACTTATAAAAATTGGAACTATTTTTTTGGAGTATCTACCTTTGATGTGACGATGTAGGAGGGAAAAATAATGTGTGAGTGGAATAAAAATGTTATAAAAAAAATCAAAAAACAGTGAAATATTAAAATTTTGTATTTAATTTGTCTTATTAAAGCTTTTATCATAGGAGCTTTTAGCTGAACAAAGTGAAACATGTTTATAAGTTCGGTCTTTTGAAAATTAGGAAGTCATATTCAAAAGAAGCTTACGGAGTAAGTCACCGAAATTTAAAGCTAACTTCCGTAGTAAAAAATATATCTACTCTATATAAATTGTGTTTTGTCACCAAAATACAATATCAAATTATGATTTGATTTTTGTTATTAATTCTTTTTAGGAAAGCTACATGCTTTCGTATTTTAATAATTTTTATCACATTTATAATGAACACAAAATATATTGATTTAATCAATCAGACATTTGATTTTCCTCAAGAAGAATTTGTTCTTGACAAAAATCAATTGCACTTTCATGATGTTGACCTGAATAAATTGGTTGAAACTTATGGAACACCACTAAAATTTACATATTTACCTAAAATCTCCGAAAATATTAATAAATCAAAAGAATGGTTTAACACTGCCATTAATAAGCATAATTATAATGGTAGTTATAACTATTGCTATTGCACAAAAAGCTCACATTTTAATCATGTTTTGAACGAAGCTTTAAAAAATGATATTCATATTGAAACCTCTTCTGCTTTTGATATAGATATCGTTGAGGTTTTAAAAGAAGAAGGAAAAATAAACAACAATACGTATGTTATTAGTAATGGTTTTAAAAGAGCAGAATATGTAACTAATATTGCAAGGTTAATCAATAATGGTCATCAAAATTGCATTCCAATTATTGATAACTATGAGGAGATTGATTTACTGTCAAATGAGATTCATGGAAACTATAATATAGGTATTCGAATAGCTTCGGAAGAAGAACCCAAGTTTGAATTTTATACCTCTCGATTAGGAATAGGTTATAAAAACATAGCTCCATTCTATAACAAGCAAATTAAAACCAACCCCAAAGTAAAACTTAAAATGCTTCATTTCTTTATTAATACTGGCATTAGAGATAATGCGTACTATTGGAATGAACTTTTAAAATGCCTTAAAGTATATACAAGTTTGAAAAAGATATGTCCAACTCTTGATAGTTTAAATATTGGGGGTGGATTCCCTATTAAAAACTCATTAGCATTTGATTTTGATTATGAATACATTATTGATGAAATCATCAATCAAATTAAATTGACTTGTGAAGAAGAAGATGTAGATGTACCCAATATTTTCACAGAGTTTGGAAGTTTTACAGTTGGTGAAAGTGGTGGAGCAATTTATGAAGTTTTGTATCAAAAGCAGCAGAATGATAGAGAAAAATGGAATATGATAAACTCTTCATTCATCACAACACTTCCAGATACTTGGGCTATTAATAAACGCTTTATTATGTTGCCCATAAACCGTTGGAATGATACTTATGAGCGTGTTCTTCTCGGAGGCTTAACCTGTGACAGTGATGATTATTATAATAGCGAACAACACATGAATGCTATCTATTTACCAAAATATCATAAAGACAAACCATTATATATAGGCTTTTTCAACATTGGAGCTTATCAAGAATCTATAGGTGGTTATGGAGGTTTACAGCACTGTTTGATTCCTACTCCCAAGCATATTCTAATAAATAAAGGTGCACATGGAAATATCACAACACAATTATTTAGAGAACAACAAAAAAGTGAAGAGTTACTTGAAATTTTAGGCTATGATAAAGAATCTAAAACTAACACGATTCAAAATTTAAATACTGGATTACAATTAACAGAAAAATAAAATGGAAATTAAAACTTACGCTGGAATATCAGAAGAGTATGCAAAATTAGAACATTCGAAGATTGTATTGATTCCTGTCCCTTATGATGAAACAAGTACGTGGCAAAAAGGTGCAGATAAAGGACCTAAAGCATTTTTAGAAGCTTCTGAAAACATGGAACTCTACGATATTGAAACCGATTCTGAAGTTTATAGACAAGGCATATACTTAGCTCAACCTATAACGATAAATGCTACACCAGAAGCTATGGTAGATGCCGTACATCAGGAAACTAAAAGCTACATAAAAAAGAATAAATTTGTGACTGTTTTTGGCGGAGAACATTCTATATCTATTGGAACAATTAGAGCATTTAATGAAATGTTCTCAAGTTTAACAGTATTACATATTGATGCTCATGCAGATTTGCGAAAAAGTTATGATAGTAGTTCTTGTAATCATGCTTGTGCTGTTTATGAAGCAAGTCAGAATACCAATTTAATTCAAGTAGGCATTCGTTCTATGGACATAAAAGAAAAATCTGTTATGGATTTAGATAAAACCTATTTTGCTCACGATATGGCTATAGATGATTCTTGGATGGATTCTGCTATTGATCAAATGACAGATAATGTATTCATAACATTTGATTTAGATGCTTTTGATCCTTCAATTTTACCAAGTACAGGTACGCCTGAACCCGGAGGATTGCTTTGGTATGAAACATTAGATTTTTTGAAACAAGTCTTTAAAGAAAAAAATGTAGTTGGATTTGACATCGTTGAATTATGCCCAAATGAAGTTGATAAATCATCAGATTTTCTAGCTGCTAAACTGTATTACAAAATGTTAAGTTATAAATTTCAAAACGAATATGATAACACTTATAGTGCTAAATCAGTAATTAACACTATATCAAAATTCAAAGAAGAACATGACTACTAAAGGAGCAATTTCAAACTTTATAGAGACATATTATTTGCATTTCAATGCTGCTACTGTTGTTGATGCAGCAAAATCTTATGAAGAGCAATTAAACAAAGGTTCAAAAATGCTAGTGTCTTTAGCAGGAGCAATGAGTACAGCAGAAATAGGAAAGATTTTTGCTGAAATGATACGACAGGATAAAGTGCAAATTATTTCTTGTACAGGAGCAAATTTAGAGGAGGATATTATGAATTTGGTTGCACATTCTCATTATAAACGTATTCCCAATTACAGAGACTTAACGCCAAAAGAAGAATGGGGCTTATTAGAACAAGGTCTTAACCGTGTTACAGATACTTGTATTCCAGAAGAAGAAGCATTTAGAAGATTACAAACACATATTTATACCATCTGGAAAAAAGCTAACGACAAAGGAGAACGTTACTTGCCCCATGAGTATATGTATAAGTTACTTTTATCTGGAGTATTGGAAGCTTATTATGAAATTGATTTAAAGGATTCTTGGATGTATGCAGCAGCCGAAAAAAATCTACCTATAATTTGCCCAGGGTGGGAAGATAGTACTATGGGGAATATTTTTGCAAGTTATGTCTTAAAAGGAGTGTTTAAAGCCAGTACTATGAAATCTGGAATTGAGTATATGACCTTTCTTGCAGATTGGTACACAGATAATTCTAAAAACGGTATGGGATTCTTTCAAATAGGAGGTGGAATAGCAGGAGATTTTCCAATATGTGTAGTACCAATGTTATATCAAGATATGGAACGAACTGACACCCCCTTTTGGAGTTATTTTTGCCAAATAAGCGATTCTACTACAAGTTATGGTTCGTACTCTGGAGCAGTTCCTAATGAAAAAATAACATGGGGGAAATTAGATATTAATACACCAAAATTTATAATAGAGAGTGACGCTACGATTGTTGCTCCATTAATCTTTGCTTATTTATTGGGTATGTAACACTAAAATTAAGATTCGTAAAATTGTTAGTTTTCAAAAACTGAATGAAGATATTTTAAATTTATTAGTCGAAAAATTTCCTGATGGATACGCTGACAAAGATATTATTGCATTTAGAAATGCAAATAATGAATACGTTGAAGCTGTTGAAGTGAGAACCGAAGATATAGTCTATTCAGTGAAAGTTAGAAAACGACTTGTTCAGGCTATGGAAAATCATGAAGAAGTAGAACATGAGGAAAAAGAGCATGAAAATGATTTGGATAATGATAACTCTACTCATAATTATGTAGATATTGATTCTTTGAATAAAGAGGATTTAGATTAATCATGTTAGCTAAAATTGATAAACCTAAACTTATTGCTATAAAGAACGACTAAATTCTTGTTCTTGAAAAAATAAGGAGAGAAGAAAAAATATTCACTTGCAGGTGATGTGAAAAAGAAAAAAGAAACAGATAATCAATCGTTAATAAGAGAAACTTTTGAAGCGTATGTATTAATTGAAAACACTTCACCAACAATAAGTTAAATAATCTTTAGAATTATAATCAATTTTTAAATCAAAATAATTTTCATGATGAACAAAAGTTCAATGTTAACACGATATTATTATCAGAGAAAAAGTATTTGCAATATCTCCAAAGACTTTAATCTAAATAATAATACCGTTTGTAAACATTTTCACGACCACGATCAGTTTAAGTTAGGATCAACAACAGGACTTGATAAGCAAACCAATACATAATAATTCTAATCGAAAGAAACCACGTCTAAGAAACTTAAGATGTAGTTTTATCGATCAATAGTTAGAAGAGAATGTCGAGAAATGCACTAAAAGATTGAATAAATAACACATGAAAACAATAGGTGTTTATCATTATCTATTTTCAAAAGGTGGTTATACAATCATATCTAATTATGTTCGAAAAACCTATGCAGCAGCTAAGAAACTTCTAT
Organism: uncultured Aquimarina sp.; assembly: GCA_947498595.1. Taxonomy (GTDB): domain Bacteria; phylum Bacteroidota; class Bacteroidia; order Flavobacteriales; family Flavobacteriaceae; genus Aquimarina. The sequence continues at coordinate 9,205 of CANMKX010000052.1, forward strand.
TAAACAGTTATATCATGCTGGTGTTGACTGCGAATTTTATCAGAGTCGTATAAAGATTTTGCTTAGAATTGACTATCAGTGTTAAAAATTTATCAGCAAGTTGTATGGAAGTACGTTATACATTACGAAAAAACAATCAGATTATTCATGTTTAAAATCCGCGAGGCAATATCTCCAAATGGAAATAATCTTATGGATGAATTAGCTCATATGTATGAATTTGTATTAAGAGCTAACTTAAGGAGTAAACTTCAATACACCTCATACCATGATTCATTAAGTGAAATTATCTATATGAATAACCTACTCATAGACATCTTAATGAGTTTTGTTTCAGAATAAATCGATCTCGAAATAAAGAAACCATTTTTAATAATTTACTTCTTAAAGTAGTTAAAAGTGATAAAATCTATCAAAAAAATAATAAATAACTATTAATTTCTAAAATATTTCATAAAGTTTATAGAAATCAAATTATTAGTAATACATCGAATTTAGTCAACTAGTATTCAGATTTTGCTCTACAAGCAATCAGAATGTTTAGTTGTTATTAGTATTTTTCACGTTGTTAATTTTCGTATAATCATAAAACTACCAGAATCTGCTAAATCAATCGGAAATCTTTTAACCTTTTCTGATATTACTTTTTGTCCATTTTTAGTCAATTCTACTTGCCAATCACTTGAGACTGGAAAAATAATTGGTTTTGTCAAAGTTTCATTGTCTTCTACGAAACTCAAGTCCCAATTCCATTTTGCTTTTTCTCCATTCGCTTGATAAGGTTCACAATTCCATAAGCTAATATTTGTATCAGATTCTGCTTTTTCAGTCGGTTTTAAAGTCTCAATGAGTGGTTTAAACATATTGATTGTTGAATTATGTGGTAAATCAGGGAAATTTTCAAATCCAATTCTTTTCCAAAAAGATTCTGAATTTTCAGGCGAGCAATGTAAATGACAAACTAAAAGACCTTTTTGTTTAAAGTAATCTAAAGTGTCGTTAATTAATCTTCTTGCAATTCCTTTTTTTCTTTCAGTTGGTTTAATCTCGGTAATATCAATTATTGCTTGGAAATCATAAGCTCTATAAACTATAAATCCGATTACAAAATCATTTTTAGTTATTACAATTACATTATTTCTAGCGAACCCATGCTTAATAATATTCCAATTACAATAAAATCCACTGTTTGTTTTATTCCATTCTTCAATCAACCATTTTTTTATATTATTAAGATGTTCCTCAGAAGGATTAAAGTTTGTTTTTAGCACAATTTCAACATTAAGTAAATATTTGAATATACGTAATTAAGTATATTTCTCCTTTACCCAAAGATAATGAAATTAGCAAATAATTTAAAACTACTTACTAGTATTTTATTGATGAATTTAATAATTAACAAGCTCTTTTAGACTTTAATCAATATTATATTATGATTCTGCTCTCTGAGTAGTCTGAATAATTAGTTATTGGCAACAATACTTTTATTTCTTTTCAATTATATAATCTTCTATTTGACTCTCAACAATTCCAACTTCTTTTGGATCTTCAACTAGAATTTCATTATACTTTAATTCAATTTTTGGCTCTACATGTAATTTTAAATTTCCAAATTGTTTGTATGATTTTGAGATCAATCTCCAAGATATATTAACATCCGTTTTTTCATGACTCGTTTTAAGAAAAATAGAATCTGATAGAACTAAATCATCACCAACTAATATTTTGTGCTTTGGAGTAATCTCTCCTGTTAATGTCTCAGGATTTAATTTAATATTTGAATATTTGTTATGAAAATTAAAAATTATTCCTTTTTCATTCGTTTTAGATATTTCTTTCAAATTTTCTCCTTCAAATTCAAGAAAAACTTTATATTCTTCTAATGGAGTACTACCCGTATTTTTTATTTTTATTTGAATTTTACAGAAACTCTCATTCACTTCAATCTTATTTAATTCATTCACTTTTAATTCATTTAGGAATGAATGAGTTAAAATTTGTGGTTGAGCTATTTTTTGTAAATAACTCGTAGTTCTTTTTAAAAAAATAGGCCTTGATGTAGTTTCGTTTTTGTCATTTGAAAAAGTAATAGAAACAGAATTTGAGGTTTTAAAATTGTTACTATTTATGTAATAATTATAAGTTTCTTGATTTTCTTCAATTAAATCAACAATATCTTCCCATGAAAATAAATGAACCTCAAATAAATTTAAATTTTTATGTTCTAAATTTATTATCCGAATATCTCTTTCAAATTTAGCATCTTTAACAGCAGTTGTTGCGAAATATAATTTTTTAAGTTTTGGCTCAAATGTTTTCGCTTTCTCAATTTCCTTTCTTACTTCACCAATTGCTAATTGTTTATGTGTATATTCACCTTTTCCTTTACATTGAATTCCATAATATTGATTTTCATTTATTGGTATACCATAAACATCGACTCCATTTTGGTTTTGGCCAGCTCTTCCATTTTTTTTAATTTCAGGGCATTTCCAAATTTCTCCCCATAATTTTTTACAAAGAGATTCAAAATCTTGCCAATTCTCGGGCTTTCCTAAAGTTATTGATGCTTTCATTTTTTTAATTGTAGTAACATGAATATATAACTATATATTTTTTATATGAGTAGCTAATTTAGTATTTTTTTTAAGTTTTTTAAACTTTTATATAGCTACATGAATATGAATTTCAGATGTCTTATTAGAATTGTCCTCTAATAAAATCTGAATGTATCGTAAACCAATTCTTTCTCCTAATAAATGAGTAGCAAAACTATATCTTAATATATATGGATACACTGATTGCAAAATCTTAGCTTTTTGGCTCTGTTTCTATATCAATTAATACAGGCAGGGTTATTATTTGATAATACTTTCTCTCTGAAAAATGAATTTCCATTAATCAAAGCTATTCCTCTAAATTTATCAAAAATCTTATTGAGATTTTCTTTGTTATTTATGATACACACCATAGCAAACTCCTTACTCCATCTGGGATTTGGGAGTTCTTTTATCAGTGCCTGTATTATTTTGTCTGGATAAAATTGTATTCCGATCATCTTTTGATGATGAATCAATAA
>CANMKX010000053.1 GCA_947498595.1 uncultured Aquimarina sp.
TAGAACACTTTTTAGACAATTCTATAACTACAAATACTAGAAAAAACTATTACGATATATAGTACTTGAAAAGTTACTGTCGGCTTCCCCAAATTAGAACTGTTTAAAGTTAAAATTATTATTCTACTTTTTAACAGTTCGGTTTTATGGGGAGCTTAGAATTGAATTTCTTGTAAACCAAAATATGCTTTTGGATTATCCTCTTCCCATTTTTGCCAATCATTATCTTCTCGACAAGGATTTCCAACTTCTCTACTTATAATAAGTTCCTTTTTCCACTTTTCAGTTTCAATTTCAAATTCAGATGTTTTTTGTTGAGCAGAACAACTCCAAGTCATAAGTCCAATTGAGATAATTGGTAAAATGCTTTTTTTCATAAATATTGTTTAATTTTTTTATTTCAGTTTTTCGTTTGTCAAATTGCGTAAAATGGAAATCTATGCTGAAATTCTTATTTGTTACTTTAGTGTCTTATAAGAACTAAATATAGGCAATATCAAGTAGCTTTAAAATTAGATTTTTGGAATCAAACTACTAAGAATACGTGGGTTTTAGTCAACACTGCATTCAGATACTGCTCTACGAGCAATTCGAACGCTTAGTTATTATGCGGTTGTGTTTTTTCTCATTTTCCTTTTTTCTTTCAATAATTCTAGAATTGGAGCATTTTCAATATTTTCAGGAATGACTGGTATGTCATCCTCGGTAATAACAATTCTTTCAAGGTCATGAATTCCGATTTCCCAAGCATTAATAAATTTCATTTTAGTTTTAAGTATCCCTAATTCTGGGAATGGTTTTAGATTAAAATCAGTATCTACATGTGCAGGAATTAATAAATATTTATTGAAATGATTATAGCCATTAATAAGATTGTCTAAATTGTTACTGTTAGTAGGTTCCATTCTATGAAATCGGGATGATAGAGCAACAAAATCACCATCTTTGATTTTATTTTTTTTAGTGTTCTTACTTACTAAAACTTTATACCAATATGGATTGTCTTTCCTAATGCCTTTAATTATTGATATAGAAATTGTTTCCTCTTTATCAATTTTTCCATATTCTTTTATCCAATTTTCAAATATTTTTTTTCCAGCCTCTTCATTTTCAAAAGTTAGCATAATCCCAAATGGGTTTGGTTGTGGCATTGCCACGAAACCAAAAGCTTTCCATTTAGCTTTGTCCCATAGATAAGTATCAATTATTGTTTCTGCTCTCATGTTTTTATGAGTTACAGAATTAAAATCGGGTTTTCCTTTATCTATAACATCCTTTTCTGAATCAGATATAGATATTTCGATAGGGCTTGATGTTCTTTTCAAAGGAAAGTTTTTATTGTTTTCTTTTATCCAGTTTTTAAGAAAGAATTTAGGTTTTGAAGTTAAAATATTTGTCAAGAATTTTTCGTGCTCAATTATTAAAGTTAATCTTTCATGAACTTCGTCATTTTTGTACAAGTTTTCAAAAAAGTCTTTATAATCTTTGAACAAAAAGTTGCTCCTAATAATTAGAGGTGTCAATTCGTCCATTAATTTAGATATGTCTTCTGATTTATAGATATAATCTTGTTTAATAAATAAATCAAACAAGTTTTTACTTTCATGTTTTATATCAAAGAACTTATCTAATTTATCATATTTAATGTTTAGTATGATTTTTTCAGATAATGGAAAAGCGTCTTCAAAAGCGGTTGCTAAAAATGATTCCAAATAAGCAAAAATAGTTTCTCCTAAAATTAAAAGATATACGTCATCTTTTGAATTGATAATAAATTTTATTCCTAATATTCTAGTATAAGAGGTTATCTCATTTTTATTTAAAAAATTAGATTCAAAAGCCATTTGTTTTACAAATGGTTGGTTTGCTAATCTATTATAGAACTCTTTAAAATTATCTTTTGTGTATGATGGACTTCTAGATTCATTAATCTCTATTGAATCTTCATGTCCTAATAAATATAAAACGGAATCAGCACTTAACCAAAGTTCATTTTTTGCCAAAATATCTGATAATTCCGATAATTCTTTGAAATTTTCAAAGTCAGTATTTAATAATCTTGTAGAAAGACAACCATCTATAAGATTCTCAATAGGCATTTCGTCATTTTCTAAATTTATTTCTGATTCGAAATAATATTTTATAACGTTAAATAATTCATACCAAGTTAGTAATATAGGAATACGTCCAAGTATTACCTCATTTTTTAAAACCTGTTCAATACTTCTATAGAGTCTTCGATTAATTATACCTGTAGTAAAGAATTCGTTTATATATAGGTTGATAGCAGAAATTATACAATTGTTAGCTGCCCAGTACAAACCTAGATTTGAATATGCTTCATTTAATAGCATTAAACAAAAATAAAATTCGTCTTGTGTTTCTTCTTTTGCTAGTTTCCTTACTGCTTTTCCAAAAAAGATTAGACTTTCTTTATTTAAATTGCTTTTTAATTTAGTACTTCCTCTATTCAAATAAATTTTACCAGAAGATAATTCTGAAACCCTTGTAGATTCTAATTCTGCAATTACAAGAATCAAATCATCATAATCTTCATTTTCAGGAAGAATTTCATCATAAATATTAATATAACCCTTTAGTTGTTCAAATGGTATATCTAAATGTTTTTTACTTAATTTAAAGTATTCTTTAAGTTTAATTAATTCATCAGAGACTGAAACTTCATTTTCTATATTTCTTCTCAATTGGAAAAATGATAAATGAAATTTAGCAAGGAGAGAAGTAGATGGTTTTTCTTTGTTTTTAGCACATTTAGTTATAAATGCTATAAAATCGTTCTCTTCTTTTTCGATGTCAATAACAAGTACATCCTTTGTCTCTTCAATGCATGATATAGTTTTAAGAATATTTGAAAGATTCAAATAAAACTCAATGTTGTTTAAATTTGGATGATTTTGAACTAATTCTTTTACAATTAAAAATTCTTCGTAAAAAGATTTATAGTCGTCATACCAATTGATTAATGTCCAAGCAAGTTGATAATGGATTCTTATTTTTTGCTGTATACTACTTAATTTATTTACAAATCTTTTCGCTCTTTCAAATTTACCTATGACTTCTGTCTTTGGCAATTCTAGCATTCTAGATAAAATGGCACTTTCCAAACAATCCTCTACTAATTGAAAGTCAACTTCGAAAGTTCTATCTGGGTTATTTATTGTTTCTTCAATTTTAGATAACTCTTTTATTCTTACTAAGTCGTTTGCTCCTGTTTTTTTTTCTTCTCGATGTAAAGATGATAGGTTTAAACTATCAACAACTTCATTTAAAAGATGGTTATTATAAACATTTTCAATTATCCATTCGGCATCAAGAATAATAAGTTCAATTCCGTATTTTTCATTAATCGAGTCTTGAGTGTCTTTTTTATCCTTACTACGAATTTTTTGGTTTGAAAAAAAATATGTTTTTGTATAACCTCTATTTGTTTCAACAATTTTTTTTACATCAGATTTAACTTTTGGTTTCCAGTCTTTTTTAGCGCTTATAGCAAATGCCCAATTCTCATTTTCATTCCATTTATTATCACTAATAAACCATCTATCAGAAATATAATTAGAAACAGGATATGTTTCTGAATCTGTTTTACCATCACCACCACCTGTTGGTCCAACTTGTGGAATTAAATTGGGAGTTATTAATTTTTCAGCTAATCTTCGACATAAATTTTCAAAACTATCATGTTTTTGATTTGTGGAAATTTGATTTATTTCAAAAGCCAATTGTTCTTTAGTTAACAGAACTTTAGATTCTGTTTTAGAATCTGAAAAAAATTCAGGTCTTCTATTTCTATAAAATTGTGAAGGTGTTGGGAATTTTTCTTTTTTATTCATATTTTTTCAAAAGATGAGTTACATGCAGCACAATAGGAGTCTGCGCAGAAACCCCTATTTGTTACTTTATGATTTTATGAAAGCTAAATATAGCCAATATCATGCAGCTTTAAAATAGATTTTTATTTCTTTTGAAAAGTCCTCTTTGTTGATAAAAACTCTTAAAAATGATTTAAGAAGAGAAATTTGAAAACAGTTTGTATTTTTAATGGAAGAGTCCCTCCAAAGTATTGGATAGACCAACTAAAAAACAAAAATTAGCTAAAAAATAATTAAATGCTAAGTCATCATAGGATACCTATGGCCAAAAATAAAGATGATACTTGAATTGTTCTAAAAGTAGGTTTTCAAACAAAAAAAAGCTTCATAAATATGTAAATAATATTATTATACTCAAGAAAAGAACTTTTATTAGTTCTAATACCTCCAAGAAAAACCTTCGTAAAATCCATAGCCCTTAAATCGCTAGAAATACGTGGGTTTTAGTCAACACTGCATTCAGATACTGCTCTACGAGCAGTCCGAATGCTTAGTTATTAGCAGTTGTTGATTATGTATTAAATATTTCTTTTATTTCCATTATTTCAGCATTGATATTTTTTTCTTTTAATGTAGTAATTAGAAAAATAATACTTACGGGAGCGAAGAATACACCGAATATTGATATCAACATACCAAATAATTCTTGGTCAATAGAATTTGAAAGTATAAAAAATAAAAACAAAGATAATGATTTGATTTTTGTACCAATACTTGTTCTTTTTTTATAAAAAAAATCAAAAAATAACCAACATAATACTCCAATGTCAAATATGGATAATAGGAAAAATTTTTGAATTATTTGATGATTTGAGATAATTACATAAACATTAATTGTTATAAAAAAACCAATGTAGCAAATAATAAAGCTTTTGATCGTTATTTGATTAAGTTTATGTTTATTACTTTTTAGCTTCTCGTAAGCTTTTATAATTTCTTTTTGATTTAAATTTTGATATTTATTAATGGCTTCTTTTTCTAAAGTTTCTTCATATTTTTTATTCCAGATGAAAAGTAAAAGTTGATTTGTAAACGGGTAAGTCAATGAAACATATAAAATTCTTAAAATATTTATTGTTCTGTGATTCAAATCAATAATGAATGTTGAAGCTTCAATAAGAAACCCAACTATTAAAAGAGTTAAAAATATAATACTTTCTTTAACAGAACAATACTTAATTACGTATCGCCCTAATATGGGAGTATATAATGGATAGATAATCATCAATGCATATGAAAAATATACTAAAATCTCATTATCAGCTTGTTTATTTAGTTTGTAATAATTGAAAGCAAATAAAAAACCAAGAATAATTAAGGAAATAGGTATCACATAATTATTTCCAACATTTTTTAGATATATTACAGCTTTAAATATTCCAAGACTACTATAAGTCAATTTTCTTTCAATTTCACTTATATCATTGTAGTATTCTATATTACTTTGGCGTTGTATTTTATTAATATAGTCTCTTAGTTCTTTCGTTAGGAAAAACCATTCCCCATTGCTTCTTAGGTGAGTAAAATTATTATGTATTTCTCGTTCTAAATCAATTTCATTTTCGGTGATAATTCCAAATAATAACAAGCCTTGATCCATAAAGCCAGTACGAAGCTGTTTAAATCTTATCTCAATATGTTTACTTCTTCCTATTTTTATTTTACTTTGATTGGGTGCATAAATAAAGTAAACTCCTCTTTTCATGATTTTTGGGTCAAAATGACTGCTAACGTCAGACTGCGCAAAAACTCAAGAATAGTAATTGAATAAAAATAAGTATCTTACTATTATATAAATCGATACATTATTTTATGGATTATATTCAAGGTTTTGATCGAGGACAACTACAAATGATTTCATTTGATCAGTACGTTAAGTCAGACTCATGGGTAAGAATTGTTGATTTGTTTGTAACTATTTTACCTTTAAAGACATTAGGGTTTAATGATACACCATCTTCAGAAGGACGTCCGCCATATGCTCCTGCGGATTTATTAAAGTTATATCTTTATGGATATAAAAATCATTTACGATCCTCTCGAAAATTAGCACAGGCTTGTCATATCAATATGGAAGTAATTTGGTTAGTTAAAGGAATTAAACCATCAGCTAGAAAGATTGCTTACTTTAGAAAGAATAATTCAAAAGCATTTAAACAAGCTTTTAGATACTTTGTGGTTTTACTAAAAGATATGAAGCTAATTGATGGAGAAACTATTGCTATAGATTCTTTTAAAATACGAGCACAGAATGCATCTAAAAACAATTTTAATCAAAAGAAAATAGATCGTCATATAAAATATATTGACCATAAGATAGCTCATTATCAAAATCAATTAGATATTGAAGATGGAAATCATCCAGATGATATCCAAGAAAAAATAGCATATCAAAATACCAAGAAAGCGCATTATAAGCAGCTTGAGGAACAATTAAAACAAACTAAAGAAACACAGATTAGTTTAACTGATCCAGATGCAAAAAGTGTTATACTCCACAAGAATATTATTAATGTAGGATATTGCATACAAGCTGGTTGTGACAGCAAACATAAATTGTTCATTAATAATGATACTGGAAGTGTAAATGATACACATGCTTTATCCCCAATGGCTTTGGATGCTAAAAAGTTATTATCTCTACAAAGCACAAACGTACTTACAGATAAAGGATATACAACAGGTAAACACATCGCTATTTGTACAGAAAATAATATCACAACTTTTTCGTCATCCAAAGCACACTCGTCACAAAAAAACGGTTTATTTGATATGCAATTGTTTATTTATAATAAAGAATTGGATACCTATACCTGTCCTGCAAAAAGAAATATTAAAAACAAATGGAACAGTATACAAGAAAAATAATCATAGAGTAAAGCATTATAAAAATAGACAAGCTTGTAAGAATTGTAAACTAAGAAATCAATGTACTACCAATAAAAATGGTCGATTTATAGAACGTTCCATTTATCAAGAAGCTTTAGAAGAAAATCAAAAAAGAGTAGCTTCTAATCCTCAATACTATAGATTACGACAACAAGTAACAGAACATCAATTTGGTACTTTAAAAAGACAATGGGGATTCACATTTACTCTGATGAAAAAGAAAGAACATGTATTATCAGAAGTTACTATGATAATGATTTGTTATAATCTAAGAAGACTTATGTCTATTTATGGAATAAAAGAGCTAAAAAACAGGTTAAAAGCTCTTGTTCTATACCAATTGAGTATATATTCTCTTTTTAAATCATTTTTAAGCGCTTTTATCAAAAAAGAGTACTTTTCAAAAGAAATAAAAACTCATTTTAAAGCTGCCTGATATTGGCTATATTTAGCTTTTATAAAATCATAAAATAACAAACAGAGGTTTCTGCGCAGACTCACGTATCGTGTATAATGCGTTTGCTTCCAGAAGGGAGCAAATGCATTATACAAATTGTGTGTGCCTTGAATGGTAAATATAAATCTTTTATAGAATATCCCAAAGGATGTAAGTCCCTAATGGGCAGAGGTAACGCTTTGAAGCAAAGTAAGTCGCAAGCTGGTTTTTCGTGAAAAATGCAGTGAAGTAAGCGAGACTAAGTGATTGGTTATGACGAACATAAGCTAGATGTGAGGCTGCTAGATTGGATGAGCAAGCACATGATTGTGACGTCCTAAACGTTTTTTTTAAACGATAATCGAAACAGTAGATCTAGCAGATATTAATCAAAGGGTATTTATCTTACCGAGGGAGGTCTCTACAATCACGAGTTGGTTAGGTAGAGAAGTCAGCCGAAGTCATAGTATTTTGAGAGCTGATATCTTCAAAGAAGGACAGAACAGTAATGGTCTTTAATAAACTTGGGAGTTTTTTGGATTAAGGACAACCTCCTTTCATGAAGCAGCCTTAGATTAAGCGAGACACCAGAATAATTGATAAATGATTAAACAAGTAATTAACAGTAAAAATCTAAATGAAGCCTATTTGCGAGTGTATCGTAATAAAGGAGTTGCTGGTGTAGATAAAATTCAGGTAACTGATTTACAAACTATATTAAAAGCTCACGGAAAAACCTACAATCAACAAATAGAAAGAAAGAAAGAAGTATCAGGCGTCACCAATTCTAGGTGTTGAAATACCCAAAAGTAATGGTAAGTCCCGTCTATTAGGTATTCCTACCGTTGTACGTTGTAGACCGAGTATATCAACAAGCATTACACCAAGTATTGCAACCTATATTTGAGGCAGACTTTCAAGCACATAGTTATGGATTTAGACCCAATCACAATACACATCAAGCAGTGGCACGAAGCTTAGAAAACATCAATTCAGGAAGTCAAGATGTGATATATATTGATCTCAAATCATTTTTTAACCAAGTAGAACATCATATTCTATTAGATTTGATTTACAAGAAAGTAAAATGTAATACTACGATGAAATTATTGCGCTCATTTTTACGAGAACCGATACAAATCAAAGGTAAATTAATCAAACGTAGAAAAAGTGTTCCACAGGGCTCACCTTTAAGTCCGTTATTATCTAATATTATACTCAATGAATTAGATAAAGAACTGAAAAATCGAGAACACAAATACGTTCGTTATGCGGATGATTTTAGTATTTATGTTCGAGGTAAAGAGTCTGCAAAACAAATAGGAAATAGTATCTATATGTATTTACGAGATAAATTACATCTGCCAATTAACCGAGATAAGAGTGGAATTTTCCGTCCTCAAACTTTTAGTTTACTAGGATATAGTTTTGTGCGTACTTACAAAAAAGCAGAGAAGGATAAATATCAACTGGTAGTGAAGAAATCAAAATGGCAAGGGTTCAAGCAAAAGCTAAAACACTTAACCAAAAAGACAATTCCGATCAGTTTTGATGAGCGAATAAAACGCTTGAATCTGTTGATAAGAGGCTGGGTGAATTATTTTAAATTAGGCTCAATTCAGGGAAAACTGAAAAAACTTGATCAATGGCTTCGAAATTGGTTGCGCTATTGTATATGTCACCATTGGAAGAAACCTGAGCGAAAGCGTAAAAACTTAATACGATTAGGGATTTCAAATGGACAAGCATATGCTTGGAGTCGAACAAAAATGAGAGGTTTGGCAGTAGCTCAAAGCCCAATATTAGGAACTACCATTACAGTAAAACGACTAAAAAAGAGAGGGTATATAAGTTTAGTTGAATACTACAAAACTGCATCATTACTGAACCGCTAAGTACGAGACCCGTACGCTTAGTGGTGTGAGAGGCGTACTCTTCTCAATTATGAGGAGAGCCGTTTACTCGATCGTAAAACGTTTTTCTTCCATCTATTCATTGATTCACAGAAGTCTTCCCGGAATAAATTAATTGCAAAAAACTGTCTTTCATCAAAATTCCGAATTGAATATTCGGCAGCCAGACCAAAATATTTTTCACATTTTTTTATTCTTTTTTCATAAAAATTTTGTGACGTTATCCAAGTTTCACATTGGAACATCAAAAGGTTTGTTAGTTTTCGTAGAAATCTTTTTTCACTTTCTTTCATTATCATATTTACATAACCTTTGACTTCTTTTTCGTGGATTGTTTTATATCCCATTATTACAGTGGTCTTTCCTTTATAGGGAAATACGTTTACGAAAATATCCATTACATCTTCTTTATCTTTGCCATATTTTCGCCTGTAAATATCAAGTTCTCTGGTTGTTTCAAAATTGTAAAATGCAGATAAACATAAATCTATATGTTGAATTTCTCTTGTGATGAAAGTAAAGCTTTCTGAATCCGTATTGATGTCTTTCCAAATCAGATTTTCGGTTTTCTCAATATCCTTTAATCCAAGCTTTTCTTGTTTGTTTTCTTCCGTTAGATAGTCTACGTCATAAATATCACTATGCTTTTCAATTAAAAGTTCTCTCATCCTTACATTCACTAACTTCCTAAATTTCTCGTTATAAATAGTTCTTAATGTGAATAATATAAGATTTGAGTAATCATTAAAATCAATTTCTTCTGTCTCTATACTTTTGAATAAGTTAGTATCGTGTTCATTGCAAAAGCATTTAAATGAATACGCTTTATTAATTCCAATTCTATTGAAATAATGAATATCATTTTGGAAAGGATTAATTCCCATTTCCATTACGTGGCCATCTTTTTCTAAAGTTGATAAAATCCCATTTTTTTGAAGAATATGTGAGTTTATGGATTTTTGCTCACATTCAGGATGAAAACAAGTGCCGATTTCACTAATTGCTTTTAGTTTACAGTTTTGAAATGCAGCAGCAATTTTCTTTTCTTGTTGGATTTTCATAAATGTTGGGTAACGGTTGAGGCTATGGTTAGTACGGGAATTAAAGGTAACTAAACTCTCGGACTAGCACTTAGCCAAAACTTTTTATTTTGTTTTATTTTTTTGTTCTAAAGCCAAATCAAAAGATTTGGCGGACTTAGTTAAACGCTCTAAACTTTGGGTTAAGCACTAAAACCCGTATTAACTATAGCTGTTGTGTGTGCCCAGTATGGGCATCTTTTTGGACTACCTAGTAAATTTGGTACGATTTTATTAAGCTACATTATTTAATTGATTTATTTTAATTTTCAGTTCCATTTCAGCTGGTGTGATATAATCTAAACTAGAATGTAATCGTTTATAATTATACCAGTTGATGTAATCCTCTATACAGGTGTAAAGTTCTATGTAATTGCTGAATTTACGTCTATTAAGGCACTCATATTTAATAGTTTTAAAGAAACTTTCTGCTACTGGTCGAGTAGATAAGGGGTGTCTCAACCCCAAATCTCTCACAGATCCGTACGTGAACCTCTCGATTCATACGGCTCCTATTATTCAGCCACCCAACTCCACACTCGCCAATGAGCAAACAACTTAGGCTTTCTTAAATAAAGTTTTCTTAACCATTGACCAGCAAGCCTCTTACGACGCTGTAAATGTTTAAACTTTCGTCTTGCCCAATTGATCAATTTACTATTGATATAATCATAAATAGCAGCCATTGACGACTTCCTGAATTTCCCGTAATAGTTTATCCAACCCTGAATCATCGGGTTGATCGACTTTGCTACCTCTTCAATACTTTCACTAAAGCAACCTCGAATTAACGGGTGAACTTTAATCTTGAGTCTTATTGCTTTAAGTGCTTTACCACTGACAGCTGGTGAGAAGCTTACGAAGAATTTACCTTTATCATTACGAGTACTCCTTGGTCTGAAAGTAAATCCTAAAAAGTCAAAACTTTGAATAGGATACTTCCCGTTACGATTGGAATCTTTACAATAAACAATTTTTGTTTTCTCTGGACAAAGCTCTAGTTTGCATTTTGCAAACCGCGTCCTTATTCTATTCTCAATATATTTCAATTGCTTGTAACTACGACAATGAACCACGATGTCATCAGCATATCTTTCAAAATGAATACAAGGAAATTCTTTTTGCATCCATTGATCAAAAGCTAAATGTAGAAATATATTAGAAAGTAAGGGACTTATAACACCTCCTTGAGGTGTACCTTGAGTACGACTCAATTGCCGACCATCAGGAAGTATAACATCTGCTTTTAACCACCTATCAATATAAAGCAATGTCCATTTACATTGTGTAAATTTAGAGACTGCCCTAATCATTAACCTGTGATCTAAAGCATCAAAGAATCCACGAATATCCATATCCAAAACCCAATCATCCCGCCAGCATCGTCTTCGCGTTTGTGCAATTGCATCAAGCGCTGACTTCTTCGGACGATAACCATAGGAATCGTCGTGAAAATACGGCTCAGTCAAGGGGTCTAATTGGTTCTTAACAACCATCTGGGCAATTCTATCTGAAACTGTCGGTATCCCTAACGGTCTAAGTTTACCGTTTGACTTAGGAATCTCAACTCTACGTACGGGATCAGGAAAATAACTCCCCGAAGACAAACGGTTCCAAATTTTATATAGATTATTCTTCAAATTGGTTTCAAAATCTCTTATTGTCTCTCGGTCAATTCCAGCCGATCCTTTATTAGATTTGACCAAAAGATAGGC
>CANMKX010000054.1 GCA_947498595.1 uncultured Aquimarina sp.
TTTGGTAATTTCATTACTAATCTTGTAGCTAGCCTAATTGCTTATTCTTTTCAGGAAAAGAAACCTGCTATCAAATTACAAATTGAACTTAAAAAACGATTAAGTTTAGATGGAGATGAGATTCCTGTATTAGTCTTGAAAATTTCGGAATCGGAATTTGTAATTAACACAACTAAAAAGTTTGTCCGAATTGACTCAGACTCGAGTGAAATCATTTATTATTCTGAATTTGAATGGCATAATGGATATAAAAGTATTTCTATTATCAATACATCAACTGGTAAAGTTGCTAATGTCAAAACAGAAGGTTTGATTTCGGATTTCGGATTAAGAAAAAGAAATGGAAAAATAATTTATTGGAAGATCCCATCTGGAAAGCCAGGTTTTGCTTTTTGGAATGTTACCAAGAAGTGTGAATTAATTGGGAGAAAATTTAAAATAACTGAATAAAAACGACACCACAGCCAAGTGTATAGTGCATTTAAAATAAGATACTAAGAAGATTATAATAGATGAGAACTTATCCAGAAAACATCGAAGAACTAGAAAAAAAACACAGTTTTAGTTTTCCTTTAGATAACAAAAAATTAGAGCTTATTCATAATAATGTTATTTTACGTAATGATATTGCATACGTCTTTTTAAAATCCAGAATCTTAAATTCGCTAAAAATGCAAAATCTATTTGAAAACGAATTATTCAGTGAGTCTTTTTTGGACAAAAAATTTAACCAAACGAATAGACTTAAAATTTATAAAGCAATAAAAAATCAGCTTCCTATGCCAGTTAGTGAGAGAAATAAATTGAGTTTATATTCTTTGTTTGAGTTAAATGAAAAACCAAAAGTCGATTCAAGAATAATAACAATCAAAGATTTAATTTTTGATTTAATCAAGCAGCACAGATTGACTATTAAGGGAGATTTTGAAACATTTTTCAAACATGAACTTAACAACTTAAAATACTAAAACGACACCACAATCGAGTATACGGCGATTCACAATCCATCTTTTTAATTGTTCTTTACATCAATTGAAACTATTCTGTACTTTAATAAAAGGCTACAGATTTTCTTGGGGGTTGCCCATTTAAACGAGAATTAATGCTCCCTATTTAATTTCCAGAAAGATTGCGTTCAGTCCTACCCTACTTGTGAGACCTATGTAGTTTATGCAACTCATTTCTCATAGGTACTATGACTTCGGCTTACTTCTCTATCTAACCAACTCGTGATTGTAGAGATTTAATTCGGTAAAATGAATACCCTTTTGATTAATTTATGCGATATCTACTGTTTCGATTATCTTTCTCATTTTTACTAGCTATATTTAATACTTTTAATAATTAATTTTTTTATTTTATAAATGATAAAAAAAGACTTTATAAAATCCGTAACTGAATTACTAAAAAGCAACGCTAAGGTTTTAACATTTGTTAGAATTCCAAACTCTGGGAACAACCGAAATTATTTCTTTTTGGAAAACTCTTACGAATTAAATGAGCTTATTGATAAAAGCAATGAAAGTTATTCTATTACTGTATTCAAAACTATTAATGAGTTAAATCATGGATTAGTAACTCAGGACTTTATTAAAAACGTAACCGATTCTCAAATCAAAGACAGTTTTGAAACGGAATTGTTAATCATAAATAATACATACGAAGAATATCAAAAAAATGGCTACACAGAATGGAATGTTGTTGAAAATATTAATGAACTTAAAGAAGTCTTGATAGATACAATTAATAAAAAAATAACAATATTATCAGAACCTGATTTTTGTAACGAACAAAATATGTTCCATTTGTATGTACCTGATAAATATGGTAAAAGTAAACCCGGTGCATCTTACTAAAAACGAGTTGCAACAACACATATATCTAGTTATAATTAAAAAAATGCAAGACAAAATAAATATTCGAAACGCGCAAAAGGCAGATTTTAATGCGATTTATCAGTTTGTAAATGAATTGGAGGAAACAATTTACGAAATAGAGCATCAAAAAAAGTTTTCGAACAGAATATAAAAAACACTGATTTTATTTATCTGATTGCGGAATTAAATAACGAAGCAATTGGATTTATAAGCTGTCATTCTCAAAATTTGTTACATCATGGTGGACAAAAAATTGCAGAAATTCAAGAAATGTATGTCCGTCCAGAAAATAGAAAAATCGGAGTCGGAAAAAATTTAATTGATGAACTGAAACGCGTGGCGAAATTAAACGAAATCGCACAATTAGAAGTTACATCAAATAAAAAAAGGATTGAAACACATCGATTTTATAAAAGAGAAAAATTCATCAATTCTCACGAAAAATTCACATTTGAATTGAATCAATAACAAAACTAAAGAAAATGTAATATATTATAATTTTTTAATTGCAAAAAATGAACAGAATAGAAACAAAACAGTCTCATGAATTAACTGTTTTTCAATTCAACCAAACTTTAAAAAAATCTCTTGCTCATAAATTTGGGCTAGACGGGCTTTATAGTGGAGGTCATATCATTAGAAATGAAAAAGGTTGGAGAGATAACGAAATTGTAATTGATTATATTTGGATCACCAAAATAAATATATCATTCAAGGGTTTTGGAGGATTAATAACTATAAAATTTCATAAAAGTGAATTTCGAGGTATTAAAAACCCTGAAAAACTAATTCAAGGTATTTTTCTTTATGACTCAAAAGGAATAGTAACGGAACTCTATTTTAAGGAGAAAGTTAAGGGATTTAATGATCCTGTTAAAAATATTAATGATTTAGAATTATTTACTGCTAAAAAAGGAATAACTATTGATGGAATATCTTATGAATACAATGTAATAGCACAAAATATCGAAACTCATTTTTCTGTTGATAATCCGAATAGTGATCAATGGAAAAATTGGGAGAAAGAAATTTGGAATTTAGGAAATAAACTTGCCCAAGAATCAAGCAATAAAGAAATGAAACAATTATTTGAATAACGTAAAAATACCATTTTATATAAAACATAAAACCTCGTTAAAGTATTCAAAAGATAAAAGTTAACAATTATATCTTCAAACAAAAAATTTAGCATTATCAACATTCATCATAAACACAAAATAGCATATTTAACTTAGTTATAAACGTGAAATTTGAGTTCAACTCATACCTCTCGTTTCTTATATTCATCACAATCAATACTTAA
Organism: uncultured Aquimarina sp.; assembly: GCA_947498595.1. Lineage (GTDB taxonomy): Bacteria > Bacteroidota > Bacteroidia > Flavobacteriales > Flavobacteriaceae > Aquimarina. The sequence goes on from CANMKX010000054.1 coordinate 3,181, forward strand.
AATGATTATCACAAAACACACTCTATAGTGATGAGAATTAAAAATTATAGCCGTTTATAATCTTTCGTAATGAAACTAAATATAAAAATATCATTCCTTATTCAAATAATGTAAAAGAAAAATAGATCTTTCAAAGTTCATTAAAAATGAAATCAGAGTTAATTAAAATAACTGATAAAATATTGTACTGATTAGATTGGGGATAATTGTACTCAATTTTTGTAACAAATTTAATTTAAGAGATACTTATTAATAAAACCTTATCTAATAATCTATAATTATTAAAAAATGCCTGGAGGAGGAAGTGTTCAAGGAATGATAACAAGTTTGAGGAATAATAAAAATTTACTCAGATCTAAAAAATTATTTAATAAAGAACGAACTTTTCTTCGTATTAAGAAAGAAAACTTAAAGGTTTCTAATGGGAAATTAAATTCAGAAAAAGCTTCAAAAGAAGAATTAAAACAAATAAGAAAAAAAATAGTTAAGGAAAGATATAAAGAAAAGAAAATAGTAATCGGTATTACAATAATTGTAGCTAGCATATTCATTTATTTCACCTTCAATATAATTCAGCAAAATAACAATGATCTAAAAAATCAATATGCCTTACAATTCAAAAATAAAGAAAAGAAATTTTTATCCTTTATACACAAAGGTGACGAATGGTTTGTAAAAGGGAAATGGTACAATTCTATCTTTTATTATAAAAAAGCAAAAGATGTATTTCCTAAAAATTATGAAGTAAATTATAGACTTGTTAGGTCCTATAGCTTTCAATGCGAAAATGAGTTTAAAGATTGTCACACTGCTAAAAAACTTTTAGACAAACTCTTTCTATCATTTCCTGATAAAGAAGATGAGTTACTCCAAATTAAGGATAAATTAGAATATGAATATCAAAATTAATTACCTCCCCTCCTATTACTTATTTTACTAATACACCTTTGCAATCAGTAAGGATATAATTAAAATGCATAATATCATCTTTGTTTAATTTTAATACACCTGTTATAGCAATTATATCATCAGTTTTAAATATATGATTGTTAACGAATTGTAATTCTACTGCTGTTTCTGGACCACCTTGACCACAAAAAAAACAGGAAGCCATGGGGCCTTTGGATAGAATATATAATTTTTCTTCTGCCCCTATATTTAAAAAATACCCTTTTATAGTTATTCTTTTTCCTTCTAATGCTTTTATAAAAGACGAAAATTTAGGGTACATAAAATAATCTCCATATGCAGGAAAATATTTGTCTGTAAACGTTACATTAGATAGGTTTTGCCAAGAAACTTCTTGTTGACTGAAGCATATAGAACAAGATAAAAACAGTACTAATCCAAAAATCTTATTTTTCATTACTTAAAATAGTTGAAATATTCATTTTAATTATCTGATAGATCGCTAAAGAAATTGCTAGTATTAGCATCGTTAAAATCAAGAATCCTATATATAGCATTTCTTGAAAAGGTATTTCTTTAAGAATACTCTGTTGAGAACTAGGTTGCATAAAACTAACTGTTATATATAGCCCAATTTTAATGAATATCCCTCCTAGTAAAAATGCAGAGAATACAACAATTAATCCTTCATAAACGACCATTTTTATTAATTGAAAATTACTAGCTCCATAGGTTCGTAAAATTGCTAAATCAAAAGCACGTTCATTTACCATTTTATAAAGACTCGCAAATATCGTAATTCCAGAAATCAACAGAATTAAATATGCTATCCAAGAAACCGTTTTAAATCCAACACTTGTATATTCATATAATTTGTTCAATTCATACTTAGGCAGTACGGCTTGCAAATTTGTATTCTTATTCACTATTCTAGGGAAAGTTAACAGTCCTCTAGGGCTTTTTAAATTAACTAATAAAGAGGTTATTTCTTTTTCATAATTATGCTCGTGATTATGCTCATGTATTGTATGGTTATCAACCTCATGATTGTGTGCATCCCAAATACTTTCTAAATTAGTTAATAATAAGCGATCAATTACTTTTTGTGTGGGTTTTAAGATACCTACAACAGTTAACTCATCTGTATGTACATCTATACTGTTCTCTATTAATCCATGTGCGCTATAAAATGTATCTCCAATTTTGAGATGTAATTGCTGCGCTACGGTACTCCCCAAAACAACTTCCATAGATTTCTCTACTGGTCGACCACTAGCCATTTCTGCATTATAAAATGTCTTATACTCAGGTGTTGTTTCTACAATTCTAAATCCCTTATAATTATCGCCATACGAAATAGGTACGGCTAGCTGAACCATAGGATGACTGTTTATTCTTTCTACTTCGTTATAAGAGATATTCCCTGTTGGATTATCCAAATGCAATACTGAAGCTAATACCAGTTGTAACGGACTTCCTTTAGCTCCTATTACTATATCGATTTCGCCTAAGTTGCTTTCTATTTGAGTTTTAAAAGAAGTTTTTAATTGTTGAATTCCTATCAAAAGTCCAATACTAAGTGATAAACTAAAGGTGCTTAAAAAAGTATATAATGGTTTAGATTTGATATTTTGTATGCTAATACTCCAAATATTCATAAGGTTATTGAATTTTTGAAATACGAATTTATTCTATGATCATGCGTAATTACAATTAAATTTGCATTGGTCTGCTCTGCTTGATTTTTTAATAATCTAATAACGTTTTTACAATTTTCATCATCTAAACTAGCAGTAGGTTCGTCGGCTAAAATAACTTGTGGATCATGTATGACAGCTAATGCTATACTGAGTCGTTGTAATTGTCCCTCACTTAGTTTATTTGGTTTACTTTTCTTAATTTCAGATAAATCTAATTGTGTTAACAAAGCTTCTATTTTTTTATTGTTTATCTCTTTTTTACTAAAAAATAGTCGTGCTTGTAAATTCTCAAAAACTGTTAAGGATTCAATAGCGCGTTTTTTCTGAAACACTAATCCTATTTTTTTACCTCTAAATTTATCTAATTTATTATTTTGCAAAGAGTTTAAATCTACTGTATCAATAAGCACTTTTCCTTTAGCTGGTTTAAGTAATCCGGCCAAAAGGTGTAAAAAAGTTGTTTTTCCGATACCTGATTTCCCTAAAATGAGTAAACTTTCTTGCTTCTTTAGATTGATATTAGGGAAATTAAAAATCTGTTCTCTTGATTTGTAACGAAATGTAAGATTATCTGTTTGCACCATCTCAAATTTTATAAAAGCTGTTTTTTTTATATAGCTATTGGCCATTGATCTTCTTGAGGAAATAATTGCTTGTTCCAAAGTTGTATTTCTAGCTCTGTTATCATTTTTTCTTTATCAAGATGTTCTCCTATAAATACAATTTCTGTTTTCCTGTCACCAAATAACACATCCTATTGAGGTTCAATTTGATCTTTGTTATCAACAAAAGAAGCGTATTCAATTCGATCAGAAAAAGGCATAGATGCCCACCAAACACCAGCATTATCGGCTTTGCAGGAACCTCCTGTAGAACTCCATACTAATGCTTGGCTGGATCTAGAGGCTAACCAAAACAAACCTTTACTTCTTATAATATTCTGGGGGAAACGTTGATTTAAATAATCTAAAAAACGTTCAGGATGAAATGGTTTTTTATTTCTATAAACAAAAGAGTTTATTCCGTATTCTTCTGTTTCAGGAATGTGCTCATTTTCTAGTTCTTTTATCCATCCGGCTGAAGCTTCTGCTTTTTCATAATCAAATAAATTTATATTAAGAATATTTTTGAGTTCAACCTTAGATTCACTTGTTGTGATAATACGAGCTTCAGGATTTAGTTTTCCAATAATAGCTCTAAGTTCTTCTACTTTTTCTGGTGTTACAAGGTCTATTTTGTTGATTATTATAATATTTGCAAATTTGATTTGATCGGTTCTTTTAAAACATCTGTTAATTGTAACTCTAATTCTTTTATCTTTTTGTTCAGATAATAGGACACTATTGTTTTTCTGTTATAATTAAAAGAATTACCTAACGATGTGTAAAAATAGTTCTCATACTTAAATGTCGTATTGATCGTATGTTCTAAACAGTCTGTGGGACAGATAAAGAAAAAGCGTTTTTGCATTAGACTTATAGATTTGGATCATATGGAAATGATGAATGATGTAAGTCAATTTTTAGTACTCCATCAATAAGTTTATATCCAAATGTATACTCGACTTTTACCTCATTACCATTGGTATCTGTGAAGTAATAATTCCCCATAGCTAATGCTCGACTTTTTTCTATAATAAGATTTGAATTATCAAACCTTACCTTAGTCCAAGGCTGAATAGCAAAACCTTTATCTTCTTGACATGCACGATCGTCTCCTGCAATAAAGTAAGACAATGCTGCTGATTTTGTTGGTCTAAATTGTTCTATATTACATTTAGTGGGTTTGAATAAGATTGGACCTATAGCAAAAGCGTAATTTGTATCTAGAAATTGATTTGCAAATTTCTCACATTCAGCTCTATTATCTTTAAGTTTTCCAATTTTCACAACACCATTACCCCAGTTATTTTGAGCTTCAAATATTTGTTCTTTAGTTATCATTTTTATAGTTTTTGTTGTGTTATTATTTTCAGGAATTCGTTACGCATTGCAGTTTCAGAAAAACAACCACCGTATTCTAGTGTGGTTGTAAAGCTACTTTGATCTTTAATACCTCTAGAGGAAACGCAGAGATGCTTTGCTATTACAGAAACGATAACATCTTTTGTCTCTAAAATTTGTTGTAAATCATTCAAAATCTGAAGAACTAATCCCTCTTGAACTTGCGGACGACGCGCATAATAATCTACTAATCTGTTAATTTTTGATAATCCAATCACTTTTTCTTTTGGGATGTATGCTACATGAGCATATCCTACTATTGGCAAAAAATGATGTTCGCAAGCAGAATCAATAGTAATATTTTGCTCTACCAACATTTTTTGTACTCGTATTTATTGTCAAATGTTGACAGTTTAGGTTTATTTTTAGGATTCAATCCATAAAATAATTCTTTGACATACATTTTTGCAACGCGATATGGAGTTCCAGATAAACTATCATCTTTTAAATCTAGTCCCATCTCTTTCATTATCATTTCAAAATGATGTTCTATTACTTTTATTTTTTCGTCATCAGATTTATCAAATGCATCTGCACGTAACGGTGTTTTTATATTTGTCAAAAAATGATTGTCCCTTACTAAAGTAATTTTATCTCTATCTTTCATTTACACAACATTTATCGGTGTTACACTTACAGTTTTTTCTATTATAAAGATGTACTACCATTAAAGCAATTGCAGGAATATATATAACCACTTCTGGCAAGGGATATATTTCTAATTTCTCATTTAAAAGCACTATTAATAATGCAATCCAACTCAGCCATAACGCAGATTTCACCCATGTTATAACAGTTTTTTTTACCGACCAGTAAATAGCTAAAAAAGAAAATGCTAAGAATATAAAATCCATAGATTTCCACCATGTAGGAATGCTATCACAACAGTTTGTTGAACCCGTTTGAATTATAAAAAGAAACGGAGTTAGTATACAATGAATAAGACATAATGAACTTGCATATGTTCCTAAAAGATCTGATTTCTGTTTTATTAGTATCATTTAAACTTAATTAACGCAACTGAGTTGCAAATGTAGAAATAATATTTGTTATTGCAACTATGTTGCATTATATTTGTAATATGGGTGTAATTAGAAAAACAAAATCCGTAGTAGCATTGCTTAATGAATTTAATACTTCATCGGGAGCAATTTCTGTTATTACTTTGATTGATCGCTTAAGTTCTGAGTTTAATAAAACAACTATCTATCGTGTTCTAGATAGATTAGAGGAAGATGGAGTTTTACATTCTTTTCTTGGTAAAAGTGGATTGAAATGGTATGCAAAATGTAGTGGTTGTTCTGCTGATAAGCACAACGATCTTCATCCACATTTTCAATGCTTAGATTGTGGAAGAGTGGATTGTTTAGCTGTTGATGTTACACTTCCGGAGATACCTAATAGAAAAATAGAAGTTTCTCAATTATTGATACAAGGAAAGTGTGAACAATGCTTTGCATAAAACACTGATTCAATCAATTATCAAGTGAAGACGCTAATCATTATGGAAAAACTCTTCCCATGTAAAATAGGAAGAGTGAATTTAATTTTTTGATAATGACTTTAAGGTTTGTTTTATCTCCATTTGATGTTACATCCCATACTTGGGTATTGATTTTCGGTAACTTCTTCTCCTGCAATTAGTGCATCTAATGCATTCGATAAATCTTGTCCTGTAGCTTGTCCCATATTAGGTCTAGTTTCATCAAAACGACCTCTATAAGCACATTTTAATTCACTGTCGAATACGAAAAAATCTGGAGTACACTCAGCTTTGTATGCTTTGGCTACGTTTTGAGTCTCATCATATAAATATGGGAATACATAACCCTCTTTTTTAGCAACTTGAGTCATAAATTCTGGTGCATCTTGTGGGTGTGTAACTACATCATTGCTGCTAATAGCTATAAATTGAACTCCTTTTGCTTGATAATTAGTAGCAATTTCAACCAACTTAGAGTTTACATGATGTACAAACGGGCAATGATTACAAATAAAAATAATAACCGTTGCTACATCAGATTTCAATTCTGAAAGCGACACTATTTTTCCTGAGATGGTATCTGGAAGTGTGAAATTAGGTGCTATACTTCCTAATTTCATCATATTTGATAAGGTTAAAGACATCTTTAATATTCTTGAAGTTAATAAAACAATCAAAGTACTTGCTTGAACGTATTTCTGCTTTGCTGGTTATCCAATAACAGTCATTTCGTTTAAAATAAACTCCTCAACAGCTCCATCTGTCACTTTTAAGTATTCTGCTAAATGGTCATTCTCCATATGAGCTTGCCATAATTCACGGCTTTCCCAGTTTTCATGAAATAAGAATACGTTTGGATTTTGATTATCTTGATGTAAGTCATAACTAATACACCCTTCTTCTGCTCTTGTAATAGGAATTAATTTTAATAATTCATTTTTCACAAATTCTCTCTGCTCTTCTTTCGCTAAAATTCTAGCTACAATTGTTAACTTTTTCATTCGTATGATTTTTAAAACTTACTATTAATTATAGTACAAAGTTATAGTTAACACACTGTAGAATTAATGTACTAAAAATGGATATTCATGTATACTTAAAGGTTTTTTAAAAATTTGAACGCTTTAAATCATGTTTTTTTATAAGTTTTAATATGAAATTGGAGAAAAATAAATATTTTAGAAACACCTAAACCTCTTGAAATACATTAATTAGAATTTTCAAAGTGAATGACAAAAGCTACTAAGAATATTTTTTGAACTAGTTTTAATAAAAATATATCGATTCTTCTAAGAATTGATATATTTTTATTAATGGAAGATGAATGATTTAAGGAAATGACTTACATCTTTTTTAATTATAATCAACCCCCATGAAATAGTATTAAAAGTTGTCTAGGTAATTTAATTACTATAATACATTAAGAATCTATGAAGTATTAATAGTAAATCTGAAAAAGATCAAAAAGATTACATATGTTAATATACTGATTTACAAGTTGATTTATTAAAACACAAGTTGGCCTATATATTAGCGATTAAATCGTTTTATAACTATAGAAAAGAGGCTCCAAAGATTTTTTGGAGTCTCTTTTGAAGGTGTAAACTGAACTCTGTCTGAACTAAATTTAATTGTTAATTTTAATCAGACAGAATTATGAGAAAAGAAGAACAGACAGAATTCGAGAAAAAAGTACTGGAACAGTTCCTTTCAGACAAGAATCTTTTTGGGAAAGACGGAGCTTTTGCTCCGATACTAAAAAATGTAAATAAAAAAGCCCTTGAGTCAGAGATGGAAGATCATCTTGATAAGTCACAAAGGGACAATGGGAACAAACGCAATGGTAAGGGTAAAAAAACCATCAAAAGCGGTTTAGACACTTTTGATATAGATACGCCCCAGGATAGGCAAAGCAGCTTTGAACCAGAACTGGTAAAAAAGCGTCAAACTATTTTAGCTGACAATCTTTCGGACAAAATCATTGGTCTTTATGGTCTTGGAATGAGCTACCGAGATATTTCCTCACATATCAAGGAAATGTACGATACAGATATCTCCCACGCCGTTTTAAGCCAAATAACGGATAAAATTATCCCAGATGTAAAGGCTTGGCTTGATGCAATGCATTATAAAGTAAAAGTAGATGGTAAAATAACCCATAAGGCACTTTATAATATTTTGGGCATTAACAAGGAAGGTTGCAAGGAAATATTAGGTATGTATATATCTGAAAGTGAAGGAGCTAATTTTTGGTTACAAGTTCTTACGGATCTAAACAACCGCGGACTAAAGGATATCCTTATTGCCTGTATCGATAACCTTCGTGGCTTCACCGATGCCATATTAAGCGTATTTCCAAAGGCACAAGTGCAACTCTGTATCGTCCATCAAATAAGGAACTCATTCAAATATATTGCATCAAAAGATCAAAAAGAGTTTATGCGTGACCTAAAACTCGTTTATAGAGCCACTAGCAAAGAAG
>CANMKX010000055.1 GCA_947498595.1 uncultured Aquimarina sp.
ATTTCTTGTATTTCATATCTCTAATATATTAGTTTGAAATTTAAAATTACACTCCGAACTATTAAGGGGCTAAACTAGCTCATAAACAGCACAAAAATCATCTTTAGAACAAAATATTTCAGTAATTTTATCTTTAGAAATCACAAACAGAATAATTTTAGCTGACTGAAATTCAGTACTTTAATTTACTAAATATCCTGCTTTTTCTATACTATAAAATCATATTTCTTACATCGAATTCAGGTTGATAACTATTTTTTATTAGTTAACATCAACGTTTTCGATCTATTCCATTTATTAATAGTATAGTTATAAACTTATTATCAAATACATACAACAGTATTGTCAAGGTAATTAATTACACAAAATCAATTAGTTTAAAATATATGACAACAAAAAACCGTTAAAGCTAACTTCAACGGTTTTATATCTTTTTATTAATTATTCTGAAATAAAATTTAAATCTTATTCATTTAATGTTTAAGCATTGCTTTTTTATTATCAATACTCTTAATAATTGTTTTAAAACTCTCTATGTATGATTTATATTGATCATCATTTAAAAGTTTTCTTACTTCTTTGTTTTGCTTATCTAATAAATCTTTAAATTTTAATTGTATTTCATCGTCAGAATATCCTACATCTTTATCATCAAGTCTTTTCATTTTTACAACATAATACAAGATTATGCTATAGTATTCATCCATTTTTGCTTGTGAAAGTCCCATTGCTTTTGTTTGCTCATAGAACCACGCTTGCAAATTATCTCTTTCTTCAGAATTAAAAATATCTACTTTATTTTTTTCACGCTCTGTTTTCTCACTTTGTTCTTGTGCTTGTCCATAGAAACTAATACAGAGAAAACATATTACTATACCTAAAATTCTCATCATTTTATTTTATTAGTTATTATTAGTTGTACTCTTAGCTGAATGCCTTATATATTTTTCAACAACAACTGCTGTTACTATTACAATGTAAAACTGGCCAACTAATCCTGTTAAGATTGCTGCTTTTTGCGCTACCGCTGTCACAGGTATTACTTCTCCATATCCTATCGTTAATAATGTTATATAACTATAGTAAAGTAATGTATCTGTTTTTTCTGCTATTGTAGCATTAATAAATAAAATACCTTCAAAAGACCCTGGAGTTGCTAATTCTATCGCTAAAAACATAAGAAAAGCAACCAGTCCTAAAGCTATATAACCACTCATCAACCCAATGATCACATTTTTATTAACTTCTGTTGCTCTCCAAACTTGTTTTATAATTTCAACAGTTACTATAACATAAAATAAAAAATAAATAATCAATCTTACATATCTAAAAGGATCTATTGTTACTGGTTTTTCAAAAGATTCTTTTCCAAAAACAAACGATGCTCCAACAAATAAGATGATAAAAAACCAACTTAATTTTTTCTTCTTTGAAATCAGTAAAATACCCGTCAAAATATTTAATAAGAATAGCAATGGCATCAATATTCTTTCAAATAGTATTAAAGGAAAAATTAATGATCCAAATAGTATCGCTAATAAACTAAAAAAGAATAATTCGAATCTTTTTGCATATAACTTCTCAATCATTAATCTTCTAATAATGCTTCGTTAAATCGATATCCTTTATAATTTACTTTAAATACCGCACTATAAAACGCTGGAATAAACACCAACGTAATTACTGTTCCAAAAAGTAATCCTACCATTATGCTAATTGCCATTCCTTCCCACATTTCTCCTCCACTTAAGTATAATGGAACTAATCCTAATACAGTTGTAAAAGTTGCTAAAAGAATTGGTCTAAATCGTTGTAAGCAAGCTGCTATTACAGCATCTTCTTCTTTTCTTTTTAAATCTTTTATTTCAATTTCCATTCTATCAATCAGCACTATTGCATTATTTATAACAATTCCCGCTAAGGAAATAACTCCTAAAAACGGCATGAAACCAAAAGGTTCGCCAAATACTAATAACCCTATAACCACACCTATAACACCTAGAGGAATTGTTAGAGTTACCATAACCATCTTTCTAAACGAATTAAATTGAATAATCAATAGTAATAATATAATAAAGCCTGATAATGGTAAATATTTAATTACAGCTCCCATATTATCTGCTGTATTTTTTGCATCACCTCCAAATTCGTATTTATATCCAGAAGCCCAATTTTGCGATATTTCATTTAGCCAAGGTGTAATTTCAGCAGTAATTGCAGAAGCATTCCCTCCCTCTTTTAACTCACTAGACACATTAATTGTTCTACGTAAATTTAACCTTCTTATTTTTGCATATTGCCATTGAGGAATAATCGTAGCAACTTGTAATAGTGGTACACTTTTTCCTGAGTTTTGAGCATATACGTTTAATGTCTCTAATGATTCCAACGTTTGTTGTTGACTAGCATCACTCCTCATAATAATAGGAATGGATTTATCATCCTCTCTATACTCACCTGTTTTAAATCCATCTAAAACTGTTTGCAATGATGTTGCTATATCTTGGCTTGTGATACCAGCTGTTTGTGCTCTGCTTTGATCTATATTAATTACAAACTTTTTACTTTTTGGTCCCCAATCATCTTTTATATTTTTAGTTCCCTGAATTCCAGATAGCTTTATTTTTATTTGCTCTGATATTCTAGATAACTCATCAGGGCTTGGTCCAGACACCTTAATTTCTACTGGTGTTCCTCCACCTCCAGCTCCTAAAGGACCTACTTTTACATCTGCATTTGGAAATTTGAAAAAGCAAAAAACATCTAATTTCTGAATCATATCCGAATTATATATTGCACTAGACGTATTGACCAACATATGCGCATAATTCGAATTAGGTTCATCCGGTGAATATCCCTGATCATAAGACTCAGGTCCTTCACCAATATAAGATGACCAATCTACAATACCTTCAGTTCTTTGCTTATTAACTTGCAATGAATCTTTTATATATGTTTCAATTTCTAAAATAATTTCTGTTGTACGCTCTATTTTAGTTCCTTGTGGTAAATTAATATCTACAGTAATCATATTACGGTCACTATCAGGAAAAAACACAAATGGTATTTTTGTAAATCCGTATAACGAAATAAAGAAGACTACAAAAATTCCTATAATTACTTTCCATTTATTACCTAGAGCCATTAATATTAAATCTTTATAATATACCTTAAGGATATTAATAATTCGATCTATAAAACTTTGTTTCTTTTCTCCTTTTGGTTTAATTTTCAAAAACATGTAGCAAAACATTGTAATCACTGTTAATGCTATAATCCAAGAGGATAATAACGCTAAAGATATTACAACAAAAATTGGCCCTACTATATCTCCCATAGTTGACTCTGCTAAATAGAAAGCTAAAAATGCAGCTGAAGTTGTTAATGTAGATATTAATAAAGGTGTAAATAACTCTCCACAAGCGTCAATTGCTGCTTTTTTAGCATTGACCCCCTGTTCCATTTTAACCATAATTGTTTCTGCAACTACTATAGCATTATCTACCATCATCCCTAAAGCCATTATTAAAGCTGCTAAGGTTACTTGGTTTAGTCCCATATTAATTACTCCCATAAGCATTAAAGTCATTACAACTACTATAGGGATTAAACTAGCAATCACAAGCCCAGATCTAAAGCCTAAGAAAACTAACATTACTAATAGAACGATACCTATTGATTGTAATAAATTGCTTACAAAATCACTAATTTTAAAATCAATATATTCGTCCATAGAAGCCAATCGAACAATTTCTAATCCAACAGGTAATTCATTTTCCCATTGCTGTAGTACTACATTAACTTCTTCACCTAATTTTATAATATTAGCTCCTTTTTTTAGATTTACATGTAGCGAAATTGCATCTTTACCATTTACTCTTACTTTTTGAGTTGGTGGGTCTATATAGCCTTTTTTAACTGTTGCAATATCTTCTAAAGGTATTAACTGTGTTCCATTACCCACAGGTATTAACATCTTCTTTATATCGTTTACTGAGTTAAAATTTCCTGTTGGTTCTAATATAATTCGCTCATCTTCTAAATTAATTTGCCCTCCAGAAATTAAAATATTCGTACTTGATATATTTACTTGTAATTTATTCGCTGATAATCCATATTCTTTTAATCGAGTATTATCAAACTCTACAAAAACGCGTTCTTCTTGTTCTCCTCCTAAAATTACTTTTGCTGCATCTTCTAACTTAATTAAATCATCTTTAATATCATCTGCATATTCTTTCATTTTAGCATACGAAAACCCATCTGAAGTTATTCCTATAGCAATACCATACACATCCCCTATTCCATCATCATTAAGGTTGCTTTGTACACCTTGTGGTAATCCTTGAATTGTATTTAATTTTCTACGTAAGCGATCCCATACAGATTGTATGCTCTCAGGTGTAACTTCATCTTTTAAGGTTACGGTAACTACAGAAAGTCCTGTACGTGATGTACTTGATACTTCTTTTAATTCTGGTAACTCTTGCGCAACTTTTTCTATTTTATCTGTTACTAATTGTTCTACCCTTTCTGGACTTGCCCCTGGGAAAGAGGATACAATACTAGCAACTCTTACAGTATATGGAGGCATACTATCTCTTGGTAATGATTGATACATAACCAATCCCATAATAATGATCGTTGCTAATACCGTAAGTGTTATCCTATTTTTTTCTATTGAAAATTGAGTAAGATTCATAAATTTCTTTTTACTTAATAAATAGTACTACATTTTAACGTCTTGTCCGTCCAAAAGTGTTTGTAATCCTGCAGTAGCTATCTTTTGTCCTACTTTTAATCCTTCTAGAATTTCGAATCCATTAGTAGTTAATGTTCCTACTTTTATCTTCTGCTTCTTCACTCTACCATCTTCTATTAAGAATACAAAACGCCCATTAGCATCTTCTCCAACAGCTTTGGCTGGTACTATTAAAGTTTTTAAATCAAATTTTGTCGCACTTCCAAAATCGAAAGTAACATTTGCTGCCATTCCTGTTTTTATTTCTTCTGATGGGTTAATTATTTTTAGTCGTACAGGATATGTTGCTGTATTTGAATCTACAGATGGAGATATTTCTGTAACTTCTCCCAAATATTTTTTATTAGGAATTGCTGTAAAACTAACCTCAACTTTCATTTTTGGTTTTACTCTATTAATAACACTTTCTGGAATTCCTAAATAAATTTCCATATCTGTTCCAGCATTCAGAACTGCGATATTTTGTCCAGCTGTAACATTTTCATCTATTTCGGCATTTACTGTCGCTATAATTCCATTTTCTGGAGCATAAAGAAACCCATATCGTATTTGTTCTTCTTGTATACTAACACTTCTCTTTGCTGATTCGTGACTTTCTTGTGCAGTTTTATACGAATTTTTTGCTGATTCGAAATCACTTAACGAAGCTCCTCCTTTTTCATATAATGTTCTAATTCTGTTTAAACTTAATTTAGCTGTATTCATTTGAGAAGCTGCACTATTTAAACTACTTACTGCTTGTTCATATGACAATCTAGATTGCACATTGTCTAAAGTTCCTAACAATTCTCCTTTCTTAACAATCTGTCCTAAGCGAATATTAAATTTTGATATAATACCGTTATTGCGAAAACTCAGGTTAATAATTTTATCTGTTTTTGCCGTTCCGCTAAAAGTTCTTATTTTTTCTCCTCCTATATATCCAACTTCTTGAAATTGAACTGGTCTAATAGCTTTCTTTACTTCCTTTACTTCTTTCCCGCAAGAGCTAACTAATAATAATAAGGCAAAATATTTATATATATGTTTATATGTCATTGTTTTATTTTTTTGATTTGTTATTATTCAGAAAAGAAATAAATCGTTGGCTAAATTGGTCATTTTCTGCTTTAGTATGTAATAGAAAATTATATCCTATATATCGTTCTAACTGAATCGAATTAAGTAAGAAATTATAAACTGCTGTAGCTTTGGCTAATTGTGCGCTTAAATAGTTGTTTTGAGCATCAATTAACTGTACAAAATTTACAGCTCCGTTTGAATATGATGTTTGTGTAAGTTCTAGACTCTCTTTTGCTGTTATTTCAGAAATATCGGATAACTCTATATTTGAGATTTGATTTATCAAGTTCAATACTCCAGAATTTACATTTGTAGCAATACCAAGCGTTGTATTTTCTTTGTTAAGTTGTAATTGATCTTTCTGTATTAAAGCTGTTTGCTTATTTATGTTCTGTTGATTTTGCTTAAACAAAGGTATTGAAACATTTAATCCTATATTGTAATTTCCTCTAGGAGATGTCAAATCTATACTACCCTGTCCCCATTGATTGAAATTATGATTATAATTACCTTGTAAAGCAACTGTAGGAATAAATCTCCCTGTGCTATTTAATTTAATAGTGCGTTCTGTTGCCTCAATATTATACCCTAACGATTTAATTTCTGGTGCATTTTTTAATGCTTCATCTACTAAGAAATCAACAAATGATTCTCTTAATTTAGGATCATCTAGAAAGGTTATTAATTCGTCATAATTATAAGCTTTAAAAATTCCTTTTTCTAGAGCTACATCTTCAATATCTATCTCTTCATTTAAAGGCTTATTCATTTGCGCATTCAAATTTATAAACCCTTGTTCTAATTGATTAATGGCTTCAATCATAGCTTGTGTATTTTGTGCTAATTCACTTCTGAATCGTAAAACATCTGTTTTACTAGATTGACCCGCTTCAAAATTTTGTTCTGCTAACTGTAAATTCTTTTTAGTTAACTCTAAATTCTGAATTCGTATTTGTGCATTAGCCTTTAGTATTAATGCATTAAAATATACATTTGAAGCATTAAATACGGCATCAAGAGAAGCTCCATTGTAATTCTCTTCTTGTGCTTGCTTTAATTTTTTCTGAATGTTAATATTTGCATTTGCAGATTCTGAGTAAAGAACTTGTTCTAACTTAATATTTCCTGCAGTCGAAAATTCAGGATTACCAACTATTGCTACATTTTCGTCTATATGTGTTCCAGATACAGATGCACTTACGTTAGGTAAATAATTACTTTTAGCTGTTTTAACATCCTGTTCTACTAGATCAATATTCTTTTCATTAGCTTTTAAAGCTAAATTTTGATTTAATGTTTCATCAATAACATTTAATAAACTATAAGTTTTTGTTGATTGAACGTTTTTAAAGTCACCTACAAAATTTGTTCTTGCTATTAAACTATATTTTATTGGTACATCAATTAATTGTGCCGTATTATAGTTTACGGTTAACTCTTTGTTTAATTCGATATTAATAGGCATTTCGGCCAAAGGTTCACCTGCTATATGCGCATCTATAGTGAGTGCTATTCTTCTTATAAATTGGTTTAAATTTTCCTCTGGTTGATTTGTAGCCATTAACCCTTCTTCAACATCTTCTATTCGTGTAGCTGTAAACGAAGGGATTTTTTTACCTATCAATGCACTTGCTAATTCTTTAATTTCTTTTTGATTAAAGGTATAGCCATCTGATAAGTAAAATGCATCTATATCATTTGTTAACGAATTGATGATGTCATCTAAAGTTTTGTAACTTATAATTTCATGCTTAACACCAACGTCTTTTGTTAATTGTTTATAATTTTCTTTCGCATTTAGTGCATCTAATGATTCTTCTCGTATTGCAATTCCTACTTTTTCAAAATTTGTTAATTCTTTTAATACTTGAAGATCTTCAACTGCCGATTGTGAAGTAACCAAAAATGTTAAATTTTCAATACCTGAAGTTCCTTTAGAATTATTTTCTGCAATTAATTCATGAGCTATTTCACCAAAAAGAATTGTTGGAACTATATGCCTATCTTGTTTAATTATAAAAGTTGCATTGATTGTTCCAAAAGCCAAAATAATATCAACTTTGTTATTCAGTAATGTATTATAATTCTCTTTCGTTTTTTGTAAACTGAACTCGTTAGCAAGAATATTTTTATTATTAAAATTTATAATTGCGTCTTCTCCTACTACTCCTTTTATTTCTTTTTTTAAATTGGATAATATTGGTTTCAATTCATCTGAAACATGATCTATTAATATTCCTATATCATACTGTTTATACTCTTGACTGATTCCTAATGAAACCCAAAACAATAGGAGTATCCATGTATATTTCTTCATAAATTTTGATTAATTTTTATCTATAATATCTTTATAATGCTTCTTTAATTGTTCTTGCATTAATTCAAGAACTTCACTGTTAAATACTATTGTTTTTTTTATAAATTTATTCATCTCTTCATTTTCATCAGAACGTATTTTCAATGTTTCTTTAAACAATTCAGTTTGCATTTTATATGCTTCTACGATATTATTAATATGACGTATAACACCATCTGTGTCAAGATAGAATAATCTCAATCGCTTATTATTTACATCATAATCAAAATTTACTTCACCTGAATCAATTAATATTTTAAGGGCTTTACTAATTGCTCCTTTACTTGAGCCGACTTCTTCTAAAATTTCTTGAAATGTTAAGTATTTTTTATCCGTTACAAATAGAAGTCCTAAAATTCTTCCCGCAATTGGTGGATAGTGATCTTCGACATATACTGCCTCAAATTTCTCTATAATAGTTTTTCTCTCCATTAAGCAATTTTTATAGTTTCCTTATCAAGAAACTAAATTTTGCGCAAATATATACATAAGTTTCCTTTAATGGAAACTTATTTTTAAAAGATTATCTATTTACATTTATAGTTATTTAAAATACTGTAGTTAAGATAGTTAAAATATAAAAATAAAAACATTTCGCGACATTATTTTAATTAAGTCTAAATAATTTTTAAAAAAGACGAAAATGATTTATACTTGCATTATAATTCTTATTAATATTTAATCTAAATAAAAAACATGAATACAAAAATCATTTTTCTATGGATCTTCATCACCATAGGCTTTATACTACATCACATTTATGGATTGTTTGGTGTTTATTATAATGAGAGTATTATGATTGAAGGAGCTACAGGAGATGTACCTATGATACACCATATGTATCGAATTTTATTTGAAGGAGTTGCTTTATTATTGGGAGTACTAACTGTTGAAATTTCGAACAAAGGTTTTAAATGGGGAAGTTTTGTTTGGGCTAGCTTATTAGGATTGTTTAATGTATACCATCTAATTACAGCTATCATTTATGAGGCTACTAATATTTCTGAAATTTTTGCTTTAGCAATTATGGTTTTAGCTAGTTTTTTCTTAGTTAAAAATCTTAATGAATGGCGTAAAGCTTAATATATCAAAATAGAAAAAAGGAGTCTTATAAGACTCCTTTTTAATGTAAAAAATAATGTTAATATACTTTAGTTTAAAAAACTATATATATTTAATTTCTTCCGGCTATAACACCTCCATCTGTATCCCAAATTGCACCTGTTACCCATGATGCTTTATCAGACAATAAAAATGTTATAACATCTGCAACATCTGTAGCTTTTCCATTTCTCCCTATTGGATGAAACCCATGAAAATCCTGTAATGCAGTTGTCGCAGCTTCTTTTCCTCCAAAAACACTTTCGTATACAGGTGTTTCTACAACAGCAGGCGATACTGCATTTACTCTTATATTATGATCTGCTAGTTCCATTGCTAGATGTTGTGTAAAACTATGCAACCCTGCTTTTTGCATTGAATATGCAGAAGATGGTGTAGCTTTAACCGCTTGTTTTGCCCACATAGATCCAACATTAACAATAGCACCTCCATTTGATGTAATCATTTTTTTGGCAGCTGCCTGTGTTATAAAAAAGAACCCCCTGTTAAGATCTAAATACGAATTATAATCTTCTTTAGTATGTTCTAAAAATGATTTAGGTTCAAAAATTCCTGACGCATTAACTAAATAATCCAAATTATCTAATGCCTGAATTTTTTCATTTAATGCTTCTACAACAGTCTCATTGGTAATATCAACACAATGTGTTATTAAGTTTGTTGAAGCTTGTTCTTTGAAAATTTCTAATTTTTGAGAATTCGTTCCAACTACATGCACCTCTACCTCACTTTCTAATAAACTTTCTGCTACTGCTTTACCTATTCCGCTACTTCCTCCTATTATTAATGCTCTTTTTTTCATGTCATTTAATTTATACTACAAAAGTATAAACAGTGAATTGACTCAAATTGCAGTAAAAGGAGAAAGTATGGTATTTTTAAGAAAATGTGTTATTGTATTGCAAAGAACACCGTAATTTGACTTTTGATTCTAGAGGTGTCAAAATTTATAGCTCCATCATATAATGCCTCATCATGATTAAAATAACCATTTGTACTTCTATTTCTTGATCTTTTATTAGAAATTGGATAAACATTACTTTGCAAATCCGAAATAAATATTGCTTTCCCTAATTGTTGATTTAATGGTTTTAACAAAGATTCTGCTTGTTTTTTTGCTTTAGCCATCACTTTAGCTTTTAGCTCTATTTTTAATTCTTCTAATTTTGAATATTCTGTTTTATCAAGAGATACATTCGATATATTCATTTCTTCTAATGCTATAAAAGCTTTATTTGCTGTAGTCCCGTCATAAATCAACAGTGTAAAGGATTTACTTTTTACAATATCCGTTTTTTTTAAAAAATGCTTTTGGAAATTGCTACTAAGATCAGATACTGTTAATTGTTTATCTGTATCAATTCCAAGAGTTTTTAACTTTTTAATCATTTTGTCTTCTTGTACTTCAACAGGAATTTTTCCTTTGGTATCCTTTTCTGTTATTAAAATAGATAAATAAATACGATCTGGTATTATTTCTTGTGTAAACGTTGCTGTTGTCTCTAAATAAGGCTGGTCTATAAAGTTTTTACTTTGACCATAATTACTAAAGGTTGTAAACAAAATTAATAAAATGATAATTTCACCTAAGTTTTTCATGTGTTTTTATTTGATTATTACTAAAATTTTAATTTATCAACAAAATCTTTGATTATTTCTAAATCAGAAAATTCATCCCCTAATTGTCTTCCTTGTATATTAATTTGGTATTCATTTTTGATTATCACTTTAATATATAATTGATTATTTTTTGCACTAATGTCTTTACCTCTTATTATATATTCGTAACTTTTATAAGAATCTTTTAAATTCAAATGCTCATCTATTATTTCAATACTATTTAAACCTTTCTTTTTCAATGTAGTTAAAACATCACTTGCCTTATCTGATATTAATTTTGTAGAATCATTTTCAATAACATTCAGTATGATTAATGTGTTTTTATTTAGTATATCAATTGGTTTAAATATGAAATAGTCTTCAATGATTTTAACTCTTTTAAATTTTGTTTCTTTCTCTTTAATAGAAAATGGTTCTGCTTCATGAAAATCGATTACTTTTTCTTTATCGTATTTTATTGTTTCAAAAACCTGAATAAGTTCCTCTCTTATATGTAGATTATCAATACTATAACTACAATAAATGAATACAGAAAAAGTACCTTTTCCAAATATGATTTGTATGTTATTACTGTATAAACCTGAATTCGATGTAAGAAATCTGATTTTATAGTATAGAAAAAGCAGAATATTAAGTAAATTAAAGTACTGAATT
>CANMKX010000056.1 GCA_947498595.1 uncultured Aquimarina sp.
ACGAAAGTTTTGTATTTTTAAGCAATCACGCCAAAACAAAGTTTTGACGTTTAACAAAATATAAAATTAAAAACGTTTGTTTTGGCTTAGTGTAAACCCGAAAGATCATTTCTTTTAATCCCCTTACTAATCATAGCCGAGACCTTGTGTTACATATTCAAATATCACACTAAAATTTAAATGAAAGTAAAAATATTTAGTTTTTTGTTATTAATTATACTACTTGCTTCTTGTGACAAATATTCTCGTGACAAATACCCTCAACTAGCTTCTAAAATAGAAAGTTATAAATATGTAAATAGTTGCTATTCTGCCGGATTTGAGAGTTTGAATAAAATTCCAACTAAAATGCAGAATAAAATAAAATCTTATTTAAAAAACAGATTAGGAAGTAATAACTTTCAAAAACTAGAATTTGATAATGGTTATGTACTTTCTGACAAACCTATAGAAATTGAAAGAACTGAAAATGAAAGTTCCATTTTAGCACTTTTAGGACAAGATAAAGAAAAAAATGAATGCGACTCAATTTTAGATTTTCCGATCTACTCAGTTGTTTATAAATTAAAAATGCCTGAAATAGGAATTGAAAAAATTGGATTGAATTTAATGCTTGACAAGAACGGAAAATTAATTAAAGACGTTGATTTTCCAAAAACAGAATTTGCAGATAAAATAATACCAATAGACTCTGTGCATTCGGAATTAATTCGTAGAAAAATACCTTATAAAAAACTTAATATTGACTTATGGTTTGACAAAAGAACCGAATCGTTTATATGGTCAGCAAACACAGTAATTCGAGAAGGAAGTATAATGAGGCCAAGTTGTTTTCCAAAAATAAATTATCATTTTAAAATGAATGCAAATAGTGGAGAAATAACGGAATATAATTATGGAAAAAATGAAAATTATTTCTTTGGAAGTAACAATCATTACATTGAGTAAAAAACGTTGCACAAGTTAATAACTATAAAATATAAAGAAGAGGAAAAGTTCTTTTAAAAGGCTTTTCCTTCTGTGTTTAGGTCAATCTATTACCAATAAAAATTATCAATTTATAGAACGTTCCATTTATCAAGAAGCTTTAGAAGTAAGTCAAAAAAGAGTACCTTTCAAAAGAAACAAAAAATCCATTTTAAAGCTGCTTGATATTGGCTATATTTAGCTTTTATAAAACCATAAAATAATAAACAAGGGTTTCTGCGCAGACTTACGTTGTAAGTAATTTAACGCAACAAAATTAGACCAAATCAAATAATGAACGAAAACAGATTTATTGAAAAATTCCAACATAAAACTGACTCGGAATTAGAATATATTTTAGAAAACAAAAAAAGTTATAACGAACAAGCTATTGCTGCTTCTATTCACATTTTGAAAGAAAGAAACGGAAAAACACCTGAATTGGAATCTGTAGAAAGCGAAATCAAAATTGAAAAAGAGAAAAAAGAAATAGCTCGCGAAAAAATTATCGAGGAAAACAAAAAGAAAAATAATCTAACTGACGACCCAAATGCACCTGAACTTCATTCGAAAAGAGTAATTATGGTATTTTCTGGGTTATTCTCAACTATTTTTGGAGCAGTTTTACTAATGTATAATATGAAGCAAACCGACAACCAAACAGGAAGAATTCAAGTTTTGATTTTCGGAATTTTATACACTATCGCTACTCTTTTAATTGTTAATTTAATGAATATCGGAGGAAATATCGCTTTGATTTTTAATATTGCTGGCGGAGGAATTTTGACTGAATATTTTTGGAATAAATTTATCGGAAAAGAATTTGAACATAGAAAAAGAAGTTGGATAAAACCAGCCATAATATCAGTATTAATAACAATTCCGTTGATTTTAGCAGCGATTTACGGACAATAAAAACTACTTACAATAACTAAGCATTCGGACTGCTCGTAGAGCAGTATCTGAATGCAGTGTTGACTATATTCGATGTGTCATTATAGATTTAATATAAGTGTATATTATTCGAATAATATATACTTAGAAACTCATTTAATTAATAAAGAATGTTTGTTAGTGATTGATTTCATTAGCTTCATTAAAAAACACTAGTAAATAATTTAAGAGCACTAATTAATTTAATTACCTTTAATAAAAGAAAAATATAAGAGATGTATAGTTACCATGGTAACTATATATTTATGTTGTAGCCAATTAGAGAAACCCGAAAAGTATGAGATTTATAAAATCGATATTGATTATAATCATTTTGGTTTCTTGTCAAAATAAAGAGAATAAGAAAGCTGAAAATAGCAAGATGATATTTGGAACAAAATCACTTAAAGTTCAACCGATAATTGACCTTTCAGAAAAACTTGAGAGCGAAGATGAGATTATATCTATTTCAGTCGATAAGAATGGAATAAATACCTTGATAATTCATTCTGCACCTCAATACAGAACTGAAAATGGAATGTTTGCAGTGATTAAATCTGACAAGCCTAAAGATTATACATTTATCCGTTTTGACTTAAAGGGAAATGAAAAATTTAGAACTCTAATAAAAGATGAATATTACAATTTTCATAACGTGAATCTCTTACCAACAAAAGAAATTCTGCTTATCTGTGGACGTAGCAGATACAAAAATGAAAATGAAATAGACAAAAATGCTCGAATTTATAGCCTTAAAGGAGAATTATTGAGAGACTTTGTTGCTGGAGACGGAATTCAAGATGTCCAAATTGACAATGATGGAAATATATGGACTTCATATTTCGATGAAGGAATATTTGGAAATTACGGATGGGACGAGCCAATTGGAACACCCGGACTAATATGTTGGAATAAGGACGGACAGAAAATTTGGGAATTCGAACCAACTGACGGACTTGACCATATGGCGGATTGCTATGCAATGAATATAGATTCAGACAACAACACTTGGTTTTACTATTACACAGAATTTCCACTTGTTAAACTTGATAACTCAAAACAAATTAAGTTTTGGAATACTGATATTGGAGGTTCAAGTTCTTTAAATATTTCTGACGATAAAGTGCTTATGGCAGATGGATATGATGACAATAATTTTATTCTGTTTGAGATTAAAGGAAATAAACTAAAGAAGACTAAAAAGATTAAGTTTAAAAACGAGGAAAACCAAGAGTTGAACAAACGAAATTATATTACAAGTTTTGGCTCAAACATTGGATTTCTTCAAGAGAACAAAATCTATTTGACTAATATGAACGAAATAAAATAACTGGCTACAATAACTAAGCATTCGGACTGCTCGTAGAGGAGTATCTGAATGCAGTGTTGACTAAAGCCCACGTATTTCTAGCGATTTAATGACTATGGGGTTTACGAAGCTTTTTCTTGGAGGTATTAGAACTAATAAAAGTTCTTTTATGGAGGATAATAAGATTATTTACATATTGATAATACTGATTTTTTGTTGAAAAATCTATTTTCAAAACAATTCAAATATCATCTTTATTTTTGGACATAGGTATCCTATGATGCCTTAGCATTTAATTTTTTTAGCTGTTTTTTGATTTTTTAGTTGGTCTATCCAATGCTTTGGAGGGGCTCTTCCATTAAAAACACAAACTGTTTTCAAATTTCCTTTTTTACAGGAAGGACATTTTAAATGTAGTGTTTCTAGTCTTTTTTTCTTTATAATTGGTTTTCCTAGTTGCTCTTGTAATTCTTTTAAGTAACATTGTTTGCTAGTACTACTTAAAAAACCAAAATGGCGAATGCGAACAAATCCTTTTGGTAATATATGCAAAGCGAATCGACCAATAAACTCTTTTGTTTTTAAGGTTTGTATTTCTTGATTTCCATTTTTTCTATAGTTTTTTACTTTAAAGGAAACGGCTTTTTTACTGGTATTTATAATTCTATGATTAGAGATTGCTATTTTGTGAGTATACCGTCCTAAATATTCTACCACAGCACTTGGATTTGCAAAAGGTTTCTTAGCATAAATGACCCAATCTTTTTGAAACAAAGCATCATACAGTTTGTTGTTTTTGATACCTTTTTTACGTAATTCCTCTACAAATTTAGCCCTAAAAACTATACTCATTTGCTTAACAGGAAAGAGAAAGTTATCTTTTTTCTTTGCATATTTCCATTTCCCTTTTTTAGAGACACTTCCACAAGGAACAATACAATGCGAATGCGGATGTAGACTCATATTGCTTCCCCAAGTATGTAAAATAGCAATCATAGCTGTCTTAGCTCCCAAAAATTTTGGATTCTTCCCAAAACCACTTATCACCATCCAAGCCGTTTTAAAAAGAGTGCTATAAACTAACCTAGGCTGATATAGTGTTAAAGTATTTAACTCACTTGGTAAAGTAAAAACAACATGATAATATCCCACGCAAAGAAGTTCTTCTTCTCGTTTTTGTATCCATAATTCCCGTTGATGTCCTTGACATTTTGGACAATGACGATTTCTACAGGAATTATAACTCAAATGCAATTTTCCACAATTCTGATGATTGCAGCGATCTATATGTCCTCCCATTTGAGCAGTTCTACAACGGCTAAGTGCATATAATGTGCGTTTTTGCCAAGCATTAAACTTACTGTTCTCGATGTCATTATGATGCTGTCTTAAAATTTCTCCTAACTCATATTTAGGTTTCATTATTAATTCGGTATAGTATAATTATAAATCTTATCTAAGGGAGAGAAAGCTTTTTTTTCACTTAATTGACTAATTTGTAAATAAATCATAGTTGTTTCAATACAGCTATGGCCTAAAAGGTTTTTTAGACTCACGATATCTAAGCCCATTTCTAATAAATGAGTAGCATAAGAATGTCGCAAAGTATGTGCTGTAAATGGTTTAGATATTCCTGATTTTTTACGCATTTGCCTGATTACCCACTGCACACCACTAGCAGCATATTGACAAGGAATTCCATCTGTAGTAGTACTGTTGAAGAGCCATTTTACAGGATTCTCAGCATAGAGATAAGTTTTAAGTCCTTTAATGGTTAAATTCCCCAAGGGGACATATCGATCTTTTCGACCTTTTCCTTGACGGATATGAAGCATTTTACGATCAAAATCTAAATCCTGTAATTGAATATTGAGTAATTCGAATCGACGTAAACCACAATCGTATAGTAATGCTAAGATTAATTTGTGTTTGAGAAGTTTAGCAGTAGAAATAAGTGTTTTTATCTCTTTTTGTGATAGTACAATTGGTAGTTTCTTTGGACGTTCTATCTGTGGCAGTGAAATATATTTCTCTTTAATCTCATAAAGTTTATACAAAGCACGAAGGCCATATACGGAATGCTTAAAAAAACTTTCAGAAGGAGTTTTGTGCTGATTTTTAAGATAATGAAGATGATCTAAAATTTGTTCTTCATCCAATTCTGTAGGACAACATTTGAAATGTAAAGCTATATGGGCTAGACATCTTGCGTAATTCTTTACGGTACTTTGACTTTTACCAGCCAATTCATAATGCCGTTTAAGCTTTAAATAAGAAGATTTAAAAGTTAATACTTCTTTACATGCTTTTTCTACTAATGTTTCTGTTTTTTTTCATAATTTAATATTTTATAATTTGATCTCTTGAAGATAGGTCTTTTTATTCAAAAAAATAAAAGCTAACCGCATAAGCGGGTTTAGTTCAACAACACCTATACGCAATACCCTGCGGGATACTGCGCATAGCCAAACCGTCAGACTGCGCAAAAACTCAAGAATAGTAATTGAATAAAAACAAGTATCTTCCTGTTATATAAATCGATACATTATTTTATGGATTATATTCAAGGTTTTGATCGAGGGCAATTACAAATGATTTCATTTGATCAGTACGTTAAGCTAAGCTCATGGGCAAGAATTGTTGATTTGTTTGTAACTATTTTACCTTTAAAGACATTAGGGTTTAATGATACTCCATCTTCAGAAGGACGTCCACCATATGCTCCAGCGGATTTATTAAAGTTATATCTTTATGGATATAAAAATCATTTACGATCCTCTCGAAAATTAGCACAGGCTTGTCATATCAATATGGAAGTAATTTGGTTAGTTAAAGGAATTAAACCATCAGCTAGAAAGATTGCCTACTTTAGAAAGAATAATTCAAAAGCATTTAAACAAGCTTTTAGATATTTTGTGGTTTTACTAAAAGATATGAAGCTAATTGATGGAGAAACTATTGCTATAGATTCTTTTAAAATACGAGCACAGAATGCATCTAAAAACAATTTTAATCAAAAGAAAATAGATCGTCATATAAAATATATTGACCATAAGATAGCTCATTATCAAAATCAATTAGATATTGAAGATGGAAATCAACCAGATGATATCCAAGAAAAAATAGCATATCAAAATACCAAGAAAACGCATTATAAGCAGCTTGAGGAACAATTAAAACAAACTAAAGAAACACAGATTAGTTTAACTGATCCAGATGCAAAAAGTGTTATACTCCACAAGAATATTATTAATGTAGGATATTGCATACAAGCTGGTTGTGACAGCAAACATAAATTGTTTATTAATAATGATATTGGAAGTGTAAATGATACACATGCTTTATCTCCAATGGCTTTGGATGCTAAAGAGCTATTATCTTTACAAAGCACAAACGTACTTACTGATAAAGGATATACAACAGGTAAACACATAGCTATTTGTACAGAAAAT
The DNA here is from genome assembly GCA_947498595.1 of uncultured Aquimarina sp. Taxonomy (GTDB): domain Bacteria; phylum Bacteroidota; class Bacteroidia; order Flavobacteriales; family Flavobacteriaceae; genus Aquimarina. The sequence continues at coordinate 6,661 of CANMKX010000056.1, forward strand.
AATATCACAACTTTTTCGTCACCCAAAGCACACTCATCACAAAAAAACGGTTTATTTGATATGCAATTGTTTATTTATAATAAAGAATTGGATACCTATACCTGTCCTGCAAAAGAAATACTAAAAACAAATGGAACTGTATACAAGAAAAATAATCATAGAGTAAAGCATTATAAAAATAGACAAGCTTGTAAGAATTGTAAACTAAGAAATCAATGTACTACCAATAAAAATGGTCGATTTATAGAACGTTCCATTTATCAAGAAGCTTTAGAAGAAAATCAAAAAAGAGTAGCTTCTAATCCTCAATACTATAGATTACGACAACAAATAACAGAACATCAATTTGGTACTTTAAAAAGACAATGGGGATTCACATTTACTCTGATGAAAAAGAAAGAACATGTATTATCAGAAGTTAATATGATAATGATTTGTTATAATCTAAGAAGACTTATGTCTATTTATGGAATAAAAGAGCTAAAAAACAGGTTAAAAGCTCTTGTTCTATACCAATTGAGTATATATTCTCTTTTTAAATCATTTTTAAGCGCTTTTATCAAAAAAGAGTGCTTTTCAAAAGAAATAAAAACCCATTTTAAAGCAGCTTGATATTGGCTATATTTAGCTTTTATAAAACGATAATATAACAAACAAGGATTTCTGCGCAGACTCCCGTTACCCAACATTAAACAAAACATTGAACGCTAAACTTCAAAATATAAATTGGACTAAGAAAAGTGGAATTCTGATTATCGGAATTTGTTTAAGTGCAATGGCTTTAAAATATTTAGTTCAACCTTACAGAGGAACTTGGATTTACCAATATGGAAGTATGATTTCATTACTTGTTTTCTATGGTGGAATTTTGTGGTCATTAATTAACACAATACTTTTGATTTCAAAACATAAAACGGAGCTGAAAAATAATCTGATTTGGATTTGTTTAAGTGCAATTCCTTTTTTATATGTTGGAATAATGATGGCAATCGCAATGAATCAAACTATTGAATAATGTTCTGGAAAAGAAAGAAAAATAAAACAACGGAATTTAAATGCTCTGAATGCGGACAAGTCCATTCAGAATGGCCTGCATTAGCTTTTAATTCACCAGCGAACTACCATAATCTTACTGACAATGAAAAGTCGGAAATCGGAAAATTGGACACAGACTTTTGCGAAATTCATTATGAAGACCAAATTGACCGATTTATAAGAGTTACGCTTACTCAAAAAGTAAATGATGCTTGCGAAACTTTGGAATATGGACTTTGGGTTTCTTTAAGCGAAAAAAGTTATTCGGACTATAAAGAAAATTTTAATAATCCGAATCACGAAACTGGCTATTTTGGTTGGTTATGTAGCAACATAGCTGAATATGGAGATACTTCTTCAATTCCTTGCGATGTGATGACAAAGAGAGGAAATGATAGACCTGAAATTTTTCCTCACGAAGATTTTGAGTATCCGCTTGTCAAAGATTACTATGATGGAATTACGAAAGTTGAAGCGGAAAAAAGAATAAGCGAAATGATAAAAAACGTTGGGTAACAACACCTATGCGATAATGCGGGGTTTAAGTTTAATCGAAAAGTCATTACCTATTTGGTTTGTCGCCAAAGATTTAAATTTAGTATTTTAGAAAATATAAAAACAAAACATAAACTTTGGCTAAGTGCCGGATCTAAAATCAATGATTTTTTGCTTCCGCGCTACGCATAGCTAATCGTTAGCTGTAATTCTAAAGATTAAAAAATGGCAAGGCATAAAAAGGAAAAAGGAATTTGTAGACTTTGTGGAAATGAAGGAGAATTAACATATGAACATGTACCTCCTAGAAAAACTTATAATAAAAATACAAAGTTTAAAGTTCATAATTTTTTAGAATTTGTAAAATCAAAAGATATTGTAAATAATCCTCCAAAAGGAAAGCCAAAACAAGGCGGAATTGGATTTAATACTCTATGTTCAAATTGTAATAGTTTTTTAGGAAGTAACTATGTTAATGAATATTCAAAATTTGTAAGTGATTTATACGAAAATATATATAATCAAAAATTTACTTATATCGAATATGAATTATTAAATCAAAGTCCTCTAAAAATTTTAAAAGCTATTATTTCAATGTTTATAGCTATTAATGATACATGGTATCTTGAAGAATATCCTGAACTTTCTGAGTTTGTTTTGAATCCAGAATCCAAAGAATTAGATGAAAAATTTAGAGTGTTTTCATATATAACAAATTATAATCAAGTTAGATATTCTCCACATACAATAATAAATTCAAGTATTTTTAAAGGAGAAATAGTTAATTGTTCTGAAATCGCATATCCTCCCTATGGTTATTTATTAACAGTAGATTATAAAGGTGACATTGATATATTAAATGAAATAACTGTTTTTAAGAAATTTGAATTGAATAGATTAATAAATATGCCATTTCAAATGAATAATCTACCAGTTTATTCTCCATTTATAGTAGATTATAGAACGAAAGAAGAAATAGATATACATATAAGAAAAAGTAAAAAAACAGCTAATAACTAAGTATTCGGACTGCTCGTAGAGCAGTATCTGAATGCAGTGTTGACTAAAACCTACGTATTGCTAGCGATTTAATGGCTATGGGTTTTACGAAGGTTTTTCTTGGAGGTATTAGAACTAATAAGAGTTCTTTTCTTGAGGATAATAAGATTATTTACATATTGATAACACTGTTTTTTTATTGAAAAATCTATTTCCAAAACAATTCAAATATTATCTTTATTTTTGGCCATAGGTATCCTTCAAACCGTTTTCAATCTTCTTGTTTTAAATCATTTTTAAGCGCTTTTATCAACAAAGAGTACCTTTCAAAAGAAATAAAAATCCATTTTAAAGCAGCCTGATATTGGCTATATTTAGCTTTTATAAAACTATAAAATAACAAACAGGAGTTTCTGCACAGACTCCCGTTAGCGGTAATAAGAGAATGACTAAAACAGATAAATCGAAACATAATATTTGTATTGCTTCCATTAAACGAAGCACATTCAAACCATATGATTATAATTTTACAAAATTTTATGAATCGAATGGAGAATTCCCCTATTCTGAAATAGGAATTGAATTGAAGGAAAAAGAGCTGATTATTTGTTCAACAGTTATTGACCCTGACAATTATAGTGTTTTGACTACGCAAAGATTAATTACTAATAAATCCGGGATAGTGACTGTTGGAGAATTAACTAACTCGAAAGACAACGGATATGGAATGTTTAAATCAACAAAGGAAGACTTTGTATTTGGTTCTGTAAGCCTTGAAAACGGGATTGAATTGGAATACTTTGTCGAAACAGGTAAAGCTTCAATGATCATGATTCATGGAGTAAGAACGCTAATTAGGACACAAGAAATGACTGTGAAAAATATCGAAAACGTGACTAGTATTTGGAACAGAAAAAATAAAGAAAATAAAAAATAACTACCGCTAATAACTAAGCATTCGGACTGCTCGTAGAGCAGTATCTGAATGCAGTGTTGACTATATTCGATGTGTCATTATAGATTTAATATAAGTGTATATTATTCGAATAATATATACTTAGAAACTCATTTAATTAATAAAGAATGTTTGTTAGTGATTGATTTCATTAGCTTCATTAAAAAAGAACTAGTAAATAATTTCAGAGCACTAATTAATTTAATTACCTTTAATAAAAGAAAAATATAAGAAATATATAGTTACCATGGTAACTATATATTTATGTTGCCAGTAATTAAAACCAACTAACGTAAAGAAATTAAACCAAAAAATTAATGAGTATTAATCAAGTAGATTTTTATGAATTATGTCTTGACGAAGGCGAACCATTTTACAACGAAATCTATGGACTTGAAAAAGAAGGTTTTAATCAATGGGTTCGAGATAATTTAATAGAAATTAATACCATCGAATCATATAATGATGTAATACCAAATAATGAAATGTTTAATGAAATAACAGAAAGTGGTTATGAACACATTCACTATCAATGCCATTATTCCGCAAAGGCTTCAACAATATTAGATTATAACTTTAAATATTATACAGGTTTTGTAGTTAGGAATTCATTCCATTATCCGATTATAACACATAGTTTTAATACCCTGAATGAAAATATAATTGACTTCGCCAGAATTGAAGATGCCGAAGACCCATTCAATGAAGAAAACGATAGTTTACCACACACATATTATGGAATTGAAATTCCAAGAGAATTTGTCTTAAACTACGAACAAGAAACTATTGAAGAAAAATCAATGAAGCCACTACTTTATGAGTGGTTTTTACATAATAATTAAATTTTAAAAAAATATGGCTAGTTCAAAACATCCAAACGGAGTGGACAAATGGAATGATTTAACAGGAAGCGCATTTCATCCAAACGGAGTTCAAGCATATAACAGTTTAACAGGAAGTGCTTTTCACTCTAATGGAGTTCAAGCATACAACAGTTTGACAGGAAGTGCATTCCATTCTAACGGAGTACAGGCATACAATAGTTTAACAGGAAGCGCTTTTCATTCTAATGGAGTTCAAGCATACAATAGTTTAACAGGTAACTCATATACTTCCAAAGGAATACAAAAGAAAACTAAAACATTTTCATTTAGTATTGGAGAAGGAATTGAACTTCAAATTTTCCCGATTAAAATATCGGTTTATGGAAGAAAAGTGAATAAATAACTACTGGCAATAACTAAGCATTCGGACTGCTCGTAGAGCAGTATCTGAATGCAGTGTTGACTAAAACCCACGTATTTCTAGCGATTTAATGGCTATGGGTTTTACGAAACTTTTTCTTGGAGGTATTAGAACTAATAAAAGTTCTTTTCTTGAGGATAATAAGATTATTTACATATTGATAACACT
>CANMKX010000057.1 GCA_947498595.1 uncultured Aquimarina sp.
AGGTGTTAAAAATATTGAATTCTTTCTTTTTAGATTAACTCAAATTTTTGCATAAACACAACAATTGTTCTTGATCCCTTTTGTTCTTGATCCCTTAATATGAATCTATCCTCAATTAATTGTAAACAAAAAAAACCTGAAGTAAATACTTCAGGTTTAAATGGTGGGTGATGAGGGATTCGAACCCCCGACCCCCTCGGTGTAAACGAGGTGCTCTGAACCAACTGAGCTAATCACCCTAACGCTTTCAAAGTTCTTGTGGGCAATGAGGGATTCGAACCCCCGACCCCCTCGGTGTAAACGAGGTGCTCTGAACCAACTGAGCTAATTGCCCTTTGTTATTGCGTCGTTGCGGGTGCAAATATAAGGCAGTTAAACGTTCTGACAAAACTTTTTTGATAAAAATTTCAAATTATTTCTGCTACTACAAACGTACTTCCTCCAACATAAACAACATCTCTCTTTGTAGCATTCTGTAATGCAGCACCATAGGCTTTTTTTACTGTTTTATAATCATCTCCATTGAGCTGAAATTTTTTTCCATTTTTTTTTAATTCTAAAGCATCAAGACCTCGAGGAATATCAGGTTTCGCAAAATAATATTGAGCGTCATGAGGAAATAATGTCAAAATATCATCTAGTTTTTTATCATTTACAACTCCTAGAACTATATGTAATTGTTCAAACTCTTCTTCTTGTAACTGTTTTAAAGTATATTTTAACCCTTCTACATTATGTCCTGTATCACAAATTACCTTAGGTTCATTCTTCAATACTTGCCATCTTCCTAATAATTTAGTGTTCTCAACAACATTTAGCAATCCTTTTTTAATTGATTCTTCTGTTAGTTTCCATCCTTTATTTTTCAGAACTTCTATAGATTGTAGTACTGTCTTTACATTCTCTTTCTGATAGTCTCCTTTCAATGCAGTCTTAACCTCTCTCCCATTATATTTTCTAGCTATGAATAGCTCACTCTCTTTTTGATCAGCTACAACTTTAAAAACTTCTTCTACTTCGGGGTTCATAAAGCCGATAACAGAGGGAATCTGTTCTTTTATAATCCCTGCTTTCTCTTTAGCTATTGTAACTACGTCGTTTCCTAAAAATTGAGTATGATCCAGTCCTATATTAGTTATTACTGATAATTCTGGTATAATAATATTAGTAGAATCAAGTCTTCCACCTAATCCGACTTCTATTATTGCTATATCAACTTTCTTATCTACAAAATATTGAAAAGCTAACCCTACAGTCATTTCAAAAAAAGAGCATTGGTTATCTGTGAAGAATTCTTTATGACTATTTACAAATTCTTTTACATAGTTCTTTTTTATTTTCTTTCCGTTAATTCTAATTCGTTCTCTAAAATCTTTTAGATGAGGAGATGTATACAATCCAACATTATATCCAGCTTCTTGAAAAACAGAGGCCATCATATGACTGGTAGATCCTTTACCATTAGTTCCTCCTACATGAACGCTTTTAAATTTCTTTTCAGGGTTTTTTAAATAATCTGCTAGTAAAATCGTATTCGATAAATCTTTTTTATAAGCTTTAGCACCTTGACGTTGGTATACAGGTAATTGAGAAAACATCCAGTTTAATGTTTCCTTATAAGTCATTTTCATAAATAATTACAATTACTTCTTTATTCAGAAAGTTTAAATTGATAAACTATAGTCCCTACTTGCTTTATTGGTGCTTTTTTATCGCTATTAAATCGTGTAGCCATAGCTGCTTTTTTAGCTGGAGCTAGTAAACAAGATGCATTATTAGTAGTACCTTTAACACCAGGAGTAGCTTTAATTACTTTTCCGTTTTGATCAACTTCTATCTTAACAACTACAATTCCTGACTCGTTACAGTCTTGAACAAACTTTTCTTTATTTAAAGCTTTACGTCCACCCAATCGGTAATTACCATCGCCATCTAACCCTTTACCTGTTCCATAATATGATCTCGCATTAGGATCACCATTAGGATTTCCTTTATCTCCAGGAGTATTATCATCTCCTTCACCTCCACTTGCTGTACCATCACTTTCTGGTCCATTAGAGAAACTATCTAATATATCTAATGTAGATTTATCTGGTCTTGGATCTGGTTTTTTAGGTTTTACCTTTTTTTCAGGTTTTTTATCTACAGGTTTTTTAACTTCTGTAGGTTTTTCCTTTGTTTTTTCTTTTGGTTTTTCAACCTTTTTCTTAGGTTCTTCTTTAGGTTTTTCTTCAATTACAGGAGCATCTGCTAATTCTTGCGTTGCAACCTCATCTGTAATTTCTGGTGTTTCTTGCTCAACTTCTGGTTCAGGGGGTGTTGGTTCTTCAGGAGTTGTTTGTTTGGGCGTTGACTTTATAGCTTCTTGAGGTTGTACATCTCCCGCTCCGGTGAGTGTCGTTCCAAAATTAACTGCTATTCCATTTTCGGGTGCTGGATCAAGATAAGTCAATCCTACATAAAATAATACCAACAACAATATTGCATGCAATATTGTTGTTAATACTAATGATTTTCTCTTATGTTTTGTATCCAGTTTCAACATATTATTCTGGCTTTACAGCTAATACTATTTTATATCTATTTCGATTTGCAATGTCCATTATTTTAACAGCTTTCTCGATAGGCACTCCTTCTTCTGCTCTTAAAATTATTGTAGGTTCTTTTTGTCCCTTCAACCTTGATTTTAAGGTAGATTCAAGTCTACTTTGACTCACTCTATCACTATCAATATAATACTGTAACTTCTTAGTTATACTTACAGATATATTTTGGACATTCGTTGTTTTTCCTTTTGCCTTTGGCAATATCAAATCCAATGCTTCAGGTGTGATCACTGGCGATGTAAGCATAAAGAATATCAGCAATAGAAACACGATATCTGTCATTGACGACATACTGAATTCAGGACTTACTTTGTTCCTTCCTCTTAAATTCATAGTACTATGCTGGTTCGTTTAACAAATCTAGGAAATCTACTGCTGTTGCTTCCATCTGATGTACTACTTTATCAGTTTTCACAACCAAATGATTATATCCTATATATGCAATAATTCCTACAACCAATCCTGCTACTGTAGTTGTCATCGCTGTATAGATACCTTCTGCTAGTGATCCCATATCAGCTTGCCCACTACTAGTTGCTAACTGGTGAAAAGCAAGAACCATACCGATTACTGTTCCTAAGAAACCAATCATAGGAGCAGCACCTGCTACAGTTGCTAATACACTAACATTTTTTTCAAGTTTATAGACTTCTAAACGTCCTGCGTTTTCTATTGCTTTATTAATATCTTCTAAAGGGTTTCCAATTCGAGAAATTCCTTTTTCGGTCAATCTAGAAACAGGATTATCATGTTGAGAACACAGTAATTTGGCTGCTTCTATTTTACCTCCAGTTACATTATCTCTAATTTGATCCATAAATTTATCATCATATTTTGATGCTGATTTAATCGCAAATAATCGTTCAAAATAGATATACACAGCTACAAATAAAAGTACAAATAATATCCCTATGATAATCATTCCTCCAACTCCTCCACTAATCAATAATTCAATTATTGATAGTGTTTTTTCTTCTACTTCGGGATCTGCTTCTTTTGTTTTTTGTGCTATAGCGGTTAGCGTTACCAAATATGACATAATGTTTTATTCTTTATTGTGTTTTTTATAACGTTAATTCTTCAAGTTAAGTATAAGTCTTAAAATCTATTCTGATTTATAAAAAGTAGATTACTCCTAATAATCCTGCTCCTCCTAATACAATGGTATATGGCAATGCCATTTTTACCATTCTACCGTATGACAGATCAATAAGTGGGGCTAATGATGATGTCAATAAGAACAAAAATGCAGCTTGTCCATTAGGTGTTGCTACACTTGGTAAATTCGTTCCTGTATTAATTGCTATTGCTAATTTTTCAAATTGTTCTTGAGAAATAGCTCCTTGCTCAAATGCTGCTTTTACTTCTCCAATATATACGGTTGCTACAAACACATTGTCACTGATCATAGAAAGAACTCCATTTGCGATATAAAACATTGATGGCTGATCTTTTGGATCTAATGATAATGCCCAGCTAATTATAGGTGAAAATAAATGTTGATCATGAATCATTGCAACTACAACAAAAAAGATAACTAACAATCCTGTAAAAGGTAATGCTTCTTCAAAAGCTTTCCCTAATTGATGTTCTTCTGTAATCCCCATAAAAGCTGTTTGCACTACAATTAAACCTAATCCTATAAATCCAACTGGAGCTATATGCAAGGCTAAACCAGCTATCAAAAGGATTGCAGAAACACCTTGAATTATCAATCCGTATTTTGCTTTATCAGATCTATTTGCATCTTCTTCTTCTGTATAGCTTTCTATAATCTTACGAGCAACTGGTGGTAATTTTTCTCCAAAACCAAAACTCTTTGTCATTTCTAACAACACTGTTGTTAACAATCCTGCTAGTAATACTGGTACTGTTATTGGAGCCATTCTAGTAAAGAATTCTATAAAATCCCATCCCATTTTCTCTCCAATTAATAAATTTTGAGGTTCTCCTACAAGTGTACAAACTCCACCAAGAGCGGTTCCTACAACACCGTGCATAATTAAACTACGTAAGAAACTTCTAAATTTCTCTAATGTCTCTCCACTTAGCTCTTTTCTATCCAAAACTCCGCTATCATCATAATCACCAGATCCTGAATGTATCTTATGATACACTCCATAAAATCCTACCGCAACACTTATTAATACTGCTGTTACTGTTAATGCATCTAAAAATGCTGATAATACAGCTGATAAAAAAGCAAATAAGAGTGATAATACTATTTTAGATCTAATTTTAGTAAATACTTTACTAAAAATATACATTAGTAGCGGTTTCATAAAAAAGATACCAGCTACCATGAATACTAATAATAGTACTACTTCTAAATTCTGATCTACTTCATGATATGCATTTTTGGGAGATGTAAGATTAAGTGCCAATATTTGAATAGCTAACAATCCTCCAGATTGTAATGGATAACATTTTAAAGCCATTGCTAGCGTAAAAATGAACTCTCCTATAAATAACCAAGAGGTTATTGTTTTCCCTAATGTAAAGTAGGCAAATACATTAAAAATTAAAAACCCTATAATTGTTATCTTAAACCACTTGGGACTGTTTCCTAAAAAATATTTGAACATAGTTTATGTACTTAAAATTATACCAGCTGTTTGAGTGCTATCTCAAATGCGGTCTTACTTATATTAATTTTCGTATTATTATTATTAAACGTGTGTTGTATAGCTTTACGTATTGTCTCTGAAGTATCTTTAAATATAGCTTCATCAGTCATTTGAACTCTTCGTTCCATGAAATATGCAAATACTCTAGCCATACCGCAATTAGAGATAAAATCTGGAATTAAACTAATACGTTCGTCTGTATATTCCATAATAGGTCCAAAGAAAATTTCTTTATCAGCAAAAGGAACATTTGCTCCACAAGAAACTACTTCTAGCCCAGACTCAATCATTTGTGTTATTTGATTTTTTGTAATCAATCTTGAGGCTGCACATGGTGCAAAAATTTCTGCTTGTAAAGACCAAACCTTGTTATTCATTTCATCAAAAGGAATCATTTTATCACTGGATAGTTTATTCCCATTCTTATGCAAGAATAACTCTTTTATTTCTTCAAAAGTAAATCCGTCTTCATTAATCAATCCACCTGCGTGATCTATAATACCAATTACTTTGGCTCCCATTTCGGCTAAGTAATATGCAGCTGCACTACCTACATTCCCAAATCCTTGAACAACCGCTCTTTTTCCTTTTACATCACCTCCATATATATCATAGTAATGCCTTACAGCTTCAGCTACTCCATATCCTGTAATCATGTCTGCCACTGTATACTTATTATGTACATCTGGTGAAAAGACTTTATTTTCAAGAACTTTTATAACTCCTTGACGTAATTGTCCAATTCTATTTATTTTATCTGCTTCTGTTGGTTGAAAATGACCATTAAACACACCTTCTTGAGGGTGCCAAACTCCACAATTTTCAGTAATTGGAATTACCTCATGTATTTCATCAACATTAAGGTCACCTCCTGTTCCATAATAACTTTTTAATAAAGGAGAGACTGCATTATACCAACGCTCTAACACCCCTTTTTTACGAGGGTCATTAGGATCAAAATTGATTCCTGATTTTGCTCCTCCTATTTCGGGTCCAGATACTGTAAATTTAACTTCCATCGTCTTTGCCAAAGATAATACTTCATTCATATCTAATCCTCGACGCATTCTTGTTCCTCCTCCGGCTGCTCCTCCTCTTAGTGAGTTAATCACTACCCAACCTTCAGCTTCGGTTTCTGTATCTTTCCAATTAAAAACAATTTCTGGAGCTTTATTTTCGTATTTCTTTAATAATTCTTTCATTTCTATATTCTTTAATTTATTGACCTACAATTTATCTTTCAAATTGCTTTACTCATATTCTTTTAACGATACTTTTATTTTCCTCCCTAGGGAGGTTAAAGCTGCGACATATTAAAAAGTTTTTATCAATAAATTAAACTCATACCTATCCAAAGTATTTCCACAAATATAAAAACTAAAATCACTATAGTTTTCATTTAAATAAAAATAATCTTCTTGTTTATATAAGTCTTGCAAATATAACTTCAGGAAACTTTATATACAAAAAAAGTTTCCTGAGTTTACTTGCGCTATAAATACTTCTCTGATAGGTTTAAAATCGAGTATTTTTAAATTTTAATGTAGTTTTATATCAAAAAACAAATAAAACATTTAAACTATCAAATTATCGCTTATATTTGTGAGATTAATAAAGAATTCGATAATATTTCGTTTTTTTTTCATTAAAAAACAATTTTGTGTATTATGCATGCACAGTAAATAAAAACATAATCATGGACTTTAAATTAACTGAAGAACAATTAATGATTCGAGACGCAGCGCGTGATTTTGCTAAAACAGAATTATTGCCTGGTGTTATTGAACGCGATAATAAACAAGAATTCCCTACACAACAAGTTAAACGTATGGGTGAACTTGGTTTTCTTGGTATGATGGCTTCTCCTGAATACGGTGGTGGTGGTATGGACACTATTTCATACGTATTGGCTATGGAAGAGTTGTCTAAAGTAGATGCATCATGTTCTGTAATTGTTTCTGTAAATAATTCTTTGGTATGTTGGGGTCTTGACACTTATGCTTCTACTGCGCAAAAGGAAAAGTATCTTACAAAATTAACTACTGGTGAATCTATTGGTGCATTTTGTTTATCTGAACCTGAAGCTGGTAGTGATGCTACTTCTCAAAAAACAACTGCTATAGATATGGGAGATCACTATATCTTAAATGGTACAAAAAACTGGATTACTAATGGTGGTACTGCTGATTATTATTTAGTAATCGCTCAGACAGATAAAGAGAAAAAGCATAAAGGGATTAATGCTTTTATTGTTGAAAAAGGTTGGGAAGGCTTTGAAATTGGTCCAAAAGAAGATAAATTAGGTATTAGAGGGAGTGATACGCATTCTTTAATTTTTAACGATGTTAAAGTACCTAAAGAAAATCGTATTGGAGAAGACGGTTTTGGTTTTAAATTTGCCATGAAAACACTTTCTGGTGGCCGTATCGGTATTGCTGCTCAAGCTTTAGGGATTGCTGCTGGTGCGTATGAATTAGCTAAAGAATATGCTAAAACTAGAAAAGCTTTTGGTACAGAAATCATGAATCACCAAGCTATTGCATTTAAATTAGCTGATATGCATACTCAAATAGAAGCTGCTAGAATGCTTGTTTATAAAGCTGCTATGGATAAAGACAATCATGAAAGTTATGATTTATCTGGTGCTATGGCTAAATTATATGCTTCTCAAGCTGCGATGGAAGTTTCTGTAGAAGCTGTACAAATTCATGGTGGTAATGGTTTTGTTAAAGAATATCACGTAGAACGTTTAATGAGAGATGCTAAAATCACTCAGATTTATGAAGGAACTAGTGAAATTCAAAAAATAGTTATTTCTAGAAGTATTTTAAGAGATTAATATTTCTTTCTATAATATTTAAAGTACTATTATTAGTATTTTACTATATATATTATGAGCTCGATAAAAATCGAGCTCATTTTTTTTATTGACACATTATTATTTCACTATTTAAAGGTTTTTATCCCCTTTTAAATAGTAAAATAATGCTTCATAAATTCTTAAATATTGAAATTCTTAATTTTGCATTTTGTTTTTTTTCAAAAAAGACAACCATGAACCAACTATAGTTCAACTAGATAGAAAAAACATTGTTTTTTATTCAAAAAAAAGCTTGTTAAACTAAATATTGGATGTATATTTGCACCACTATATCGCGGGATAGAGCAGTAGGTAGCTCGTCGGGCTCATAACCCGAAGGTCACTGGTTCGAGTCCAGTTCCCGCTACTAAAAAAAGCTTCATATTTATATGAAGCTTTTTTTTATTCTTTTATGAAGAATTGGCTTTATAATTCTTAACAACCTATAAGTAATCTAAGTATTATTGCCACTTTAGAGTTACTATCCACTATGATATCTCAAAAGTCAAACAATAAATTCTTTTATTAAATTATACATATCATTATTTAGAATTTTCTATTTAACGTTACTTCTTGTATTGTTATGCTGCCAATTCTGGCTTATGCATACCAACTACAGAAAGTACTGCTGCTCCATTAGCCCAATAATAATAAGCATCAATTCCTTCAAATGAAAAAACAAAAGGAGCTACTATAAAAACTATTGCTACTAAAAAGTCAACAATTAAATGGATTTTATAAGAAACTACTTGAAATGCTCCTAAATGATGATCGGTTAATAATGTTAAAACAAATGCAGCTATTCCTGTAGCTACTGATAATTGTAATGCTAAGGGATTAGATTCTCCTAATCCTAATAGAAAAGGAAGTGCTATTAATGCAACTGCAACTGGATAATCTAAAAAGGCGTGTATTCTTTTGGTAATAAATCTCATATCTTTTATTTTTAATTAGTTTCGTCAAAGATCCTGATTAATTAAAGTTTAGATGCTACAAAAAAAACCTCTTTTATTGTACTTTTTTATTTTTAAGAAAAAATAAGACTTATTACTCTTATTTTTCTATTGCTATATTTATAAAATCTAATTCTTCTTTAGTTAATGGGAACGAATTATACTTCGCCCAAAATTCTTCATTATAATTCGTGCCTGCTTCATATATTGTTTTGTTTCTAGATCCTTTTTGAGGCATTTCAACATTATCTAGAAACTCGTAAACAAACAAATCACTACTAAATTTAAAATCATCATTTACTGTTTTTCCGATTTTTATAAAAAAATCAAGTTCCTTCTTATTATATGTTAAAATATATTTTTTATTTAAAATCCTGAATTTGGACCAACTTAAATAATTATTCAATTCTGCTTTGGCTATTAGCATATTAACTAATTTTGCATTCTTTAAATGTTCTTCTGAAGTATATAGTTTATATTCTAATATATATCCTGTTTTCTGATCTATAATCACATATCCTTTACTTAATAGTTCATCGCTTTCAACATTAGGAATTATCGTAACATACTCATATTCGAGTCCATTAGTTTCTTTCTTAAATTTCCGTTCAAAAGTATAATTCTTGTCTTTTATAACTTTATTTAATTCTTCAAAGTTATATGCATCTTTTACATAGTCTTTTAATTTAAAAATAGAATTGATACTCTGAATATCTAAATCATCTATTCCTTTATTAGATAGAGCTCTGTGTTGATTTAAAATAATACTCGATTTACCATTCCTTCTCTTTATATAATAATCAACTAAAGCATCTGAAAATTTTGTTATATTATTATTAACCGCTACTACTTCTCTACAATAACTTTTCAGTAATGTATTTTTATCTAGTTTCTTTTCTATATTCTTTATTACCCCTTTTAAATAGTTCCTTGGCGATATTGTTGAAATTACAATCTCTTCTAAAGCAAACTCTTTTGGAGTTAAAAATATTTCATTAAATCCTTCATTCAATTCTAAAGTAATTGATTCATAATTTATATGGCTAAAAGTAACTTTTGCACTATACGATTTCAGAAAAAATATCCCTATCTCATTTGAAATGGATCCTGTTGAATTATTTTGTATCTCATTTTCTATATATATATTTACAAATTCTACTGGTTCTAATGTTTCTGCATCCTTTATTATTCCTTTGATTTCTTTATTTTGGCCGCTTATTATATTAATGGCCATTAAAAATATTACTAAAAGTTTTCCCATTTACTTTTATTTTTTTCAATCAAGAACCTTATTAAAATTATTTGGTCTTAATACTAAAAATTAACAGAACCGTACTTGATAATTTACCTCCATACGGTTCTTATTTGCTAATTTTTATTGATTATTATATTATTTTTAATTTATTCTTTTATTATTTTAAATTGAACTATTTCTGCTTCAGTCATAAAATGTACATCATTGTGAGGAGCTGCATTAATTGTGAAATAATAAAAAGCTTCTGATTCTTCTTGTGTAAATCCTATCGATTTATAATAATTTATATAAGGCAAATGGTTAGCATGACCAACTGGATAATCTGTTGCTGTTGCTGTAACATTTCCACTACCATCACCTTCTGCCCATGAATGCACTCCTATTCGTGTATTAGTACCTATAGTTCTTTTAACTCCAGAGAGGAAAAAATCAACTCCTCCAGATGCAATTAAGCCATTATTTAACAAATGAGTTTCAATATTACTTTGATGTACTTTTGATGATAATCTTAAATTAACTGCATCATCATTTGACCCACTACAATTTTTAATATTAACTTTAGTTATTCCAGGGAAAGTTTTTAATAAATCATTAAAATTGTTAAACGATGGAGTATCAATTTCACCTTCCATTTCTACAGTTTTATCATCTTCTAATACTTTAAAGATTCCAAATTGTCTCTTTTTAACAGAAGTATCATCGTCATTATTACAAGATATCGATATTCCTGTTATTACTAATAATGTAAAAATTCTAAGCATTGTTTTTTTCATTTTTTAAAAGTTTTATTATTTATCTAACAAATGTCATAACTAATAAAAAATAAACCTAAAAAGAGGGTTTCATTTTCATTCTGAATTCAGAATTATGAAGCTATTAAAACAATTAATAGTACGTATATCTGAATTCGATACTCCTAATGTAAGCTCCCCATAAAACCGAACTGTTAAAAAGTAGAATAATAATTTTAACTTTAAGCAGTAATTATGAGAAAGAG
>CANMKX010000058.1 GCA_947498595.1 uncultured Aquimarina sp.
GCTAAATTAAAATTGGGAAAGAATAACTATATTGAACCTTTAGAAATTTAAGCAGTTCTAATTTGGGGAAGCCGACAGTATAAATACGTTTAGATCATTTAATATAAATTGTATTGATTTCTGAAATTAAAATTATTTTGTAATTTACATTCATAGAAATCTTCCTAGTTTTTTATCGTTATGCTAATTTCACTTAATAAAAAACCATTCTTTTTTATTGGTTCTAATGATATAAAAAACTATTATTATTTTCCCTTTATGCTGTTTGTAGAAAAATCACAAGAAGTATGAGGAACATGTTTTATAATTCTCTAAAAAGAAAATATACAAAAACATAAAAGATAGTAATTTTAGGATTACTATCTTTTATTATTCTTGTAACAATCATTTAAAGTATTACATTTCTTATGTATTAGTTTATTGTCTCCAAGCTATTTCTATTAATACTTGTGGATATTCAATATTATTTCCATTTAAATAACATTGTAAAAAATCTCCTTCTTCGAAATCTACATTTACTGCTGCATCATGATTTCCTTGGCTATTTTGTACATTAATAGAAGTTAAGACTATATTAGTATCATTCCTTCTAATTTCTATTGTATATGTTTGATTCGTATCGCCTTGAACAGATATTGCTGTTATTCTTCCATTTCGTATCATTCTCCATCCACTATTGTTAGATAATGCACCATTTATTTGTCTTAAATACTCATTTGTTGTGTTAGTACTATTTCTACCCCATGAAATCATTTTCCTATCTACGCTTAACCACACATTCCTATTTACATCATAAGCATACAATAGCCCATCATTAGCTACAAAAAATTGCCCTGAACTCGTTCCCGTTGGGTTAGTGGTATTAGGTCGTAAACGTAATGGAACCTCTGCTCCTCCATTTATATCAACAAAAGCTTGTGGAGCTGCCGTGTTCACACCTATAAAACCTGAATCTCTTAGTATATTAAATGTATTATCAAACCAAATTCCATTTACATTACGTGTTATATAAAAATTATCTGTATTTCTCCTTCCAAAAGCGAAACGTGCTTGTCCATTATTTTCAAAAGTAAATGTATTAAAACCTCCATCAATATCATTAAAATTAATATCTGGTTCTGTTCCTTCTACACGAATAATTCCAACTCCGTCTGCAAGATCTCGTACTATATGCAACGGACTCGTTGGTAAATTTTCATTAAGGCCTATATAACCATTACTCTCCCGTATTCTTAAGTTTTCAATATTATTTGTTCTAAATATTAAATCTTGAGCATTTAATGTTCCTAAAAAAGAAGTTCCAATAGCATCCGAATTTCCATTCAACAACCATCCATCTCTAGTTATTGCGTTCCATGTAGTACCATCATAAGCAAATATCTTATTTTCTTCTATATTATAAACAATTGATCCTAGATTAGCTCCTGTAACATTATTCATTTCTACAGTAGTCGCTGCTGTAGGCAATCCCATAACTGAATTAGCGTCTAATTGAGAATACCCTTTAAATGTTGTTTGTAATATAATTAGAAGGAATATATGTTTTATCATGATTTTCATAGGTCGTATTATTTATTAAGGGGTTATAATTTTGTATTTATATATTTCATTATCATTCATAAAATGCACCTCTTCTGGAGGTGCCGCATTAATTGTGAAATAATAAAAGTTCTCAGCTTCTTTTATTGTAAATCCTATCGATTGATAATACTCTATATAGGGTTTATGATATTTATGTCCTGTAGAAAAATCTGTAGCTTTCATCCCTATTCCTTCCCAGGAGTGTACTCCTATTCTTGTATTAGTTCCTATAGTACGTCTTTTTCCTGCTAAAAACAAATCGGTTCCTCCAGACGCTATCAATCCATTATCTAGTAAATGTGTCTCAAATTCATTTTCATTAATATATTTTGCTAGCTTTAAATTGATTTTATCATTCATCGATCCTTCGCAAATATTAATTTTTAACATCTTTATTTTTGGATACTTTTTAGTAATTTCTTTAAATTTTTTAAAAGCAGAAGAATTTATCACTCCATCCAATAATATCGCATTTTGATTTTCAGAAATATTAAATATCGTTGCTTTTTCTAATGCTAATAACTCTGGTGACAATGATCTACAGCTGATATTTGTTAATATCATTATTAAATTTATGATTGTACTTTTCTTTATGTTACTCATCAAGCTTACATATTAAAAAAACAAATACTTCGAAATTATTTTATCTAAAATAATTTCGAAGTATTTGTTTTTTTGCTTTATTAATTATCCTGAATCATATCATCATGTAGTTGTTCAAAAAGAGAGGCTTCGTTAAAAATCTCACTATGTTCTGAGTTTTGTAAAATTATCAGAGACTCTGCTTTAGGCGCTAAAAAATCAAGTGTTTCCTGTGTAAAATCTCCCACAAATTTATCTTTATCGGCTGTTAAAAAAATAGCATCAGACAAATCTACTTCTGCTAATTTTTGTGTATACCTATTAAAACCTAAGCCAGCGGCTAATTTTCTCATATTTTTCTCTAAAACACTATTATCAGCTCCACTGTTCAATGAAGGGTTTTGACCATTTTGATCAAAAAGCCATTCTTCTCCTTTAGAAAAACCTTCCCATACAACCTGATCCATATTCAATCGTCCATTTAAAGAAGCCATCTTTCTTCCTACTGCTCCATATTTAACTAGTACTTCATTGACTACAAATGCTCCATAAGAGTGTCCTACAATGTAAACTGTTTTATTTTGACTTTCAAAATATCCTGCTACCCTTCTTACTATTTCAGCATTTTTTGCACTTTCAATTTTTGCTTGCTCTAAAGTAAATTCATTAAAAGTTTTAATCTGCTCATTAAGATGTTGTACTTGAAAAGGATAAACTCTCAAATCATCTGTGATATATGGGAACATATCTGTTCCGTCACTATTTTTTTCTTCAAAAAGTAAATCCCTTTGTACTACTGGCCCTCCTTGAACATATATCCAAACGATAGAAGAAGTTGGATTTCCTCTTAACTCGAATAATTGAGTAACATCAGACGATAAAACTGTAGGTTTAAATTCTTCTTTAATGACTACATCATCATCCTTCTTACATGAATTCATCAAGCTTATTATAAATATCAATACAAAAGCTTTAGATACTATTTTTTTCATAACTTTAAAGTTTAATAGGTTTTTTATTCGACACAAAAATCTATCAATCTTTCTCTTAATCAGCTAATTTTTAATCGTTATTAATTCTAAAATCTGAAATCAAAACTCTTTCATTCTTTATAAAGGTTCTGATTTCTGAAATCAAGACTTATTACTCTTATAAATATGCTACTCTATTTTCTCTTTTCTTAGCCTTTTAGTTTTCATTAAGCTTAAAAATTCAGGTGAGATTCCCAGATACGAAGCTATATGTTTTTGTGAAATCCTACGTTCTAGTTTTGGGTATTTTTCTAGAAACTTAATATATCGTTCTTCAGCTTTTAAGGATGATTTATAATGAATTCTATTTTCTGAAGAAATTAATGCATTTTGTAATAACATTCTAAACCATTTTTCTAGTATTGGTATCTCTTCTAATAACAGATCAAATTTTGGTTTTGATATACTCCAAACTTCACATTCTTCAATTGTTTCAATATAGAAACGAGCTGGTGTTTTTTCTATAAAACTCATTAAGTCTAATGCCCACCAATCTTCAATTGCAAAAAAAATATTATTTTCTAAACAATGATCGTCCATTGTATATACTCTGATACATCCTCTTTTTATATAGTAAATCGACGAGCATACTTCTTCTGCTGCTAATAAATGAGTTTTCTTATTTAATTTCAAAAATTCTATTTTCTCTTTAATCAATCGAATCTCTTTATCAGTAAGCGGTACCACCCTTAAAAAATGCTCTATTATTTCTTCATTCATTTTCTTAATCATTTTACATTTTTAGCTAGTATACAACTTTATTTTCCATCTTTTTTTCAGTAAAAACTAACAAGACAAAGTCTTAAACTAGATTAAGTTTTTTTCATCTTGATCCCTCTAATTTTGCATCAAACATAAAACTTATAACATTATGCTTTATAAAATTTTGAATACAGATAATACTGTTTCTAGTATTTTTTTAAGATTCTCATTAGCTATAACTATTTTACCTCATGGGTATCTCAAAATTACAAATTTCACTAATATAATGGAAGCTTTACAATCTCACTATCATCTTCCTTATCTCATTTCTTTAATAGTGATTGTTTTTGAATTTTTTGGTTCTATACTCCTTTTTTTAGGCTTATTTACACGTATAAATGCTATGCTTATTGGGGTTATCATGATAGGAGCTGCTTTTTATCATCTTGAACATGGTTTTTTTATAAATTGGTTTGGAACTCAAGATGGAGAAGGTTATCAATTTCATCTCTTAGCCATTGGAGTGTCTATAGCCTTAATTATATCAGGAGGAGGAAAATGGTCTATCGATTCTATACTATTAAAGAAAAAAAATCAATAATTATGAATACCATTATTATTCAAGGAAGTTCTAATCCTGAAGGAAACACAAATAGTATCATCAATCATTTAAAAAAGGTTATCACTGCTGATTCAATTGATTTAGCACATAAAAATATACTTCCTTTTGATTATGAGTTTAAAAATCAACACGATGATTTTTCTATAACCATGCATCATATACTTGATAATTACGATTGCATCATCTTTGCTACACCTGTTTATTGGTATACGATGAGTGGTATTATGAAAAATTTCTTTGACCGGTTTACAGATGGGTTATTACATGATCATACGTTATCCAAAAAATTTAAAAATAAAAAGATGGGAGTGATTGCTTGTGGGTCTTCTAAGGATGAAATAGAGGCCTTTTTTATTCCTTTTCAAAAAACAGCTCAATATTTAAACATGACATACATCGGAGATGTTCATTTATGGATAAATACGAATCATCAAATCGATATTGATGCCCAACAACGTATCAATGCTTTTTGTAAACTAATCCATTAAATGAAATCAATATACAGTATAATTTTCTTCTTTTTAGGGATCACTAATATAAACTCACAAAACACGCTCTCACTACAAAAAACTAATATCAAAATGGTCGATTTATCTCAAGCTAGTGTTATAGAATACGTTACTTTCAAAATTAATGATGGTATAACTCAAGCCAACTTTATCAAAGCTGCTAACGAAAGTGAAATGGCGTTAAAAACCATTACTGGTTTTATCCATCGGTCTATTGCACTACAAGAAAATGGTACTTGGATTGAGGTTGTTTTTTGGGAAAACAAACAAGTTGCTATAGATGGTCTTAATATTTTTTTAGAGCATGAGCAATCAAAAAACTTCCTTAATTTTATTGATAATGAATCTATTAAAATTGAATATTCACAGTTACAATAATTTTTAGTTCATAAAATCAAGAATGATCCTATTATTCTTGATTTTTTATTGTTCATTTTCTTTTTTAATTAATAAAAGTTTATATCTTTGCCGACCGATTGCCACACCTATTTAAGAATGTTTATTTAGAATTGGTAATAAATGGCGAGGTAGCTCAGATGGTTAGAGCGTCGGATTCATAACCCGGAGGTCACGGGTTCAACTCCCGTTCTCGCTACAAATTAAAATCAAGGCTTCACAGAAATGTGAAGCTTTTTTTATTTCATCAGGTACAACATAGGTACAACTTTTTTAATTTTTCTCCTTCTTATTTATAAAGCACTACATAAGACTTTACGATCAAATCTTTCTTGTTTTAATTCTTTCTTATTCATCATTACTTTTGATCAAAAACAAAAGTTGTGTTTATACAAAAATTTGAGTTAATCTAAGAAGAAAGAATTCAATATTTTTGACACCTCTAATGATAAATCCAAAATATTCTCTTTTTTACAAAAATCACACTTATATTTCAATTCTCACACAACTTTTGGGTTTGATCCCAAAAAAACCTAAAACACAAATGTATAATTAGCCTGTTATACTCTTCTGGGTTACGACGAAGTGAATTATTAGAGCTAAAAATCACAGATATTGATAGTAAAAATATGCTTATCAAAGTTAGGTAAGCCAAGGGTAATAGGGATCGATATACAGTTCTCAATCAATCAGTTCTTGATAATCTTAGAAAATATTATAAAATATATAAACCAAAATTGTATTTATTTGAAATCATCGAAGCTGAAAAAAAATATAGTACTACTAGTGTGTTAAAAATTGTGAAACAAGCAGCCAAAAAAGCTAAGGTTTTACAATCAGTGCATCCGCATATGTTAAGACATAGTTTTGCTACCCATTTATTAGAAGAAGGAATAGATTTACGATACATTCAAGTTTTATTAGGGCACAATTCTAGTAAAACAACTGGAAATTTATACTCATGTAGCTATAAAAAGTTTAAAAACTTAAAAGATTTACTAAATTAGCTACTCATATAAGAGATATATAGTTACCATGGTAACTATATATTTATGTTAGGCGTTATTAAAACCAACAAATGAAAGAGCATATTAAAAGACGTATTGAATACTCAAAAGATGCTGTTCCTGACGAATCAACTGAGGAATTTAAGGAAATCAAAGCTCTTCACGAACAAAGAATGAGAGAAAACCCAGCTCTCAAAAAAAAATTACGAGACAATTTCAAAAAAGCAGTCAATACATTGGAAATTCAAGATTCGAATGGTATCGGACTAAATATGGATTTTGAAATTAGACATTTCTTAAACGAATTCAATCATAGGTCTTGGTCTTACGGTCATAGAAAAATGCCTATTATGTTCAACATAATGGAAGCATTTGTTGATCTTGACAAAACAATCAATTCTTGGAAACTGCTTGAAGAAGAAGATTATCTAATTTCTTTTTATGATTTTTTAGATTTCTACACTTCAAGAGATTTTGAGTTCAATATCAACTTCATAAAAGGAAATTTTGAAGAGGATTTAATTTACAACTTCAATGTTGGTTCGGAAATTAATGAAATTACTTTTAAGACTGAGGAAGGTAGTGAGTTTGTAATTGCTGGAGTATCTATTCTAAGAAGAGGTAATGAAGTCACTATGCTTTTTCTAACAGGAGAAATAATTGATACAGAGGAAAAAACAAAAGAATTAATTCCCTTAACAAAAAGTAGAATTCCTGGCAAAGAAGAGTTACAACCAGCGGATGATAGGAAAAGAGAAGCTGTTCCACTTAATGACAACAAAAATTTATGGAAAGTCTTAATCGCTTGCAGGTTTGATTTAGAAACTGAAACTATAGACGCAAGATACATAGCAAAAGATGAAGGCAACTCTTTTTCAATTTTAACAGATGATATAACTGGTTTTGTAAGGAATGGCGAGTGGATAACAAAAGATGTAAAAGAAACTTATGAAAATATGCTTTCAAGTGTTGAGGGTTATAGTTCAATTTTTGAACTTGCTAAAGCAGTTTTATACTTGCCATACTATTTTAACTTTCACGAAGAAGATATAATAGAGGAAGAACATCAAACACAATTAAAAGTCTTAATTAATAGTCCTATTAAAAAAAGGAAATTTAAAAACGTAGATTCTAAATATAAAATTAGGCATCGTTCTTTATGGCTACTAAATAAAGAAAATAGATTTTCAGCAGATAGAATTGTTTTGAGAGATGAGAATTTTAAAATAGAGAATGGAGGTTATTGGAAAAAGTTATCACCCGAAGAATTTGGGACAGATAAAAAAGGGAGGCAAGTAACAGGTAAAACTTGGGTTAACAAAACAGAAAGTTATTTTCAAGCTAATACTAATGACTTGATTATTTCCAATAATAACGACCCAAAGGAATTTGAAGGAGAAAATGCGGGATATATTTATGTTATGAGAAATGCAACATTTGAAAAAGACATTTACAAGATTGGCTTGACAACGAACAAAACAGAAGAAAGAGCAAAACAATTATCAAAGACAAGTGTTCCCGATAAATTTGCGGTAATGAGAGAATGGGCTGTTAAAGATTGTAAAAAAGCTGAAAAAGAAATACATCAAATTTTAGATTCATATAGAGTTGACCCTAGAAGAGAGTTTTTTAAACTAGATATGAAAATAGCAAATGACACAATAGATAAAGTAATAACAGAAATAAATAACAACGCCTAAAATAACTAAGCATTCGGACTGCTCGTAGAGCAGTATCTGAATGCAGTGTTGACTAAAACCCACGTATTGCTAGTGATTTAATGGCTATGGGTTTTACGAAGCTTTTTCTTGGAGGTATTAGAACTAATAAAAGTTCTTTTCTTGAGGATAATGAGATTATTTACATATTGATAACACTGTTTTTTTGTTGAAAAATCTACTTTCAAAACAATTCAAATATCATCTTTATTTTTGGACATAGGTATCCTATGATGCCTTAGCATTTAATTTTTTTAGCTGTTTTTTTTAATAGAAGAAACAAAAATCCATTTTAAAGCTGCTTGATATTGGCTATATTTAGCTTTTATAAAACGATAAAATAACAAACAGGGGTTTCTGCGCAAACTCACGCTGGCAAACATTAAAAACCAAATTCATAATTAAATAATTTTACTACATTTGTTTTATGTGACTGTTATGTGACTGAACAAACAAAAAGCACCTTAAACAACTGAATTACAGTGATTTTTAAATTATTATTTATGTGATTATGAGCGAAAATGAATTAAAAATACTGTTAAGTGAACTTCGTTCTTTGGTAAATGAGACAGAATGGGTTGAATTTAAAGTAAATAATGGGTCAGAAATAGGAGAGTATATTTCTGCTTTATCAAATTCAGCCTGTGTACACGATAAAGAATTCGGATATATCGTATTCGGAATTGATGATAAAACTCATAGAATAACAGGTACTACTTTTTCTTCAAACCAAAAAGCAAAGGGAAATGAAGATTTAATACCTTGGATTGCTCGTTTATTAGAACCAAGGATAAATTTTAACTTTCACGAATTTGAGGTTGACGGTCAAAATGTAGTTATCATAAAAATTAAAGCAACACAAAACACTCCTGTTAAGTTTAAAGGAACCTCATATATTAGAATTGGTTCTTCAAAGAAAAAATTAGATGATTACCCTGAGAAAGAAAGGTCTATTTGGACTAAAAGTCCAAAAGAAAGTTTTGAAAAAGAAGTTGCTGTCTATAATTTAAAACCTGACGAAGTTCTAAAGTTAATAGATTATCCTTCATATTTTGAATTAACAAACTCTCCTCTTCCTGAAAACAGAGAAGCTATATTTGAAAAACTTCAACAAGAAAGATTAATTACCAAAGAAGGAAATAATTATAATATTACTAATTTATGTGCTATACTTTTTGCAAGAAAATTAGATGAATTTGAAAATCTTGAAAGAAAAGCTATTAGAGTTATTATTTATCAAGGTAAAAATAAACTACGCACAAAAAAAGAGCAACTAGGACAGAAAGGATATGCTTCAGGATTTAAGGGTTTAGTCAATTATATTAACGACCAATTACCTTCTAATGAAGAAATAGGAAAAGCTTTCAGAAAAGAAGTTAAAATGTACCCTGAATTAGCAATACGAGAGTTAGTTGCAAATACTATTATTCATCAAGATTTTAATGAAAAAGGTACTGCTCCAATGATAGAAATTTTTGAAGATAGAGTAGAAATAACAAATCCAGGAAAACCTTTAATAAGTACAATGAGGTTTATTGACCATAATCCACAATCTCGAAATGAAAAATTAGCGCATTTTATGAGAAGAGTAAGTATCTGTGAAGAACGAGGTAGTGGTATAGATAAAGTAATTTTTGAATGTGAATATTATCAATTACCAGCACCTAAATTTATAGAAGGAGATAATTATACACGTGTAATTATTTATGCTCATAAGACATTAAGGCAAATGAATAAAGAAGATAAAATTAGGGCTTGTTATCTACACTCTTGTTTGAAATATGTTTCAGGTGAACATATGACAAATCATACACTAAGAGAAAGATTTGGAATTGAAGAAAAAAATTACTCTATCGCTTCAAGAATAATATCTGAGGCTATAAAATCAGGTCAAATTAAAGATTACGACCCAGAAAACAAATCTAAAAAGCATTCTAAATATATACCTTTTTGGGCATAAAACTTATATGATGGTTATGTGACTGTATGACAAAAACATCAGTAAACACATGCATTTAGAGAATAAACTTATGTGATAAAACGTTTGCCAACAACGGTAACTGTTGCACAAGCTAATAATTACAAAATATAAAGGAGAAGAAAAGCCTTTTTAAAAGGCTTTTCTTCTGTGTTTAAGTGAATCAATTGATAAAATTGAAGTTCTTTAAATGAAGTATAATACGTCTTTATTAAGAATACAATCATCTATATGTAAGCTCCCCATAAAACCGAACTGTTAAAAAGTAGAATAATAATTTTAACTTTAAGCAGTAATTATGAGAAAGA
>CANMKX010000059.1 GCA_947498595.1 uncultured Aquimarina sp.
TCATTCCCTAGTAGTCGTGTTGTTTATGTGTTAAATCATCTTTTAAAACGCAAAGGGAAACCAAAAAAAATACGAATGGATAATGGTCCTGAGTTCATTGCCAATTTAACGTATGCACACGGTAAAGTACATGTTGTTAGAGGTTAAAAGAAGTAATAGTTTTGTTCAAATGAAAAAGCCAAGAGTGAACAGGACAAAGGATGAAATGTATCCGATAGTTGAGGGAGAAAAAGATAGTAATAAGAGTCCACAAGAATACGCAGAGAGTCAAGGTATGCATTATGATACATATAGATATTGGGTGGAGAAATACAAAAAAGAGCAAAAGGGAGTAAAAAAAGTAGTTCCAAATTTTATACCGATACAAGTAAAGCGGCAAAAATCGATCAAACGACAGACACTTATAATAGAATATCCCAATGGAGTTAAGGTACATTTGGATAGTGTGCTAGGGATAAAGCAATTATCAGAATTGATAAAAATAGGAACATGTTTGGAGTAACAACAGAACTACGCTTTCATTTATACAGTCAACCAACAGATATGCGCAAAAGTTTTGATGGTTTATGTGGATTGATTACAAAAGATTTATCAGAGAATCCCACAAGCGGAACTGTATATATATTCATTAACAGGTCTAGGAATAAAATCAAATTATTGCAATGGCAACAAGGAGGGTTTGTTTTATATTATAAGCGATTAGAAATAGGGCAATTCGAGTTACCTAAATACGATGCTTCAGTAAGAGGTATACGTATAGATTATTCGCAATTAGTTTTATTAGTGGAAGGCATAGCTATTACTAATTTGCATAGAAAAAAGCGCTATAAATTATAACAAGTAACATATAGATTAGTATCTTAGAGCTGTGAAACAACAGCCCTTGAAGATAAAAGAATCCTCAGAAGTAGTCAGTAAAAAAGACTATGACACCCTCTTGGGAAAATATGAAGATTTAGAGCGGCAACTCACAGAGATCAAACGATTAATTTTCGGAAGCAAGCGAGAGCGATTCGTAGGAGTTACATCTGATCAATTGGCATTATTTGATACTCAAAAACAAGAGGGAACTACTAGCGAAGAGCAGATTCACTATACCAGAGAGAAATCTAAAAAGAAAAACAAAGCTAAACGACAACTCATCCCGAGTCATCTTCCCAGAATAGAAGAAATTATAGAACCCAAAGATATTGAGTCAGGAGCCAAAAAGATAGGTGAAGAAATTACAGAAATCTTAGAATACAATCCTGCAAAAATATATGTTCGTCGTATTGTACGCCCAAAATATACCCAACCCAGTAAACAAAGTATTACTATAGCAGAGCTACCTTCACTCCCTTTACCCAAGTCTAATGCAGGAGCAAGTTTGTTAGCCCAAATTATGGTTGATAAATTTGTAAATCACTTACCGTTTTATAGACAAATACAAATTTTAAAAAGACAAAAACTCACCCTAAGTGATGCAACTATCACAGGATGGTTCAATGCCACTACTACCTTAATAACTCCCTTATACCAAGTATTAGAAAAACAGGTGTTACAAAGTAGCTATTTACAAGCAGATGAAAGTCCTATTAAAGTACAAGATCATCATAAGAAAGGAAAATTACATACAGGCTATCATTGGGTATATCATGCTCCTGTAGAAGGACTCGTTCTTTTTAAATATGATCCATCCAGATCCAGTAAAGCCCCAGCTACTTTTTTACAAAATTACTCTGGAACTTTACAAACCGACGGATATAAAGTATACTATAATTTACCAATCCAAGGAACTGTTAAATCATTGTCCTGCATGGCGCATGCTAGACGTTATTTTGAAAAAGCACTTGATCAAGACCCTTCAAGAGCTACTTATGTATTGCAACAAATTCAATATCTATATGCTATAGAGCGAAAAGCTAAAGACAAAGGTATTGATTTAGCTACTAAAAGCAGATATCGTTCCTTGTACAGTAAGGCTATCTTAAACAGATTAAGAAAATGGTTAGAAGAACATCGAAATAAAACCTTACCCAAAAGTAGTATTGGTAGAGCCTTTGCTTATAGCTTAAATTTATGGGACTCCTTGATAGCTTATATAGAAAATCCCCTATACAATATTGATAACAATTTGATTGAAAACGCTATTAGACCTTTAGCTTTAGGTAGAAAGAATTATCTTTTTGCTGGTTCACATAGTGCTGCTCAAAAAGCGGCTATGATGTATTCGCTTTTTGCTACCTGTAAAATCAATAATATTGAACCTTTCTCTTGGTTACATAATACTTTAAAAGTTATTGCCGATTACAGTGTTCTTGATTTACACTTATTATTGCCAAACTCTAAACCTTAATCATACACTTAATTCTTACTCTTTTTTATCCTATGTACTTTACCGTGTGCATACTTTTATTCCTCAATTTATGCTTTTTGATTTTGTGTAAAATCGAGCATTTTTCAATTCCGTAAACTTGCTCAAATTCCAATAATTATATTTCCAGTAGAGTGGAAGTCCGCCGTATTTTTTGCGTTTAGTTCCGCTCTTTCCTTTCTCATATTTTAGTCAAATTCCGCACAGTAATTTATTCAGAGTTTGAGTGAGAAATTCCGATGTTGCTTTTCATTCCGTATTTGAGTAATAATTCAGCAACATATTTTTCAATTTTTACATTCTTAAAATACAAAAAAAATGAAAATAAAACGGCTTTTTAAAATTTCCGCAAACTTGCTAATGCATTAAAGATAACGTCTCGGCTATGGTTAGTACGGGAATTCAGAGAACTGAACTTTCGATTAAGCACTTAGCCAAAACTTTTTATTTTGTTTTATCTTTTCTTTTCTAAAGCCAAATCAAAAGATTTGGCGGACTTGGTTAAAAGCACTAACCTTTGGGTTAAGCACCAAAACCCGTATTAATTATAGCCATTGTTGAACTAAACCCGCTTATGCGGTTAACTTTTATTTTTTTGAATAAAAAGACCTATCTTCAAGAGATCAAATTATAAAATATTAAATTATGAAAAAAAACAGAAACATTAGTAGAAAAAGCATGTAAAGAAGTATTAACTTTTAAATCTTCTTATTTAAAGCTTAAACGGCATTATGAATTGGCTGGTAAAAGTCAAAGTACCGTAAAGAATTACGCAAGATGTCTAGCCCATATAGCTTTACATTTCAAATGTTGTCCTACAGAATTAGATGAAGAACAAATTTTAGATCATCTTCATTATCTTAAAAATCAGCACAAAACTCCTTCTGAAAGTTTTTTTAAGCATTCCGTATATGGCCTTCGTACTTTGTATAAACTTTATGAGATTAAAGAGAAATATATTTCACTGCCACAGATAGAACGTCCAAAGAAATTACCAATTGTACTATCACAAAAAGAGATAAAAACACTTATTTCTACTGCTAAACTTCTCAAACACAAATTAATCTTAGCATTACTATACGATTGTGGTTTACGTCGATTCGAATTACTCAATATTCAATTACAGGATTTAGATTTTGATCGTAAAATGCTTCATATCCGTCAAGGAAAAGGTCGAAAAGATCGATATGTCCCCTTGGGGAATTTAACCATTAAAGGGCTTAAAACTTATCTCTATGCTGAGAATCCTGTAAAATGGCTCTTCAACAGTACTACTACAGATGGAATTCCTTGTCAATATGCTGCTAGTGGTGTGCAATGGGTAATCAGGCAAATGCGTAAAAAATCAGGAATATCTAAACCATTTACAGCACATACTTTGCGACATTCTTATGCTACTCATTTATTAGAAATGGGCTTAGATATCGTGAGTCTAAAAAACCTTTTAGGCCATAGCTGTATTGAAACAACTATGATTTATTTACAAATTAGTCAATTAAGTGAAAAAAAAGCTTTCTCTCCATTAGATAAGATTTATAATTATACTATACCGAATTAATAATGAAACCTAAATATGAGTTAGGAGAAATTTTAAGACAGCATCATGATGACATCGAGAACAGTAAGTTTAATGCTTGGAAAAAACGCACATTATATGCACTTAGCCGTTGTAGAACTGCTCAAATGGGAGGTCATATAGATCGCTGCAATCATCAGAATTGTGGAAAATTGCATTTGAGTTATAATTCCTGTAGAAATCGTCATTGTCCAAAATGTCAAGGACATCAACGGGAATTATGGATACAAAAACGAGAAGAAGAACTTCTTTGCGTGGGATATTATCATGTTGTTTTTACTTTACCAAGTGAGTTAAATACTTTAACACTACATCAACCTAGGTTAATTTATAGCACTCTTTTTAAAACGGCTTGGATGGTGATAAGTGGTTTTGGGAAGAATCCAAAATTTTTGGGAGCTAAGACAGCTATGATTGCTATTTTACATACTTGGGGAAGCAATATGAGTCTACATCCGCATTTGCATTGTATTGTTCCTTGTGGAGGTGTCTCTAAAAAAGGGAAATGGAAATATGCAAAGAAAAAAGATAACTTTCTCTTTCCTGTTAAGCAAATGAGCATAGTTTTTAGGGCTAAATTTGTAGAGGAATTACGTAAAAAAGGTATCAAAAACAACAAACTGTATGATGCTTTGTTTCAAAAAGATTGGGTCATTTATGCTAAGAAACCTTTTGCAAATCCAAGTGCTGTGGTAGAATATTTAGGACGGTATACTCACAAAATAGCAATCTCTAATCATAGAATTATAAATACCAGTAAAGAAGCCGTTTCCTTTAAAATAAAAAACTATAGAAAAAATGGAAATCAAGAAATACAAACCTTAAAAACAAAAGAGTTTATTGGTCGATTCGCTTTGCATATATTACCAAAAGGATTTGTTCGCATTCGCCATTTTGGTTTTTTAAGTAGTACTAGCAAACAATGTTACTTAAAAGAATTACAAGAGCAACTAGGAAAACCAATTATAAAGAAAAAAAGACTAGAAACACTACATTTAAAATGTCCTTCCTGTAAAAAAGGAAATTTGAAAACAGTTTGTGTTTTTAATGGAAGAGCCCCTCCAAAGCATTGGATAGACCAACTAAAAAATCAAAAAATAGCTAAAAAAATTAAATGCTAAGGCATCATAGGATACCTATGTCCAAAAATAAAGATGATATTTGAATTGTTTTGGAAATAGATTTTTCAACAAAAAAACAGTGTTATCAATATGTAAATAATCATATTATCCTCAAGAAAAGAACTTTTATTAGTTCTAATACCTTCAAGAAAAAGCTTCGTAAAACCCATAGTCATTAAATCGCTAGAAATACGTGGGTTTTAGTCAACACTGCATTCAGATACTGCTCTACGAGCAGTCCGAATGCTTAGTTATTGTGTGTAGGCTTTACGGTTTCTTTTCTTTTTGTGTTGTGTCAGATTTTATCTTATTTAATTCAATTTTTAACGAGTCTATCTTTTCGTTAAGTCCAATGAATTCTAATTTATTAGTTGCTTTATAATTGTTATAAATGGAATCAATATATTTTGAATTTACTAATTCCATTTTATTAGTTTTTATTACTTCTTTATCTGAAATAAAATAGCTTATGAAAGATGCTGAGGATAAAATTATGCCATAAAACAATAAAATTCTGGATGCTTTTAGAATATCAGCTGTATTGTCTGCTACATTTTGATTAAATAAAGTGTTATTGATTAATGCAGTACAAATATGCTTTTTGTTTTTTGAAATTAATTTTTCAGTTTCAAAATCAAACATTGAATCTATGAATAGGGCTTTTTGTGTTTTAATACCTATACATCTTAAAGAAATTAACAAAGCAAGTATTAATATTGAGATTGAAACTATAACTAACACCTTAGAAACAAGGTCTAAATCTTTATTTAAAAGAAAAAACAATATTGCTGTTATCGCAGATATATAAGTCATTAGGTTAAAACCCTTACTTTCTAATGTTTTTATCCTTTCTTTTGAGCTTTTGTATATTTCTAATGAAGATTCGTAAACTACTTCAATATCTTTATCATCAATTGAGTCAGTTGTGATCTTAGATTTAGGTTCAATAGGAAAGGAATGGGGTAACAGCGAATGAAAAATCAAAATAAAACTGCCTTTGAAGCGCGAGTAAAGTTTTAATTTTCCAATTTTTATATTTTCGAAAAGATAATTTTTTAATTCAGCCATAATATTTCGTTAATCAACGTATCAGATATATTTAAATCCAATTCACTTTCAAGCCAAACCCATTCGCCAACTGGATTTATTTCTAGAAAAATGAACTCTCCATTTGGCTTTTCTATTAAATCTATAGCCGAATAAATTAAACCAAATGACTTATTAAAGTCAATTAGTAACTTGCATAGCTTTTTTGGTAAGGTTACGTTGTTGTATGTTTTTATTATTTCGGGTTTTCTCCAATCCACTTCTAATTTGTCACTTTTGTCAATTCTAATAGCAAATAATTTTTCACCAATTATTACCACTCTTATATCGCTTTTATTTTCTATTCTTTCTTGTAAATAAACAGGTGTTTCAAATAATTCGGATTGTTTGTAATCTTTAAAAAAATCTTTATCAATGTCAGATGTATAAATAGAATAAACGTCTTCATCTACGACTTGTAAACCATTTGAAATAGGTTTGATAATTGATTTTTGATTTTTTTGAAGGAACTTATGAGCAGTTGAAGGGTTATTTGTTATTACACTTTCTGGTGTTTTTAAACCTATTTGATTAGCTTGATTCAATTGAAATATTTTTCTCTCAGCTATGTGAGTTTCAAACATTGGATTTATCCATTTAGCCTTTTGTAGAGAAAGATATAATCCTTCAAAAAAATGTTTTCGTTCGTTGTTTAGATATTTTTGATTTGAATCATTTTTATTCAAGTCAAATTTTACTGGTGTTCTTTTAAATATTACACTTTTAACATTTTTTAGGTTAAATGTTTTACTATTAGTTTTTATGACAAATTCACCTTTTGGGTTAATGTTAAAATCGATTTTGTTAATATCCTCTGAATTTATTCTTAAGAACCTTTTTGTTTTTAATTTTAGTTTAGATATTAAATAATCTATACTAATATCTTCTTTGTTCGATATGAATAATATTTCTATATCCATTTTATGAATGTTCTGTCATATCAATTGACTCTCTAGTTTTAGTAACCATTGTAGAGCATTCTATATTTTTAGATAAGTTGCTTTTATAAGTATTGTCATTAGGATTTAGCAATTGCTTTTTTCTAAAATTTAGAATAGGATTTTTCTGTTCCATAATTTACGAGTTTTCTGATGAGTCTACACTTTCTCTTGTTTCAGTTATTAAAGTCGAAACTGAACTTAAATCTAATTCTCCATTTTTTGAAATAAGATTATTATTCATCTTTGATTTTTTTCTGAAACTTAATATAGGGCTTGAATTATTCTTCATAGTTAGTTTTTTTTTAGCTTACACACAACATGAATATATAGTTACCATGGTAACTATATATCTCTTATATGAGTAGCTAATTTAGTAAATCTTTTAAGTTTTTAAACTTTTTTATAGCTACATGCGTATAAATTTCAGTTGTTTTACTAGAATTGTGCCCTAATAAAACCTGAATGTATCGTAAATCTATTCCTTCTTCTAATAAATGGGTAGCAAAACTATGCCTTAACATATGCGGATGCACTGATTGTAAAACCTTAGCTTTTTTGGCTGCTTGTTTCACAATTTTTAACACACTAGTAGTACTATATTTTCTTTCAGCTTCGATGGTTTCAAATAAATACAATTTTGGTTTATATATTTTATAATATTTTCTAAGATTATCAAGAACTGATTGATTGAGAACTGTATATCGATCCCTATTACCCTTGGCTTGCCTAACTTTGATAAGCATATTTTTACTATCAATATCTGTGATTTTTAGCTCTAATAATTCACTTCGTCGTAACCCAGAAGAGTATAACAGGCTAATTATACATTTGTGTTTTAGGTTTTTTGTAAGATTAATCATCTTTAGTATATCTTCCTTAGCTAATATACTTGGTAGTTTCCGCTTTTTTTTTGGGCGTTCGATGCTATAAAATCGATTAGGCATTCCCATAACTACCTCATAATAAAACTTAATGCTATTAATTGATTGGTCTATATAACTATTGGATTTCTTCTGTTTAATAAGCAGTTGTAGGTACTCTCTTATTTCTTGTTCTGATAGTGTTATTATATCCTTATCGGGATACTGATTTATGAATTTTTCGAATTGAGATATATAGACCTTGCAGGTGTTTAGGGCATATCTTTTAAGTTCTAATTTTAGAAGATATTCTTCTGGGACATATTTATAAGAAGCTTTTTTGACTCTATTTCTATACCAATTAATACATGCAGGGGTATTATTTGATAATACTTTCTCTCTGAAAAATGAATTTCCATTAATCAAGGCTATTCCTCTAAATTTATCAAAAATCTTATTGAGATTTTCTTTGTTATTTACGATATATACCATAGCAAACTCCTTACTCCATCTGGGATTTGGAAGTTCTTTTATCAGTGCCTGTATTATTTTGTCTGGATAAAATTGTATTCCGATCATCTTTTGATGATGAATCAATAAATGTTTTAAGGTGATATGTTTATTGAGTTTCATTATACAAAGATGTGGTATTCATATAATTTAGTAGTATTTTAATCGTATATTATCCGTATAATATACTGTTAATCAAAAAGTATGAATACATGTTTATATTGTAATTCTGAAATTACTGGTAGGTCTGATAAAATATATTGTTCTGTACATTGCAAATCTGCATTTCAGTATTTAAAAATAAAATCCAAAGAAATTTTATATTATAATATTGACAAACAATTGAAAAAAAATCGAAAATTATTAAAGACATATAATAAATCAGGAATGTCTACTATACACAAAGAAAAACTGATTTCTGAAGGCTTTGATCCTACTTATTTTACTCATTATTGGAAAAACAAAAGCGGACAGGTCTATTTATTTTGTTATGAATATGGCTTTTTGGACTTGAAAGGCGATAAAAAAGGAAAGTATCTTTTGATAACTTGGCAAGAATATATGAATAAAAAATAATTGTCGTAAATTCATATGTAGATACATAAAATCCACACCATCAAAAAATCATTTTTGGATAGTAGCTATTGGAATATACTTACATTCTTTATTTTGTTAAAAAGAACAGCAATCCAAACCTATTATAACCACGTGTGCGCACGCCATGGCTATAATAGATTTATAATGCTGGTAATTGCTAAAGGTTGTAAATACATTGATTTTATTTCAGTACTAACAGCGCTGTTAATAATTAAAAAACTGATCTAAAATCAAAATATCTAAAACAACTATAACAATTTCATTTTTGAAATCACATGCCTATAGGACTTTACATATTTTCAAAAATTAAAATACGAATGACAAATAGCATGTTTCTATACATGTCTTGTCACCCAAACGGTTATCAGTATAAATAAATCATACCGTAAAGTTCTCCTCTTGTATAGGAGTTGCTTTACATCAGGTGAAAAAAAGGATGCCGAATATAAAAATAGCTCTTTACTCTATTAAAGTCACTATTACCGTTAAAGGCTTCGGGGATGCAAATTTTACTAGGTTGTTCTCTATAACAAACCTATCTGATGATAATTTTTTTATCTAATCAAAGATAAGAAAAGAGAACGATGTATTAAAATCAACACACTAACTGTAAGCTGTTTACAATATATAGGTCTTTTTGAAAAACACTCCAAAATCGTACAATAGTCGGAAGTATTTTATTTTTAAGGAAAAGAGGTTGTTTATTGGATGTTAATATACCAAAACTAGTAGTGTGTTATTGTTTTGTTAAAGTAACTATGCCTGTTTAAAAATTCTTTGAATAGCATCGCTATGCAGTGTATAGCCCTTAGGAAAAATATCAAATCTTTCCGAGCCAGTGATAGTAGCATTTGGAAAGGATTTGACTTTTTCCTCGAAATATTTAATAGCCTATTTTCATGAATAGCATTTCTAGACAGTGTATAGACCTGAGGAAAAACATCAATTCTTCCCCAGCCAGTAATAGCAGTACTTGGAAAGGATTGGGTTTTTCCCTGAAGTATTTAATAGCCTATTTTCTTAAATAGCATCGCTATGCAGTGTATGAGCTTGAGAAATAGCATCA
>CANMKX010000060.1 GCA_947498595.1 uncultured Aquimarina sp.
ACTGAAATTTATACGCATGTAGCTATAAAAAAGTTTAAAAACTTAAAAGATTTACTAAATTAGCTACTCATATAAGAAACAGAACATGTACATAAAGCCAGTATACTCAATAAAAATTGTACTCCTATGGACGAGAAAGTATATCTACTTTTTTTTCCTCCTGTCTATTGTACCTGTAATACTGTATGATGTTATTGGCTTAAAGTGGCTATATCTACCGTGGCTTCCAATTGGACTTATAGGAACATCACTCGCATTCATAACCGGATTTAAAAACAATGCTTCGTATGAAAGACTATGGGAAGCTCGCAAGATATATGGAGGCATTGTAAACGCTTCAAGACTATTAGCTACAATGGTCAATGACTTTGTTACTAATGAATTTACACAAATGGAAAGAAGCGATGATGAATTTTTTAAAATCAAGAAGACTATTATCATGCGTCATATCGCTTGGATGACCTCTCTAAGGCATGCACTTAGAACTAAAAAGCCATGGGAAACTATTGTAGGCAGTAAGTCTAATAAAGAGCATATGGGAACGATAGATGTAAAAGAACACAAATTCTCCCTACATGAAGAACTCGATGGATATCTAACTGAAGATGAAAAAGAATATATTCTTAGCATGACCAATAAACAAGCTGCCTGCCTCAATCTTCAATCAAAACACTTTAAAAAACTAAAATTAGAAGGATTGATTGATAACTTTCGACACATGGAATTCAAGAATCTAATTGGTGAACTATTTACCTTACAAGGGAAAGTCGAAAGAATTAAAAATTTCCCATATCCAAGGCAATTTGCCACACTAAACTTGTTTTTTGCTTGGATTTTTATGATTCTCCTGCCTTTTGGAATGATGCATGAATTTAACGAGATAGGACATAGCTTGACTAAAGATGAAAATACAACCTTCATAAATAGTCTAATTACTAAAAAATTTGTTTGGATGACTGTTCCAATCAGTATTATTATTTCATGGGTGTTCATGCTTATGGAAAGGGTTGGCGATGTGTCTGAAAACCCTTTTGAAGGAAGCAGAAATGACGTTCCGATTACTACAATTTCAAGAGCCATAGAAATCGATATCCGAGAGATGATTGAAGATGATAAAAATGAGATACCAAAAGCTTATGCCAATTATGGTGATACTGAAATGTAATATGAACCAGCAACTAACAATGGGTATAAAACATAGGGCGGACAGTGCTTTCCGCAAGTTTCATGTTCTTAGCAAGCTTTGTCTCGGCAGACAAGTAAATAGCCACGAAATGCCCTACTTTTCATAGTGTACCGAGCAAGCAACGAGAGGCATTATACTTGTTGTGAACTGTAATTGAGATGGTGATAGGCTCACCAATGTTGGCTTATAGGAGCAGGCATTAAACCGCCTAAAGGTGCTGTTGTAAAGAGCAATGGTATTGAGCGTTTAGGAAACGACTATTCAAGAATTAGTCAGGTACGGATATATAGAGATGAACGCAAGTGAACCCTTTTTGAGGTGTCGAGAAGTAGGTATCCCCTGTCAAAAGCTACGAAGTATGATACAGAGTTAACGAGTATAGCGATTACCTATTTATTGGCTATGCGGCAGGCGTCATTCAAGAGGAATGACCAATGTCGTTTAGTTAAGGGAAAAAAGATATTTAAAAAATAGTCACAATGCTATTTTATCAATTATATAGACAATTGAATCTTTCTTTTTCAAACTGATTCTAGGAATATTAAATTTATTGAAGTAATCAGAAAAATATAGCCATAGCAAGTCTATTACCGATCATTTGATAAGTTTAAAATAGAGGTGCTATAAATTGTTTAATTTCTTTAGAAAGCGCTTTTATATACTATGGGGAATATAGGCTTACTTCTCCTGAAATTTCTATGAAAAGACCTATAACCTCTTACTATTTCAAGATTAGAAGCAAATAAAATTACTAATTCATTTAAGTATTCTCTGACAATTTTTTGTTGTCTATAAAATAATACTGTTTTTCATACGATTGAGAGCTTGAGTAAAATTCATTTTGTATTTCCTTTTTCGTTTTTCACATACTCTTTTCACTGCTTGATTGGCTCCATAAATTAAAATAGCAGTGAGATTACACGAGAATATTTTGGCGTAAAAATCTTGATTAATAGCTAAAGAGTTTTTTTTACTAAAATTTTCTATTTCCAATCTTGATTTCATTGTTTTATACGATTCTTCTACAGCCCATCTAAGTTGATAGAGTCCAGAGAATATTTGCTAACCTGAATTCGATGTAAGAAATCTGATTTTATAGTATAGAAAAAGCAGAATATTAAGTAAATTAAAGTACTGAATTTCAATAAATTAAAATTATTCTACTTATGATTTCTAAAGATAAAATTACTGAAATATTTTGTTCTATAGATGATTTTTGTGCTGTTTATGAGCCTGCTATGCGAAAAAGACAAATAACTACTGGCAAAAAGACTAGAAATCGAAAATTTAGAATGTCTACAAGTGAGATAGTGACCATTACTGTATTGTTTCGTTTAAGTGGTATAAGAACCTTCAAACATTTCTATATTTTATATGTACAACAACAATTACAAAATGAATTTCCTAAAACAGTTTCTTACAATCGTTTTGTAGAATTAATGCAATCCAATTTAGTTCCTCTAACCCTATATTTAAAAACATGCTGTTTAGGGGATTGTACAGGTATTTCTTTTGTAGATTCTATTCCTAAAGGATATCGCTACCATTAGAGCTTGTAAAAACAAGAGAATTAACAATAATAAAGTATTTAAGGATATCGCTACCATAGGTAAATCAACAATGGGGTGGTTCTACGGTTTCAAGCTTCATATCATTATCAATGATAAAGGGGAACTTCTTGATTTCATTATTACTCAAGCTAATGTAGATGACAGAACACCCCTGAAAAAAGACAACTTTTTAAAGAAGATATTTGGAAGTTTGTATGCTGATAAAAGGTATATCTCTAAAGAATTAACTTCGATATTATTCGATCAAGAACTACACTTAGTTACTAGTATTAAAAACAATATGAAAAATGTATTAATGACAATGAAAGATAAGATATTGCTAAGGAAAAGATCTGTCATAAAAACCATAAATGATCAATTAAAAAACATTGCGCAAGTAGAACATTCTAGGCACAGAAGTTTTGGTAATTTCATTACTAATCTTGTAGCTAGCCTAATTGCTTATTCTTTTCAGGAAAAGAAACCTGCTATCAAATTTGAAACTATCAAATCAGACCAATTAACACTATTCTTATAAAACCTTAGATCGAATTCAGGTTGATAAGGATATTTTTTTTGTCAGTCAAACTTGTAATCAAGATTTCTTTTTCTCCTGTGTTGAGTTCTATGCAAATAAAACGAAGTTTTATTGACGTACTACTTATACCTAACTCTTTACATTTTTTTGCACTTGCTTTACTGGGGGGTATTTCTCTTATGACTTCTTTAGCTGGGCTATTGGATAATTCTTTGGCTACTTTCCAACTCCCAACTTTTAATCTAGCACAAAAATCAACTTTTTTATTAAGAAGTAATGAAAACAACCAAAATGAAGCGTAATTTCTATCATATAACACTAAATCTCCTTTTTTGAATACCCTTGTGTGTCCTAAAGATAAAGCGTGTTCATTATCATCATAAGTAGATAATTTGGCATCAAGAGTTAGATTATTTAATACATCGTATGCTTGAGATATGCGAGCATATAGTTCCTTTAGTAACTGCTTTCACTGGAATCTCTTTGTTTAAAATTACTTTAAAGAAAGTATCTAATTCGGATTGAAGAGATTTTGTTAAAAAGTTAATTAATATCAAAAATACTTTTTCAAAGCTCAATTTACGAGCTCTTATAAAGTCTGTTAGTTTTACTTTATATCTGTCTATAAAAGCTTTTGAAATCAATTTTTTTTCAAACTTTGAAGAAGTTCGAATGATTCTTTGATGTCTTTTCATCATATTGTATGTTATTTCTTATACATCTAAGATACTATATTATTACATTTTAACAACTATAAAATCCTTAACTAAACGACATTGGGACGGTATACTCACAAAATAGCAATCTCTAATCATAGAATTACAAATACCAGTAAAAAAGTCGTTTCCTTTAAAATAAAAAACTATAGAAAAAATGGAAATCAAGAAATACAAACCTTAAAAACAAAAAAGTTTATTCGCCGATTCGCTTTGCATATATTACCAAAAGGATTTGTTCGAATTTGCCATTTTGGATTTTTAAGTAGTACTAGCAAACAATGTTACTTAAAAGAATTACAAGAGCAACTAGGAAAACCAATTATAAAGAAAAAAAGACTAGAAACACTACATTTAAAATGACCTTCCTGTAAAAAAGGAAATTTGAAAACAGTTTGTGTTTTTAATGGAAGAGCCCCTCCAAAGCATTGGATAGACGAACTAAAAAATCAAAAAATAGCTAAAAAAATTAAATGCTAAGGCATCATAGGATACCTATGTCCAAAAATAAAGATGATATTTGAATTGTTTTGAAAATAGATTTTTCAACAAAAAAAACAGTGTTATCAATATGTGAATAATCTCATTATCCTCAAGAAAAGAACTTTTATTAGTTCTAATACCTCCAAGAAAAAGCTCCGTAAAATCCATAGCTCTTAAATCGCTAGAAATAAGTGGGTTATAGTCAAAACTGCATTCAG
This sequence comes from uncultured Aquimarina sp., assembly GCA_947498595.1. GTDB lineage: Bacteria > Bacteroidota > Bacteroidia > Flavobacteriales > Flavobacteriaceae > Aquimarina. Next base: position 4,692 of record CANMKX010000060.1, read on the forward strand.
ATACTGCTCTACCAGCAGTCCGAATGCTTAGTTATTAGTAATATCTTACTTTTTTGTTTTGAAATGCAAATCCTATCTCATTTCTAATTCAGAAATATTCTGTGTAGTTTATTAGTAAGATAGATATCTGATTTTTAGAAAATTAAACTTAATTTTAAAATTATTGTTAAGCAGGTTGAAATGTTATGAAATTATATATAAAATACATGGTCAGCTTAAGATGTAAACTCATGGTAAAATATGAGCTAGAAAAACTAGGCTTGCATTATACAAGTATTGAACTTGGTATGATTGAAATAAAAGAGAATATTACTAATGGACTAAAGCAAGAATTGAAATCAAATTTAGCTCTATCCGGTCTAGAACTATTAGACGATAAAAGAGTATACTCATAGATAAGATTAAAAATGTTATAATTGAAATGATACACTATTCTGATAAAGTTCCAAAAACCAATTATTCAGACATTATTAGTAAAAAATTGAATTACGATTATACTTATTTATCTAATATTTTTTCCGATGTTAAAGGCATTACAATACAGCATTTTATTATCAAGCATAAAATTGAAAAAGCCAAAGAACTCATGTTATATGACGAATTAAACCTTACAGAAATAGCTTATAGACTTAATTATAGTAGTGTGGCTCATTTATCTAATCAATTCAAAAAAGTAATAGGACTATACTCATCATTTTATAAAAAAAACAGGTAAAAAAGAAAGTATAATTTAGAAAATCTGTGATTTATGTAAGTTATAGTTAATGCTATGTAACTGAAACTATAATAAATGAATCAAATTTGCATTGCTATTAATCAATTAAGGTAAGTTTAAATGAAATATCTCATTTGGCATTTGAAAGTAGACTAGTAAGTCTGCTTTTTTATAATATAACTGTATCTGTGAGATATGTAACTCATTTAGTTTTTTTTACAATACTATAAATGGCACTTACATTAACTTAAATCGTAATCAATTAAATACTTAAAACAATGTCAAAAGAAAAAGAAGGTAAGAAAAAAAACAGTAAAACTCCTGCTGCCAAAACAGCTAAAGAAAAAAAAACTGCTAAAATTTTAAAACGAAACGCAAAAAAAGTATTCAGAATAGAGAAAAGGGAAACATTAGAACACTTGAAGGATGAAAAATAGTGAGTTTGAAGAATCTATTAAATTTAATTTACTTGACTTATTAAATTATAGTACAAATACTATTGGAGTAAAAAATATAGTTGTTGAAAACACATGTGTCATACAAGTCTTTGCTTTTGATTTTGGAAAAGTCCAGTTATATGAAAAGTCCCCTTTTTCTCGATTCATTTATATTATTGAAGGAAAAGCTGAAGTAGTTATCAACAACAATTCATCCTTTATGCAAACTGGAGATTCAGTTCTTATTCCTAGGACTGTTAGCAGTTCAATTGAAGCCAACCTGCCATTCAAGATGATATGTACTACAATAAAAAATGGTTAGATAATTTTATTCTATCATTAAAGAAATAAACATAAAAAAGATCATGGAAAATAGATTTAAAGCTGGCGACTTTGTGTTCGCCAAAGTTAGGCCTTCAGTGCCACTCATTGTTAGAGTATATGCAAGGAAAATATATTATTGTAATATTAAGGCAGACCCTACTGCAAAAGAACTAGTCTATTTTGAGAGAGAACTAATGCCATATATTGATGATTAATTAAAAACTAATAATTTAAAAAGGAATAACTATGAAAAGTAATGCATTAGTTTATTGTGAAAATGAATTTGGTAATACAGATGGAAAGGTTGCAAATGGTTTAGTTCGTCAGTCGGAAACCTATACAATTGTTGGAATTATTGATAGTACAAAAGTTGGTTTGGATGCAGGTGAATACCTCGACGGTATAAAAAATGGGATTCCTGTTTTCAATAACATGGAAAGTGCTTTACAAGAATTGAAAAATATTCCTCAATATTTTATTTATGGTATAGCGCCTCTCACTTCTTTTTTGAGTAACCAACAAAGAGAAATAATTTTTACTGCCATCAAATATGGAATGAATATTGTTAATGGTATGCCAGAATTTTTAAATGATAATGTTCAATTCAGAGATATTGCCAACAAATATGGAGTTACTATTCAGGATGTGAGAAAACCTCCAAAACGAGAAAACCTCCATAATTTTACAGGAGGTATAAAGGATGTAAAGATTCCTATAATTGTAGTAATGGGAACTGACTGTGCAGTAGGAAAACGAACGACTGCTTTGCTTTTGGTAAATGCTTTGAGAGAAAGGGGGTTTAATACTGTGTTTATAACTACAGGACAAACTGGTATACTCCAAGGGTCAAAATATGGTGTTGCTATAGATGTTTTAACTTCTGGTTTTGCTTCTGGAGAAGTTGAAAATGCTATCTTAAATGCTTGTGAGGAAGAACAACCAGATATTATAGTTGTTGAAGGTCAAGGTGCTTTAAGCCATCCTGCTTTTACTTCTTCAAGTGCAATTTTACGTGGCGCAATGCCAGATGCAATTATTCTTCAACATCCACCAAGGCGAGAAAATTATTGCGATTATCCTAATATCCCAATGTTGTCAATAGAGGATGAGATAGAGATGATAGAAATATTTTCTAAATCAAAGGTAATTGCTATTACTATTAATCATGAAGATATGACTAATCAAGAAATTGCTAATACTATTATAGATTATCAAATAGATTATAACCTACCTACTACAGATGTCTTGAAGCATGGATGTGATAAACTGATAAAGGAACTATTAAAAACATTTCCGAAATTAAAGAGAGAGCCGTATTACTTTGAAACTCCCTAGGATAGATATTGATATTGGAAAAATCGCCCATAATATTCAACAATTAAAAAAGCTATATGACTCCAGAGGAATTCAAATTACTGGTGTTACAAAGGTCATTGGTGGTAATCCACTAATCGCTTCAATTTTAGTAAAAAAAGATATAAAGATTCTTGCAGATTCTAGAATTGAAAATATTATGAAAATGCGAAAAGCTGGTGTTCATGCAAAGTATTTGTTATTAAGAACACCTGCTTTAAGCCAAGTAGAAGAAGTTGTTATTTACACAGATATAAGCTTAAATTCAGAACTCATCGTCCTAAAAGAGCTATCAAAATATGCCATAAGGAATCAAATTATACATAAAGTGGTTCTTATGGTAGAGCTGGGGGATTTACGAGAAGGAATTATGCCTTTAGAAATAAATAACACTGTAAAAGAGGTGCTACTATTAAAAGGGCTTTCCTTAATAGGGATAGGCTCAAATCTTGCTTGTTTTGGAGGAGTAGGTCCTGATGATAACAAAATGAGTAAGCTATCATCAATAGCGATACATATAGAGAAAAAATTTAAAATTAAATTAACAATTATTTCTGGCGGAAATTCTGCAAACTATTATTGGTTCAAATCTTCAAAAAATGTGGGTAGAATAAATAATTTACGATTAGGAGAGTCTATCTTTTTAGGAAGGGAGTCACTTTGCAGAAAGCCAATACCTAAACTCTTTACAGACATTTTTACATTGGTGGTTGAAGTAATTGAATCAAAAATAAAACCTTCCAAGCCTTATGGCAAAGTATTTCAAAATGCCAATGGGAAAATTAAAAAATCTAAAGAAAAAGGTTTAATGAATAGAGCTATTCTAGCTATAGGAGGACAAGATGTTGTTGTTTCAGGAATTACACCAAGGCAAAATATTGATATTTTGGGCGGAAGTAGTGACCATATTGTGATAGATAACACCAAGTTAAATTTAAAAGTAGGAGATACTGTAGAGTTTGACTTGAACTATAGTGCTTTATTAAGAGTGTTAAATTCATCATATATAACTAAAAATACAATCAATTTTAATGAATGTAAAAGCGTACTGCAAAGCAGTTGAAGCAAAAGATAGTAGAAACAAACTTTTAACTCCTTCGATTAGAATTTTAGAAAATAACTCGCCATTAATGAGTTTAATGAATACAGATTTTAATTTAATTTTTGAGCCTTCTATTTCTGTAGATTATATGTACCTCGTTAGAGAAGATATTCTTGCAAAAATAGAGAGAATTAGTAAAAAGTTAAATGCCCAAAATAAGATGTTGATTATTCGATCAGCATGGAGATCTTCAGAACATCAACAACTTTTATGGGATACTAAATTTGAATTCTTTCAAAAAGAGCATCCAGAAAAATCCTTCTCCGAAGTTAAAAAAATTGTTAATTATTTTATTGCTTTTCCTACAAAGTCAATGCATGCTACTGGAGGTGCAGTAGATGCATTAATTTATGATAATGTTAAAAAATGTGTGATGGATTTTGGCACGAACAAAGGATATGATATAAATCTTTCAAAAAAGTGTTATCCTTATTATCCCAAAATTAGTGAAGAAGCTAAAGAAAATAGAGCATTATTAATAGGCTTGTTTGAAAGTGAAGATTTTGTATGTGATCTAAAAGAATATTGGCATTTTGATTATGGAAATGCTATTTGGGCAATCGAAAAAGAAAAGGGATTTGCTATTTATAGGTCAATCTCTAAATTAGATATGTCAATTAACATAAAAAATTAAGTAGTCCTTACTAATGAAAATTAAGTTATTAAAAAACAGTTGTATAGATTTAAATTGAAATAAATGTTTATTGAAATAACCCTATTTGAACTTAAAGTAGGTACTAAAAAACATTAAAAGTCTCAAAATGTCACCTTGTTTTCTATCATTTTTTATTAATCAGTAGAGTAGAGCCTGATAGTTCTAGTCTATTACACCTTCTAAAGGTATTAATATTTTCGAAACTATCAGTGCCTCCTTCATCAAACTGTACGTGAACTTTTCGCTCATACGGCTTACCGATAGAGTTCTTCATTGCGCTTTAGAAAGTGTTTTCAAGCGAGCATACTTCTCTATCTTCAATAGTTTATAACATCTAACTAAAGTTTCATAATGGAATACCTAGTTTGATTTTAAAATCCCAATCACTTCATTACGGTCTTTATCTAACTTGTTTTCTAGACGCTTTATCAAATTTAACTCTTTACCACTCTCAAATTTTACATCTTCTGATATAAGCTTAGGAAATTTTGCTTTTAATGCTTTGGATTGCTTATCCCAATCACCACTAAATTTAAACAGTCCACTAGACTTTCTCTCACCTTCTTTGTTCTTGGTTTCCATGATTATGTATTTAATGTCATGCTTAATTACATTGGAATACCTAGTTTTGTTGTGACGATTTTTAAAAGCTTTTTACCTTTATAATATGCAAAAAAGAAGTTTCGATTTAGAATTTAAGAGAACGATAGTAGAATTAGTATTATCAGGCAAAACAGTAAAAGAGATTTGTTTAGAATATAACTTAGGTACTAGTATGGTTAATCGCTGGAAACGTGAATTTAGTGATAATGCTAATGGATTAAAGAC
>CANMKX010000061.1 GCA_947498595.1 uncultured Aquimarina sp.
GCTGTTGTAGTACTATCAATGTTAAAAGTATAACTAGATCCTGACATGTCCTGCGTTACTGGACGAATTCGGTCAGTTGGTATCGATAACGGTGTGACTCCTGTTAACTGTTCTTTCCAGTAAGCTAATTTTTCTGCTAAAACAGCTCCTGTTAAGTATTCTTTTTGCCAATGACTATAATCTATATACTGTACTGGCAATGCTGGTAAGGATGGAACTTGATCATTGATCAAAGCACTATAATTTGCTTCTAATTCTTGTACCAAAATTGGTATAGACCAACCATCGGATGCTATATGGTGCAATACTAATACCAACAAATGTTCTGATGCGCCTACTTCTAAAACTTGTACGCGAAGCATATAGTCTTTTGCTAAATCAAAAGGAATTGATAATACACTCTCAATAGCTGATTGCTCATCTTTATTTCCTAATGATGCTACAGCAATCCCAAAATCAGTTGCTGTTTTTAAAGTTTGGTATGGTACTCCATCTATCTCTTTAAAAATAGTTCGTAAACTTTCATGACGTGCTACGATTTTTTGCAACGACGCTTCTAACACAGCCAAATCAAGTGTTCCTTGCAATCGTAAAACTCCGCTTACATGATACTCCAAACTCCCATGCAATTGATCTATGAACCATAATCGTTCTTGAGCATATGATAAACTATAAACCCCTTCCTCTTCTCTAGTTTGTTTCTCGATTGAAGGTAATAGTGTAGTCTCAAGAGTTTTAATATGTTTTGCTAATTGTTGAATTGTAGCATATTGAAATATATCTTTTATTGCTACAACAACATTTAATGTTGTTTGAATTTCTGTTGCTAATCGAATTGCTAATAACGAATGTCCACCTATTTCAAAGAAATTTACCTTAGTACTAATCGTTTCTTTATCTAATAATTCCTTCCATAACTCTACTAATTTAGTTTCAATTGAATTTTGGGGCTCGACAAATTCTGCTTCAACTATATCTTGTGATATCTCTGGTAATAATTTTTTATCTACTTTCCCATTTGCATTTAAAGGGAAAGATTTCATTTCGATAAAAGTACTAGGAATCATATATGCTGGTAAACTTTCTCTTAAGTTTCCTTCCAGAGTACTTACTACTGATCCTTCATTTAAAACTACATATCCTATTAATTTTTCATCTTGTAACAAAACTACAGATTGTTGAACTCCTGAGATTTTATCTATCGTAGCTTCAATTTCACCTAATTCAATTCGATATCCTCTTAATTTTATTTGTGTATCTTTTCGTCCTAAGTACTCTATAGTCCCATTAGGTAACCATCGTACCAAATCTCCTGTTTTGTATAGTTTTTCTCCTGATACAAATGGATTGTCTACAAAATGTTTTGCGGTTAGTTCTGGTCGTTTCCAATATCCTTTAGCTACCTGAGTTCCGCTAATACATAATTCTCCTTTAATTCCGATAGGTTGTAATTCCATATCATCATTAACTACGTACAATGCTATATTATCTAGTGGTTTTCCTATAGGGATATTAAGTACATTCTCCGTAACTGGTTTGGTATTGTAATAACTTGTATAGATCGTCGCTTCGGTAGGACCATAAATATTTTCGAGGGTCGCTTCTAAACCAAGTTCTCTATATTGTAAAATCAATTCTAAAGGCAATCTTTCACCTGCTAACATTACATATTTAAGACTCAAAACTTTATTGATTCCTATATGTGGAAGTACTTTTATAAATTCTGAAAATAACGAAGGAACTAAATTGAAATGCGTTATTTTATATTTCTGAATAGTTGTAACTAATTTTGACAACTCTTTTTCTTCTCCAACTGGAAGTATCCCTAAACTTCCTCCTTGATACATCCATCCAAAAATTTCGTATACTGAAACATCAAAAGTAAAAGCTGTCTTTAATAACAATCGATCATCAGACGTTACTGGATATTTATTGTTCATGGTAATCAAAAGCGCATATAAGGATTTATGTTGAATCATTACTCCTTTAGGCGTTCCTGTAGTTCCTGATGTATAAATGATATATGCTAACTGATCACTACCTATGGTATTAGGAGTTTCAGTTCGTTTTTCATTTTCTAAAACGGATCTTAAATTATCTACATATATTTTATGTAATGTGTCATATCTATCAAATAAATTATGAAAACAATATTCACTTACAATCAATTTTGCATTGGTATCTTTTATAATAAAGTCAATTCGATCTTGCGGATAATTAGGATCTAAAGGAACATATGCAGCTCCAGATTTTAGAATTCCTAAGATTCCTACAATCATTTCTATAGATCGATCCATACATATAGGAATCAACTCTTCTGGAGATATTCCTTGAAAAAGCAAATAATGTGCTAACTGATTAGATCTATGATCTAATTCTCTATATGTAAGTGTTTTGTTTTTATAATATAATGCTACTGCATTGGGATTTTTAATAACTTGATTCTTAAAAATATCTAATGCTGTCAATTCTTTTGACAATGGTAATTTTGTGGCATTAAATTGTTTTAAGATTTGCTTTTTTTCTACTTGCGGTAAAAAGTTTAATTCTCCAATATTTTTAAATGGAGTCGTCGTTACTTCTTTTACTAAAGTTGAAAAATGAAGCGCCATCCTCTTAATCGTTTCTTTTTTGAAAAGCGCTGTACTATATTCTATAACAATCGATAGTTTTTCTTGAATCTCTGTTACTTCAAAACTAATATCGAATTTGGATGTTTTGGTTGTGTATTTTAATAACTTGCTTGTTGCATCGTTAAACTTAATTACACCTAATGCTTCTGTATTTTGAAGCATCATCATTGTTTGAAACAATGGTGTTCTACTCTGATCTCTTACTATTGCTAAATGATCTACAATCTTCTCAAAAGGTACATCTTGATGTTTATAGGCATTAAGTGTCGTATTTTTTAATTGTTCTAAAATCGTATCAAAAGATGCATTCGATTTTAATTGTGTTCTAATTGCTATTGTATTGACAAAAAAACCTACTAGCGTTGCTATTTCTTCTTCTCTTCTATTTGCTATTGGACTTCCTACAGTTATGTCTCCTTCTCCAGTATATCTATATAGAAGTATTTTATAAACTCCTAATAGCGTCATAAACAAAGTAGCATTTTTGCCTTTCCCTAATTCTTTAAGTTTTCGAGTGTCTTCTTCGTTTATCTCAAAAGTTATGCAATCACCTTCAAAACTTTGTATCACTGGTCTTTGAAAATCTAAAGGCAAATTCAATGGCACATTTCCTTTTAGATTTGATTTCCAATATTCTAATTTCTCATTAAGATAATCTTTATGAATCTTTCTTTTTTGCCAAATACTAAAGTCTGCATATTGAACAGGCAAAGGTTTTAGTTCACTCTTTTCTTTATCATTGATAATCGTATTGTAAAAAACTTCTATTTCTTTTATCAATATAGGTAAAGACCATCCATCAGAAGCTATATGGTGTACAACCAATACCAAAATATGCTCATCAGCAGATTTACTCAGAATTTTTGCTCGTAGCATATAATCTGACGTCAAATCAAATGTTTTTACAATTTCGTTTTGGATATATTGATTTATAGCTACTTCTGCATCATTAATCTCTATTGTTTCAACTTTAAATTCATCCGCAGATTGAATTAACTGATACGGAGTTCCTTTTTCTTCTTTATATACTGTACGTAAAACTTCGTGTCTCTCTACAACTTTTTTTATAGCTTCTTTTAATGCATCTATAACAATGCTACCGTTTATTTTTTGAACACCTGGGATGTGATACGGAACACTCCCTTGTAATCTATCTATAAACCATAATCTTTCTTGTGTAAACGATAGCGGTATTTTATCCGTTCTATCGGCTACTTTTATACTTTCAGTAGTAATAATTTCTTGATTACTTATAAGTAGTGATAATTCTTTTATCGTATGATTGTCAAAAATGTCCTTAACACTTATCTGTACGCTACAATGTTTTTTAATCGCAGTTACTAAACGTATTGCTAACAACGAATGTCCACCTAGCTCGAAGAAGTTATCATCTATACCAATTTTATTGATATTCAATAAGGTTTCCCATATAGTAACTAATTCCTTTTCTAAAGGCGTCGTTGGAGCTACATATTTTTTATTCTTTAATAAACTCGATTCGGGTTCTGGTAATGCATTTCGATCTATTTTTCCATTAGGCGTTAACGGAAATTCTTTCATTTTAACATAAACCCTAGGAATCATGTACAATGGTAAATGTTCTTCTAATCGTTCTTCAATTACATCAGTATCCAAATCCGAAATTACATAAGCAATCAATCGTGTGGTATCTTGTGCATCTTTTTTTGCTAATACTACCGCATTTTTAATTTCTTTTTCTTGATCTAGAACGGTTTCTATCTCTCCTAATTCTATACGATACCCTCTTAGTTTTATTTGATTATCTGTTCGACCAATAAATTCTATATCCCCATTAGGTAACCACTTTGCTAAATCCCCTGTTCTATATATTTTCCCTTCTTTTCTAAACGGATTCGGAATAAATTTTTCTTCATTTAACTCACTTCGATTAAGATATCCTTTGGCAACTTGAATTCCTCCTATACATAATTCTCCAGCAACTCCAATAGGTTGAAGTTCCATCTTTTTATTTACAATGTAAGCGTATGTATTGGCTATAGGAGCTCCTATAGTTACTTTCTCACTTCTTGAAAATTCTTTGAGTGTTGCCCAAATTGTTGCTTCAGTTGGTCCATATAAATTAAATACCTTATCATTTGATAATGCTAGTAACTTATTTTTCAATGATTCTGAAGCAGCCTCACCACCAGTAAGTAACGTTATTTTCTCTTCATTTTTCCAACCATTTTCTATCAACATTCTCCATCTTGACGGAGTTGCCTGTATATGAGTAGGCTGTGTTAGTTCTATTTGTTTTTCTAATAATTCAGGATCAATTGTCGCTTCGTTAGTAGCGATAATTACATTTCCTCCTGCATAAAGAGGTAAAAAGAATTCCAATATTGAAATATCAAAAGTATAATTCGTTACACTCAATAATTTAATATTATCCTCTAATTGCAGCCCCTTTTGCATTGCTTGTATAAAATTAGACAAAGCTTTATGCTGAATCATTACACCTTTAGGTTTACCAGTAGTTCCTGATGTGTATATAATATATGCTAATTGTTCACCCTTAATTTTTTCTAAGACAAAATCTGTTTTATGATTTTTTAAATCTATTTCATCAATATATATTACAGTATCAATTCTTCCTTTATTAATAACCTGATTTAACTTTGATTCACTTATAATATACTGGGCTTGGGTATCATCTAATATAAAATCAATACGCTCTTTAGGATAAGTTGGATCGATAGGAATATACGTTGCTCCAGCTTTTAATATCCCTAAAATACTGACCAGCATTTCTACTGATCTAAATACACATATTGGAATATATGTTTCTTTTTCTACACCTAATTCTAATAGGTATGTTGCTAATTGATTCGATTTATCATCTAACTCTTGGTATGTTATTTGTTTATCTTGAAAAATCAATGCGACTGCATTAGGTGTCTTTTTTACTTGATCTTTGATTTTTTCTAAAATAGATTCGTCAGCATCAAAATGTATCTCACTATCATTGAATTTATTTAAAATTAACTCTTGTTCATTAATAGATGTGATAGGAATTTCTCTAATTTCTTTTTCTAATGAATTTTCAAAAGCTCGTAAAATTGAAAATAAATGATCATTCAGTCTCTTGATTTCTTGCTTACTAAAATATGCACCATCATAATCAACTTTTAATTCTAAAGCTTGCTCATCTCCATAATTACACCATCTAAAAGATAATGGAGCATTGAAATCTGTAATACTTGCTAAATGCTTTGTTTCTATTCTTAGCTCTTCTATTGGTTGCGGAAAATCAAACGGTTCATAATTAACTATAATATCAAATAATTGCTCTCTATGTTGAGTCAATAATTTTAATTCTCTATTAAGATGTCCTAATGGATAATTTCTGTAACGATAATCTTTACGTTGATCCTGTTTAATATTTTGTATAAACTCTACTAAGGTTAAATTCTCATTATAAACTCCCTTAAAAGGTATAATTCCACTAAAAGCCCCAAAAGTTTTACGCTCTCGTTTATTACTTCTTTTGTGGATAGGAATTCCTATATTTATATCTTGTATATCATCAATAGTTTTTCCATAATAAATAGAAAGTGCTGCTATAGTTAATTGCTGTAAATTGCTATTGGTCTTTTTTGCAATTTTCTCAAAAACTACGCGATCATTATCCGAAATCTCTATTGAAATTCTTCCTCCTTTATGCTCATTCGTTACTTCCTTCTTGGAAAACATAGCTCTAGGAATCGTTGCATACTTTTCTTTCCAATAATTACTATCCTTTTCGTAGCTATTAGACTCAAAATATGAATTCGATTTTTTTATTGCATCAAAGTAAGATCCAAAACCATCTATATCATATTCTTCTTTATTTAATATCGATTTGTATTTATTTATAATATGATCCGTAATAATCATAAATCCATACCCATCGGTAACTAAATGATGAAAACACCCAAAGAGCCAATGCTCATTTTCATTAATCTTTAGTAACTCATATGTATATAACTTATCATCTTGTAAATTAAAAGGTGTATTAAATCTACTCTGAATCCAGTTTTCTATTTCTTCTTTTTCTTGATAATGACTAAAATCCCTCTCTATAATAGTTTTTGTACTAACTTTATCTAAATAGCATAAAGCTTCTTCATTCTCAAAATCATAGGATATACTTAGTGAATCAAATATATAAGGTAATTCTTCTACTACTTCTTTTAATACTTTTTTATCTAAATTCCCTTTTAATATCATATATCCACCAATATTATATAATGAGCTTTGTGGTGATATTAGTTGATGATAATAAATATCTTGTTGTGCTATATGTAGTTTTGTTAATTCCTTCATTTATATTCTAGTTTGTCAATCAATACATCAAATGCTTTATCTAAAAATTAGATGTAAAAAAACCCCTATCTTATATATAGGGGATTTTGTTAAAAAGGCATTTTAATGCCTCAATATAAAGCAATTAACTATGTCTCATTGTGACTGGGATCACATTGAAAGCTGCATCACAATTTCATAACATAAAAATGTATAAAACAGCAAAACTTGTATAAAATGATCCAGTTGACTAAAAATCAAATGATAAGATTATACTGCTTTTTTAATCAAAAAAAACTAGTATAATTTAACTATAATAAGACTACTGTAATACCGTTGTTTTATTTCACTAAATTTAACGTAAATTTAACAATGGAAATATTAGCATAACACGGTATTCTCAATCTGTTAGTCAATTATTTACAATTATTCTAAATAATTTTATACGGAACCATTTTAATTATTTATAACGCTCATAAATAATTTTTCAATCAATAAAAAAACTCTGAATAATAACCTATTCAGAGTTCATTATCTTTTCTAAAAAAATATTTATCTATTAATATATAAATATCCAGTTTTATGCTTTTTCATATCAGTTTCTGTATTATATTCTAATACAAAATAATAAGTCCCGACAGGCAATTCTTCGCTAACTCTATAAACACTTCTCCCATTAGAAATTCCTCTAAAATAATTTGTTCCAGGTTGTTCGTAGCCCTCAGCCTCATAAACAATAACACCCCATCTATTATATATTTTTAAAAGATTATTAGGATAGTTAACTAATCCAATAATTCTAAAATCATCATTGTCTCCATCATTGTTAGGTGTTATTCCTGTATAAATTACAATTCCATCATCGTCATTTATAATAATAGTAGTAATCGTTTCATCTTCTCCATCCCCATCTCTATCCAAATCTTCATCTGTTGTATCCGTTGGATCATCTGAAATATCAGTTACTTCTCCACCATTAATATTTTCTCCTATCGCTGTAGCACTATTATGTACTGATCCGTTTAATATATCCGTAGTTGTTAATACGTATCTAGCACTGAAAGTTGTTTCATCAATCTCACCTGGTTCTAATACATCTATCTGATCACCATAAATCTCAATATTTGGCAAAATATCTTCTATATAAATATTATATACGTCTATATTCCCTGTGTTTTTTATAGAAAAAGAGTATTCAATAATATCACCTGCATTAGGTAAACCGTCATTATTATAATCGATATACATCCCTGTTTTACTTAATGCTAAATTAGGTATGCTTAACTGATTAACTGTTGGATCATTCGTTGGGTCTGTATCTGGATCATCTCCATCTTCAAACTCATTCCCATTATCCGAAACATCAGAGACTCCTATACTAAATGGGTCGATTCCATTTACAATTGCACTATTAATAATTTCACCATTATTTATATCATCCTCTGTTATTGGGTAAAAGACTGTTAAATCACCCGTTTCATTAGGTCCTAAAATAGCTGGTATTATGGGAGTAGCAACTAAATTTAATCTTGGATCGTCAATTGTTAAATTCGATATAGTTAATTCACCAACATTTGTTACTGTAAATGTATATGCTATAATATCTCCTACATTAATAATACCATCTACATTATCATCTATATAATTTCCTAGTTTAACCAGTCTTAATTCAGGGGTTTTTATAATGTTCGTGTCTGTAGTATCGTCATCAACATTTCCATCTGTATCATCTCCATCATCACTAATATCGTTTACAGATTGTCCATTTAAACCAGTACCACTAGCAAGTACACTATTATTAATTCCTCCTGCATCTATATCACTTTGTGTTAATATATAACTAGCGAAATATATTGCTTCTTCATCTACATTTAAAACACCTTCAATACCTCCAGTATTTTGATATATTGGTCCTGTAGTTAATTGCAAAGGAACACCTGAATTATCAAATAAATTATCTACAATAGTTACATTATTTAATGTTACATTTCCGTTATTTACTACGCTAATTGAATAATTTACTATATCATCAACGCCTAAAACACCATCACCATTATCATCTATATTCTCTACAATTTTCACAACTTCAATTGAAGGATCGGAATTTAGTATTGTAACTGTTGGATCATTTGTAGGATCTCCATCCACAGTTCCTTCTCCATTAGCTGTTTCTATTGTTTCATCACCTGAATCAGATATATCAACTATATCATCTATACCACTAGGGCTATTCCCTATTCCTATTGCTGTATTTTCTACGTAACCATTATTAATATTATCTTGAGTTATTGTTTGATTAGCTGTCACAATCATGCTATCTCCTGGGTTTAGAATTACTATAGGGCTTCCTACTATAGTGCCTATATCCGCATTAGCATCTATGATTGCTATATTTGTCAAAGTGACATTTCCTGTATTAATAACTTCAATATCATATTCAATAACATCTCCTAAAGAATTTCCTGCTACTCTTACTGTCTTTACAATTTGTAAATTAGCCATTGGGGTTAATATTGTAATTGTTGCATCATCACTTGTTCCTGTAGCTGGATCGTCAGAAGCGGCATCGCTTACATCGTCTGTTCCGCTTGGACTGTCTCCTAATCCACTGGCTTGGTTGCTGTAACTTCCGCTATCAATTTCTGATTGAGTCAGTACATGATTTGCGATAACATCCGCGCTGGCTCCTGGAGCTAAACTTGCGATTGGATTTCCGCTAGTAATCGTTGC
>CANMKX010000062.1 GCA_947498595.1 uncultured Aquimarina sp.
TTCTTGTATTTCATATCTCTAATATATTAGTTTGAAATTTAAAATTACACTCCGAACTATTAAGGGGCTAAACTAGCATAAATAAAAAAAATGATATTTGGAAAACCTTTGAAATGAAGTAGGTAAATTAGAATAATCCATTTTCTAATTAAGAAAAAGATGCAAAATCTTAAGTTAATTATAAATAAAATGGGTAAATGATAATAGCTTAATTTTTAAAATAATTTTTCAGGAATTAAGATTAATGAAAAGAAATAAGATTCCTCTAAATAGAAATATTATAAAAACGTAACAATTTGTATAATTAATATGCTCCTTAATTTAGTTTACAAAAAATCGGAGTAATATACTTAATTTAAAAATAATTTTGAAAAAACTCTTGAATCTACTTTTTGTTTTAATGGTCGGACTTTGTTTCCCTCAAACAAAATCTCAATTAATTGATTCAATTATTAAAGTGAATGAATTCCATACAGAATGTACTGGCGGCGGATGTTGGAAATCAAAGCAGTATTTAAATTGGGAAAAACTAAAAAATAAACTTTTAACAGCAGAAATAATTGAATTAACAAAACATCAAAACCCTATAATTCGTGTTTATGCAGCAATTGAATTAATTCAAACAAATAAATATCCTCTATCCAAAATTTTAGCATTAGAGTTATTAAAACCTGATATAATAGAAACTTTAGATGGTTGTCTAGGAGATTATGAAAGTACTTCTTTGGTAATTTATAATGAATATTGGAATAAAATTAGATTTGAAGCTTTAAATGATCTTTCAGGTAATAAATTAAAAGCTGAGTCAGTTATGTTTGAAAAAGTAAAAAACGATATCGAAATGAAGAAAACTGATAGCATCATAATCTATTCAAAAAACAAAGTAGATTCATTTCTCTATGGAAAAGCGCTTTCAAATAGAACTTATAAAAAAGAATACAATTCAAGAATATTAGAGCTCCTATTAAACTATAATGACTTTACAGCTTTTCATTACCTAAACAACTATTATCCCCAAAAATACGATTCTCAATTTAATACTTATTTCAAAACTAAATTTTTAGATGCTGAATTTAAATCTGAAGACGAAATCTATGATCTATTAGGTTTTATTGAATTCTTAATAAAAAATAAAGATTCTGATTTAAAAAAAATAGCTATCAGTAAATTAAATAAAGATGATTCTTGGAGAGTAGAAGCAGATTTTTTTATAAGATTATTAGAGAAAAATGGTATAAAACTTTGAATAAAAAATACAATTGATTTTTACAACCATTCTACAAATATAAATATTTTGTGACCACTAAAAAAATGGATCCTCAAACCAAAATAACACTGATTTTTAATAGGAAAGATTTTGAAGAAATCTATTCTCAGAATATTGAGTACAATTACTTCAAGAGTTCATTGACAAAAAAGACATTCCAAAGCCTTATCATTTCTTCTTTATTATTAATAGGTTTCTTTTATCATTCTTTTACTCAAAATTCTATTCAAATCCAGGTAATATTCATTGGTGCTATTTTTTTATATAATCAAATCAATTTTTTTACAAAAGCGCTTACGATCAGAAAAAGAAGAAAAGAAGTATCAAAATATCTAAATGAGATAGAAAAAATAAAAAGCCATCAATTAATTCTGACTAATGAAACATTTCAGATCATTCAAGAAAGCGAAAAAACTATCGAAAAATGGGTGG
This sequence comes from uncultured Aquimarina sp., assembly GCA_947498595.1. Classification (GTDB taxonomy): domain Bacteria; phylum Bacteroidota; class Bacteroidia; order Flavobacteriales; family Flavobacteriaceae; genus Aquimarina. The sequence goes on from CANMKX010000062.1 coordinate 1,700, forward strand.
ATTTCAAATTAACTGAAATAAATGATACTTACGTTTTTTTATTAACTAATAAAGAACATTATTTGATTCCTAAAAAATCAATGACTGAATCTGAATTTGGATATTTAAAAACATTCCTATCTAAAAAAGTAAACATAGTACATCATTAAGCATGGTAGACTATAAACTAAGAGCTGATCCTTTAGCTATTATAGCAGCTTTCTAATTTCAAAGAATATCTGAACAATTGAACAAACTTTCTGAGCAAATTTTACCTGCTGTAAAATAGAAGAAAACACATCTAAAATTCAGTTAAAGTTAGAAAATATAGAATTATAGTATTGCTGTGTTCAACTCATAAGTGTAACACATTTATTTTTTAGGACTTCAATCGGGTTATTGTGATTAAACTTTTTAATAGGTCTGTAATTTAATAATAATTCTACTTTTTAATTCTTTGAATAGGTATTTTGTTAAGGTTCGTTTTCTTTGGAAAAAATCGCTTTATAACACCTATTCTATTTTCTACAGTTCCTTTATCTTGTGAAGTATAAGGTCTTGTAAAATATGTCTTCACTTTCAGGTCAAATCCTTAACTAAACGACATTGGGATGCAGAGCACTCAATTTCAAGTCATCCTGATCATAAATCAAGTTCTAGAACTGGAATCATGAATATTGATGGTAAAGATTATGAATATGAATTTGGTGGGAATGATAAGGGAGATTACAACGCTAAACAAAATACTCGCACTCAACTAATGGAGTTTTTATACAAGATATAAGACTAAAAGACAATCACGGAAAACTACAATAATCATTATATTAAGATTTTGATTCCAGTAAATCTATTTACGAAATTAAATTGGTTTTATGCTTTATTTTTAAAGAATTTACAAAATCATTTCCATTGATTTTTTTATTTTTTAAACTTCTCTTTAATACAACCTCAACTTTTTTTAATACAAATTTTCCCTGTAAACAGTGATGTTCAAAAAATTATAATACCCTATTTTTAAATCAGTTTTAACAATCTATATAATTTATCAAAACTGAATCAGGGTAAGATCTGTTAAAGAAACTTAATATGAAATGTACTACTATTGAAGAAGCTTTATATAAATTAAAGAATCTTACTTATTTAAATATAAGAAACTGCCCTTTTGATAAAAATAAATCCAAACTAAAAGATGCATTGCTATTCTTTTATTCTTTTGAAAATTTAAAAGCAATAAAAGCATCAAACATTTCACAACAAGAATGGGACAATAGAGATCGTAACGAAATTTTAAAAGAAAGAATGTCTCCTAAAAAAATCATAGCGATTTTGGAGAATAAAAATGCTAGTCTTATAACACTAGAAAATGCTCTTAACGCTATTGAAGATTTAGAGACTGTTTTCAGTGTTAATAAAAATGATTCGTATGATAATACTCTTAAAATAGAAGTATTAGACACTGTTGTTACTTCTAATATAACAAAACTAAGCAATCAAATACTTCAAAAACTTATTTCTGTTAATTTTGCTGATAAAGGAATGTATGATAGCTACGAAGTAACCATACTTGTAATTAACTCAATCATTAAACTTAGGAAAAAATCCACAAGAATTTAAAAACGACACTGATTTTTCAACTTATTGGGAAGATCAAGATTTTATTGCTGTATTAAATACTTAATAATCCTTTTAAACAGTAAAGACTCTTACAATCCAATCGATCTCAACATACATTGGATTATTAGTGATCTGGTTTATAAACTAAATAAAACGCATAATTGTAAAATGAATACAATACAAAACGAATTTGAAGAATCGCTAAAAAATTATGATGGAAATAAGGCTGAATTATTGCTAGTTGATAATTTTACATCAAAACTTTTAAAAGAGCTTCCTAGTCATTTTTTAAATTGGATGAATCCAGAACTTACAGGAGAACCTAGCATAGATCCTATTTCTAAAATTAAAATTGAAGTAGATAGCTTGGGCTATTTATATACCTCTCTTTTTAATAAAAAAGGAGCATGCATGGTAACTGAAGGCAGTAGTCCCAATTTATTTGAATGGGGAATAGTAAGTACTAATGATGATGATTATACATTGTTTGTAAAGAGACAAGATTTAGTTAGTCAGTTTTTAGCACTTTGTTACCAACAAGTATTACCTACTGCTTGTACAATGGCAGAATTTTTAAGCCTTCCTCGTGAGGAAAAAGTAACTTTTAGTATTGGTGCTCATTCTGGTTGGGAATGTGACGAATTATATATCTATGAAGGTGAAAGGAATGAAATAGATTATGGTAATGTAAGATTAAAGAGGTTACACAATGCAGCAAATTGTTATACAAAAGAAGGTACTATTGAAAATTCATTTATGACTCATTTAAACAAAATTGATATTCAAAAACATTCAAACGAATTAATACCTGTCTTCAAAGATTTTTTACATTGGTTATCAGAACAAAACATACAACCTTTAGATAAAATTGTTATTGCTCATTCATCTAATTTTGATAAAGAAAGTGTTTTTGGAGGGATATCTGGTAAAACAATATATAAATGGACTCCTAACATTAATTTTTCTGAATGGTTTCTTGATAAACGTCCAGAAAATTTAGATGATGAAAATTTTATTAATCTAAGATATGCAGTTACCACAAAAATTGCTGAAATCGCATGTTTAACTTCAGAAAGTATTATTGATTTAGACCTTTTTAAAAAGCTTCCAAAAAAGGATAACTTTATAATGTGTGTTCGGAATCGAACAGCAGGAACTCCTCCGTTATTTTATCCTTTTTCCTAATTTATTAATTCTTATTATTGTATCATATGAAAAAACATCTCTTAATAATATTATTTCTAATTTCATTAAAAAGCTTTGCTTGTACTTGTGTGCCTAAAAAGCTTTCTGAAAGACAAAAATCTGAGCTAAAAACTGCTGAATATATTTTTATTGGAGATGTTATTGAAATAAATAAAACCGATTTTACATTTAAAATAAAGGTGACTGAATCATTAAGCCGTAAAAGCTGTATCGATGATGTTTACATTGGAAAAAATTGGAGGTATTGTTATCCTTATATTCAAGAAAAAGGAAAATGGATTGTATATGGAAATATCGAAAAAGGTTTTTTGCGACTAAACCCTTGTGGGATTAGTAGATTAATTGACAATCCAGTTGCTGATATGTATCCTACAGAATTAAAATATTTAGATATAATAATTGATAATCCAGATAAAAAATATATAGAAAGGATCGAAAAGGAAATAGCGAAAGAAAAATTAGAAACAGCTCTGAAAGATTTAAATTTAGAAATAATTGCTTTGAGAGAAAGGAAACTTAATTTAAGCTCTATGAGCAAAAAAAATAATGAAGAAAAAAATTAAACTCATTTTTATTCTCGTAATTATCATAATTGGTACTGGTAGTTTAATAGTTGCTAAATACGTTTTACCATATTCAATAATTCAACCGCCAAGAGTTTCAGAAAAAATCAAGCCATCAGATTTGGATTTAAAAAGTACTGATATAAATATTCTTGTAAAAGATTCTATAACCTTAAAAGGATATTGGGTTAAAAGCGATGCTATTTCACCTAGATCATTAATACTATTAGTTCACGGAATTGGTGGATGCAAAGAACATTTCTTAAATCTTTCAAAGGAATTATCAAAAAAAGGTATTGAATCAATCTTAATGGATAGTAGAGCTCATGGAGAAAGCGAAGGCTTATATTGCACTTATGGCTCAAAAGAAAAAGAAGACATAACTCAGATTATAGATTTCATTAAAACTAAAAACGATTCAATATCAATAGGAATATGGGGTAATTCAATGGGTGGAGCCATTGCAATTCAAGCTCTTGAACATGATAACAGGATTAAGTTTGGAATTATTGAAAGTACTTTTACAAGTCTTAATCAAATAGTTTACGATTATCAAAAATCGTTTACTTATGGAATTGGATTAAAACCTATATGTAATATAGCATTAAATCAAGCTGGTAAAATTGCAGGCTTTAATCCTAATCAAGTATCTCCGATTTCTTCAGTTAAAAATATTGAACAACCTGTTTTAATTGCTCATGGAGATATTGATCAAAATATAAAATTTGATTACGGAAAATCATTGTTTAAAAATCTAAAATCAACTCATAAAAAATTTGTACCTGTTAAGAATGGTGGTCATTTTAATATCGGAAAAATAGGCGGTACTGAGTATGCAAAAATTCTTGAAGATTTTATTATAGCACATTCTAAATAAAAAACTCCATATAGTTATAATTGGTTTTTATCAAAAATCTTTAAATTCACGTAATAAAAATAGTTTAAAAAGTATCCATAAAAATGAAATTATATACAGTTTGCAAATCATGTAAAAATGAAATTAAGATTAAATCAAATGCATCTACTCGTCCAGATTTACAAATGGAAAGAGGAGATGAATTCAATATAAATTGTCATAACTGTGGTATTACAGAAAAAAAACATATAAATGATATTAAAGCTCAAGAAAGTAATTTAATCATGCTAATCGGAATTGGAGTTGGAATTCTGGCAACAATCATCTTATGGATGTATTTTGGAGCTATTGGAACAATTAGTCTAACGATACCTTTGATATTTTGGCAACAACAAATGAAGGCTGTAAAATCATTTAATTCATATACAATTAGAAGGAAGTGATATTTGTTTACTATACTATGAATATCTAATAATTAAAAATAGTTTTAACGTAAAACGATAAATAGAATTCCGAAAAAATTCCTTCATGATATATCCTCCTCAGTCATTTAAAATATGATAGCGACCATTCAAAATGATTCGTTGGATTTCTAGATAAATCTCACCCATTAATGATGTATCTAAACTCAATTTTTACCCTTCTGTTTCACATAAACAAAACCCTTCCGTAAATTAATATTCAGTAATACGGGCACCATAATCCTTGAAATATATCCTTCAGAATTCTAACGATTCTTGAATTTTGCATTATAAATTCAAGAATTACAAAATGGTAAATTTTAAAAAACTTTTGTTCTCGATATTTTTATTGAGTTCAATTACATTTCAAGCACAAAAAGCAGATGCTATCATAGGTATTTGGGAAACCGAAAAAGGAGATGCTAAAATAGAAGTCTTTAAGTCTGAGAGTACATATAAGGCAAAATTACTTTGGGGTAAAGATGCTGTAAATAAGGACAATTCTTCAAAAAAGGATATCAATAATCCAGATCAAAAACTTCGCAATCACGATTTAATAGGTAGCATTATTATTAAAGATCTAATCTTTGATGATAATGAATGGAGCAATGGTCACGTATACAATAATGCTAATGGTAAATGGTACAAATGTTATGTGTGGCTTGAAAAAAGTAAATTTCATCTTCGAGGTTATCTAGGATTGCCTGCTTTTGGTCAAACTACTAAGTGAAATAGAGTTAAGTAATTAAACATAAAAATGATATGAAAAAAGTTATCTTAATCACAGGAGCTTCTTCTGGTATTGGAGAAGAAACTGCCAAACTTCTTTTAACAAACGGGTATATAGTTTATGGTGCAGCACGTAGATTAGAACGCATGGAATCCATCAAACAATTAGGTGTTCATTTACTAAAAATAGATGTAACGAACGATGCTTCTATGATCGCTGGAATTGATAAAATTATTGAAAAAGAAGGACGTATTGATATCTTGATAAACAATGCTGGTTATGGTTCTTATGGTGCATTAGAAGATGTAGCTATATCTGAAGCTAAATATCAATTTGAAGTCAACGTATTTGGTTTGGCACGTTTATGCCAACTGGTGATTCCTTATATGCGAAAGCAAAAAACAGGAAAAATAATCAATATATCTTCCATTGGTGGAGAGGCAGGTGAGCCACATGGCGCTTGGTATCATGCAACCAAATATGCCGTTGAAGGTTTAAGTGATTCGATTAGAATGGAACTCAAGCAATTTGATATTGATGTTGTAGTTATCCAACCAGGAGCTATAAAAACAGAATGGAATACTATTGCACGTGAAAACTTAATTAAAGTTTCTGGAAATACTGTTTATGGAGAACTTGTACATAAACATGCTATGTTTTTAAAGTCTGTTGATGATGGAAATATGGCGTCACCTCCAATTGTTATTGCTAAAGGAATACTAAAAGTAATTCAAATAAAAAACCCTAAGACTCGATATGCTATAGGTGGATAGGTGGTGGCGCAAAATTAGCCAAACTAATGAAACGTTTTTTATCTGATAAAATGCACGATAAAATGATGTTGAGCTTTATTAAAAAACAAAAAATATGAATTTAATCAATCATACTATAAATTGGTATAAAGGTGAAATTTTTGAAGCCACAATTATCGGTATTACTGGTAGCATAATACTTGTTGTAAGTTTGTTATTTTGGAAATTGGGCAGGACTCCCAATACACAAGCAATCACTATCCCCCTCTCAATAGTGAGTTTGATCTTGATATTAGCAAGTGTATTCATGATTTATAATAATACTAGAACACTTAGATCAATAATTCTATCTACGATAGAAAATCAATCAAATTTTTTTATGTTAGAAAAGCAGCGCGTAGAAGATTTTCAATCGTTATATACCTATATCAAAATTGGTGCAGGAATATGTTTTTTTATTGCTATTGGGCTATTTTTTATAACAGAAAACAGGCATTGGCAAGCTATAGCAATCATGCTTATTTTAATTGGTTTTTCGGGATTGGTAATTGATTATTTTTCTAAAGAACGTGCAGCTATATATTACAATGAGCTTTTAAAATTTACGTGATATTATTATGAACAGTATTGTAACTATAAATTCTATTAGTCAACTACATAAAATGTTAGGTTGTAAATCACCAAAACATCCCTTAATCTCATTTTTAAAGTTTTCGGAAATGAATATTCTTAAGGATACTGTATTTGAAAAAAGTAGTGTTAATTTTTACATCATATCTTTAAAATCATCTAAAGGTAACATGCGTTACGGGCGTAATTATAATGATTTTAAAGAAGGTACATTGTTATGTTCCTCACCTAATCAAATATTAAGCGCTGATCATTTAGCTGATGATTTCCGAAATGAAGAAGGTTGGAGTTTAATATTTCATCCCGATTTATTAATTGGTACTAATTTAGAAGTTAAAATGCATGAATATCATTATTTTTCATACGAAGTAAATGAAGCTTTACACGTATCTGAAACTGAACTGCATAAAATAAAAAAATGTATTTCTAATATTATTGATGAATACAGTCAAAATCTAGATGCACAGTCTCAAGAACTAATCGTTTCAAATTTAGAACTTCTTTTAAATTATTGTAATCGTTTTTACAGCCGTCAATTTCTTACACACATCAAGAATAACAAAGGTATTGTTATTGAGATCACACAATTATTAAAAGAATATTTTAATTCAGATAAACCAACTATTCTAGGTTTACCTTCTGTTAAATATTGTGCAGAACAAGTTCATTTGTCTTCTAATTATTTAAGCGATTTATTAAGAAAAGAAACAGGTAAAAACACGCAAGAACACATCCATTTGATAGTTATTGAAGAGTCTAAGAACTTGCTTTTATATACCAATAAAACTATTAACCTGAATTCGATCTAAGGGTTTATAAGAATAGTGTTAATTGGTCTGATTTGGTAGTTTCAAATTTGATAG
>CANMKX010000063.1 GCA_947498595.1 uncultured Aquimarina sp.
ATATTTTTTATTTCTTGTGGCATACTGGTATATATTTTTTGTAAAGTTGCTAGTTCTTTATCTGTCATTACACAGTCGTTTATGACCATGATGGCATGGTTTTACTATCTTTTTGTTGCTGGAGTTGTACTATTATTTGCAGACTGTAATGACTAGAAAACTCTAATACACTTAGCATGGTTACAAATGCTTCTTGCCCTTGTAGGTAAGCATCTGCGATATACTCATATATCATAATGGTATAAGCACACCCTCTGGCTAATAATGCTATAAAGGAACTTACTTCTAGTTGTAAGGCTTTGATCATTATCTCAAAATAATGTTGTTTTGCTGTATCTGCCGTGAGCTGGGTATGGTAATCGAGTTTGTGTTTCATAGGTTGTGTATGGGTATTAGTTTCCCTGCTCGCTTGTGCGAGAATACTGGTTATTTTGATATTATTTGTTGTTTGTTATGCGCTTAGCTGTTGCATCCTACTTATAAATGCTTGATTTACTTTTTGCAACAATTGTTTGGCTGCTACTTCTTTAGGGATTTTATGTTGATAAAACTCTTTAATCCATCTACCAATAGTGAGATAGTGCTTATCTCTGTTTTTAATTCCGTTTTTAAATTCGTGGCAATCTATGCTTAGGTAATACAGTAAAGTATTTTGATATTCGGTTACTGTTGTTGACATAAATCTTTTGGGTTTAAATTATAAAATCCGGCTAAAAAATGTAATTTTATAGCATTACAACTTAGAATTGAACCATTATGATCTATCATTTTCTAAGCTATTCAAATATAATAAACTTTAGCTTAAAAACTAAGCTTTAGCTTATATAATTTAATATTTTTTACATGAAAGAAAGAATCCTCAAAATTATGAGGTTTTATAACCTGAACCAGAGACAATTTGCTAAAAAAATAGATGTTACACCACAAACAATAGGCGATATATTAAGAGGTAAACGCCAAGCAGGAAGTAAAGTTATATCAGGTATATCGCAAAATATTAAAGAATTAAATATGGTTTGGCTTATGAAAGGTGAAGGGGAAATGATGGAAGGAGGAATAAACCATAGCAATAGTAGTACTGAAGAAATTGAAGCTATTAACGAACTAAAATCAAAAAAACTAGTTTTTAATAATCATGAAGAACTAGCTTTGTATTGTATTAATCATGAAGATGAATTATTAAAATCTAAGGTTTTTATGAATCTGATAGAAAAACACAGTGCTTTAATGGCTCTTAAATTAATTAATAAAATGAATGAATCTTAATCAAAAATATCTTTATTGATTTCTATATTATATAGGATAAAAAACTTAAAATCATTATGAGATTTAAAATGCTCTTTTGCTTTTGTTTTTAATTTTTGTATTGTGTTATCAATATCATTTTCTTGATCTTCTAGATACTTCTCTATCTGTAAATTGATTTCTTTTTGTGTATCGTGATTAACAAAAGCGAGGTAATCACTATCTTTTTTGATATTTTTTTTTGCTTCTTTCTTTTTCATTTATCCGATAATTTATCAATCTCATTGATATAATCTTTAACATAACTCGAATGATCTTGCTCACTAATATAGCGTTGTTTGACATCTGATACTATAAAGTGTAGTAAACTTTGTATGCTTAACTTGAGATCTGTTTGTGTTATATAATAAAAGTATTTGATTATATAATAAGATATTAAATAACCTACTATACTTAGTATGATGAAGAAAATTACATATAAATACATTGGTAAATCGCTTTCTGGAGAAAAAGCCCAGCTTAAATAAAAAGAACCTATAATTATACCGACAAAACTAAAAGAAAACATGATTTTTTTATACATTAAATCTTTCTCTTTTAAGAAAAAAAATAATAGGACTATGCCTAACGAAACAGAAACAAAAGGAGTACCTATATTTGCAAAAAAAGTTCTAGTGTTTTTAAATCCAATAATTCTTTGATCATTTTTTTCTGAAATTAGGTTATTGTACAGCTCATTAGTCCTTTTTTGTAAAATTTTATATTGTGGAATTAGAGAGGCTATTTCTTTATCAAAAAACTCTTTTGTTATTGTTTTTTGATTGTAATCAAAAACTAATTTTTTAAGTGCATCTTCAGCTGTATTACGTTCTTTTTTTACTTGCTTATGTATTTGTCTAGCTTCTACAACAGTTTGACTATCTGTAGGAAAAAATATTTGCAGAAACCCTATAGTAAATGTTAATAAAACAAAAGCTCCTACGGAAATTGCTACCATAATACTTTTAGATTTTTTACTAGATTCTATTTTTGTTTTTTCCATGCTTACAGAATAATGTTAGTTTATAATAATAAATATAAGTTATTGCTTATTATTTTAATAAAAACAAAAGTAGTAGTTATAGTTGTTTATTATATACGGTTTTACCACGTATTTTTAATTAAAATACTTATATATAATTAAAAGTAAGCCTTATCAACAATCACCTTTACGGATAGTATATAATATCTAATAATTTCTTATTTTGCTAGAGTAAATGATATATCGAGATTCTTACAGAATATTTATGAGAGAAAGGATACAAAAATTAATGCTACATTATAAACTGAAACAAGGGGCTTTTGCTAATAAAATAGGAGTATCTGCGCAAACTATTAGTGATATCTTAAGTGGGAAAAAGAAAGCTGGAGAAAAGGTTAATAAAGGTATTATGGAAGCCTTTGAGGGAGAAGTAAATCCATTATGGGTATTAGGTAAATTAGATGATGCTTATATGCTTTTTACTGAGCGTAATGATCTTAAGGAATCTGTAAAAACAACAGATGCTTTACAGTTTAAAACAATGGAAGAATTGGCATTTTTTTGTGCTAAACATGAAGACGAATTAATGCAGATAAAAGTTTTCTCTAATATCGTAGAAAAACACGCAGCACTAATGGCATTACATACTATTAATAAGGCTAAATATTAAACCTATAGATTGCTTTTATTTAATTATAACCACTCTGGTTTAATTTCTATATTTTTAATCATATAAGCTTTAAACTCTGCCATAGAGTTAAAATGCGTTTTCGCTTTTTGATAAATCTCATCCATCAAAACTGTAAGCTCAGCTTCTTGCTTTTCTAAACAGTGTTCGATATCATTTTGAATTTCTTTTTTTATTGTAGTGTTTACTAAAGAAAAATGATCTTCAAAATCATTTTTTAAAATCACCTTAGCTTCTTTATTACTTATTTTCATTTTTATGACAGCTCTTTTATTTCTTTTAAATAATCTTGTACATATTCTTTTTTATCTTCTTTTTTTATATACTTATCTTTTATTTCTTTAATGATATAGTATAATAATTTTTGAATGAAAATTTTAGATTTTAATTGAATTAAGGAATATGAGTATTTAATATAAAATCTAATCAGTATAAAACTTAAAATACTAACTAGAAAAAACATAGCAAAATATACCCTGTTAGATATATCTTTTTCAGGATAGAATATCCAAACTAAATAAAAAAGACCTGAAATTGATCCAAAAAAACTAAGAAAGAAGAGTATTCTTTTTAAAAATAAATCTTCTTCCTTATATGATAAAAATAGTAAAGTAAAACTTAATAATACTGTAACTAGTGGCATAGCTAGATTTGAAAAAAATATTTTCAAATTTCTAAAACCAAATATTCTTTGTTTTTCTTTTTCTTTGATTAAAATATTATATAATTCCGCTGAATCATCTTCTAAAGATTGATATAACTGAGCTTTTTTTATTTGAGATATAAAAAGATTATCAGATATTTGACCTCTTTGATAATTATCTACTATTCTATATAAATTATTTCTAAGCCTATTTCTTTCTTTTTTTACAGTAATATGAGCATTTCTAGCATTTATCACAGCTTTATTGTCTTTTTCTAAAAACACTTGTAAAAAAGCCGTAATAAATGTTATTAAAATAAAAGTAACTACAAATATTATCGATAAATATTGTTTAATCGTTAGAGTCTGTGTCTTCTGGATCTTTTTCTCCGATTGATCCTGCATCTTCTTTGTCGATTGCTGATCTGTTAATGGTTTCATATAAACTACTTTCTTCTTGAATACTCTCGCTTTCGCAAGAAATAAAAATAGGTGTTGCTAAAAATAATAAAAGAAAGCTTACAGATGTTAATTTTAATTTCATGATATATAGTTTTTTTAAATTAGTTTATATTTACATAAAGCAAAAGCTTATATAATACTTTGATTTACAGCACAAAACTAGCTTGATATTCGCTAAAAAACTATAGTGAATTTGAATTATTTTTGCGGTAATTTTGCGCTTTTTTTTGATGAAAATCAGTGTTTTAGAAAACGTTTTGTTCTTAATTATTTCTTAAAAACGGCAGATGTATATCATTATTTAAACCTATTATGAAGAGATATTATAGTGGTGCAAAATTGTAAAAATATGTGTAATAATCATTTTTAATACGTTAAAACCATAAATATATATAATCAATTAAACAGAAATGTTTAATCCTCATAAAATCAAAGTACTATTATCTTGTTTTTACTATTTTAAAAACACTTATAGTGAGATTATAGCTATCATTAAAGCTTGTTATAAAGAAATATCTATAGATGCGATCATATACACCAAAAGCCACTATAATGCTTATTGTAGTGGCTTTTTGTATTGTTGAGAAGGTATTATTAATTTATTTGTACAATTACTCCAATTGTATTTAAGTACATTAAGTTTTTTGTTTTTAAAGAACATATTTATTTAATCATCTTCATGAGAGATTTGCTTAAGAATTCGTTTACCTAAAAATTTGCCTGTAACACCATCAATTTCATAAAAAATATAACCGTCATTAAACTCTTTAGATTGATAGGCTTCGTTTCCATTTAAGCTAACACTCCATAATGGTTTTTCTTTTGGAAATTCGTTAATATCTATCCGTTGTAAGTTAAAAGTGGTTACTTCATATTTTTTAATTTCTTTTCGAGCAACTTTTTTTATAATAGTTATAGCTTCTTTCCAACAGATATCATAACCTTTTTCATGATCAATAATTTTTACAATGTTTCCTTCTTCATCAAATATTTTCGATTTATAAATTTTAAAAGCTCCGTTTTTATACATAAAGTAACTTTTTAATTTGTTTGCCTCAAAGTCATACATTGAAATTCTAATAATATTATTTAACTTATCTGTAGTACTATATACATATCTTGAAGAAGTTTTATATAATTCACTTATAAATAAATCATTATCAGATAATATAACATCTTCAATATCTAATTTTTCTTTATATAAATTTAAATCTAAATTATTTTGAAGTTTAGAGAAAATATTATTATTGTAATTACAAATCGTGTCAGATTCTCTAAACTGATAACTTGATTTACAAGACATTAATATTACACTAAGCAAAAGAGTAAAAAAACGCATATTTTATTTAAGTTTAGAATAGTTATACAATTGTTCCCATTGATACTTAAATGTTGTTTTTTTAATCGTGTTATAGTCCATATAATTTTTAGTTTTCTTAGGTTTCATTTTATATTTAGCTCTATCACTAAAAGTATGTGTTAACCCTAAAGAATGCATTAATTCATGAATAATATTAGAGCTTATCAATCTTCCTGAAGGATCTAAAATTCCATATGCGACACCAGTACCCGTATAAGAGAAACCAGCTACAGCTTTAAAAGAATCCCCATTTTCTCCTCTAGCTCCAGTAATTAGGCATTTTCTGTTTACCAATAATAATGTTATAATATTTTTATTAATATCGATTTTCTTTTCGACTTCGGAAATAAAAACTTTTTTATATTTATTTTCTATATAGGAATCACGCCCAAATTCTTTTATTATATTTTCTTCTTTTAAATATGTTTTCTTTTCTGATAAATTAACAGTTTTAGCTATCTTATTAATAGGAGTTATATCTATTAAAGAAGCGTTAAATCCTTTTTTTAAAACATCCATAATTTTATTATATGAGATAAATGACCTTAGATCATTGAAATCCTCGTCTTCTCCAGTAATCTCTACAAAGCACCATTCTAGCTTTATTGATTTAGGATGTGGATACCAAAAATTGATAGCGCCTGCATTTTTTCCGTCGGCAAGTACTTTGATCTGTGCAGTAGCTGCATTGTGGTTATGGCAAGTGATTCGTACTTTTTTAGCTTCTATAAGTGGTGTAGACTTGTCTTTTCTATCTATAGGTTCAAAAGTAAAATCGGGATGCTCTTCAAATTTAACCTCTTTATATTCCTCTTCATGCCTCAAACTTTTGTCTAACTCTAATATTATGGTCTGCCCCTTACGTATGCTTATCCAAGGAGGAAAATATCGTTCATTTTCTACTTCAATAGGATCATATTCGTTTTCAAAATCAATTGCTTTAGAACTATCTTCTAATAAATTTTTATATTTATTAGGGATGGCATCAAAACCAAAGTTTCCTTCACGAATATCATCACTATCAGCTTTAAACTTAATGATGCATTTTTTAGGTCTTTTATCTTCGATTACAGGAGATTGGTAAGGCTCTTTCTCGCTAGGAGGTACCCAGTTTTCTTGCCAATGTTTAACGACTGTTTGTTCTTTGTATTCTTGAATGGCTGGAGAAATAGTCATTTTGAGCGTCATTGGTGTATCATCTTGAGCAGAAAACACTTCGCTATACTTTATTAATGCTGCATCGTTAAACTTGTATGTAAAAGCAGGAGGATTACCAAATGATTCTTTATAAAAAACTAATACTCCTTTGGTTAAGATACAAAGTTTATCTTCTGGCTCATTGATTATCCATCTAGCTAAAATATCATCATCATAACTGGATAACATTTCTAGATCAATAAGTCCTCCTTGAGGCTCATATCCCGCTTTTCCTGTTTGATTGTTTACTAATCGATGATAAGTAATTGCTGCGTTCACAACTTCTCGTTCTTGACCAAAAACGAATAACTTGGCTACATAACTCATATGTGTAAAATGGTATTATAACTAAAGAAAGTTTGTGTACACAAATGTAAAGTTTCGTCCTGTAGTTTTGTTGCGGTTTTACCACCGTATTTTTTGAGATTAACTTATAGCAGTTGTTATATGCAAGAAAGCCACTATAACTCTTATTATAATGGCTTTTGGTGTTGTTGAGAAGGTATTATTGATTTATTTGTACAATTACTCCTATTGGTATTTATGCAAATTACGTTTGGTGTTTTTAATCATAAACAGATATAGAAGTAGATGTATATAAGTATTCACCTGTAACCCCATCAAAGCTATAGTGTTTGTTTCCCTCGTCATATCCTTTTTGTTCATAAGCTTCGTTTCCTTCCATTGTTACAGTCCATCGAGGCTTAGCTTCTGGAAACTCATTTAGATTTACTCTGCTTAAATTAAATGTATGTATCTCGTATTTACGAATCAAAGAACGATATCGTTTTTTCATGATAGCGATCATTTCTGCCCAACAAATTTTATACCCTTTTTCGTGATCTATTACTTTTGTTATATTACCTTGAGAATCGAAGTAGGTTTCTTTTCCTATTTTGACATTTCCGTTGAGATAATAATAAGTAACCCTACTAATATCGCCATTGAATTGATATTTAATTAGTTTTTGAATATTAAGTTTTTTTTTCGTCTTTGTATTAGTTATATAAGTATTTCCCAGTTTATAATAGCTGTCTTCATAAATATCATTATCAGTTAATGTATAATCTGAATGATTTAAATCCTGAGAAAGTATATTTGGTGTTAGTTTTTTTTCTTCATTTTTTATTATAAAAAATGTTTCTTTAAAATAACATTCTCTATTATTTATATTTTTATATGAATTGCACGAAATGAGATTCAAATAAGCTATTAGAATTATAAAACGCATGTCTATTTAAGTTTAGAATAGTTATGTAATTGCTCCCATTGGTATTTGTGTATGAACCGTTTAGTATTGTCATAATCCATATAGTTCTTGGTTTCATTCTTTTTAAAAATATATTGCTTATCTATATCTTTTTCTGGAGTTTCTTTAAAAGTATGGCGCAATCCTAATGCATGCATCAATTCATGAATTATTGAAGATGATCTCAATTTTTTATCTTTGTTTAGGATACCATATGCAATACCTGAATTTGTTTCAGAAAACCCCTCTACTACTTTAAATTGTTCGCCATTTTGCCCTGTTTGTCCTGAGGTCATGCACTGCCTATTTATTAATAATAATGTAATAATATTAGGGTCTATAGCTGTATCTTTTTCGAGAAAATCTACAAATACATGTTTAAATCTTCTTTCTATAAATCGATACTCACCTTCTTCTTTAAGTATTCCTGATCGTTTAAAATTTTCATTTAATGAAGAAATGTCAGCGATTCTAGGTACCATGTTCGATATTTCTATATTAATCAAAGAGGGATTCCCCCCTTTTTTTAACAATCTTTTTAATTTATCAATTTTAAATATTCTTTTGAAATTATCAGCATCTTCATCTCCACCTGTAATCTCCACAAAACACCATTCTAGCTCAATCGACTTAGGATGTGGATACCAAAAATTGATAGCGCCTGCATTTTTTCCGTCTGCAAGTACTTTGATCTGTGTAGTAGCTGCATTGTGGTTATGGCAAGTGATACGTACTTTTTTAGCTTCTATGAGCGGTACAGACTTGTCTTTTCTACCTATAGGTTCAAAAGTAAAATCGGGATGTTCTTCAAATTTAACCTCTTTATATTCCTCTTCATGTCTTAAACTTTTGTCTAACTCTAGTGTTATGGTTTGCCCCTTACGCATGCTTACCCAAGGAGGAAAATATCGTTCGTTTTCTACTTTGATAGGATCATATTCGTTTTCAAAATCAATTGCTTTAGAACTGTCTTCTAATAAATTTTTATACTTATTAGGGATGGCATCAAAACCAAAATTTCCTTCACGAATATCATCACTATCAGCTTTAAACTTAATGATACATTTTTTAGGTCTTTTATCTTCAACTATAGGAGATTGATAAGGCTCATTCTCACTAGAAGGTGTCCAGTTTTCTTGCCAATGTTTAACGACTGTTTGTTCTTTGTATTCCTGAATGGCTGGAGAAATAGTCATTT
>CANMKX010000064.1 GCA_947498595.1 uncultured Aquimarina sp.
TCATTCGTGCGCTAAGCGGGTGCAAAGATACACCTCTTTTTTACTTCTACAAGCTTTTTTCTTACTTATTTCTTAATCTCATCTTAACTTTTTCTTAATACGCTAATACCGTAGCTTTTATATATCTCTATTATTTTTCTCTTTATTCTTTTAATAGAAAAAACCCTAATTTCTTAGGGTTTCTTGTTTTGTTTATTTTATAATTTACAAAAAGAAATTCCATACTAATCCAAATCGAATCACTGCATCTCTGTATGCATAACCTGGAGTAGAAAATTCTGTATTTTGATTAAATGCTTCTCCAAAGTTTTCTACTTTAAAGAATATTCTAGTCTGACGAATTTTTGCATTGAAAAATATGTCTATTTGTGGAAAGCCTCCAATTTCTGTTTCATTTTGAATATAGAATTCTGATAAAATTGGATCGTATGCATCTCCTTCATATTTACTAAAATACTTAAATGTTACTCCTGTCTGTAGATATAAAGCTCGTTTAAACCAATGGTCTTGATAGTACAAACTATTACGTGTAACAATATTTGGCACCTTATAAACCGATTCTCCTTTACTTACATCTTGATACATTATAGTATTATCTAATCCTATAACATTAAAAAAAGTAAATCCTTTGCTTGCTTTTATTTTCAATAAGTTTATATCCTCTCCAAATTGCCTTGGAGTTGTTATTGAATCAGAATCTTTATCAAAATACGTATAATTTTTTATTGTGCTATAACTCGCTTCAATGTTTAATAGTTTTTTTGATTTAAAATCAAATTGAATTTTCTGTGTTTCAATATTCTTAAAATCGTTTTGCCAATTATACATTTTATAATCACTTTGATATAATAGGTAATTATAATTTGGTGCTACTGAATTGGTGCTTCCTGTCAATTGAATCTTCATTCCTTTTTGAATATCATATCCAATTGCTGCGTTTATATAGTTTCCTGTTAAATCTCCAGAAACAATTGACATTCCATCGGCTTTCAATTGAAAACCTTTATATTTTTTCACATATTCTCCTCCTACAGAATATACATTTCCTTTGATTCTATTAGTAATACGTTCTATTGTACCATCTTGATTTGTTCTTGTCAGAATTGTATTATATCCATAATTATAATCTGAGAGTCCTCCTTTAATTTTGAAATCTCCTAAAACTGAATTTTTATATCTTAAATATGCTGTATTGGTAAAATCTTCGAGTGCTACTTTATCACTTAATCCTGATTGTATGAATGACTCTCCTAATAACCCTGTTATTATCGTATTATTTGCGTCTTGATCATATTGATAAGATTTATCTGTAATATCTAAAATATGCCCAAATGCTAATTCATGATCAAGGCTATCTGTAGATTTTATTATTTTATATTCATGATTTAAATAAAATCTTTTCCCTTTTAATGTATTCTCAGCATTTTCAAAATTAACTTCAATTGAGGCTCTATCTGCAAATTCAGAGTCTTGAGATAAATACTGTGCTACTCCTACTCTTGACAAACCTCCATTTTCTTCATTCAATAAGTCTTGCGTAACAAAATGCGTTCGTAAAGCGTATCGATCGTTTTTAGTTGTATAATTTGCTGTTGCACGAAAATTACCTGTACTGGTTAATGCATGTTGATATTTTCCTAGAGAACGAACACCTTTATATGCTATAGATAAATTTAATCTAGGAGATGTATTTATAGTAAAGAAAGCGTCTAATTGTTGTCCTTGTTCAAAGGTTGTCTTAAAATATAATTCGGTTAATGGTGTAGGAACATGGTAATAATTAATATCATCCACTTCCATAAAGTTAAAGTGTCTAGCTCTTGCTCCAAATAATGGCAACAAACGTAATCCTTCTTCTTTTTTTGCTAAACTATTATATGTTTGACCGACATTATTAATAGGTAATAATTCGAAATCGTCTTTTCTTAAATAATTAAATTTATAATCTTTTTGAATTGACAAGGTTGTATCTACATAAGTTGTATCATTATGTATTGATATAATTTTATAATCTGTTATTGGCGGCTTTTCTTTTTTATCTTTTACTCCTCTTTGTTTAGATTCCCCTATTCTTTGAGTTGTTGTATTATTTGATAATACAGGTCCTTCTTCTAGTTCCTTCTTTTTCTTTAATTTCCCAACTTGGGCATTCCCTATTAAAGATGTTATTATTAATACTAGAAATACAAAGTGCTTTTTCACTTGTTTTATTTTTATAATTTATTAGTTCCCAACCTTATCTTGAAATATTTAAATATATTTCAGTATTAGTTTTCACATGTCTTTATATACTCTATAATATATTCATCCGCAAAAATATACTTTTTTAACGAAATTAATCCTCTGACATTGTTTGTTTAATTTTTAAAAATATCATCTTCATAATAAAGTATAACACACTATTTTATCTATTATATCGATATTTCTATGCTTCTAATCATTTTTATTTTCATTAAAGGGACTGTATCTTCGCATTATGCTATCATTAAAATTAAACCCAAATCTTATTGAATGTGGTACTGATGAAGCTGGTCGAGGTTGCTTGGCTGGTCCTGTTACTGCTGCTGCAATTATCTTGCCAGACACTTTTAAAAATACTGTTCTTAATGACTCAAAACAATTAAGTGAATCTAAACGTATTAAACTCAAACCATTGCTTGAGGACCAGGCTTTATCTTTTGGTGTTACGCATGTTTTTATGGAAGAAATTGATAAAATAAACATTCTAAATTCATCAATAATTGCGATGCAACGTTCTATAGATAAATTATCCATTATTCCTGAGCATATTATTGTTGATGGAAATCGTTTTAAATCACACAATAATATTCCGCATACTTGTGTTATTAAAGGAGATGCTAAGTTTTTAAACATAGCTGCGGCATCTGTACTTGCTAAAACATATCGAGACGCCTACATGGAAAATATTCATGAGGAATTCCCTATGTATAATTGGAAAAAAAACAAAGGGTATCCGACTAAAGAACATCGGGAAGCGATTCGTAAATATGGGGTTACTAAATATCATCGCAAAAGTTTCCGTCTTTTACCGGAACAACTACCGCTAGATTTCAGTTAGTTATCGTTTCAACGAAAAAAAACTGCACTTCAACTAATTTATTATACTAATTCGACTATAAATAACGTTCTATCATAGGTTTTTATTTAACTTGTATAAAAATTTCTCAAGGGAAAGGGAAAAACCAACGATTTACAAACCAAATTTAGATGAAAAAAGTATTTTTTTTACTGCTTTCTTGTATCCTTATTGGGTGCAGTAAAACTCCTATAAAAAAGAGTTCTTTACTGAGTTATATCCCCAAAGACGCACAAGTAATCATCAAAATTAATGATCTAGAAAAAACAAAAAATGAGCTTAGAAATAATAGTTTTATTCAAAACAATTTAGATCTTTCTTTTTTTAAATATTTCAAAAAACTACCTAATAATGAAAATACTTCACAGGTTTCTGAGAGCTTATTATGCTTTTCTCCTGTAGGAAAAAGTTCTTTTGAATATACATACATTTCAAAATTCAATCCTAATAAAATTGTTACTGATTCAATTAAACTTCAAGATGTTGAATCTTTCACTTATGACAAAACAAAAATTTTAAAAATAAAAGATGGTTCAAAATTCTTTTATTCCACTCAAATAGACAGCATGCTTTTTGCTTCTTCTTCTAAGTTATTAGTTGAAAACGCTATTCGTCAAAAAAAATCTATTACTCCTGTTTCAGCTGATTTAAAGAAAGCTTATAAAATTTCCAGCGATGATACGGGGTCTTCTATCTTAATAAATGGAAAGGAACTTTCTTCTATCCATGATGCTTTAATTCCTAAAGGAACATCTACTTCTTTATCTAATTTTAGTGGATGGATATCTTTGGACACAAAAGTTGATCAGGATGAATTAAAAATTGATGGTATTGCTATCGAAAAAGATTCTTTATCTAGCACTATTGGGCTTTTTAATGATTTATCTGCTCAAGAAAATCGTGTAGCAGAAATTACTCCTATTACAGCTGAAGGTTTTGTTTCATTTACATATGATGATTATGGTATTTTAAAACGTAACCTTGCAATTGCACAAGATCGTAATTTAAAAGACATTCCTAATAGTATTGATGATTTACTAAATGCTTCTTTTGAAATTAGTCAAATATATTTACCAAAAGGGCAAGCTGTCGCTTTTAGCATGTATGACCCTGATGCTGGTTTTGATAATTTTTCTAAAGAAAAAGTTTCTACTTATCGAAATATTGATATCTATGCGAATGATGACGAGGCTGTCTTTGATAAAGTTTTAAATCCTTTAATTCAAGATTTTGAAGCTTCTTATTATTTTTTACATGAGGAATTTTTGGTTTTTGCTTCACGTCGTGAAATATTAAAAACAATTATTGCTAATATCCAAAACAAAAGTACTTTGGGCAGCCAGAGTGTATATACTGAGATTGCAGAAAAATTAGCTAATAAATCTTCTATTTCAATTGTAGGGAATCATAATTATATAAAGGAGTATGTTACCAAAGGTGTACATCGAAAATATAAAAAAGAATGGGCGGATGTTAATCAGAAAGGATATCAAATTGCTGCACTACAGATTATAAAGGAAGAGAATTATGCTCATATTCACGGAATACTCAAAAAGAATGAAAAACAGAGTATTACATCTACTGTAAATCAAGTTGCTACAACTACATTAGAAGCTCCCTTAGTTACTCGTCCTGTACTTGTAAAGAATCATCGTTCTAAAGGGCTTGATATTGCAGTACAAGATGTAAACAATAATTTATATCTCATTTCTGAAAAAGGGAGTATTTTTTGGAAAAAACAAATTGATGGTGCTATTATGGGAGATATCCAGCAAATAGACATCTATAGTAATGGTCGTTATCAATTATTATTTAATACTGAACATACTTTATATCTTGTAGATAGAGATGGTAAAGATGTTTATCCTTTCCCTAAACGTTTTTCTAAACCTATCACACAGCCTTTATCTTTGTTTGATTATGATAAAAAGAAAAATTATCGTATTGCAATTACTCAAGGTAAAAAGGTTACAATGTACAATACAAGAACTCAAGTTGTAACTGGTTTTAAATTTAAAGGTGCTTCTTCAAAAATTATTAATTCTCCTCAACACATCCGTATTGACACAAAAGATTACATTCTTGTTCAAGAAGAAAACGGGAGGTTACATATTTTGAATAGACTTGGAAGACAACGTATTAAAGTTAATCAAAAATTTAAGTTTTCGGATAATATCTGGTATAAATATCAAGATGGTTTTGCTTCTACAACAGCAGACGGACAATTTATACAAATCAAAACTGATGGCGAAATTTCTAGAAAAAACACCAAACTAGGTTCTAAAAATGGTATTTCTACGACTAATAGAACTAAAGTTACTTTTTCTGAAAACATGCTTTATATTAAGGATAAACCTATAGAATTAGAATATGGTGTTTATACTAAACCAAAAATATTTTTAATCAAGAATAAAATCTACGTTACATTAACAGACCTACAAACTAATAGGGTTTTCTTATACGATAGTAATGGGATTATCTTACATAGTTTTCCTATCTATGGTAATTCCTTAATGAGTTTAGGTAATATGGATGATGATGATCAATTAGAATTTGCTGTACAAGGTGAAGAAGATTCTGTATTGATTTATCAAATAAATTGATTTATTTCACAACAAAAAAGCCCTTTTATAGTTGTTTATAAAAGGGCTTTTTTGTTATTATTAACACAAACTAATCAATCGAATTTGTTTGACATAACTAAATACTACTTTAGTAGCGTTACTTTACATAGAATATACCTAAACATCCAGGTTTCTTATGTCTCTTGATAAAAAAGCTATCATTTTTAGCTATATGAGATTGACGGGAAATAATTTCAATTAACATCTAAAGAAATTAATAAGTATTTCGTTAATTTAACCTTCAAAATCATCACAATCTTCTTTTTCAAATTTGTGTTCGTTTGTTTTAATCGTAAAGATTTTATAGCGCCCTATATCTGTATTAGATAAAATAGTATCTAATCGTAATTCATAGAAATCCTTATTAATTGTTTTTATTATATCAATGGTATGTGTTACATCATCTTTTTTTATGGTTAATTTCAATGATGATTTAGATTCTTCATGCTTTGTAATATCAAATTCAGCAAGAAAATTTTGGTTTTTATTATCGAAACTAACTCCTTCCTCATAGGTAAAGAAATAGATTTTTTGATCAGTGCTGTCAATATAAAAATTTGGAGCAGACCCCATACAAGTGCTGTAAAAATCAAGCCAGTATTTTTTGAAAGGATCATTAGTATCTTTAATATTTTCTGAAACGCCAATTAAAGTTTTATCTAAGATATTTAGGTGACTTACAATGGGAATTTTGTTAATACTTTCATCTGATTTAGTAACAGATATCTTGTCTTGTTTATTACTAATTTCGTTATTCTTATTATCTTGCTTGGCACAACTAATAAATATTATAATAGAACAAATTAATAAACTTAGTTTTAGTATCAAATTCATCTCGTCTATACGATTTAAATATGTATTATAAATAATTATTTGTGTGTTACTTTCATAAATGCCCCTTGATCATTGATTTTATATAATTGCTTTATTTCTTTTTTAATTTCATTATTAATGATTTCTTTCTTTGTAACCTTTATATCCAAAACTTCATTTATTTCAAAGTCTGTAATATTTTTATTTGACTCTTCTTCCATTTCTACATATAAGCTATAAACTTCTATATAATCAATCATTTTCTCACCTTTGAATGTTACTAATATATAATGATTATTGTCTCCGCATTCATCTGTAAGAAGAATAGGAACTATATTTCCTTTTTGCTTTAATCGATAATAGGATACTTCTTCTCGATAACATAATTTATTTTTAAGTTTATCTGATATCTCACATTTTATTTTTTTTGCTTCAATATCTCCCTCCATCAATTTAACCATTAAATCATCTGCATTCTTTATTGGTAACTTTAATATATTTTTACTGTCCAAGCAGTTTTTTATTTGCTTTTCTTCGTCAGATTCTTTAACAATAGCATCATTAATTATTCCTGTATTTTCTTTTATTATACTTTCAGGTTTTTCTGATTTGCTTATACATGATATTGCTAAGCACAATAAAATTGCTGAAATTTTAAATTTCATATATATTATATTTCTGTTAGTTTTTTCCTATTACTAATTTTTGCTCTTTGGTAAATAATTTATCTTCTAGATAAATTTTGAGCACTTAACAATATAATGTTAAATGCTCAATTCTTTATTTTATACTATCCTTATTTTATATTATCCTTCAAATTCGTCGCAATTGTGTATTTCGAATGTTTTTAATGCTTCTTTATTTGTATATACCCTCTTGATATATAAATCATCTATTTGCTTAAAATTATTACTTAATTGAATACCATAAACAGAAATATCTTCTAGCTTAGAAATACTCATATTTACTTCTTCTTTCCCCACCTTAAAAATCTCCTGTTGAATTGTTTGTTTGCAACTAATAACCTGAATTCGATGTAAGAAATCTGATTTTATAGTATAGAAAAAGCAGAATATTAAGTAAATTAAAGTACT
>CANMKX010000065.1 GCA_947498595.1 uncultured Aquimarina sp.
TAAGAAGAGAACGCGAATTGCAAGCAGAGATCGCAGAACAGCAACGAATCGAGGCAGAGAAAGCAGCCGAAGAGGAGCGTTTAAGAAGAGAACGCGAATTGCAAGCAGAGATCGCAGAACAACAGCGAATCGAGGCTGAGAAAGCAGCCGAAGAAGAGCGTTTAAGAAGAGAACGTGAATTGCAAGCAGAGATCGCAGAACAACAACGAATCGAGGAGGAGAAAGCAGCCGAAGAGGAGCGTTTAAGAAGAGAACGCGAATTGCAAGCAGAGATCGCAGAACAGCAACGAATCGAGGCAGAGAAAGCAGCCGAAGAGGAGGCTGCTAGGTTAGCTGCAGAAGAACAAGAACGATTACGTAAAGAAGAAGCTTTGCTTGAACAGCAACGATTAGAAGAGGAGATTGCTAGATTAGCTGCAGAAGAAGAAGAACGATTACGTAAAGAAGCTGCATTAGCAGAACAAAGAAGATTAGAAGAAGAAGCGGCGAGATTGGCGGCAGAAGCAGCTAAAAATAGAAACAATCCTAATGGTAATAATGAAATTGAAGATATTCAAAAAGATTTAGATAATAATAGTAGAATTAGTGAGCGATTGATTGCCGAACGAGATTCATTATTGAATACGACTTTAGATACTGATAAAAAAGGATTTCAAAACATATTAGAATCATTAATATCTATGACTAATGATGTTGATAAGATTAAAAGAGAACCTGGACAAAGAAGTTCTAAGCGACTAATTGAGGATTCTAAATTTGTTAAATATGCTATAAAACCTAGACCAGATGCTAAATTTGCTACAAAGTATATTCCAGGGTATCCAGAAGGCTACTACTTAATTGGAAATGTATTTAAAGGAGGAACTTATGCAGATCGATTTAAGAAAACTTTAGGCGATTTAGGATTTAATAATGCACAAATAATAGTTAATCCAAAGAATAATTATCAATATGTAGCAGTACAAAGCTATAGAAATAAGGATGAAGCTATAGAAAAATACTTAAGTAATATAGATGGACAATATTTTGGTGAAATGTGGATTTTAAAAATTGCCAAAAATAAAGTTGAATCATTAAAGAGATTACAAAGAGCAACAACAGAAATAAAAGATAGTGTGAAAGATGACACTGTACTATCTGAAGATTTATCATATATTGGAGGACATGATATCCAAAAAGGATATTATTTAATAACTAATGTATTTAAAAGAGAAAATTATCTTGAAAGAGGACTTGCTAGATTGAAATCACAAGGTCTTGAACCTAAATCTTTTAGGAATCCTAAAGATAATTATACATATGTTTATTTAAAGAGATTTGATAACATAGATGAAGCGAAAGAAAGTTTATTTTCTAACGTCAACAATACCTATAATGGAGATTTATATATTCTTAAAATAGAATAAATAAATCCCCATTATTTAAAAAACACACTCGAACTAACTAAAAATTACAGCTTATGAATATTAAAATAAGTGTAAAAATTATTGTAGGATTATTACTGTTATTTAGTAGTATTCCTGAATTGTACGCTCAGGTGCCAAATGTAGCCTTTACAGCTCCCACTGGAAGTGAATTTTCTGCACCAGGAGAATTAAAAATAATTTCTAATACTAATATAGGATTAAGTGGAGAGCAATTACTTGCAGGTTTTTTTACAGATGGAACACCTGCTTTTATAGGGCACCCTAGTTTCCCAGGAGATAACACTAATTATAGTCCAAATGGAAATTATAATGGGACAAGTAATAATAATGGATTAAGAGTTGGATACGCCGATATTGATAGTGATCCTACTACATTTAGTTCAAGTAGTGCAGATTTTACTACTGTAACAACAGATGCTGCAGGAAATGAAATCAGTGATGGTGTATGTGCGAGGGTACGATATGCAGGATTGTATTGGTCTGCTAATTATTATACTAATAATCCAGCCTCTAATCGATTTAATCCTGTATTATCGGGATTACCTTTGCCAGATAATCGACATGTAATTGATGGTTTACCAGGAACTTTTAGAAATGTAAAATTTAAGCCTCCAGGTGGAACCTATATAGATGTTACAGGAACAGTTATCTATGATGGATATAGAAATACGGCTACAAACCCTAGTAATAATGCAGCAGATGATATTCCTTATTTATGTTATGCAGATGTAACTTCTTTAATGACTCCAGATGTATTGGCAGATCCTAATGGAACCTATACCGTAGCAAATGTAAGAGCAGCTATAGGGCAAATAGGTTTTGGTGGAGGACCTTCAGGAGGATGGACATTAGTTATTATTTACGAAGATCCAATTCTGCCTCAAAAACAATTTAGTACGCGACATGGATTTGTTGAAGTATCTGGATCGAATTCGGTTGATTTTAGATATGATAATTTTCAAACCTTGCCAGCTCCTTTACCAGTAAGAGCGCGTTATGGTGTTGCTGCTTTAGAAGGAGATGTTAGTATTATAGGGGATCGATTAAGGATTTTTTCAAATCCGACAGGGCCACTTTTGGGAGCTCAAGTAGATCTTTTTTCAGATCCAGTAAATTCAGCTACCAATTTTTTTAATAGTTCTATATCTGTTAATGGAAATTATACGACTGACAGAAACCCTGCATCAGAGAATACGCTAGGTTTTGATGCAGATATTTTTGATATACCCAATGGAGGAAATATTTTAATAGGAAACAATCAAACACAGGTTGATTTTAGAACTACAAGTAATGGTGATCGATATCGAATTTTCTTAAATACTTTTGAGATAGAGGTAATTGAACCTGATTTATCAGTTATAAAGCGTGTTTTTGATCGTAATGGAACAACCGATATTACAGGAACAGATGTAGGTTTAGGAGATGAGTTATTTTATCAACTAACGATTGACAATCAAGGAAACGAAGATGTAACGGATGTTAGCATCCGAGATATTTTACCCGCAAATGTGGATTTTGTTCCAGGTTTTGTAACAGTTCCTGCAGGAGTTACCTTTACATATGATGCGATTAATAGGGAACTTAACTTTGATATAGAAGATAATGTTGTGGAACGTTTTGATGGTCCCTTGACAATTCGATTTAAAGTGCAAGTTGTAGCTTCATGTACCGATTTACGTGATGCATGTTCTAATGAAATAAGAAACACAGCTTTTTCGAGTTATACAGGAGAAGTTTCAGGAATAAGAAAAGATGGAGAAGAGAGTGTTTCTGAACAAGATGCTTGTCAGTTTGACGTCGCAGGGTCATCTAATTTTTTAATTAATTTAGATAGTTGTGACGGTAATTTCACAGCATTTTTATGTACAGGAACGATTGATCTAGTAGCAGGAGGCGGTTTTCCAAATTATGTTTGGACTGATGATATAGGTACCGTTTTACAATCAGGACCTAATGCAACGTTGACAGTATCAGCAGGAGGAGTTTATAGAGTTCAAAAGAATGGAAATCCAGATTGTATAGATTTAACAGAGACATGGACGGTTACTGCTTTTAATACGATTACAAATCCAATTATCCCATTAGCAGATAATTTAAGAAATTGCGGGATAACAGGAGAAAGTTTGCCAGAGATATTTTTGTGTGGAGCCTCTGCATCTCGATATTTAGATTCAAATTTAGTTGAAGCTAATAGTGTTATTTGGGAACGCTTAGATCCAGCAGCATGTCCAACAATCATGAGAGATCCAGATTGTCCTACAGTTGCAGGAGCTTGTGAGCCTGATTGGGTTGAAGTAGCAACTACTAGAGATTATACGGTATCAACAGCTGGAGAATACAGAATACGAGCATCTTTTGATGGTGGTTGTGAGATTACGTTTCATTTTAATGTATTTAGTAATAATTTTGATCCAAACTTGTCGATCATACGAGATATAATCTGTAGTACTCCAGGGACTTTACGTGTGATTAATTCATCATTGGAGTATGAATATCGTTTAACAGATCCAAATTCAGTAGTGGGTACTTATCAAAATTCACCTGAATTTACAGGATTAACTGTAGGAGGAATTTATACAGTAGATGTGCGTCAAAGTACTATTGCTTCAGCGAATGCATGTGTATACCAAGCGACTATTTTCATGCCAGAATTGGATACAGACATTGCAGTAACAGCAGTTAATCCAACTTGTCCTACAGACCAAGGAGAAATTCAAATTCAAGTTACAACAGGAAATCCTAATTACACTTATAATTTAAGTAGTACGGTTCCTGCTTTTTCAATATCAGAGGGGCCTTCAACGGATCCAAACCATATTTTTACGGGCTTAGTACCAGCAACCTATACTTTAGAGGTATTGTCTTATGATGGAGATTGTGTTGAGACTCGAGATATTACTATAGATCCAGCGCCAGATTTTTCAGCTACAGCGACTTTGATACGCGATTTGAGTTGTAATCCAGCATACCAACCTGATATTACATTGCCTAATTTCGATCCAGATGAATTTATAGCGTTGGTAGAGGTAACTATAACAGGAGGTGTTGGCCCTTTTATTTATACAACAACAACTCCACCAGTACAAGTATTATCACCAGAGCCATTAACCACTAGTACTTTTAGATTTACAACTGCGGGTACTTATACGATTAATATTTCAGATGCTAGTACTGGATGTGATTTGACGATCAATCCAATCATTGTAAATCCATACACTCCTATTACAGCTACGGCAAATGTTACCAATTCTAATTGCCCAGGAGATACAGGAGAGATAACGATAACTGTAGGTGCAGGATCAGGACCTTTTACATACGATTTAGATGGAACAACAACAGTGACCAATAATTTGACTAGTTTTACTTTTACAGGAGTATCAATAGGAACACATACAGTAAGTGTTTCAGATAGTTTTAATTGTAGTATTGTTCCTATTGAGGTAGAGATCGTAGATGCTATTCCTATAACGGCAGATATTGCAATTACACAAGATTATAGTTGTGTAGCAACAGGAACAATAACAGTAAGTAATACGGCAGGAGGTACTCCTGGATATACGTATAGTTTGGATGGAGTAGATTTTAGTAATACTACAGGAGTCTTTACAGGTTTAACAGATGGTCCTTATACGATTAGCGTACGAGATGCTAATGGATGTACCGTTTCTTTAGCAGAACAAATTATAGCACCTTTACAAGAGGTTACGAATTTATCTTTTACACAAACCCAAGTTCAATGTCCATTACTGGTATCCAATGTCACGGTTGCGGCAACAGGAACTAATGGAGCGACATCATTTGAATACAGAATAGTAGCGCCAATAGCGACTGCTTGGAGTACGGTTGATACGTATACCTTAGCTGTAGGGACGTATACTTTTGAAGCGAGAACAACGACAGATTTATGTTCACTACAAGCAACGGTAACAGTAGATCCGATCGATAATATTGTAGTAAATGGAGCATTGACTAGTCCAGTTGTTTGTGTGGGAGATGCCAATGGAGAGATTTCTTTTGCAACGACAGATTTTACAACATCGTATACGTATACGGTTGTTGGATTAACCTTAGGAACAACACCCGTACCACCAGCTACAGGAGTGACAACGAGTCCAGTTGTATTACCAAACTTATTGGCGGGTACTTATAGAATTACAGTCTTAGATGAAGCGACGAATTGTTCAGATACGATCGATATTGTTGTAGATGAGCCCGCATTGCCATTAGATTTTACTTTTGCAGTAGAGGTAATAACCTGTGTTCAGGATGGTATTATTACAGTATCTGCTACCAATGGAGGAGGAACGTATGAATATGAATTACGAGATGGAGGGAATGTAACAGTGGTTCAGCCATATCAAAACAGTGCTATTTTTGGAAATGTTATAGCAGGGAGTTATACGATTAATGTTCGAGATAATAGAGGATGTATTGTCTCTAAACCTGTTACAATAGCACCGGTATCAATTCCTACAGCAGCTATTACAGGAGGAGATTTATGTTATAGTCCTACAAGTTTGGCAAGTCTAGAGATCACGATCACCGATGGAACACCACCGTTTCGATATAGTTTAAATGGAGGAGCCGATATTGTAATAGGGACAACAAATCCTTTTACGATTAATAATTTGACCCCAGGGAACCATACCGTTGTTTTGACAGATGCAAATGAATGTAGTCCAGTCGTAGCGGTAACACAAACAATAGCCGCTCAATTAACTATAGAAGCTGTATTATTAAAAGATTTAGATTGTACCCCAGTACCAGCGGGTCAGATACAGATCAATACTACAGGAGGATATGCACCTACTACTTTAGAAGTGAGTACAGATGGCGGAGCGACTTATACAGGACCGGTAACCTCTCCTTTTACAGCTGCTGTTGCAGGAACATACCAATTTAGAGTGACTGATGCAGAAGGCTGTATGGCAGAATCAGGTCCTATTGTAATTACTCCAGCGATACAACCAAGTGCTACAGCAGTAGCCAATGATGTTTCGTGTAATGGCGGGAGTGATGGTTCTATTGTTATTACAGTAGATACTAGTGTAGGAGTAGGTCCTTATACGATTAGTTTTGATGGTGGAGGGTTTACAGGACAGACGACTTATGGAGGCTTGTCAGCAGGAACGTATCCATATATTGTACGTGATGCCAAGTCTTGTGAATTTACAGCAATGATTACAGTAGATGAGCCAATGGCAATTACTGGAAATATAAATACAACACCAGTTATTTGTGTAACAGGCCCTCCAGCGAGTTTTACTCTAGGATCTATAGTGATTACTGGAGTTGCAGGAGGAAGTAACCAACCAACACCTAATTATACTTATACATTATTTAATAGTGATGCTACTTTAGCCACTGGAACGAGTACAACGAATCCAACCACTACAACAGCAAGTTCATTAACTTTTCAAGATATTGATTTTGGGACATATTATGTAGTGATAGAAGATGAGAATGGATGCTCGTTTACCTCACCTAATTTAGCGATCTTTTCACCGCCAGATGATTTAAGTTTTGATGCGGTACCAGTTGCTTCAGATTGTACAGCAGCAGGAGCAGTATATGATTTATTTATAAATAATGGAAATGGACCATATCAGATTCGAGTTTTAGGGCATCCTACCTTAGGAACTTTTGGAGCAACGAATGGTGTTTTTGATCCAATGTCAACACCACCGCCTCCACCATTTGTTTTAAATGCAGTAATAGGAGGAAATG
>CANMKX010000066.1 GCA_947498595.1 uncultured Aquimarina sp.
AAAATATTTTGTTGTAGAAGTTAGCCGAGATAAGGCAACCGTGTTGAAAAAAATGCCTAAACGTCTATCCATTTGGATTACAGCACAAGGGGTATAATAACACCATTACTGGTAGGGAACATAACTACGGATTTACTGGTAAAGAGAAACAAGACGAACTTGGACTTGAATGGTTAGATTTTGGAGCAAGAAATTATGATGCTTCTATTGGAAGATGGATGAATATTGACCCTTTAGCAGACGAGATGAGAAGACATAGTCCTTATAATTATACCTTTAATAATCCTTTACGTTTTATTGACCCAGATGGCATGAAGCCTTTGGACTGGGTAAGTAAAGACGATGGAGATACTTATTATTGGGATTCTAATATCACATCCGAAAAGCAAGCAAAAGAAGCTGGTGTTAAATATGGAGGTAAAACAGTAAGTGAGGTAGTTAAAAAAGAGGATAACCCTTGGGTTTGGAATGGACTTGAAGATAAACCAGAGTTTGATTTTAAAAGTTATTATGAAGCTCCAATTAAAGAAGCGTACAATGAAGCTCTTGATAGTCATGTCGAAGCTCAAAAAGGAAAAAATGAGAATTTGGAAGTTGCTAGAGAAAATAATGACGCAGCTGGATATGAAGATGCTCTTGAGTCGCCAACTACATTTGAACCTGTTGATTTGAGTTTTGTTTCGCAATTCCCTATAGGTCAGAATTATACTTCTTTTAATACCACAGTAGAATGGGGCGGTGAATCATACGATGTAAAGGTTAGGGTACAAAATGTACCAGCGGAGCAAAGGTCAGCAGATAGAATTAACTTTGTTGGTATACCATCTAATGGAAACAGTGCGGTTCTTCGAGGAAGTACTACGAATTACTACCAACATAGATTGGGATCAGGAGAAGCTGTAAGAATAATTTTTGGTGAAAAAAATAAGCAGGGCTATAAAAATTTTGGTAGTCAGTAAAAATGAGTAATGCTATAACTTTTAATAATTTATGAAGCAAATTAGAAATATTTTATTAATTCTTACAATTTTAATATGTAGTTATATTGCATACAAATACTACAGTTTTAACAAGTATGTGAATATTTATAATGATGAATCTTCAGTTTTGGCTGAAAGGATAGAACATTATTCAATTAACAGGTTAGATAATGTTTCTAATAACAAAAAGGATTTTAATAAAATGCTTGAGTGGTTAAAGAGTATTGATGAAATTCAAAATATTCTGGAATATGGAATCAATTTCAAATATAATAGTTTAGACAAATCTCTTTCCATTTATTCTTTCGGAATCGACAAAACAGATGATAATTTAGAAAAACCATCATATTCAACATCAGATGTTGAGTATACAATATTTGGAGAAAATGATGTTATAGATAATTGGAGCTTTTGGGATATATTTGATACTAAAGGGAGTGACGTTTTATTACTTAAAACATCTATCGGCGAAGATTACTTATGTGTAAATAGAGAATCGCTTTTAAATGAAAAGCTTTTAATTCTATTATCACAATCATATGTGTTTTATCAAGGGAATGATAAGGTGTCAGGTCAACTAGAAAAAGAATTAAAAGAAAAGGTCAGACCTTATAAGCTTTTAATAAATCCTACTATTCCAGAATTAAATGATAGCACTAAACTCTCTTTCATAAGATTTAAGGATGGTAATTTTTATAATGCTTGTTCTGATGATATTGATTTAAATGTTTTTGATATAAAATTAAAAGAACTTTTAATCAAAAATAAAATCGATTATGCAATTATTCCAATACTGACAAATGACCCAGCTCCCCTGATGCCGCTAGAATGATCGATTTCCATGGTAAAACGAAGGTTTAAATGTTAAAATATCAGGCAGCAATTTTAATATAAGGTTGCTGCCTTTTTATTACAGCACATACTCTGTGTATAAGTTTGTTTCTAATATTATTAATCACTAACATTTTAGATTTTCCTTCTTCTACTTTTCTGATATAATAAGCTTTTAATTCTGGATCATAAGTCATGGCTGCTAATGCTCCTAAATGTAGATGTTTTTTTAAGGATTTATTGGCCATGTGATGGACTTTAGACCTTTTTTTAATACTGGTACCAGAAGAATACTCAAAAGGTACAACACCACAATAAAAAGCTAATTGTTTAGGAGTATCATATCGTGTAAAAAAGTTAGTATGTATAGTCAAGTGTAATGCAGTAAATAAACCAATACCAGTTACAGAGGTTGCTAAGCTGATGGTTTTGTTTAGCTTATCATCCGATAAAATAAGTTGGTGTATCTCTTGTTCTATCCTTTTGATTTGATCAGTAAAAGTTTTTAGGGATTTTTTGATATTCTTATTAGCTATTTGGAATACCTAGTTTTGTTGTGACGATTTTCAAAAAGCTTTTTACCTTTATATATGCAAAAAAGAAGTTTCGATTTAGAATTTAAGAGAACGATAGTAGAATTAATATTATCAGGCAAAACAGTAAAAGAGATTTGCTTAGAATATAACTTAGGTACTAGTATGGTTAATCGCTGGAAACGTGAATTTAGTGATAATGCTAATGGATTAAAGACAGTTCAAAAACTCTCGGAAGAACAGAAAGAGTTAGCAAATTTACGTAAAGAACTGCGTGAAGTCACCATGGAACGCAATATCTTAAAAAAGACAGTAGGCATCTTTTCCAAGAGCGACAGGTAAGATATGAATTCATTACTACCCATAAGGGTGAATATCCTGTTGAAAAGTTGTCTATGTGTATGAGAGTAAGCAAGAATTCATACTATCATTGGTTAAAAACAAAAGACATTAAAAAGCAAAAACCATCTTTGATTTATTTGAAAAAACGTATTAGTATCTTGTTTGACCAGAACAAGCAAATCTATGGTAGCAAACGTATAAAAAAGGCTTTACAACGTGAAGGTCTGCATTATTCAGTCTCTTACATCTCCTCTCTTATGAGATTGTTAGGATTAAAAAGTGTTCTGAAAAGGAAATATATAACCACTACTGATTCTAAAGATGATTTAACAATAGCAGAGAATACATTAAATAGAGAATTTCACTCTTCACAATTAGGTGAAAAATGGGTGTCTGACATTACCTATATCAAAGTAAGAAACTCATGGAATTACTTAACTACCATATTGGATCTTGCAGATAGAAAGGTTGTTTCTTGGGTAGTAAGTCAAGACATGAGAACAGAAAACACCGTTTTAAAAGCATGGAAAAAGGCTATACAAACACGAGCAATTACAGATAATCATATTTTTCACTCCGATAAAGGTGCACAATACGCAAGTAATCAAATAAAGTAATACTTCAAAAACCTACTTAAAAATCAAACCCAAAGTATGAATAGAAAAGGGAATTGTTGGGATAACGCAGTAGCAGAAAGTTTCTTTAAAACTATTAAATACTAGTGCTTTAATAGACGTAAATTTAGCAATTACATAGAACTTTACACCTGTATAGAGGATTACATCAACTGGTATAATTATAAACGATTACATTCTAGTTTAGATTATATCACACCAGCTGAAATGGAACTGAAAATTAAAATAAATCAATTAAATAATGTAGCTTAAAAAAATTGTACCAAATTTACTAGGTAGTCCAATTTTAGCAAGTTCAGGAGCAAAGTGCTCTAATTTTTTAGGATATTTAGATAAGTCAACCTTACTTTTTACTAAGCGCTCTCTAATAGATATCAATGTTTTTATTTTTTCTAGAATTTCTGGTATAGGTTGATATATTTCTAATTCGTTATAATTTTTAGTTGGTGTTTTTATTTATAAGTCTGTTAGGTTTTCTATATGATCTAAGTTTTCTAATGAGTCTCAACTACTATAATTCATACAGGAAATATTAACTATATTTACGATGCGACGGGAGTAAAGCAAAAGAAAATCGTTCCAGAAGGAAGCACGATGATTACAACCGAGTATGCAGGTGGATTATATCTATAAGAATGGAAGTTTGGAGTTTTTCAACCATGCCGAAGGCTATATAGAACCAACAGTAAAGGCGAGAAAAACATAAGGAAGTTTACTCATGCTTATACTGGAAAGTTTAAAGATTTCACCTTTTCAGATAAAGGGATTAGTTTTAGAGGAGAGTTAATCTTTAGCAATACAGACCAAGAATGTAAAGAAAACTGTGATGAATAATTTGAAAAAAAGATTAATTATAATTATCCCAATAATTATAATAATTGGTGTTGTAGCTTTTTATTATCGTATTGGTGTTGGGTTTGGAAAAGCAATTCCAAAAGCTGTAAAAGGAGTGTATGAAGCAAATGAAGAATGGAAGGCGAGAAATGAAAATCCATTAGATTCTATAAAGGATAATATTGTTAGAATAGTAGATTCTACAGAATTAAGAAATACGAAAAATTATGATAGCATTAGTAAATAATTAAATTGATAGTTATTATTATGTTAAAAACGAACTGTACGAAGTTTGTAACTACAGGTATAGTATAAAAACAGCTCGCCAGAGGTGGTAAGCAAACCATAAGTAGTCATGTAGATAAAAGTTCAAGATATAAAATCAAAAATGATGATGGATCTGTAAACTATGCATATAGGAGATAAACCAGTTCTATTACAACATCAATTAATGATGAGGGAGATATAGGAGAAACTATAGAATCTAATTACATAGGAGAGACTATTGTTGATTCTGATAATAATATTTTATCAGAGAGTGTTATATCAAATGAAACTAAAAGTGTTTCATTAGAAGACACTCCACAAGATTATCAAGATGTAGTTGGAGCTGTTTATGACTTAAAAGATCAAACAGGAATATCTGGGGCAGAAACTCTTTATGACACTGTAAATGGTCCTGTTACTAATATTGGTGAAGCATCAATCGTTGTAGGAGGAGTTACAGCTGTTTTAGGGTTCAAAACTAAAAACCCTACTATTACAGCTGTTGGAATAGGAGCATCAATCATAGGATTAACTACCTTAGGGATAACTTGGTCTATAGGGGGTGTAAAACCAGATGATATTGTGTTAAATGTCAGTGATGAACTGTATAAGAATCACAAATATAATAAACAAAGTATTAAAAATACACCTAGTTGGGGAACCAATAAATAATGAAATATTATCTTAGTATAATAAGTTTAATGTTTATTTGCTGTAGCGAAAAAACATGTGATGATATTGTTTTGACTGATCAAGATTATAGATCAAAGAATGGATTACCTTTAATAAAAGAGGATTTTAAATTAAAAAAACAAAATTATAAAGATTGGAAGATTTTATATGTTTCAGAAAAACAATCAAATGATTTTTTATATAAGATTAATTATGTCTGTTCTTCTAATATTGAATATCATACTTTCGTTTTAAATAAGCGAGATACTTTAAAGTTAGGATTTTCACATGATGAAAAAGAACTATTAAAAGAAGTTAAATTTTATACAAAAAATCAAAAGATAAGTATCTCTTTCGAACAACTTAGAAAAATATTAGAATCTAATTTTTTTAAAAAGAATAAAATAGATTATAATATTGATCTTAAATAGTTATAGAATTTTAAATTAATATTAAAAGGACTGGAACAGATTCTGTTATCCACCATTCTATGATAAAAAACTCTGATTCGCGCCATATATATATTCTAAAAATGAAGTTAATGCTAAACCAGGTGCTTTTAAATTAAGTGAAGTAAATCAAAGATATAATGCAGATAATAAAATATAACCGACTTATCATAACTATAATCCTAATAGGTAATTTGATTAGTAGCTGTTCAAAAGAAGTTAGTAATGATCAAAAGTTAAAAGAAATCCATTTTCTATCTCAAGACAAAGTAATTTCGGTTAAAAAATATTCTTTTTATATTGAAAAAGGAGGATTGTATTTATTGATAGAAAATGATAAAAAAAGAAATGAAATTTTAAAGAGTTTAGATATTGATAAAATATCATTTATAACTAAGGATACAACTTATTCTGCTTTACCGTATGATGTTTTAGCTAATGAATTACCAAAATCAACTTTTTCGTTTACTTTAAAACATAACTCCAAGAAAATGCATTATTATAAAGGAGAAAAGGAAGAATTGATATTAATTGGCTTGGAAAAACAAATAAAGTTATTAAAATAAAAAAAAGATAAAGGGATATAAGCATAAACTACTCAGCAATGAGTGGTTTTTTATTTATAAGCTAATCTAGTTTTAGCATCTCTTAATAAAGCATCGAGATTATAAAGGATAGCTTGTTTATCTTGTTCTGGTAGTTGGCTTATATCTTTTAACCTACGTAACATATCAGGGTTTTAAAATCTCCAAACTCGTCCTAGTATGCGTTAGTGCTAGTTTGTAACTAGTACCGTATCAGTTTGACAGGTAAGAGTAATAAAATAAGAATAAGTACCAGTTACAAATATTTATAGCTGGTATTTTCATTTATAAGCCTGTTAAGTTTTCTATATAATCTAAGCTTTTTAATAGCCTCAACTACTATAATTCATACAGGAAATATTAACTATATTTACGATGCGACAGGAGTAAAACAAAAGAAAATCGTTACAGAAGGAAGCACGATTGTAAGCTCCCCATAAAACCGAACTGTTAAAAAGTAGAATAATAATTTTAACTTTAAGCAGTAATTATGAGA
>CANMKX010000067.1 GCA_947498595.1 uncultured Aquimarina sp.
AAATTCGTGGCAATCTATGCTTAGGTAATACAGTAAAGTATTTTGATATTCGGTTACTGTTGTTGACATAAATCTTTATTTTAAGAATTAGAATTAATATATTTGAATTACATTACTGATATTTATTGTAATACATTGCAATTATACATATAAAATACCGATTATTCAGATTAAATATGAATTTTATTTCAAACAACATAAATTATCTTGTATTAAAAGAAGGAATAGGTAAAGATCAATTTGGCAAACTTTTTAATTTAAATAGAGGTGTAATAGGCTCATATATAGCAAATAAATCTACTCCTAAGCTAGACACATTACAGAGTATATCTAAAAAATATGATATTTTGATTGATGATTTAGTTAATAAAGATATATCTGTTCATATAGAAAACGAATACAATACAGATAAAAAATGTAATTTATATGATTTTAGTGAAGAAGAAATCATTAAACACTTATACATAGAAGATGAAAAATTTTCTAAAAATCCGCTCTTTTGGATGTATATTAAAATGAAGTCAATGGATGATAAGATTAAAATTGAAGAAGAAGCATTAAATTCCATCAAAGAAAAAAAAGATATAATTTAATCATTATCTACATCCTTCAAAAGGTCAAAAAGTTGTTCGTCATAATTCTTTAATTTCTTTTTAATTTCCCTTTTTTCTACAACATTTAAGTTCACTCTTGTTGCAATATCAAGTATGTATTCTTTTCTATTACTTAATATAAAACGAATTAACTTTTGTATGTTATTCTTTGATTTATTAAATGATCTGTACATCGATTTAATTAGATAAATAGAGAAGATTGTTGATAAAATTGAAATTATTATTATCAATAAATGATAAAACTGAAGAGAGAAATCCTTTCTTGGAATTAAAAACCAAATAATCATATAAAATGATATTAAAAAAGAAATATTATATAATAATATGATAGATATTTTTAAATAATAATTTCTTTTTAATTTTCTATATGAGTATTTGTAAAAAAATAAGATTGCTGTAGAAAATAATAAATACGGAAGTCTTATACCAAATCCTATTAAGAAAACTCTTAGAGATCTAAAACCAAAAACGCGGTTTTTATCTATTTCATTTTCAAGCTTTTTCTTTAATTCTATACTTTTTACATTATTACAATCAATAAGTTGATTTATTCTATAAACATATGACTTATGGTCAATTACACCTTTCTTTAAATCTTCTTTTAAGTTATTGTATTCTAATTTAAAGCTTTCTTTCTCTTTAGAAATGCTTTTTTCGATTAAAAATATTCTTCTCGTTTTTTTGGGAAAATCAATGTGAATTAGTGGAGCTATAAATATAACTATCGCACCAATACTTATAAATAGTGGTGCGATTTTTTTTTTAATCTCTATCATCTGGATCAGGCTCTTCTTCTTTATCAGAAGTTAGCGTCTCTGTTTTATTATAAGATGTATTTTTATCTAAATTTAAATCTTCTATATCTTCTTCTGTGCAACTAGTAATGATACTTGATAATAAAATAGATAGGACGAATAATTTTTTCATGATAATATTTGCATTAAATATGAGTAAACTTAAATTTAATGCAATTGAAAATATCAGACAACTATTAATTTATTATCTTGGCTACGTTCTATATTTTAGATAACACAATTATACATATTTTTTCTGACAAAAACATATTTTTATTAATTTTAACAGCGTTTTAATGATATTTATATCAAAAAACATAAAATACTTGGTTCAAAAAGAAGGCATTGGTAAAGATGCATTTGGTAAATTATTCAATCTTAATAGAGGAACTATAGGTTCTTATATAGAAGGGAAATCAAATCCAAAGATTGAAACACTTCAAAAAATTACTGAAAGATATGATATATTAATAGATGATATTGTTAATAATGATCTTTCTGTAGGTGATACTGATAAAAAGCGAAAAACATCTCTATACGATTTTAGTGAAGAAGAAATTATTAAACATTTATATACAGAAGATGAAAGTTTATCTAAAAACCCATTATTATGGATGTATTTAAAAATGAAATTTATGGATACAAGAATTAAAGAGGAAGAATTAAAGGTCAAAAGATTAGAAGAAAAAATCAAAAAACAAGAACCTAAGAAGTAAATACTTTTATAGCTCATTAGAAAATATTCCAGATCTTATCAATTCTTTTTTTAGTAATAGATTATTTAGCTTTTCTTCTTTATCTGCAAGTTCTTTTTCAAATAACTCTTCTAATGAATGTTTTAAATCATTTTTATCATTTTCATCTAAAAAACCTTTATTCAACAAGCTTTTTAATAGTTTTTCTTTTTCAATATCCATTTTAATTATCAACTTTTTTTAAAACTTCTAATAATTCATCATCGTATTTTTTTAAATTATCAGAGATTTGCTTTTTTCTTTTAGGATCAATTATACTTATTTGAACAGCCAGATCTAGATAATTAATTCTTTTTTTAGAGATAAATTTGATAAGCAGCCTAATTCTGGATTTGAAAAGACTAATTGTATTATCAAAATGTTTAATTAGATTAATTGATAATGATGATGCTAGTATAGATAAAACACCTATTATGATATAATAAACATTTTTTGGTAAATCTCCTCTAGGAATCATAAACCATATGACTAAATAAAAAGAAATTAAAAAGGAGATATTGTATAATAGCTGAACGGCTTTTTTTAGATTAATATCTTTATTAAGCTTATCTAAAGAATATAAATATAAAAGAAGGATTGCTAATGAAAAAACTATATATGGTAATCTAATTCCAAACCCTATTAAAAATAATCGTCTTGTTTTAAATCCAAAAACACGATTGTTATTTATAATTTCTTTACGTTCATTTATTAATTCTCTATTTATACGATCAATTTTTAAATTTAATTTGTCTAATTGAATTATATAATTCTCTGCTGTTATTTTTCTGTTTTCGTAATTCTCTCTTAATAACTTCCTACTATTATCTGATACTTTATTATATTCAGATATTTTCTGATCTATTAATAAAACATTTTTTTCTTTTTTTGGAAAATCAATATGCAAAAATGGTGCAATACATATAAGTATTGTACAAATCATTAATAATCCAGTGATTATGTTTTTGTTAACAATCATAATATCTATCAAAAATACTTTTCATATAAAACCTGATTATTGTGTAAAAATATAGAATTGAAGTAAAACTATACTACGGTTTTACCACCATATTTTTTAACATTTCAATAGTTTTTTAAAAGGTATTATTAATTAATTGTTTTCTGTTTAATTCTCATAAAATCAAAGTACTATTATCTTGTTTTTACTATTTTAAAAACGCTTATAACGAGATTACAGCTATCATTAAAGCTTGTTATAAAGAAATATCTATAGTTGTAATCTATATACACCAAAAGCCACTATAATGCTTATTATAGTGGCTTTTGGTGTTGTTGAAAGAGAAGAGAAAATTTAATGCGATATTTTTTCTATCACATAACTACGAATAAACTTACCTGTAATACCATCAATTTCATAATGCTTTCTTCCATGCTTATGCCAACTTTCTTCATAAGATTCGTTTCCTTCCATTAAAATTGTCCATTTAGGTTTTTTATCAGGAAATTCATTTAAGTCACTTCTTCTTAAATGAAAAGAATGAATCTCATATTTACGAATCAAAGAACGATATCGTTTTTTCATGATAGCTATAGCTTCTGCCCAACAGATTTTATACCCTTTTTCGTGGTCTATCATTTTGGTAATATTTCCTTGTTCATCAAAGTAAGTTTCTTTTTCTACATTTATAATAAATTCCGAACTAAGGAATCTACAATATCGTATTTTACCCGATAGGTAATATCCCATATATTTTGTGAAATTATTACGTTTATCTTCGATAGATATGCTATATCGAAATTCTTTGGTATTGGCAGGTTTAATTATTCT
Source organism: uncultured Aquimarina sp. (assembly GCA_947498595.1). Taxonomy (GTDB): domain Bacteria; phylum Bacteroidota; class Bacteroidia; order Flavobacteriales; family Flavobacteriaceae; genus Aquimarina. Next base: position 3,932 of record CANMKX010000067.1, read on the forward strand.
AATTTTTTTCTTTAGGGAATCATTATTTATAAGAATAGTGTTTTTATCGTATGCTTTTACATCAAAAAACACATCAGATTCGTTTATTTTGAAAAAAGAAGGATTATGATTACATAGTAAATTTGAAGTTGTAAACTGTTTGTAGGGATTACAAGAAATCAAACACAAACAAAATAGTAAATAAATTAGTCGCATGATTATTTTAGTTTAGAATAATTATATAATTGCTCCCATTGGTATTTATGCACATTACGTTTGGTATTTTTAATCATAAACAGATATAGAAGTAGATGTATATAAGTATTTACCTGTAACTCCATCAAAGCTATAATGTTTGTTTCCTTCGTCATATCCTTTTTGTTCATAAGCTTCGTTTCCTTCCATTGTGATAGTCCAACGAGGTTTAGCTTCTGGAAAATCATTTAGACTTACTCTACTTAAATTAAATGTATGTATCTCGTATTTACGAATCAAAGAACGATATCGTTTTTTCATGATAGCTATAGCTTCTGCCCAACAGATTTTATACCCTTTTTCGTGATCAATAACTTTGGTAATATTGCCTTGTTTATCAAAGTAAGTTTCTTTTCCTATGTATGTATTTCCATTAAGGTACTTATATCGTATATATAATATCTTTCGATCAATTGAGTATTTTATAAGCCTTTGAATATTTTTTTTTTCTTTTTTATAAGTTATGTAATTGTTAGCTAAATAATATTTTATATTATAGGTATTGTTTTTTGAATCAATTCTATTGTCAATCAGTAAGGAATCATAAATTTTATTTGACAATGTTTTTTCTTTACTATTAAATTCTAAAAATGATAAATTTTGATAACATTCTTTTTTAGATGATTGGTAGCTTTTGTATGAACTACAAGAAATCAGACACAAGCAAATTAGTAAATAAATTAGTCGCATGATTATCTTAGTTTAGAATAATTATAGAGTTGCTCCTATTGGTATTTATGCAAATTACGTTTGGTGTTTTTAATCATAAACAGATATAGAAGTAGATGTATATAAGTATTTACCTGTAACCCCATCAAAGCTATAATGTTTTTGTCCTTCGTCATATCCTTTTTGTTCATAAGCTTCGTTTCCTTCCATTGTTACAGTCCAACGAGGTTTAGCTTCTGGAAAATCATTTAGATTTACTCTACTTAAATTAAATGTATGTATCTCGTATTTACGAATCAAAGAACGATATCGTTTTTTCATGATAGCGATCATTTCTGCCCAACAGATTTTATACCCTTTTTCATGGTCTATCACTTTGGTAATATTTCCTTGTTCATCAAAATAGGTTTCTTTGCCTATTGGAAGATTTCCATTAGAGTACGTAAATTCTATCTGGTATATATATTTATTTTTATAATGAATAGACTTTATAATATTTATAGATTTATTCGTAATCAATCGAAAAACATCTCCATTATTAAGAAAAGAATATTCTTCTTCTAATTTCTTTTTAATAATTGTTACTTGTTTTTTTTGCTCTAATTGTGAGAAAACCTCTTTAGATAGTTTTTTTTCTTGATTAGAGATAGAGTAAAATTTATCTACATATCGACAAATTTTATCTGAATTCTCGAATTGCTTATATGAATTACACGAAACAAGACTTAAATAAGTTATTAAAATAATAAAACGCATGATTATTTAAGTTTAGAATAATTATACAATTGCTCCCATTGGTATTTGTGTATGAACCGTTTAGTATTGTCATAGTCCATATAGTTCTTGGTTTCATTCTTTTTAAAAATATACTGCTTACCTATATCTTTTTTTGGAGTTTCTTTAAAAGTATGGCGCAATCCTAATGCATGCATCAATTCATGAATTATTGAAGATGATCTCAATTTTTTATCTTTGTTTAAAATACCATACGCAATACCTGAATTTGTTTCAGAAAATCCTTCTACTATTTTAAATTGTTCGCCATTTTGCCCTGTTTTTCCCGAGGTCATGCATTGTCTATTTACTAATAATAATGTAATAATATTAGGGTCTATAGCTGTATCTTTTTCGAGAAAATCTACAAATACATGTTTAAATCTTCTTTCTATAAATCGATACTCACCTTCTTTTTTAAGTATTCTTGATTTCTTAAAGTTTTCGTTTAATGAGGAAATGTCAACGATTCTAGGTACTATGTTTGATACTTTTATATCTATTAGAGAAGTATTAAATCCTATCTTTAGTAACCTTTTTAATTTGTCAATTTTAAATATTCTTTTTAAATTTTTTTCATCATTTCCTTCCTCTGTAATCTCCACAAAGCACCACTCTAGATCAATGGATTTAGGTTGTGGATACCAAAAATTGATAGCACCTGCATTTTTTCCGTCGGCAAGTACTTTGATCTGTGTAGTAGCTGCATTATGGTTATGGCAAGTGATACGTACTTTTTTAGCTTCTATGAGTGGTACTGGCTTGTCTTTTCTACCTATAGGTTCAAAAGTAAAATCGGGATGTTCTTCAAATTTAATCTCTTTGTATTCCTCTTCGTGTCTTAAACTTTTGTCTAACTCTAATATTATGATTTGCCCCTTACGCATGCTTACCCAAGGAGGAAAATATCGTTCGTTTTCTACTTCAATAGGATCATATTCG
>CANMKX010000068.1 GCA_947498595.1 uncultured Aquimarina sp.
CACAAAAAACGAGGTGCAATAAAAATCGTACAAAAAGGAAATGCTGCATCTACAGGATATAAAACCGATTTTTTAACCCCTCAGGATGAAGAGAATTTTACAGAAAATATCTTTAAAAACAGCTACTATTATGCACAAGTCATAGTTGATACAGAAAATAAAGAAGTTAATCTTCAAATAAAATTTTCTAAATGGATGGACACCTATAAAATCCGTACAGAGGCATATCTACTAGGAGATCCAATCAAAGCTGATGGAAAAAACACAACCGCTTCACGTTTTGTTGAAGCAGCACCAGAAATCGTTGAAACCTATTGGTTAAATGCTGAAGGAAAAAAAATAAAACATGCAGGATACCAACAGGACATCTACTTATATCTAAAAACGTTAGGGTTAAAAGATAAAGATATTGAGATGCAGGTCTATGATAAAGATTATTATCGTACTCCCAATATCCCAACAGTTTTTTATGGTAGAGCTGCTACCGATGATCTTATCGAATGGAAAAACAATAGTATAAAAATTGAAGATCGAGCCGTTATCAAGCAGTTCAAAGTAGGTGATAAAGTTCGTTACAAAAACGCTATTAAAGACGAAGACAACGAATACAAAAAATGGTATGATACCACCATCAAACAAGGGAATTATTTTGCAGAAATTGATTTCTCAGAAAAATACGGATCAGACCTAGAACTCTACATACATTTTCCAGATTGGAAAATCTTGCAATTACCCTTTGATAACGAACATTCTAAACTTACTTTATCCAGCAAAGAACATATTGCAGACGCCTTTTTTGCAGAAATAGAGAAAGAAAAAGTTCAAGCCGATGCTCCCCCCCAGCCTATTTATTATAAAGACAAAGCTGGAAAAAGAAAGAAATCATCCAAAACGAAACCCGCAAAAGCTACCGTACCATATTATACCAAAATATCACAAGGAGTCTTAGGTCAAAAGGTACAATTAGTAGCAGCATGTACCAATCTAGAAGGAAAGAATGTAGTCTTTAATATTTACGAAAAAGAACAATTATTAGTAGATAAAGACAAAGAAATTGCAGTAATCCAAAACGATAAAGAAGTTACAAAAATTGAAGCTACTGTTAAAGATGGATATGCTGTAGCTGAGATTGAGTTGAAACATAAAAAGAAACAAACAGATAATAAAGATTGGCTTGACAAACTCAAAAACGGTTTTTATGACACAAAAGGAAAAACAACTAATTTATTTATTACTGTAGCTTGCAAGAGTAGTATAATGCATAAAAAAGATTTTTTAAAAGATAATTGTTATAAAATGATAGGTAACAATTGGCATGAACCTGTAGATGATCCTCAAATAGCTCTATGGAATAGTAGCATGAAATATAAACCTCAAAGTAATACGTTTGGTACAGGTAGAGGGCGATTACACACAGGTTTAGATATATTTGCTTTAGAAGGTTCAAATGTATATGCGTGTTTAAATGCTATAGTTTATAAAAGAAAATGGCATACAGGTTATGGATGGACAATTACTCTTAAATTAGAAGAGCCAAAGGAACTTAAAAACAGAAAAAGAGAATATACTCATGCATATACTACTGATTTAGATACTAAATCAAAATTCAATGACAATGATTCGTTTATTTATCTTTTTTATGCTCATTTACAAGATATCTTGGTGAAGGAAGGAGAAAAAGTAAAAGCTGGTACAAAAATTGGACTTTCAGGTATTTCTGGTGTTAATGGAGGAACTTATGATCCTCATGTTCATTTTAATATTTTTAGTACTCATTATATTATTGGAATGAAAGGTGGTAAGAATTATTTAGAAGACCCCGCTTATTATGTTTATTGGAAAACTGAAATTGAATTGACAGAGGCTGATAAAGAAACACAAAAAAACCGAATGAAAGAAGGAAAAAAGAGTTCAACTAAAAATTTCAAACCTAAACTTTCTGTTAAATGAAAATACTAACAATTATATTTTTCCTTTGTGTATTCTCTTGTAAAGAGACACATAATAATAATGCATTCGCTATCAGTAATCTTATTATTAATCAAACAATAGAAGAAGAAAAGGACACATTAAAGATAGTAAATAATGTTATTTTAGATTCAATTTATGTTGGAGCTAGTTTTTATAAAATAAATTCGCTTAAAAATTTTCAATTCATAGGAATTGACCCATACGAAGATTTTTTAATTGATAACGATAATAATATGTATAATGTTATTATTTATCAAAAGAATAATATAGAATATGCCATCTTAGTTCTTTTAGAAGAAAATATTGGTATGGGAGAGCTTTCTCCTGAGTGGAAAAAAACAAAAAAAACAATTCTAGACTACATTAAATATCCTAAAGGCTATAAAAAATGTTGGTATCATTCTTTTAAAAATGATGATGAAATAGAGTGTTGTCTCTATGTTATTCAACATAGTTTAAATGATAATTTTAAATCATGGCGTATTGACTACGAGAAAAGAAAATTTATATTAATAAATAAACATATAGTCTTTGAATGTCAATAAAATAAATGCGAGAATATTGTTTTATCTATAATATTTAAATTACGTTTTCAAAAAAAGAAAAAGTTATTTATTATATGATATACGTCTAGGATTAATCTTAAAAAAATGAAAGCAATATTTATAAGTAACAAAGACTTCTCTTTTTATTTAAATAATGAGTAAATAGTTCTTTAATTGAGTGCGACATAAAGCAAATTATTGCAATATGAAATACGGTAAAACCATAATATATTTATGGTTTTCATACACCTGATTTACAATTAATTATAGGTAAATATAGTATTTTTTTGAACTCTAAAGTCAAAATCTGACGTTTTGAGAAAAAACTTGGGTGAAAACACGGACATTATTTTGTTGATTTTGGTATAAAATGGCACAAAAGTACTTCGAAAAAAAATGATTTTCACTCTATTATTTTTAGAAAGATAGACTTAGTTTTGAACTATAAATCAATTGCTTAAAGTAGTTTTTAGCACTGTACAATAAATCAAAACAAAACCTAAAATATACATTATGAAACGTATTTCATTTTTTTACAACATTCTTTTTTTATTTTTAGCAACACCACTTTTTATAGGTTGTGAAATAGAAAGTATAAATGAAGAAGCAAGTTTAAATGAATTTAGAGAATCAAGCGAAAAAGCAATCGACAAAGAACTTATACCATCCCCAGGAGACAAAGACCCAGAAGATAACGAAGATAACAACGACTTATAGTCTACAAAACTTATTTGTTCATATAGTCGCTATATTAGTTTTTATAGCGGCTTTTTTACATATTTTATTTCCTGCTAATAATAGTGATATCTATAGGGCTAGAAAAAATCATAATGAAGCAAAGAATGAATGGAAAAAAGCTGATAATGATTTAAAAAAAATAATTTTTGAATTTAACGAAGATAAGATCAAAGTAGATCAATTAAAAAAAGAACTACCCAATCTAATTTCAAAATATAAAGGGAAAAAGAATTCGTCTTCTAAATTATATGAAGAATTAAGTAATACTAAAAGGACTGAAAAAATACTTGGTTTTACGACTTTTAGAAGCTTTTTATATGCTATAAGTTTACCTTTGTGTTTTTTATTAGTGGCGGTAATTTTATTAGTAATTTCATATACTAAACAATTAGAATATATTTCTAAATCCATATTATTTTTATCTAGTACTATGATGCTTATTTCTATATTTCATTTAGTATGGATATTTATGCCTGAGCCAGATTTACCGCTCAAAATTTATATGATTAGCTTATTCATAAGTGCTTTGTGTATTACTATAGGTGTTCGCTTTTTTTTACGTTGGAGAATAACTATTCTTAAAAAGAAATATAATATTTCAAGAATTCGTTTCTTAGAATCAGCTTTGGATTTATCAGAAGAAATCTTAAACAGGAAAAAAAATTAAGATGGATGATAGCGTATATGAAGAACTACGTAGGTTAGCTATTCAAACGAAAGCCCAACTCAAAGAGAATATAATAAACGAAGATGAGGCCTATACATTATTTAAAAATCTATTAGCAGATTTTAGAAAAAAAGAAGAAAAGGATATACAAGAAGAGCAAACAAAATCTATTCAAAATCTTTTTAATAAAGAACGTTAGTTAAACACTTGATTTGTTATTATATTTAGTATTTCTTACTTTAAAAAAGAGTATTAATAAAACCTAAAACACACATTATGAAACATATTTTTTCTTTGTATAGTATTTTTTCTTTATTTTTAGCAACACCACTTTTTATAGGTTGTGAAGCAGAAAGTTTAAATAAATTCAAAGAAGCAATCGACAAAGGACAAATTGGAACAATTGATGATAGGGATACCAATGACGATGGTGACAATAATAACTTATAGATTACAACACTTTAATGACATCTATATTAATTTTATATATTATAAATTTCAAATCATTTATTTTTCAGGTTTCTTATCAATTAGTTTACGCAAATCTTCTAATGCTATTTTAGCATCATTTTTAGAGATAGATTTGTATATATAATTGATTTTATCTCTCATGTCAATTAAGATATTTTCTTCCTCTGTAGGAGCAACAGGAGTCATGTCACTTAAGTTTATTTTAGAAAGATCTTTACGTATAAGTATATCAAGAGTTATTTCAAAATGACCAGCAATAATTATTAAAATATCAATATTAGGTTGTGATTCACCTCTAATATAAGAACCTATTACACTTCTCTTCTTACCGATAATATCTCCAAAAGCTTCTTGATTCAGTTGATTCTTCTTTAAAAGTAAGCTTATATTTTGAGCAAAGTAATTCATAAATTAAATATTCACCGACAATTTTATAATTAACAGTATATTTATATGTCTGATATAAGCAAATGTATGAAAAATTAAAATTTCATGTATCTACTATTTAAAGCTTATTAATATATAAATTTAAGTATGAGTAAAAATTGATGATGATTAAAAAAAAATATTTACTAAACTATATGAAGAATTAAATAATATCTAAAAAAACTGAAAAACACTTGATTTTACGACTATAAGGAATTTATTATACCTCAAAGTTTTTACTTTCTCTATTCAAAATCTTTTAATAAAGAAAACTAAATATCTTTTTTAGGTTTTTTATCAATTAATATACTTAAATCTTCTAGTGCTACTTTAGCATCATTTTTAGAAATAGATTTGTGTATGTAATTAATTTTATCTCTCATTTCAATTAGAATGTTTTCTTCTTCTGTAAGAGCAGCAGGAGTCATATCACTTAAGTCTATTTTTGAAAGATCTTTACGAATAAGTAGGTCAAGAGTTATTTGAAAATGTTCAGCAATAATTATTAAAATATCAATATTCGGTTGCGATTCGCCTCTAATGTAAGAACCAACTACACTTCTTTTCTTACCGATAATAATGCCAAGAGTCTTTTGATTTAATTTATCTTTTTTTAAAAGTAAGTTTATATTTTGAGCAAAGTAATTCATAGGTTAAATATTTTACCGTTAATTTTGGTAATGGCGAAATTATTGGTATATTTGTGTGTCTAATACAACTAAGTACATGAAATTTTAATTTTTCATGTACTTATTATTAAAAACTCACTAAGATATGAATTTAAGCAAGGAGAAAAGCAGAGAATATGAGATAAATCTCATAGAGAAAAAAGAAGCCTACTTAAGTTATATCGTAGAAACAATAGGGATGGATTCGTTAGAGTTTTTAAAAAATCTATTAAGAAACCAACCTTATGAAATTATGCTTTATGAGTGGATAGATCGGTTTTATAATAAAGAAATAAATAAGCAAGAAGCATTAGCGAAGATTCAAAAGTTACTTAATAGATATATGCATAAAATGATCCAATAGAAAAAGTAATATGATTAACAGGTGAATTTTTCCATTTTTTAAGTACATATCGTAAACATTAAAGATGTATTGATTGCGAAAACGAGTAGCTGATTACTGATGATGCAAGGAATATTTTTGGTAATTACTTCTTTTCTAAAAGAATGAATATATGACACAAGAAGCAAAACGTAGTCTGGTAGAACAGTGGTTAAAAGCGAATCGCTCGGTATTGAAAATAAAAGCCTTAGAAGAGAAATTAAAGTTTCCATTAGGAACAATTCAAAAATTTATGACAAACGAACGAGGTCTAAAAAAGGAACGGATACAGATATTATACGATTTTATATTAAAGAGTTTTATCAACATAAAATCCCTAAAGAAGTAGCAGCCAAACAATTGTTGCAAAAAGTAAATCAAGCATT
>CANMKX010000069.1 GCA_947498595.1 uncultured Aquimarina sp.
TTCTTGTATTTCATATCTCTAATATATTAGTTTGAAATTTAAAATTACACTCCGAACTATTAAGGGGCTAAACTACTTGGGGGAAGGTTATTTAGAATGTAAAACTTATAAAAAAGCTGTAAATAGTTTTACAAAAGCAGTCGAACTAGCTATAAAAAATAATGACCCACAATTGAAATCTTTTCAAAAAAGATTAGAAAAAGCTCAGATGTTTTTAGAATAATTATTGAATAGAGAAGAGAGTATGTACTGTTAAAATTATTTGTATATAAAAATAGAGGTGACAGTATCTCATAAACTGTGTAAGTTTTGAAAATATCGGGGTTGAATTCAACCCCGATATTTTTTTATTAATTAATTTTTTAAATTTTACACAATTATGAAACTAGAGGTTTTATATATGTATAATAGGGTGAATTCAATGTAATTAATTTTCAGTACACTATTAAAATAAAACAAAGTCAAGCTTCAATCTTCAATCTTATTATTAGTAATGGATCTGTTAGATTTACAAAGTATTAAGTTTATAATTTTGTAATAACAATTGTTATTAATAATAATCCTGTAGATGTAAAGATATAGTCAAAGAAATTTAATTTTCTATTGTCTCTAGGTGAAAACGAAGTGGCTATCATAAATTCCTGTTTTGTGATCAAGAGGCTAGAAAATCTAAAAAACAGTAAAAATCATCATCATAACTAATAGATTTAACTCGTATTCTGCAAAGTTCCAATTACAGAGTCAACATTAGAATTATATTTTAATTTGTCAATTAAGAACCATTGAATCCAATACAAAACCATATTAATGAAACTAAAGGAATTCTAAGTCTTTTATAATACATCAAAAATAAAGAGTATGGCTCAACGAAAGTGAGTACGAATAAAATTTGATTTACATCTTGTTGCGAAATAATTGAAAACTTATAAGTTGCCCAAATAAATCCCTCCAGTCAATAGATAGAGAGAAATCACAATGTAGTTTATTTTGACAATTTTCTTTTCATTTATGATGTAATTAACCAAAGTTTTTTATTTATATATCGTAGCAGAATAGAATGTCACGTTGCTTTTTACGTATTAACTGTTGTTTAAATTATATATTGTATACAATCAATATTACATTAAGATATTGAGTTGCGAGTAGTTTGAATATTTAATTATTTTCTACTAATTTAATGATTTTAAATAATCCAGTATTTCATCTGAAGCTTGAATCATTTTAATCTCTATTTGTTCAGTCAGTACGCTTAGATTATTGAAGTCTGGGTTTTCAATCAAAGTAATTTCAAGAATAGAATATTTAGGAATTTCTGTTTTGTCTTTATTCCATTTTGTCATTTTCAATAGGTTCCAATATTTTTTTTGAATAGCTATAGTATTTCCCAAAAGCCAAATCTCAAACCTCATTTCTAAATGATTCAAAACAACCCCAAACTTTAGTTTTTTACTTTTTAAAAAATCGTTAGAATAGTAGAAATATGTATAGTCCATATATCCGTGAAGAATTCCAGTAAAAGAGTACTGATCAGAAAGATCTTTAATGAAATTAGTTCTCAACTTCATAACAAACTTGACTAATTCGTTGTAGGCTATTAATATGTCTCCTTTCTTTAGTTGTTCTTTATAAATCGAAATATATTTATTTAAATCGTTCATTTTCTTGTAAAATTATTCAGTTTAAACACCGTTATGTTTTGATGTAGGAATAACATCTGTAACAAAAAATAAATGGTTATTGTTGAGGTAATCCTAATGTGTTTCATAAACTATTTTTGATTTGAATTTCTTTGCTATTTCCTTTAAATATTCAATTCCTTCTACACTATCTATCATAAACTTTGGTATACTCTTAAGTCCCATTTTTCCTGCTAGAATACCCGTAGTGATAGAGGCAATAGAATCTACATCACCCCCAAGTTGAATCGATAGTTTTAAAGCTTCAAAGGGTGTCTTACTCTTTTTTAGAATATAAAGGACACAACCAGTAGTAAATTTAGAATCAGAAGGAACTCCTTTGATTCCAGGTAGGAAATAGGGGGACTTAATGGGCTGGCTACCGCAGAGAGTAGAATAATCTTTTTCCGTTAATGGTTTTTCTAAGGTTATTAAGTTGACTTTTTTTAAGTAATTAATATATTCAGAATTGAGATTCACCGTTTTCATGCAGTAATTTATGATTTCATTGGGGTCTTTGTTTTTAATTAATAAATAGTTGGCAGCGTGTGAAATACACTGACTAGATAGTATGGCAATTTTATTTGGATGCGTTGCATTTGCATTTATTTCAGAATATTGATTAATCAGTTTTTCATTGATTAGGCCAAGTGGTACAGCTCGCATTGCTGGGGCGTTTCCGGGATTTTTTCTATTTCGTTGAAAATTTCTAATTTCTTCTATACTTTTTTCTTTAGAATAATACCACCTCATAGAGCCGTGCCCATTTCTGCCAAATCCTTTTAATTCTATTCCTCTTTGATATTCTTGTTTCCACATTAAAACTAAGAGATCTTCCGTAAAACCCTTATTCGAGATTAGAGCATTAATAACTCCTAAGGTCATTTCGGTATCATCAGTATAGTCCCAGGGCGTGTAGTTTTCGGTAAATACATCAATTTTATCTGCGGATACTTTTATTTTGCTACGTGCATTTACAAATTGTGTAAAATCAACATTTTTCAATATCCAATCCCTATCCTGAAATTCAACTCCAGCACCAAAGGCATCTCCAATTGCTGTACCTATTAATAGATCTTCAATACTCATGATTTTACTCTTCTGAATTGTTATGACGTGAGTCTGCGTAGAACACCTTTATTTCTTAAAAGCTAAATATAGCCAATATCTAACGGTTTTAAAATGGATTTTTCAATAAAAAAAATAATGTTATAAGTATGTGAATCAAATTTATATCTTCAGTAAGAGAACTTTTGTTAGCTCTAATCCCTCTAAGAAAAAGCTCCGTAAAATCCATAGCCTTAAATCGCTAGCAATACGTAGATTTTAGTAAACACTGCATTCAGACTGCTCGTAGAGCAGTATCTGAATGCTTAGTTGTTAGGGTATATTTTTTATTTCGTTTAATTTCCCTTCTTTAAAAACAAATTGAATACCGTCATCTCCAATTAAGTCAGTATAATATTCAATTGTATCCGTCATTTTAATCAATTCAGGACTTATTTTGATTGAATTTTCAGAAGACCATTTTTCTTTTGACATTCCAATGGTCTTTGGAAATTCAATATCACTTCCAACAAATGATAATTTATTTTTCTCATAAAGTATCATATCAAAGTCATATTTCAGTCCAATCTTTTGTAATTCTTTATTACTGAACATTTGGTAAGGTAAACCTTGTTTATCATAATGCTCAGAATATTCGTCCGTTTGAGTCGCGGAAATGACTTTATATTGATCTGAGATGTTAAAAGTCATATCATAAATTACTAGAGAATCAATAACTTTTGTTTTAGTATAAAATTTAGACATTCCTTTAAATTGATGAGCGATTTTATATTTGAAATCAAGTCCATTTATAGTTTCTAATTTACTCCAATTAATAGGTTGATATGCGCCAGAATCTTTCAACCAATCTTTAGTAATAAAATACTTAATAGAAACTTTAGCCTTGTTTAGATTTTCTAAATCCAAACCTTTATTTTGCACACTTAAGTCTGATTTAGCAAGATCATTCTTTTTACTCTGATTTTCACATGAGATTAGAAGTGTCAGTAATAATAATATTTTAAATGTTTTCATTTAATAATTTACCCTAACGTAAATATATGAATCGGAGCAAGTCAAGTAGTCCTGAACCAATCGATCTATCTACGCATTTTTATTTCTTGTTTAATTTATAAAAATTTAGCGCCATTGCAAAAGGAAAAAACCTTTCGTTCCAGCACTACTAAACTTTGCTTTTATATATAATGTTAGACACAGGCTATTTTATTCGTTATAAAGATCAGAGAATATATATGTGTTATTTTTCTTATCATATGAGTAATCATATTCAGGTAAATCAAATTCGAAATGTTCAGAAGCCCAAAAAGCAATGCCATAAAACATTCCCTCAATTTGATAATCACATTCATTTAGTTCAATTTTTGTAAGTGTAATTTTTGTGGCAGATTTAATTTTCGCCTCAATATTAGGACATACCCACTTAATTCCAGCTTTTAGGAAATCTTTTTCCGCTTCTATTAAATTTATATTGTCAATTTGATATTCCAAGAATATATTCTCAGATATTCTTTGTCCTTGGTTACTGTTTTCAGTGTTAGCCGTAATTTTTATATAGATACCCCAATGTGTTTTTCGAATTTTATAAAGAGAGGTTGATGAAGTTTTCATTATTTATAAGATGTTTTTTTCAAATCCATTCTCTCGTAATATGGCATTTAAATGAATTTTATAGTCATACCATTGAGAACTATTATAGTGTTCCGTTAAATCTATTTCGCTTAAAATTTTTAATATTTCAGAAAAAGTTTCTTCGGTTGGTTTGATAGTAGATTCAATAATTTCATTAATCGATTTTGATGCCTTAAATTCAGGAAGAAATGTTGGGTGTTTTATAGAGCTGGATTTGAAGGTTCTAACCATCATTCTCATTCTATCAAAATGCTCTTCCGATATTTTCTTCATCTTTTACTGTGCTTGTGTCTAACGTGAGTCTGCGCAGAAACCCCTGTTTGTTATTTTATCATTTTATAAAAGCTAAATATAGCCAATATCAAGCAGCTTTAAAATGGGTTTTTATTTCTTTTGAAAGCTACTTTTTTTTGATTTTAGAATTAGTAAGAAGGATAATTCTAAATTTAGAGATTTACTGTTTATATACCGCTTTAATATTTATAAACATAATTGATCATGTAAGACTTTATATGATCGAATTATAGCCAAAGGCAAGAGTAAAAAATTAAGTGGATTTCACTTGTTTTTAACCTCAGTTCTTTGTTGACAGTAGTATTCGTTTTTAACATCTTGCTGTTTTACGCTTTTACCTATTCGGCCTTTGTCAATAGCTTTAGTTATATATTCATCTGCGAGTGGCACTTTACAAGCAGTTCCTCCCACATCCACACTAACTTTACCTATCTCTTTTGCTACTTCCTTTGATTTTTCAGTTAACTCTTCTATATAGATTCCTACAGCAATCACAAAACCATTCATGGTATATCGAACCCTGTTTTGGGCACTGTGAATTTCCTTTTTAACTGTATTGAGTAGTTTGATGTAGATTTTGATATCCAGATTTTTATCTTCTTTTACTGCTGCGTAATAAGCTAATGTTCCCCAACCAGCAGCAGCAATTGTCTCTTTGTTTGACTTGATCCATTTTAGACCAAGTTCAAATCCATATTCTGTTTCAGCGGCAACCCAAGGTACTGTATATTCACTCAAATAAGACCAGTATGCTTTGTCTACCCAATCTTCCAGTTGCGCTTTCGTGATTTGCTTTTCATCAGCCATCAAACCAGCCAGATACATTGCATCTGAATTTCCGGTACCGTATAATTCTAATGAAAGTTTATGATTCTTTTTGGTCATCTTGAGTATTTTTTTAAGATCTGCCACTTTTACGCCAAAAATAGGTTCTCTAGCTCCATGATTCATTAATGTATTTTTGGTTCTTTCATCTCCATATTTTTGAAGCTCCTTTAGAATTTCTTTTGTTGTCATAATTCTTTAATTTAATTGCCTACAACATGAGTCTGTGTAGAAACCCTTACTCGTTGTTTTATAGTGATATAAAAATTAAATATAGTCAATATCAAGCAGTTTCAAAATGGATTTTACTTCATTTGAAAGATTCTTTTTTTGATTTTAGAATTAGTAAGAAGGATAATTTCAAATTTAGAGATTTACTGTTTATATACCGCTTTAATATTTATAAATATAATCGATTCATGTAAGGCTATATATGATCGAATTGTAGCCAAAAGTAAGAGTAAAAAATTAAGTGGATTTTACTTGTTTTTAATCTCAGTCTGTCGACTTCCCCAAATTAGAACTGCTTAAATATCTAAAGGTTCAATATAGTTATTCTTTCCCAATTTTAATTTAGCATAGGG
>CANMKX010000070.1 GCA_947498595.1 uncultured Aquimarina sp.
AATTCTTTATCATTAACAATAACTTTATTGTCTTTTAGCACTGATTTTAATTGTTCATTAGTTTTTATGATAGTTTTTCCATCTTTGTCGGTAATTTTAAATATTTTGGTCAGATGTTTTTTTAATGAATTTAAGATAGTATCATTAATCTCTTGTTCTCCCGTGAATTTTTTAAAGAGATATAATCCCGAATGATGGTAACTAGTTTTTTCTATAAGATTACTTTCTTTAAAACCCATTTCAGCTCCAATTTGTGCAATAAAATGAGCTTTACGTAAGCAAGTATCTAATTTATATTTTGTTCTATATTTATTAATATATGGGAGGATTTTATTTATAAATTTGATTTGACTATTTGTAAGACATTTATCATTAGATAACGTTTTTTCAATTTGATCTATAGTAATTTCATCACTGCAATAATTACATTTATAAGGTTCTGTATTGGTTACCGTTAATGGTGTATCTTGATATTTTAAGATTTGACCTGCATAACTTACCGATGGTATATAAGTTTTTTTTTGTTTTACTTGTGCTGACATAATTTTAATTTAAACTTATAAATGTTATAAAGTCTTCAGTTAAATAAGGTTTCAATTTTTCAAATGAAAAAAAGAAAGGAGTGTAAGCTCCATGATTGTATCCAGCCATCATTTCATACTGAAGATGAAATTCAACTCCTAGAGTATTACCTTCTTTTGTAATATAGCATGAAGGAATCTCTGATATTAAATACTTTCCATTATTAATATATTCATTGAACTCTTCTTTATAATTTTCTTTATTCATTTTGGAATAGTCATCATTATTCAAAATAGATTTTAAATGAGAGTTTATTTCATCCAATAAAAAAGAGGACAAAGAATTTAGTAGTTTGGTTGTTTTTTTATTGAAAATCTTTTTTGTGATAATTTCTTTTCCTGTTATTAAATCAAAATTAAAGGACTCTTGATTAGAGTGAGTAAAACCATCGACTAACCAATTAAGTTTTATGCCTAACATTTTTTTTTCGTTTAGAGTTACATCATATTCAGTATTAATAACTTCCCATCCAGAAATGTCAGTTTCTGTATTGCAATTATTTCTAACAATTTCTTTTAGTCTATGAATGTATTCTTTGTTGCTTATATTTTTGAGGTTTATACTTCGCGTTTCTATATCATAATCAACCAAAAAGCTATTTATACGACCTTCAACAATTTTATTGTCATGTCTAACTTTTAGAAATTGAAAATGATAATATTCTCCAAGAGCTTTACAATAAAGAGAATCATTAATTATTTTATAAGAAACCGAATCAAGAGCAGTATTTACTATATTATTTTTATTAGTATCAGAAATACTAATCTGTTGCGATTTACAGTTTTGTAAGGCTAATAAGCCTAATAACAAAATGAATATATAATTTAATTTAGTCATGATTTATATTACTTTAAAAGTACAATGCCATCAGCATCTACAATTCCTGTTAAAGAGATTCTGTTTTCATTAGGATCATCTAAACTAATAGAAAGTTCTTCTCCTTCTTCTAGATTAGCAACTTTTATATAAAGCCCTATTTGTTGACCAGAAGAAGCATCTTCTATAATATTACCATGGCTATCGACCCAGTACATTTCTTCTATCAATGGAGTATCTTTGGTAGTTTTATCGATGTCCTCCTGTTGAGCCGTATTTTGTATTTCGATGATCGCTTCTCCTTGATGATTAACGGTAGCTTCAATCATCACTTTTTCCTGATTGTTTCTAACCTTGATCGTGTCATTTTCAGATAGATTAAACGATACGCGTTCTCCAGGTAAAATGTTTAAGGTGTTAAGTTTTATGGTATGTTGTTGGTCAATAGCATTTTCAGTGATTATTTGATCTTCGGTATCTAGCCATTGTAATGCTAAATATTCAGGATCTTCTATAGGCAATATAACAGGAGCAATTAAAGGTTGTAATTCGGTGGGTTGGTTGATTTGTAAATGATCCGTTATTTTAATAGGAGCACCACCAAAACCGCACATAATCGTTGAGTTTTCTAATAGCGCTTTGCCATCTTGTATCAATGTATCAGCTGTGTTTTGCCATGCAATAGGAGCGATTACACCTTGACAAGGAGATGCTTGATATGGGCTTTTTTTACAATTTCCTTGAAAAACAAGATTCGGTTTCCCTTTATCATTTTCATTAGCAAAGAGTTGTCCTTGTATTTTAATTTGATTAGAAGTTACTGTTAAAGTTCCTTCAGGTTTGGTACATAATTGACATTCAATTTTAGCACCATCACATACATAGTTTTTACTCATAATCTTTGTCTTCTAATAAAAAATGTAATTGTCTTCTATACCCACGTCCGTTACTTAAAGTACAGGTGATTTCAGCTTTGGCTGTCCATGCAGTATATTTGTTGATTTTATAATAACCACTATATTCCTCTATATACATAGGAGCAGTTCCTATGTTGTAATAGGTGAAGTATTTGTTGATTCGCTCTATAGTTTCAGTATCTATAGATTGTAACTCCCCTGTAATTTTATAGGTCAGTAAATTCGTATTTAAATCTTCTTCGGCTAAACTTAACTGTTCTGTAATATGTATAGGTAAGCTGTGTATGGTGTTTGTAAAAGTTCTAGATCTTGATTTTATAGAAGCATCATCAAAAGGAATCCGTAAAAGCTCATTAAATAGAATTCCGAATAATCGATATTGTTTTAAATCAGTAGTGAACCGTTGTTCGTGATTTATTTTTCTCCCTACAGCCTCTAGATATCCATGAGTTAAAATTCCTTGATGTTGTCGTTTTAATTTAGGGAGTGCCATCTTCCATTGTTCTTTGATGGTTTCGTAATTTAAAACCTTACTAATAGTTCCACTGGTATCAACAGCAAGTTCTAAAGAGCTTGTGAAATCACTGAGTTGTTGTATTAATAATTCCTGTTTTTTTAAAGAAGTATCCAATGTATATTGATGAGCAACTGTAGCAATTTTAAACGTAAAGGCATTATAGGTTAAAGCCTCCAAGGTCACTTGTAATTGTTGCTGATAGCTATTTGTTATGATATGTTCATGTAGCTGTGTATATTCATTAATACTAAAATCATAACAAACAGCTTTTTCATTTTTTTCATATACATACGGAGATTTTCTGTCTTGTATATATAACATAGGCTATCCTTTACTGATTTTAACATCCGAACCTCCTTGAAAAGTAGCGACACCTGCACCTTGTACATTGATATCACCGTTTCCTGCTACCATAGCAACTTCAGACGCATTAATATTCAAACTATTTTGTATATCTATGGCTTTGTTTCCTTCAATAGTTTCGGTTATATCAGTAGCTTTTAAATCGTAATTTTGCTCAATAACGGTATTCATATTATTACCGATGCCTAAAGTATAATCTTCGCTAATTTGCGAATCCATATTCTTAGCTTGATACGTAATGGCTTCAGCTGCTTTGAAATTGATGTTTTTAGCTTCAATATCAATAGTTTCAGGAGCACTTATTTTGATGTTTTTATTGGCTGTATCAATAAAAATAATATTATTGCTTTTGTCAGTAATCGTAATACTTTCACTACGATCGGTATCGTTAAATTGAATGGTATGTCCGCTACGGGTGATGATACTTTTGTAATTATTTTTATCTTTTCCTCCTGCACCTGTAGTTCCATTAAATAAACTTCCCATGACAAAAGGTCGATT
Source organism: uncultured Aquimarina sp. (assembly GCA_947498595.1). Classification (GTDB taxonomy): domain Bacteria; phylum Bacteroidota; class Bacteroidia; order Flavobacteriales; family Flavobacteriaceae; genus Aquimarina. Next base: position 3,697 of record CANMKX010000070.1, read on the forward strand.
AGGATCATTGTAACGGAACCCTACCATTACTTGATCTCCAACTTCTGGAATGAAAACACTCCCTCTATTTTGAGTATGATGATCACTACTTCCTGCATCATTGGTCATCACACGTATCCAAGAACTTCTCATTTCTTTGGCTTGCCATAGAAACTGTACTTGTACACGCCCTTTCTGTTTGGGATCATCATTAGACAATACCGTAGCAACTTGCGGATGAGATTCTGGTAATACTACTTCAGGTTCTGGTAAGATTTCTATTCCTGAAGCAATGGCTTCAAAGCTATTGGTATATTCACTTAAACCTGTAGCTTCATGCTTGATTTTGGTAATTATATATTCTCCATAATTTTTAACATCAAAGCTTCCGTTGGTATATCGAGCCGATGTTACTTTGATCACTGTACCAACAGTTAATCCTTGTTTGGTACTCGTTCCTGTAAGTACGTTTGCTTTGGCAAGTGTACTGGCTTGCTTATTTTTGTTAATCCTATCGATCTCACTTTTATCTTTTGTTCTTGTGATGCTATGATCGGTAGTATTGATAGGGTACAATTCTTTTGAAGTTTCGAAAGCATAGTTCCCTAATTCATTCAACCCAACGACTTCTCCTTTGGTTGTTGATTCATTTATATTATCATCCAGTGAATTATAAGTAAAATTAGTGATTCCGCTAGCAATTGTCTCTATGGCAATATTAATCGTATCCATATCTGCGCCATATTCTACAATAATAGGAGCTTCTAAGCTTGGTTTTCCAAATATTAATTTTACTCCATCATAATATAACCACTCATTATATTGTTTTGCCATGCGTTGTATGAACTTAAAATGGCTTTCTTGGTATTGCGCTTGATATTCAATTTCAGAAGTAAATAGTGGTGCTATTTGTGCTTCAATACCTGCTGCATTGACAGTATCTGTAACGATACTCTTTAATGATGTATGCAACCAAGAATGCATATGTGGTTTGCTTTCTAATAAAATAGTTTTAGAATATCCACTTATTACAAGTTTACCATCATACCCGTTATCGTGTCGGAGTTTGATACTAGTGATCACTCCAACAAATTCCATCTCATTAAAATTAATGACAACTGATTTACCCAACCATTTTTTAGAAGCATCTAGTGTATGAGTTCCTTGTGTTTCTATACTGTCATAATCGACAATAATACTAAAAGAATGGTGGTTGTTAATAGCTTGATTTAAGGTGATTTGTTCAAAAGTATAGAGAAATTCCCCATTGATACTGATAGAAGTTTTGGGCTTTATCATGATGATGATAGATATTGATTAGATGATAGAATAAAAAATATAGTACCGTATGCAATCCTTACTGAATATATAAGAATTGCATACGATTTTTTAATTATAGTAGATAGCCTTACTAAAAAGTAATGTTACCTAGAATAATTAAGCTACTGGCCAACGGTTATCGATAGCAGCATTTCCTACAGACATTTCTTCTGCTGATAATGTGAAACGAATTTTCATTGGCACACCGTTGTTTACGTCCAAAATTTCTTTGTAGTATACGATGTATGCATTTTTGAACTCGATCTCTTTCATTTTTGCATCTTCGTCTGTTTTCTTGTAAACAACTTTCCCTTCAGTAGATTTGAATTGGCTGTTTAACATCGCTTCTATAACAGATGTATCTTCTGTAGATTCGATCTCTACTGTGATTCTACCTCCAAATACTCCTGAAGAAACTTTTCCTTTTTTATCTGTATCTCTACTGAAGATATATTCAGAATATAATACGTCAAATTCTTTTCCACCAATTTCTAAAGAGGCTCTAAATGATCCCATAATTTTTGATTTTTTTATGTAATGAATTAATTGATTTATAATCTTTATATTTTTTAGGACTAGTATTAAAAAATATAAAGTGATTGTATCAAATGACAGTGAAGAAGATTTCTATCAAAAAAGAATAAACAAGCAATAGATAATTGAAATTATCTAAGAGTTATGAGAAGGTATACAAAGAATTGCAATACATTAATAATAACTACGACAGTTTATTTTATAAGAAGGAAAAAGATTCTAAAATGTCATTTTCTTAGAATAAAAGTACAGCTTAAAAAAATTATTACAAGTGCTTTAGAGTTAGAATTTGAATGAATTATAAAAATACGTGGTATTACCATAAGTAACATGCGGTAAAACATTTATTTAGATTAATTTGAAATTTATACGGTGTTTAAAATTCAAAATATTCCCTGATTAATATGTGA
>CANMKX010000071.1 GCA_947498595.1 uncultured Aquimarina sp.
ACATCTGATACTATAAAGTGTAGTAAACTTTGTATGCTTAACTTGAGATCTGTTTGTGTTATATAATAAAAGTATTTTGTTGCAATAAACGCTATAAAAAAACCTATTAAGCTAAATACTAACAATAAACTTAAATATAATTCATAAGATAAATCTTTATTAGGATTAAAGACCCATATGATATAGAAGAATCCTGTTATTATACCTACAAAACTTATAGATAGTAATATTTTTTTATAAAAAGAATCTTCTTCTTTGAAAAAGAGGAATAATAAAATAAGACCTAATAAACTACTTGTAATTGGCATACTAATGTGCCCTAAAAATATTTTAAAACTTTTAAAACCGAAGAAACGTTGTTTCTTTTTTTTATCTAATAGATTGTTAAATAATATGTTGGATTTCTTTTGTAAGGTTTCATATTGTGGAATTAGAGAAGCTATTTCTTTATCAAAAAACTCTTTTGTTATTGTTTTTTGATTGTAATCAAAAACTAATTTTTTAAGTGCATCTTCAGCTGCATTGCGTTCTTTTTTTACTTGCTTATGTAAATATCTAGCCTCTATAACCGCTTGACTATCTGTAGGGAAAAATACTTGCAGAAACCCTATAGTAAATATTAATAAAACAAAAGCTCCTACAGAAATTGCTACCATAATACTTTTAGATTTTTTACTAGATTCTATTTTTGTTTTTTCCATGCTTACAGAATAATGTTAGTTTATAATAATAAATATAAGTTATTGCTTATTATTTTGATAAAAAAACAAAAGTAGTAGTTATGGTTGTTTATTACATACGGTTTTACCACGTATTTTTAATTAAAATACTTATATATAATTAAAAGTAAGCCTTATCAACAATCACCTTTATGGATAGTATATAATATCTAATAATTTCTTATTTTGCTAGAGTAAATGATATATCGAGATTCTTACAGAATATTTATGAGAGAAAGGATACAAAAATTAATGCTACATTATAAACTGAAACAAGGGGCTTTTGCTAATAAAATAGGAGTATCTGCGCAAACTATTAGTGATATCTTAAGTGGGAAAAAGAAAGCTGGAGAAAAGGTTAATAAAGGTATTATGGAAGCCTTTGAGGGAGAAGTAAATCCATTATGGGTATTAGGTAAATTAGATGATGCTTATATGCTTTTTACTGAGCGTAATGATCTTAAGGAATTTGTAAAAACAACAGATGCTTTACAGTTTAAAACAATGGAAGAATTGGCATTTTTTTGTGCTAGACATGAAGACGAATTAATGCAGATAAAAGTTTTCTCTAATATCGTAGAAAAACACGCAGCACTAATGGCATTACATACTATTAATAAGGCTAAATATTAAACCTATAGATTGCTTTTATTTAATTATAACCACTCTGGTTTAATTTCTATATTTTTAATCATATAAGCTTTAAACTCTGCCATAGAGTTAAAATGCGTTTTTGCTTTTTGATAAATCTCGTCCATTAAAATTGTAAGCTCAGCTTCTTGTTTTTCTAAACAGTGTTCGATATCATTTTGAATTTCTTTTTCTAAACTATTAGGTATTAATATAAGTTGATTTATATCATTATTAAATTTCTTTTTAAACTTTTTAGCTTCACTCATTTTATTATGATAATTTATTTATTTCTTCAAGATAATCTTGTATGTATTCTTTTTGATCTTCTTTTTTTATGTACTTGTATTTAATATCATATATTATAAATTTCAATAAGTTTTGGATTTTAAATTTAAAATCGAATGTTAATAATATATAGAAATACTTTACTAAAAAAAAAGCTATAATAGAACTTGTTATACTAAAAGAGAGTAATAATGTTAAATACGTGAACTTAGAAAAGTCTTTATTTGGATATAAAGCCCATGCAAAATAGAAAGTACTAGAAAGAAGACCTAATAGAGATATTGGAAGTGTAATTTTTTTTAAAAATCGATCTTCTTCTTTTAAATAAAAAAAAACTAAAAATAAACTTAGATTTATTGCTAAAATTGGCATGCTTATATTAGCTATGAAAATCTTAAAGCTTTTAAATCCAAACACTTTTTGCTTTTCTTTTTCTTGTATCAATTCATTAAATAACACCGTTGATTTAGTTTCTAATTTTTTATACAACGGTGTTAATTTTTTAATTTTATTGGTAAAAGTTTTTGTGTCAATTATACCATCTTGTAAATTATAGATTAATTGATGTAATTCTTTTTTTACATTATTCCGTTCTTTTTTGATTAATACATGTTCTTTTCTTGCCTCAATAACATTATCATTATCATTTTTAAAAAAAACTTGCGAAAAAGTAAGAACGAAAGTTCCTATAAAGACACATATAACAATAAAAACAACTAATATCCTTTTAATCGTTAGAGTCTGTGTCTTCTGGATCTCTATCTCCAATTGCTCCTGCATCTTCTTTGTCGATTGCTGATCTGTTAATGGTTTCATATAAACTACTTTCTTCTTGAATACTCTCGCTTTCGCAAGAAATAAAAATAGGTGTTGCTAAAAATAATAAAAGAAAGCTTACAGATGTTAATTTTAATTTCATGATATATAGTTTTTTTAAATTAGTTTATATTTACATAAAGCAAAAGCTTATATAATACTTTGATTTACAGTACAAAACTAGCTTGATATTCGCTAAAAAACTATAGTGAATTTGAATTATTTTTGCGGTAATTTTGCAATTTTTTTAATAAAAATCAGTGTTTTAGAAAATATTTTATTCTTAATTATTTCTTAAAAACGGCAGATATATATCATTATTTAAACCTATTATGAAGAGATATTATAGTGGTGCAAAATTGTAAAAATATGTGTAATAATCATTTTTAATACGTTAAAACCATAAATATATATAATCAATTAAACATTTCTGTTTAATCCTCATAAAATCAAAGTACTATTATTTTGTTTTTACTGTTTTAAAAACACTTATAACGAGATTACAGCTATCATTAAAGCTTCTTATAAAGAAATATCTATAGTTGTAATCAACAACACCAAAAGCCATTATAATGCTTATTATAGTGGCTTTTTGTGTTGTTTAGAAGATATTATTAATTATGCATTCCCATCCTAAGAGTATACTTTCCTAAATATTTACCTGTAATGCCATCTATTTTATAATAGGTGGTTTCATCTATTTTATCCTCTGGGTATTCAATAATACCAACAGACCATCTAGGTCTATGATTAGGGAAATCTAATTTGTTTGGGCGATATAAAACATAAGAAACGCTATCATATTTAGCTAGTTTACGTCTGAATTTATGTTTTACAATCTCTATAGCTTCTTTCCAACAAATTTTATAACCTGTTTCGTGGTCTATTACTTTGGTTATATTGCCTTGTTCATCAAAATATTTACTTTGACCTATGTTTATTAAACCATCTAAATAAAAGAACTCAATATTTAATATTTTTCCTGTAGAATAATCATATTCTATCGATTTTCCTATTCTACTTTTTTTCATATATTTTGTTACAGTAATAGGTTCTTCATTTCCCCACAAAATGAGTTTTTCTAATTCTTCTTTATTCTCAAATAAAACAAAATTCTTCTTCTTATTTTTATAGTCAATATTTGATGCACTATATTCTTCATTTTTTATATAAAATAAAGAGCTATTATAATTACAAATATTATCTGAAGTGATAAAAGATTTATAAGAAGCACATGATAAAAATAAAAGGCTTAAGACAATAATAAATATTCTCATGACTATTTAAATTTAGAATATTTATGTAATTGTTCCCATTGGTATTTATGCACATTACGTTTGGCATTTTTATAATCCATAAAGTTTTTTGTTTGTCGTTCCTTAAAAATATGTTTTTTCATAATGTCCTTTTTGGGAGTTTCTTTAAAAACATGCATTAGACCTAAGGAATGCATAAGCTCATGTATAATATTTTCATCATCTAGACGATCATGTTCATTGAGTACCATATAAGCCGTTCCTTCATTTGTTGGGGACAATCCGCCTATCATATCAAAAGTACCATCTTCTTTTATTAATTTACTGTCAATACATTTTCGATTGATAAAATAGATAGTTAAAATTTCAGAATTAGCTCTGTGTTTACTCCCTATATAACCTCTAAGTATATTAAATCTATTATGCTCTATATACTTACCGACACTATTTTTTTGTTTAAGAAAACCTCTTTCTTTTAGTTTTTGTCTATAAGGATGTAAATCTATAATAGATGCTATTTGATTTTGTGAAATAATATTAATCAAAGAAGGATTAAATCCTTTTTTGATTAATTTCTCTAATTTCTCTAAATCGATTAGATTTACTAATTTTTTTCTATCATTTCTATTCCCTGTAATCTCCACAAAACACCATTCTAGCTTAATGGATTTAGGATGCGGATACCAAAAATTGATAGCGCCTGCATTTTTTCCGTCAGCAAGTACTTTGATCTGTATAGTAGTTGCATTGTAGTTATGGCAAGTGATACGTACTTTTTTAGCTTCTATGAGCGGTACAGACTTGTCTTTTTTACCTATAGGTTCAAAAGTAAAATCGGGATGTTCTTCAAATTTAACCTCTTTGTATTCCTCTTCATGTCTTAAACTTTTGTCTAACTCTAATGTTATGGTTTGCCCCTTACGCATGCTTACCCAAGGAGGAAAATATCGTTCATTTTCTACTTCAATAGGATCATATTCGTTTTCAAAATCAGCTACTTTGGAGCTATCTACTAATAAATTTTTATATTTATTAGGGATGGCATCAAATCCAAAGTTTCCTTCGCGAATATCATCACTATCAGCTTTAAACTTAATGATGCACTTTTTAGGTCTTTTATCTTCAACTACAGGGGATTGGTAAGGCTCTTTCTCACTAGGAGGTACCCAGTTTTCTTGCCAATGTTTAACGACTGTTTGTTCTTTGTATTCTTGAATGGCTGGAGAAATAGTCATTTTGAGCGTCATAGGTGTATCATCTTCAGCAGAAAACACTTCGCTATACTTTATTAATGCTGCATCGTTAAACTTGTATGTAAAAGCAGGTGGATTATCAAATGATTCTTTATAAAAAACTAATGCTCCTTTAGTTAAGATACAAAGTTTATCTTCTGGCTCATTGATTACCCATCTAGCTAAAATATCATCATCATAACTGGATAACATTTCTAGATCAATAAGCCCTCCTTGAGGCTCGTATCCCGCTTTTCCTGTTTGATTGTTTACTAATCGATGATAAGTAATTGCTGCATTCACAACTTCTCGTTCTTGACCAAAAACGAATAACTTGGCTACATAACTCATATGTGTAAAATGGTATTATAACTAAAGAAAGTTTGTGTACACAAATGTAAAGTTTCGTCCTGTAGTTTTGTTGCGGTTTTACCACCGTATTTTTTAAAGATTTTGGTAAATCACAAACAAGTCTAATAATTTTAAATTATTAGACTTGTTTGTGAAAAATGGTTTTCTTGTAATTTATTGTTTAATTGACAATACTTTTTTTTAAAAACTCCATGATGCTATTTTTTGAATATACAGTAACTCTACCATGCTTTGCGTATTTAATAAAACCATCATTTCTTAGTCTCAATAATTTCCCTGTGCTTTTGATACGTAAAGCTTCTTTGGCCTCTCTTGGATTTAACCATTCTTCTTCCTCCTTTATATGCATCATTGGCTTTATTTCTGTTAATATTCTCTTTGCTACTTCATCTATTAACTTGTGAAAAGCTTTCGTTCTCATTATGATAAATTTTCCTTTCATCTTCTTTTATATTTTATGATTTCTTATTACAAAATTGTGTAAAAAAAGATGTTCATACAATGAAGGCTAGTGTATGTAATTGTCGTGAGATGTATCATAATATATTTACATGTATTAAAATGCATTTATTTGCTAGATTATTTTAAGT
>CANMKX010000072.1 GCA_947498595.1 uncultured Aquimarina sp.
TATCTCAATGCAATGTTTGTTTGCTGCGTGGTTGTACAGCGTATCTCAACGCAATGTTTGTTTGCTGCGTGGTTGTATAGCGTATCTCAACGCAATGTTTGTTTGCTGCGTGGTTGTACAGCAAATCTCAATACAATGTTTTCTTCATGCAACGGTTGTAAAGCGTATCTCAATGCAATATTTTGTTCATGCAATGGATGTAAAGCATATCTCAACGCAATATTTTGTTTATGCAATGGTTGCGGCAACATATATGTAGGGATGATAGGTATAAAAACTGAGAAAGAAATGATAGCATAATGGCATCAACTTTGAGTGTATAAACCAAATTAAAAATGCATACAACAATTGGTGTTTTTAGGAGTATTAAAAGGTAGGAGGAAATCGCCTTCAGTTAGTTGGAGTATTTCAATACCTTTTACAAAAAGAAATAAAACAAGAACTGTAACATATGATTTTATCAATGCACATAATATCAAGATTAGAAAATAAGATGTTATTCCTTTTGATTGTAACTGCTTTTTTTTCTTGTAAAATTAATAGCCAGACTGATATAGATAAAAAAGCTTGTACTTACTTTAAAAGTCAACTTTCTATTGCGATTGCCTATTCTAAGTTAGATGGTACAATTATTAAAGAAGATATTGATAAAGTGATCTATTTTTTAGAATTGATAACAGCAATAGAATCAGAAGCAGAACTTGGTTATTCTGGTTATGATCCACCAACAGAGAATGATTTAAAAAAATGGGGAAATTGGTTTAAGGAGAATAAACATCTTTTGTATTGGGATGATCAAGAACAGAAAGTAAAAGTCAAAAAGGAATAAAGTAAAATTTTTCTTTGCTCGCACCATAACCTTTTTGGATATAAACAAGACTTGGTCAGTGAGAGAAAATAAGCATATCAAAAAAATGATGAGTAAACAGTGGTTATATATGATAAATAAAGCATTTAATCCTTAAAAATAGGAAGGTTTTATTGTACTTTTGTATATTCAATTAATCAATCAATCAAAATTACTTCTACATGTCAATCAATCATCCTTTAATCAATCATTACAAATAATTTATTAGATATCATTAACTAATGATATGATATATGATGGTCAAAAACTAGTACTCTAATGCTATAAAAGAGAGTGTACGGTTAGCGACAAATCATACTATATACTATCAATAACATTCATCAAACTACTATTATTTATGAAACATTATCAAAAAATACTAGCACTCTTATTATGCTGGAGTACCTTTTTTTATGGACAAAGCGATACCGATGTAAGCCTACCAACCTTTGTACCACCAACTCCAGAGGCGGCAGCTTTAGGGAAATTTATAGACATTCCTATTTCGAGTCATACAGGAGTTGCTCCTATAGGAGTTCCTTTATGTAATATACCCGCAAAAGATATTCAGATCCCAATAAGTCTAAGTTATCATGCATCAGGTATACGTGTAGACCAGTTTTCTACACGAGTTGGTTTAGGTTGGTCTTTAAGCGGGCAGGGCAGTGTTACACGTTCTGTGAGAGGGATTCCTGACGATGCGCCAGATGGATTTTTAAACACTTCGTTTACCATAGAACGATTTAAAGAAGCCTCTGCTGGAGTATCCCCTGGGGATCCAGTATTAGGAGATTTACAAGATTTTTATGGCTTAGGATTGCGCAATGAAATTGATCTAGAATCTGATATCTATTATTATAATTTACCGGGTGGGACTAGTGGTAAATTCTATTTTAAGCAAAGTGGAGAAATTGTAATGATGCCTTATAATCAAGATGTACAAATTATTCCTGTAAAAGAAAATGGATACATAAAAGGATGGGAAATAACAATAGCCAACGGAGTACATTATTATCTAGGAATGTCCAAAAATCAAATAGATACAGCTGTAGATAGAACAACAACCAATAGTTCTACCAATGGGGGACTCCCTAATACTGCAACTGCTTTACACCTTTATGTAAGTGCTTGGCATGTTTTGGATATTACAACTCCTCAAAAAACAAGGATTACATACAGTTATGAACCTGTAAGCACAACAACTATGAGTTTTGGAGGAGCAAATAAGTATGTATACCACCAAGGAAGTTGCTTTTCACCAAGCAATCAAGATACAGAAACATATATAGAAACAATCACGCACTCGCAACGTATAAAAAAAATAAAGAGCAATCAAGGATCCGTAAGTTTTACGTATGATTTGGCTCGAGAAGATTTAAAAGGAGATCACGCGTTGACATCGATAACACAAAACGACTATAATGATGTTGTTATCAAAAAATATAGATTCTCGTATGATTATTTTGTAAGCTCAAATCTTCATAAAAACCCTAACCGCTTTGGAGATATTGATCAACGTACAAAACGACTGTACTTGCAAAAAATAACAGAAATACGTGATGCATTAAAGAATCAAGAATATGCATTTAGTTATAATACAAACTATACGTTACCAGATAGATTCTCATTTTCAACAGACTATTGGGGATATTATAACGGAAAAAATAACGACACAAGCATCCCTTCTGTGGAGTACTATTATGGAGCACCTAATCCTATTTTTATAGACCATATTGGAGCGGATAAAACAGTAGATTCGGCATATAGTCAAGCAGGGATTTTAACCTCGATTACCTATCCAACCAAAGGTAGTATTCATTATACCTTTGAGAGTAATGCTGTTCATGGGGGGAATGATTTTTTTGCTGCAACTCGATACCGATCAGCACCATTAGTATCAGGGTCTACAATTGGGCAGACACAAGAGTATATACGTACAACTTTTAGAGTAGCAAGTAACGATGCTAGTTTTAATTTTCCGATAGGAGGGATTATTGATTTTAATTATAGAATGACTCAAGGGACTATAATTCCTATATGTACTGGAGGATTAGATTGCCCTAGTGCTAGAATATTAGATGCCAATGGAACTATTGTAAAAGAGTTTACAACAAACTCAGGTAGTTTTCCATTAGCAGATGGTATGTATACATTAGAGTTGTACAATCCACCTGCAATATTTGAAACAAAAAAAGAAATCCAGATTCATTTATCGGGAAGAGAGTTGATTGATCCTACAGATAACAATGCTGTTTTTGGAGGATTAAGAATAAAAAATATTACGACAAAAGATGCCGATCAAACTCAAATAATGAAAAAACATTATGAGTACAAGCGGTTTGATAATACAAATCTATCTAGTGGTACAGCACTATATCCACCTACTGTATTATGGGTAGACTTACCATTTTGTAGTGGAGAAGCATCGACATCAATACAGGTGAACTCAAGTCCTATTTTTTCCTTAGGAAATGAGTCTAGTTACAGCGTAGGATACCACCAAGTGAGTGAGTATTATGAAGGAGAAGAAAACGGGAAAACAGAATATACTTTTTCTACAGCAGCTCTTGGGTTTGGTATTTCTAAAAATATATTTGATGCAAATGAGTACCCGAACACTCCCGTGCAAGATTTTAGTCATCGAAGAGGTCTTTTGCAAAAGAAAGAAAGTTATCGAAAAAATGAAAATGGCAGCTTTGATAAAATATTAACCGAAACAAGTAACTATTATTATGGTAGTACTACAGCAGAAATAGTTTTGGGTGAAAACATAAAATTAGGAGCAGCAGGGGATTTTAAAAACGCACAGATTTATAATAACTTAAGTGAGCGTTTTTATTTAAAAGAACAAGAAACAAAACAATATTTTTATCCTGATAATGGAACAACACAAGAGTATGCACAACGTGTGACATATCAATATGATAGTTTTCCGATACATAATCAACGTACTACTACCACAAAAGTAGATAGTAAAGGACAAGTTTTAAAAACTGAGGTAAAGTATGTAGGGGATCATGCGCAAATAGCAACACTACCAACCGAGATAAGAGAAGTGTATGAAAATCTAAATTCAGACGAAATATATAGAGTAGGTTTACCTATTGAAACTATTCTATATGAAGATGGAGAAATACAACAACGTCAACGTACAATATATAAAGAGTGGGAAAATTCGGGTATATATACAGTCAAAGTGCAAACTGCAAAAAGAGAAGATGCATTAGAAGATAGAATTCTGTATCATAAATATGATGCACATGGAAATCCATTAGAAGTATCACAATCCAATGGTGTACATATAATATATATCTGGGGGTACAATCATCAATATCCAATAGCAAAAATAGAAAATGCAAGTTATGATGGAATGCCAGCAGCTTTACAATCACAAATAACAGCTTTGCAAACTCAATCTAATACCGAAAATACAATAGCTGAAGAAACAATAGTAAGAGAAGCTTTGCATAATTTAAGAACCCACCCATATTTTACGAAATCTTTTGTTACTACTTATACCTATAATCCTTTAATCGGAATTACCAGTGTAACCGACCCCAAAGGATATGTTATGACTTATCACTATGATGCATTTAATCGATTACAATATGTAAAGGATGCACAAGGGAACCTACTTTCAGAAAATCAATACCATTACAAACAATAATCAAAAAACGATGCAATACAAACATTACCTAACCCTGCTCATGCTATGGCTGATAAGCTATCATGGGACAGCACAAAATCAAACCGAGAATTATATACAAACAACCGTATACCAAAGCGAAGTAACCGAAAGTCAAGCTGCAAATCATCCCGTGGATGAAAAACAAGTTTCGATTGTATATTTTGATGGTTTAGGGAGAACCAAGCAAAGCATTGCGGTACGTGCTGGAGGCGCACACCAAGATCTAGTTACACATCATAGTTATGATGCACTAGGGAGAGTTGCCAAAGAATATTTGCCGTATGCAGCAACGAGCCTTCAAGGAAACATTCATATCAATCCATTACAGGCAACACAGCAATTTTACAATACTGCAAAATATGAGTTTACAACCAATCCTTATGGAGAAAAAATATACGAAGCTTCTCCTTTAAATCGGGTACTCAAACAAGCCGCAGCTGGAGAAGCATGGAAAGTAATTCCTAATAGTCAAGAAGATCATACCATCAAACAGTTGTGGCAAACTAATACAGCAACAGAAGTAGTATACTATAAGGTTGATTTTATAAACGATGATCCCCAAGCTCCTAGTTTGGTTAAATCAGGACATTATCAGGCGAATAGTTTATATGTAAGTATCCTAAAAGATGAAAATTGGACACCAGATAGTATAAACAATCATACCACCAGAGAATATACCAATAAACGAGGGCAGGTAGTATTAAAACGTACTTATAATACGAATGAGGTACATGATACCTATTATATTTATGATGTATACGGAAACCTAACCTATGTACTACCTCCTAAGTTTGATCATGCCGTAGCCGTAACTCAAACGGAATTAAATGCGTTAGCATACCAATACCGATATGACCATCGCAATCGACTGATCGAAAAGAAGATTCCTGAAAAAGGATGGGAATATATCGTATACAACAAAGTAGATCAACCCATAATGACTCAGGATGCATTACAAAAAGAGAAAAACCAATGGTTGTTTACGAAATACGATGCACTAGGAAG
>CANMKX010000073.1 GCA_947498595.1 uncultured Aquimarina sp.
TAGTGCTTATCTCTGTTTTTAATTCCGTTTTTAAATTCGTGGCAATCTATGCTTAGGTAATACAGTAAAGTATTTTGGTATTCGGTTATTAACATAACAATTACTTTTGAATATTATTTGCAATAAACTTTATGTATATTTACACTTCAAATGTATGTTAAAATATTAAATAAACAAACTTTTGATTTAAAAAGTTTGTTTAAAGTTTACTAAAAGTATACTTTTAATAAATATGGAAGGATATCAAAGGATTCAAAAAATATTAGAATATTATAAACTAAACAAGAGCAGTTTTAGTAAAGCTATTGGGTATACTCAAAACTCTACGATAAATAGAATTATCAAAGAAAGAAGAAAACCTAGTAAAAAAACATTGGAGAAGATTTTACAAAAATTCCCTGAAATTAGTTACGACTGGTTATTTTATGATAGAGGAAGTATGTTTATTAAAGATGAAAAAAAACAAGAGAAAATAAAGTTATTTACTGCCGAAGATAAAATAGCTTCTACAGAAGAAGTTGCAGCGTACTTTTTTCAAAACTTGGATGAATTAAAACAAAATCCTATTATTGAATTACTTCTTAAAACAGAAGGACAAGCGATAGCTATAGAACTATTAAAAATAAAAGAACAATCTTAATTTATTTATATTGCAATTTCATTTAATATTTTCATGTGTTAATAGTATATTTAACCATAGAATTATCTTTATAAAAAGGCTTAATGGAAGGGTATAAAAGAATAGAACAAATCATAGAATATTATAACCTCAATAAGAGTAGTTTAAGCAGAGAATTAGGTTTTTCTCAAAATTCTACTATTGGTAGGATCATTAATGAAAAAAGAGAACCTAGTCATAAAACTTTTGAAAAGATATTAAAACGTTTTCCTGATCTTAATTATGATTGGCTCGTACTGGGAAAAGGAGATATGTTTAATAACGAAATTAGAGATAATAGTAAAAGAATTAAATTATATAATGCTAATGGTATAGAAGCCTCACATGATGAAATAGCAGCGTATATTACTCAAAATATTGAAGCCTTAAAAGAAAATCCATTTGTAAATCTTTTATTAAAATCCGAAGGACAAGCAATAGCAATAGAAATCTTAGCAAGTAAAAAATAATTGATCAATATTTATATCAAATCTTAATCAATTATTGCATTAAATAATAGTAATAATGTGGTTCTATCAAATGTATTTGATTTCCCTTCCATTTCACGTTGTTTTTTCAGTTCTTTTATTTTTAATTCATTTTCTAGACTTTTCTTTTCTAATTCATTCTTGACATAATCTATAACTGTTGCGTTTAATTTATCTATAGATTTTTGAGTGAATCCATGCTCTCCATATAATTTTAGTAATTGTTTTTGAATTTCTTTCTTATTTATATTATCACTATCACCCATTACTATAAAATTTCTTTTAAATTAGTATAAATGGTGTCATCTAACCTAGTTGTTTCTTCTTGAATATTCTCTTGAGTTAAGTCTTTATATCTTGCATCTCGTTCTAATTTTACAAAATGATTATACCTAATTGTAGATATTAAATTAAGTAAAAAAGCAATTTTACATTTAAGATCAATACGTTTAGTATATACATCTATCATTGTCTTATAAACGAAAAAACTAAATATGCTTACACCAATTGAAATTAATATAAAAGTATAGTTATAATATTGCTGGTCGAGATCATTATTTGAATGAAAAATCCAAATCAAATAGAAAATAGCAGGAATCATGATTAAAACACTTATTGTATTAAGTACTCTTTTTATTTTTTTGTTATTGATGAAAGCTAATGATACTGTTAATAAAATGAAACTACTCAAGAGAATAGATGTAATTATTCCTAAATGGGATATGAAAATTTTAAATGATTTAAAATGAAAATATTTTTCTTTGTTCTTAAAGTTAGAAATAACTTTACTTGATTTTAATATATCGTAATGAATATTTTTATGTTGACTAGCTAAATTGTAACTCTCTTTTTTAAAAAAAGCTTCTTCAATTTCTCCCTTTTCAAAATCAAAAATTAATTTATTCAGAGTAAATGAAATTTCTAATCTTTTTTTCTTTAATGACGTATGTTTATCTCTTAATAGTTCAATTTCTGTTGAATCATTAAAAAACAAACTGGCTAAAGGTGCAGTAAAAGCTATAAAAGCACCAATAACCAATAATATTAAAATTATTTTGTATTTTTTACTAATACTCGTCGTCCTCGTCGTCGTCTCCTGATCCACTACCTGGAGACGTGACTTCTCCTTTGTCTGTTGCTTTTGTATCAAATGTAAATCTTGATTCATCTTCTATATTTTCTTTTTCACAACTCATATATACTAATGTTACCGCAATTAAAAACGTGTAAAAAAATACTTTTTTCATATTATAAAATTTTAAAATTCGTTATGCTTTAAAATTACATAATATCGCAATAGGTTTATTAAAGTACCTTTTTTACATACCTTAACTGTAAAGTATAAATATATATACAGTTTAGGTGTAAAAGTATATTTTTTCACATAAAGTTGTTTACGGTTTTACCACCTAATTATGGATTAAACATTTAAATATTAAATATTTTGAAATAAATCGTGTTTTTGACCTAATGGTTTGTGTGTTTTTAGTATGCTTATAGTGTGTTAATGGTGTGTTTTTTTATTACATATGAAAAATAAAAAATCATGTTTTTTTTCATATATATTAATAGTATGCTTATAATATTTGTTGAGTAGATTCTTAGTATTATTAAAAAAGCATTATTAATTATGCATTCCTATCCTGAGAGTGTGCTTCTCTGTGTATTTATCCATTACTTCATTAATATATCTTCTTGTATTTACATATTGGAATTAATAAAAACATATCCATCTTTAAGAATAGCTTCATTTTTTGTGATTTCTTTATCTCTTTATCTCTTTATCTCTTTATCGTCTTAGGTAAATATGAACAGAATTTTTTTATAGTTAAGGAGGAGTTATTTAATAACTAAATGATCTTAAATTTTTTCAAATACCCCTTTATCATTAATACGATAAGAATCAGATTTGATTTTCGTTTTAGGCAAAGAGTCTTTATGTATCAAATCATCATATTCATCATAATAATTTATGATATGTTCTTTTATATGGATAGATAAATCTTTTTTTATTAAAAAATCTTTTTTATAGATTAATTCGTAATGAAATCTATTATCCAATAATAAAGTATCTAATATTACACCTTCTTTGTTATATGTATTTAATTGTGTTTTTATAGCAGGTACTATATCCTCAAAATCTTGGTATATATAAATTATACAATAAACAGAATCCTTTTTATATTTATAGATTGGATAAAAGTAATTTCCTTTTTCATAAGATATCCCATCATTATACTCATCACTATTTGATCTAGATTTTATGAAAGCGTATCTTTTCTTTTTTGAAAAAAAAGTATTGTTTTTAGAAATGGGTGATGGAAGCTTATCATAAATTAAATCCGTGGTTACAGAATTAGATATCGTATTTGTAAACTGAATATATTTCTTAATTTCTCGATTCGATAGAGGCAACCTTGTCTCAGTTATTTTTTCATAAAATTTTTTAAAAGAATTACTTTCTTTTAAAGCAGTAATAGGTATATTAATTTGTGCTTTTAAGGCATTAATATCTTGTTTAGTCTTACTCTCGTGTTTTTTAACTGAACATGAATTCAGAAGAAACAAGAGTAGAATTATTATAATTTTATTCATTTTTTATTGTTATAAAATTGTGATTATATATTTCAATATGTAAATGATGCTGATGATTTTTTGTGTTTTTTGGTATATGATTTAATTTATAGATTTTGTTTTTTATTTTATAAGTCCAACCTAAAAAATTGGTCCATCCAAATTTTACTAAAGCATCATTGAATTGATTTTGTCTAACGAAATCAAGTTTTTCCGGATGAGCACTTATATCTAAACTTGTACCTTTTCCAATTTTTATTTTTTTATCTTTCCGTAAATATTTAAAATCACCATGATAACCATTCTTGTGTGAAACACTAGGTGATGAAGAGCCATCTATTTTACTGAATCCATTACATACAAAATCTTCAAATCCACAATCTAACATTGCTCCAAAAAGACTAGCTAATGTAAACTCATTAGCATAAGGTCTTGTTGAATCTATAGTTAAACCAAATTTAATAGAGCCCTTAGAATAATTAGAAACCTTATTAAGGTTAATTAAATTAATTTTCTTAGAAGTACTATATTTTTTATTCCAAAGATATTTATTTGTAATATTCTTATAATTATACTTACCTAAAAAATGTTCATTGTTAGAATTGTCATAGTAATAATATTTCCCTTTTTTAGATTCCTTATTACCAACTTTGATTATTTTTCCTTTACTATAAATTTTAAAAATGTCTACAGCAGCTTTCAATTTGAATTCTTGATTTTCATCGTTTAAAAAGCATTTATTGATAATAGGAATATTTGTTTGTTTAGATGTTACTTTTAAATAAAGTTGAGCTGTTTTTAAGTTGCCTGTATCTGGATCTAATTTTTTATCCCAATTATTATATTTTCCTTCATCTACTTTTTGAAAGATTATCTCAGCAACAGCATATCCATCTTTAACAGTAGCTTCAATTTTTGTAACTTCTTTATCGTTTTGGATTACTGTAACTTCTTTGTCTTTATCTACTAATAATTGTTCTTTTTCGTAAATATTAAAGACTACATTTTTTCCTTCTAGATTGGTACATGCTGCTACTAATTGTACCTTTTGACCTAATACTCCTTGTGATATTTTGGTATAATATGGTACGGTAGCTTTTGCGGGTTTCGTTTTGGATGATTTCTTTCTTTTTCC
>CANMKX010000074.1 GCA_947498595.1 uncultured Aquimarina sp.
AATCTATGCTTAGGTAATACAGTAAAGTATTTTGATATTCGGTTACTGTTGTTGACATAAATCTTTTGGGTTTAAATGAATTTAATTTTTAATAGCTACTTTATTTATAAGCAACATATTTACCTAATAAATAATTATATTTGAAATCATATGCAATTATTTATTTACAATACAATATTATTGATTTAATCAATAAATAACAAATTATTGACTATAATTATTTAATGGGCATAACATAATCTTATTAAAAATAAAACTTAATGAATACATCATTTTCTAAAAACCTTGCTTTTCTAATTAAAAGAGATGGATTAACCAATCAATCATTTGCAGAAATAATAGGTAAAAAAGGAGGGGCTATAGGAACTTATATAAGAGGTAGCGCACAACCTAATCTAGATACAATTGTAAAGATTGCATCCTATTTTAAAATAAATTTAGATAGCTTAATTTTTAAAGATTTGTCATTGATTAATTTAAATAATCATAAAGATGAAAAGAATGTAATAAGTACTCTTGATACCATGAATAAAGAGATTATCAATAAATTAAATATAATACACTCTATCGTCTCAAGAGATCAAATAAAAAATATCTTAAGAGAGTTAATTAAAGAAATAGATGAACCTGAAAGACCATAAATCTTTCTTATTTTACTGGTAATTATTTACAAAATGTATATATTTAACTTTGTTATTATATTTACTCTAATAAAGTTATAGTAGCGTTTATTTTAATTATCTTGAAAATTAATGGATTACAACAATTATTTCCCTTCTAATCTAGGCTTTTTAATCAAAAAAAATGGTTTAAGTCGTAAAGAATTTGGAGATGTTATAGATAAAACATCTGGTGTTATTGGTTTTTATATTAGAGGAGATTCAATTCCTAGTCTTGAAGTTATAATAAATACAGCTCGTTTTTTTAATATTAGTTTAGATCAATTAGTTAGAATAGATTTGACTATTGAAGACAATTACTCTCAAAAAGTATTAGGATCAAATGTTGAAAAACAATTGAATTCTATGGAGAATAAAATTACATATATGTATAAAACGATGTCTAAACAGTTAACCATAAAACAATTACAAAAACTAGAAAAAGAAATAGATAAGGAAGAGAAAAGCAACTCTTTATAAAAAAAACCTCTTGAATTTAATCAAGAGGTTTTTTTATTTATTATTTAATATATTATTTATTGAATCATCTAAATCATCGTTAAATTCGTCTTCATCTTTAAGAGCTTTAATAATATCACGTATATATTGTTTAGCTTCATCACCTGTTATTTCTCCTTTTCTAAATCGATTTCTTGCTTTTATAGAAGCCTCAATCAAATCTGAATATATATGATTTGGCATGACTATCTATATGTTTTTATTTTCTTGTTCTTTATTCTTTTGTTCTGCTTCTAAAACATCATAAGTTAATTGTAAAGTAGATTCTAAGGCTTTCATTCTATTAGAATGGACAACAACTCTTATATAAAAATAACGCAATGAAGTACTAATTAATATTGAAGCAATAAAAGAGCCTATAATGTATATCCAATATGGTAAATCAGATTTTGGAGATACAACCCATATTATAAAAAATAAAGAGATAAACATCATTGTATAAGCAAGAAAAGTTATCGCTCTTATAATTAGCTTATTTCCTCTTTTAGCAGATAAAAATAATATTAATAAGGAAATAATTAAAAAATTAAGAGGTAAACTAATAGTATATAAAAAATGGGGGATATTTTTAAATTTAAAAAATTCATTACTCTTTTTGGAACTCTTATAATTATTATAAGCTTTTAAAGCTTCATCTTTTTTCTTTATATATTTCTTAAATAAAATAGGAAATTGAGCATCATATTGGCTCTTATTTATTATTGAATCCTCATAATTTTCAAATAACGTAACTAATTCATTATTTAATCTATTTCTTTCATTTTTTAATTCAATATGACTTTTTTTAATTTCAAGAGTCTCTTTAGCAACAGGATCAAAAAGTATATGTAAAAAAGTCACTATTGTCATAACAATAGCGACTAAGTAAATAAGAATAAACTTAATTTTATTATTCGTTATCATGCTCGTCTTCTGAGTCTTGATCGAATGGGGTTGTAACGTCTCCTTTGTCAATTCCTTGTCTTGATTGTGGAGTGGTGATGGTTTCATATAAACTGTTTTCTTCATTAATGTTATCAGTCTCACAACTTGTAAAAAGTGGTGTAGTTAAAATTAAAAAAAGAACGGTAAGTACAAACGAATATGCTTTCATAATATAATGTTATAGGTATTTTTTCTTTATTAAATTAATGTAATTGTTGATGTATTTAACTGATTTGCAGTACAAAACTAGCTTGATATTCGTTAAAAAACTATAGTGAATTTGAATTATTTTTGCGGTAATTTTGCGCCTTTTTTTAATGAAAATCAGTGTTTTAGAAAATGTTTCATTCTTAATTATTTCTTAAAAACGGCAGATGTATAGCATTATTTAAACCTATCATGAAGAGATATCACAGTAGTGCAAAATCGTAAAAATATGTGTAATAATCATTTTTAATACGTTAAAACCATAAACATATGTAATCAATTAAACATTTCTGTTTAATCCTCATAAAATCAAAGTACTATTATCTTGTTTTTACTATTTTAAAAACGCTTATAACGAGATTACAGCTATCATTAAAGCTTCTTATAAAGAAATATCTATAGTTGTAATTTGTATACACCAAAAGCCACTATAATGCTTATTGTAGTGGCTTTTGGTCTTATTGAGAAGGTATTATTAATTTATTTGTACAATTACTCCCATTGGTATTTATGTAAATATCTTTTGGTGTTTTTAATCATAAACAGATCTAGAAGTAGATGTATATAAGTATTCACCTGTAACTCCATCAAAGCTATAATGTTTATGTCCTTCATCATATCCTTTTTGCTCATAAGCTTCGTTTCCTTCCATTGTGATAGTCCAACGAGGCTTAGCCTCTGGAAAATCATTTAGATTTACTCTACTTAAATTAAATGTATGTATCTCGTATTTACGAATCAAAGAACGATATCGTTTTTTCATGATAGCGATCATTTCTGCCCAACAGATTTTATACCCTTTTTCATGGTCTATCATTTTGGTAATATTGCCTTTATTATCAAAATGTTTATATATATATATGTTAAAGTCATTATTTACTAAACTATTAGAAAAAAACCGTATTTTTCTATTTGAGTAATACCCTATTGTTTTTTGAATTTTTATTTTTTTATTAGTAATAACTTTTAATACTCTCCCTTTACTTAATGAGATAAATTCTATTTTTTTTTCATTATCGTTATGCAAAACAAAGTGTTTTTCACTCTTTATCTTTAAATATATTTTTTCAGAAAGTACTAAATCTAAATTATTTAAAGAAAAAATAGAATCATTAAATAAGCAGTATTGATTAGAGGTCTTGAATTGCTTATAAGAACTGCACGAAATAAAGCTTAAATAAACTATTAAAATTATAAAACGCATAATCATTTAAGTTTAGAATAGTTATACAATTGTTCCCATTGATATTTGTGTATGAATCGTTTAGTATTGTCATAATCCATATAATTCTTCGTTTTACTTTTCTTAAAAATATATTTCTTATCTATATCTTTTTCTGATGATTCTTTAAAGGTATGGAGTAATCCTAATGCATGCATCAGCTCATGAATTATTGAAGATTCTCTCAATTTTTTATCTTTGTTTAGGATACCATACGCAATACCAGAATTTGTTTCAGAAAATCCTTCTACTATTTTAAATTGTTCGCCATTTTGTCCTGTTTTTCCCGAGGTCATGCATTGTCTATTTACTAATAATAATGTGATAATATTAGGATCTATAGCTGTGTTTTTTTCGAGAAAATCTACAAATACATGTTTAAATCTTCTTTCTATAAATCGATACTCATCTTCTTCTCTAAGTATTCCTGATCGTTTAAAATTTTCATTTAATGAGGAAATGTCAACGATTCTAGGTACTATGTTTGATACTTTTATATCTATTAGAGAAGTATTAAATCCTTTATTTAATACTTTTTTTATTTTATTAAATTTTATTTTTTGAATTAATTTATCTTCATCATTTTCTCTATTAGAATCTCCCGTAATCTCCACAAAACACCATTCTAGTTCAATCGATTTAGGATGTGGGTACCAAAAATTGATAGCGCCTGCATTTTTTTCGTCGGCAAGTACTTTGATCTGTGCAGTAGCTGCATTGTGGTTATGGCAAGTGATACGTACTTTTTTAGCTTCTATAAGTGGTACAGACCTGTCTTTTCTACCTATAGGTTCAAAAGTAAAATCGGGATGTTCTTCAAATTTAACCTCTTTGTATTCCTCTTCATGTCTTAAACTTTTGTCTAACTCTAATGTTATGGTTTGACCCTTACGCATGCTTATCCAAGGAGGGAAATATTGTTCGTTTTCTACTTCAATAGGATCATATTCGTTTTCAAAATCAATTGTTTTAGAACTATCTTCTAATAAATCTTTATACTTATTAGGGATGGCATCAAAACCAAAGTTTCCTTCGCGAATATCATCACTATCAGCTTTAAACTTAATGATGCATTTTTTAGGTCTTTTATCTTCGATTACAGGGGATTGATAAGGTTCTTTCTCACTAGGAGGTGTCCAGTTTTCTTGCCAATGTTTAACAACTGTTTGTTCTTTGTATTCCTGAATGGCTGGAGAAATAGTCATTTTGAGCGTCATTGGTGTATCATCTTGAGCAGA
>CANMKX010000075.1 GCA_947498595.1 uncultured Aquimarina sp.
ATTGATTGGATTTCGAAGTTGAGTAAGTACAAATTCCAATATTTCCTTTTTCTTCGAAACTCTACTTAAAAAAGCTATAAATTTCTTGGGATTCGATTTCAGAGTTTTAAAAATCAATTCATTGTTGAATTCACGATACTCAATGTTGTTTGAACATTTAGGATTCATATTTGCAAAGAAAATAGCAAAATTTTGGTCATTTAATTCAATATTTTGTTTAATCAGAGAATCAATCTTTGTAAGAGGCGTTATTTCACAATTTGGTTTAATATTGACTTTCTTCTAAGCAATACTATCTTCCGTTTTTTTAATAGTCATTTGTATCTCGGAAATGACACTATCATTTTGTTCTAATTTTTCTTGTATTTCTTTTCCTTTTTCCTCCATTTTTTCTAATTCTTTTTGGAGCGAATTTACTGCTCTTGAGTTTTTTTTGTCAGTTTGACAAGAACTTAGAAAAATGATTAAAATATAGGTCAAAATTTGTTTCATAATGTTGTACAACGGGAGTCTGCGCAGATACCCATATTCGTTATTTTATAGTTTTATAAAAGATAAATATAGCAATATCAAGCAGCTTTAAAATGGATTTTTATTTCTTTTGAAAAATACTCTTTTTTGATAAATGGAAGGTTCTATAAATCTACTATTTTATTAGAAATACATTGATTTCTTGTAGCAAGTAAAATTACTTCCAGATAGGTATTCATCAAATGAAATCATTTGTAATCGCCCTCGATCAAAACCTTGAATATAATTCATAAAATAATGCGTCGATTTATATAATAGTAAGATATTTATTTTTATTCAATTACTACTCTTGAGTTTTTGCGCAGTCTGACGGTTAGTATAAGAAGCGTAGGCATAGGATAAGCACTACATTTCGGTTTATTACTAAACCAAATTTCTAATTTGGCATTTAGAGAAAAATGAAAACAGGCTTTTAAATTAAGCCTAAAGTGCCCTATGTTTTTTATACCTTGAATGGTAAATATAGTTCTTTTACAGGATATCCCAAAGGGTGTAAGTTCTTGATACGCAGAGGTGATATTTTGAAGTAAAGTAAGTCTCAAGCTGGTTTTTCGTGAGAAATGCATTGAAGTAAGCGACACTACGTGATTGGTTTTGATGAATAGAAAGCATGGTGGCATGAGAGACGTACTCTTTTCAATTATAGGGAGAGTCGTCTGCTAGATTTCCCAACGTTTTTAATCAAAAGACTCCTTTTTCGATTCTTTTTCCCAACCAAATTGTTCAGAATATTTACTTATCTTCATTTTATGAATATCAGGAATGTTTTCGATTTTTTCTTTAGCAAATTCATATATTCTCATTATAGATTTCAGCGTGTTTTTACTATAACTTACAGTTGCTTCGTACAAAATAGAAATTTCAATATTAATTACTAAATCTATTAACAAAAATAAACTCTCACTTATTTCTGAATAGTATTGTTTGTTACATTCAGGTTTAGTCAGAGATTAGGTTGTTAGGATGATTATTAAGGATTAAATCAGAGATTCGGTTGCCCCATTCTGTTAAGTTTTCATTCGTTGTAAGATCCCACAAAACACTAACAATACATGAGCTTTAGTATATACTATATTTAAGAACTGATGAGTGAATAATCCAAAATACTTAGTTATTACTGATAATACGTTTTTACTCAAAAAATAAAACGAATTATATTGTTTTTGTAACCTTTTTTCAAAAGGATGTATCTTATTAAAAAACAAATAACTATTATGGAATCATTTATCGGTTTTAACGAAATATTGGCACTTTTAATTATTGTATCTGCGATTACAATTTATTTTTTTCATAAAGCAAGACATCTTGAGCGTATGGCACAAATAGAGAGCGGACAGCTTAATGAAAATCAAAATTCAGTACGATCATACTTAGATATTAAATTTGGTATGCTAATGATTGGACTAGGATTAGGAATGTTTGTTGCTTGGATATGGGAACGAATAGATCAATCTGTTAACACAGAGTATGTAACCTATCCTGCTTTTATGTTGTTCTTTGGGGGTATTAGTCTTTTACTATCATATCTTGTAGTAAAAATAATTGACATAAAATCAGGTAATTAAAGAGTGGTTTAATGGACGATCAATACTTACAAAAAGTATTAAATGGAGAAGTTCAATCTTTTTCTTACTTCATCAAAATGTATCAAAATAAAGCCTATGCTATTGCCATATCTATTGTGAAATCTGAAGACAAGGCTAAAGATGTTGTTCAAGAGAGTTTTATCCAAGCTTATAATGCGTTGTCATCATTTAAGAGAAATTCTAAATTTTCGACATGGTTGTATCGTATTGTTGTAAACAAGAGTTTGAGGCTTTTAGAAAAAGAAAAGAGATATATTAAGGATGGTATTTTATTAGATATTACAATCGAAAACAAGTCTAATTACAATGATGCTTTAATAAGTATGCATCAAGATGAATTAAAGCAATTGATTAAAGGTATCTTGGATAAAATGCCACCAAAAGAAGCACTAATGTTACAATTATTTTATCTAAATGAATTAAAGATTGATGATATAGTAAGCATTTCTAAATTTTCTAAAACAAATGTAAAGGTTTTATTACATAGAGCTCGAATTCATTTTTATGATATTATAAAGAATGAATATCATATTCCAGATTTAAACGATTTATTATAATGTTATGGAAACAAAGGACGAATTACAAATGGTATTCAAAAATATTGAATCTATTCATACAGAAGTAGATTTTGAAGATATCATTATGCAAAAAATTGAAACACAAGCTAAAGTAAAAAAACAAATTATTAAGAATAGAAGATATGGTTTATTAGGTATCTTTATTAGTTTGATATTAGTCGTGCTATTTGGATGGTTTTATAATGCTTCTAATTTAAGTATAGATTTTAGAAAACCATTGATACACCTCGGAATATGTTTTTTTGTACTGATGCTTTTGTTCTTACAACTAGAAACTGCTTCAAGCCATTTGAGACAACGTTTGATGAACAAATCATAGTTCTATAACTACCTAAATATTTATTAATAAATTTTAATTGTAGCAAACTGCTACATAATGTGTATTTGCAAAGAGAAATTCCACGCGAACAAGTAATGTATTACCAAAAATAAAATAATGAAAATAAGAATCATTCTAAAAAACCTGCTATTTAGCACATTAATTTTACTTTTCAATTCTTGTATAAATGCTCAAGATACTATTGAAGATATCATGCAGGATTATGCAGAAAATAGAAGGAGAGAAATTGGTAGCCCTTTTACAGGATCTGTCTTGGTTGCTAAAGATGATAAAATTCTATTTACTGGAGCTTATGGAGTAAAAGATAGAGAAACAAATAGTCCTAATGAAATCAACACGATATTTCCAATAGGTTCTTTAACAAAACAATTTACCGCTATGTTGGTCATGCAGATGAGAGAAGAAGGAACTTTAAATCTTGATGATACTGTAGCTACGTATTTAGATTATTTGCCTAAGGAATTTGCAAATAAAATAACAATTCATCAGTTATTATCACATACGTCTGGTTTACCTCATTATGAAGGGATAATAAAAACAGGGTTAAATATAAACGATTTTACATCTACGTATTATACGCCTAAAGAGTTAGCGCTCTTGATTAGTCAGGTTCAATTTACTTATGAACCTGGGACAACATTTCATTATAGTAGTTTAGGGTATATGTTATTAGGATCTATTTTAGAAAATGTATCAGGAAAATCATTTTCAGAATTGCTATATCATAGAATTACAAAACCATTAGGTTTAACGCAAACTGGATTTGCTTCAAATGACTTTATTAAAAATGAAACAGCAAGAGGCTATGTATTTAAAGAAGATAAAACAGTTAGTATGATATTCAAAAAATATGGTGGTGATTTTAAAGACGTTCCATTTAGAAATCAATCTAACACATATTCAGGTGGAGGAATGCACTCTACGGTTAATGACCTGTTTATTTGGAGTAAAGCAGTTAAAAATTATCGTTTAATATCGAAAAAAAGCACCATACTAATGTTAAAACCAATAAAACAAGGATATGCTTATGGCTGGGTTCGAAATTGGGAGGATATTATAGAAAGAAATTCTCGAGTTCGATTGTATTCTCATACTGGATCGACTTTTGGGCACGCAGCTGCAATAAGTATGTTTGATGATGGTACAACAATTATTTTTACATGCAATGTTGGAAAAATTAAAGCACAAAATATAACTCATAAATTATATTTGGCTGCAAATAATCTTGATGATATTTATGGTATTAAAGGGTATCCAGACAGAGGGTCTTTAGTTGACTTTGAAAATGAAGGAGGTATAGATGCATTAAATGCATATTTTCAGAAACTATCAGATTTATGTGGTTATGAAGTAAGACCATCTGCTAGTTCTATACGTCATGTTATTTCATTGTATTATGAAAAAGGGAAAAATAAAAAAGGGGATAGCTTGAAAAATACTTATTTTAAATATTATAAATTATCTGAAAATGCTATTAATGAATTAGGATATAGAATAGTAAAATCAAATTGTGAAAAAGCGATAGAAATATTTAAAGAAACTGTAACGCTTTTTCCAAATTCATCGAATGCATGGGATAGCTTGGGTGTTTTGACCCCTATAAAACAAGAGTAATCTTTTAAATTTCGATTATTAATTATGCGGCTATATTTTTCATTAAAAT
>CANMKX010000076.1 GCA_947498595.1 uncultured Aquimarina sp.
CTTCCTAGTGCATCGTATTTCGTAAACAACCATTGGTTTTTCTCTTTTTGTAATGCATCCTGAGTCATTATGGGTTGGTCTACTTTGTTGTATACGATATATTCCCATCCTTTTTCAGGGATCTTCTTTTCGATCAGTCGATTGCGATGGTCATATCGGTATTGGTATGCTAACGCATTTAATTGCGTTTGAGTTACGGCTACGGCATGATCAAACTTAGGAGGTAGTACATAGGTTAGGTTTCCGTATATATCATAAATATAATAGGTATCGTGTATCTCATTCGTATTATAAGTCCGTTTTAATACTACCTGCCCTCGTTTATTGGTATATTCTCTGGTGGTATGATTGTTTATACTATCAGGTGTCCAATTTTCGTCTTTTAGGATACTTACATATAAACTATTCGCCTGATAATGTCCTGATTTAACCAAGCTAGGAGCTTGGGGATCATCGTTTATAAAATCAACCTTATAGTATACTACTTCTGTTGCTGTATTAGTTTGCCACAACTGTTTGATGGTATGATCTTCTTGACTATCAGGAATTACTTTCCATGCTTCTCCAGCTGCGGCTTGTTTGAGTACCCGATTTAAGGGTGAAGCTTCGTATATTTTTTCTCCATAAGGATTGGTTGTAAACTCATATTTTGCAGTATTATAAAATTGCTGTGTTGCCTGTAATGGATTGATATGAATGTTTCCTTGAAGGCTCGTTGCTGCATACGGCAAATATTCTTTGGCAACTCTCCCTAGTGCATCATAACTATGATGTGTAACTAGATCTTGATGTGCGCCTCCAGCACGTACCGCAATACTTTGTTTGGTTCTCCCTAAACCATCAAAATATACAATCGAAACTTGTTTTTCATCCACGGGGTGATTTGCAGCTTGACTTTCGGTTACTTCGCTTTGGTATACGGTTGTTTGTATATAATTCTCGGTTTGATTTTGCGATGTCCCATGATAGCTTATCAGCCATAGCATGAGCAGGGTTAGGTAATGTTTCATAAATAATAGTAGTTTGATGAATGTTATTGATAATATGTGCTAGGAATCATTGTTAATTGTAAATCTTTTCTGGAATGAGATATTGACTTTCAACCACAGTAATTCATAGTATTAACTAATGATAGTTAGGCAATATTTGTAATTATTTATTAGAAGGTGATTGGTTCTCATATGGGAATGATTTAGATTGATTGAATGTTACAAGTGTATATTCAAAAATACAATAAAACCATAGCATCACAGTGGATAAAGCATGTTATTTATAGTATTAAAACCATATACTTTTTATGCTAAAACCGTATTTATATAATTGTAGTTTGATTTTTTTATGACTTAAATGATTGTGATTAGTATCAAAATACAACATATCATTTTTTTGATATTCATAGCTTGTTTTATGTTTAGTAAATGTTCCTTAAAAATCATATCCTACACTCAATAATAACATACTTGGAGTTACACCTATTCGATAATCAGAGATTAAGTATTCTGTAAAAGTATTTTGCCTTTTAAACGTATTGTTTAAGATGTTATTAGCCTTGAAATTAAAACTCCAAGGACTGTTTTCTTTTGCATAGCTAATGGTAGCACTTGTTTCTTGATAGGTACTATTCTGATTGATTGTTTTATTTTGATAGTGGATATAATCGTAGTTTAATTGGAATTGTATCGTTTTAAAAAAACGATGACTGATACGCAGGTAAGGTGTTTGACGTAAAAAACGGGTATTGGTCGTTCCTGTTTTATAGGTTCCTATATTATTTTTAAAACCAATACTTAGTTTTGGGAGTTTTTTATAATGTGTTGTTATTTTAAGATCTGTAAGGTACGAGGTGTTAGAATAGGTTTCTCGATTGCCTTCTATAATTTGCTGATAAGAGTTGAATAGTGTTGTTGTTTTTAATCGATATGCTATTTGATTAATTTTTTTTGTAATATTTGCTTTTACTTCAAGTCGTTCTGAAAAATTAGTGCTTTGTACTGATGATACGATACGATTATTTCCTTGAAAGTTGACTAGCGGTATTTTTCCTTTTAAATTCTTTTGATATCTAGCATTTATAAATAGGTTGAGACCTCTGTATAAACTTTGACTTGAATATCTGATGTTCGATAAAGAATAGAGCCCTTCTTTTAATCCTTGATTTCCGATCGCTAAAGA
Organism: uncultured Aquimarina sp.; assembly: GCA_947498595.1. GTDB lineage: Bacteria > Bacteroidota > Bacteroidia > Flavobacteriales > Flavobacteriaceae > Aquimarina. The sequence goes on from CANMKX010000076.1 coordinate 2,173, forward strand.
ATTATAGCTTTGAAAATAGGAGTTGTTGCTATAAGCTATAGCTTCTGGAAAAGTTGTTTTTAATTGTGTGCTAAAAGTAATTTTTTTAGCAGCCGTTAGTTTTAAGCTACCTAAAAGCTCTGGTAAAATAACCCAGCGATCATTAGAGGTGATTATATCTTGTTTGATATTCCAATCATAATAATGCAGATTGGCTCCTGTTTTTAAGGTTAACATTCCTGTTTTGAACTTATAATACAATCCCATATAGGTATCGTTCCAGTAATGTTTAATATCATTCTCAAATCCTTCTAAATTTATTGTGTCTTCAGATATTTGTTGCCCAAGCGTATTGCTATTTTCTCGTATAAAACTAGTACCAATATTGGTGTATAAATGATGATTAGGAGCTAGTAACCAAAAGTGTTTCCCTTTTAATTGCAAATACTGTTGTTGTTGTTCTTTTCGTTGTTGTAATTGCTGCGATGTAGCCATAGCAATGGGTTGTAATATTTCAGGAAACAAAGGATCAGTACTTTGCCAATTAATGCGCTGTGGTGTTTGATCAAAACGATAGGTAGCCAAAGCAGAAAAAGTGTGTTTTGGATGTTGTTTCTTATGCCATTCTAGAGATTGATTTATATGAATTTCTCTAGTCTTATGCTTCGTTATTAATATATTTTGTTGTGTATCGATAGTACTGCTTATAGCTGAATGCTTTTTTAAATCGCTGACTTTTACCTGTGTTCTAGTACTCCATTGTTCTTTTAAACTAGGACTGTATTTTAATAAGAGTTGCCCTATCATAAATTGATTATCATGCAGAGCTGTATCTACTACCTGCTCTCTAAACGTAGGATAGATATTTTCAATATTGGTGTAGTTTTGAGTATCAGTAGTGGCATATAATAAATAGCTACTAATACGCATTTTGGGGTTGCTATCTTGTGTCAGATGTAATGCCGCAAACTTTTGATTACTTTGCACCGCGTCATTTCCTTCTATAAATAAAGAGACATCGGTGGCTTTCCAATCAAAATCATTTTCGAAAATGACATTGACCCCACCTTGAAAATTTAAGTAATCTTTAAAGGTCAATGTTTTCTCTCCTATGGTATTGGTATTGGTGATTGCTGTAATATTGGTCTTTGGGCTATAATAAAAAAGATTAGCATGTGCCTTATAAAAATTACGATTACCGATTCCTGTAGTAAGATCACCAAAGACTAGTTTCTTTTTATCTTCTTTTAAAACTACATTCATCGCCATAGCATTGCTATCACTAATTCCTTTTAAAAAAGTAATAGGATTGTAATTATCGATTACTTCTATTGTTTGGATAGCATTGGATGGAAGATGGTCGATAGCTAACTTTGTACCTCCATTAAAAAACTTTTTTCCATCTACCAGTAAAGTTGTTACCTTCTTTCCTTTAACAAGTACTTCTCCATTACTTAGTACTTCCACTTGAGGGAGTTTTTTTAGCAATGTTTTTAATTTGCGTTCTTCTCCCGTAACAAATCGATTTACGGCATAACTTGTGGTATCTCCTCGAACCCGTACAGGAAGCTCAATGTGTAATTCTACAGCAGCTAATTGCTCTGCTGCTGCGATTAATACGATGTCTTTTGGAGTATCTGTTATTGCTTTATGAGTAAAAGTATAGGTTTCAAATCCTAAAAAACGAATTTCAATGGTATAATCATGCTCTTTTTTAAGCATTAATCGATACTTACCTGCTTTATCTGTAAGCGTATAATGAACATTCGCTATTGTATCTTTAGGAGTAGCTATAATAGTGGCATATGGTAATGGTTGAACCAACGTATCTATAACTTGCCCATACATAGTAACTTCATTTTTTTGCCCTAACAATAAGGTAGCAGGTAACAATAGTATAAAAAATAACAGGTAATATACTTTCAATAGAAATCTCTTTAAAGGAGCATAATTTTACTCGTTATATCGATAATGATTGAACCCTTTTTGTTCGATTTCCATATACGCTAATGGAGTTACTTTGATTCCTTTGGTTAGTTTTTTAATTCCTTTCTTTTTACTGGAATTTAATATGATTTTTTGAGCATATATTGTATATCCATCTCTAGAAGCTTCCAAAATCATTCCGGGTAAACCTGCATGCCCTAGAGGTCCAAAAGCTATAGGGATTTCTAATGTATACCATGCAGTTACGGTACTTTTTTTGATACCACGTATGGTTTGACGACTAATCTCACGAGTTGC
>CANMKX010000077.1 GCA_947498595.1 uncultured Aquimarina sp.
TTCTGTCCTAAACTCATAGAATAGTCGTCTTAATGTCTTTAAATAGTAATAAACTATACGTTTTGGACAAATATAGTCAAATAATAATAGTATTATCTTGATTTATTGGATAGTAATATCTAATATTGCAGAGTAAACAATACAAAAAATAGAAAACTCTGCATTATGGGTAAAAATATTTTAAACACAACGAACCCCAACAACTACGAGTACACGACAAAACATTTAGAGATACATGTGTTAGGAGGTATCAAGCTCAATAAATTAGAGAGTTTACGAGTGACGATAAGCCTACAGAAGCCAGAAGAGTATACTATTTTAAGGCACTCGATAGATTTATACAACGACAATCAAATAGAAAAGTTTGTTAGAAAAATAGCAGAACGCTTGGAGATAGGAACATCTATAGTGAGGCGATGCCTCCAAGATTTAACCAAAGAATTAGAGAATTATCGATTTTTACTAATTGACCAATACGAGTCATCGATGAAGCCATATAAGAAGGAGCTATCAACAAGAGAAGAAAAACAAGCGATTACCTTTTTGAAGAAACCCAATCTATTAAAACGAACCAATGACTTAATCGGGAAATCTGGAGTAATCGGAGAAGAATACAACAGACAAACAATGTATCTAATCTTCACAAGTCGTAAAACAAGCAACCCATTGCACTGTATCAGCTTGGGAAGTTCTGGAGTTGGAAAAACACATTTACAATCTAAAGTAGCAGAGTTGATACCCGAAGAAGATAAAGTAGAAATAACGGTATTATCTGCAAACGCTTTTTATTACTTCAATCGCACAGAGTTACAACATAAATTAATATTGATTGAGGATTTAGATGGTGCTGAATCTGTACTCTATCCATTACGAGAATTACAATCTAAAAAACGAATAACAAAAACGGTAGTTCACAAAGACACCAAAGGAACTACACGAACCATCCATTTAACAGTTGAAGGTCCTGTAAGCGTTGCAGGTTGTACCACACAAGAAAGCATTTACGAAGATAACTCAAATAGAAGCTTCCTTTTATATATCGATGAAAGTGGAGAGCAAGACCAAAGAATAATGGATTACCAACGCTTGATTAGTGCAGGAAAAATAAATGATGATGAAGAATATAAAATACGAGAAATATTAAAGAATGTGCAACGAGTTTTAAAACCAATAAAAGTTATTAATCCATATGCTGAATATTTAGAATTACCGAAATCAGTTTTTAAACCAAGAAGAACCAATAGCCATTATTTACAATTTATTGAAGCGATTACATTTTACAAACAATATCAACGAGAAAAGCAATACGATACAGACACAGGAGAAGAATTTATAGAAACCACAATCGAAGATATACAAGAAGCCAACGAATTAATTATCGATGTTTTATTACGTAAAAGTGATACACTAACAGGAGCTTGCCGAAATTATTTAGAAGAACTAAAAGCATATTTATCAAAGAATACTCAAACTATATTTACTAATACTGAAATACGTAGAAACCTAAGAGTAAAAGAAACCACCTTACGCAGATACAACAAACAGTTATTAGAAGAAGGATATATCCGAAGAGTTAAAAAAGCTAAAACGAAAAGTTATTGCTTCGAGATTATTGATATAGAAGAATATACAAATCTTAAAGAGCAGATAAATAAAGCATTACACAGATGTGTATCACAAATAGAACTCGCCATCTAGCCACTAAGTCGCCACTATATAAATAGCGAGATTAAAAATAACAAATACAGATAGTTATATATAAATCGTTACAAAACTTTAAAAAAACATCAAGGGATGAAAAAATTAAAGCTACAAAATGATAGTTACAGGATACTTGTATCCAATTACAAAGAATGGTTAGATATACTAGGTTATGCAGAAAGTACAGTGTACCAATTACCAAATCACTTGCAAGAGTTCTTGTATTATTTAGAGCAAACCGACATTAAAAACATCCATCATGTAACAGCTAAAACAGTAAAAGATTATTACCAAGAATTACAGCAAAGAGCCAACGAACGACAAAGTGGAAGTTTAAGTAAAAGCTATCTCAATAAACATCAACAAGCCTTAAAAAAGTTCAAGGAATATTTACAGAACCACAATCATAAAAGTATCAACATACATCTAAAATCAGAGAAACAACCAACAGAAGAAAAGTTAAATATACTTACACAATCAGAAATAAAACAATTGTTTAGAGCCACAGAATACAGCCATACAGAAAGCAGATTTAAGTTAAGAGACAAAGCCATTTTAACCGTTTTATATAGTTGTGGATTACGAAGAAACGAAGCAGTACACTTGGATTTAAGTGATATCCTTTTTGATAAGGAACGTGTGTTTGTTAGAAAAGGAAAAAACTATAAAGAACGTTTTGTACCAATCAACAGAAAGAATGCAGAAATATTAGCAGATTACATTTATGAAGCACGACCAGAGTTTTATCAATCCAATGTAAGCGAATCTTTGTTTATCAATCATCACGGAACACGAATGCAAGGAATGAGTTTTGCTAACCGATTAAAAGCAATCGTAGAAGTTGCTGACAATAAAACTATTGCAGAAAAAAGTATCACATTGCATATTTTACGTCATAGTATCGCAACCCATCTACTGCAACAAAACGTCCCCTTAGAAAGTATCAAAACCTTTTTAGGTCATAGCTCTTTAGAATCTACCCAAATCTATACACATTTATTAAAAACTATCGAGAATGAGTGATTACAGAACATATTTACAAGAACAAGATTATAGTGAAACTACGATTACAGGAAACCAAAAACAAATAGAGCTCTTTAAAAAATGGTGTAAACGTAATCATACTTCGCCAACAGAAATTGATTATAAAACTACATTGAAATTTATAAAATATCTAACTCGAAAAGGCAACAGTAAAAAGACCATTAACCACAGATTACGAAGTGTAAAAATCTATTTTAACTACTTGATTGATGAAGCGTACAGAAGTGATAATCCAATCGAAAACACAACTGTAAAAGGGGCAAAAAGAACGATCAATTATGATGTATTGGAAGCTGACGAATTAGAGGATTTATATTACTCTTTTGAAAGTGGCAATGCCACAGATAAATATGCATTAGTTTGTGCAAAAAGGAATAAGGTAATTATTGGATTAATCGTCTATCAAGGTTTGAACACCACAGATTTAAGCAAGTTAAAGACCGAGCATTTACAACTCTCAAAAGGAAAGATTTATATACCAAGTACAAGACGAAGCAACGCCAGGGAATTAGAACTCAAACCTTGGCAAATAATGGAATTTATAGAATATCAAAAGGAAGTTTTACCATTATTACAAAAACGAATTAAAAACAATACAGACCAACTGTTCCCAATCAATACGAGATTTAATGTGCTTACTTCACAGATTATGAAGAAGTTGAAAAAGTACAATCAGAAAGCTGAAAACATAAAACAGATTAGAGCAAGTGTTATTACAAATTGGTTGGGACAGTACAACTTGCGAAAGGTTCAATATTTAGCAGGACATCGTTATATAAGTTCAACCGAACGCTATTTACAAGATGATTTAGAAAACCTACACGAAATCGTAAACAACTTCCATCCGATAAACTAAAAAACAAATAGTAACTTTATAGACCGATAGAAAATGAATATTAGATTGAATAATAAAGCAGATATACAAATACACAACTCAGAAGATATTTACAGCGTAATGCAGCGCATATTAATGCGAGAAGAGAAAGTAGATAGAGGACGAGAACATTTTTGGACGATAAGCCTAGATAATGCGAATAAAATATTGAATATAGAGTTGGTGAGTATGGGAAGCTTTCGAGCGACTATAGTTGAACCGATGGAAGTGTTTAGTGTTCCATTACAAAAACGAGCCGTAAGATTAGTATTGGTACATAATCATCCATCAGGAACACTAAAACCATCAGAATCGGATAAAGATGTAACTAATCATTTAATACAGGTAGGAAACATAATGAATGTCTTTGTAATAGATCATCTTATAATAACGGAGAGTTCATATTATAGTTTTGCAAATAGTGGATTATTAGAAGAATTATCTAAAAGCCTTAAATACGTTCCTGCTTTTGAAATAAAGAGACGTTACGAAAAACAAGCAGAAGAAAAAGGAAAAGAAAAAGGTAAAAAAGAAGAAAGGAAAGAAATGGCAAGGATGATGAAGAAAGAGAACTATCCAGTAGAAGAAATAATAAAATTAACAGGCTTAACAAAAACAGTCATCAATCGATTAAAAACCGAATAAATCCCCACAAAACAAAATCCAGTTTTTTGCAGAAAAAGCAAAAACCCTCTGTCTTTTATTTTGTTCCGCTAGCCACACTTCTGCATTTTATTGGCTAGCCAAATCGCTCACACA
>CANMKX010000078.1 GCA_947498595.1 uncultured Aquimarina sp.
TCCATAGGTTTGGATGGCTCCGAAAAAGTTGAATGTTTTTTTGTTTACCAAAATAGAACAACTGAGATTTTATTTTTTAATTTTATGATAAATTAATCAAAAAAGAAAAGCACATAACATTATGTAAGATTGCATTGATCAAATAGTTTGTCTTCGCTAACGCTGCGCAAACAATTTAATTAACGACGCTATTGCTCATCTTACACATAGTGTTACAAGCAATTTAACCCAAACCAATGAACAGAATTCTAATATTAATAATTTTTGCTTCCCAGATTGCTTCCGGACAATCTAAAATTCAACACGAACCTGAACGACTTTTCAATAAACTTGATTTAGGAAAATCGACTGCTGAATTCATAAAAGAACATAAAATTAAAAAAATAACATTCTTAAGAGATACGTTACTTTCATCGTCAATCGAATTTGACCGAAATGGAAATTCTGTTTGTGAAATCGGAATGGAGAATAATTCTGTTAGAAAATCATTGCGGAAATATGACAACCAAAATCGTGAGATTGAGACAAAGTATTTTAATTCAGATGAATCATTTAAGTATGGATATTACTATAAATTCGAGGATGGATTTAGAGTTATGTATAAACTAAAAGACAGTTTACTTTTTAGAAAATCAGGAATTATTAAACCCGAAAATATCAGAATTTACTCTGAATACGATGAAGATGGAAATCTAATTCTAAAGAATATTTATACGCACGACAATGATATGAAATATCTTCTCGAAACAAGGTTTCAAAACAATCGCTTGTACGTTCAATATCGTTACGAATATCTTGATAATAAAAAGTATGTTACCAAAATTCAATATGATGATAACGGAACAAAGCTCAGCGAGAAAAGACATTTAGACGAGCAAGAATTCCCAACTGAAAACAAACTGAATCATTATCGTGACGAAAACGAAAGTATTTTTAGAGTTGACAGTTTTGACAAAAATGAGAATTTAGTTAAAATGGAATTATTTGATAATGACAACAAATTGTATCGACTTGAAATTAGTAATTACAATTCAAAAGGACAGCTAATAAAAGTTATTAAAGAAAATCTAAAAAGAGATTTGAAAACTGAATATAGGTATTTTTATAATAAACAAAACAGAATAGAAACAATCGAAAAAGAAACTAACGGAAACAAAGAAATATTTAGATACAAATACGATATGTTCTAAAAAAACTGCTTGTAATAACTAAGCATTCAGACTGTTCGTAGAGCAGTATCTGAATGCAGTGTTGACTAAAACCCACGTACTGCTAGCGATTTAATTACTATGGGTTTTACGAAGCTTTTTCTTGGAGGTATTAGAACTAATAAAAGTTCTTTTATTGAGGGGTAGTAAGATTATTTATATATTGATAATACTGTTTTTTTGTTGAAAAATCTATTTCCAAAACAATTCAAATATCATCTTTATTTTTGGACATTAATATCCTTCAAACTGTTTTTAATTCTTCTTTTTTTAATCATTTTTAAGTACTATTATCAAAAAAGAGTATTTTTCAAAAGAAATAAAAATCCATTTAAAGCTACTTGATATTGACTATATTTAGCTTTTATAAAACCATAAAATAATAAATAGCGGTTTCTGCGCAAACTCACGTTACCCAACATTTGAGAAAGACGATTTTCATATTAAACATATTTTTTAGCACATTAATTTTTGCTCAAAAACCTGAATCATCAACTCTGTATAAAAAAGACTATTATGATTTATTAAACTACATTCCAAAAAATCTAGAAACTGATTCAATTCATAAATTAGAAAGTCCAATTTTAAAAGGTAGCTTAAATACAATTGGGAGTGTAAAACTTTACAACGAATTTAGAAAGGATTTTAAACTATCAGATAATAACAAAAATTGGTTGAAAAATAGAATTGACCAAATTGCAACAGAATTATTTGTTGATGGAAAAAGAGTTTTGATAAGTGCAGTCGGTGGTTATTCTGGTTGTCTAGACAAGATGATTGACACTTTCAGATTAAAAGATATTGAGATTATCAACCTAAAGTTTTGCCATACTTGTACTGACTCTTATCGAGACGAGAATTTCGTTGAAAGATTCAATAACAAAATGTATTCTTTAATGAAAATTGAACCACCCAATAGAAAAACGCATAGATTCTATGGGAAATTTAATGGTTATGGAAAGAATAATAGCGGAATTGAATTAATTCTGGCTGAAGACAGAACATTTAAATTTTGGAAAAGAAAAGGACTCAGTTCGGGTTTTACAGAAGGTTTCTGGAAAAACCGAAATGACACGCTAATTTTGAGTTCTAAGACTTTGACCAAGAATTATAGTTTGACTTTTACTTTATCAAGTGCAAAGTGGATTGACTTTAATGATTTAAAGTTTCGGTTGAAAAAAGAAAAACTGACTGAATTAGATAACGTAAAGAGGAAATTAAGAAAAGTTATTGAATAAAAAACGTAATAACTAAGCATTCGGACTGCTCGTAGAGCAGTATCTGAATGCAGTGTTGACTAAAACCCACGTATTGCTAGCGATTTAAGGGGCTATGGGTTTTACGAAGCTTTTTCTTGGAGGTATTAGAACTAATAAAAGTTCTTTTCTTGAGAGGTAGTAAGATTATTTACATATTGATAACACTGTTTTTTTGTTGAAAAATCTATTTTCAAAACAATTCAAATATCATCTTTATTTTTGGGCATTAATATCCTTCAAACCGTTTTAAATTGTTTTTAAAGTGCTATTATCAATAAAGAGTACCTTTCAAAAGAAACAAAAAATCCATTTTAAAGCTGCTTGATATTGGCTATATTTAGTTTTATAAAATAATAAATAAAGAGTTTACGAAAAGACAAATTCTAATTAATAAATATATGATGAAACAATTATTTTTATCAATCAGTATGGTTATTTCTATAAATGCTTGCAATAAAGTAGAAGCAAAAAAAATAAATGCATTTGATACTGAATCTATAACTGAAGAGAAAAATAATGTAGTAAATATTACTAGTCATGAAGTTGATAATAAAACATCTAATTATGATTTAAATATACCAGAATTCGGAAGTTTTGATCTTAGATCAATGAATATTGATAAAACTCATCTATATGGCAGTGGAGATTATGAAGGTAGAATAACTCGATATACATCTGAACAAAGATCTATAATAATTGACTCAAGTTCTTATGGAGAATATGGTTATATACATACTTGCTATTTACTCAATCAAGATAATTTAATTCAAAAAATATATCAATCAGAATGGGAATCGCTTAATGGAGGTCATAATAATTATACCTATGTTATCACTGAAAGAATTTTTAATTTTAAAAATGCTCCTCCAATTCAATTAAAAAGAAAAGATACAATTAATGAACATTATATGGCTAGCGGCAAATATCCTGAACCTCTATCTAAAGATTACAATCAAATAGATATTGGCGATAAAAACTTAATATATTGGAAGAATGAACTTTCAGAAAGTTGGTTAAGAGAATACGACATCAATTATTAATAACCAAATATTCAAATTACTCTAAAAATAGTATTTAAATCTAATATTCATTAAAATTAAACATTGCTAGTTGCTTCAACTTTATATATCTTAGTCAATATTCTATTAAAAATTCTCATTCAATTTATATAGCACACATTTTTTTTACATTTTTTCTTGAAAATTAAAGCATAAAACTGAAATGATTACTTAGTTATTCTCTTCTTGAATTTCATTAATGAAAACACTAGTAAATAATTTTAAAACACTTTCGTATTCAATTATCTTTGGAAAAAAATAACTCTGAGCATATCAAATAATTAAATCATCATCTATTAGACATTGAGTTGGAAGGTGAATTTGAGAAACAGGTCTTGGCAATATAAAAAGAAGCTAAAGAAATTGATATCCTTACGTATTAGTAATTACCCTGTATGTTAAATATGAAGATTTATGAACGATGGAGCCTTTAAGATATTAATTGACTATTTGGAAAAGGTTCCTTCCATTAAGAAACCAATATCATTTGGAAATGAAGATGGACATTGGTGGGTAAAATTTTCACTTGATATAAAAAATCAATTGGCTTGGAATGTAGTTCAGGAATTTGGACACGTAATAAACTTTTTATCAATTGATGAGAAATTACCAACATTATTTTATCCTGTTTCGCCACCACCTTATATGAATGGTGGACCATATGATTTTCTTTCATGGGTCATAGTGTAAGCTCCCCATAAAACCGAACTGTTAAAAAGTAGAATAATAATTTTAACTTTAAGCAGTAATTATGAGAAAG
>CANMKX010000079.1 GCA_947498595.1 uncultured Aquimarina sp.
AAAATTTGTAGCTGGTATTTTTATTTATAAGCCTGTTGTGTTTTATAATCTCTAACATAAGCATCAATCACTTTTAAGAGTGAACTTTTAATATCGTCAGGCATTGTATCAATCGCTTTAAAATACGCTAATAACTGTGTGTCTTTAATTACGTTGTCATTATCTCCACCCAATAAATAATCGGTAGTCACTTCTAAGGCATCTGCAATCTTCTTTAAAGTAATCGCAGAAGGCACAACTGTATTTTGTTCATACTTAGAAATATTTTTTTGGTGCGTCTCGGCATTATTACCTAAATCTTGTTGCGACATTTTTTTCTTTTGTCTGCTAATCTTAATACGTTCTCCTAAGTTCATAAGGTATAAATATCTAAAAAATGTAACGCTAAAAGCGTATTTTAAGCAAATATACCATATAAAGTGAATGGAAAAATACATAAAGGTTTGTTTTGGTTATACATAAATGTTACTTTTGGAGCAAATAGGTATAATTAAAAAGTTTTTAACAATGTTAGATACGAGCAATCCAAATAACTATAGTTATCAAACCAATCACTTATTAATCGACATACTTGGCGGCATACGATTAAACCATTTAGACCGATTACGAGTAACGATAAGTATTAAGAAAGTTAAAGATCATCATAAGCTACGTCACAACTTAGATTTATATAACGATAATCAAGTAGAAAAGTTAGTTAGAAATACCGCAGAACGTTTAGAAATAGGAACTTCCATAGTAAGGCGATGTCTTCAAGAATTAATTAACGAGTTAGAAAACTATCGAATACAAGAATTAGAACAAGAAGAAGCCAACCAAATAACAACAAAAGAACTCACTACAGGAGAAAAGAAAGAAGCGATTACCTTTTTAAAAACTAAAGACCTATTAAAAAAGACAAATGAATTAATAGGAGATAGCGGAGTAATCGGAGAAGTTAACAACCGACTATTAATGTATTTAATATTTACATCTCGTAAAGCTAATAATCCGTTGCATTGCATCAGTTTAGGAAGTAGCGGAGCAGGAAAAACACATTTACAATCTAAAGTATCAGAACTCATACCACAAGAAGATAAAGTAGAAATAACAGTATTAAGTGAGAATGCTTTTTACTACTTCAACAGAACCGAATTACAAAATAAACTCATATTAATAGAAGATTTAGACGGAGCAGAATCTGTACTCTATCCACTTCGAGAATTACAAACCAAAAGAAGAATTACAAAAACGGTAGTTCACAAAGATACACGAGGAAATACAAAAACTATACACTTAACTGTAGAAGGTCCAGTATCTGTATCTGGTTGTACAACTAAAGAACAGATTTATGAAGATAATAGCAATAGAAGCTTCCTTTTATATATCGATGAAAGTGCAGAACAAGACGAACGTATAATGCAATACCAACGTAAAATAAGTGCAGGAAAAGTAAATATAGAAAGAGAAATACAAGCTAAAGGAACATTGCAAAATATACAACGATGTTTAACAACTGTAACTGTTCGCAATCCATATGCAGAAGTATTAAAAATACCAAACGAAGTTTTTAAACCACGAAGAACCAATGCCCATTATTTACAATTTATAGAAGCAGTAACCTTTTATCATCAACACCAAAGAGAGAAATTATACGATACACAAACAGGCGAAGAATATATAGAAACGACCATTGGAGATATACAAGAAGCTAACAAATTATTAAGTGAAATATTACTTAGAAAATCTGATACTATAAGCGGAGCATGTAGAGATTATTTTGAAGTATTAAAAGCACATTTACAAAAAGAACATCAAACAACATTTAGTAATAAGCAAATCAGTTTTATGTTACGAATCCCTTTATCTACTGTAAAACGTTATCATTTACAACTTATTAATACACAAAGAATCCAGTTAAGAGAAAAGGATAAAACAGGTAGACATTTATACGAAATCACAGATTATAAAGAATACCAAGAACTAAAGAAAACTATTGTAACTGTGTTGGATGAAGCAATCACAAAGCTTAACGACTCAACAGAGGCTTAGTTATAAAGTGAGCTACTAAACGAATTAAAAATCAGATAATTATATGTAAAGCTCATTAAAACTGAAAACAAGTAATACCAAATAAAAAATTATGAAGCAATTACAACTACATAATGAGAGTTACAAAGTGTTATTATCATCATTTACAGAATGGTTAGACATTTTAGGATATGCAGAAACTACTCTGTATTACTTACCAAATCATTTAAAAGAGTTCTTTCATTGGTTAGAGTGCCACGGGCACACCGAATTAAAAACAATCACTACTCAAACAGTAAAAGATTACTACCAAGACTTACAATTACGACCAAATAAAACACGAGGAGGAAGTTTAAGTAAAGCGTATTTAAACAAACACCAACAAGCTTTAAAGAAATTTAAAGAATATCTACAAAAACACAATTATAAAGATTTTGGAGTACATCTAAAAACAGAAAAGAATAATAATCAAAAGGCGGTTACCATCTTAACTCAAGAAGAAATTAAAGAGTTGTTTACTACTACGAATTATAGCCATTATAAAACCAGTTTTAAATTAAGAGACAAAGCCATATTAGTAATATTATATAGTTGTGGATTACGAAGAAATGAAGCTGTACACCTAGATGTTAGCGACATTTATTTTGATAAAGAACGTGTATTTGTTAGAAAAGGAAAGAATTACAAAGAGCGTTTTGTTCCTGTAAATAGTTATAATCTAAAAGTGTTGGAGGATTACATTTACGAAGCTCGTCCAGAACTTAATATTTACAATAGTACAGAAGCATTATTTATTAGTAGGCAAGGTAAACGAATGCAAGGTCAAAGTTTACTAAACAGATTAAAAGCCATTGTAAAAATCACAGAAAACAAAGTACTACAAGAAAAGAATATTACACTTCACACCTTACGCCATTCTATCGCAACACATCTACTCCAACAAGAAGTAAATATAGAAATCATAAGTAAGTTTTTAGGACATAGTAGTTTAGAAAGTACACAGATATACACACATTTAGTTAAAGAATTATGAACGATTACAGAGAATATTTACAAAAGGAATCTTACAGTATTACAACAATAGCAACGTATTTAATAGAAGTAGAAAAGTTTAAAAAATGGTGTACAAGAAGAAAAACAACACCAACAGAAATCGATTATAAAAGTTTATTACAATATCCAAAATACCTAACAAGAAAAGGAAATAGTAAAAAGACAATCAATCATAAATTAGCAACATTAAAAACCTACTTCAAATATTTAATCAAAGAAAGTTACAGAGTAGATAATCCAGCAGAAAGTATTGTTATTACAGGAGTAAAAAGAAAGCTACATTATAATTTACTCGAATCCGAAGAATTAGAGGATTTATATTACTCTTATGAAACCAACAATATTAAAGACCCATATCATCAACTAACAGCAAAACGTAATAAAGTAATCGTTGGCTTAATGGTCTATCAAGGATTAAATACAAATGCTTTAATCCGATTAGAATTAGAACATATAGAGGTCTATAAAGGTAAAATACGAATACCAAGAACCAAAAGAACAAACACACGAGAATTAGAGTTAAAATCTTGGCAAGTCATAGAATTACTAGAGTACATCAAAGAAATTAGAGAAGAGATAAAAAGA
>CANMKX010000080.1 GCA_947498595.1 uncultured Aquimarina sp.
ATGCTAAGATAAAAGCTTTTAGAGCACAATTTAGAGGTGTTAAAAATATTGAATTCTTTCTTTTTAGATTAACTCAATTTTTTGCATAAACACAACTTTTGTTCTTGATCCATAATTTGGCATCAAGAGTTAGATTATTTAATACATCGTATGCCTGAGATATGCGAGCATATGTAATGCTTGTATTTGTTTCTGAAATATCATGAATGTCATATTTTTCTGCGATTTCATTACTAAAGGGTAAACGTACTATAAAACCATCTATTGCTAGAAGTCTTAAGCCTTCCCATTTCTTGTAAGAGGAATTTTTGTAGAAATAAGTTAATTGTTCTTTGTTCAATTCTATAAAAGCTTCATATCTAAGTTTTTTCCTAGCTAAACTAAAAGCTCCTTTAGTAACCACTTTCACTGGAATCTCTTTGTTTAAAATTACTTTAAAGAAAGTATCTAATTCGGATTGAAGGGATTTTGTTAAAAGTTAATTAATATCAAAAATACTTTTTCAAAGCTCAATTTACGAGTTTTTATAAAGTCTGTTGGTTTTACTTTATGTCTATCTATAAAAGTTTTAGAAGTCATTTTTTTTTCAAACTTTGAAGAAGTTCAAATGATTCTTTGATGTTTTTTCATCATATTGTATGTTATTTCTTATACATCTAAGATATTATGTTATTAATATTTTAACAACTATAAAATCCTTAACTAAACGACATTGGAGATTTGGGGTGGAATTCCCCTTATCTACTCGACGCCGAGACGTTGGCAGTAATTACTCAACTAACTCTTAAAATTTACATTAACTTTTATCATTTATCTTTTTTTAATCTATCATCAATTGATAATTTAATAAACTCTAATATTTCTACTTTTCCAAATTCTTTAAATAAGGGATTCAAAATAATATTTGACTCAAGACTAACAATAGTAGATGGTACTCTTAAAGCAAATCTATTTCTATCTTTTGCTAAATCTGTGAAAATTTGTGTTGTTTTAGAGGAGTAAGGATATTGATTCCATCTTTCTGGAAGCTCATCTAATTCCTCTATAATAAACTCATCTGGAAATTGAATTTTTGCAATCAATATTTCTTTAGGTAAATACGCAATATTTTCTGAGTGTACATAATACTCTAATAAGATTAATGAAATATTTTCTGAACAATAAATTGCTCTTGTACCAACTGAGTTCCATCTTCCACCAACCTTTTCAGCACCAATTCCTGATAATGTTGTTTCTTTATATTTTACATTAGCTACTCTATAAACAATCATTAACTATAAACATTATATTGAATTCTAACAATTTCATTTTCTACCATTTCAAAACCAAAACTACTGTCGAGTAGCTCAAATGGAATTTTATTACCAAGAGTCTTTGCTGGAGTAATTAACCATTTTTTAAAGTCATCTTTTGAATCAAAAACTTCATATCCTAGACCAAATAATCTAGCCAATTCATAAATTCGTTCTGAAGTTTCTTTTCCATAAACTGTTTTTTTTTGCATACTGCTTATCGACGCAGGAAGAATATGTTCAAACTCTTTTTCAGTAGAATCGGTATATTGAATCAATTGTTTCCAATCCGACTTTTTAACGCCTTCTCTAATACGACCTATTAATTCCATTTTAAATCCAGGAGCATCTTTCGAATGAGCTACAACCCAAGATGGAGAAAATTTACTTGGTCGAACTATTTTTCCGCCCTTGCTAGCAACCCTAACTTTTGCTGGACCTTTTTTTATACTTGAGCCTTCTTTTCTTGTCTTAACATTCATAATTGTATTTTTACGCATTCCCTGATGTAAATATACAATATAATTTGAAATTAATATGACTTTTAACTAAATTTCACATAGAATAAATTAAACTGAAATATAACTACTGCCAATAATTAAGCATTCGGACTGCTCGTATAGAAGTATCTGAATGCAGTGTTAACTAAAACCCACGTATTCTTAGTAGTTTGATTCCAAAAATCCATTTTAAAGCTACTTGATATTGGCTATATTTAGCTTTTATAAGACAATAAATAGGGATTTCTGCGCAGATTCCTGTTGTAACACATTAAAATCATTATTTTGGAAAAAGATGATAATACTTTAGATGAATTTCCTAGTCTAGAAAAAACTACACAGGCAATAAACAAACTGAAAAATTATAAATGGCCAATATTTGATCCTGATATAAATTCTGATATTGATAAGTTTATAAAAGAAATTGATGATATAGTTATTAATGAATTCAATATATTTCCATCGACACTAAAACGAATAGAATTCAAAGACTTTAAGATTAATATTTTTAGAGCAAGAGAAGTTTCAACATTCACAAACATAAATATTTTTTCTGAACACTCATATCCTCCACCTTCTTTTACTGGTATGGGTAGGTGTAATTTTCCTAAAAACCCTGTTTTTTATGCTACAAATCATCCATGTACGGCATTAATGGAGGTTACAGGAGGTAAAGACTTTACAAACAAACAATTTTGTGTTTCTAAATGGAAAATTATAGAATCTGATAAAAAGCTTTTCTTTGAAAATTATCTCCGAAATAAATTACCTTCCGATAATCCTTTTAAAAGTCTAAATTTTGATTTAATGCAAAGACTTGATGAAACTTTCGACCTGAATTCGATCTAAGGGTTTATAAGAATAGTGTTAATTGGTCTGATTTGGTAGTTTCAAATTTGATAGCAGGTTTCTTTTCCTGAAAAGAATAAGCAATTAGGCTAGCTACAAGATTAGTAATGAAATTACCAAAACTTCTGTGTCTAGAATGTTCTGCTTGTGCAATGTTTTTTAATTGATCATTTATGGTTTCTATGACAGATCTTTTCCTTAGCAATATCTTATCTTTCATAGTCATTAATACATTTTTCATATTATTTTTAATACTAGTAACTAAGTGCAGTCCTTGATCGAATAATATCGAAGTTAATTCTTTAGAGATATACCCTTTATCAGCATACAAACTTCCAAATATCTTCTTTAAAAAGTTGTCTTTTTTCAGAGGTGTCCTGTCATCTACATTAGCCTGAGTAATAATGAAATCAAGGAGTTCCCCTTTGTCATTGATAATGATATGAAGCTTGAAACCATAGAACCACCCCATTGTTGATTTACCTATGGTAGCAATATCTTTAAATACTTTATTATTGTTAATTCTCTTGTTTTTACAAGCCCTAATAGGAGTAGAATCTATAAAAGAAATACCTGTACAATTTCCTAAACAGCATGTTTTTAAATATAGGGTTAGAGGAACTAAATTGGACTTCATTAATTCTACAAAACGATTGTAAGAAATTGTCTTAGGAAATTCATTTTGTAATTGTTGTTGTACATATAAAATATAGAAATGTTTGAAGGTTCTTATACCACTTAAATGAAACAATACAGTAATGGTCACTATTTCACTTGTAGACATCCTAAATTTTCGATTTCTAGTCTTTTTGCCAGTAGTTATTTGTCTTTTTCGCATAGCAGGCTCATAAACAGCACAAAAATCATCTATAGAACAAAATATTTCAGTAATT
>CANMKX010000081.1 GCA_947498595.1 uncultured Aquimarina sp.
TAGCGCGAATAAAAATGCTGTAAAAGCAGGAGTATTAGAAAGTATCACCTATCCAACGGGAGGGAAAAAAGAATTTGTATTTGAATCTAATACTTTTTCTTATGAAGGAACTCGTCGATTTACAGAAGAAGAATTCAAAATTCATAATCCAGAAAACTGGATTGTAGGAGAGATTAATGAAAGTTTTGATACTGTAGATAGTGATGAATCAGGATTATCCAATGAGGTTATATCATTTACACTTACTGCAGCACAAGAAATAGTTGTAAACGCATCCGCAACAGGAGGAACAGCAGAAGGTATTTCCGATGCATATTTATGGGTATTAGATGATTCAGGAACCAAGGTAGCTCAATTTTCATTGGACGGTAATGGCACTTTACAAAGATATCAATTAGCAGCAGGAACCTATACGATGCGATTATTTTCATTGCATATACTTATAGGAGATGCTGCACCAATAAGCGGAGACGTAAGATTGTATTACCGTAATTTTAAAAGATATTTAGAACGCTATTTATATGGAGGAGGATTGCGTATAAGAACTATTAATTTTAAAGATGCAGGTCAAGAAGTAACCAGTACGCACTATGATTATGGAGAAGCAGCAGGAAATTATTCATCAGGAGTTATCGATGGATTTTTAACCAAAACAAGATCTTATGTAGAATCAAGAAAACATTATTTGTTAGAACAAAACTCATCTTCAGCATTAGGGCCAAACCCTACAGAAGTATTAGTGCATTATAAAATTAGACAAGAACTAAGTGGAGTTGATGTTTCTATGAATAAGGGGAATTTTGTAGCATACCAGCGTGTAAAAATGTTTAAAGAAAATAACGGAAGTTCAGTGTATGAGTATTCATCACCTAGGGATTACCCAACATACCCAGTAGATTATACCTATCCATTTGCTCCATTAAAGGATCAATCGTATTTACAAGGAGCGTTAAAGAAGGAAGAACATAAAGATGAAAGTGGTCGAATATTAACAGGAGCTACTTATACATATATTTCAATATCAGATCCAATAGCGAATTCGTTATTTCTTTATGATGGACATTGTAGTATGACACAATTTTATCAATTGTATGCTAATTATTTACAAACATATCCAGACAGACCATTACCACCATCAAGTAACGCTAGTTACGGTGAATATAGTGATTTTTATCAAAATTGTGTAGGAGGTGATCTGCATACGAATGTTGTTGATTATCCACATTATTATTCACGATTGTTATTAGCAAATAAGCAAAGCAATCAATATTTCTATAATGAACAAGGCGTAGAACAATTAACTACGACACTAGAAGCTTATGAGTATAACTCAGAGAATTATCAGCCTAAAAAAACAACACAAACTATTGTAGAAGGAAGCCAAACACAGGTATATGCAAATGAAATATATTATGCAGTAGGAGATGATGTGCCAACAACAATATTCGATAATAACTCGCAAACCATGATCACAAAATTAAGAGGAGTAAATAAGATCACAACCCCTCTTTACAGTAAACAGAGTTTAAACGGCGAGGATTTAGGCATAACACAGTACGCTTTTAAAGAATTTGAACCCAATATCATCATGCAATCAGCAGTATATGCAGGAAAACGTATAGCCGATTTAGAAGAGCGTATAAAATACCATAAATACGACTCATACGGAAATCCTTTAGAAGTATCAAAAACAGGAGGCAATTCAGTTAGTTATGTATGGGGATATTACGATACCTATCCAATACTGAAAATAGAGAATGCAAGTTACGCTGAGTTATCACAAGAGGTTATAGAACTTATAAATAACATAAAAGCAGCATCTAATATAGAGGATAGTATAAATAAAGAAATAATATTGCGATCTTCTTATCAAGCATTACAAAACCATCCATCATTAAGTACTGCTTTTATAACAGGTTATACATACGATCCATTAATAGGAGTTACCAGTGTAATTGATCCTAAAGGATATGTTATGACCTATCATTATGATGCACAAAATAGATTGCATATAGTCAAAGATGCCTCAGGGAAATTACTTTCGAAAAATCAATATCATTATCAAAACGAACAATAAGAGATGAAACAAAAACATATACTATTAATGATACTATGCTTTTGTTGTAGCTTGGTATCATTAGCACAACGAGGCAGTAACGGAATCGGAGGTGGAGTCGGAATCGGAGATCCAGATGGAAACATATTTAAATATTATTATAGAGATGCAGATGCAGATGGATTAGGAAACCCATCAATAAGAGTTTTTAGAAGCAGTCCATTAGGAGGATATGTAGAAAATCAAGACGATTGTGATGATTCCAACCCTAATATAGGTAGAAAAAAAGCATGGTATCGCGATATCGATAAGGATGGTTTTGGAGCAAGTAGTAGTGGACTTATTTATCGATGTACACAACCGGAAGGATATGTTTCTAATAGTAATGATTGTCACGATACTAATGCAAATTTGCATCCTAATACAGTATGGTATAGAGATGCAGATGGAGATGGTTATGGAACATCCACAACCACTAAAAAGCAATGTCAACAGCCAAGTGGATATGTGTCAAACAGTAGTGATTGTAATGATGCAAACAAAAACATTCATCCAGGAGGAACAGAGCAATGCGATGGAGTTGATAATAATTGTAATGGAAGCATAGATGAAAACAAACCTGCAATTCCGTTAAGTGTTAGTGTTAACAATCAATGCGGGAGTAGTATCTTAACAAGAAGTACACCACCGAGTGGAGTGACTTATTATTGGCAAAATGTAAGTACAGGTACAAATACACATAATAGTAATTTAACGATAACAAGAACATCAGGGAGTCAATATTATCTAAGAGCTAGAAATAATGGAGATGGTTGTTGGGGACCAGCAAGAGTGGTAAATTATAATATAAAATCAATACCAGCTACCCCACCAACACCTACAGTTATCAATAATTGTGGAAATAGTGTGTTAACAAGAAGTAATCCACCAA
>CANMKX010000082.1 GCA_947498595.1 uncultured Aquimarina sp.
CTAAAACAAACTACTATTCAAATAACTCATTGAATACGTGAAAGACAGAAATAGATTAATGAAAATAATTATGGAGAGGGGAGAATGATTCTAAATACAAAGAGGTAAATTTTGACATTGCCCTAACATCGAATGAAGAAGAGACGACTAGAATTGATGGGGAAATTTCTGTCATAAGTGTTTTAAGTCTTGACAATCAATATTTATCCATCATCATAATGCTCCGTCATAATTCCTAGCTCCATAATCCATCCATTTAAAACCTAACTCATCATTTTCTTCTCTACCGTTATACCCATAAGTATACTTACGTCCATTCACAACGTTATTATACCCTTTATGCTGTAGTCCAAAGGGATAATAACTTTTCTCTTCTCGGATTTGTAATACATCTACATCTTGCGGAATTATCTTTACACATTTTATTTGAAAAAACTAATCGTCCTGTATAAGATGCATCTCTCATTCGTAAATTAAAACGATAGGTTCTTGTTTTTTCTAATGTAAAATAAACATTAGAAAAACATAAAAATACCAGTTACAAAAATTTGTAACTGGTATTTAATCTTATTTTTTTACTCTTACCTGACAAGCTGATACGGTACTAGTTACAAAATAGCACTAGCGCATACTAGGACGAACTCGGGGCTTTTCTATAATTATTAAAACTTTCGTTTCTAGTTAGCGATTATCTTTACAAATTATCATTTGTAAAAATTTAGTCTTCCTTCCATAATTCTGGAATTTTATGATGACCTATAGGAATAAATTTATTACCGTCATAATTCATTGCTATTTCATATTGTTTATGAATACGAACACGTTCAACAAATAAGGGTATCCATTCATTATTTGAAAGTTCACCCCATCTAATTCCATCAGAACAGAATGATATTCCTTTATATACATTATCTTTTTCTTTTAATATAAGAATTATATTATGTGGATTGAATTCTGACCCCCCTAATATTTCAAATTCATATATAAAGGCATTTCCAAAATTCAACACTTTTTTATTATAGGTTCTTATAAACTTAATGTCATCATAAACTATATCTGAAACAAAAAATTCTTTCATAAGTTTTTCTCCTAATGAAGAAATTTTATTATGACAATTTTTTGAGAAATGAATTTCTCTTTGAAAATCAGAATGTGTTGTATAAATTACCGATGAATCTATTTTAACCTTGATTTTATCAATATTATTAATAAGTTTTTTGAATTCAATATCCGAGAAAAAGGATTCACTAATATTTGAAGATTTGTATATCAAACTTGATTTTTTCACAGGTTTAGATCTAATACATACATCTACAATTTCTTTTTCCTTAGATTCTACCTTAGAAATATCTTCTTTTTTAGTTTTATCTTCTTTTTTGAAATCACAACCAATAAAAATTAAACACAAGAAACTAATAAACCCTAATTTATATATAAATATTTTTTTCATCCTTTTATTTTTATTGTCTTGGAACTGAATTTTTAATCATATTTAAAACACTTGATTGATAACCTGCTGTTCCACCTCCATTATAACTTTTAATTGCACTATTCCAACCTTTAAAAGTAAAAGTTTGTGCTCCAGTACTTCTATCATATGTTACACCACCTTTAAATCCTTTAGTTGCTAATACTTTAATACCTGCTTTAATCGATAATCCTGCGCTTGGTTCCGACCCTTTGGTTAAACCATAATTAGATTTAAATCCGCTTCCCCAGTCTCCAGTAACATTTGATTGCATAATATCTGTGGGAGGGTTGTTACTACCTTGCCCTAAGGTAGATTCCTGCATAGCAACTGCTTTTACCGTAGTCGGGTCTAAATCAGGAATCTCAGATGTTGCAGATTTAGGTATATTAACATTTCCGTCTGTCTTTAAACTCAGAGCTCCTTCATTCTTATCCTTATTAAAGATAAATGTTTCAGCAGCAATTTTATAATCATGCTCTTGATATTTAGCTCCAGAAGTATCTGACTTACCTTTTGATTGTATAATATTTGGTAACGGAGCTTCTGTGTAGTTATTATAACTAGAGCCGTCTGAATTTACACCTTGCGTTTGTACATAAACCTTATGTATTGTTTTTGATTTAATCCTATGTGTTTCATTTCCTTTTGTATCAAAATAAACTATATCCTCAGGCTTCATCCCATCAGGATCAATAAATCTCATAGGATTATTAAATGCATAATTATACAGACTATGTCTTCTCATTTGTTCAGCCAAAGGATCTAAATTCATCCATCTACCCAAAGCAGGATCATAATTTCGGGCATGAAAATCCATCCATTCTAAACCTAACTCATCATTCTCTTCTTTACCGTTATACCCATAAGTATGTTTACGTCCAGTTACCACATTATTGTATCCTTTATGTTGCAATCCAAAAGGATAGTAGTTCTTCTCTTCTCGGATTTGTAATGCATCGATATCTTGTGGAATTATCTTTACATATTCTATTTGAAAAAACTGATCTTCTCCTGTATAGGATGCGTCTCTCATTCGTAAATTAAAACGATAGGTTCTTGTTTCTTCTGGTGTAAAAATAGCTGTAAAGTTGATATCATCTTCTTGATTCTCTATATAATGATCTCCATATGCTTTACGATTGCCTTTCCAAATACTGAACTCTATAGGGGATGAAAAATCTGTTCGATCAATTACCATTTCTATTTTATAAGTAATTCCTTCTTGTAAAGCATAATAACCATTAATTCCGTTCAAATGTTTTTTTGTTCCTACTACCAACCATCCTGCTGCATCTATACTCATACTAGAGGTATTGCTACTCTTTTTCCATGGATTTGCAATTCCATCATCAAATGTCGTTTCATAAGAGTTGGCTACTGCTGCATC
>CANMKX010000083.1 GCA_947498595.1 uncultured Aquimarina sp.
CAAAATCAGCATAGGTTGTGACTTTATTGTTTATTATTTCTTTTAGATGTAACATAGTTTCGTTTTTTATGATATGTATAGGTAATCTAGATTGAGATTCAATTTTATTATTCTGTTGCTTGATGTAATATTTAAAAACAGCTTAAAGTTATGAGTGTTTTGATATTATAAACTAATTTTTTAAAAAAGATTTTGCTTCAAAATACGGCAACAACCATTCTGGTGTGATATCTAAAAATGTAGAAAAATCTTGTGCATCTTCTGGACTATCTGTTGAAAAAGCATACCAATCATCTGTTTTATTGAATATGTATTTATATCTATTCTTTTCTTTGGGGAAATAAATTAGAGAATGATATGTAGGAATGTTTTTATATGTTAGGTATACTTTTTTGGTATATATCTCAATAAAATTGGCACCTATTTTTTTTGTTATTTCTATATTATAAAACCCATTTTCAACAAGTTTCCTTGCAGCATCAAGTATTTTTTTGTCATTAGTATATTTATCTAAATGTTGTAATTTTATTTCAAGTATTTTATGAGTTGGGGTTGTTATTGCTTCTTGATAGTTTTTGTCAATCGTATCAAAATTGTTCAAAAAGAATTCTTGAATAGTTTTTAGAGTTCCTGATTCATATAATTCATTGTAAATACTAACATTTTCTCTTTCGTTATATATTTTATCAAATTTTACTTTTGTATTTACTATGTTAAATAAAAAAATAAAAAGTATAATTAGAATTATTATAAGGATATATTTTTTAGTTGTCATCTCTTTCAATATTTAAATTATTAGAATCTATAGTACCCGAAAAGCTATAATTAATTGATATTTTGGTTATAAATGGTTTATATCCTCGTAAATGTTGAAGCATATACCAGCAAATAAACTCTTCCTGATTATAAAATTTATCTCCTAAAATATCAGTTCCATCTAATCCAAAATGATCTAATATCTCTAATTCAAATTTTCCTTGATAAGAGTTTTCCTTACGCTTGAATTCATTTAAAAATATATTGTATGCTTGAGTACCATTTACTGAAATACCAAGACCGCTAAATTTATCTGAATAAGCGAGGCTCTTTAACTCCTGAAGACCTATTATTCCTAACAATTCTTCTTCTTTGTCCTGAGAGTTTTCATAATTTTTACTTGTGTATTGAGTTTTTGAATCATTAACTTTCATATCGTTTAATGATTCTATATTTTTGTTTATTTTACTAGCTAATAAAGGATTAAATCCATTAATAAAATCCAAAGTTCTTTCATGTTTAGCTATGGCTTCTGTTAACCTTTTATCTTCATAGTTATTACTCGTGGAAGTATTAGTTTTAAAAAAATCTACCATAGCAACTAGGTTATCATCTAAATCTCCTCTTGCCCAATCATCCAAATCATTTATTAAGATCTTAAATAATTTTTCATCAGTTTCTTTATTATATTTTTCTATCTGTTCTAGAGCGTATTTAACTCTTTTCTCTTTATTTTTATTATATTCTTCTTTACTATAATTAGAGAACCATCCTTTATGATAACCTAATTCATCATAAGAATTGTTCAATTTCATTTTTAATGTATTCTTTTCTGTAGGAAAAGAGATATTAAGGTTTTTGATATCTTCTCTAGTTAAATCTATACCATTTATTCCTTTAGTTATTCCAGCTCTTCTTACCGATCTAGCAACCAACATTGGAAGCGTTATTATATTTTCTTTTATTCTAGTTTCTACGAAAACGTCTTTATCGGGTAATGGGGTTGTATATGCATAGATTTTAAATTTTTCAGTTGCTTTTTCTATATTAATGGCAATTTTCACTTTATTGTCTACGATTTCTTTTCCTGAAAATAAGTAAGATGCTTTATCAATAGTGTCATTATCATAAGTAACTGCCCATTTTACTTGTTTTGGATTTATTTTTTTTGCAACCACATTTAGAGATGCATAATAATAGTACTCGCCACATTGTTCAACGTACTCCTGTAATTGATCTGCATCGTTATAAGGACCTTCTACGGTCGTTACCATAGGTTTTATTAAATCTAATTTTTTTGGAGCTATTGTTGCTCCCATAAAAGGAGATACTTCTACTTTTAAAGTATATGCTGGTTTGCTCATAGTCCTACTTGTTTTTTGATTATTTGCCGAAAGGAGTAACTAGTTATGTTGAATGATAGGATAAAAAAAAAGCTAAATTTTATACAGTTAATTATCATCTTTTCTTTGATTTCTTGATTGTTTTAATCGGCATAATTTTAATCTCAGGTTGCATTATTTCTAAAGGAATAACCTTTATTGGTAGTGACTCAAGTTTTAGAACAGGTTTTTTAAGTTGATCATAAAGTCTACTTGCTGCTCCATCCTTTAAGTCAATCTTGCCAGTACCAGTATTGGATACCTTTTTTGTTTTAGAGATTTCTTTTAAACGTTCTTCAATCTCTTTTTTTTCTGTATCATTTCCATTTTTGTAGGCTTCTCTATAATGATCATATACTTTAAAAGCCTCCCTAGCTCTAAAAGTATAATCTCGCCTTAATTTCTTACCGTTATGACCTCCATTAAGAGTTCTGGAAGTCCATTCTATATTGTCTTCATCTGCCCAATCTACGGTATATTTATTTTTATATGAATTTCCTTTTTGATAATACCATAATGCAGATTGTACTGCATAGATAACATTATCAGTATCTGAGAGTTTATCAAAATTCCCTGCATGATTTGTTACCTTAGTAAAATCTATATACCCTTCAGGATCATCGGGAAAAGGATTGTTTTTTCTATAATCAGAAAA
>CANMKX010000084.1 GCA_947498595.1 uncultured Aquimarina sp.
CTATGGATACAACAAGCTATCAAGCAATGCAGTTTAATAATTTCAAAAAATATACGAATTAAAAAAGGAGAGGTTATAAGCCTCTCCTTAATTTTTACAACTTAGTATAGTTATACACTCTTGTTTAAAAGCATAAGGGATCGACAAAGAAACGGTATTTATTAATATCTAAGCGATGGAAAAACCATCATAATTCTGCTGTTTTTGAAGAAAACAACAGAATTATCTTCAATAAACAATACTCATTATGGACGTTATAAGAACAGTTATCACTATTAAATTTTAAAATAATTAATTGTAAATCAGAATTACACTTCTCTTAAACGGATCAGTTTTCAGTTAATATACTGGAGCACTTTTCAATTGTTACTTACAAATACTGGAATAGATAGACAAACTATCAAAGAATTTGAGAAGGTTCGTTCGAGGGAATTGTACAAAATCTGGAACCGATTAGCATCAGGTAGTTATTTTCCTATAGCTGTTAAACGAGTAGATATTCCCAAAGGAGAAGGAAAAACACGTCCATTAGGAGTCCCTACAGTTAGTAATCGAATTGGGCAACAAGTTATCAAAATGTATATAGAACCTCAATTAGATATTGAATTTATGGGTTTTTCTTATGGATATAGACCAAAGAAGAGTTCACATCAAGCATTAAAAGCAGTGCAAAATAACATCCGACATTACAGTTGAGTTATAGATTTAGATATTCAAGAATTTTTCGAGAATGTAGACCATGAGTTGCTTTATAAAGCATTGAAAGTTCATGTATCGGAATCGTGAGTAAAGATGTATATTAAGAGATGGCTGGAAACTCCTACTCAACTTGAAAACGGTAGATTGCTCTATCCAAAAGGAAAAGGGATACCTCAAGCAGGAGTAATAAGTCCATTGCTTTCTAATTTATTTATGCATTACGCAATAGATAAGTGGCTAATAAAACAGTATTCGGAGATAAAGATGGTTCGTTATGCAGATGATATGATTATTCATTGCTGTACACAATTGAAAACAAACCATTTGTTTTCGAAGATAACGGAACAATTATCACAATGTAAGCTACAATTGCATCCACAAAAAACAAAAATTGTGTATTGCAAGAAAGAAGGAAGAAATCAAAAGGGATTACCCGTACACTTCGATTTTTTAGGATTTTGCTTTCGTCCAATAATGATTAGCTTAAAAAAAGGAGGATGCTTTTTACAGTATGATTGTAAGATAAGTCGAAAATCTAAGAAGCGTATTCTAGGAGAATTGAGAGATATGAAACTTCATACCAAAACTCAATGTAATTTACAGGATTTAGCATTAATGTTAAACCCCAAAATTAGAGGATGGATACATTATTATGGGAAAATAAGGCGTAATTCGTTAAAACCTATCTTTTACTATCTCCATCATCGAATCCTAAAATGGATTTTAAATAAATATAAACGTTTTAAAAGAAGTCGAGTCTTAGCTATAAAATGGCTAAGACATATTACAAGAAACTATCCAAATATGTTTTATCATTGGGAATTAGGTTATCAGTTAACTTAAGAATTGACTACTTAATAAAAGCCGTATGAATTGAGAGGTTCACGTACGGTTTTGTGAGAGGTTAAGGATGAAATTTCCTTTTTCCTACTCGACTGCCAACTGTTTTTTTCATTATGTTTTTTTTATATGACTATAAATATCATTAATATGAATTGAAATTCTTTCATCATATCCCATTTCCTTTATTTCAATATATAATCTTGGGTCGTCGATTGATAAAACAATTCAATATAAATCCTAATTTGATTGATAATCTAGTTTGAAATAAACTTCGTCTCCAATTTTATATTTTCCATAATTATTCCTTTTTTAAAGTTATTATTTTATCAAGTCCTAAATTTACAATATCCATTAATTCAGAAGTTGAACTTAAATATTCAAGCCTATTATTTAGTGTAATGAAAAATTCAGATTCCTTTGAAAATGGTGTAGTTTTCGATGCTTTTGTTAGTGCTTTTGAAATATAATTTTTCACTTTTTCAAATTGCTTTTCAAATGAACCTAAATGTTTTGCAAAAGTTTCTCCACGTTCCATTGTCATTGCATTTTGCATAAAACATAAATCAGCTCCATTTCTCATTCCTCTTTGACAATTATATACATTTCTAACGAGCATTTCATATTTCATAGCTTGTGTGTATTCATCTTTACTCATAATTTTCATTTTTTTTGTTCTTCAGTTTTTACTTGTTGGGTAGAGTAGAACCTGATAGTTCTAGTATATTATACTTTCTAAAGATATTAATATTTTCGAAACTATCAGTTCCCCTTCATCAAACCGTACGTGAACTTTTCGCTCATACGGCTTACCGATAAAGTTATTCATTGCGCTTTAGAAAGTGTTTTCAAGCGAGCATACTTCTCTATGTCCAATAGTTTATAGTACTCTTTTTAAAATAGCTTGGATAGTGATAAGTGGTTTTAGGAAGAATCCTAAATTCTTGGGAGCTAAGACGGCTATGATCGTTATTTTGCATACTTGGGGAAGTAATATGAGTCTACATCCGCATTTGCATTGTATTGTTCCTTGTGGAGGTTCTCTAAAAAAGAGAAATGGAAATATGCAAAGAAAAAAGATAACTTTCTCTTTCCTGTTAAGCAAATGAGCATAGTTTTTAGGGCTAAAT
>CANMKX010000085.1 GCA_947498595.1 uncultured Aquimarina sp.
AATGGAACTGAAAATTAAAATAAATCAATTAAATAATGTAGCTTAATAAAATCGTACCAAATTTACTAGGTAGTCCACATTACTAATACAAAGATGAGGACTTATGTCTTAATGCTTGTTACATAGGCAGTTTGTAAGATTACACATCTTACAGATTCTCTAGATTATTTTTTCTTTTTTGACCAATTTTTTTGTAATAAGAAGGTGTGTGACCAGTTATCTTTTTAAATTGGTTGGACAAATGAGCGACACTACTATAATTTAATTTATAAGCAATTTCGGTAAGATTCAGTTCGTTATAAAGAATCAATTCTTTTGCTTTTTCTATTTTATGCTTGATAATAAAATGCTGAATAGTAGTTCCTTTGACTTCAGAAAATAGATTTGATAAATAAGTATAATCATAGTCTAATTTATCGGCAATATAATCTGAATAATTAACTTTTGGAATCTCTTCGGAATAATGAATCATTTCTATAATGACATTTTTTATCTTATCTACAAGAATACTTTTGTTATCATCCATTAGTTCTAAACCAGATTTTGCTAAGTTTGATTTTAGTTCTAGCAAAAGATCATCATTAATTTCTACTTTCGTTTCTACCATCCCTAATTCAATATTAGTATGATGAAGCCCAAGTTTTTCTAATTCATATTTTACCATAAGCTTGCATCTTAAACTTACCATATATTTAATATAGATTTTCATATTGAAATCAATTAATTAAAGGATAAAACTAAAGATAGGTTATAATTTGAGAATAATGTCAAAAAATAACTAAGCATTCGAACAGCTCGTAGAACAGTATCTGAATGCAGTGTTGACTAAAATCCACGTATTGCTAGCGATTTAAGGGCTATGGGTTTTACGAAGCTTTTTCTTGGAAGTATTAAAACTAATAAAAGTTCTTTTCTTGAGGATAATAAGATTATTTACATATTGATAACACTGTTTTTTTGTTGAAAAACTTATTTTCAAAACAATTCAAGTATCATCTTTATTTTCGGCCATAGGTATCCTATGATGCCTTAGCATTTAATTTTTTTAGCTATTTTTGATTTTTTAGTTGGTCTATTCAATGCTTTGGAGGGGCTCTTCCATTAAAAACACAAACTGTTTTCAAGTTTCCTTTTTTACAGGAAGGACATTTTAAATGTAGTGTTTCTAGTCTTTTTTTCTTTATAATTGGTTTTCCTAGTTGCTCTTGTAATTCTTTTAAGTAACATTGTTTGCTAATACTACTTAAAAAACCAAAATGGCGAATGCGAACAAATCCTTTTGGTAATATATGCAAAGCGAATCGATGAATAAACTCTTTTGTTGTTAAGGTTTGTATTTCTTGATTTCCATTTTTTCTATAGTTTTTTATTTTAAAGGAAACGGCTTCTTTACTGGTATTTGTAATTCTATGATTAGAAGTTGCTATTTTGTGAGTATACCATCCCAATGTCGTTTAGTTAAGAAAAAAAAGGTATTTAAAAACTGTCATAATGCTATTTTATCAATTATGCAGACAATTGAATCTTTCCTTTTCAAACTGATTCTAGGTATATTAAATTTATAGAAGTATTCAGAAAAATATAGCCATGGCAAGTCTATTACCGATCGTTTGATAAGTTTAAAATAGAGGTGCTATAAATTGTTTAATTTCTTTAGAAAACGCTTTTATATACTATGGGAATATAGGCTTACTTCTCCTGAAATTTCTATGAAAAGACCTATAATCTCTTACTATTTCAAGATTAGAAGCAAATAAAAGCACTAATTCATTTTAAGTATTCTTTGACAACTTTTGTTGTCTGCAAAGTAATAAAACAATACTGTTTTTCATACGATTGAGAGCTTGAGTAAAATTCACTTTGTATTTTCTTTTTCGTTTTTTACATACTCTTTTCACTGCATGATTGGCTCCATAAATTAAAATAGCAGTGAGCTTACACAAGAATATTTTGGCGTAAAAATCTAGATTAATAGTTAAAGAACTTTTTCCACTAAAACTTTCTATTTCCAATCTTGATTTCATTGTTTTATACGATTCTTCTACAGCTCATCTAAGTTGATAGAGTTCAGAGAATATTTGATAAGGATATTTTTTTGTCAATCAAACTTATAATCAATATTTCTTTTTCTCCTGTGTTGAGTTCTATCCAAATAAAGCGAAGTTTTATTGATCTACTACTTATACCTAACTCTTTACATTTTTTTGCACTTGCTTTACTGGGGTGTATTTCTCTTATGACTTCTTTAGCTGGGCTATTGGATAATTCTTTGACTACTTTCCAACTCCCAACTTTTTTATTAAGAAGTAATGAAAACAACCAAAATGAAGCATAATTTCTATCATATAACGCTAAATCTCCTTTTTTGAATACCCTTGTGTGTCCTAAAGATGAAGCGTGTTCATTATCATCACAAGTAGATAATTTGGGATCAATCCCAAAAGTTGTGTGAGAATTGAAATATAAGTGTGATTTTTGTAAAAAAAGAGCAGATTTTGGATTTATCATTAGAGGTTTTAAAATTTATATTACCAGAATTATTAACTACTCATTTTAATTTAACAAGACA
>CANMKX010000086.1 GCA_947498595.1 uncultured Aquimarina sp.
GCGGTAATTTAAGAATGAACAAAAATATATTATTAATTGCTCTGATTTTAACTCTTCTATCCTGTAAAAAAAGAATAGAAAATGGACAGACTGTTATTAAGAAAAAAACTGAAATAGCTGACGCAAACTCTATTCCAGAAATTGAATCTAAAAAGCTAAATAAGGAGTTTCCTGAACCACTAAATTTAAAAAATATTAAAAACCTAGAATTCTTAACGACTACTTCTGGTGTTGTTGCTCATTCACAAGTTGAATCATTATATAAACAAGATGAGGAGGGGTTTTATGGTTTTTACTACTTGATAAATAAAGAGAAAAAACATCGAAAGATTGGCTTATTGACAGTGTACACAACCGATAAACCAGAAAATTGGAAGTTTAACTCTGAAAATGAATCTTTGTCAATTATCGAATTACAAACTGATGATCTCAAAGTTTGGGATAGTATAGCGGTTGGAATTAGTCAGAGTAAGTTATTAAATTTTATTGGAACAAATTTTCATTATAAAAAAGGAAGTATCTTGTATAGTGAACTAGGAGAATACAAATCCAGTTTTACAATATCAAAAGATACGATTAGCAAAATATTAATAGTGAAATCCTGTAATAGAAAAAGGCGATAACACTATATATAGCAAATAGAGCAATTAGTGTTTAACAAAAAAGCCACTGTCTATTTACAAAGTCGCCAAATCTTTTGATTTGGTATTAAAAAGAAAAATTAAAACAAAATAAAAAGATTTGGCTTGTGGTTAAACCGAAGATAATTACTTATTTTCTGCCCAACTTGCCATATATTTAACGTTAGCTACCATAGCCCATAACAAAGAATAATGGAAAACCACGATATTGAACTTCTTTGGATGTTTACCTTAAGAGCAGGCATGTACACTGGCAAAGAAAACTCTGATACAATAAGCTCCTTTCTACATGGATACGAAATTGGAAGAAATAATGAATGTAAATTCATAGATAAATTCATAGATTCGATTCAACAAGAATATAATATTTCACCCAAAGCAACTGGTTGGATCGGACAAATAGAAATGGCAGCGGAAAAAGAATGTTCAGATTGGCTTACAATTTTTAAAGCCCAGAGCATTAAGCTACTTGCACATTCTATGAATTATTCCGTTCGAGAAAATTTATTAGGGTCTCTTAAAAGTCGAATAATTGGTAAAGCTGGTGGTATTCATCATCATTTTCGAAAAGATTGGGTTTCCGACTGGTTCGGTATCGTTCATATTGATCAAAATTGGTTTCGCTCAATTTGGACCTACAAAGAGATTGAATTGATTAAGAATATTGAATCTGAGCTACTATGTTTTGGTAAAATAAGACTTCTGAAGGATAGTATTGTACCCTCTGAAAACTTAGAGCAATTATGCAGCGAACTCTATGACTCAATAAAGGATAGCTAACATCACCTAAAAAGCATAAGGGGTTTATGTTTCAAAAGTTAAATCTTGGTAGAAAATCATTCTTATCTTTAAAACACAATTTCAGTAATAAGTCCTTAGGACTTATTAGCTGAGGAACGTTATATGCAAGCAAGTACTGAAAAATGAAAACCGATAAGTCAATTAGAAATATAACAATCGCTTCAATTAAAAGAAGTGCTATAGATATTGATTCTTGGAATCATTCTCGAATTGTAAATGAAAATGATTTGGAATTGATTGAAAAATTTGAATTATCTCAGGATGAATTACCCGTTTTTGAAATCAAGAGTGAATTAACTCATACATTAATTTCTACTCGTCAGATTTTAGAACGGACTAATGGAAGCCTTCAATACTTGAATTTTGACTTTTTAGATAGAGTTGTCTATGGTGATTTCAAAGGACAACCAAACAAACCTGAATTATCGATTTTCAGAGTTGTAGATATCTACGGAGATGAACTTGACTTTCAAATAGAAACTGGAAAAGCATCAATCGGACTTATTTATTCTGTTAACACTATTAGACAATTAAAAGCTGATGATTGAAAATGCAGATTTCGTAGCGGAATTGAAATATAAAACTACTGAACAAGGAGGACGAAAGACACCTGCAAATTCAGGATACTGACCACAGCTCAAGTTTAAATTTACAGAATATCAGACTTCAGGACATCAATTCTTTGTCGGAACGGATATTGTAAATCCTGGAGATACCGTTTTGGCGAAAATCGGAATGAACTCTACTACTCTTTATGAAAATAAATTAGAAGTTGGGACGGAATTTGAATTTCGAGAAGGAGCCATAATAATCGGGGTTGGAAAAATAACTGAAATAATTAACAAATCGCTGGAAAAGAAAGCCAGCATATAACACTAGTAATCGTTGCACAAGTCGATAATTATAAAATATAAAGGAGAATAAAAGCCTTTTTAAGAGGCTTTTATTCTGTGTTTAGGTGAATCAATTGATAAAATTAAAG
>CANMKX010000087.1 GCA_947498595.1 uncultured Aquimarina sp.
TAGCCGAAGATTATGCTAGAGTAGCAGAAATAAAAACAGCAGAAAAAGTAGCAGGAAATAGCTACCAGCATTTATGTGCCTATATTTCTCTATACCCACCCAATACAGAAGGAAACAAAACCACGGCTACGGTATACGCAAAATTACAACCTAATAAAAATTTCGGAAATCAAGAGAAAGAACCCACATATAGCTTGATAGGATTTGTAAGCAGCGATCCCACAGCAATATCAATAGTAGGTAGTGATGAAGACGAATTGCAACGCGCATACCTCACTATGGGAGACGAAACCAAAGAGCATCATGGACTCAATTACAGTCCGTTTGCCAAAATAAACTTAGAATGTTTAAAACCCTTTGACGAAGCAGTCACAATTACTGCAATCAATGTAGATAAAGAAATTATAGGTACTCTGATTTGTTACCCCAATGCCGCGAGATACACAACTGTAATCCAACCTGTAGAAATAAGTTTTGGAACTATAGAAAGCCAATCCGTAACCAAAGTACCTAATACAAGCTTTAGTCACGAACTACTAAAGAGTTTTAATACCACCTCATTTAATCAAGCATTTATCAATGCAACATTAGCACCAGCAACCCACAAAATCGTATTAAAAAACAGTCAATTTGCTCCTTTTTTCATGCAAACCCCAACAGGGAAAAAAGGATTAAAAAGTGAAAATCATGCAACTCAATACAATACTTTAATCGAAAGCAGGTATGCAGCTTTATTAGTAGATCAAGGAGCTTTAAACAAGCTAGAAGAAAAATTAAAAGAAAAAGGACAAGCCATGCTAGAAGCGTTTGATCGTAGATATCGTTTTAAAAGCAATCGATCATTAGCGTATGTCAAAGAGTTAAAAGAAGAAAAGTACGTAACTAATATTCTAGAACATCGCAATGTAAAACCAGCCTTTGAGGAATACAAAAAAGCTAGAGCAGCATACGATGAGCTTAAAGGAGAAAATAGCGATGTATCTCTAAATAAAATACATACCATACATGTTTTTATTACTCGAGATGTCGATCAAGCCTATAACAATGCCGCAGCATACTCCAAAGTAGGATCAGGAGTTGTACATCTTTTTAAATCTTTATTAGAACACCGTACAGCCATTTCAGGAACCCTTCATGAGATAGGGCACAGTTTAGGGCTTAAACACACCTTTTCAAACGAATTAGAGAAAACAATCATACGAGAAAAAGGTGTTGTATATAAAAGTGATTTGGAGAAAGAGATAAGAAAATTTAAAAAGGAATTTAGTAATTTAAATAATGAAATAATTTCGATGAATATATCTAATGATGAGCTTGTATTAAAGACGCTTAAAGGTGAATATGATAATATTATAAGAAGTTTAAATAATAAATCAAGTTTTAATACCAATATTGAATATTACGAAAATTCTTTTATGTGGGGATTGAACAGGATAATGAATATTGAAAAGGATATTCAAGATGGAGTGAGACATTCAAGTAAGACAATTAAAATATTAAAAGAAGAAAAATTAAATTTAGAAAATAAAATTGATGAAATTGAAAAAATATTAATAGAATCAGAACAAGCAAGATTATATAATCGTAAAAAGAAACAATCTTATACATTGGAGAATTATATGGATTATCATTTAACGAATAATGGAGAAGAGAATAATAAGGTAGAACGTAAAGTATTTTACCATTGGCAATGGGAACAAATGAGAGAATTAGGGAATAACGCTAAGTATTTAAAAGAAACCAATAGAAAATGATAAAAAAGATAATATTTTTAATAGTTATTTTATTAATAAATGTTTCATGTAGTCGTAGTGTATACTATGCTTATGAAAAAGATGGAACTTATGCTACTTTAGAGTTAACTAAAGATAATAATGATATTATATATAGAGCTAAATCTAAAGAATATTATAGTGAAAAAAAATATATTTACTTTGAGTCAAGGAATAATTCACGAAGTGATCAAAATGTACATACAATAGGTTTTTTTATTTTAAAATACATTAAAGAAAATGAGGAGTTTATGGCTTGCTTTGCTAATAGCAATAATAAAGGAGTATTGAATGATTACTTAGAATATTATGCCGAAAACGATTCAATCTTCTTAAAAAAGAATAGTAAATTAAATAAAAACTTTGATTCTGAACCCTGCTTCAAAAAAACAGGAATCACATGGTTTCCTCCTTATTTAAAAAAGATCAAGAAAATAGACTATAAAAAGTTTAAGTTACCTTATAAGAAAAAGTATTTAAGAACGATGAATCCTAAACATAGGTAGGT
>CANMKX010000088.1 GCA_947498595.1 uncultured Aquimarina sp.
ATCGCTATGCAGTGTATGAGCTTGAGAAATAGCATCAATTCTTCCCCAGCCAGTGATAGCAAGACTTGGAAAGGATTTAGATTTTCCCTGAAGTATTTAATAGCCTATTTTCTTAAATAGCATCGCTATGCAGTGTATGAGCTTGAGAAATAGCATCAATTCTTCCCCAGCCAGTGATAGCAAGACTTGGAAAGGATTGGGTTTTTCCCTGAAATATTTAGCGACCTATTTTTATGAATAGTATTGCTATGCAGTGTATGAGCTTGAGAAATAGCATCAATTCCTCCCCAGCCAGTGATAGCAACACTTGGAAAGGATTGGGTTTTTCCCTGAAATATTTAATAACCTATTTTATGAATAGCATCGCTATGCAGTGCATAAACCTGAGGAAGAATATCAAATCTTTCCGAGCCAGTGATAGCAGTACTTGGAAAGGATTTGACTTTTCCCGAAGTATTTGGCAACCTATTTTTATGAATAGGATGGCTATGCAGTGTATAGCCCTTAGGAAAAACATCAATTCTTTCCGAACCAGTGATAGCAACACTTGGAAAGGATTTGATTTTTTTCCGAAATATTTGATGACCTATTTTATGAATAGCATTGCTATGCAGTGTATGAGCTTGAGAAATAGCATCAATTCTTCCCCAGCCAGTGATAGCAAGACTTGGAAAGAATTGGGTTTTCCCTGAAATATTTAATGACCTATTTTTATGAATAGCATCGCTATGCAGTGTATGAGCTTGAGAAATAGCATCAATTCTTTCCGAGCCAGTAATAGCAGTACTTGGAAAGGATTTGACTTTTTCCTGAAATATTTGATGACCTATTTTATGAATAGCATGGCTATGCAGTGTATAGACCTGAGGAAAAACATCAATTCTTCCCCAACCAGTGATAGCAACACTTGGAAAGGATTTGACTTTTTTCCGAAATATTTAATGACCTATCTTTATGAATAGCATTGCTATGCAGTGTGCTATGCAATGTATGAGTTTGAGGAAAAACATCAATTCTTTCCGAGCCAGTGATAGCAAGACTTGGGAAGGATTTGACTTTTCCCTGAAATATTTAACGACTTATTTTTATGAATAGCATCGCTATGCAGTGTATCAACTTGATAAATAGCATCAATTCTTCCCCAGCCAGTGATAGCAAGACTTGGAAAGGATTTAACTTTTCCTCTGAAATATTTAATGACCTATTTTCTTGAATAGCACCTTTATGCAGTGTATGAGCTTGAGAAATAGCATCAATTCTTCCCCAGCCAGTGATAGCAAGACTTGGAAAGGATTGGGTTTTTCCCTGAAATATTTAGCGACCTATTTTTATGAATAGTATTGCTATGCAGTGTATGAGCTTGAGAAATAGCATCAATTCCTCCCCAGCCAGTGATAGCAACACTTGGAAAGGATTGGGTTTTTCCCTGAAATATTTAATAACCTATTTTATGAATAGCATCGCTATGCAGTGCATAAACCTGAGGAAGAATATCAAATCTTTCCGAGCCAGTGATAGCAGTACTTGGAAAGGATTTGACTTTTTCCTGAAATATTTGATGACCTATTTTATGAATAGCATCGTTATGCAGTGTATGAGCTTGAGAAATAGCATCAATTCTTTCCGAACCAGTGATAGCAACACTTGGAAAGGATTTGACTTTTTTCCGAAATATTTAATGACCTATCTTTATGAATAGCATTGCTATGCAGTGTGCTATGCAATGTATGAGTTTGAGGAAAAACATCAATTCTTTCCGAGCCAGTGATAGCAAGACTTGGGAAGGATTTGACTTTTCCCTGAAATATTTAACGACTTATTTTTATGAATAGCATCGCTATGCAGTGTATCAACTTGATAAATAGCATCAATTCTTTCCAAGCCAGTAATAGCAGTACTTGGAAAGGATTTTATTTTTCCCTGAAATCTTTAGCAGCCTATTTTTATGAATAGACTTTTTATGTAGTGTATAGACCTGAGGAAAAATATCAAATCTTCCCCAGCCAGTAATAGCAACACTTGGAAAGGATTTGACTTTTTCCTGAAAAATTTAGCGACCTATCTTCATGAATAGCATCGCTATGCGATGATCTTTCTTATATAAGCTAAATGCTTATGAACTATATGTTTTTGATAAAGAATAGGATTGAAAAAACAGTTCCTTAATACCACTTTGATAAGTACAAAGTCACTGTTTTTCAATCCTAGAATCTAGT
>CANMKX010000089.1 GCA_947498595.1 uncultured Aquimarina sp.
TGTGTGATCACAATGGAACCTGTTACGATCACAGAACCTGTAGTTTTAGATGCAACTACAGCAGTTACAGCCTATAGTTGTGCTGCAGACAATAGTGATGTTTTACCAACGATTGAAGTGACGATCACTGGGGGTACACCTACGTATTTTGTATCGTATACAGGACCAGGAATAACAGTCACTAATGTAGCAGCGACAGCTAATCCATTTGTAATTACAGCAAATGAGGCTGGAAATTATACGATTTCTATAGAAGATGCTAATGGTTGTACATTTGCATTGCCAGTAGTAAATGTACCAACATTTCCGATTATTGCTAATGAGAATGTAGTTAGAGATGCTACAGCAATTAATGGAGGATTGATATCATGTAATAATCCAGAAACAGTAGTAGTATCTGTAACGGATGGTTCAGGAGATTTTACTTTTGAGATCGTTGGCGTTACAGGAAGTGCAGTTGATACAGCGGCAGGAGATTTTGATCAAACCTTTACGCTTCCAACAGTAGGTTCATATACGTTTATGATTACCGATGATGTTACTGGATGTAGCACTACTGTTTCTTACGAAGTAGTACCTTTTGATACGATAACGATCGATGCTATGGTAACCAATGATGTTGCTTGTTTTGGAGATGTTACGGGAGAGATTAGTGTTACTATAGGAGGTTATGTAGGAGCCTATACCTATACAGTGACTAATGTTGTAGCAGGAACTACTACAGCGCCAATTGTAGGAAACACAACAACGAATCCATTAGTCATTACAGGATTAGCAGGAGGTACTTATAGAGTAAATATCACAGAGACCGACACGCCATTTTGTATAGATTCGAGTGGAACTGTTACAATAGCATCCCCAGGGAGTGCATTAGATTTAGTAGTGACTCAGGTAAATGATGAGACGTGTGATCCAGGAGATGATGTTACCCTACAAGCAGTTGGTAGTGGAGGAACAGGCGTTATTATGTATCAATTAGAAACAACGACGCCGAGTACCGTTTTAATAGTCTATAGTAATGTTTCAACTTTCACAAATTTAGATGCAGGAGCTTATACGGTACGTATAAGAGATGCCAATGGATGTATTGCAACAGAAGATATTGTTATTAATGCGCCGACCAATATAACGTCAACATCAGTAGGAAGTGCTTTATTATGTCATGATGATTTAAATGGAACAATCACAGTAACAGCAGCAGGAGGGCAAGGACCCGGAACTTATTTATATCAAATAACTTTCCCTAGTGGAATTCAATCAGCAACACAAACTTCTAATATTTTTACAGGATTAGGAGCAGGTGTATATACGGTAACAGTTTCAGATAATTTGAATTGTACTGCTATCAGTACAGCAACAATCACAGAACCAACAGAGGTTGTATCCACGGCGGCTGTAATAAGAGTTCCTAATTGTACAGATGAGACAGCCGATATTCGCGTAACAGGAGCAGGAGGAACACCACCTTATATGTATAGTCTTGATGGAATTACTTTTCAAAATAGTGATACTTTCTTAGGATTAACAGATGGAAGTTATCAGTTTTATGTACGAGATGCAAATGGATGTATTTCATTACCATCGAGCACGATACCAGTTAATGCACCAGAAGATATCGAAATCACTTTGAATACAAATAATATAGCAATAGTTTGTTTTGGACAAAACACAGGATCTATAGATGCTACAGTAACAGGAGGATTAGGGAATTATATGTATCAATTAACAGGGACAGAAACGGTTTCAGGCGCAGTTGTTGATATAGGACCACAAAATCAAAGTTTCTTTGGAGATTTATTTGCGGGAACTTATACTTATACAGTAACTAGTGCAGATTGTACCCCTGTGTCAGTAAACTTTACAATTACAGAACCAGCAGAATTTGTAGCAGTGCCTACTGCGGTTGATATCAGTTGTAATGGAGAGACAGATGGAACGATTACAGTAACAGCAACAGGAGGGACACCGCCATATTTTTATGCGATAGAGCCGACCAATATTTCTCAATTTTTTGAGGATGATATCGATGGAGCTTTAGGAACACATACCTTTACAGGATTAGGTCCAGGAACATATAC
>CANMKX010000090.1 GCA_947498595.1 uncultured Aquimarina sp.
GAAGATATTTACAGCGTAATGCAGCGCATATTAATGCGAGAAGAGAAAGTAGATAGAGGACGAGAACATTTTTGGACAATAAGCCTAGATAATGCGAATAAAATATTAAATATAGAGTTAGTGAGTATGGGAAGCTTTCGAGCGACTATAGTTGAACCAATGGAAGTGTTTAGTGTTCCATTACAAAAACGAGCTGTAAGATTAGTATTGGTACATAATCACCCGTCAGGAACACTAAAACCATCAGAATCGGATAAAGATGTAACGAATCATTTAATACAGGTAGGAAACATAATGAATGTCTTTGTAATAGATCATCTTATAATAACGGAGAGCTCATATTATAGTTTTGCAAATAGTGGATTATTAGAAGAGTTATCCAAAAGCCTTAAATACGTTCCTGCTTTTGAAATAAAGAGACGTTACGAAAAACAAGCACAGGAAAAAGGAGAACAAGTTGGAGAAAAAAGAAAAGCTAGAGAAATGGCAAGAATGATGAAGAAAAACGGAGAACCTATTGAAAAAATCATAGAATATACAAACTTAACAAAAGCAGTCATCAACCGATTAAAATAAGTAAAGTACTTATTTAGGTACATTATTGTTATCTTTGTATTATGGAAACAGTAAATTATACAGACTTTCGCTCAAATCTAAAACACTGGTTTGATAAGGTAGTCAACGATGTAAGCGATATTATTATCAAGCGTAAAAACGGTAAAGACCTTGTTTTAATATCATTGGACGAATACAACTCATTAAAGGAAACAACCTATTTATTAACAGGGAAAAATAGAGACATTTTATTAAACTCTATCAAAGAACTTGAAGTAGGAAAAGGAATAGAAAAAGACATAATCGAATAGATGAAATTAACTTGGTCTACTTCTTCTTGGGAAGATTATTTGTATTGGCAGAAAGTCGATAAGAAAATAGTAAAACGAATTAACGAACTGATAAAAAGTTGTATGCGAGCACCTTTTGAAGGGATCGGAAAACCCGAAGCTTTAAAAGGCGATTTACAAGGGTATTGGTCAAGACGAATCACATCAGAACATCGCTTGGTTTACAAATACGAAAATGAACAAATATTGATAGCAGCTTGCCGTTATCATTATGGAAAGTAAAATCCCCACAAAACAAAAGACAGAGGGTTTTTGCTTTTTCTGCAAAAACCCTCTGTCTTTTATTTTGTTCCGCTAGCCACACTTCTGCATTTTATTGGCTAGCCAAATCGCTCACACAGCACATTACTTTTTAAGAGAATTTAGTTGTTTAAAGAAAGTAGAAATCTTAAAAAAGTAAAGAGCTGTTCCCACCGCTAAAAGCCAAAAAATCCCCCAAGCTATGTTACATAATAGTAGTTATGGTAGCTCTTACGTAAAAACTTCAGGTAGCCATAACTGCTATTATGTAAAATATCCGCTAATCCACCGCTTTTTGCCATCGCTATTGCCAGCGCACTACGACGCATCATTATTTTGCTCAATCGCCGCAAAACGGCTAGCATTTTAAAAAGATGAAGATTGCCTTTGCACTAAAAAACCTACCACCTAAATCTTCATCTTTTAAAAACGTTTTACTCTTCTGAAATCAATTTTACGTTTTAAAAGGTTGCGGAAGCTGTTGGCAAATGCGGAAGAGTTCCGTAAGCTTTTAAAATGAAACAAACGAAGTGCGTTAGTCTTCATAATCTTTACAATCAATAACGGAAACATCAATCATGTAGGGCAGTGAGCGTAGGAAGCTTGGGGCGAAGTGGAAGTATTTTACATAATTTACATTATAAGTACCTGTAATTTATGGAAGAGTATTATAATGCCAATTATGTAACATATCGTGGAAATGGGAGTAG
This sequence comes from uncultured Aquimarina sp., assembly GCA_947498595.1. GTDB lineage: Bacteria > Bacteroidota > Bacteroidia > Flavobacteriales > Flavobacteriaceae > Aquimarina. The sequence goes on from CANMKX010000090.1 coordinate 1,856, forward strand.
TAACAATACAGAGGTTTTTGAGTGATTATTGAGCCTGTCGAAGTAGCACGAAAATACTGGATTGTTACTGCGAGGAAATAATCATAAAATCATATCTTTACAATCGATGAAGTTGGGACGTTCTTAAAAAATATTTTGTTGTAGAAGTTAGCCGAGATAAGGCAACCGTGTTGAAAAAAATGCCTAAACGTCTATCCATTTGGA
>CANMKX010000091.1 GCA_947498595.1 uncultured Aquimarina sp.
GTTGTTAAAATTATTGATGCATTTATTAGGGATACTAAAACTAAAAAAGCATACTCATAAAAATACCAGCTACAAATCTTTGTAACTGGTACTTTTTCTTATTTTTTTACTCTTACCTGCCAAGCTGATACGGTACTAGTTACAAACTAGTACTAACGCATACTAGGACGAGCTCGGGGTCTACTGACTTTAAAACACATCTGTTTTCTATTATTGACTCTGTAATTAGAGATTATAAAACACAACAGGCTTATAAATAAAAATACCAGCTACAAATTTTGTAACTGGTACTTATTCTTATTTTTTACTCTTGCCTGCCAAGCTGATACGGTACTAGTTACAAACTAGCACGAGCTCCGGGAGCAATTACTCTTCATTGAGAAGGATTTTTCTTTCCAATATCATAAAACTCTTCAAAGATTTTGTTTTTAATATTGGATTTTGATTATAATGTTCTATTTGATTAATATCTTTTCTTATTTTGTTTGGCAATCTAGAAGATATTATCCTTTGAATATGATTAATATTAATTCTTAAATACATAAGTTTTTTATTACCATAGTTCAACTCTTCTATATAATTAGAGAAATCATCTAACAAATAAGTGATAATATCTAATTCTGATCTATAAATATAGTTTTTCCTCACATAAGTATTAATAAAAGATCCTTTTATTTTTTTTTGTTGTAGTATTTTGTTTATAGAATTATTACTATTTAAAAAATAATTTTTAAACTTTAAATCTTTATTATTATCTCTACGATGTAGAGATAATTCAAGATGTCTCAAATAAGCTGAAATAAATATAAGATCTTTCCTTTTTATATTAATTCTTTCCATTTTTAAATCATTGCGTTATAACTCTTCTTTTTTTCACTTTAGAAGGTAAAGTAAGTGTTTCACCATTAGTAATTATTCTGGCAGAATTTCTTACTGGATTCACCATAGGGGTTGGAGTTAATAAAGTACTTGGAACTTGAAACTCTAAAAAAGCTCCACTTTGATAAGCCCCTAAATCAGAAGCAGCACTATTAGCAGGTCCAAAAGGAGCTACTTCTACATCAATTCCAGAGGGCAATCCTTGAGCAGGTCTACTTGCGGTTATCTCTCCTCTTTTTTTGATAGCTTTCGCCGCTGTGTTAGAAGTATGATGCCTTACAGTAGTCATGCTTTTTGAAACAGGCTTTGGTGTGCTTGATTTACTAACAACAGTTTTAGCTGATTTTCCTCCTCCAACTTTAGCTCCTACATATCCAGCAACTACGGTCGTAACTATAGCTCCTATAGCTTTTGCATCACCATTTGCTGCTGCTTTACCAGTTTCTACTACATTCTTTGCTCCACTAGTTTCATATACTGCATTTACATAAGATTTAGCAGCCCCAGAAACATCTCCGCTTAATAACTGTCCTCCAACTTCCTTAGTTTTTTGTATGCCTGTTGATATTCCTGTATAAGTACTCGTAACTGCTCCAACAGCAATATTAGCTCCAGTACTCCATGCACCAGAAGCGTACTCTTTTATAAAATCCCAACATTCAGGACAATTTCCATCTGGATCATTATAATAAATCGGATTGTTCCAAGCATACTGATATGGAGACATAAATACTTGTTCTGGTCTATCCGCTAAAGCATCAACATTCATCCATCTTGCAATTGCTGCATCATAATTTCTTGCAGAGAAGTCTAACCATTGTAGACCTAATCCATTTTGTTCTTCTTTATTACCAAATCCATAGTTATGTTTCCTCCCTGTAATGGTGTTATTGTACCCTTTATGTTGTAGTCCAAAGGGATAATAATTCTTCTCCTCTACAATTTCATGACTATTGTCATTATCTCCATCAACATCAGTGTTATTTCTAAGAACGTCTACTTTTCCATCATTGTCGCTATCTGTATACGATAATCGTATATTCCCTAAATGGTCCTTGTATTGGTATACATAGTCAAAGTTTCCATCAACTGTTGGTTCTATATATCCTTCGGCATGATTGAAAAACTCCAAACTTCCATTTTTATAGATGTAATT
>CANMKX010000092.1 GCA_947498595.1 uncultured Aquimarina sp.
CTTTAAAGGCAATCCTATTTCCTGATTTTTAAACTGTGTAAAAAAACCTCTAAAAGATGGATTCATCTCCAGCGATAAGGCATTCAATGATTTCGGTTTTAATTTTTGAATCTGATTATAGTCCACCACTTGATTTGCAGCGTCTAGAAAGCGCTTGTAGACTTTTACTAATTGTGGATCTTCCCAGTTTTTCATATGACTCTTTGTTGATTATGTTTCTGTTATCAAAAATAGCATAAAATTCTAATAATCAAAATATTTATATATATTTGATTGTAATATAGTGTCTTTTTTGTATTAAAAAGATTGTAAAAAATAATCATAATAGATCAAAATATATTATAATGAAACCTAAATATTTTCTAATGTATCCTAATGAACTCTAAACAACATCTTGTAATTCCTCTTTTTGAAACAGGTTTTACCATAGCAATTCAATAAATTATGAAAGAAAATCAATCCAATTCTTCTATCGATCGAAAAAAAAATGAACTTTTTTCAACTTTAACATTTCAGATACAAACATTGCGAGGGCAACTTGTTAAACCGTATCGATTCCTTCCTTTTTTTATGACTTCAAAAAACGAATCCCTATGACATATTTACTTAATTACGGTTATACATTGAAAGCATTGGATGCTTTTGTAAGTGATTTTAACGAGCAAGAAACTGCTTATAAAAATAAGATAAGACCTGCAATGGTTGCAACAATGCAACAGTTGTTAAAAATCTATGGAATAGCACTTGCTAAAGCATATAAAAAGCAGCCTTTTACCTTAGAAAAATTACCTCCTTTGCGAACCAATAATGTACAAATAGCCAAACTCACTCATGCTAGTACTAGGACAGTACATCGTCATATTATTCGTCTTCAAGAAGCTGGTATAATTATAAATAAACAATGGCATGGTTCAAAAGCTCCGTATGAATTATGGTTTACTTCTAAAGTCTTGTTTTTGAAACTTCCAGATGTAGTACAGAATAGTATTAGTCATAGAAAAACACCTGCTATAAAGGCTGTTAATAAGTCCGTGGATATCCCTACAAATGAGGGACAAGTTAGTTTTAAAACAACTACTGATAATCAAGAGATTAAAAATAAAAAAACGACAAGCTGTCAAGATACAGATACTAGTAACACTACTAGTAACATAAATAATAGATTAATAGGGGTTGATAAGTGCATAACTCCTATGGACAAGGCTTACCAATTGGACAAGATTTTTACAGGAAACACTTTTAAAAGGACTCCGCTAACGCTTCGACCTTACTTACGAACTGGTCACACAAGACAACAAGGGATTCCGCTATCGCTCCAACCTAATTTGCGAGCAGGAAACAAAACAAGAACATTAACTAGAAACGTACAGGAAAAAGCCCTGTCTTACAATGAGGTACGGGAAAAAGTTGTCTCGCGGGAATCCATGCTGGCAAAACAAGACGTGAAAGTAGATCAGCACACCGCCCGCGAGTCACTCCTGTCAACCTATGTTGATAAACTGTGGGAACTAGCCAAAGACAAGCTTTACGCTAAGATTCATCTTAGTTTAGTTCAAGAGGATATCGCCAAAACACATCTATACAAATGGTATGAAACCATTCCTACGCTTCGTTTAGATTTTGTGCATGCTGTCTATACCAAACGTATTGAAATGGTGCGACGTTATGTTGCCAAAGCTCCTGATCTTCGTTATGTACAATTGCCATATCTCTTTTTTGATCCTGAAAATCCTAATGGGTTTACACGTACCAAAACTTGGATGCAACGACAACCTGAATATCAAAAACGAAAACGAATCAAACGTAAATTCTTTGCTGTGATGAATTTTTTTAAACACAACGAGTTAGCCGATAGCTCCAATGCCATCCCTCGCTTACAATGTTTCAAGCAATGCGAAACTGCTATCAAAGCTTTACGACAACCTGAGTTTCTTCAGGAATTCTATAAAGCTTCCTATCATATTGTTCAATCTTTATCTTAAATTATAAAAATAGATGTTACATCGATTAAAAACGAATCTTA
>CANMKX010000093.1 GCA_947498595.1 uncultured Aquimarina sp.
GAGAAATTTTTGAAAGGAAACCGCTGAAAAGTGACTCGTAGTTGAAAAAAACGTATAAACTATTATCCCTTTGGACTGCAACACAAGGGGTATAATAATGTGGTAACTGGACGTAAGCATGCTTATGGGTATAACGGTAAAGAAGAAAATGAAGAGTTAGGTTTAGAATGGATGGATTATGGAGCTAGGAATTATGATACAGCATTAGGTAGATGGATGAATGTTGATCCTCTGGCAGAGCAAATGAGAAGATTTAGCCCTTATAATTATGCATGGGATAATCCAATAATTTATATAGATCCAGACGGTATGTTTGGAGATTATTATTCAACTAATGGTGAGTATTTAGGAAATGACGGTATAGACGATAATAAGGCATATGTAGTAAGTACGGCTCAGTCTATTCCTGTTGAAGGTTCACTTGAAGGAGTAGAAACATTAAAAGTTACGGAATTACCTGTTTCAAATTCAGAATTACTTTTATTAGCCTCTACATCTTACGGTGAATCGTCTACTGTAAATAATAATAATGAGATGTCAGCTATCTCAAGTGCAATTATGAATAACAAATCAGAACGTGGAGATAGTGCGACTATAACAAGTACGATTGATGGATTTGCATTTGCAGCAACAGATGGAAATGCTAGGGCTACTGAATTTAATAACTCAAGCGCGTCTGATAAAAATGGAACCTCAATGCAGGATGCAATAGGTGGTGCAATAAACGCAGTAACAGGAGGAAAAGATTTATCAAATGGAGCTACACATTGGGCTGGAGATGATGTTGGTAGTAATTCTGAAAAGAGAGCTACTGGTGGATTAAATGTAACCGATTCTAGTCATGATATTCATGGTGTAGGAAGTAAAAAAGTAAGTGGAGCTCCTGTTAAAACTTATTGGAAAAATTCAGCAGGAAAGAACACTGGAATAAGAGGTAGTTATAATTATACATGGCAAACAACGGCAGGTCATGGAGGGACAAAATCAAATGGTTCTAAAACAGGTACAACGTTTATGAAAAAAACTAGTAATTTTGTCAATGCCACTGGAGCCCCTAGATATTAAAATATACGAAATGAAAAAAATAAATATAGGAATATTAGTACTGATAATAACATGTATGTTTTCTTGTAAAGATATTGATGATGGTTTTAAAATTAGCTCAAAAATAAATTCAGTTATAACTGAAAATAATTCAATTTATAAAGCTTTAACTTATGGTTATAAATTTAAGGTGTACAAAGATGGAATAGGTAAAGATTTATCAGAACCAATACTTAATGATTCTATTATTATTTTGAAAGATGATTTCACTAAAAATATTAAGACTTCAAAAATAAATAACGGAAAATCTATTTTAATCGATAGTATAGCAATATGTAAACTATCACATAAATATGATCAAGAAAAACAAATTATGAGATCATTTTTAAAAATTTCACCTAAAATAGGAGCTAACGAAATAAATATAGAAATTAAAAATTGGGTGCCTCAATATACTGAAAACGGTTATATATGTATCGAATTACTTAACGATTAATATAAGTAATAAAAATATGTTGGCTAGTACCCAACTAGTGTCGACAACAATTAAAACCATAACGAAAGTTATGGTTTTAATTGTTTTAAGAACAAGGTTAGATACTTGGCTCACACTACAATCGAGTATGCAGGAAATTATATCTATAAACATGGGAATCTGGAGTTTTTCAACTATACCAAAGAATATGTAGATCCAACTGTTGATAGAAACTTTGACTATGTATACCAATATAAAGACCATTTAGGCAACATATGATTATCATATAGAGATAATGATGGAAAAAGTAGATACCTCTGCTCGTCCTAGTATGCGCTAGTGCTAGTTTATAACTAGTACCGTATCAGTTTGACAGGTAAGAGTAAAAAAATAAGAATAAGTACCAGTTACAAAAATTTGTAGCTGGTATTTTTATTTATAAGCCTGTTGTGTTTTATAATCTCTAACATAAGCATCAATCACTTTTAA
>CANMKX010000094.1 GCA_947498595.1 uncultured Aquimarina sp.
GGAGACAGTCCAAGCGGAACAGACGATGTAAGCGATGTCGCTTCTGACGATCCAGCTACAGGAACAAGTGATGATGCTACGATCACCATATTAAGCCCAACAGCAAGCATGGCAATCAGTAAAATAGATGCTTTAGATGTAGGAGGAAACGGAACATTAGAAGCTGGAGATGTGATCAATTACACCATTACAGTTAACAATACAGGAAACGTAACCCTGAGTGATATTGTCATTACCGATCCCGATGCAACGATTACTAGCGGAAATCCAATCGCAAGTTTAGCTCCAGGAGCCAGCGCGGATGTTATCGCAAATCATGTACTAACCCAATCAGAAATCGATAGCGGAAGTTACAGCAACCAAGCCAGTGGATTAGGAGACAGTCCAAGCGGAACAGACGATGTAAGCGATGCCGCTTCTGACGATCCAGCTACAGGAACAAGTGATGATGCTACGATCACCATATTAAGCCCAACAGCAAGCATGGCAATCAGTAAAATAGATGCTTTAGATGTAGGAGGAAACGGAACATTAGAAGCTGGAGATGTGATCAATTACACCATTACAGTTAACAATACAGGAAACGTAACCCTGAGTGATATTGTCATTACCGATCCCGATGCAACGATTACTAGCGGAAATCCAATCGCAAGTTTAGCTCCAGGAGCCAGCGCGGATGTTATCGCAAATCATGTACTAACCCAATCAGAAATCGATAGCGGAAGTTACAGCAACCAAGCCAGTGGATTAGGAGACAGTCCAAGCGGAACAGACGATGTAAGCGATGCCGCATCCGATGATCCAGCTACAGGAACAAGCGATGATGCTACGATCACCATATTAAGTCCAGCAGCAAGCATGGCAATCAGCAAAGTAGATGCCTTGGATTTGGGAGGAAACGGAACATTAGAAGCCGGAGATGTGATCAATTACACCATTACAGTTAACAATACAGGAAACGTAACCCTGAGTGATATTGTCATTACCGATCCCGATGCAACGATTACTAGCGGAAATCCAATCGCAAGTTTAGCTCCAGGAGCCAGCGCGGATGTTATCGCAAATCATATACTGACCCAATCAGAAATTGATAGCGGAAGTTACAGCAACCAAGCCAGTGGATTAGGAGACAGTCCAAGCGGAACAGACGATGTAAGCGATGCGGCATCCGATGATCCAGCAGATGGAACGACAACAACTGATGATCCAACAGTTACGACTTTAACGGCAAGTCCAAGCATGGCAATCAGTAAAGTAGATGCTTTGGATGTAGGAGGAAACGGAACATTAGAAGCCGGAGATGTGATTAATTACACCATTACAGTTAACAATACAGGAAACGTAACCTTAAGTGATATTGTCATTACCGATCCCGATGCAACGATCACTAGCGGAAATCCAATCGCGAGTTTAGCGCCAGGAGCCAGCGTCGATGTTATCGCAAATCATATACTAACCCAATCAGAAATCGATAGCGGAAGTTACAGCAACCAAGCCAGTGGATTAGGAGACAGTCCAAGTGGAACAGACGATGTAAGCGATGCCGCATCCGATGATCCAGCTACAGGAACAAGTGATGATGCTACGATCACCATATTAAGCCCAACAGCAAGCATGACAATCAGTAAAGTAGATGCTTTAGATGTAGGAGGAAACGGAACATTAGAAGCAGGAGATATCATCAATTACACCATTACAGTTAACAATACAGGAAACGTAACCCTGAGTGATATTGTCATTACCGATCCCGATGCAACGATTACTAGCGGAAATCCAATCGCAAGTTTAGCTCCAGGAGCCAGCGCGGATGTTATCGCAAATCATGTACTAACCCAATC
>CANMKX010000095.1 GCA_947498595.1 uncultured Aquimarina sp.
GGGGCATTGATAGTTTCGAAAATATTAATATCTTTAGAAGATATAATAGAATAGGACTATCAGGCTCTACTCTACTGTGTAAGTTAAGAACCGAAATCCAAATCAAATTTTGAGTAGTAATAGAATAACATATAAAATAATCGGAATACTGATAATTCTCATTTCAAGTTATTGGATTTTAAAAACAGGCTATCATTTAATCAACTATGAAATTACTAGAGGACTTGACAAAAATGTTATGGGAAATCCGAAAAATTATAGTGAAATAGTTCTGACTTTTTCATTTTGGTTGTTACAAGTTATTGGCGGAATTGGTATTTTAAGAATAAATAAAATCGGATTAAAAACTGGACTTATTTCGGTTTCGACTGCTGGGATTTTTGCCTTTATATACTCTGTATTCATAATAAGTCAAAAACTGAATTACTCGTCGAAAATCTCTGTAAACGGAATTGAAAAAGAAATGTTGATATAGGAAAAGTGGAACTTCATTTATTTTGAACCAATACTCATTATTTCGCTAACAATAATTCTGTTTTTCATTACAATTTTGATAATTAAAAGATTGAAAATAATAAAAAAGCAAACGAAAAAACCTAGACACAATAACTAAGCATTCGGACTGCTCGTAGAGCAGTATCTGAATGCAGTGTTGACTATATTCGATGTGTCATTATAGATTTAATCTAAGTGTATATTATTCAAATAATATATACTTAGAAACTCAATTAATTAATAAAGAATGTTTGTTAGTGATTGATTTTATTAGCTTCATTAAAAAAGAACTAGTAAATAATTTCAGAGCACTAATTAATTTAATTACCTTTAATAAAAGAAAAATATAAGAGATATATAGTTACCATGGTAACTATATATTTATGTTAGCCTTCACCCGAAAATAAATTTATGGAGCTGGAAGTAATAAAAAATTTAAATAAAATAACAACCAATGATCTTATAAATTTTGAAAAGGATGTTAAAATTATGGAGTCTAATACGGAAATTCAATTTCCTAAAGTATTATCTGACTTTTATAAACAAATCGGTATTAGATCTTCCTTATTCAAATCTGTCATAAATACTTTTAAGATCAATGATTATAATATTCTAGAAATTCATATCGATGATCAAACAGGAGATAAATGGGGTCTAAATATTGATAAAAACTATAAGTTATATTTTAAACCTATAAATGGGGAGTGGACCAATGTAAAATATTCTATAAGTGATTTTTTAATTAATGAACTCCTTAAAGTATCATGCTTTACACAAAGTTTTTCTGCCTCAGGTACTTATTCAAATAATGAATTGAAGGCTGGAATAGACAAGGGTTATATCCGAGAAATAAAAATCAAACAGATAGATTTAAAAATAGCTAATATCTATGATCTTAAAATGACTTTTTATCAATCTCTACAAAATGATATTATAGGGGTCGGAAAAGAGTATATTCATTATGGTGTCAATAATAAAGCTGATTTTGAAAAGTTCATATCATCATTTGGTAAAAATTGGTATGCACCATGGTTAGGATTATATGACGGGAAATGGCGAAAGGCTAACACCATATAAGAAAACATAGGGCGGGCTAAGATTATTCGAAAGATTTGGGATTATTCTGCTATGTCGCCAAATATAAAATTTGGTGTTTCAATATTGAAGATAAACACAAAATAGTATATTTGGCTTAGTTATAAACCTAGAGTTAGTGATAACCTGCTGCCCTACGTTTCTTATACTCACCGTTAGTGTGCCACGAGGCTGTATGAATCCAGTGGGTGAAAATCCCACCAAAGTAATTAGCTGTTCACTTTGAAGAAAAACA
>CANMKX010000096.1 GCA_947498595.1 uncultured Aquimarina sp.
GAAGATCAGTTTTTTCAAATAGAATATGTAAAGATAATTCCACAAGATATCGATGCATTACAAATCCGAGAAGAGAAAAATTATTATCCCTTTGGACTGCAACACAAGGGGTACAATAATGTGGTAACTGGACGTAAGCATACTTATGGGTATAACGGTAAAGAAGAAAACGATGAGTTAGGACTTGGAACTTTAGACTTTGGTGCTCGAAATTATGATGCAACATTAGGGAGATGGATGAACATTGATCCATTGGCTGCTGATTATCTCAATATGAGTCCTTATAACTACACTATGAATAACCCAATTGTTTTTATTGACCCTGATGGAATGAGAGTTGAATGGGCTAAAGGGTTAAATGCTGAAGAAAAACAATTACTAGGTTATGCGATATACACTTTAAGAAAAAACTCAGAGACTTTTAATAAACAGTTTAATGAATTGCATTCATCTAAAATGACTTTTACAGTAGGGAAAGCTAGTGGTGCTTGGGGTTTATTTGATAGACCTTTACCAAATATTGAAGGAGGAGAAGAAGATGAAGATGGATATATAACTGAATTAACAATGTCATATGATATGGGAGAGGGATCAAATGGAGGAAAAATATCTTTAGATTTAGATATGTTCAAACAACTTAAAGATGAAGGAAATAATATTGACCCAATAGGTGAAGCACTTAATGTTCTTCCCGAAGAATTTTCGGGAGCTGCTTTATTTCTATATTACGGAAATATAGCAAGAGGGAATATTGAAGATATGCCTGCCTCAGCGAATATTGAATATGAAACAAAAATGTTATCTGGTATTATTCTAAATGAAGCAGGAATTAATCTATCTCAATCAGAAGGACAAAGAAAGGCTGAGCAGTTTGGAATTGATTTTGGCAGAGGAAGTAAAACTATAGGTGATTATTTTAATGCCTTAAAAACATGGCATACAAATCCAAGACTTGACAAGCATTATAAATCTCTTACTAGAGATAAGTCTAAGCCTACGTATACAATAAACAATTAAGAACGAATGAAATTTTTAAAATTATTAACAACTCTTTTTCTAATTATAGCTTCTTGTAAGACTCAATATGGTCAAAACAAAAATATAAATCGAATTAATTTGAGTAAGAAGGAAATAAGTAAATTTCCTAAGAAACACTTAAAAAAACGAGAAAATATTACAATCATTAACTTAAGTGAAAATAGATTTACTGAATTTCCTATAGAAATCTTAAGCTTTGAAAAATTAGAAGTTCTTGATCTTTCTTTAAATAAAATAAGCAGTCTTCCTAACAAAATTAATAAGTTTGAAAAACTCAAGACATTAAATATTAGGGGAACAAATATTACTAAGCTTCCTAACTCTATTAATGATTTAAAAAACCTGAAATTAATTTTAATTATTGATGTAGAATTAACAGAAAATGAAATTGAAGAAATGAAATGTAAATTGCCTGATGATTGCGAATTATTATATTCAAAAAACTTTAGGGACTATCCTCCATATAATTGCATTTAAGATTCTACTGGGATAAAAAATCAGGTTTATAGAAATAAATAAAAATAAATACCAGTTACAATGATTTGTAGCTGGTATTTTTATGCTTTAGAATATCTATTTTTACATCAAAAGAGATAAAAGCCTATCGTTTTAATTTACGAATGAGAGATGTATCCTATACAGGAGAAGATCAGTTTTTTAAATAGAATATGTAAAGATAAATTCGTAAGATGTTGATGCATTACAAATCCGAGAAGAGAAAAGTTATTATCCCTTTGGACTACAGCATAAAGGGTATAATAACGTTGTGAATGGAC
>CANMKX010000097.1 GCA_947498595.1 uncultured Aquimarina sp.
AAAATATTTTGTTGTAGAAGTTAGCCGAGATAAGGCAACCGTGTTGAAAAAAATGCCTAAACGTCTATCCATTTGGACTACAGCACAAGGGTTACAACTCGCTGATTACAGGGAGGAAACACAACTATGGTTTTGGAGATGTTGAAGGAAATTATGATTTAGGAAATAGCGTAAGTACTTTAGACTTTGGTGCTAGGTTGTATGAGCCTACAATTGGCAGGTGGATGGTTATTGATCCACTTGCAGAAATGATGACAAGACACTCGTCATATAATTATGCTTTTGATAATCCTATTTATTATATTGATCCTGATGGGATGATGCCAATAGGTCTTGGAGGAAATGAAGATGATAGTAATTTTGATTTTAATGATAATTCTAGAGGTCAAGCTTCTACATATGTAGATCGATCTGGTAAGATAATACACTATGATAATGATGGAGATAATGGTATTTATCTGGTTACTAATTCTTCGAATGGGCTTAATAAAGATTGGCAAATAGGAACAGAAAGAGCTGATCAAACTTATAGACAAGGAGACTATCTTGACTATGATGATTTAAGTATACATTATCAAAATAGTCCGAGAGCTTTACCAAGCGAATTTCAACTTGGTACTTATCCTGTGCCAAAAGTAGAGCCTTTATTTTTAATTGTTTGGTGGGGAGATTCTTTTGAAGGTAAATCTGGATTGATAACAAAATTCAGTCCAGAACAATTATTAAAATGGTGGACAACTTCATCTAAAAGAGGAGTGACGGCAACTCAAGCTGCAGAGAAGATAGGTGGTTCTTTAATAAAAAAATATAAAGGAGCAGTTGATACAGGAGCGCGTAGTGGTGAACATGGTAGAGCTTTTATAAAAGCGGGTCAAGATTTAATTAGAGAAGCAAATAATAAGAATTCTGGACATTTACCAGATATGTTAGACGCCTTAAAAAAAGCAGGAAAAAGACTTATAGAAAAAGGTAAAAGTATTAATCACAAAATGTAGTAACAATGAGCGAAAAATTAAATGATTTGATTACTAATTTATCTCTGATCGAAAATAAACATTTAAAAAAGATAAAAATACTTGAATTACTAAATCAATTAGACTCTTACAATTTGGAAGAATTTTATAAGCACTATCTTGTTGGCTATTTATGGTATAGTATTCCTGAAGAAAGCTTGGAAAGAAATCATAATGTCGAAAATAATTTAAAAAAATCAATAAATAAAAACCCTAATTATTTATATTCAAAATCTTATTTAGCATATTTTTATTTTGATGAAAGAGAATATAGAAAAGTGATAAAGGTTATAGATCTTATCGATTTTTCGCTTTTTGAAAAAAACAATCAAATATGGCAAAGTTTAAAATTAGAAGAATTATTACTAGCTTCTAAATTATACATATCAGAAATTGTAGATAATACATTGGCAAACGATTTATTAGAATTAATATCTTCTTATTTAAATCTTCCTGATGAAGAAATTACCGTTCCAAGAGAACTTATAAAAGCAGTAGTTGATAACAAGTTAAAAGAAGGGATAAAGAATGTTAAGAAAAATACTTATTTCTTAGCTAATTCAAAATCGCAAAGAGATTATTTTAAAGATAATATTCTATTAGAATTATTAGAATGAATTACCGCTCTCCGAAGAGTGATTGTTCTGCGATAGTTTATAACTTCGCGGCGGTAAGAGTAAAGAAATAAGAATAAGTACCAGTTACAAAATTTGTAGCTGGTATTTTTATTTATAAGCCTGTTGTGTTTTATAATCTCTA
>CANMKX010000098.1 GCA_947498595.1 uncultured Aquimarina sp.
AAAAAAATAAATCCAAAACAAGTAAAATGGGCAGTTACTTATGATAATGACACTATTGATAAAGCATCTTACTTATTATCAGGAAAAGAAATCGTAGACAATAAAGTAAGAATTGCCATTAATATAGAAAAAGCAACTGAAAAATTTAAAATCTATGCATATACAACCCCATTACCCGATAAAGATGTTTTTGTAGAGGTTAAAATAGGTAATCTATACGAAAAAGTATTTTCAGGAACCAAGCAATGGGGAGCTTTACAAACTGGTATGTCTACTAAGAATAAAAAACTTACAGAAGCTGAGTTAGATGCAGGATTAGATATAATAGGTAAAGCAAATGTAGGGATCATGAAATTTATGAGTAAAAATACTATAAAAGGATTTTATGAAAATGGTCTTCTTGGAGTTAAAGCCGTATTGTCTGATGATGATGATATACAAAACAAAGTAATCAATAATTTCTATACAGGAGAACAAACTAAGCTCAGTTTTGACGAAAAAAGTACGCAATCAAAAAAACTCAAAGAACTTGAAAGCTTTCAAAAATATTTTAAAAACTACTTAAATATAATTTTATTATTATTAAAAGATGGTACAATTAAAACATCAAACGCAGATGATATAATAGATTTATTTAATGATAAATATGGAAAATATAAATATACCCCTAATTTCAGTAATAAATCAGAAATCATATCTCATGATTATTATGGATTAATGGGAGGTACACAACGTATAAAAGTAGATCTTGAAATCATTCATTGGCTCAAAGAAAATGGAAAAAAAGTAGATTACTATAATATAAAAACCAAAATGTATATTCAGGATTGGTACGGTGCTGATTGGGGAGACATCAATGGTTGGAATAGTAAGCTAAAAGGAAATGTATATAGTCTTAATGCTTTTTTTTGGTTGCAACACCATTATGGTTGTCATCCTTTTGAAACTGAGATTATTTACGCATCTGAAGACAAAAAAGAATCTAATAAATGAAAAAAATAATATACATCTTAATCACTATTCTTTTTTTTTCTTGTCAAGAAAAAGAATTTAAAATTATACCTATAGAGGACGATTACGCTAAGCAGAATGGAGGACAAATTAATGATGATGTTTTTCTAATAAATGGATTTAGAAATGATAAGGAATCTATCAAAAAAATATTTCAATATATTGAAACGACTATAAAGCCAAGATTACCTTTTAATGTAAGTATAAATGATTGTGTATTTATATTTGATAGAGAAGATGTTACTTTTGATGATGGAGCTTATACAATCCATACTGATAATTATTTATGGTTTGCGTTTAACAAAAATGATTATGATTTCTTTAAAATCATTAATTTAAAACGTACTAAGGAAAATGAATATTCATATACCATAGAAAATGAAAATGTGGTAATTAACTATAATGCTTTCAACATAGATGTTCTCAGGTATTTTATCAACATAGCTCGAAAAACACATAAAAATTCTTTTACAAAAGTTAAATATATATTGATCAATAAAAATACATCCAAAATAGATTGTAAGATAGAATATAATAATTATATAAAAGGAGAAGCTTTCAAAATAGAGATATATTAATCAATAACTAATCTCAATCTAGAATACCTACACATATCATAAAAAACGAAACTATGTTACATCTAAAAGAAATAATAAACAATAAAGTCACAACCTATGCTGATTTTG
>CANMKX010000099.1 GCA_947498595.1 uncultured Aquimarina sp.
GAGAAATTTTTGAAAGGAAACCGCTGAAAAGTGACTCGTAGTTGAAAAAAACGTATAAACTATTATCCCTTTGGACTACAACACAAAGGGTACAATAATACCATTACTGGGCGTGAACATAACTATGGATTTGGTGGGAAAGAAGAGAATAATGAGTTAGGTCTAGAGTGGTTAGACTTCTCAGCTCGTAATTACGATCTAGCCCTTGGTCGTTGGATGAATATTGATCCGCTTGCGGAAATGATGACAAGACACTCCCCTTATAATTATGGATTTGATAACCCAGTCAAATTTATTGATCCCGATGGAATGGCACCAATAGATAGTGTGGGTGAAGAAGATTGGATGAAAGCTAAATCTAACAAGCGTGAAGGCGATAACACTATTACTTCAAATACAAATGAAAGTGGTGATTGTTGTAAAGGATCGGGTAATACTGGGGATCCAATTCAATTAGAAGAAGTCGTTATTAATGGTTCAAGAACATCAGATTATGATGCTAATGCTCCTGCATCTATTAAAAATAGTGATGCTAGTTACACCTCTGATTACGATAGAACGCTAGCAGATTACAATATCGAATACGGTACAAGCTTTACTCAAGGCGAACAGTATAATCAGTATTATTACCAGTTTTTCTATAAACAAGAATTAGCTAGCTTGGTTGGAGGTATTCATGATGCTACCAATACAGCAGCAGGTTATGTTATGGATGGAGCTTTGATGCTTGCGCCTTTGCCTAAGTTTGGTCTTTTAAGTCGTTTTTCTGCTACATCTAGAATTGCTTTTTGGTCTGGGCGTGGTACTGAAGCTGCAGCAATAGCAGCCGGTAATCTAACCATAGGCTCTAGAATTAGTGGAAGGATTTTAAGTAAAGTTACTGCGAAAATGAACTATTATCCAGGTTCCTTGAGCTACAAATTGTGGGGAGGTTTATCTCAATTCTATGCTAAAAGAGCAAGTGGCACAGTTCATGTTTTTCAAAATGCAACACATGGAACAGGAATTAAGAGTATCTGGGCTAAATATGAATATCCAGCTTTACTAAAAAATTCAAAAGTAAATAATATAATATTTCATTATTAATATGATAGACAAAAAGAAGATTGATATATTTTTAAAATACAAAGGATTTTATGAAGGATTTCAACGGAGCAGTAAAAATAAAAATGGTTTATCAGATGCTGAATGGTTTTTAATAGACGAATTAATAACAGATAGTTCTTTAATGATGAAAAAACTATCGTCTAAAGAATTTAATGAAAGCCTAGAAAAAAAGTTGATAGCAAATTGTGACAACTCTGAAACAATAGGTTACCTGAAAAAATCAAGTTTGAAGGATTTATATTAATTAACCCCACACCTCCAGTTCACGTCCGAATCCTTTTGAGTGCGGTCAAAGTTTGGCAGGTAAGAGTAAGGAAATAAGAATAAGTACCAGTTACAAAAATTTGTAGCTGGTATTTTTATGAGTATGCTTTTTTAGTTTTAGTATCCCTAATAAATGCATCAATAATTTTAACAAC
>CANMKX010000101.1 GCA_947498595.1 uncultured Aquimarina sp.
TGATTGGGTACCGGGTGAATCTTCTATATTCACCCATTGTTCAAATCCTGATGCTCTTACCTGCCAACAATCTCCTATACCTGCATATGCACTCGATATTAAATATGGATTGTCTGCTATGTATTGATTCTGTACAGGTGGTAAAAACTCCTGCCCAAAGGTTAAACAACTCAGCAACAGGCTTAGGCTTACTAAAAGTGCGCTATTTTTTCTCATATTATCTATATAATGTAAAATGACCTGTAAATTCTCGTGTCTCTCTATCGTTCAACTCTATTACATACCAATAATCTCCTGATGGTAACGTTTGGCCTTGGTATATTCCATCCCATCCATTACCCTCGGCTCTTGGTCCCTTGAAACTCTCTAACAACCTTCCATAACGATCGTATATTGTTACTTCTATCTCTGGGAAAAACTGCAACTCTCTCGGATACCAAGTATCATCTCTTCCATCTCCATCTGGTGTAAAGTAATTTGGTATCTGAATATCTATAAATTCTAATGGTACCGTTCGTATATGTTCACAACCTTCTTCATTTGCAAAATCTAACACGCGTATCTCATAGTCTCTTGTCTCATCTATAATGAATACATTATTCCCTAAAGGCAATAACTCTTGTCCGTCTACAAAATATCGATAGTTTCCTCCTGCTGAAATCCCTCCTGTTACCTCGATTCGGTATTCATTCAATTCTCCTGTTGCTACAACCTCAAAAGCAATAGGGGTATATGCAGCTAAGGTAACATCCTCTGGCAATACCACTGTACATGTACTAGGAGTATGTTGCATCGATGCTATGTAACTTAAATCTGTAGTAGCATCCACTATAAACACATTACTTGTTTGTGTCAATGGTGTTACTCCATCATCTAATGTATACACAATATTAGAGGTTATAGACGCATCACTTAATACAAAGGTGATTCGATACATAGCATTGGTTGTTACTTGACCATCTGCATCTCGTATTGGACAGATTAATTCTGTTTCAATCGTTGCTTCTAATAAAGGTCCTGCCGGTATGATTACATCATACGTCGTATCACATCCATTAGTATCTTGTATGTAAATTGTTCTATTTCCTGCCGCTAAAGGTCCAAAACTTATATTAGTCGGATCTGCTACTGGAACAAAATCAGTAGCAACTCCTGTTAAACTTACAAAGTATGGTGGAGTTCCTCCTGTTAAAGATATCGTAGCTGCTCCATCTGCATCTCCTTGACATGTTTCTGGAATTATAGAAACTGTTGTCCCTGTAATGGCTGATGGCTCATCAATGACAATATTCTCAAATAACTCTGGACATCCATTGGTGTCCTGAACTGATATGGTATATGTTCCTGGACCTAATCCTGTAAAGGTATGTGTTCCTAAAGCTCCATCGATATCATCCTCAAAAAATTGAGA
>CANMKX010000102.1 GCA_947498595.1 uncultured Aquimarina sp.
TGTTTTGACCCCTATAAAACAAGAGTAATCTTTTAAATTTCGATTATTAATTATGCGGCTATATTTTTCATTAAAATCAAATGTTGATCTTGATTCCATTTTTCCATAGGAGTTATTCTTCCTAATAACCCATGATGCCTATCATTATTATAAAAATTGACATATCTTTTTAGTATTTGTTCGATTTCCCCAAAAGACTTATACTCAAATCGCTGAAAAACTTCTTTTTTTAATATTCCATGATAGGCCTCTATATGAGCGTTTTCTTCAGGCGTAGCTATATGAGTAAACTCTTGATTTACACCTGTTAAACCTAGATATTCACGAACACTTTTAGCTATAAATTGACTTCCATTATCACTTCTAATTACTATGTTCTGAGGATACTCAAATTCTTCAAAGATAAGAGAAAGAAGCTTTATTACTTGTTTTTGTTTTATAGAAAAAGAGAAGTAGTCTTTTAAAATTCTACGAGTATGAACGTCTATTATAGATAATAAATATGCGTTTTTTCCTATCTTAGGAATCCATACCATCTTGATGTCCATTTCTAAGCATTCCATTGGTCGTGAAGTGTTTACTTTTCTGAACTTAACAAACTTACGTCCAGAACCACTCCTGTTTATTCTATGTTCTAGTTTCAGCATGTTCGCTTCCTTCATTATTCGATATAGCTTTTTATGGTTTATTAAATAGCCATCTTTCTTTAAATAAGAACACATCAATCTATAACCACAATCTATAAATTCATGACTTAAAATAGTCTTTATAGCACTTATGATGACTGATTGTTCTACCCATCCTTTTGTCTTATGATAGGTTAGTACAGAAGGTTTATTTCCCTTTTTACCATCACGAGGAATTCTGTAATAACTACTTGCTATTATACCAACCATCTTGATGATCTTAGCTTTACTGCAATTGTGTTTTTTATAAATAACATCTACTAAATCTTTCTTGGATCGGATGTCCCAAACTTTTTTTTTAATAGTTCTCGTTGAACTTCTAGTTCAATTTCTTTATCACTCAGTAATTTACGAAGTAATCGATTTTCCTCATCTGCTTGCTTATGCGCCTTACTCTTAGTCTCATAAGTGACTTTTAACCCTGCTTCTCCTTGGCTCTCAAACTTCTTTTTCCAACTATAAAAGGTACCCGTACTAACGCTGTATTTACGACAAGTTTCTACAATGCCTAATTCCTCTGAACTGGATAAAATTTCTAACTTCTGTTTTAAAGTCCATTTCTTGTATTTCATATCTCTAATATATTAGTTTGAAATTTAAAATTACACTCCGAACTATTAAGGGGCTAAACTA
>CANMKX010000103.1 GCA_947498595.1 uncultured Aquimarina sp.
ATTCAGTACTTTAATTTACTTAATATTCTGCTTTTTCTATACTATAAAATCAGATTTCTTACATCGAATTCAGGTTTTAATTACAAATCACAAACTCATGTTACGAAGCATTTTAAATTTAAAAGGAGTTCAGTCACTTTAATATCTATAAAAAAAGACCACCTATGCAGGTGGTCCTTTCGAATTTTAATTTATATGAGCTATTTTATCTACCACATAAACTAGTACTCCTGTTATTGTACATACGTCTTACTGCTCTACGATCATTTCTAGAAACATTATTCGCATTAAATACAACACTTGGATTTGATCCAGAAGTCATAATTGAACTAGGGTCTACATTAGGTGTACCTGCTATTTGTGTTCCAAAAAAACCTTGCTCAGAATGAAGGAATCCGATATTATGCCCAATTTCGTGAGCTAAAATATTACCCCATTCTCTAGCTGTTACTGCATCTCCATCAATCGAAGGTTCGTTAAGATTCAATATAATTAAACCTCCTTCTTCTCCATTTACAGGGAATTCTCCTAATCCCCAACCGCCTATTTCTCCAGGCTGAGATAATCTAACTAGAATATCAGGATTGCTATTTACTGGAATTAAATTTAATGTAGTTCCATTTACATTATTCCATAAATCAATACCTCTCTGAAATCCGCTTCCTGCTGCATTATTCCCTAAAGCATTCTGAATACGAATATTACCAGCTCTATTACAATCAACAATACTAATAAATGCTTGTTTTTGACTACTATCTACTTGTAGCCTTTCATCTGTAATAAAAATGTCTCCATCAACTATATATCCTCCTTTAGTTGATTTTACAGATATCTGATTTACATTAAATCCCATATCCTCTAGTTTACTTAATGTCTCTGAAGAAACATCTTGCTCAATTGCTAAGTTCGTTTCTTGAAGTTCACTTTCAGTGTCAGTTGAACACTGTACCATACCTACAGCCAAAACTGCAAGTAATGTTAGTTTTAAAATTTTCATTATAAATAAATTTAAGTTTGTGTAGGATAAATGTATAAAGTCTCAGTCTTAAAATACTTGTAAAGGATCGTTAATCTTTCACAAAAAAATCATCTATTAGAACACTCTATAGTTCTTACAAATTTGAAACTTTACAACGGATAAAAAGGGATCAATCCCAAAATTTGTGTGAGAATTGAAATATAAGTGTGATTTTTGTAAAAAAAAGAGAGCACTTTGGATTTATCATTAGAGGT
>CANMKX010000104.1 GCA_947498595.1 uncultured Aquimarina sp.
CCCGTATTTCCTTGAATACCTTGTGAACCAGTAGCACCTGTGTTTCCTTGGATACCTTGTGCCCCAGTAGCACCTGTGTTTCCTTGAATACCTTGCGCTCCAGTAGCACCAGTAACTCCTATATTTCCTTGCGCTCCAGTAGCACCTGTATTTCCTTGGATCCCTTGAGCTCCAGTAGCACCTGTATTACCTTGAATACCTTGCGCACCAGTAGCACCAGTAACTCCTATATTTCCTTGTGCACCAGTAGCACCAGTAACTCCTATATTTCCTTGAGCTCCAGTAGCACCTGTATTTCCTTGAATACCTTGCGCTCCAGTAGCACCTGTATTCCCTTGAATTCCTTGCGCTCCAGTAGCACCTGTGTTTCCTTGGATTCCTTGCGCTCCAGTAGTACCAGTATTCCCTTGGATACCTTGTGCCCCAGTAGCACCTGTGTTTCCTTGAATACCTTGCGCTCCAGTAGCACCTGTGTTTCCTTGAATACCTTGTGCACCAGTAGCACCTGTATTTCCTTGAATACCTTGTGCACCAGTAGCACCTGTATTTCCTTGGATACCTTGCGCTCCAGTAGCACCCGTATTCCCTTGGATACCTTGTGCTCCAGTAGCACCTGTATTCCCCTGAATACCTTGCGCACCCGTATTTCCTTGGATTCCTTGCGCTCCAGTAGCACCTGTGTTTCCTTGGATACCTTGTGCACCAGTAGCACCTGTATTTCCTTGAATACCTTGTGCCCCAGTAGCACCTGTATTTCCTTGGATTCCTTGCGCTCCAGTAGCACCTGTGTTTCCTTGGATACCTTGTGCTCCAGTAGCACCTGTATTTCCTTGAATACCTTGCGCTCCAGTAGTACCTGTATTACCTTGGATTCCTTGTGCACCAGTAGCACCTGTATTCCCTTGGATTCCTTGCGCTCCAGTAGCACCCGTATTTCCTTGAATTCCTTGCGCTCCAGTAGCACCTGTGTTTCCTTGGATACCTTGTGCCCCAGTAGTACCTGTGTTTCCTTGAATACCTTGCGCTCCAGTAGCACCAGTAACTCCTATATTTCCTTGTGCCCCAGTAGCACCTGTATTTCCTTGAATACCTTGCGCTCCAGTAGCACCTATATTACCTTGGATACCTTGTGCCCCAGTAGCACCTGTATTTCCTTGAATACCTTGAACTCC
>CANMKX010000105.1 GCA_947498595.1 uncultured Aquimarina sp.
AAATCTTCTTGCCTTGCATACTTCAATTTACGAAATAATACTATTTTTAGCTAATACTTGTGCAACAGGCACAATGTATAACCGCAATTACGGCGGATTCGACTACGTCTGAATCCACTCGGAATTGCTAAATACAGTGCTTACCGTAAACCCTAACTTTAAAACCGTAACGGACGGTTATACGAACCGTTGTAGTGCATTAAAAAAAATGAAAGTAGAAGAACCAAAATTCAGATGTGGAACTCAAAAGGCAATCAAGGAATTGGTTGCTAAATATGATTATCCATATGCTGATTGGATGCAAGATTGGCCTTATGAAATTGCTGAATCAAGAGAAATAGAAAACTACTTTCAACATTATGACGAGCAAATAGACGAAGACAAAAAGTTTAGTCTCATGGAAATGCTAATCCAAGCGTTGACCGATATTGAAAACCAGAATGATTTTGATGAAAATTGGAAACGACTAAAACCAAGAATAATCAAGGACTTTACTATTCACGAATACACAATATTTTATTGGAGCTGTTTTGGCGAAAACCTCTCTGACTGTTGGGAAGTATTTCCATATATGAGAGAGCTTTGGAAAGTAATAAAAAATGAATAATAAAAAAGTAAATATTGAACTGACTAAAGAAGAAGCAATCGTACTTTTCGAATTTCTAGGAAGGTTTAACGATAATGATGACTTAAACAGATTTGAAGACCAAGCGGAGCAACGAGTTCTATGGGACA
Source organism: uncultured Aquimarina sp. (assembly GCA_947498595.1). Classification (GTDB taxonomy): domain Bacteria; phylum Bacteroidota; class Bacteroidia; order Flavobacteriales; family Flavobacteriaceae; genus Aquimarina. The sequence continues at coordinate 736 of CANMKX010000105.1, forward strand.
TGGAATGTGTTTTAGAAAAGGAATTAAGCGAACCATTTCGAGCAGATTATCTAGAGATTTTAAAGAAAACAAGGGAAACCGTTAGAGATGAAAAAGAATAAAAAAACGACAACACAATAACTAAGCATTCGGACTGCTCGTAGAGCAGTATCTGAATGCAATGTTGACTAAAAACCACGTATTGCTAGCGATTTAGGAGCTATGGGTTTTACAGAGCTTTTTCTTGGAGGTATTAGAATTAATAAAAGTTCTTTTCTTGAGGATGATAAGATTATTGACATATTAATGATGTTGTTTTTTACTTTTATTAAAAGAAATAAAAATCCATTTTAAAGCTTCTTGATATTGGCTATATTTAGCTTTTATAAAACCATAAAGTAACAAACAGGGGTTTCTGCGCA
>CANMKX010000106.1 GCA_947498595.1 uncultured Aquimarina sp.
CTTCTTGATATTGGCTATATTTAGCTTTTATAAAACCATAAAGTAACAAACAGGGGTTTCTGCGCAGACTCCCGTTACCCAACATTTGAACAAACCGACTAAATAAATGACAGAAAACTTTATAATTGTTGAAAATATTAATGAAAGAGAATTAGAAAGTATCTTAATGGATTTAGCAAATTTATACGCAGATACTGAATTTGTTAATGGAATTCAATTTTATAGAAAAAAAGGCAAATACGATTCTTTTTTAATACTCTTTTCCAATCAGCCAGATTTTGAAAGGTTTAACTATTTTGTCAATTATATCAAGTACCCTGCTGAATACGATAAGTTTTCACCTTTTTTAAGAGGTTTTTATAAAACATCTGATATTAAACAAAAGTCTGAATTTAATGCTGGAGAATGGATTATGGTTTATGTTTCTAAAAATGACAAGGAATATGATAATGTAAACCTTGTGAATGATAAAAACGAGAATTACTTATACGACTTTGGAGGAAAAATAAAGAAGCTAAAATCTGCAGAGGAAATGTTTAAATTATTATCTTTTGACAAGGATAATTATTATCATATTTTTGATATTGTTCCGAGTAAAAGTGCTGAAAATAGTCAAATTCTAAAACCACTAATTAGACAAAAAATAAAGGATGTATTTGCAATAATTATTTCTCTTGCTTTTACTGTTTTAGGTTTTTTCGCATTAGAGGACTCAAAAGATATCGGGATTCCAACAATGATTTTCTTTGGACTTGGATTTATAGTTCTTTTATGGAAATTTCTGAACCCGAAAAAGTTTGAGGAATTGAAAAACAGAAAAAATAAAAACGTTGGGTAACACCGGTAATCGTTGCACAAGCCAATAAATACAAAATATAAAGGAGAAGAAAAGCCTTTTTAAGAGGCTTTTCTTCTGTGTTTAGGTAAATCAATTGATAAAATTGAAGTTCTTTAAATTAAGAATATAGTCATCTATAAGAAGTGCTTTAGTTTTGGCAATACTTTTGCTCAGGTTTTTAGAAAATTTTAGATACTTTTTTAGGTTATAAGCAATAGCAGAAAGCATCATTACTTTGCTAGCTTGGTGGATTCCTATAGTATTGATCTTTCTCAATCCCATAAATTG
>CANMKX010000107.1 GCA_947498595.1 uncultured Aquimarina sp.
AAAGCTTCCTATCATATTGTTCAATCTTTATCTTAAATTATAAAAATAGATGTTACATCGATTAAAAACGAATCTTAAATCTCAATTACAACGAGCAACAGCTACTATTGCTGTAGATCTTTTTGGAGTTGAAAAACAACTACATGAGCATGCTAATAGTTATGTTACAGAGTTGTCTGAGAAAATTAACCTCCCAAAATCACAAATCCTTATTCGAGTATTTCCTAGAAAACAAGAATTGATATTAGCTATTTATCACCAAGGAAAACGCATTAAACCAATTGCATTAGAAGAACTTTTAGCACTCTTTGCAGAAGAAGAACAAATAACATTATTACAACTCCAACAACGAATTCCTAAAGGGATTCTAAAGTTTGTAGCCGCATATGCATCACAAGAAGCAATACCACAAGAGTACTTACACCTAGGACTTTGTGTAAGAGATGAAAAGCTGCGTATTTTGATATACAATCGTGCTCAATTTTTAGCTGAATATCCGCTTCATAAATGGTTGCAATATCTTAAATAACGAGTCCTATGAAAAGAATAACAAAACGCTGGCGTATGCCTCAGGATTCTTTTAGTAAATTAGTTGTTTGGTTTAAAGATGGTAGGGCTAGAACATTCTATTCTTATGATTGGCATAGTCCTAACGCATACCATCGCGATAGAGCACTAGGCTTAAAACGTTTACAAAAATTTGCTAAAAAGATAGGTAATGACGCTGGAGTTGCTCAAATTTATGATATTCAGACCGATCGATTGCTTCAAAATTTTTATGAAGGCAATCCTACGATCAAAAAGAAATGAATTTTTCTGTTAGGTATTGGTACTAAATTCGTCTATATATAGCTAATAAGTAAATCATGTGACCAATCAGTCATTAATATATCTTCAATTACACCCCAGTAATTTATTCGTTTGCATTTAAGATACTAATCGATATATGCTATCGAATACATTTCAAGAAGAAGTTGTATGCATTATTTTTCTAGTATCGCTATGAGGTACTAATTATAAACCATTCTATAAATCAAAAAATGACACTATGAAAATTAAATTTCATGTCTTTTGGCAAGACAACGACTTTTTTGCAGGAAGCACACTTTCTTTTGAATA
>CANMKX010000108.1 GCA_947498595.1 uncultured Aquimarina sp.
AGCTTTCCTGTAGCTAATCGCACAGGAGCAACCAACCACTGATGTATTAAAGATAATATAGAATTGTCTGCAATCTTATGTCTTAAACATATAAATAATTTATTATGAGGGATCGTATCAAAATATTTTGACAAATCTGCATCATACACAAATTGATAGCCTTCATAAATATTGGCTTTTACCTCTTTAATGGCGTCTTGAGCACTCTTCCTGGGTCTAAAACCATATGAAGTACTTATAAATTCTGATTCCCATAAAGGTTCGATAATCATCTTGACGGCCATCTGAACGATCCTGTCTTTTATAGTAGGTATTCCTAAATAGCGAAATGTACCTTTCCTTTCTTTGGGAATCATGACGCGTTTGACTGCATTACTACGATACCTTTTGCTTCGTAACTCTTCTTGTAGTTGTGATAAATATCCGTCTAGTCCCGATTGCTCTATTGTAGCAATACTAACTCCATCTACTCCAACGCCTTTGGAATAGTTCTGCTTTACTCGATAAAAGGCCGTAATCAACACATAGTCCAAATATATCTTATCATATAGACTATGAGCTAAAAACTTTTTTTCTTTCTTGGCTGCAATGTATAGCTTCCTTTGAAATACACGAACTCGCTCATCACTTTGGGATGGACTTACTAATAGATTCTGATCAATATAGGTCGTTCTGTTTTTCATATAAGCTTCTCTAAAGTAGAGTCCCTTTCCTAAATAAGGTTATGTTGTCCTTATTATCATAGGTACTATGGACTCCTCCGACTTCTTTTATAGCAACATCTGCACTTCGTAATACTTATAACAGAGTCTTTAGTATTGCCAATACTTGCTATAAAAGACCTCCCACGTTCCGTACTAATCCATCTATAATCACGCCATCCCTATGACTCCGGCAACTCTTCAATATTCTAGCAACTGTTAATTCTATTGAAGTGGCAGGGTTCGAAGACCGTCAAAACTCTCCCCAAATTGCAGATACACTTCTCGAAGCTACTATGGGTTCACGCTTATGCATTACGGCTTGATTATTTGAAAGAACATAGCTTCAACAATTCCTTCACAGGAACAACTGTATGTTTTTCTTCAAA
>CANMKX010000109.1 GCA_947498595.1 uncultured Aquimarina sp.
GGGGCATTGATAGTTTCGAAAATATTAATATCTTTAGAAGATATAATAGAATAGGACTATCAGGCTCTACTCTACTGCGCAAGCTGAAAACCGAACTAAATGAAAAACTATTTCTTTCTGATTTTAACATTAATTACTATTTCAAGTTGTAAAGACAAAGGAAATGACAATAGCGAAACAAAAGTTCTGAAAACAGAATCCGTTATTGAAACTAAAGTCATTGAAGAACAAATTGAACAGACTGAAAAAGTAAAAACGGAATCACTAAAATCTGAAAACAAAAAAATTGCGGATTGGACTCATCCAGAGTTTTTTGAATTTGAAAATTACAAAGAATATCGTGTTACAGATACAATAAGTATTGATTTGAATGGAAACGAAATATTGGAACGAATATACTTTGACAAAAAAGACTGTCCGAAATTAATAATTGAAGAAAAAGGAAAGGACTTAATCTCGATTGGTTGTGGAAAAGAAGAATATAGCGGATTTCCAAATGCTATTGGTTGGGTTAATTTATGGTGTGTTGTTTCTGACAAGGAAACTTTTGAGATTATCGTAGAAGATGGAGAATTAGTTGGCGACAAAGTTGTGAATTTGGAGAGACCAAGTATTTACGTTGGAAAAGAAGATGCAGGTGGCGGAATAATAACATATAGAAATGGAGAACTGTATTGGGTTCATCAATCTGATTAAAAAAAGCCAGCGCACAACACCGTGTATAATTCATTGCTAGTACTCGCCTACTTACGAAAATCCTTGCGGATTTTCTATTCGGTTTGTATTTGCTAAATTAGGTGCTGAAAACACGCAACGAAATCATACACAAACACGTTAGTGTGCCACGAGGCTGTATGAATCCAGTGGGTGAAAATCCCACCAAAGTAATTAGCTGTTCACTTTGAAGAA
>CANMKX010000110.1 GCA_947498595.1 uncultured Aquimarina sp.
ATTGATCGATTACATCATCGCAAATATCCCCCGACTCAAACTATTGCTATCATCAAAAGAGTACAACGATTGTATAATTTAAGTAGACGTAAAACATAAAAAGCAAAGTTTTTTATTAGAAAAACGAAACATAGAAGAAAAAAGCAACATGCATTAAGAATTTAGTAATGATCCGTATATAGAATTATTAAAAAATAGGTAATCCGTAGTATTGCTTAAATATCATTCCATAGATCTATTGAGAACAGCTACTTGTTTTTAATTATTTTATAGGATATTGATTGAAAATCACATATCAAAAGAATAAATGAATACAAAGTTTAAATAACTGTTTTTAAGTACTTTAAAATTTATCTATGTTAAAAAAACAATAAATTCAGTAAAATCTGTATGGACAAGCCATAGATAAGGAAGCGTCATATTCTTTAAATTTGTTAGTAACTCAAAATAACATTTTGTATTCGCTATATACAGCATGAATACTATTGAAAATAACTCCCCCAATCAATACAGTTATACAATAGATAGCCGCAATTATGATCACTAGGGTCGTGATATGCCGAAAAACGACTAAAAAAAATAGAGTAAGCAATCATTAAAACTAATTATATACTAATGAAAAAATTTGCATTAACGTTATCGTTTGTTTGTTTAGGACTTACTGCTTATCCCTTAACAAATACTATTTCTGAATTTGAACTATTGTTACGAGATTGTATTGGTCTTGCTTTCGATGTAGATAGCAGTGTAGACGGAGGAATTTCTTATGAAGTTTTTGAAGCCATTGTAAGTGCCTGCGAAAGCAACAATGAAAATTAAGATATGGAAAAAATAAAGTCATCGTAAACTTTTTTACGATGGCTTCTTAAAAAAATGAAAAGATGAACAAACACTACTTATACA
>CANMKX010000111.1 GCA_947498595.1 uncultured Aquimarina sp.
ATAAGGGGGATTAGCTCAGCTGGCTAGAGCGCTTGCCTTGCACGCAAGAGGTCATCGGTTCGACTCCGATATTCTCCACAAAGACGAGAGTCTAAAAGTTCATTGACATATTGATAGATAAAAATACGAGAAAATTAATACGACTATATAAAGTATATTAAAGAATAAAAATAAAGAGCAAGTTAAAGCAAGACGCATAAGCTAAATAAGGGCGTATGGGGAATGCCTAGGCTCTCAGAGGCGAAGAAGGACGTGATAAGCTGCGAAAAGCTATGGGTAGTGGCACACACACGATGATCCGTAGATATCCGAATGGGGCAACCCAGCATGTTGAAGACATGTTACTCCTAACGGAGGGCGAACCCGGAGAACTGAAACATCTAAGTACCCGGAGGAAGAGAAAACAAAAGTGATTCCGCTAGTAGTGGCGAGCGAACGCGGAATAGCCCAAACCAGTATTGTTACGGCAATATTGGGGTTGTAGGACTGCGACATTTGATTCGGCGTGAATTAGAACAATTTGGAAAGATTGGCCATAGACGGTGATAGCCCGGTATAAGTAAGCAAAGAAATTGATAGCAGTATCCTGAGTAGTGCGGGGCACGAGAAACCCTGTATGAATCTGGCGGGACCATCCGCTAAGGCTAAATACTCCTGAGAGACCGATAGTGAACCAGTACCGTGAGGGAAAGGTGAAAAGAACCCTGAATAAGGGAGTGAAAAAGATCCTGAAACCATGCGCTTACAAGCGGTCGGAGCCCCATTGGGGTGACGGCGTGCCTTTTGCATAATGAGCCTACGAGTTACCGTATCTAGCAAGGTTAAGGTGTTCAGCACCG
>CANMKX010000113.1 GCA_947498595.1 uncultured Aquimarina sp.
ATTAAATTATTACCTTTTGTTAACTCTAGAGTAGCATAAGTATCTCCTTTTTGATAAGCATAATATACACTACGACTACATGAAGTTACTAATAGCAATACCCATATTAACAATATGTTTTTTTTTATCATTGTTTATTGATCTTTTTTAAATACTTAGCATTATTCCCTAATTCTCTCATTTGCTCCCATTGCCAATGGTAAAATACTTTACGTTTCACTTTACTATTCTCTTCTCCATTACTATCTAAATGATAATCCATATAATTTTCTAATGTATAAGATTGCTCTTTTTTACGGTTATATAATCTAAAGTTTTGCGCTTGATCTAGTTGTTTTTTTATTTTTTCAATCTCTTTTTCAACATTTTCTTTTTCTACATTTAGATCTTCAATTTTTATTGAAGAAATTCTATTTATATTATTGTATCCTAATTCAAGTTCTCTAATTAAGTTTATGTCTCTTATAAAATATATCTGAATATTATTTATATTAATATTTAATCTATATTTAGTCGGTAAATTATCTTGAATACTCTTATATATAGATTTTAATAAATTAATTTCATATTCATTATTCGATATTTGTGTATTATGAATAGTATTATTGATATTTTGAAGTTTATTTACTAAATCATTTATATTTTTCTCCAAATCACTTTTATATACAACACCTTTTTCGCGTATGATTGTTTTTTCTAATTCGTTTGAAAAGGTGTGTTTAAGCCCTAAACTGTGCCCTATCTCATGAAGAGTTCCTGAAATGGCTGTACGATGTTCTAATAAGGATTTAAAAAGATGTACTACTCCTGATCCTACTTTGGAGTATGC
>CANMKX010000114.1 GCA_947498595.1 uncultured Aquimarina sp.
TCTTGCTATCACTGGCTGGGGAAGAATTGATGCTATTTCTCAAGCTCATACACTGCATAGCAATGCTATTCATAAAAATAGGTCGCTAAATATTTCAGGGAAAAACCCAATCCTTTCCAAGTCTTGCTATTACTGGCTGGGGAAGAATTGATGTTTTTCCTAAGGGCTATACACTGCATAGCCATGCTATTCATAAAAATAGGTTGCCTAAGATTTCAGGGAAAAGTCAAATCCTTTCCAAGTGTTGCTATCACTGACTCGGAAAGAATTGATGCTTTTTCTCAGGTCTATACACTGCTTAGAAATGCTATTCATAAAGATAGGTCATTAAATATTTCAGGGAAAAGTCGAATCCTTTCCAAGTCTTGCTATTACTGGCTGGGGAAGAATTGATGCTATTCCTCAGGTCTATACACTGCATAGCGATGCTATTCATAAAAATAGGTCATCAAATATTTCAGGGAAAAGTCAAATCCTTTCCAAGTGTTGCTATCACTGGCTGGGGAAGATTTGATGTTTTTCCTCAGGTTTATACACTACATAGCGATGCTATTCATAAAATAGGTCATTAAATATTTCGGGAAAAACCAAATCCTTTCCAAGTACTGCTATCACTGGCTGGGGAAGAATTGATGCTATTTCTCAAGTTCATACACTGCATAGCGATGCTATTCAAAGAATTTTTAAACAAGCATAATTACTTTAACAAAACAATAACATACTATTAGTTTTGGTATATTAACATCCAATAAACAACCTCTTTTCCTTAAAAATAAAATACTTCCGACTATTGTACGATTTT
>CANMKX010000115.1 GCA_947498595.1 uncultured Aquimarina sp.
TCTCCATAATTATTTTCATTAATCTATTTCTGTCTTTCACGTATTCAATGAGTTATTTGAATAGTAGTTTGTTTTAGAAGTTCTTTCAATTCCATAATATCAGTTTTTTTTCTTTCTATTAATTTTCCCTCTTGATTCGAACTTTACCTTATCCCATTCTTGTTTTAAAAGTTCCTGAGTTTCATCAACAAGCAATTTGATTTTTTCTTTTGCTTCGGAAATTTCATTAGAAGTTTTGTATTCTGAATTTGTATAAAACTTTATAAAGTAATCAACAATCTCAATTATCTTCTTATCCTCTTTTGGATTAAGTCGAAGTTTAAAAATACATAAAAACTGAATAAAATCACTTTGACTCCATATTTCTTTTTTCTGCCCTAATGCGTATGATGTAGGAGAATCAAAGCATCTTCTTTGGGCTTCTGCTTGCGCATGAATATCATTATCACATTGCAATTGGCTCTCTCTATTTTTTATGTCATCTGAATATACTTTAAGAGTGAAGTGTATATTTGTAATGATGTTTGCAACTTCTTTTCTAATAATGTCAAGCCATTTAATTCTTTCAGATGTTATTGTGTCAATGTATTTCGTAGTCTTCAAATTTCTCCTTGTGTAATAAATCGTAAACATTGTTCCAATAAAAGTAAGAACAACACCTACAGGTAATATTTCTTTTAAAAATTCATTCATTATTCTGTCTTTTTACAATCTTGATTAACGTCAAATTTAGTTATAGAAAATCAGAATAACGAAAAATCGAGATATTCA
>CANMKX010000116.1 GCA_947498595.1 uncultured Aquimarina sp.
AGTTAGGTGTGGTAGACGCGAAACCGTGTGATCTACCCTTGGGCAGGTTGAAGCTTTGTTAATCCAAAGTGGAGGACCGAACCCGTTGACGTTGAAAAGTCTTGGGATGACCTGAGGGTAGGGGTGAAAGGCCAATCAAACTCGGAAATAGCTCGTACTCCCCGAAATGCATTTAGGTGCAGCGTTGATATTAGTTTTATAGAGGTAGAGCTACTGATTGGATGCGGGGGCTTCACCGCCTACCAATTCCTGACAAACTCCGAATGCTATAAAATGATAATCAGCAGTGAGGGCATGGGTGCTAAGGTCCATGTCCGAGAGGGAAAGAACCCAGACCATCAGCTAAGGTCCCCAAATATATGTTAAGTTGAACAAACGCGGTGCAATTGCTTAGACAGCTAGGATGTTGGCTTGGAAGCAGCCATTCATTTAAAGAGTGCGTAACAGCTCACTAGTCGAGCGATTGTGCATGGATAATAATCGGGCATAAACATATTACCGAAGCTATGGATTTACGTTGAGAGATACGTAAGTGGTAGGGGAGCATTGTAGTGGCGTAGAAGGTGAATTGCGAAGTTTGCTGGAGTAGCTACAAAAGAAAATGTAGGCATAAGTAACGATAATGCGGGCGAGAAACCCGCACGCCGAAAGACTAAGGTTTCCTCAGCTATGCTAATCAGCTGAGGGTTAGTCGGGACCTAACGCGAACCCGAAAGGGGTAGTGGATGGACAACAGGTTAATATTCCTGTACCTGCTCACG
>CANMKX010000117.1 GCA_947498595.1 uncultured Aquimarina sp.
GAATAGTACCTATCAAGAAACAAGTGCTACCATTAGCTATGCAAAAGAAAACAGTCCTTGGAGTTTTAATTTCAAGGTTAATAACATCTTAAACAATACATTTAAAAGGCAAAATACTTTTACAGAATACTTAATCTCTGATTATCGAATAGGTGTAACTCCAAATATGCTATTATTGAGTGTAGGATATGATTTTTAAGGAACATTTACTACACATAAGAAAAACTATGAATATTAAAAAAATGATATGTTGTATTTTGATACTAATCACAATCATTTAAGTCATAAAAAAATCAACCTATTATAGTTATAGAATAAATTTATTTTAAAAAATAAGTATAGCAATCTATAATTATATAAATACGGTTTTAACATAAAAAGTATATGGTTTTAATGTGATAAATAACATACTTTATCCACTGTGATGCTATGGTTTTATTGTATTTTTGAACATACACTTGTAACATTCAATCAATCTAAATCATTCCCATATGAAAATCAATCACCTTCTAATAAATAATTACAAATATCGCCTAACTATCATTAGTTAATACTATGAATTACTGTGGTTGAAAGTTAATATCTCATTCCAGAAAAGATTTACAATTAACAATGATTCCTAGCACATACTATTAATAACATTCATCAAACTACTATTATTTATGAAACATTACCTAACCCTGCTCATGCTATGGCTGATAAGCTATCATG
>CANMKX010000118.1 GCA_947498595.1 uncultured Aquimarina sp.
TCCCAAGTCTTGCTATTACTGGCTGGGGAAGAATTGATGTTTTTCCTCAAACTGATACATTGCATAGAAATGCTATTCAAGAAAATAGGTCATTAAATATTTCGGAAAAAATCAAATCCTTTCCAAGTGTTGCCATCACTGGTTCGGGAAGATTTGATATTTTTCCTCAGGGCTATACACTGCATAGCGATGCTATTCATAAAAATAGGCTGCTAAAGGTTTCAGGAAAAAACCAAATCCTTTCCAAGTATTGCTATCACTGGCTCGGAAAGAATTGATGCTATTTATCAAGCTGATACACTGCATAGCGATGCTATTCATAAAAATAGATCATTAAATATGTTAGAGAAAAATCAAATCCTTTCCAAGTATTGCTATCACTGGCTGGGGAAGAATTGATGTTATTCCTCAAGCTGATACACTGCATAGCGATGCTATTCATAAAGATAGGTCATTAAATATTTCAAGAAAAAGTCAAATCCTTTCCAAGTCTTGCTATCACTGGTTCGGGAAGATTTGATATTTTTCCTAAGGGCTATACACTGCATAGCGATGCTATTCAAAGAATTATTAAACAGGCATAGTTACTTTAACAAAATAATAACACACTACTAGTTTTGGTATATTAACATCCAATAAACAACCTCTTTTCCTTAAAAATAAAATACTTCCGACT
>CANMKX010000119.1 GCA_947498595.1 uncultured Aquimarina sp.
CTATAGGCTGTAACTGCTGTAGTTGCATCTAAAACTACAGGTTCTGTGATCGTAACAGGTTCCATTGTGATCACACAATTACTTCCTGTTTGTACACGTATCTGATAATCTCCTGCTACTAAATTTGTAAACAATGGATTGTTTAATTGATCGACTCCTATCTGAGCTCCTGTAACTCCGCCTGTATAATCAAATAATTGATATGTATAAGCTGGATCACTAAAAGTCGTTGGGTCGATCGCTACTAAAATAGATCCATCATTCCCTCCATTACAACTTACATTATTAATCGTAGGGGCTATCAAAATTGGGGCTATAGGTATCGTCCTGGAAACTGTGGTTGTAAAAGTACATCCTGGTGCTGGCGCTAATCCTGCATCAATCACTTCTACTGTATAGTCTCCTGCTGCAACTCCTGCAAAAACTGCTCCCGCTTGTGGTCCTGCAACCGTCGTTGCTGTACCTGTATCAATCAATCGATAAGACAACGCTCCTCCTGATCCTCCTGTAGTAACTACTGTAATCGTTCCATCTGCTGCCAAACAATTGGGCGCTACTGTAAAATCTGCAGTTACTAATAATGGATCGAAGACTTCAATCATAGCCGTATCAAAACATCCATTTGGATCTCGAACCGTTACTGTATACATTCCTGATGTAGTCAC
>CANMKX010000120.1 GCA_947498595.1 uncultured Aquimarina sp.
CTACAGGTACTTCTAAAGGTTCTTTTACTCTGGCTGGTAAACGTTTCTTAACTTTTCTTCGAAGAGGCAGTCCCAGCTCCACATATACTCGATGAACTCTTTTGTGATTCCAAGTTTTGCCTTCATTTCGTAAACGTTTATAAGCTTTCCAGAATCCTTCTTCTGTATGCTCCTCTGCTTTTTTCTGCAATGCTATTTCTATAAGAGAATCGTCTTTCTTTAATGGATTGTAATAAAACACACTTTTACTCATCCGTAAAACACGGCACGCCCTGCTAACGCCGTAATGAGATAAATCCGTACTAATACTGCGTTTCACACAGGGCTTTAAAGCTTTTTTTCAATAATCTCTTTAGCCATCTGATGATCTAATGCTAAAGTCGCATACATTTGCTTTAATCGTCTATTTTCGTCTTCTAGTTCTTTCAGTCGCTTTAATTCCTTAGCATTCATGCCAGCGTATTTACTACGCCATTTATAAAAGGAAGCAGAACTAACTCCGTGCTCACGAGTTATCGACTCAACTGTTTTACCGTCTTCATACTCCTTTAAAATCTTCGCGATTTGCTGTGGACTAAATTTGCTCTTTCTCATAATTACTGCTTAAAGTTAAAATTATTATTCTACTTTTTAACAGTTCG
>CANMKX010000121.1 GCA_947498595.1 uncultured Aquimarina sp.
TTTTAATGAAAAATATAGCCGCATAATTAATAATCGAAATTTAAAAGATTACTCTTGTTTTATAGGGGTCAAAACAGTCAGAACTATTAAAGTCATTTGACTCATATAACGAATTTGAAAAAAGTTCATACTATACCTTACAATTTGATTCACTTGCTTCTACTTTATTTTTAGAAATTGCTCTTGAAGAATCGAAACAAAATATTAACAAATTAATTGGTTTGTTAAATCTTGAAGAAAATAATTATGAATTAATTTTTAAAGACTGGAATACAGAAGATTCAAGTAACTCTGACTTCAGTCTAGATTTTCCTTACCAATATTTATTCAAATCGAAAACTGAAAAATCCATTATTTGGATTTCTTTAAAGGAAGAAGCTCTAAATGTTGAATTTTATTATGATTGTAAGGATTCAGAACTTGAAAAAAAGATAATTGAATTAAATCATCGAATTAGAACTAATTTTGGCCTTTTAAGAACTCCAACTTTTAAAGTGCTAACCAAAAACAGAGTTGGCTTCCAAACTGAAGATGTGAGAACCGAAGAATGTAAGCTCCCCATAAAACCGAACTGTTAAAAAGTAGAATAATAATTTTAACTTTAAGCAGTAATTATGAGAAAG
>CANMKX010000122.1 GCA_947498595.1 uncultured Aquimarina sp.
CGATGCTATTCATAAAATAGGTCATCAAATATTTCAGGAAAAAGTCAAATCCTTTCCAAGTACTGCTATCACTGGCTGGGGAAGATTTGATATTTTTCCTAAGGGTTATACACTGCATAGCGATGCTATTCATAAAAATAGGCTATTAAATATTTCGAGGAAAAAACCAAATCCTTTCCAAGTATTGCTATCACTGGCTCGGAAAGAATTGATGTTTTTCCTAGGGGCTATACACTGCATAGCCATGCTATTCATAAAAATAGGTTGCCAAATACTTCAGGAAAAGTCAAATCCTTTCCAAGTACTGCTATCACTGGCTCGGAAAGAATTGATGTTTTTCCTCAGGTCTATACACTGCATAGCGATGCTATTCAAGAAAATAGATTACCTTAGATTTCAGGGAAAAAGTAGAATCCTTTCCAAGTATTGCTATTACTGGCTGGGGAAGAATTGATGCTATTTCTCAAGCTCATACACTGCATAGCGATGCTATTCATAAAATAGGCTATTAAATATTTCGGGGAAAAGTCAAATCCTTTCCAAGTGTTGCTATTACTGGCTGGGGAAGAATTGATGTTTTTCCTCAGGTCTATACACTGCATAGCGATGCTATTCATAAAATA
>CANMKX010000123.1 GCA_947498595.1 uncultured Aquimarina sp.
GCTCCTAAACGTACAATCGTTTCCTTGTTGAATAATGCGGTGCTGTATTCTATTCGTACCGATAAACCATCTTTGGATTCACCTATCTCTAAACTTATATCAAATTTGGAAGTATTACTTTCTAATCCTACTAATGTTATCTTACTAGCTCCTAGTTGTACATCGTTTACTGCTTCGTTATTTTGAAGCGTCAACATCGTTTGAAAAATTGGAGATTTACTTTGATCTCGAATACTTTCTACTTGATCTACTACTTTTTCAAAAGGCACTTCTTGATACGAATATCCTGATAATGTTGTCTGTTTTACCGATCTTAAGAATTCTTCAAAGCTATGATTCTCATCTACACTACTACGCAATGCTATGGTATTGACAAAAAAGCCTATCAATCCGCTAATTCCTACTGTCCCTCGATTTGCTATCGGACTTCCTACCGTAATGTCACTTTCGCCTGAATAACGGTATAATAGTACTTTATAAGCTGCTAAAAGAGTCATAAAAAGGGTTGCTCCTTCTTGTTGTCCTAATGCTTTTAATCTTGCTGTTGTAGTACTATCAATGTTAAAAGTATAACTAGATCCTGACATGTCCTGCGTTACTGGACGAATTCGGTCAGT
>CANMKX010000124.1 GCA_947498595.1 uncultured Aquimarina sp.
AAGAATTGATGCTTTTCCTCAAACTTATACATTGCTTAGAGATACTATTCATAAAGATAGGCTGCTAAAGATTTCAGAGAAAAATAAAATCCTTTCCAAGTGTTGCTATCACTGGTTCGGAAAGAATTGATATTTTTCCTCAGGTTTATGCACTGCATAGCGATGCTATTCATAAAGATAGGTCGTTAAATATTTCGAGGAAAAATCAAATCCTTTCCAAGTACTGCTATTACTGGCTGGGGAAGAATTGATGTTTTTCCTCAGGTCTATACACTGCATAGAAATGCTATTCATAAAATAGGTCATCAAATATTTCGAAAAAAAGTCAAATCCTTTCCAAGTACTGCTATCACTGGTTCGGGAAGATTTGATATTTTTCCTCAGATTTATGCACTGCATAGCGATGCTATTCATAAAATAGGCTATTAAATACTTCGGGAAAAGTCAAATCCTTTCCAAGTATTGCTATCACTGACTCGGAAAGAATTGATGCTATTTATCAAGCTGATACACTGCATAGCCATGCTATTCATAAAAATAGGTTGCCAAATACTTCGGGAAAAGTCAAATCCTTTCCAAGTACTGCTATCACTGGCTCG
>CANMKX010000125.1 GCA_947498595.1 uncultured Aquimarina sp.
ATTTCTAATGTATACCATGCAGTTACGGTACTTTTTTTGATACCACGTATGGTTTGACGACTAATCTCACGAGTTGCTTTATAGCATTGATAATTTCCAATCTTTTTTTGTTCTTGCGTTAATTGCCATTGTTGTTCTTTAATTGGTGCAGTAATTAAAAAACGATCTCCTGAGAGTTCTTTTTCTGTTACAGTATTTCCTGTAATATTATCTGTATAGACTTTGGTAGCACCTCCACCTAGAGAATTACTCATGATAGCCACTAGAGGGCTTACATTATCTTCTAGCATAGCTTCTTTTTTTTCAAAATAGGCTGCTGTTTGTGTAAATATTAAACTGTACGTTAGTTGTTCCATATAGTTGTTCGCCATATGAATTAGCGCAGTTGCTTGTGCGTTGCTTTGAGGTTTCTCTTGGCTCTTTATGCTTCTTTTTTTATAAATAATTTCTGAAACCTGTGACTGTGCATAATTATACTGAGCATTGATGCTAAGTAATAGTGTTAGAATGTATAAGTAGTGTTTGTTCATCTTTTCATTTTTTTAAGAAGCCATCGTAAAAAAGTTTACGATGACTTTATTTTTT
>CANMKX010000126.1 GCA_947498595.1 uncultured Aquimarina sp.
AAATTGGTTTCAAAATCTCTTATTGTCTCTCGGTCAATTCCAGCCGATCCTTTATTAGATTTGACCAAAAGATAGGCTTCCATTACCAATTGTTTAGGGATATTAAATGACTTTGCCAAGATTTAGTTGCTCCTCCCTTTATTGGTTGGCAACTTTCTTAGCTGAATAATGTAACCCCTTCGCTCCACTTCCATTACAAAAGTTTCATCACTACTACGAGTTACTCCGCCCCTCTGATCTACATTGGTACTTGCAAAGTATATCTGTTGAATAACTTCTCTTCCCTTAATATTAAACCAGCAGGTTCCCACGTTCCACAAAAGAGCCTGACTTAAGCTCATGCAGTCTCTACACCGAACGCCGTTCAGCCTATAAACAGGTACTATCTGAACTCCTCTCAGGTCAACAACGCTACCTGATTTTGACGTTATTTGGTTTGCTTTTCGATATGTCATAAACTGTTCACTTTTGTTCATCTTCTTAAGTCACACCTGACACTTTTAAAATGCCGTTTCCTACGACGCTCACTACCATAGCTTTTGACCATAGCAGCTCGTGGTGGTTTGATGCCAAGCCCTGTAGC
>CANMKX010000127.1 GCA_947498595.1 uncultured Aquimarina sp.
GGTGTGTACTTTTGCTTTTCAACACTTTCCCTACAAAATCCAATTGGGTTTCTATGATGTTTAAACTTTGTAGGTATTCGTTTTGTGTTGTTACATAGATAGTTCTTCCTTTATCATCATAATAGGATACTGCTGTAATCCAATCGTCTGTTGCTAAAACTCTTGTTTTGCTTCCTGTTACTAGACTTTTGGTTTGCGTACTAATTGGATTACCGTATACGGTAGTAGGCACAGGAATTCCTGTACGGTCAAATTCATAATCATCATAATAGTTTATGCTTAACAAGGTTGTTGTGCCAGTAGCTATTATAGGATATGCTTGATTACTATACTTCAAAGAAACTCCTGCCATGATTGCTGGTGTTTCTAATCGTTGTTCAAAAGATGTTGCGGCAGCGTTGGCTGCTTGTTGTAAAGATGCTCGAACTGCTCCTATTTTCCCAGGGTACTGTATTTGCCCTGTATACAATACTCTTCCTAGTGCATCGTATTTCGTAAACAACCATTGGTTTTTCTCTTTTTGTAATGCATCCTGAGTCATTATGGGTTG
>CANMKX010000128.1 GCA_947498595.1 uncultured Aquimarina sp.
GTTAGTACATGATTTGCGATAACATCCGCGCTGGCTCCTGGAGCTAAACTTGCGATTGGATTTCCGCTAGTGATCGTCGCATCGGGATCGGTGATGACAATATCACTCAGAGTTACGTTTCCTGTATTGTTAACTGTAATCGTATAATTGATCACATCTCCTGCTTCTAATGTTCCGTTTCCTCCTAGATCCAAAGCATCTACTTTACTGATTGCCATGCTTGCTGTTGGACTTAATATGGTGATCGTAGCATCATCGCTTGTTCCTGTAGCTGGATCATCGGATGCCGCATCGCTTACATCGTCTGTCCCGCTTGGACTGTCTCCTAATCCACTGGCTTGATTGCTGTAACTTCCGCTATCGATTTCTGATTGGGTCAGTACATGATTTGCGATAACATCAGCGCTGGCTCCTGGAGCTAAACTTGCGATTGGATTTCCACTAGTGATCGTCGCATCGGGATCGGTAATGACAATATCGCTTAAGGTTACGTTTCCTGTATTGTTAACTGTAATGGTGTAATTAATGACATCTCCGGCTTCTAA
>CANMKX010000129.1 GCA_947498595.1 uncultured Aquimarina sp.
CTTGGTGTACTACTATAGTTTATACTCACCTTTAAATTCCCTTGATTGGTCAGCATTTTTACTGCCAATGCGGTTCCTTCTTTTATCACGACAAATCGTGCAGTGTTTCCAAATAAGCTAAGTTGGTATAGATCCAATTCGTTATCATAAATCCCATCGGTTGCTACTCCTCCGGTTCCACTTTTCCCATTTGCTTTCCATAAAAATTCATCTTTTGATGCGTTGTCTAAATTTTCCCATGCAAAAAACTCATTATGATATATTCCGACTTGTTTTTGATTGAGATTCCCTTGTGGAAAACGTGCTTGATCTAATTCGTCTGCAACATCTCGAACTGTTCGTGATATCACTGCTTCTCCTTGCATAGACCAGCCTGTTCCAACCCAACCCGAACGCTCTTCTATTCGCAATCCCATTGTATTGTATTGTAATGCTAAGCCATAAGAGAAACCTCCTGGTAAATTTCTACTAAACAAAGGAACTCCGATAGATGGTTGTCCACTATAATTATCTACAGGAACTTCTTCAAATCGCATTAA
>CANMKX010000130.1 GCA_947498595.1 uncultured Aquimarina sp.
GTCAATTCCTTTGAGTTTCATTCTTGCGAACGTACTCCCCAGGTGGGTCACTTATCACTTTCGCTTAGCCACTCAGACCGAAATCCGAACAGCTAGTGACCATCGTTTACGGCGTGGACTACCAGGGTATCTAATCCTGTTCGCTACCCACGCTTTCGTCCATCAGCGTCAATACATTATTAGTGATCTGCCTTCGCAATCGGTATTCTATGTAATATCTATGCATTTCACCGCTACACTACATATTCTAACCACTTCATAATGATTCAAGCTCCACAGTATCAATGGCAATTCTACAGTTAAGCTGCAGACTTTCACCACTGACTTATAAAGCCGCCTACGGACCCTTTAAACCCAATGATTCCGGATAACGCTTGGATCCTCCGTATTACCGCGGCTGCTGGCACGGAGTTAGCCGATCCTTATTCTTATAGTACCGTCAATACACTACTCGTAGTGTGGTTTCTTCCTATATAAAAGTAGTTTACAACCCATAGGGCAGTCATCCTACACGCGGCATGGCTGGATCAGAGTTG
>CANMKX010000131.1 GCA_947498595.1 uncultured Aquimarina sp.
GGAACCGCATTGGCAGTAAAAATGCTGACCAATCAAGGGAATTTAAAGGTGAGTATAAACTATAGTAGTACACCAAGCTATGAGATTCATTCATTTACTATTCAAGATACCAATGGAGTTCGTTATGTATTAGACCAGCAAGAATATAGTAAATCAAGTACAGCGAGTACATCATTGCCACAAAATGGAGATAATGGGAACTTATCAGAGAGTTATAGTGAATATGTTTCAGCATGGAAAATTAGCCATATGGAAAATGCAGGAGGAGTTATTTTAGCAAATTTCACATACCAAGATGTTCTAGAGATTTTTACACCACCAACAGCAGCTACTTATGCAGAAATTCCTCTAGATATAAGGAGTCGTTATGTAGGTATTTTAGCAGATAAAAATAGTATGTGGGGAAGTTATAATAATGGGATATTAAAACCATCTCGAAGCAGTAGCTTGACACGAATGACTATAGAGAGTAAAAAGCTTAAAAATGTAACGTTTCATGATCAGACTAAAATAGATTT
>CANMKX010000132.1 GCA_947498595.1 uncultured Aquimarina sp.
AAATCTATTTTAGTCTGATCATGAAACGTTACATTTTTAAGCTTTTTACTCTCTATAGTCATTCGTGTCAAGCTACTACTTCGAGATGGTTTTAATATCCCATTATTATAACTTCCCCACATACTATTTTTATCCTGTGAAGTACCTACATAACGACTCCATATATTTAGAGGAACTTCTGCATAAGTAGCTGCTGTTGGTGGTATAAAAATTTCTAGAACATCTTGGTACGTGAAATTTGCTAAAATAACTCCTCCTGCATTTTCCATATGGCTAATTTTCCATGCTGAAACATATTCACTATAGCTATCTGATAAATCCCTATACTCTCCATTTTGTGATACTGATATACCTCCTGTATTTGATTTACTATATTCTTGCTGGTCTAATACATAACGAACTCCATTGGTATCTTGAATCGTAAATGAATGAATTTTATAACTTGGTGTACTACTATAGTTTATACTCACCTTTAAATTCCCTTGATTGGTCAGCATTTTTACTGCCAATGCGGTTCC
>CANMKX010000133.1 GCA_947498595.1 uncultured Aquimarina sp.
TAAGTAGAGTTTCGAAGAAAAAGGAAATATTGGAATTTGTACTTACTCAACTTCGAAATCCAATCAATGACGGAATTAAACTTAATAAGGTTTCTGAAAAATTGAACAAAATAGAAACGGAAAATCCGAATATTCAAAAATTGATTTTGGAATCCCTAAAGAAAGCTATTGAAAAATATAATTAAACGTTGTACAACATCAGTAACTGTTGCACAAGCTAATAATTACAAAATATAAAGGAGAAAAAAAGCCTTTTTAAGGGGCTTTTTTTCTGTGTTTAGGTGAATTAATTGATAAAATTAAAGTTCTTTAAAAGAAGTATAATACGTCTTTATTAAGAATATAGTCATCTATAAAAAGTACCTTAGTTTTTGCTATACTTTTGTTTAGCTTTTTAGAAAATTTCAGATACTTTTTTAGGTTATAAACCTGAATTCGATGTAAGAAATCTGATTTTATAGTATAGAAAAAGCAGAATATTAAGTAAATTAAAGTACTG
>CANMKX010000134.1 GCA_947498595.1 uncultured Aquimarina sp.
GTGCGCTAAGCGGGTGCAAAGATACACCTCTTTTTTACTTCTACAAGCTTTTTTCTTACTTATTTCTTAATTCTCCCTTAACTTTTTCTTAATACGTTAATACCGTAGCTTTTATATATCTCTATTGTTTTTCTCTTTGTTTTCTATGGCTCTTTTTATTGTTTATTAAAAGTGAATTTTCACTCTTTCTGATTTTTTTTATAATGACAACTTTTTTTAAATTCCGACCTATTTAGTTTCTTCGATAAGCTTTTTTCTATTGTTGTTTATATTTAATAGCAACATATTTCTTTATAAAACCTTTTATTGTGTATCAATTAGTTTTTTTTCTCTATATAGATCATAAATAATACTAGTTTTATTTACTAATCAACCTAAGTGTATTAATAGCCTTAACACATCATCAGTAAGCATACTTAATCTTAGTTGTCTTGGGTAGTTTTTTATTTTTATTTTCAAATAGCAGTCAGTATGTAATGGCTTGTATC
>CANMKX010000135.1 GCA_947498595.1 uncultured Aquimarina sp.
TCCATGATGCTATTTTTTGAATATACAGTGACTCTACAATGTTTTACGTATTTAATAAAACCATCATTTCTTAGTCTCAATAATTTCCCTGTGCTTTTGATACGTAAAGCCTCTTTGGTTTCTTTTGGATTTAACCATTCCTCTTCTTCTTTTGCATGTATCATTGGCTTTATTTCTGTCAATATTCTCTTTGCTACTTCATCTATTAACTTGTGAAAAGCTTTCGTTCTCATTATGATAAATTTTCCTTTGATCTTCTTTTATATTTTATGATTTCTTATTACAAAATTGTGTAAAAAAAGATGTTCATACAATGAGGACTAGTGTATGTAATTATAGTGAGATGTATCGTAATATATTTACATGTATTAAAATGCATTTATTTGTTGGATTATTTTTAATTTTATTTACCTACTAATTAATCGTATTTATATTTTAATTAACTTTGATGTATTATTAATCATATGAATTATGTTTCGGTTGATTTA
>CANMKX010000136.1 GCA_947498595.1 uncultured Aquimarina sp.
TATCGCTGGAGATGAATCCATCTTTTAGAGGTTTTTTTACACAGTTTAAAAATCAGGAAATAGGATTGCCTTTAAAGACTTTAGTTCGATTTATAGAAGTATCTAAGATAGATGCGAACTATTTTTTTAAAGAAGAAATTCCTTTTGAGTATCCTGTTGAAAAACAAACAACGCCAACATTAGAAGGATTAGAGCATATAGGAGAAGATTTGATCATAAAAGTAATGGAGTACATACAGGAAAAAGGGATAAGAGATATAGAAGAGCAAAAGAATTTAATGGCAAGTATCATGACCATTGTAGAAAAACAAGAAGAAACGAGTGTTTTTTCATGGGAGGCTTTTTTAACAATGAATCATGAGTATATCAAAGAAAAAAAGAAAGTAAACAGTTTACAAGAAAAAATAATTGCCTTGCAGCAAGAAGTTAAACAAGTCCAAAAAGCCCATATAGAGATGTTGCAATCTCAATTAGAATAAGAAATAA
>CANMKX010000137.1 GCA_947498595.1 uncultured Aquimarina sp.
TCAGTTTGAGGAAAAACATCAATTCTTCCCCAGCCAGTAATAGCAAGACTTGGGAAGGATTTGACTTTTCCCTGAAATATTTAACGACCTATCTTTATGAATAGCATTTCTAAGCAGTGTATAAACCTGAGGAAAAACATCAATTCTTCCCCAGCCTGTGATAGCAAGACTTGGAAAGGATTTGATTTTTCCCTGAAATATTTAACGACCTATTTTTATGAATAGCATGGCTATGCAGTGTATAGCCCTTAGGAAAAACATCAATTCTTTCCGAGCCAGTGATAGCAGTACTTGGAAAGGATTTGACTTTTTCCTGACATATTTAATGATCTATTTTTATGAATAGCATCTCTAAGCAATGTATGAGCTTGAGAAATAACATCAATTCTTCCCCAGCTAGTGATAGCAACACTTGGAAAGGATTTGACTTTTTCCCGAAATATTTAATGACCTATCTTTATGAATAGCATCGCTA
>CANMKX010000138.1 GCA_947498595.1 uncultured Aquimarina sp.
GCAGAACAACAACGAATCGAGGAAGAGAAAGCAGCCGAAGAGGAGCGTTTAAGAAGAGAGCGTGAGTTACAAGCAGAAGTAGCTGAACAACAACGAATCGAGGAGGAGAAAGCAGCCGAAGAGGAGCGTTTAAGAAGAGAGCGTGAGTTGCAAGCAGAGGTAGCTGAACAGCAACGAATCGAGGAAGAGAAAGCAGCCGAAGAAGAGCGTTTGAGAAGAGAGCGAAGATTACAAGCAGAGGTAGCAGAACAACAACGAATCGAGGAAGAAAAAGCAGCCGAAGAGGAGCGTTTGAGAAGAGAACGTGAATTGCAAGCAGAGATCGCAGAACAACAACGAATCGAGGAAGAGAAAGCAGCCGAAGAGGAGCGTTTAAGAAGAGAGCGTGAATTGCAAGCAGAGATCGCAGAACAACAACGAATCGAGGAGGAGAAAGCAGCCGAAGAGGAGCGTTTAAGAAG
>CANMKX010000139.1 GCA_947498595.1 uncultured Aquimarina sp.
TGAAAATATGTAAAGTCCTATAGGCATGTGATTTCAAAAATGAAATTGTTATAGTTGTTTTAGATATTTTGATTTTAAATCAGTTTTTTAATTATTAACAGCGCTGTTAGTACTGAAATAAAATAAATGTATTTATAACCTTTAGCAATTACCAGCATATAAATCTATTATAGCCATGGCGTGCGCACACGTGGTTATAATAGGTTTGGATTGCTGATCTTTTTATCAAAATATAGAGTGTAAGTATGCTCCAATAGCTACTATCTAAAAATGATTTTTTGATGGTGTGGATTTTATGTATCTACATATGAATTTACGACAACTATTTTTTATTCATATATTCTTGCCAAGTTATCAAAAGATACTTTTCTCTTTTATCGCCTTTCAAGTCCAAAAAGCCATATTCATAACAAAATAAATAGACCTGTCCGCTTTTGTTTTTCCAATAA
>CANMKX010000140.1 GCA_947498595.1 uncultured Aquimarina sp.
CTAAATTAAAATTGGGAAAGAATAACTATATTGAACCTTTAGAAATTTAAGCAGTTCTAATTTGGGGAAGCCGACACTCTAAACTTAGATTGCAAAAAAAAATTAGCCTAAGTATTTTTTTTAACATTTTATATATTTGTTAAAAATAAGTTTAAATAAACTTATTTTGTTAGCTTAAGCTAACTTTTATATGTTTGCAAAAATATTTAGAATAAATGAAAATTAGAAAACACTATCTTTATAAGATATGTATAGTATGTATTGTCTTTAATATTCTGTCATGTGAAAACTTTGAACCTAGAGGAATATTAGAAGAAGAGTTATTAGATGGGCCATTAGAAGGATTAACATATGCTGAGAGTATACAATTTCTGACCTGAATTCGATGTAAGAAATCTGATTTTATAGTATAGAAAAAGCAGAATATTAAGTAAATTAAAGTACTGAAT
>CANMKX010000141.1 GCA_947498595.1 uncultured Aquimarina sp.
ACATATCATAAAAAACGAAACTATGTTACATCTAAAAGAAATAATAAACAATAAAGTCACAACCTATGCTGATTTTGTAGCACAGTTAGAAAAACAAGATCGAATCAATGCTGGAAATTTCACTACGGTAGTTAACAATGCAACAACCACAGTAGCAACGAAAGCAAAAAATAAAATTAAAAGCATCAAAACTGATGCTAAAATCATTAAGCCAGACGATGTTATTACCTATACAGTAAAACTAGACGAAAAACACGAAGACACCCTAGAAAAAGATCTCAGGATGGTTAAGTTTTGTTTTTGGTTACAAGATAAAAACAAAAAAGATGTGTTACTTGAACTAGGTACAGGCAAAGCTGCTAAAACAGCACACAAAAAACGAGGTGCAATAAAAATCGTACAAAAAGGAAATGCTGCATCTACAGGATATAAAACCGATTTTTTAAC
>CANMKX010000142.1 GCA_947498595.1 uncultured Aquimarina sp.
CAGGCTCATAAACAGCACAAAAATCATCTATAGAACAAAATATTTCAGTAATTTTATCTTTAGAAATCATAAGCAGAATAATTTTAGTTTATTAAAATTCAACACTTTAACTTACTAAGTATTCTGCTTTTTCTATACTATAAAATCAGATTTCTTACATCGAATTCAGGTTTTGAGATTTTTCCAAACTTTTCTATTGGTTCATGTACCAAATTAATTACAGCTTCTACATTTCCTTTTAGTTTGTAGTTGATAAGACTTTTATTTTTCAAGTCATGATCTGGACTGGCATTGATTATATCAACATCCTTTTGTTGTGAAAAAACATGAAAAGAGGTTAGTATCAAAATACAACATATCATTTTTTGATATTCATAGCTTGTTTTATGTTTAGTAAATGTTCCTTAAAAATCATATCCTACACTCAATAATAACATA
>CANMKX010000143.1 GCA_947498595.1 uncultured Aquimarina sp.
TATATGAATGCACTCCTGATGTATTGGCATGGGGGTACTTTTCAAGAAAGCAGATTGCTTATAGTATCTCCACGGTTAACACATTGACAGCAGTTAGAAAATGGATAGAAACAAATAGGTAATTTTCTTGACTGCTGCAATGCATACTGACCAACATTATACTATATATTTTGTGAGTAACTGATGCATAAAATCATTTGCAATAGTACTCTTATCAACCAAGGAGGACATATAGGTATTGTATGCCAAGGCGATGGATCGCGCTATATTGGTTCGTTGTCGTTGATCGTATACGCTTTGTTTTTCTTTCTTTTCTAAAAATGATTCCATATCAGGATTACCATAAATAGAAGCGGCTATATTTTTTATTTCTTGTGGCATACTGGTATATATTTTTTGTAAAGTTGCTAGTTCTTTATCTGTCATTACACAGTC
>CANMKX010000144.1 GCA_947498595.1 uncultured Aquimarina sp.
AGTAGCTTGACACGAATGACTATAGAGAGTAAAAAGCTTAAAAATGTAACGTTTCATGATCAGACTAAAATAGATTTTGATTTTATAGAGGGGCATCCAGAGTACTTAGACAATAGTGGAGTGCAATTATCAGGTATAAAGATTCGTAATGCGCAAGACGAAGAGATCAAACGATTAAGCTTTCATTATTCGGGTACGCCATTAATTTTAGATGAAGTACAAGAACATTATGGAGCGAATGTATTACCATATACATTAGAATATGCTTCCGTAGAAACCTTACCTTATAGTACAGACGAAATAGATTTATGGGGATATAACAAAGGAAGATCTCATGCGATATTCAAAAGCCCGTATAGCGCGAATAAAAATGCTGTAAAAGCAGGAGTATTAGAAAGTATCACCTATCCAACGGGAGGGAAAAAAGAATTTG
>CANMKX010000145.1 GCA_947498595.1 uncultured Aquimarina sp.
CGGTAAAACATTTATTTAGATTAATTTGAAATTTATACGGTGTTTAAAATTCAAAATATTCCCTGATTAATATGTGATTTCAATTTATTTTGATAAGTGCTATTTGATACTATTTTTGAATCTATACTAAAGTTAGATTTCTTTTGATGTTTATATAATTATATCAAGATATATCCTAATCGATTTATGGGTATTTAAAATGTATCTATTTGTTAGTTTATTTTAAATTTTATTTACCTAATAATTAATCGTATTTATATTTTAATTAACTTTGATGTATTATTAATCATATGGATTATGTTTCGGTTGATTTAATAATAAGTATCATAAAAAAGAGTTCATTTAAAGTTACTGCAAGAAAAATCTAGATAGTTTTTTAATCAAATCTAGAAAAAAAGCTTTTTTTTTAATCTATGTTTAATGTAAATATAAA
>CANMKX010000146.1 GCA_947498595.1 uncultured Aquimarina sp.
CAAATATATTGCATCAAAAGATCAAAAAGAGTTTATGCGTGACCTAAAACTCGTTTATAGAGCCACTAGCAAAGAAGTAGCAGAAGATAGTCTTTTGGATCTAGAAGAAAAATGGGGTGATAAATACCCAGTTGTGATTGAAAGCTGGCAACGCAACTGGGAACAGTTATCTCAATACTTCCAGTATACCGAACCCATCAGAAAGATTATTTATACCACAAATGCCGTAGAAGGATTTCACCGTCAAGTTCGAAAAGTAACCAAAACCAAAGGTGCTTTCACAAATGATATGGCATTACTTAAACTGGTATACTTAGCTACTAAGAACATAGAAAAAAAATGGACCGCTCCTCTTCATAATTGGAGTTTGACCGTTCAACAACTTTATATTAAATTTGGGGAGAGAATCACACTGG
>CANMKX010000147.1 GCA_947498595.1 uncultured Aquimarina sp.
TACTTATAAATTCTGATTCCCATAAAGGTTCGATAATCATCTTGACGGCCATCTGAACGATCCTGTCTTTTATAGTAAGTATTCCTAAATAGCGAAATGTACCTTTCCTTTCTTTGGGAATCATCACCCGTTTGACTGCATTACTACGATACCTTTTACTTCGTAACTCTTCTTGTAGTTGTGATAAATATCTATGTAGTCCATACTGCTCTATTGTAGCAATACTAATTCCATCTACTCCAACGCCTTTGGAATAGTTCTGCTTTATTCGATAAAAGGCCGTAATCAACACATAGTCCAAATATATCTTATCATAAAGACTATGAGCTAAAAACTCTTTTTCTTTCTTGGCTGCAATGTATAGCTTCCTTTGAAATACACGAACTCGCTCATCACTTTGGGATGGACTTACTA
>CANMKX010000148.1 GCA_947498595.1 uncultured Aquimarina sp.
ATTTGTAGCTGGTATTTTTATGAGTATGCTTTTTTAGTTTTAGTATCCCTAATAAATGCATCAATAATTTTAACAACCGTAGATTTATCATCTTCATTTAATCGCTGTATCTCTTTCATACGGTTAAGCATATCAATATCTACAACTTCTAAATTAACATCATCTGACATTAAATAATCGAGGGAAACATTTAAAATTTGGGCAATTTTATTAGCATTTTCTACAGATGGTATAATATCATCACGCTCATATTTAGAAATTGCATCACGAGAAACACCTACATACGAAGCTATATCTACTTGAGATAATTTTTTCTCTTTCCTAATCTTTGTAATCTTCTGTCCTAAACTCATAGAATAGTCGTCTTAATGTCTTTAAATAGTAATAAACTATACGTTTTGGACAAATATAGT
>CANMKX010000149.1 GCA_947498595.1 uncultured Aquimarina sp.
TGATTTGTTACCTTAGTAAAATCTATATACCCTTCAGGATCATCGGGAAAAGGATTGTTTTTTCTATAATCAGAAAATGCCTTATAGTTTATTTTCCAAGTGATTTGTTTTAATCCTCTTCCTCTAAACATGTATCCATCTCTTGATAATTCAGTTTTATTACCATTTTTATTAGAATAAGCTCTTGACAATGTTTCTTTTCCGAAGGATTGAGCATGTTTAAGTAATACTATATTATAGTCTATAACTTCAATTTCTTTTCCTTCTGATATAATCTTTTTATTAATAGTTTTTAGAATTTTTTCTTTGTCACTTTTTTTATCTCTTCTACCGTATAATTCTTTATCATTAACAATAACTTTATTGTCTTTTAGCACTGATTTTAATTGTTCATTAGTTTTTATGATAGTTTT
>CANMKX010000150.1 GCA_947498595.1 uncultured Aquimarina sp.
TTCTTGTATTTCATATCTCTAATATATTAGTTTGAAATTTAAAATTACACTCCGAACTATTAAGGGGCTAAACTACTGACATAAATTTTTTTAAGTAATATAAATTTTGTTTTTACGATTTAGTTGCTTACCTACAACGGGAGTCTGCGCAGAAACCCTTGTTTGTTATTTTATCGTTTTATAAAAACTAAATATAGCCAATATCAAGCAGCTTTAAAATGGATTTTTATTTCTTCTATTAAAAAAAATAACTAAGAAAAATTAAACACTATGGAATCATAGGATACCTATGGCCAAAAATAAAGATGATATTTGAATTGCTTTTGAAAATAGATCTTTCAACAAAAAAACAGTGTTATCAATATGTAAATAATCTTATTATCCTCAAGAAAAGAACTTTTATTAGTTCTAAT
>CANMKX010000151.1 GCA_947498595.1 uncultured Aquimarina sp.
TGGTTCAGTTTCCAAACAATCCATTCTATTGTCCAATGCCGTCGTTTATTGAATAACTCCCTTAGTTTGGTAAATAATTTATTTCGGGATTTCATACTAGGACGAACATTGGTATACTTCTTTTTGTTCCAACTGAACTTGGATCGGATCACTTTGAACTCAAAACCTAGAAAGTATAAACTACTTTTGTTTGTATGCAGTAGCTTGGTCTTTTCTTTATTAATAGATAACCCCATATTAGTGAAAATTCGGTCTATATAGGTCAGTATTTCTTTACTGAAATACCATTTTCCCATAAGTAGAAAATCATCTGCATAGCGAACAATACGAATATTGGATTTGGAAAATTTACCTTCTGGATTACTTACTATTTTATCAAATTCGTGTAAGTAGATATTGGAGAGTA
>CANMKX010000152.1 GCA_947498595.1 uncultured Aquimarina sp.
GTGCCAATGAGAATTCGTTTCACATTATCAGCAGAAGAAATGTCTGTAGGAAATGCTGCAATCGATAACCGTTGGCCTGTAGCTTAATTATTCTAGGTAACATTACTTTTCGGTAAGACTACCACTATAATTAGAAAATCATATGCAATCCTTATATATTCAGTAAGGATTGCATATGATAATATACTTTTTATTCTATCATCTAATCAATATCTATCATCATCATGATAAAGCCCAAAACTTCTATCAGTATCAATGGAGAATTCCTCTATACATTTGAGCAAATCACCTTAAATCAAGCTATTAACAACCATCATTTTTTTAGTGTCATTGTCGATTATGACAGTATAGAAACACAAGGAACTCATACACTAGATGCTTCTAAAAAATGGTTGGGTAAATCAGT
>CANMKX010000153.1 GCA_947498595.1 uncultured Aquimarina sp.
ATTAATATGCGCTGCATTACGCTGTAAATATCTTCTGAGTTGTGTATTTGTATATCTGCTTTATTATTCAATCTAATCTTCATTTTCTATCGGTCTATAAAGTTACTATTTGTTTTTTAGTTTATCGGATGGAAGTTATTTACGATTTCGTGCAAGTTTTCTAAATCATCTTGTAAATAGCGCTCGGTTGAACTTATATAACGATGTCCTGCTAAATATTGAACCTTTCGTAAGTTGTATTGTTTTGTCCAATTGGTAATTACTGATGCTCGTATTTGATGTATGTTTTCTACTTTTTGATTGTAGGCTTTTAATCTCTTATTAATTGCTAAAATGGTATTTCCTAATCTTGCATTGTTTGGTATAAATAATCGTTCACTTTCTATAGTTTTAC
>CANMKX010000154.1 GCA_947498595.1 uncultured Aquimarina sp.
CAAGCATTTATAAGTAGGATGCAACAGCTAAGCGCATAACAAACAACAAATAATATCAAAATAACCAGTATTCTCGCGCAAGTGAGCAGGGAAACTAATACCTATACATAACCTATGAAACACAAACTCGATTACCATACCCAGCTCACGGCAGATACAGCAAAGCAACATTATTTTGAGATAATGATCAAAGCCTTACAACTAGAGGTAAGCTCCTTTATAGCATTATTAGCCAGAGGATGTGCCTATACCATTATGCTATATGAGTATATCGCAGATGCTTACCTACAAGGGCAAGAAGCATTTGTAACCATGTTAAGTGTATTAGAGTTTTCTAGTCATTACAGTCTGCAAATAATAGTACAACTCCAGCAACAAAAAGATAGTAAAACC
>CANMKX010000155.1 GCA_947498595.1 uncultured Aquimarina sp.
GATCGTTGGCGTTACAGGAAGTGCAGTTGATACAGCGGCAGGAGATTTTGATCAAACCTTTACGCTTCCAACAGTAGATACTTACACGTTTATGATTACCGATGATGTTACTGGATGTAGTACTACTGTTTCTTATGAAGTAGTACCTTTTGATACGATAACGATCGATGCTATGGTAACCAATGATGTTGCCTGTTTTGGAGATGTTACGGGAGAGATTAGTGTTACTATAGGAGGCTATG
This sequence comes from uncultured Aquimarina sp., assembly GCA_947498595.1. Taxonomy (GTDB): domain Bacteria; phylum Bacteroidota; class Bacteroidia; order Flavobacteriales; family Flavobacteriaceae; genus Aquimarina. The sequence continues at coordinate 243 of CANMKX010000155.1, forward strand.
TAGGAGCCTATACCTATACAGTGACTAATGTTGTAGCAGGAACTACTACAGCACCAATTGTAGGAAATACAACAACGAATCCATTAGTCATTACAGGATTAGCAGGAGGTACTTATAGAGTAAATATCACAGAGACCGACACGCC
>CANMKX010000156.1 GCA_947498595.1 uncultured Aquimarina sp.
TGTCCTACTAATCAAACTCTGGACTGTAATACTCTTTTACCTGATTATACTTCATTAGTAACTGCTACAGATGATATCGATACTGATGTTACGATTTCTCAAAATCCTATTCCGGGGACTACTTTTACCGATGGAATGACCGTTACTTTTACTGCTACGGATGATGCAGGAAATGACAGTCAATGTACTATTACGATCAATCAAAATACGGACTCTATAGATCCTACAATTACATGTATCGCAAATCAAACTTTGTCTATTGGGGATACTATTCCTGATTATACCTCTATGATTACTGCAACGGATAATTGTGATGCCAATCCTTCTATTTCGCAAAACCCTACAGTAGGAACTCCTTTTGTAGATGGAATGACCGTTAC
>CANMKX010000157.1 GCA_947498595.1 uncultured Aquimarina sp.
CACCCCATTGTTGATTTACCTATGGTAGCAATATCCTTAAATACTTTATTATTGTTAATTCTCTTGTTTTTACAAGCCCTAATAGGAGTAGAATCTATAAAAGAAATACCTGTACAATTTCCTAAACAGCATGTTTTTAAATATAGGGTTAGAGGAACTAAATTGGACTGCATTAATTCTACAAAACGATTGTAAGAAACTGTCTTTGGAAATTCATTTTGTAATTGTTGTTGTACATATAAAATATAGAAATGTTTGAAGGTTCTTATACCACTTAAATGAAACAATACAGTAATGGTCACTATTTCACTTGTAGACATCCTAAATTTTCGATTTCTAGTCTTTTTGCCAGTAGTTATTTGTCTTTTTCGCATAGC
>CANMKX010000158.1 GCA_947498595.1 uncultured Aquimarina sp.
ATTTTTCTAACAAACTTTTCTATTTGATTGTCGTTGTATAAATCTATCGAGTGCCTTAAAATAGTATACTCTTCTGGTTTCTGTAGACTTATCGTCACTCGTAAACTCTCTAGTTTATTGAGCTTGATGCCTCCTAACACATGTATCTCTAAATGTTTTGTCGTGTACTCGTAGTTGTTGGGGTTCGTTGTGTTTAAAATACTTTTACTCATAACGCAGAGTTTTCTATTTTTTGTATTGTTTACTCTGCAATATTAGATATTACTATTTAATAAATCAAGATAATACTATTATTATTTAACTATATTTGTCCAAAACGTATAGTTTATTACTATTTAAAGACATTAAGACGACTATTCTATGAGTTTAGGACAGAA
>CANMKX010000159.1 GCA_947498595.1 uncultured Aquimarina sp.
TGCAGTTTAATAATTTCAAAAAATATACGAATTAAAAAAGGAGAGGTTATGAGCCTCTCCTTAATTTTTACAACTTAATATAGTTATACACTCTTGTTTAAAAGCATAAGGGATCGGCAAAGAAACGGTATTTATTAATATCTAAGCGATGGAAAAACCATCATAATTCTGCTGTTTTTGAAGAAAAAAGTTATAAAATGAAACATTCAAATACGGAAATAAAAAAACTAGAGAAAGCGCATCTTGAAATGAAAGAAGCTTTTATAAAATATGCTAACTATAAATCGCTTTTTCCTACTCAAATAGATGAAGCTTTAAGAATGATAGAAAAGGTAGTAGAAGATAAAAAACTCTGTTATTATATGAATCAGAAA
>CANMKX010000160.1 GCA_947498595.1 uncultured Aquimarina sp.
AAAGCTTGTAGAAGTAAAAAAGAGGTGTATCTTTGCACCCGCTTAGCGCACGAATGAAACAAGTCAAACACTAAGTAGCGTTCATAGAAAAAGCTTAAAAAAAAAGTACTGAAAATAAAACAACAAAAAGTTGTTTTGTTATCAAATAAAAGCAGTATGTTTGCAGCCCGCAAATGAGGAGGGAATAGAGAAAGGAAAGGGTTGATAGAGAAAGGATAAAGTCTTTTAAAAAGATAAAAAAAACTTTCAAAAAAAGCTTGTGAGGAATAAAAAAGAATATTAGTTTTGCCCTCGCAAATAAGGAGAAACATCAGGTGATTTAGTAAGGTTCGAGTCCTTAGTTTTTAGCAAGAATCTCAGTAGAGAAGAG
>CANMKX010000161.1 GCA_947498595.1 uncultured Aquimarina sp.
GGTAGAGGTCATACTCTTTTTGATTTCAAATCTATTGGAGAAAATTGGGCATACTTTGATTATTGGAAAAAATCTTATAATAAAAAACTTACAAAAGAGAAATTATGGAGCTACACGACAAAAACAGGTAGCGTTTTAGCTTTTATCTTGACAATTTTTAAGTTATGTGAACTTATTTTTGGTGGGTCAATTTTCAGTTAATACCATGGTAACTTTTTTAAATAATACTTAAAGAAAAATGCAATTCGTCAAAAAAAATAAAAAACAAATCAATTTGATATTAAACTTGAATATCTCGATTTTTCGTTATTCTGATTTTCTATAACTAAATTTGACGTTAATCAAGATTGTAAAAAGACAGAAT
>CANMKX010000162.1 GCA_947498595.1 uncultured Aquimarina sp.
ACATTGTATTGATAATCTACTTGTTGTAACGCTGTTACTGCTGTTGTTTTTCCTCCTACATCTTTTCTGATCAGTTGTCCGATTTCATCGTATTGATTGCTTACCAATCGTTCTATAGGTTGACTATTAATTTGTTGTTCTTGTGTTAACAATCGTCCTACATGATCGTAGGTAAACGTATCGGTAGTGCATAATAATACTCCGTCTTTAATATGCTTGGTAAAAGTCTTTAATGGTTTTCCTACAAAATCTAACTTACTTAATATCCAATCGTCTACTCCTAGGTAATCATTTTTTATATGTGTTTCCCATGGTCGTCCTTTTTCATCATAATAGTTTGTGGTAGTTATCCATTTATCAG
>CANMKX010000163.1 GCA_947498595.1 uncultured Aquimarina sp.
TCTTTTGACACTACATTAACAGCAGGAGCTTGTAGCTCATCTTGTTGTGGATCAGTAGAAACTGAAAAAGAGATCAGCCACTATGCATCTCAAGAGAATGCGTCTTTTGACACTACATTAACAGCAGGAGCTTGTAGCTCATCTTGTTGTGGATCAGTAGAAACTGAAAAAGAGATCAGTCACTACGCGTCTCAAGAGAATGCATCTTTTGATACTACATTAACAGCAGGAGCTTGTAGCTCATCTTGTTGTGGATCAGTAGAGACTGAAAAAGAGATCAGCCACTACGCGTCTCAAGAGAATGCATCTTTTGACACTACATTAACAGCAGGAGCTTGTAGCTCATCTTGTTGTGGATC
>CANMKX010000164.1 GCA_947498595.1 uncultured Aquimarina sp.
GCGAGGTATTTACATTTATTTCTTGAGCTATGCTCATACTACTCCATAGCAACAGTAAGCTGCTAAGCAACATTTTTTTCATAATTGTTCGTTTTTTAGGTCTTTATTGATGTTTATAAAGGTCTTACGTAATGATAAGTAAGATTACAAATATATGGTAGAACCATAATTATTACAAGTTTTTTACACAGGGGAAATCTCCCCTTTTTCAAAAAGTTTTTGACAACTTATTTATACTAGTTAATACAATAACAAACTATTATCAAAGCATTTACAAAAAACAAAAATACCATTCGTCTAATTTTATGTAGTTTTCTTTGATCTTTAAAATATTTAACTCGTAAAATAGTATTCATTT
>CANMKX010000165.1 GCA_947498595.1 uncultured Aquimarina sp.
CAAGCAGAGGTAGCAGAACAACAACGAATCGAGGAAGAGAAAGCAGCCGAAGAGGAGCGTTTAAGAAGAGAGCGTGAGTTACAAGCAGAGGTAGCAGAACAACAACGAATCGAGGAGGAGAAAGCAGCCGAAGAAGAGCGTTTGAGAAGAGAGCGAAGATTACAAGCAGAAACGGCAGAACAGCAACGAATCGAAGCTGAGAAAGCAGCCGAAGAGGAGCGTTTAAGAAGAGAGCGTGAGTTGCAAGCAGAGGTAGCTGAACAACAACGAATCGAGGAGGAGAAAGCAGCCGAAGAGGAGCGTTTAAGAAGAGAGCGTGAGTTACAAGCAGAGGTAGCAGAACAACAACGAATCGA
>CANMKX010000166.1 GCA_947498595.1 uncultured Aquimarina sp.
GTTTTTGGTCAAGAACGAGAAGTTGTGAACGCAGCAATTACTTATCATCGATTAGTAAACAATCAAACAGGAAAAGCAGGGTACGAGCCTCAAGGAGGGCTTATTGATCTAGAAATGTTATCCAGTTATGATGATGATGTTTTAGTTAGATGGATTATTAATGAATCTGAGGATAAACTTTGTATCTTAACCAAAGGAGCATTAGTTTTTTATAAAGAATCATTTGGTAATCCTCCTGCTTTTACATACAAGTTTAACGATGCAGCATTAATAAAATATAGCGAAGTGTTTTCTGCTCAAGATGATACACCAATGACGCTCAAAATGACTATTTCTCCAGCCATTCAGGAATA
>CANMKX010000167.1 GCA_947498595.1 uncultured Aquimarina sp.
GAAGTTGTGAATGCAGCAATTACTTATCATCGATTAGTAAACAATCAAACAGGAAAAGCGGGATACGAGCCTCAAGGTGGACTTATTGATCTAGAAATACTATCCAGTTATGAGGACGATATTTTAGCAAGATGGATTACCAATGAGCCAGAAGATAAACTTTGTATCTTAACCAAAGGAGCATTAGTTTTTTATAAAGAATCATTTGGTAATCCTCTTGCTTTTACATACAAGTTTAACGATGCAGCATTAATAAAGTATAGCGAAGTATTTTCTGCTCAAGATGATACACCAATGACGCTCAAAATGACTATTTCTCCAGCCATTCAGGAATACAAAGAACAAAC
>CANMKX010000168.1 GCA_947498595.1 uncultured Aquimarina sp.
CTGTACTTTGCCTTTTTCGCTTCATGTATTTCCCCTTCTTGCTATATACTCTCGTTTTATTTCGTTCGTAATGTTCATGATAATAGGTTACGGAAAATTTCTTTTAACCGACGATAGAAATTTGTTTTGGCTACACGATTACTCATTTGAAAATGAGTGAATAAATCTTCTTACCTTGCATACTTTAATTTACGAAATAATACTATTTTTAGCTAATACTTGTGCAACAGGCACACTATATATAGCAAATAGGGCATTCAGTATTTTACGAAAGTTTTGTATTTTTAAGCAATCACGCCAAAACAAAGTTTTGACGTTTAACAAAATATAAAATTAAAAACGTT
>CANMKX010000169.1 GCA_947498595.1 uncultured Aquimarina sp.
GCTACTTATACAGCAACTTATGTCATTGCACAGGATGCTGTTGATAGCGGAAGTATTTCAAACAGTGTAGTTGCAAGCGGAGACAGTCCAATGGATACAACAGTAATGGATACGAGTGATGATGGAGATGATACAGACGGAAATACGGATGATGATTCAACAGTAATAGCTATTTCAGAAGATCCAATAATAGAAGCTGTAAAAATATTTAGTATAGCAGATAATGGAGATGGAATTGATGGAGTAGGAGATACAGTTACGTATACGATTACAGTATCGAATAGAGGGAATGTTACCTTAGATAATGTTTCTATAGTAGATACATTTACAGACGGAAACGGAAT
>CANMKX010000170.1 GCA_947498595.1 uncultured Aquimarina sp.
ATTTTTTTTCCTTCAGCATTTAACCAATAGGTTTCAACGATTTCTGGTGCTGCTTCAACAAAACGTGAAGCGGTTGTATTTTTCCCATCAGCCTTGATTGGATCTCCTAGTAGATATGTCTCTGTACGGATTTTATAGGTGTCCATCCATTTAGAGAATTTTATTTGAAGATTAACTTCTTTATTTTCTGTATCAACTATGACCTGTGCATAATAGTAGCTGTTTTTAAAGATGTTTTCTGTGAAATTCTCTTCATCCTGAGGAGTTAAAAAATCGGTTTTATATCCTGTAGATGCAGCATTTCCTTTTTGTACGATTTTTATTGCACCTCGTTTTTTGTG
>CANMKX010000171.1 GCA_947498595.1 uncultured Aquimarina sp.
ACCAAGGAGTACTCGTAATGATAAAGGTAAATTCTTCGTAAGCTTCTCACCAGCTGTCAGTGGTAAAGCACTTAAAGTGGACTACCTAGTAAATTTGGTACGATTTTTTTAAGCTACATTATTTAATTGATTTATTTTAATTTTCAGTTCCATTTCAGCTGGTGTCATATAATCTAAACTAGAATGTAATCGTTTATAATTATACCAATTAATGTAATCCTCTATACAGGTGTAAAGTTCTATGTAATTGCTAAATTTACATCTATTAAGGCACTCATATTTAATAGTTTTAAAGAAACTTTCTGCTACTGGTCGAGTAGATAAGGGGTGTCTCAACC
>CANMKX010000172.1 GCA_947498595.1 uncultured Aquimarina sp.
TAACTTCCGCTATCGATTTCTGATTGGGTTAGTATATGATTTGCGATAACATCGACGCTGGCTCCTGGCGCTAAACTTGCGATTGGATTTCCGCTAGTGATCGTTGCATCGGGATCGGTGATGACAATATCGCTTAAGGTTACATTTCCTGTATTGTTAACTGTAATCGTATAATTGATGATATCTCCGGCTTCTAGTGTTCCGTTTCCTCCCAAATCCAAGGCATCTACCTTACTGATTGCCATGCTTGGACTTGCTGATAAAGTCGTAACTGTTGGATCATCAGTTGTTGTCGTTCCATCTGCTGGATCATCGGATGCCGCATCGCTTACATCGT
>CANMKX010000173.1 GCA_947498595.1 uncultured Aquimarina sp.
ATACCTACAAAGTTTAAACATCATAGAAACCCAATTGGATTTTGTAGGGAAAGTGTTGAAAAGCAAAAGTACACACCAAAAAGAAGGACAAGCTCCCGTGATTATTAAGGATAGCTTTACCTATGATCATATGGGACGTTTGTTAACACAAGAACAACAAATAAACAATCAAGCCAAAGAACGTATTGTTAGCAATCAATACGATGAGATAGGACAGTTAATAGCCAAAGGTGTTGGAGGAAAAACAAGTGAAACGCAACCGCTGCAATTGATTAATTATAAATATACGGTTCGAGGATGGTTAAAAAATATCAACGACCCTAATAATCTAG
>CANMKX010000174.1 GCA_947498595.1 uncultured Aquimarina sp.
ACATAGAAGAAAAAAGCAACATGCATTAAGAATTTAGTAATGATCCGTATATAGAATTATTAAAAAATAGGTAATCCATAGTATTGCTTAAATATCATTCCATAGATCTATTGAGAAGAGCTACTTGTTTTTAATTATTTTATAAAACACTAAGTTTAAAGCACATGTATAAATGATTTTAAGTAAAATTTAAGCACCTGTAAATCAGATGCATATGGGGATAAAGGGAAATTAAAGAAAATTAAAGAAAATTACAGTAAAATCTGTATGGACAAGCCATAGATAAGGAAGCGTCATATTCTTTAAATTTGTTAGTAACTCAAAATAACAT
>CANMKX010000175.1 GCA_947498595.1 uncultured Aquimarina sp.
TTAAAAATTATAATGATGATGTCTTAACAATCGGTGAAGCTTTTTTAATATTATACACAGATTTAAATAAAGAAGATCATGAAGTTTGTTTTTCTAAACATACAGAAAAATTATTATGGAATAGTTATATAAATTACACAAAGATTAATGTTGATAGTTTAATACTTTCAAAAGTAGATGAAGATCAGTTGTTAAAAGAACCCTGCTTCAAAGAAACAGGAATCAGATGGTTTCCTCCGTATTTAAAAAGAATCAAAAAAATAGACTATAAAAAGTTTAAATTACCCTATAAAAAGAAGTATTTAAGAACGATGAACCCTAAACATAG
>CANMKX010000176.1 GCA_947498595.1 uncultured Aquimarina sp.
TGTAGGAGGAAAAACAACAGCAGTAACAGCGTTACAACAAGTAGATTATCAATACAATGTACGAGGATGGTTAACAGGAATCAATGATGTAGCGACACTAGGAAATGATTTATTTAGTTTCGGAATCAATTATGACACCGTGACTCACGGATTAGAAGCCTCAGCTCTTTATAACGGAAATATAAGTGAGACCTATTGGAAAACAGCTAATGAAAGTGTGCAACACGCTTATGGATACCAATACGATGCCTTAAACCGTATCACCAAAGCCAAAAGTGAAACAGGACGATACGATTTAGGGTTAGTTACTTATGATACAATGGGAAA
>CANMKX010000177.1 GCA_947498595.1 uncultured Aquimarina sp.
GATCTGACAATTTTTTCGGAGGGATGCGCTGGGATTATGGAGTTTTCTTCTGATAAAGAGTACGGACAAATACTTTGCGAAAAGGAATTGCCCAAGTATTTTGAGATGATATCGTGGAGAGTTACACTATCCAAACGTTAACACGTTATAAAATACTTGATCAAGGTCGCGAAAATTTTTCACAAAGTCAAATTTGAAGCGGAATTGCGGGATGTTTATCAGAAAGGAAAACGGAGTATCAGTTCCCTATACCAACGGATCATAGACTGGTCTATAAATCCATAGGTTTGGATGGCTCCGAAAAAGTTGAATGTTTTTTTGTTTACC
>CANMKX010000178.1 GCA_947498595.1 uncultured Aquimarina sp.
ACAGTCTCATAGCTCAGCTGGTTAGAGCGCTACACTGATAATGTAGAGGTCGGCAGTTCGAGTCTGCCTGAGACTACAGAGTAAGTCGTAAGACAGGCGAGAAGTTTACCCAGAGTGGAATCGAAGGGAGTCTGCCTGAGACTACGAATACGTTCATAGCGAGATATATTGAAAAAGGAAATTTTAGAAGTTTAAGCTAAATTACTTCATTATTTGTAATTACGGAGTTTAGATATTCTGGAATAATTAATAAGGGGGATTAGCTCAGCTGGCTAGAGCGCTTGCCTTGCACGCAAGAGGTCATCGGTTCGACTCCGATATTCTCC
>CANMKX010000179.1 GCA_947498595.1 uncultured Aquimarina sp.
TGTATAGTAGACATTCCTGATTTATTATATGTCTTTAATAATTTTCGATTTTTTTTCAATTGTTTGTCAATATTATACTATAATTTTTTTTTGGATTTTATTTTTAAATACTGAAATGCAGATTTGCAATGTACAGAACAATATACTTTATCAGACCTACCAATAATTTCAGAATTGCAATATAGACATGTATTCATACTTTTTGATTAACAGTATATTATACGGATAATATACGATTAAAATACTACCAAATTATATGAATACCACATCTTTGTATAATGAAACTCAATAAACATATCACCTTAAAACATTTATTGATTCATCAT
>CANMKX010000180.1 GCA_947498595.1 uncultured Aquimarina sp.
TTTTTTAGTTGGTCTATCCAATGCTTTGGAGGGGCTCTTCCATTAAAAACACAAACTGTTTTCAAATTTCCTTTTTTTAAATCATTTTAAGAGTTTTTATCAAAAAAGAGTATCTATCAGAAGAAACAAAAATCCATTTTAAAGCTGCTTGATATTGGCTATATTTAGTTTTTATAAAATCAAAAAATAACAAATAAGGGTTTCTGCGTAGACTCCCGTTGTGTGCAATTACTTACATATGGAATACCAAAGGGAGTCCGCAGGGAGGAGTTATATCTCCATTACTCTCCAATATCTACTTACACGAATTTGATAAAATAGTAAG
>CANMKX010000181.1 GCA_947498595.1 uncultured Aquimarina sp.
AAATTGAGTTTGTACTTCGGTATGGGCTAAAGGGTCTGCAAAAATAACTCCTACAGTACCTTCTATATGTGGTAATACATTATAAACATATATTTCTCTATCTTTTTCTAAAATTATTTTCTCTTTATTTTTTACTTCAAATTTAAAAGCTATTCTATCTCCTGCGTTTCTTCTTCCGGTGGTATATAAATCTAATGTTGTTTTTGATGGTAAGTTTTTTTATGGAATGTTTTATTACAGCATTACTAAATGCTAAGGTTTTAAAATCTATTTCGTTTCCTTTTAATAAGGTTATTAAGTTTGAATATTTTAATTCTTGCG
>CANMKX010000182.1 GCA_947498595.1 uncultured Aquimarina sp.
AGATTTGGAAAGGATTTGACTTTTTCCCGAAATATTTAACGACCTATCTTTATGAATAGCATTGCTATGCAGTGTATCAGCTTGAGAAATAGCATAAATTCTTTCCGAGCCAGTGATAGCAAGACTTGGAAAGGATTTGACTTTTTCTCTGAAATATTTAATGACCTATTTTATGAATAGCATCGCTATGCAGTGCATAAACCTGAGGGAAAATATCAATTCTTTCCGAGCCAGTGATAGCAAGACTTGGAAAGGATTTGACTTTTTCCCGAAATATTTAGCGACCTATTTTTATGAATAGCATTGCTATGCAGTACA
>CANMKX010000183.1 GCA_947498595.1 uncultured Aquimarina sp.
AATTTCTTTTCTTTGGCTGTTTTTCCTAAACACTGTATAGCTAATGGACAATTTTTGCATTGTTTGGAGGAACTACGATATTCCCTCTTTTTAGTCTTTGTTCGATAATCTAAAAATACTTTCTTAAAAGGAATAATCTCTCCTTTAGGACATAGATAATGATCTTGTTCTTTTATATAAGAAAAACCATCAGGCCCACCTTTATACGTACCATGAGGAGGTATATAACTATAAATTCTTCTTTGTTCTAAAAAAGCATAAACTTCGCCACTACTATAGCCCGTATCTGCAATAACATTTTCCCAAACAAAGCCTTG
>CANMKX010000184.1 GCA_947498595.1 uncultured Aquimarina sp.
TTTATAATATTTTGGGCATTAACAAGGAAGGTTGCAAGGAAATATTAGGCATGTATATATCGGAAAGTGAAGGAGCTGATTTTTGGTTACAAGTTCTTACGGATCTAAACAACCGCGGACTAAAGGATATCCTTATTGCCTATACCGATAACCTTCGTGGCTTCACCGATGCTATATTAAGCGTATTTCCAAAGACACAAGTGCAACTCTGTATCGTCCATCAAATAAGGAACTCACGCAAATATATTGCATCAAAAGATCAAAAAGAGTTTATGCGTGACCTAAAACTCGTTTATAGAGCCACTAGCAAAGAAG
>CANMKX010000185.1 GCA_947498595.1 uncultured Aquimarina sp.
ATTTAAATCTGTGTATAATATTAAAAAAGCTTCACCGATTGTTAAGACATCATCATTATAATTTTTAATATTCTGAGCTTTAATATATAAGTATTTTTTTATTTCTTCTTTAGCATTTGTTCTATAAATTATATCATTCCTTTTTGTTAACTCTAAAGTCGCATAAGTTCCTCCCTTTTCATAGACATAATATACACTACGACTACATGAAATAGTCATTAATGATATTAATATCAAAAACGTAATCCGCATACCTACCTATGTTTAGGATTCATCGTTCTTAAATACTTTTTCTTATAAGGTAAC
>CANMKX010000186.1 GCA_947498595.1 uncultured Aquimarina sp.
TCGGGGTGTAGCGTAGCCCGGTCATCGCGCCTCGTTTGGGACGAGGAGGTCGCAGGTTCGAATCCTGCCACCCCGACTAAAAGCCATTACAAATGGTGTTAAAAACCTTGTAAATCTATTATTGATTTACAAGGTTTTATTGTTTTTTCGCTATCATAGAATTTGATAACGTTTGATACAGTTCGGTTAACAGTTTTAAAAATACAAAAAGTGTTAACCGAATTTACGGATCAAGAACAATTGTTGTGTTTATGCAAAAATTTGAGTTAATCTAAAAAGAAAGAATTCAACATTTTTAACACCT
>CANMKX010000187.1 GCA_947498595.1 uncultured Aquimarina sp.
TTATAACTAAAGAAAGTTTGTGTACACAAATGTAAAGTTTCGTCCTGTAGTTTTGTTGCGGTTTTACCACCGTATTTGTTGTTATATGGAAGAAAGCTACTATAACTCTTATTATAATGGCTTTTGGTGTTGTTGAGAAGGTATTATTGATATTTAGGATTCATCGTTCTTAAATACTTTTTCTTATAGGGTAACTTAAATTTTTTATAGTCTATTTTCTTGATTCTTTTTAAATACGGAGGAAACCATGTGATTCCTGTTTCTTTGAAGCAGGGTTCTTTTAATAGTTTCTTTTTAATTTC
>CANMKX010000188.1 GCA_947498595.1 uncultured Aquimarina sp.
TTTACATAATTTACATTATAAGTACCTGTAATTTATGGAAGAGTATTATAATGCCAATTATGTAACATATCGTGGAAGTGGGAGTAGTAACAATACAGAGGTTTTTGAGTGATTATTGAGCTTGTCGAAGTAGCACGAAAATACTGGATTGTTACTGCGAGGGGTTTATCAAATTAATGTATATTTATGGACGAAAAGATGATGTAGACAGAACGTTCTTAGGAGAAATTTTTGAAAGGAAACCGCTGAAAAGTGACTCGTAGTTGAAAAAAACGTATAAACTATTATCCCTTTGGACT
>CANMKX010000189.1 GCA_947498595.1 uncultured Aquimarina sp.
AGAATTCAAAATTCATAATCCAGAAAACTGGATTGTAGGAGAGATTAATGAAAGTTTTGATACTGTAGATAGTGATGGATCAGGATTATCCAATGAGGTTATATCATTTACGCTTACTGTAGCACAAGAAATAGTTGTAAACGCATCCGCAACAGGAGGAACAGCAGAAGGTATTGCCGATGCATATTTATGGGTATTAGATGAATCAGGAACCAAGGTGGCTCAATTTTCATTGGACGGTAATGGCACTTTACAAAGATATCAATTAGCAGCAGGAACCTATACGATGCGATTATT
>CANMKX010000190.1 GCA_947498595.1 uncultured Aquimarina sp.
TTGGCTCCTGTTTTTAAGGTTAACATTCCTGTTTTGAACTTATAATACAATCCCATATAGGTATCGTTCCAGTAATGTTTAATATCATTCTCAAATCCTTCTAAACTTATTGTGTCTTCAGATATTTGTTGCCCTAGCGTATTGCTATTTTCTCGTATAAAACTAGTTCCAATATTAGTATATAAATGATGATTAGGAGCTAGTAACCAAAAATGTTTTCCTTTTAATTGCAAATACTGTTGTTGTTGTTCTTTTCGTTGTTGTAATTGCTGCGATGTAGCCATAGCAATGGGTTG
>CANMKX010000191.1 GCA_947498595.1 uncultured Aquimarina sp.
TTAAAACGATATCTACGATCAAACGCTTCTAGCATGGCTTGTCCTTTTTCTTTTAATTTTTCTTCTAGCTTGTTTAAGGCTCCTTGGTCTACTAGCAAAGCTGCATACCTGCTTTCGATTAAAGTATTGTATTGGGTTGCATGATTTTCACTTTTTAATCCTTTTTTTCCTGTTGGGGTTTGCATGAAAAAAGGAGCAAATTGACTGTTTTTTAATACAATTTTGTGGGTTGCTGGTGCTAATGTTGCATTGATAAATGCTTGATTAAATGAGGTGGTATTAAAACTCTTTAGTAG
>CANMKX010000192.1 GCA_947498595.1 uncultured Aquimarina sp.
TTCCTATCTTGAATACAATAATCAAAAAACAAATACTCAATTACATACTTAATAAATCCCTTACTTATTAAGTAAATGCATAAATTTTAGATAGTTCAAGAAAACTGCTATTAACTTATTTTGGGGCGTTAACAGCAGGATTTCTTGAACACCAATGACATCTGGAATGCTTACTAAACTAATGGTTCACACAAACTCACTTAAAAATCAAAAAATATTATATGAATGCACTCCTGATGTATTGGCATGGGGGTACTTTTCAAGAAAGCAGATTGCTTATAGTATCTCCACGGCT
>CANMKX010000193.1 GCA_947498595.1 uncultured Aquimarina sp.
TGGAAAACGAGTAATGATCAAACCAAGCGCTCTTATGCTTATAGTTATGATGCACTTAACCGAATCACCAAAGGAATTGATGATACAGGTAAATTTAGTTTACTAGAAGCAACCTATGATAAAAACGGAAACATCCAAGCATTAGAACGTACAGGTCATCATGACGAAAATGCAACCAGTTATGGGATAATGGATAAACTAGTATATACCTATAGTAGCGGAAATCAATTGAAAAGCGTAGAAGATCAATCAGGCAATATTCAAGGATTTCATGACCGATCGTTATTAGATAATG
>CANMKX010000194.1 GCA_947498595.1 uncultured Aquimarina sp.
GCAAAGAAAAAAGATAACTTTCTCTTTCCTGTTAAGCAAATGAGCATAGTTTTTAGGGCTAAATTTGTAGAGGAATTCCGTAAAAAAGGTATCAAAAACAACAAACTGTATGATGCTTTGTTTCAAAAAGATTGGGTCATTTACGCTAAGAAACCTTTTGCAAATCCAAGTGCTGTGGTAGAATATTTAGGACGGTATGTAAGCTCCCCATAAAGTCGAACTGTTAAAAAGTAGAATAATAATTTTAACTTTAAGCAGTAATTATGAGAAAGAGCAAATTTAGTCCACAGCAA
>CANMKX010000195.1 GCA_947498595.1 uncultured Aquimarina sp.
TTAAACTGCATTGCTTGATAGCTTGTTGTATCCATAGAGATTCCGTCTTCAAGTATTGGGAGTTGTTTTTTTACTGTTTTAAGTTCGATTTGTGTAGCATAAAAACGATACCCCTCATTGTCAAGTTCTAGAATTAGTCCGGGTAATCCTCCATAACCTAGAATTCCGAAAGGAACCGCTATTTCTGGAGTATACCATGCTATTATTTGATTGCTAAGCATCCCTTTTATTTTTTGTTTATGGACTGTTTGAACGGCTTTGTAACAAGTATAGCCTTTGATTTTCCTT
>CANMKX010000196.1 GCA_947498595.1 uncultured Aquimarina sp.
AAAATATTAATAGTGAAATCCTGTAATAGAAAAAGGCGATAACACTATATATAGCAAATAGAGCAATTAGTGTTTAATCGGAAATTTGGTTTTCTTTTTGCAAAGTCGCCAAATCTTTTGATTTGGTATTAAAAGAGAAAAATTAAAACAAAATACAAAAGATTTGACTTATGGTTAAACCGAAAATAATTGTTTATTTTCTGCTCAACTTGCCATATATTTAACGTTAGCTACCATAGCCCATAACAAAGAATAATGGAAAACCACGATATTGAACTTCTT
>CANMKX010000197.1 GCA_947498595.1 uncultured Aquimarina sp.
ATTATTCGACTTTTAAGAGACCCTAATAAATTTTCTCGAACGGAATAATTCATAGAATGTGCAAGTAGCTTAATGCTTTGGGCTTTAAAAATTGTAAGCCAATCTGAACATTCTTTTTCCGCAGCCATTTCTATTTGTCCGATCCAACCAGTTGCTTTGGGTGAAATATTATATTCTTGTTGAATCGAATCTATGAGTTTATCAATGAATTTACATTCATTATTTCTTCCAATTTCGTATCCATGTAGAAAGGAGCTTATTGTATCAGAGTTTTCTTTGCC
>CANMKX010000198.1 GCA_947498595.1 uncultured Aquimarina sp.
TTATAATGCATTGCATCAAGCCAAACAATACAATAGAGGGGCTCTAATGGACGGTTTTGCCAAGCCTTTACATCTGGGATAATTTTATCCGTTATTTGGCTTAAAACGGTGTGGGAGATATCTGTATCGTACATTTCCTTGATATGTGTGGAAATATCTCGGTAGCTCATTCCAAGACCATAAAGACCAATGATTTTGTCCGAAAGATTGTCAGCTAAAATAGTTTGACGCTTTTTTACCAGTTCTGGTTCAAAGCTGCTTTGCCTATCCTGGGGCGT
>CANMKX010000199.1 GCA_947498595.1 uncultured Aquimarina sp.
AAATCTATGTCTAGTTTTTCTCCTTGTCTATTTTGTGTCTCGATAACCAATATAGAATCTCCTATAAAATCTGCACTTATAGGATTTCCGTTCAAGTCTTCAAAATGAGCTTTGGTCAGTTGTAATTCTTTATTCGCTACTGCTTGATAAGGTGTTTTCTCACTAGGAGGCGTCCAGTTTTCTTGCCAATGTTTAACGACCGTTTGTTCTTTGTATTCCTGAATGGCTGGAGAAATAGTCATTTTGAGCGTCATTGGTGTATCATCTTGAGCAGAAAA
>CANMKX010000200.1 GCA_947498595.1 uncultured Aquimarina sp.
GCAAATGTACAACCATTAGCATCTTCTATAGAAATCGTATAATTTCCAGCCTCATTTGCTGTAATTACAAATGGATTGGCTGTCGCTGCTACATTAGTGACTGTTATTCCTGGTCCTGTATACGATACAAAATATGTAGGTGTACCCCCAGTGATCGTCACTTCAATCGTTGGTAAAACATCACTATTGTCTGCCGCACAGCTATAGGCTGTAACTGCTGTAGTTGCATCTAAAACTACAGGTTCTGTGATCGTAACAGGTTCCATTGTGATCACACA
>CANMKX010000201.1 GCA_947498595.1 uncultured Aquimarina sp.
AGATCAATACTATAGGAATCCACCAAGCTAGCAAAGTAATGATGCTTTCTGCTATTGCCTATAACCTAAAAAAGTATTTGAAATTTTCTAAAAACCTGAGCAAAAGTATAGCCAAAACTAAGACACTTTTTATAGATGATTATATTCTTAATAAAGACGTATTATACGTCTTTTAAAGAACTTTAATTTTATCAGTTTTTACCTAAACACAGAATAAAAGCCTCTTAAAAAGGCTTTTATTCTCCTTTATATTTTGTAATTATTAGCTTGTGCAACG
>CANMKX010000202.1 GCA_947498595.1 uncultured Aquimarina sp.
GTACAGTTTCCTGGAAGGTTACTAATCTCTATCAATGATAATGGTGTAGGTTGTCCTATAGTAAACTCTAAGGTATTCGCACAAAATGGTAAGGCCGGTGTGTTTACAGTTACATAGTAACTTCCTATTGGGAAGTTTGGAATTGTTATAGTTTGTGGTGCTGCTCCTGAAACTGTTCCATCAAAAGCTACTAACGGCATTCCTGTTGCAGCATCAAAAACATGCCATTCTATATCTGTCCCTAGATATCCTGATGCTGTAAAAGTAAATGCTCC
>CANMKX010000203.1 GCA_947498595.1 uncultured Aquimarina sp.
TGCTATTCATAAAACTTATACATTGTCTAGAAATTTTATTCAAGAAAATAGATCGTTAAAGGTTTCAGGGAAAAAGCCGAATCCTTTCCAAGTGTTGCTATCACTGGTACGGAAAGAATTGATGTTTTTCCTAAGGGTTATACACTGCATAGCGATGCTATTCATAAAAATAGGCTATTAAATATTTCGGGGAAAAAGTCAAATCCTTTCCAAGTACTGCTATCACTGGCTCGGAAAGAATTGATGCTATTTCTCAAGCTCATACACTGC
>CANMKX010000204.1 GCA_947498595.1 uncultured Aquimarina sp.
TTTTCCAATCTGGAAAATGTATGTAGAGTTCTAGGTCTGATCCGTATTTTTCTGAGAAATCAATTTCTGCAAAATAACTTCCTTGTTTGATGGTGGTATCATACCATTTTTTGTATTCGTTGTCTTCGTCTTCAATAGCGTTTTTGTAACGAACTTTATCACCTACTTTGAATTGCTTGATAACAGCTCTGTCTTCAATTTTTATACTATTGTTTTTCCATTCGATAAGATCATCGGTAGCAGCTCTACCATAAAAAACTGTTGGGAT
>CANMKX010000205.1 GCA_947498595.1 uncultured Aquimarina sp.
TAGCAAAGTAATATCGGTTGTCGGAAATGCAGTATTGCTATAGTATACATTCTTTGCATCAATCGTAGCACTTGCAACACGTGCTTCCCACAGATGATTTGACTGACTTACTTGTGCCTGCATCGCTATACGATCTCGATTGTCTGTTACTTTTCCTGTATACACTACACGTCCGATTGCATCGTATTTGGTAAACAACCATATTCCTGCCGCTTTTAAATTAGCATCTTGGGTTAATACAGGTTGATCTAATTTGTTATACACTAT
>CANMKX010000206.1 GCA_947498595.1 uncultured Aquimarina sp.
CTCAATCGATAGATTCAGCTCCTATAAAAGCTAATGCCAGTATGGATTCTTTAGAGTTAAAAGTTCCTGCTAATGAATTAAATATTCATTTAGCCAAGATCAGACATATTAGTAATAGGGATAAAGAGGTTTTTAGAAAAGCTAAAGAAAACAAAGCTACTCTAGAACAAAGAACAATTACAGCTAATCCCAAAGAATTAAATAGTATAACAGCTAGAAATAAAAAATGGGCTAAAGATCAAAATCAACGTCAAGGTTCCAATAAT
>CANMKX010000207.1 GCA_947498595.1 uncultured Aquimarina sp.
TGATCGGTAGTATTGATAGGGTACAATTCTTTTGAAGTTTCGAAAGCATAGCTCCCTAATTCATTCAACCCAACGACTTCTCCTTTGGTTGTTGATTCGTTTATGCTATCATCTAGTGAATTATAAGTAAAATTAGTGATTCCGCTAGCAATCGTTTCTATGGCAATATTAATCGTATCCATATCTGCGCCATATTCTACAGTAATAGGAGCTTCTAAGCTTGGTTTTCCAAATATTAATTTTACTCCATCATAATATAACCACTC
>CANMKX010000208.1 GCA_947498595.1 uncultured Aquimarina sp.
TTGGTACAAGAATTAGAAGCAAATTATAGTGCTTTGATCAATGATCAAGTTCCATCCTTACCAGCATTGCCAGTACAATATATAGATTACAGTCATTGGCAAAAAGAATATTTAACAGGAGCTATTTTAGCAGAAAAATTAGCTTATTGGAAAGAACAGTTAACAGGAGTCACACCGTTATCGATACCTACTGACCGAATTCGTCCAGTAACGCAGGACATGTCAGGATCTAGTTATACTTTTAACATTGATAGTACTACAACAGC
>CANMKX010000209.1 GCA_947498595.1 uncultured Aquimarina sp.
GAAGCGAAAAAGGCAAAGTACAGTTGAACCAGTCTTTGGAACGCTAACTCAATTTATGGGATTGAGAAAGATCAATATTATAGGAATCCACCAAGCTAGCAAAGTAATGATGCTTTCTGCTATTGCCTATAATCTGAAATTTTCTAGGAACCTGAGTAAAAGTATTGCCAAAACTAAGACGCTTTTTATATGTCGGCTTCCCCAAATTAGAACTGCTTAAATTTCTAAAGGTTCAATATAGTTATTCTTTCCCAATTTTAATTTA
>CANMKX010000210.1 GCA_947498595.1 uncultured Aquimarina sp.
AACGTGAATTTAGTGATAATGCTAATGGATTAAAGACAGTTCAAAAACTCTCGGAAGAACAGAAAGAGTTAGCAAAACTACGTAAAGAACTCCGAGAGGTCACCATCGAACGCGATATCTTAAAAAAGGCAGTAGGCATCTTTTCCAAGAGCGACAGGTAAGATATGAATTCATTACTACCCATAAGAGTGAATATCCTGTTGAAAAGTTGTCTATGTGTATGAGAGTAAGCAAGAATTCATACTATCATTGGTTAAAAACAAAA
>CANMKX010000211.1 GCA_947498595.1 uncultured Aquimarina sp.
AATCTTTCAATGCTAAGATAAAAGCTTTTAGAGCACAATTTAGAGGTGTCAAAAATATTGAATTCTTTCTTTTTAGACTAACTCAAATTTTTGCATAAACACAACAATTGTTCTTGATCCCTAAAAATTCTATATAATGAATTTTATCTAAATAAAAAAGCCTCATAAACATATGTTTATGAGGCTTTGTACTGAAGGCGGGACTTGAACCCGCACGACCTAATGGTCATTGGATTTTAAGTCCAACGTGTCTACCAATTCCACC
>CANMKX010000212.1 GCA_947498595.1 uncultured Aquimarina sp.
GTTTCAGGAAGTGTATTAAACGATGTAATTGAATACGACATAGTGGTAGAAAATACTGGAAATGTAACTTTAAGTAATATTGATGTTGTAGACGTTAATGCAGATGGTGGAGTTGTAACAGGCAGTCCGATAGCTAGTTTAGCTCCCGGAGCTAGTGTAACAGTTACAGCAAATCAAACAATTACGCAAGCGATGATTGATTTGGGATATGTAGAGAACAGTGCCATTGCTACAGGAGACAGTCCAACAGGGACAGATGATGT
>CANMKX010000213.1 GCA_947498595.1 uncultured Aquimarina sp.
ATGATCCTTGTATTGATATGTATATTGATAGTGCGTTGTTGGAGTTCCTTGAGCATCTACAACGGTATAAGGTTCTAGATAACCTTCGGGATGATTTATAAATTCTAAATTTCCGTTTTTATAGCTATAATTACCATCATAAGTTGTGGTAGTAGTATCGTATTCTTCTCTTACTTTCTTTTCTAATTTTGCTCCTGTTGCATCGTATACATATTCTATAGTACCTATATGTGGCGAGTTATTAATATGCACTTGTGATGGTA
>CANMKX010000214.1 GCA_947498595.1 uncultured Aquimarina sp.
CTTGCTTACTCTCATACACATAGACAACTTTTCAACAGGATATTCACCCTTATGGGTAGTAATGAATTCATATCTTATCTGTCGCTCTTGGAAAAGATGCCTACTGCCTTTTTTAAGATATCACGTTCCATGGTGACCTCTCGCAGTTCTTTACGTAATTTTGCTAACTCTTTCTGTTCTTCCGAAAGTTTTTGAACTGTCTTTAATCCATTAGCATTATCACTAAATTCACGTTTCCAGCGATTAACCATACTAGTACCTAA
>CANMKX010000215.1 GCA_947498595.1 uncultured Aquimarina sp.
ATCGTTGCATCGGGATCGGTGATGACAATATCGCTTAAGGTTACGTTTCCTGTATTGTTAACTGTAATGGTGTAATTGATGACATCTCCGGCTTCTAATGTTCCGTTTCCTCCCAAATCCAAGGCATCTACTTTACTGATTGTCATACTGGCTGTTGGACTTAATATGGTGATCGTAGCATCATCACTTGTTCCTGTAGCTGGATCATCGGATGCGGCATCACTTACATCGTCTGTTCCGCTTGGACTGTCTCCTAATCCACT
>CANMKX010000216.1 GCA_947498595.1 uncultured Aquimarina sp.
TAGGTCAGTAAATTCGTATTTAAATCTTCTTCGGCTAAACTTAACTGTTCTGTAATATGTATAGGTAAGCTGTGTATAGTGTTTGTAAAAGTTCTAGATCTTGATTTTATAGAAGCATCATCAAAAGGAATTCGTAAAAGGCCATTAAATAGAACTCCGAATAATCGATATTGTTTTAAATCAGAAGTGAACCGTTGTTCGTGATTTATTTTTCTCCCTACAGCCTCTAGATATCCATGAGTTAAAATTCCTTGATGTTGTC
>CANMKX010000217.1 GCA_947498595.1 uncultured Aquimarina sp.
GCTGGTGCTAATGTTGCATTGATAAATGCTTGATTAAATGAGGTGGTATTAAAACTCTTTAGTAGTTCGTGACTAAAACTTGTATTTGGTACTTTGGTTACGGATTGACTTTCTATAGTCCCAAAGCTTATTTCTACAGGTTGGATTACAGTTGTGTATCTCGCGGCATTGGGGTAACAAATCAGGGTGCCTATAATTTCTTTATCTACATTGATTGCAGTAATTGTGACTGCTTCTTCAAAAGGTTTTAAGCATTCTAA
>CANMKX010000218.1 GCA_947498595.1 uncultured Aquimarina sp.
AAATTTGGAATGCTTGTAATTACTGGATCTGCTGTCCTTGATACCGTAACATCCAAAGGCCCGCTTTCACATCCATTAGCATCTCGAACATATACATTCCAATCCGCATTTATTGTCGCATCTAATAATAATGGATTCCCTCCAAATACAGCTGTCACTGGTAACGGGTCTCCATCCTCCACTGCAAAGAATGTATAACCTCCAGCACCTCCTTGTCCATTAACTACTACTTGTGCCAATGTTGTACAGTTTCCTGGAAG
>CANMKX010000219.1 GCA_947498595.1 uncultured Aquimarina sp.
TTGTTACTTTTGGAGGTAATACATAGCTTAGATTTCCAAAATCATCATACACATAATAAGTATCATGTGGGATATTGCTATTGAAAGTTCTTTTTAAAACTACTTGTCCTCGCTTGTTTTTAAATTCCTGAGTAGTATGGTCATTCCCTGCTGTCCAATTTTCGTCTTTGGTAATTGTTTTGTATAATTCGTTGGGAGCATACATTCCTTCTTTTATTAAAGTCGGTTTCTCTGTATCCTCATCGTTAAAAGCAACTCT
>CANMKX010000220.1 GCA_947498595.1 uncultured Aquimarina sp.
CTTACTATTTTATCAAATTCGTGTAAGTAGATATTGGAGAGTAATGGAGATATAACTCCTCCCTGCGGACTCCCTTTAGTATTCTTTATCAGTTTTCCTGTAGCTAATCGCACAGGAGCAACCAACCACTGATGTATTAAAGATAGTATAGAATTGTCCGCAATCTTGCGTCTTAAACATGTAAATAATTTATTATGAGGGATCGTATCAAAATATTTTGACAAATCTGCATCATACACAAATTGATAGCCTTCATAA
>CANMKX010000221.1 GCA_947498595.1 uncultured Aquimarina sp.
GAACCCGTACAGGAAGCTCAATGTGTAATTCTACAGCAGCTAATTGCTCTGCTGCTGCGATTAATACGATGTCTTTTTGAGTGTCTGTTATTGCTTTATGAGTAAAAGCATAGGTTTCAAATCCTAAAAAACGAACCTCAATGGTATAATCATGCTCTTTTTTAAGCATTAATCGATATTTACCTGCTTTATCTGTAAGCGTATAATGAACATTCGCTATTGTATCTTTAGGAGTAGCTATAATAGTGGCATATGG
>CANMKX010000222.1 GCA_947498595.1 uncultured Aquimarina sp.
AGGTAATACAGTAAAGTATTTTGATATTCGGTTACTGTTGTTGACATAAATCTTTTGGGTTTAAATTATAAAATCCGGCTAAAAAATGTAATTTTATAGCATTACAACTTAGAATTGAACCATTATGATCTATCATTTTCTAAGCTATTCAAATATAATAAACTTTAGCTTAAAAACTAAGCTTTAGCTTATATAATTTAATATTTTTTACATGAAAGAAAGAATCCTCAAAATTATGAGGTTTTATAACCTGA
>CANMKX010000223.1 GCA_947498595.1 uncultured Aquimarina sp.
TCTATAGAAGATGCTAATGGTTGTACATTTGCATTGCCAGTAGTAAATGTACCAACATTTCCGATTATTGCTAATGAAAATGTAGTTAGAGATGCTACGGCAATTAATGGAGGATTAATATCATGTAATAATCCGGAAACAGTAGTAGTATCTGTAACGGATGGTTCAGGAGATTTCACTTTTGAGATCGTTGGCGTTACAGGAAGTGCAGTTGATACAGCGGCAGGAGATTTTGATCAAACCTTTACGCTTCC
>CANMKX010000224.1 GCA_947498595.1 uncultured Aquimarina sp.
GAAACAACCTTTCTATCTGCAAGATCCAATATGGTAGTTAAGTAATTCCATGAGTTTCCTACTTTGATATAGGTGATGTCTGATACCCATTTTTCACCTAATTGTGAAGAGTGAAATTCTCTATTTAATGTATTCTCTGCTATTGTTAAATCATGTTTAGAATCAGTAGTGGTTATATATTTCTTTTTCAGAATACTTTTTAATCCTAACAACCTCATAAGAGAGGAGATGTAAGAGACTGAATAATGCAGACC
>CANMKX010000225.1 GCA_947498595.1 uncultured Aquimarina sp.
GTTGGTTCTATATATCCTTCGGCATGATTGAAAAACTCCAAACTTCCATTTTTATAGATGTAATTACCTGCATACTCAGTTGTAATCATCGTGCTTCCTTCTGTAACGATTTTCTTTTGCTTTACTCCTGTCGCATCGTAAATATAGTTAATATTTCCCGTATGAACTGCATTAGTTATAGCAACTCCTGTTGGTAAATTTAAATGGTTGTAGTTTATATTAGTGATTCCTTTGTTTTGATCTACAATCATGT
>CANMKX010000226.1 GCA_947498595.1 uncultured Aquimarina sp.
TGGTTTCTTCCTATATAAAAGTAGTTTACAACCCATAGGGCAGTCATCCTACACGCGGCATGGCTGGATCAGAGTTGCCTCCATTGTCCAATATTCCTCACTGCTGCCTCCCGTAGGAGTCTGGTCCGTGTCTCAGTACCAGTGTGGGGGATCTCCCTCTCAGGACCCCTATCTATCGTCGCCATGGTAAGCCGTTACCTTACCATCTAGCTAATAGAACGCATACTCATCTTACACCGTAACCTTTAATT
>CANMKX010000227.1 GCA_947498595.1 uncultured Aquimarina sp.
TATTTTGCTCAATCGCCGCAAAACGGCTAGCATTTTAAAAAGATGAAGATTGCCTTTGCACTAAAAAACCTACCACCAAAATCTTCATCTTTTAAAAACGTTTTTACTCTTCTGAAATCAATTTTACGTTTTAAAAGGTTGCGGAAGCTGTTGGCAAATGCGGAAGAGTTCCGCAAGCTTTTAAAATGAAACAAACGAAGTGCGTTAGTCTTCATAATCTTTACAATCAATAACGGAAACATCAATCATGT
>CANMKX010000228.1 GCA_947498595.1 uncultured Aquimarina sp.
TATTATTTATGTTACTAGTAGTGTTACTAGTATCTGTATCTTGACAGCTTGTCGTTTTTTTATTTTTAATCTCTTGAGTATCAGTAGTTATTTTAAAACTGACTTGTCCCTCATTTGTAGGGATATCCACGGACTTATTAACAGTCTTTATAGCAGGTGTTTTTCTATGACTAGTACTATTCTGTACTACATCTGGAAGTTTCAAAAACAAGACCTTAGGAGTAAACCATAATTCATACGGAGCTTTTGAA
>CANMKX010000229.1 GCA_947498595.1 uncultured Aquimarina sp.
TCATACACTGCATAGCAATACTATTCATAAAGATAGGTCATTAAATATTTCGGGAAAAAGTCAAATCCTTTCCAAGTCTTGCTATCACTGGTTCGGGAAGAATTTATGCTATTTCTCAAGCTGATACACTGCATAGCCATGCTATTCATAAAAATAGATCATTAAATATGTCAGGAAAAAGTCAAATCCTTTCCAAGTGTTGCTATCACTGGCTGGGGAAGAATTGATGCTATTTCTCAAGCTCATACACT
>CANMKX010000230.1 GCA_947498595.1 uncultured Aquimarina sp.
GGGTTTCTTGTTTTGTTTATTTTATAATTCCTTATTTATTCCTATTTAAAAAAGGAATCTACGAATTCGTATTTATTCTCTTGTAAATGGAACTCCTCCTATATTAAACGATGGCACAGGGATTCTTAATCCAAAAAACCAATATGGATCTCCCGTAAAAATATTTACAGCCATTCCTGTTTGTATATAATCATGTAACATAGATATTGCCATTCCTGTTCCTAATTCGGGTACATCATCTCCATTAAA
>CANMKX010000231.1 GCA_947498595.1 uncultured Aquimarina sp.
CAATCTTGCCAGTACCAGTATTGGATACCTTTTTTGTTTTAGAGATTTCTTTTAAACGTTCTTCAATCTCTTTTTTTCCTGTATCATTTCCATTTTCGTAGGCTTCTCTATAATGATCATATACTTTAAAAGCCTCCCTAGCTCTAAAAGTATAATCTCGCCTTAATTTTTTACCGTTATGACCTCCATTAAGAGTTCTGGAAGTCCATTCTATATTGTCTTCATCTGCCCAATCTACGGTATATTT
>CANMKX010000232.1 GCA_947498595.1 uncultured Aquimarina sp.
GCTACAGGAGACAGTCCAACAGGGACAGATGATGTAACAGATACATCTGATACAGATGTTGACGGAACAGGAACAAGCATCACAAATAACGAAACAACGGAGAGTGACAATGGAGATGGAACAACAGATGGAGACGCAACCAATGATCCAACAGTAACAACAATTCCAACAGCTCCAAGTTTGTTAGTAACTAAAACAATTCGAGTTTCAGGAAGTGTATTAAACGATGTAATTGAATACGACATA
>CANMKX010000233.1 GCA_947498595.1 uncultured Aquimarina sp.
AAATCTTCTTGCCTTGCATACTTCAATTTACGAAATAATACTATTTTTAGCTAATACTTGTGCAACAGGCACAATGTGTATAGTGCATAGCACCCTTCGGGATGCTACACACCATACACGGAACGTTGGTGTGCCACGAGGCTGTATGAATCCAGTGAGTGAAAATCTCACCAAAGTAATTAGCTGTTCACTTTGAAGAAAAACATACAGTTGTTCCTGTGAAGGAATTGTTGAAGCTATGTTCT
>CANMKX010000234.1 GCA_947498595.1 uncultured Aquimarina sp.
GTCGTTCCATCTGCTGGATCATCGGATGCCGCATCGCTTACATCGTCTGTTCCGCTTGGACTGTCTCCTAATCCACTAGCTTGGTTGCTGTAACTTCCGCTATCGATTTCTGATTGGGTCAGTACATGATTTGCGATAACATCAGCGCTGGCTCCTGGCGCTAAACTAACTATTGGATTTCCGCTAGTGATCGTTGCATCGGGATCGGTGATGACAATATCGCTTAAGGTTACGTTTCCTGTATT
>CANMKX010000235.1 GCA_947498595.1 uncultured Aquimarina sp.
TTTTTTCAATTGTTTGTCAATATTATAATATAAAATTTCTTTGGATTTTATTTTTAAATACTGAAATGCAGATTTGCGATGTACAGAACAATATATTTTATACGATGTACCAATAATTTCAGAATTGCAATATAGACATGTATTCATACTTTTTGATTAACAGTATGTTATACGGATAATATACGATTAAAATACTACTAAATTATATGAATACCACATCTTTGTATAATGAAACTCAATAAAC
>CANMKX010000236.1 GCA_947498595.1 uncultured Aquimarina sp.
CCTTCCTATCTTGAATACAATAATCAAAAAACAAATACTCAATTACATACTTAATAAATCCCTTACTTATTAAGTAAGCACATAAATGATTCTTTAATTTTACAATAAACTTCCATCTACTGGGGATAAGTGGTATATTTATTGATCTAAACAAACGCAACTTTATTTAGATAGTTCAAGAAAACTGCTATTAACTTATTTTGGGGCGTTAACAGCAGGATTTCTTGAACACCAACGACATC
>CANMKX010000237.1 GCA_947498595.1 uncultured Aquimarina sp.
GTTACTAGTAGTGTTACTAGTATCTGTATCTTGACAGCTTGTCGTTTTTTTATTTTTAATCTCTTGATTATCAGTAGCTGTTTTAAAACTAACTTGTCCCTCATTTATAGGGATATCCACGGACTTATTAACAGCCTTTATAGCAGGTATTTTTCTATGACTAATACTATTCTGTACTACATCTGGAAGTTTCAAAAACAAGACCTTAGGAGTAAACCATAATTCATACGGAGCTTTTGAA
>CANMKX010000238.1 GCA_947498595.1 uncultured Aquimarina sp.
AAATCCAAAGTGCTCTCTTTTTTTTACAAAAATCACACTTATATTTCAATTCTCACACAAATTTTGGGATTGATCCCAACTTTTTTAATTTTTCTCCTTCTTATTTATAAAGCACTACATAACACTTTACGATCAAATCTTTCTTGTTTTAATTCTTTCTTATCCATCATTACTTTTGATCAAAAACAAAAGTTGTGTTTATACAAAAATTTGAGTTAATCTAAGAAGAAAGAATTCAATA
>CANMKX010000239.1 GCA_947498595.1 uncultured Aquimarina sp.
CAAGGAAATATAGGAGTTACTGGTGCTACTGGAGCGCAAGGTATTCAAGGAAACACAGGTACTACTGGAGCGCAAGGAATTCAAGGAAATACAGGTGCTACTGGAGCGCAAGGTATTCAAGGAAACACAGGTGCTACTGGAGCACAAGGTATTCAAGGAAACACAGGTGCTACTGGAGCGCAAGGAAATATAGGAGTTACTGGTGCTACTGGAGCGCAAGGTATTCAAGGAAACACAGG
>CANMKX010000240.1 GCA_947498595.1 uncultured Aquimarina sp.
GAGGGGTCAACCCTCATCTCTTATGCAGCATAGCAATCAGAAAGATTATTTTCTCTCTTATACTTTCGTGGCACACCATTATCCCAACAATTCCCTTTTCTACTCATACTTTGGGTTTGATTTTTAAGTAGATTTTTGAAGTATTGCTTTATTTGATTACTAGCATATTGTACACCTCTATCAGAGTGAAAAATATGATTATCTGTAATTGCTCGTGTTTGTATAGCCTTTTTCCATGC
>CANMKX010000241.1 GCA_947498595.1 uncultured Aquimarina sp.
CGAATTGTTTTAGTTACTAACAAACTTGGAGCTGCTGGAATCGTTGTTACCGTTGGATCATTGGTTGCGTCTCCATCTGTTGTTCCATCTCCATTGCCACTCTCCGTTGTTTCGTTATTTGTGATGCTTGTTCCTGTTCCGTCAACATTTGTATCCGATATATCTGTTACATCATCTGTCCCTGTTGGACTGTCTCCTGTAGCAATGGCACTGTTCTCTACATATCCCAAATCAATC
>CANMKX010000242.1 GCA_947498595.1 uncultured Aquimarina sp.
TTCATGTATTTCCCTTTCTTGCTATATACTCTCGTTTTATTTCGTTCGTAATGTTCACGATAATAGGTTACAGAAAACTTCTTTTCTTTGGCTGTTTTTCCTAAACACTGTATAGCTAATGGACAATTTTTGCATTGTTTAGAGGAACTACGGTATTCTTTCTTTTTAGTCTTTGTTCGATAATCTAAAAATACTTTCTTAAAAGGAATAATCTCTCCTTTAGGACATAGATAGTG
>CANMKX010000243.1 GCA_947498595.1 uncultured Aquimarina sp.
TCACATATTAATCAGGGAATATTTTGAATTTTAAACACCGTATAAATTTCAAATTAATCTAAATAAATGTTTTACCGTATGTTACTTATGGCAATACCACGTATTTTTATAGTTCATTCAAATTCTAACTCTAAAGCACTTGTAATAATTTTTTTAAACTGTACTTTTATTCTAAGAAAATGACATTTTAGAATCTTTTTCCTTCTTATAAAATAAACTGTCGTAGTTATTATTA
>CANMKX010000244.1 GCA_947498595.1 uncultured Aquimarina sp.
CATAACTTGTGGTATCTCCTCGAACCCGTACAGGAAGCTCAATGTGTAATTCTACAGCAGCTAATTGCTCTGCTGCTTCGATTAATACGATGTCTTTTTGAGTATCTGTTATTGCTTTATGAGTAAAAGCATAGGTTTCAAATCCTAAAAAACGAATCTCAATGGTATAATCATGCTCTTTTTTAAGCATTAATCGATACTTACCTGCTTTATCTGTAAGCGTATAATGAACATT
>CANMKX010000245.1 GCA_947498595.1 uncultured Aquimarina sp.
ACATAATAGCAGTTATGGCTACCTGAAGTTTTTACGTAAGAGCTACCATAACTACTATTATGTAACATAGCTTGGGGCATTTTTTGGCTTTTAGCGGTGGGAACAGCTCTTTACTTTTTTAAGATTTCTACTTTCTTTAAACAACTAAGTTTTCTTAAAAAAGTAATGTGCTGTGTGAGCGATTTGGCTAGCCAATAAAATGCAGAAGTGTGGCTAGCGGAACAAAATAAAAGA
>CANMKX010000246.1 GCA_947498595.1 uncultured Aquimarina sp.
CCTGAAAAGAATAAGCAATTAGGCTAGCTACAAGATTAGTAATGAAATTACCAAAACTTCTGTGTCTAGAATGTTCTGCTTGTGCAATGTTTTTTAATTGATCATTTATGGTTTCTATGACAGATCTTTTCCTTAGCAATATCTTATCTTTCATAGTCATTAATACATTTTTCATATTATTTTTAATACTAGTAACTAAGTGCAGTCCTTGATCGAATAATATCGAAGTTAA
>CANMKX010000247.1 GCA_947498595.1 uncultured Aquimarina sp.
TCCTCAAAGTTAAGTTTTGTTTTCATTTATTCAGTTTTCTTAATA
Organism: uncultured Aquimarina sp.; assembly: GCA_947498595.1. Classification (GTDB taxonomy): domain Bacteria; phylum Bacteroidota; class Bacteroidia; order Flavobacteriales; family Flavobacteriaceae; genus Aquimarina. The sequence continues at coordinate 46 of CANMKX010000247.1, forward strand.
TCTACTTTGTTTGCTAACTATAAAAGTCTCTTCTCTATACTATTAATAATAATTATTGGTACTTGATCAGCTCTAAAATAGTTAGCAACAGCGAAACGATGTTTTTCATCTTGAATGATTAATTTTTTTTCATTTAAATCTAAAATTAAAACAGGTGTAATTAACTTTTTGGACATTCGCCAATTCC
>CANMKX010000248.1 GCA_947498595.1 uncultured Aquimarina sp.
GTATTAAGGAACTGTTTTTTCAATCCTATTTTTTATCAAAAACATATAGTTCATAAGCATTTAGCTTATATAAGAAAAGTCACTACATAGAAATTCTATTCATAAAGATAGGTTGTTAAATATTTCAGGAAAAAGTCAAATCCTTTCCAAGTACTGCTATCACTGGTTCGGAAAGAATTGATGCTTTTCCTCAAACTTATACATTGCTTAGAGATACTATTCATAAAGATA
>CANMKX010000249.1 GCA_947498595.1 uncultured Aquimarina sp.
TCATCCTGTAGTTTTGTTGTGGTTTTACCACCGTATTTTTTAGGATTTTAGTAAATCCCAAACAAGGCTAATAATTTTAAATTATTAGCCTTGTTTGTAAAAAATGGTTTTCTTGTAATCTATTACTTAATTGTCAATACTTCTTTTTAAAAATTCCATGATGCTATTTTTTGAATATACAGTGACTCTACAATGTTTTACGTATTTAATAAAACCATCATTTCTTAGTCT
>CANMKX010000250.1 GCA_947498595.1 uncultured Aquimarina sp.
TCATCCTGTAGTTTTGTTGTGGTTTTACCACCGTATTTTTTAGGATTTTAGTAAATCCCAAACAAGGCTAATAATTTAAAATTATTAGCCTTGTTTGTAAAAAATGGTTTTCTTGTAATCTATTGCTTAATTGACAATACTTCTTTTTAAAAACTCCATGATGCTATTTTTTGAATATACAGTGACTCTACAATGTTTTACGTATTTAATAAAACCATCATTTCTTAGTCT
>CANMKX010000251.1 GCA_947498595.1 uncultured Aquimarina sp.
TCATAATTTATTGAATTGCTATGGTAAAACCTGTTTCAAAAAGAGGAATTACAAGATGTTGTTTAGAGTTCATTAGGGTACATTAGAAAATATTTAGGTTTCATTACAATATATCTTGATTCATTATGATTCTTTTTTACAGTCTTTTTAATTTAAAAAAGACACTATATTACAATCAAATATATATAAATATTTTGATTATTAGAATTTTATGCTATTTTTGATAACAGA
>CANMKX010000252.1 GCA_947498595.1 uncultured Aquimarina sp.
GCAATAACATTTTCCCAAACAAAGCCTTGTTTCCACAAACGTTTGTGCAATCTAGAAACGATATCTTCTAGACATTGGTTATCTTTTTTATCGGCATGATAAGCCTTTATATCCGTAATTACATGATGAGCTGTATCTACACTCAGTTGACTGCTATAATTAAGTTTTCGTGCCTTACCAGGTTTTACACTAATTCTAGCATCTGGATCTGTAGGACTATAATGTGTTTT
>CANMKX010000253.1 GCA_947498595.1 uncultured Aquimarina sp.
CGAGGGATGGCATTGGAGCTATCGGCTAACTCGTTGTGTTTAAAAAAATTCATCACAGCAAAGAATTTACGTTTGATACGTTTTCGTTTTTGATATTCAGGTTGTCGTTGCATCCAAGTTTTGGTACGTGTAAATCCATTAGGATTTTCAGGGTCAAAAAAGAGATATGGCAATTGTACATAACGAAGATCAGGAGCTTTGGCAACATAACGTCGCACCATTTCAATACG
>CANMKX010000254.1 GCA_947498595.1 uncultured Aquimarina sp.
CCATATTCTACAGTAATAGGAGCTTCTAAGCTTGGTTTTCCAAATATTAATTTTACTCCATCATAATATAACCACTCGTTATATTGTTTTGCCATGCGTTGTATGAACTTAAAATGGCTTTCTTGATATTGTGCTTGGTATTCAATTTCGGATGTAAATAATGGTGCTATTTGTGCTTCAATACCTGCTGCATTAACTGTATCTGTAACGATACTCTTTAATGATGTATG
>CANMKX010000255.1 GCA_947498595.1 uncultured Aquimarina sp.
GTATATGTTCCTGGACCTAATCCTGTAAAGGTATGTGTTCCTAAAGCTCCATCGATATCATCCTCAAAAAATTGAGAGATATTGGTCGGCTCTATCGCATAAAAATATGGCGGTGTCCCTCCTGTTGCTGTTACTGTAATCGTTCCATCTGTTTCTCCATTACAACTGATATCAACCGCAGTAGGCACTGCTACAAATTCTGCTGGTTCTGTAATTGTAAAGTTTACTGA
>CANMKX010000256.1 GCA_947498595.1 uncultured Aquimarina sp.
ATATAATCATGTAACATAGATATTGCCATTCCTGTTCCTAATTCGGGTACATCATCTCCATTAAAATCTGGTGCTGAAATATGCAACCCTATCCCAAAATCAAAGAACTTATTATACAAAACTGATTTCCTTCTAAGTTTTTGATCAAAAAATCCTTTTAGTAACATATTATAATAAGGTGCCATTTGAAATTGAGTTTGTACTTCGGTATGGGCTAAAGGGTCTGCAA
>CANMKX010000257.1 GCA_947498595.1 uncultured Aquimarina sp.
CGTACTCTTTATCAGAAGAAAACTCCATAATCCCAGCGCATCCCTCCGAAAAAATTGTCAGATCAAAATGGACAATTGCACCGTAGAGTAGAGCCTGATAGTTCTATTATATCTTCTAAAGATATTAATATTTTCGAAACTATCAGTGCTCCCTTCATCAAACCGTACGTGAACTTTTCGCTCATACGGCTTACCGATAGAATTCTTCATTGCGCTTTAGAAAGTGT
>CANMKX010000258.1 GCA_947498595.1 uncultured Aquimarina sp.
AAAGAGTTAAGCATGCTCCTAATTGAAAAGTGCTGTCAGGACATACCATAAATTCTATAAATCCATTGAAATCAGGTAGATAATGACCATCAGAACCTTGGTATGATAACCCTTGAGCTGTTATACCACATCCAGGATCTCCATTAGTATAAATTACTTGAAGTTCGACGCAAATTAATTCTTCTCCACATGGTTGATCAGCATTCCAACTACTATTAACAGAAGT
>CANMKX010000259.1 GCA_947498595.1 uncultured Aquimarina sp.
AATTACTCTCCGATTTATGGATAAGAATATGGGGAAACTAAATCTCTTTATTTTCAAATTATATTTTCTTTAGGTAAGAAAATAAATATAAAACTCCAATAGATTTAAAAACACTGTAAGTAGCGTGTTTACAAGGAATATGGCTGTTAAGCGAATCCTATAGTATTCATTAAAATGCATAGAATTGCATTATTTTTTTAATAGATATTTAATATTAGATTGCCTT
>CANMKX010000260.1 GCA_947498595.1 uncultured Aquimarina sp.
ACTGGAGCGCAAGGTATTCAAGGAAACACAGGTGCTACTGGGGCACAAGGTATCCAAGGAAACACAGGTGCTACTGGTTCACAAGGTATTCAAGGAAATACAGGTGCTACTGGGGCACAAGGTATCCAAGGAAACACAGGTGCTACTGGAGTTCAAGGTATTCAAGGAAATACAGGTGCTACTGGGGCACAAGGTATCCAAGGTAATATAGGTGCTACTGGAGC
>CANMKX010000261.1 GCA_947498595.1 uncultured Aquimarina sp.
ACGAGGTGTTAGAATAGGTTTCTCGATTGCCTTCTATAATTTGCTGATAAGAGTTGAATAGTGTTGTTGTTTTTAATTGATATGCTATTTGATTAATTTTTTTTGTAATATTTGCTTTTACTTCAAGTCGTTCTGAAAAATTAGTACTTTGTACTGATGATACGATACGATTATTTCCTTGAAAGTTGACTAGCGGTATTTTTCCTTTTAAATTCTTTTGATA
>CANMKX010000262.1 GCA_947498595.1 uncultured Aquimarina sp.
TTTTCTTTTGCATAGCTAATGGTAGCACTTGTTTCTTGATAGGTACTATTCTGATTGATTGTTTTATTTTGATAGTGGATATAATCGTAGTTTAATTGGAATTGTATCGTTTTAAAAAAACGATGACTGATACGCAGGTAAGGTATTTGACGTAAAAAACGGGTATTGGTCGTTCCTGTTTTATAGGTTCCTATATTATTTTTAAAACCAATACTTAGTTTT
>CANMKX010000263.1 GCA_947498595.1 uncultured Aquimarina sp.
ACGTTTCCTGTATTGTTAACTGTAATGGTGTAATTAATGACATCTCCGGCTTCTAATGTTCCGTTTCCTCCTACATCTAAGGCATCTACTTTACTGATTGTCATGCTTGGGCTTGCTGATAAAGTCGTAACTGTTGGATCATCGCTTGTTCCTGTAGCTGGATCATCGGATGCGGCATCACTTACATCGTCTGTTCCGCTTGGACTGTCTCCTAATCCACT
>CANMKX010000264.1 GCA_947498595.1 uncultured Aquimarina sp.
TATCTAGCATTTATAAATAGGTTGAGACCTCTGTATAAACTTTGACTTGAATATCTGATGTTCGATAAAGAATAGAGTCCTTCTTTTAATCCTTGATTTCCGATCGCTAAAGAATTATAGCTTTGAAAATAGGAGTTGTTGCTGTAAGCTATAGCTTCTGGAAAAGTTGTTTTTAATTGTGTGCTAAAAGTAATTTTTTTAGCAGCCGTTAGTTTTAAGCT
>CANMKX010000265.1 GCA_947498595.1 uncultured Aquimarina sp.
TATAAGTAGTGTTTGTTCATCTTTTCATTTTTTTAAGAAGCCATCGTAAAAAAGTTTACGATGACTTTATTTTTTCCATATCTTAATTTTCATTGTTGCTTTCGCAGGCACTTACAATGGCTTCAAAAACTTCATAAGAAATCCCTCCGTCTACACTGCTATCTACATCGAAAGCAAGACCAATACAATCTCGTAACAATAGTTCAAATTCAGAAATAGT
>CANMKX010000266.1 GCA_947498595.1 uncultured Aquimarina sp.
GCCTATCTTTTGGTCAAATCTAATAAAGGATCGGCTGGAATTGACCGAGAGACAATAAGAGATTTTGAAACCAATTTGAAGAATAATCTATATAAAATTTGGAACCGTTTGTCTTCGGGGAGTTATTTTCCTGATCCCGTACGTAGAGTTGAGATTCCTAAGTCAAACGGTAAACTTAGACCGTTAGGGATACCGACAGTTTCAGATAGAATTGCCCAG
>CANMKX010000267.1 GCA_947498595.1 uncultured Aquimarina sp.
GAGAGGATAAAGAAGGGAAGGAGTTGATAGAGAAAGAATAAAGTCTTTTAAAAAGATAAAAAAAACTTTCAAAAAAAAGCTTGCGAGGAATAAAAAAGAGTGTTAGTTTTGCCCTCGCAAATAAAGAAAAACATCAGGTGGTTTAATAAGGTTCGAGTCCTTAGTTTTTAGCAAGAATCTCAGTAGAGAAGAGAGTTCATTGAAATATTGATTGACAG
>CANMKX010000268.1 GCA_947498595.1 uncultured Aquimarina sp.
AGAAATGGATTTACAACTCAGCGAGGAGTTCAATTATCATTTGCACATCACTTAACATTAGATGCATATAATGATCACTATTTATCTTTTGGGATCAGTTATCGATTTACACAATTTGGTATTGATGCAACAGAGTTTAATAATGGAGATCCAGACAATCCATTATCACCAGGATTAGAGAGTTTGAATGTAAATAATTCTAATTTTGATATTGGATT
>CANMKX010000269.1 GCA_947498595.1 uncultured Aquimarina sp.
GTGCGCTAAGCGGGTGCAAAGATACACCTCTTTTTTACTTCTACAAGCTTTTTTCTTACTTATTTCTTAATTCTCCCATAACTTTTTCTTAATACGTTAATACCGTAGCTTTTATATACCTCTATTATTTTCCCCTTTGTTCTTTTAATAGAAAAAACCCTAATTTCTTAGGGTTTCTTGTTTTGTTTATTTTATAATTCCTTATTTATTCCTATTTA
>CANMKX010000270.1 GCA_947498595.1 uncultured Aquimarina sp.
CCCAAATCAATCATCGATTGGGTAATCGTTTGATTTGCTGTAACTGTTACACTAGCTCCGGGAGCTAAACTAACTATCGGACTGCCTATTACAACTCCTCCATCTGCATTAACGTCTACAACATCAATATTACTTAAGGTAACATTTCCAGTATTTTCTACCACTATGTCGTATTCAATTACATCGTTTAATACACTTCCTGAAACGCGAATTGTTTT
>CANMKX010000271.1 GCA_947498595.1 uncultured Aquimarina sp.
AATGAAAACCGATAAGTCAATTAGAAATATAACAATCGCTTCAATTAAAAGAAGTGCTATAGATATTGATTCTTGGAGTCATTCTCGAATTGTAAATGAAAATGATTTGGAATTGATTGAAAAATTTGAATTATCTCAAGATGAATTACCCGTTTTTGAAATCAAGAGTGAATTAACTCATACATTAATTTCTACTCGTCAGATTTTAGAACGGAC
>CANMKX010000272.1 GCA_947498595.1 uncultured Aquimarina sp.
TAGCTACATGCGTATAAATTTCAGTTGTTTTACTAGAATTGTGCCCTAATAAAACCTGAATGTATCGTAAATCTATTTCTTCTTCTAATAAATGGGTAGCAAAACTATGCCTTAACATATGCGGATGCACTGATTGTAGAACCTTAGCTTTTTTGGCTGCTTGTTTCACAATTTTTAACACACTAGTAGTACTATATTTTCTTTCAGCTTCGATGG
>CANMKX010000273.1 GCA_947498595.1 uncultured Aquimarina sp.
TCCTGTATTGTTAACTGTAATGGTGTAATTGATCACATCTCCGGCTTCTAATGTTCCGTTTCCTCCCAAATCCAAGGTATCTACTTTGCTGATTGCCATACTTGGACTTGCTGATAAAGTCGTAACTGTTGGATCATCGCTTGTTCCTGTAGCTGGATCGTCAGAAGCGGCATCGCTTACATCGTCTGTTCCGCTTGGACTGTCTCCTAATCCACT
>CANMKX010000274.1 GCA_947498595.1 uncultured Aquimarina sp.
ATATCACCTTAAAACATTTATTGATTCATCATCAAAAGATGATCGGAATACAATTTTATCCAGACAAAATAATACAGACACTGATAAAAGAACTCCCAAATCCCAGATGGAGTAAGGAGTTTGTTATGGTATATATCATAAATAACAAAGAAAATCTCAATAAGATTTTTGATAAATTTAGAGGAATAGCCTTGATTAATGGAAATTCATTTTTC
>CANMKX010000275.1 GCA_947498595.1 uncultured Aquimarina sp.
TGATAGGCCTTTATATCCGTAATTACATGATGAGCTGTATCTACACTCAGTTGACTGCTATAATTAAGTTTTCGTGCCTTACCAGGTTTTACACTAATTCTAGCATCTGGATCTGTAGGACTATAATGTGTTTTATTGCTTGTATAACGACTTTTCTTATTATTGGAACCTTGACGTTGATTTTGATCTTTAGCCCATTTTTTATTTCTAGCTGT
>CANMKX010000276.1 GCA_947498595.1 uncultured Aquimarina sp.
TTTTAGAACCCTTCATTAATAATATTAGTGAAGGGTTTTTTTTATGCTTTTTTTTCTCAAAGAAAGAGTAATAACAATAAACTTGGATCAAGAACAATTGTTGTGTTTATGCAAAAATTTGAGTCAATCTAAAAAGGAAGAATTCAATATTTTTGACACCTCTAAATTGTGCTCTAAAAGCTTTTATCTTAGCATTGAAAGATTCTGCTGATGC
>CANMKX010000277.1 GCA_947498595.1 uncultured Aquimarina sp.
AGGTGCTGTTGTGATCGATAAAAAGAAACCGCTGCTTGTAATCGAATACGTTCTAATGCTGGTATTTCTATATAATTAGAAGGATTTCCTGTCTCGGAGATACGGATCATTTTCATAACGATACTTGTTGAATGATGGTTAATGGTATTTTGGTGCTATTTCCTGTTATCGTAATGGAGGTAAGTACATCGTCTTTAAGTTTTTTTCCTTT
>CANMKX010000278.1 GCA_947498595.1 uncultured Aquimarina sp.
GAGTTTCCTACTTTGATATAGGTGATATCTGACACCCATTTTTCACCTAATTGTGAAGAGTGAAATTCTCTATTTAAAGTATTCTCTGCTACTGTTAAATCATGTTTAGAATCAGTAGTCGCTATATATTTCTTTTTCAGAACACTTTTTAATCCTAACAATCTCATAAGAGAGGAGATGTAAGAGACTGAATAATGCAGACCTTCACGT
>CANMKX010000279.1 GCA_947498595.1 uncultured Aquimarina sp.
ACAAGATGTTGTTTAGAGTTCATTAGGATACATTAGAAAATATTTAGGTTTCATTATAATATATCTTGATTCATTATAATATATCTTGATTCATTATGATTCTTTTTTACAGTCTTTTTAATTTAAAAAAGATACTATATTACAATCAAATATATATAAATATTTTGATTATTAGAATTTTATGCTATTTTTGATAACAGAAACATAATC
>CANMKX010000280.1 GCA_947498595.1 uncultured Aquimarina sp.
TTAAACTGCATTGCTTGATAGCTTGTTGTATCCATAGAGATTCCGTCTTCAAGTATTGGGAGTTGTTTTTTTACTGTCTTAAGTTCGATTTGTGTAGCATAAAAACGATATCCCTCATTGTCAAGTTCTAGAATTAGTCCGGGTAATCCTCCATAGCCTAGAATTCCGAAAGGAACCGCTATTTCTGGAGTATACCATGCTATTATTTG
>CANMKX010000281.1 GCA_947498595.1 uncultured Aquimarina sp.
CAACTTTCACAAATTTAGATGCAGGAGCTTATACGGTACGTATAAGAGATGCCAATGGATGTATTGCAACAGAAGATGTTGTTATTAATGCGCCGACCAATATAACATCAACATCAGTAGGAAGTGCTTTACTATGTCATGATGATTTAAATGGAACAATCACAGTAACAGCAGCAGGAGGGCAAGGACCCGGAACTTATTTATATCAA
>CANMKX010000282.1 GCA_947498595.1 uncultured Aquimarina sp.
TATCTTGATCAATACATGATTTTTGAACATGAGTTTTGATTGATTTATTACTGAAAGAAGTAGCTGTCTCCAAAAAGGCATGCGGAGGCAGTTTACTTTTTTCTACAATCCCTTTTTTAAAAACACCTACTTATGAATATAACCGACAATAACACAGTACACCATTACTATTATCAAGTAATCACGGCATTGCATTATAATTTTTAT
>CANMKX010000283.1 GCA_947498595.1 uncultured Aquimarina sp.
GCATGCACAAAATCTAAACGAAGCGTAGGAATGGTTTCATACCATTTGTATAGATGTGTTTTGGCGATATCCTCTTGGGCTAAACTAAGATGAATCTTAGCGTAAAGCTTGTCTTTGGCTAGTTCCCACAGTTTATCAACATAGGTTGACAGGAGTGACTCGCGGGCGGTGTGCTGATCTACTTTCACGTCTTGTTTTGCCAGCAT
>CANMKX010000284.1 GCA_947498595.1 uncultured Aquimarina sp.
AAATTATTAGCCTTGTTTGGGATTTACTAAAATCCTAAAAAATACGGTGGTAAAACCACAACAAAACTACAGGATGAAACTTTACATTTGCGTACACAAACTTTCTTTAGTTATAATACCATTTTACACATATGAGTTATGTAGCAAAATTATTCGTTTTTGGTCAAGAACGAGAAGTTGTGAATGCAGCGATTACTTACCATCGA
>CANMKX010000285.1 GCA_947498595.1 uncultured Aquimarina sp.
AGGGGATTTATAAAGTAAGTACCTACTTCTAGCTAAAAGCTGTTTTCTTGTATCTCCATTACTAAAGATTTCAGGATGATATTTTTTTTGAGCATTCTTAGCTTCTTTAATTTGGTGGTTTTCTATACCTATAGCTTCCCATCGATGTTTAATTCTAATTGCTTGTAAAGCTTCTAATGCTAGTTTTTGAACGTGAAAACGATCG
>CANMKX010000286.1 GCA_947498595.1 uncultured Aquimarina sp.
ACGGCTTGATTATTTGAAAGAACATAGCTTCAACAATTCCTTCACAGGAACAACTGTATGTTTTTCTTCAAAGTGAAGTGAGTAGAAAATCAAAAACTCAGTAAATACAAAGGATTCCAAGGGGATTTTATATTTACATTAAACATAGATTAAAAAAAAAGCTTTTTTTCTAGATTTGATTAAAAAACTATCTAGATTTTTCT
>CANMKX010000287.1 GCA_947498595.1 uncultured Aquimarina sp.
ATAGATTGCCACGAATTTAAAAACGGAATTAAAAACAGAGATAAGCACTATCTTACTATTGGTAGATGGATTAAAGAGTTTTATCAACATAAAATCCCTAAAGAAATAGCAGCCAAACAATTATTACAAAAAGTAAATCAAGCATTTATAAGTAGGATGCAACAGCTAAGCGCATAACAAACAACAAATAATATCAAAATAAC
>CANMKX010000288.1 GCA_947498595.1 uncultured Aquimarina sp.
GAGTTTCCTACTTTGATATAGGTGATATCTGACACCCATTTTTCACCTAATTGTGAAGAGTGAAATTCTCTATTTAATGTATTCTCTGCTACTGTTAAATCATGTTTAGAATCAGTAGTCACTATGTATTTCTTTTTCAGAATACTTTTTAATCCTAACAACCTCATAAGAGAGGAGATGTAAGAGACTGAATAATGCAGACC
>CANMKX010000289.1 GCA_947498595.1 uncultured Aquimarina sp.
CATCCAATAAACAACCTCTTTTCCTTAAAAATAAAATACTTCCGACTATTGTACGATTTTGGAGTGTTTTTCAAAAAAATCTTTACATTGTAAACAACTTACAGTTAGTGTGTTGATTTTAATACATCGTTCTCTTTCCTTATCTTTGATTAGATAAAAAAAATTATCATCAGATAGGTTCGTTATAGAGAACAACCTAGTA
>CANMKX010000290.1 GCA_947498595.1 uncultured Aquimarina sp.
GTCTATGAATGTATTCTTTGTTGCTTATATTTTTGAGGTTTATACTTCGCGTTTCTATATCATAATCAACCAAAAAGTTATTTATACGACCTTCAACAATTTTATTGTCATGTCTAATTTTTAAGAATTGAAAATGATAATATTCTCCAAGAGCTTTACAATAAAGAGAATCATTAATTATTTTATAAGAAACCGAATCAAG
>CANMKX010000291.1 GCA_947498595.1 uncultured Aquimarina sp.
CGTTTAATATGTAGAAGGACGGTTCTTCCTCTCAAGGGAAAATCTTGGATTGTAATTTCTTTATGAAAGCCATGAGAAATAATTAAAGCTTTACCAAACTCTTGTGGAACGCTCCCTTTTTCTTCAAAATATAAATGCAAGTCTTCCCCCTGAAGACGATGTCTTGTTAAATTAAAATGAGTAGTTAATAATTCTGGTAA
>CANMKX010000292.1 GCA_947498595.1 uncultured Aquimarina sp.
ATCCTGTACTATTGTTACGAGCTCGTAAATAATAACGACTCCCTGATGTACGTGTTATAGTACTCGTATTGGTACTCGTACTTGTTCCTTCGGCATTACTCTGCCAATAGTATGTAAGCCCATTTGGTGGATTACTTCTTGTTAACACACTATTTCCACAATTATTGATAACTGTAGGTGTTGGTGGGGTAGCTGGTATT
>CANMKX010000293.1 GCA_947498595.1 uncultured Aquimarina sp.
ATCCTGTACTATTGTTACGAGCTCGTAAATAATAACGACTCCCTGATGTACGTGTTATAGTACTCGTATTGGTACTCCTACTTGTTCCTTCGGCATTACTCTGCCAATAGTATGTAAGCCCACTTGGTGGATTACTTCTTGTTAACACACTATTTCCACAATTATTGATAACTGTAGGTGTTGGTGGGGTAGCTGGTATT
>CANMKX010000294.1 GCA_947498595.1 uncultured Aquimarina sp.
AAGACTTCAATCATAGCCGTATCAAAACATCCATTTGGATCTCGAACCGTTACTGTATACATTCCTGATGTAGTCACGACAAACTCGTGTGATCCTCCATCTGCTACTGCTGTTTGTCCTGTTATTTCATAAGTCAATTGACCCGTTCCTGTTGCTGTTACTGTAAATCTATAATCGCTATCAAATGTACAAGGATCGTC
>CANMKX010000295.1 GCA_947498595.1 uncultured Aquimarina sp.
TTTCGTGGCACACCGTTATCCCAACAATTCCCTTTTCTACTCATACTTTGGGTTTGATTTTTAAGTAGATTTTTAAAGTATTGCTTTATTTGATTACTAGCATATTGTACACCTCTATCAGAATGAAAAATATGATTATCTGTAATTGCTCGTGTTTGTATAGCCTTTTTCCATGCTTTTAAAACGGTGTTTTCTGTTCT
>CANMKX010000296.1 GCA_947498595.1 uncultured Aquimarina sp.
TCTAATGATCGCTGGGTTATTTTACCAGAGCTTTTAGGTAGCTTAAAACTAACGGCTGCTAAAAAAATTACTTTTAGTACACAATTAAAAACAACTTTTCCAGAAGCTATAGCTTATAGCAACAACTCCTATTTTCAAAGCTATAATTCTTTAGCGATCGGAAATCAAGGATTAAAAGAAGGGCTCTATTCTTTATCGAA
>CANMKX010000297.1 GCA_947498595.1 uncultured Aquimarina sp.
AAAGTATATTACCTGTTATTTTTTATACTATTGTTACCTGCTACCTTATTGTTAGGGCAAAAAAATGAAGTTACTATGTATGGGCAAGTTATAGATACGTTGGTTCAACCATTACCATATGCTACTATTATAGCTACTCCTAAAGATACAATAGCGAATGTTCATTATACGCTTACAGATAAAGCAGGTAAGTATCGATT
>CANMKX010000298.1 GCA_947498595.1 uncultured Aquimarina sp.
TATCTCAATGCAATGTTTGTTTGCTGCGTGGTTGTACAGCGTATCTCAACGCAATGTTTGTTTGCTGCGTGGTTGTACAGCATATCTCAATACAATGCTTGTTTGCTGTGTGGTTGCAAAGCGTATCTCAATGCAATGTTTGTTTGCTGCGTGGTTGTACAGCGTATCTCAACGCAATGTTTGTTTGCTGCGTGGTTGTA